>NZ_MWUE01000019.1 GCF_002077695.1 Pantoea latae
CTCTAAAAGACAGTATAAAAATAAAAAAGTACAATAATACTATTGTAAAAAAAGAATTTTCTGGCGGCAATGTCATGCTGTTAGCTTTATATGAGAAAAGTGCGCTTCGAAACGATACACAGCTTTTGATCAAGGAAGCCAAAGAGCAGGGTATTTATGTTATTGGTGTCAATACATTAAAACTCAAGCCTGAAAATATCGCATCTAATCTCTTTGATGTTTATATTGAAAAAGATAACTATGGCCGCGATTTCAGCAGTTATCAGACAGGAATGAAATTTATCTTTGATAATAAAATTGATGAAAGGTGCGAAAGGCTGCTAATTATAAACGATAGTGTATTTTTTTCAATCAGAGGCTTAAAAGAATTTCTTTATCAGTTGTTTAATAGTAAAACTGAAGTTTTAGGAGCAACTGAGAATAGCCAGCACTCCCATCATCTAGGTTCTTTTTGTATTTCAGTATGCGGAGATATAGTCAGGAACCAACGATTTGAGGAATATTGGAAAAAATACAAATTATCTAATGTTCGTCCACTTGTTATCAAGAGAGGTGAGTTTGCACTCAGTAAACTGTTAAAATCATTAGTAAGCTCAGAACAACAATTCAAATCTCTTTACAATATCTCTTTTATTGAAAAGAAACTCAAGACAGATGAAGATTTTTTTAACAACTATTACTACTATCGTCGAGAAGGTGAGCGCGCCTGGTATAACCAGACGATTACTTCACTATTCAAAAATGATGAAGTGCTTAACTCTTATTTTCGTAACTTTGTGAAAGATGAGAAAAGTAAAAAACATGAAATAAAAATGCAGTCAATTATCAGCAGTGGTGGAAGTTTTCCAACCAGTATTTATGATCCAGAGAACAAAGAAGAAAAAGAAGATCAAAAAATAGATTATCTCGAGTTGATAAGATTTTTGACGCGGGAGAACATTGAAAGTAATAAACATCTCAAGCAGTTAAAACATCGTTTAATTGCTCTTTACCTTGATGAGTTTACTCTTGGTTCACAAATTCATATCAACTGCCTTGCTTTGCATCACTGTGGATTGCCAATCATCAAACTTGATTTGCTGTTTAGATGTGTATGTAATATTAGTGATATAATTAAGCTTAGAGATCAGCTTGATGAATCGCAACGTGAAGAATTTATGACTTTAATGACGTCACGTTTGTGTGGCGACAGATTTCTTGTTGGGCTTGATCGCTTGGCTTATCAACATGGTATATTGTAATGAAATTTCTTAAAAACTCTCCAGGGATGGAAGATCTTCTTTCTGCCTTAAAGAACTATCATATTATTCAAGTAATGGGCGGACAAGACATCCGCATGAGATATAAAAGGTCTAAAATGGGTCCATTTTGGATAACCATTAGCATGGCTGTTATGATAACTACTATGGGGCTAGTTTTTGGTAATCTCTTCAAAACGAATGTTAAGGAGTTCCTTCCTTTCTTGACTTTGGGATTAATCATCTGGACCTTTATGCTAAGTAGTATTAGTGAAGGGTGCGACGCATTAATTTCGTCAGAAGGAATAATAAAGCAACTTCCCGTTCCTCTTCACATACATATCTTGCGCGTTGTATGGAAGAATTTTATTATATTTATGCATAATATTGTTATTTTCCCATTGGTCATGTTGGCTGTAGGAAAAGGATTGAATTGGTATGCATTATTAGCTATTCCTGGATTTATTTTATTGGCTATCAATCTGTCATGGTTACTGGTCGTGTTGTCATTAATTTGTGCTAGATTTCGCGATATGACACAGATTGTATTGAGTATAATGCAAGTTATCTTTTATCTTACGCCTGTAATCTGGTTACCCAAGCTTTTAACGCACCGAACTGGCGAGCTATTGCTGAATCTGAATCCTTTTTATCACCTCATTGATCTTGTGCGCACTCCTTTGCTAGGGGAGGTGCCTATGGTTTCGAGTTACTATACCGCTATGGTGATGGGAATACTTGGTGTCATGTTCTCAACGTTTATGTTGAGCAAGTATAAGTATCGTGTGCCTTATTGGGTTTAGGAAATCATATGGCTATCATAAAATTTGAAAATGTTGGGATAGAATTTCCAATATATAACGCTGCAGCACGATCAATAAAAAAAGGTTTTATCAATTTTGCTACAGGTGGAAAAGTTGGTGAGCAAAATGGACGCGTAGTTGTCTCTGCACTAAATAACCTTAATTTTGAAATTAAGGATGGAGAAAGAGTTGGTCTAATCGGTCATAATGGAGCAGGTAAAACCACGCTTTTACGCATGTTTAGCCGTGTGTATCATCCTACAACAGGTAATGCAACTATTAAAGGTGAAATTGGTTCTTTAATTTCAATTTCATTGGGGATTAATCCCGAGTTTACAGGTCGTGAAAATATTTATATTCGAGGTGCGCTTTTAGGTCTTAGAAAGAAAGAGATAAATAATAAAATAGAAGAAATCATTTCTTTTACAGATTTGGGCGACTTTATTGACATGCCAGTTCGTACTTACTCTTCTGGTATGCAAATGCGTCTTGGTTTTAGTGTCTCTACAATTTTTACGCCAGAGATTCTTTTAATGGACGAGTGGCTCTCTGTAGGAGATGAAGGGTTTAAAGAAAAGGCTGAAAGCCGTCTTAATAGTATAATCAGTTCAACCAAAATATTGATACTTGCAAGCCATAGCCGTGCTCTTTTGCAAAAAACGTGCACTCGTATTCTTTGGCTAGAACACGGTACAGTTAAAATGGATGGTAAACCAGACGACATTTTACCTCTTTATTTCAAGCAACCTGCAAAAAAAGAAGATTTATCTGATTTGAGCAATCAATAGGCAAATCAGTGCCATCGTCTAACTGCAATCGCATCAATCACTACCTTTTATCTCATTTCGTGAGTTAACATGTTTGCCACATTGATTCGCCTGACTTTTCTCAGGCGATTGATCTTCAGACAGGAGTAAAAAATGTCCAAGCAACAGATCGGCGTTGTAGGTATGGCCGTTATGGGCCGTAACCTGGCTCTCAACATTGAAAGCCGTGGTTATACCGTCTCTATCTTCAACCGTTCACGCGAAAAGACTGATGAAGTCATCGCTGAAAACCAGGGCAAGAAACTCGCGCCTTACTACACCATCGAAGAGTTCGTCGACTCGCTGGAAAAACCGCGCCGTATCCTGCTGATGGTTCAGGCGGGCGAAGCAACTGACAAAACTATCGCTTCCCTGACTCCGCATCTCGACAAAGGCGACATCCTGATCGACGGCGGTAACACCTTCTATAAAGACACCATCCGTCGTAACAAAGAGCTGTCTGAGCAGGGCTTTAACTTCATCGGTACCGGTGTTTCCGGTGGTGAAGAGGGCGCATTGAAAGGCCCATCAATCATGCCTGGCGGTCAGAAAGAAGCCTACGAGCTGGTTGCCCCAATTCTGGACAAAATCGCCGCACGTGCGGAAGATGGCGAAGCCTGCGTGACCTACATCGGTCCGGACGGCGCCGGTCACTATGTGAAGATGGTGCACAACGGCATCGAATATGGCGATATGCAGCTGATCGCTGAAGCCTACGCCCTGCTGAAAGGCGCGCTGGGTCTGAGCAATGAAGAGCTGGCCAAAACCTTCACCGAGTGGAACAACGGCGAGCTGAGCAGCTACCTGATCGACATCACCAAGGATATCTTCACCAAGAAAGATGAAGAGGGTAACTACCTGGTTGACGTGATTCTGGATGAAGCGGCTAACAAAGGCACCGGTAAATGGACCAGCCAGAGTTCACTGGATCTCGGCGAGCCGCTGTCACTGATTACTGAATCTGTATTTGCTCGCTACCTCTCTTCTCTGAAGACGCAGCGCGTTGCAGCCTCTAAAGTGCTGAGCGGACCGCAGGCGCAGGCCTTCACCGGCGACAAAGCAGAATTCGTAGAGAAAGTGCGTCGTGCGCTCTACCTGGGAAAAATCGTTTCCTACGCGCAGGGCTTCTCACAGCTGCGTGCGGCTTCCGAGCAGTACAACTGGGATCTGCACTACGGTGAAATTGCTAAAATTTTCCGTGCTGGCTGCATCATCCGTGCCCAGTTCCTGCAGAAAATTACCGATGCCTACGCCGAAAACGCTAACATCGCTAACCTGCTGCTGGCACCGTACTTCAAGAATATCGCTGACGAATATCAGCAGGCGCTGCGCGATGTGGTTGCCTACGCTGTGCAGAACGGTATCCCGACGCCGACCTTCTCTGCCGCTATCGCATACTACGACAGCTACCGTTCAGAAGTGCTGCCTGCCAACCTGATTCAGGCACAGCGCGACTATTTCGGCGCGCATACTTACAAGCGCATCGATAAAGACGGTGTGTTTCACACCGAATGGCTGGACTAACATTAAAAAGGCTTCCGTCAGGAAGCCTTTTTTTACCCCACCAGCAAATCCCCGCTCCTCACCTCATCTTCCCCCGCCAGCCTGATCACCAGCATGCCCGCCGTGGCGAACTTCGCCCAGTGCCGCGCATAGAGCACGCCGCCATACTCCGCCACCAGCGGTGTCACAAAGTCCGTCACCGGATCCACCACCTCAGCCACTACTTCGCCCGGACGGATATGCGCGCCCAGCTTCTTGCGATGCAGAATCAGCCCGGAAACCGGCGAGTGAATATACTCACAGCCCGCCAGTGGCGTCGCAGGGTGCTTAAGGGCAGGGGAGACCGCGCCGGCGCCTTCGGTATGACGCTGCTTAATCACGCTCATCTCTTCCGGCATATCCACCGCCTCCAGCGCGCTCGCCGCAGCGCTGCTCTCCGCCATGCCTGCGATATCCTCGGCGTTAGCTGTGACCAGCGCCAGCTCGTCGCCGCCAATCACCGGCGCGGCCACTTCCACCGACACCGACGGGTTCTCCGCGGCGATATAGCCGCTTTCGCGCAGCGCGCTGATGATCGCATCCGCATCCTGCTCCGCCTGATCGGGATCGACATCGCGCAGTCCGCGCAGCTCCAGCGTCACCGGCAGCAGCCCGCGCGGCATCGGGTATTTGTCGCCAAAGCGCTCAGCCAGCGTCAGCCAGGGTTCGCAGCAGGCTTCATCGAACGGCTCGCCACCGGAAATCTGCGCCAGCAGCTGCACTTCGCTACCCAGCCAGCGCGCCAGCGGCTCGATATCGGGCCAGGCGTGCGGCGTGGTGTAGAGATGAGGCAATGCTTCCCAGTCGCAGTGCAAATCAATCATCAGATCCGCCTGACTCGCCATGCGCATCAGGGTAAAGCGCTGCGCCTCCAGCTCGGTTTTGGCGATCACATCGCGATAGTGACGATCAATCGCGTCGCGGATCAGCCGCTTGTTGTCGCCTTCGTTCGGCGTCAACGAACTGGCCAGCTCCGCCGCCAGCTTCTCGCCCAGCGCAGGAAAGCGGCGGTTAAAGTCCTGGCCCGACTCGCTGTGGAAGCGTCCGAGATGCGTGCCGTGCCAGTGCTGGCTCAGCGCCAGCGGGTTGGCCACCGGCACCAGGGTAAAGCCGGCGCGCAGCCTGCCAGCGGACTCCAGCGCCATCAGTTTCTGCTTCAGAAACCAGGCAACCGCCATGCCGGGGATTTCGTCGCCGTGCAGGGAGGCCTGAATATAAACCTGTTTATATTTCTCTTCGCCGAAGTGGAAGCTGACGATTTCGCGCTGAGTGCCCAGCGAGGCGCTGATAAGAGGATGATGTTGTTGATGCATGGGGCGCTGATTGTCCTGTCATTTAAGAGGGGGCGCGGGTCGCACCCCGGAAATGAAGAAAAGTATAGTGCCGAATCAAAGCGGGCGACCACTCGGGCCGCCTCGGGGTTACTGCTTGATGGAGATGTCAGTCGCGAAATACTGCTTCTGAATCTTGTCGAAGGTGCCATTCTTTTTGATTTCGGCGAAGGCGTTATCCAGCGCGGTTTTCAGCTCGGCGTCGCCTTTACGCAGGCCGATGGCGGTGCCGGGGCCAATAATCGGATCCTGCACAATTGGGCCAGCCAGCTCGAAATCTTTGCCCTGCGGATGCTTCAGAAAGCCGATTGCCGCCTGCGCCGCATCGGTGAACACCGCATCGAGACGGCCGGACACCAGGTCGCTCTCTACCTGCGCCTGATCGCCATAAGGCACCACGTTCACGCCGAACGGCTGCCATTTGGCGCGCGCGTAGCGCTCCTGCACCGTGCCTTGCTCCACGCCGACGGTTTTGCCTTTCAGCGACTCGGCGGTCGGCAGCAGGCCAGAGCCTTTACGCGCAATCAGCTGCGTATGGGTGTCATAGAGCGGCACGGTGAAGTCGATCTGCTTCAGGCGCTCTTCGGTGATGCCCATATCTGACAGGATCGCGTCGAACTTGCGCGCCTTCAGCGCCGGGATCATGCCGTCGAACTGGCTTTCCACCCAGACGCACTTCGCCTGCATCTGCTGGCAGAGCGCGTTGCCCAGATCGATATCGAAACCGACCAGCTTGCCCTGCGGGGTTTTGGACTCAAACGGCGGATAGGTAGGATCGACCGCGAAGCGGACCTGTTCAATTTTTGCCTGCGCGCCAAAGGCGCAGCCTGCCAGCACGGCGGTCATCAGCGCCGCGCGCAGACGGGAGAAACCAGGAGTAGCCATAATCTCTTCTTTTATCGTGATGTTGAATTAAGCAGAGTACCTGCCTGCCACCACGATGACAATTACTGGATTATTTTCACTACGTTAGCATTACAGAGGCGGCGATAATCTTCCGTGTGCAAAACCATCGACAAATCCAGCCGTCCGGCGTTGAAGGCGATCTCATCAAAGCGCGCAAACAGCAGCGGATCGACCACCAGCCGGAGATCGGGATGAAACGAGAAGGGCGGAATGGCGCCAAACACGCAGCCGGTCAGCATATCCACTTCCGCCGGGCTGGCGAGCGAGGCGCGGCGACCGCCGACCGCTTGCGCCACGCGCGCTAAATCCGCCTGCTGGTCAGCGGGCAACACCGCCAGCACATGCTGTTTCACGCCGTTGCCTTTAACGTGGCACACCAGCGCCTTCGCGCCCTGGCCCAGCGCCGTGCCGCGCAGCGCCGCCACCGCTTCGCATTTGCCGGTCGCTTCATGCGGCATCAGCCGATAGCGCGCCTGATGCTGATCCAGCAGGGCGATCAGTTTGTCATGGGTGGTCATAGCCGGGTCCTGAAAATGAGAAGTATGTTGCTCAATATTCGCGTCACCTGCCGATATTGAGCAACATAGTGCACCGCTACTTATGGCGCGCGCGCAGGTTATTGATGATGGCGCTGAGGTCGAGATCCTGATCCTGCAGCAGTACCAGCAGGTGATAGAGCAAATCAGAAGCCTCGTTGGTCAGCTCATGACGATCGTTGACCGTTGCCGCCAGCGCGGTCTCAACGCCTTCTTCGCCCACCTTCTGCGCGATGCGCTTGGTGCCGCTGGCATAGAGCTGCGCGGTGTAGGAACTGGCGGGATCGGCGCTTTTGCGCGACGCCAGCAGCTGCTCCAGCTGATGCAGAAACACCCAGTCGGGCGCGGCGGGCGAAAAGCAGCTTGAGGTGCCGCGATGGCAGGTCGGCCCAATGGGATCGGCCAGCACCAGCAGCGTGTCATTGTCGCAGTCCGGCGTGATGCTGACGACGCGCAGAAAGTGGCCGGAGGTCTCGCCTTTGGTCCAGAGACGCTGTTTGGTGCGTGAGAAAAAGGTGACGTTGCCTTCGCTGCAGGTTTTCGCCAGCGCCGCCTGATCCATATAGCCGTGCATCAGCACTTCGCCAGAAACGCTGTGCTGCACGATAACGGGCATCATGCCCTCGGTTTTGACCCAGTCAAGCTGGGCCAGTTGCTCACTAGTTAACACGCGCGAATCTCCACTCCGTTCTCTTTCAGAAAGCTTTTCAGCTCGCCGATATTGATAATTTGCTTATGGAACACCGAGGCGGCCAGCGCACCGTCGACGTTCGCCTGCTCAAAGGCGTCGAGGAAGTGCTGCATCGTGCCTGCGCCGCCGGAGGCGATCAGCGGCACCTTGCACACCTCACGCACTTTTTGCAGCTGCACCAGGTCGTAGCCGTTGCGCACGCCATCCTGATTCATCATATTCAGCACGATCTCCCCTGCGCCGCGCTTCTGCACCTCCTGCACCCACTCTAAGGTTTCCCACTGGGTGACGCGGGTGCGCGCTTCGTCGCCGGTGTACTGGTTAACGTGATATTTGCCGCTCGCCTCGTCGAACCAGGTGTCGATGCCCACCACGATGCACTGCACGCCAAAGCGATCCGCCAGGCGGGTGATCAGCTCGGGATCGGCCAGCGCCGGCGAGTTGACGGAGATTTTATCGGCGCCGAACTCCAGAATGCGCGCCGCGTCCTCTTCGCTTTTGATGCCGCCCGCCACGCAGAAGGGAATGTCGATCACCTCCGCCACGCGCGACACCCAGCTTTTGTCGACCACGCGGCCGTCGCTGGAGGCGGTGATATCGTAGAACACCAGCTCGTCCGCGCCTTCCTGCGCGTAGCGCTGCGCCAGCGGCACGATGTCGCCGATGATCTCGTGATTGCGGAACTGCACGCCCTTGACGACCTGTCCGTCGCGCACGTCAAGACAGGGGATTATGCGTTTTGCCAGCATGCGATAGCCTCCGAAACCGTGAATTTACCTTCGAGCAGCGCGCGTCCGACGATCACGCCTTGTACGCCGCTGTCGCGCAGCGCCGCGATATCCTCAATATTGCCAATGCCGCCGGAGGACTGAAACGCAATCTCGGGATAGCGCGCGGTCACTTCCTTATAGAGCGCGACGTTGGAGCCGCTCAGGGTGCCGTCGCGTGAAATATCGGTGCAGAGCACGTGCTTCAGGCCCACCGGCGCAAACTGCGCGATCACCTCTTCCAGCGTGACGCCGGCCGCTTCCTGCCAGCCGCTGATGGCGATCTCTTTGCGGTTCGCCGCGTCGATGCGCACATCCAGCGCCAGCACGATCGCCTCGGCGCCGAACTCGCTGAACCATTTTTTCACCTCATCCGGCGCTTTTACCGCCGTCGAGCCGACCACCACGCGGCTGGCGCCGGCGTCGAGCAGCGCTTTCACGTCGTCGCGCGTGCGGATGCCGCCGCCAACCTGCACGATCGCCTCAACGCCGTTAAGCAGCGTTTTCAGCAGCGGGATCTGGCGCTTTGCCGGATCCTTCGCGCCGGTCAGGTCCACGAGGTGCAGCACCGTCGCGCCCTGGCTGGCGTAATCCTGCAGGCGCGGCAGCGGATCGCTGCCGTAGTCGCGCTGCTGGCCGTAGTCGCCCTGATGCAGGCGCACCACTTTGCCGTCAATCAAATCTAACGCGGGGATAATCATCACATCTCCAGGAAGTTTTTCAGCAGCTGCGCGCCCGCTTTGCCGGAGCGCTCAGGGTGGAACTGCACGCCGAAGAAGTTATCTTTCTGCACTGCCGCGGTGAAGGGCTGGCCGTAATCGCACTGGGCGATGGTGCTGGCGTTGACCGGCATGGCGTAGCTGTGCACGAAGTAGAAGTAGCTCTCTTCGTCGATGCCGCGAAACAGATGGTTGCCCGCCTGGGCGGTGATCTGGTTCCAGCCCATATGCGGCAGCGGCAGGCCGCGCGTCTCCATCAGCCCGCATTCGGCGTCGATAATGTTGAGGGTGCTGACGCCGCCGTTCTCCTCGCTGCTGCTGCCGAGCAGCTGCATGCCGAGGCAGATGCCGAGCACCGGCTGGGTGCAGGCTTTGATCAGGTCAACCAGATCGCGCTCTTCCAGCTGGTTCATCGCCGCGCGCGCGGTGCCGACGCCCGGCAAGAACAGCTTGTCGGCGCGCAGCACCACGTCAGGATCGCGGCTGACGTCGGGCGTGTAGCCGAGGCGCTCAACCGCCCATTTCACCGACGAGAGGTTGGCGCAGCCGGTATCGAGGATCACCACGTTCATTCACAGCACTCCTTTCGAGCTGGGCAGGGTGTTGCCCTCAACGCGGATCGCCTGGCGCAGCGTGCGGCCAAAGGCCTTAAACAGGCTCTCCACGCGGTGATGATCGTTTTTGCCTTTGGTTTTCAGGTGCAGGGTGCTCATCATGGCGTAGGAGAGCGAGCTGAAGAAGTGCTCTACCATCTCGGTGCTCATGTCGCCGACGCGCTGATAGTTGAACTCCGCCTTGAATTCGAGGTGCGGACGGCCGGAAATATCGAGCGCGCAGCGCGCCAGGCACTCATCCATCGGCAGCACGAAGCCGAAGCGGCCGATGCCGCGCTTGTCGCCCAGCGCCTTCAGCAGCGCCTCGCCGAGCGCCAGCCCGGTGTCTTCGATGGTGTGGTGATCGTCGATATAGAGATCGCCTTTCACCTCGATGTTCATGCGGAAGCCGCCGTGCACCGCGATCTGGTCCAGCATATGGTCAAAGAAGCCGACGCCGGTGTTGATTTTGCTGTTGCCTTCGCGGTCCAGCCACACCTCGACCTGAATCTGCGTCTCTTTGGTGTTGCGGTTGACCAGCGCATGGCGATCGCGTTTGGTCAGGCGCGCCTGAATCGCGTTCCAGTCTTCGCCTTCGCGGCCGAAGCGGATGCCCTGGATCCCCATATTCTGCGCCAGCTGAATATCGGTCAGCCGGTCGCCGATCACATAGCTGTTCGCCACGTCGATGGCGCCCTGCGCCAGCCACGCCTCGACCATTTTGGTCTTCGGCTTGCGGCAGTCGCAGTTATCTTCCGGCTTGTGCGGGCAGATCAGCACGTCGTCAAAATGGATCCCCTGCGAGGTGAACACCTGCATCATCAGGTTTTGCGGGCCGTCGAAATCCGCCTGCGGGAAGCTGCTGGTGCCCAGCCCATCCTGGTTGGTGATCATCACCAGCCGGTAGCCGGCGTTTTGCAGCGCCAGCAGCGCCGGAATAACGTTGGCTTCAAACGCCAGCTTCTCCAGGCGATCCACCTGAAAATCTTCAGGCGGCTCGGCGATAAGGGTGCCGTCGCGATCGATAAAAAGGGTCTTCTGACTCATGCTCTCTCCACAGATAAAGCCTGTAACGCGGCGATCAGGCGCTCGCACTCTTCACGCGTGCCGATTGAGATGCGCAGGCATCCCGCAAGGCCCGGATTTTTGTTCTGGTCGCGCAGAATAATGCCCTGTTCCCACAGGGATTTAAACACCGCAGGCGAATCAGTAAAGCGCGCCAGAATATAGTTGGTTTCACTTGGGAAGACCTGCTGCACCAGGCTGAGCTGGGGCAGCTGCTGCAGCAGCCAGGCGCGGCTGGCGTTCAGCTCGGCGACGTGCTGCTGCATCAGCGCGATGCCCTGATCGCTCAGCGCCTGACCGGCAACGTCGGCGACCGGCGTCGCCAGCGGATAGGGCGCGATCACCTTCATCAGCAGATCGATGACGGGCTTATTCGCCAGCGTAAAGCCGCAGCGCAGGCCGGCCAGCGCAAACGCCTTCGACAGCGTGCGCAGGATCACCAGATGCGGATACGTTTTCAGCCAGCCGCTCAGCGTCGCCTGCGGACAGAATTCAATATAGGCCTCATCCGCCACCACCAGCGCTTTTCCGGCAGTCATTTCAAGCAGCGTGCGGATATCGTCCGGGTCGATCAGGTTGCCGGTCGGGTTGTTAGGGCTGCACATATAGACCACTTTCACGCCGTCGAGCTGCCCGGCGATAGCGGGCAGGTTGAGCTGCCAGTTCTCCAGCGCGGGCACGGTGCGGTATTCAATGCCGATGGTTTCGGCGCTGACGCTGTACATGCCGTAGGTTGGCGGGCAGAACAGAATGGCGTCTTTGCCCGGCTCGCAGAAGGCGCGCATCACCAGCTCAATGCCCTCGTCGGCGCCGCGGCTCACCAGCACCTGCTCCGGCTGCAGCCCGGCGTAGGCGGCGTAGCGCTCAATCACGATCTTCGGCTGGCACTCCGGGTAGCGGTTCAGCGTCTGCTGCGACAGCTCAAAGGGCACCGGCAGCGGAAATTCGTTGGCGTTAAGCCAGACGTCGCCGTTGCCGCCGAGGCGGCGCGCAGACTGGTAGGGCGTCAGGGCGCGCACGTTGTCGCGCGCCAGCTCTTCAATATTCCGGCTCATGCCTGCTCCTTGTTCAGCGCGGCGACGCGCAGGGTAACGGCGTTTTTGTGGGCCTCCAGCTGCTCGGCGGCGGCCAGCGTCTCAATGGTGGCGGCGAGGTTGAGGAAGCCCTGCGGCGTCAGCTCCTGCACCGTCATGCGCTTCTGAAAATCGGCGAGGCCGAGGCTGGAGCTGGTGGCGGTGTAGCCGTAGGTCGGCAGCACATGGTTGGTGCCGGAGGCGTAATCGCCCGCCGACTCTGGCGACCAGTCGCCGAGGAACACCGAACCGGCGCTGGTGATCGCCTCGACCAGATCGCGCGGCTGGCGCGTCTGAATAATCAGGTGCTCCGGGCCGTACTGGTTGGAGATTGCCACGCACGCCTCCAGGTCGCGCGCCACAATCAGGCGGCTGCTTGCCAGCGCCTGACGGGCGGTGGCGGCGCGCGGCAGCGCCTGCAGCTGCGTCTCTACCGCCTCCGCGACCTGCTGCGCCAGCGCCAGCGACGGCGTCAGCAGGATCACCTGGGAGTCGGGGCCGTGCTCCGCCTGCGACAGCAGATCGGAGGCGACAAAAGCGGGCGTCGCGCCCTCGTCGGCGATCACCAGCACTTCCGACGGACCGGCGGGCATATCGATCGCCGCACCGTCGAGGCGCTGGCTCACCTGGCGCTTCGCCTCGGTGACATACGCGTTGCCCGGTCCAAAGATCTTGTCGACCTTCGGCACGCTCTCGGTGCCGAAGGCGAGGGCGGCGATCGCCTGCGCGCCGCCGACCTGAAACACCTCTTCGACGCCGCACAGCTGCGCCGCATAGAGGATCTCGTCGGCGATGGGCGGCGGCGAGCAGAGCGCCACACGGCCGCAGCCGGCGATGCGCGCCGGGGTGGCCAGCATCAGCACGGTGGAGAAGAGCGGGGCGGAGCCGCCGGGAATATAGAGGCCGACCGACCGCACCGGCCGGGTGATCTGCTGGCAGCGCACGCCGGGCTGGGTTTCAACGTCCACGGTCGCCAGCTGCTGCGCGTTGTGGAAGGTTTCGATATTGGCGACGGCGACGGCCATCGCCTGTTTCAGCTCGTCGCTCAGCCGCGCGCCGGCGGCGGCGATCTGCTCGGGCGTCACGCGCAGCGCCTCTACCTGCGCCTTGTCGAAGCGCGCGCTGAACGCACGCAGCGCCGCGTCGCCGTTACTTTTCACCTGGTCCAGCACCTCGCGCACCGTGGCGCTAATCGCCTCGGAGGCGGCGATGGCCGGACGCTGCAGCAGCGCCTGCTGCTGCTCCTCGCTGCACTGCTGCCACTCGACGGGGGTCATAAAGGCCATGATTTACTCCATCATCTTTTCAATAGGCAGCACCAGAATCGAGCTGGCGCCCAGCGCTTTCAGCTTTTCCATGGTTTCCCAGAACAGGGTTTCGCTGCTCACCATGTGCATCGCCACGCGGCTCTGATCGCCCGCCAGCGGCAGCACGGTCGGACGCTCGGCGCCCGGCAGCAGCTGGATCACCTCTTCCAGACGCTCGCTCGGCGCGTGCATCATGATGTATTTCGATTCGCGCGCTTTGATGACGCCCTGAATGCGGGTCATCAGCTTGTCGATCAGCTCCTGCTTCTCCGCTGCCATCTCGCCGTCGCGCTGGATCAGCACCGCTTTAGAGCGGTAGATCACTTCCACTTCGCGCAGGCCATTGGCTTCCAGCGTGGCGCCGGTGGAGACCAGGTCGCAAATCGCGTCTGCCAGGCCGGCGCGCGGCGCCACTTCCACCGAGCCGTTCAGCATGCAGGGTTTGAAGTTAAGGCCTTTTTTGTCGAGGTACTGTTTCAGCAGGTGAGGATAGGAGGTGGCGATGCGGGCGTTATTCAGACACTGCGGGCCGCTGTACGCTTCATCCACCGGCATCGCCAGCGACAGGCGGCAGCCGCCGAAGTCCAGGCGACGCAGGGTGAAGTAGCGCGGATCTTCGCCCTGGGCGCGGCGCGTCAGCAGCTCCTCTTCCAGCACGTTCTCGCCGATAATGCCGAGATCGACCACGCCATCCATCACCAGGCCGGGAATATCGTCATCGCGAACGCGCAGAATATCGATCGGCATGTTTTCTGCGAAGGCGATCAGGCGCTGTTGCTGCAGGTTGATTTTAATGCCGCAGCGCGCCAGCAGCTCGCGTGAGTCATCGCTTAAACGGCCAGATTTCTGCATAGCTATGCGAATTCGTTTGTTATCTAACATCATTCCCGTCCTCTGTTTTCATTCCTGTCTGAAAAAAAGTGGTGCGCCAGCCCATAAAAAAACCCCCGGAAGACGATCTTCCGGGGGTTCTCTTTGCGTTCGCACCACTGGAAGATCTGAATGTCTCCCAGCACACATCGCCTGAAAGACTAGTCAGGGTGATGGTGATGATGATGGTTGAACTGAACGCGTGTCATAGTAAATTCCGTTGCTGAATGGGTATTCATTTGCGTGCTGATTAACCTAGCGAAGATAACGCCGATGCGCAACCCTTTTTTAACCTTTGCGGTTCGGCCGCGCGGCGCACTAAGATGAACAGCAGTGAAGCAAGCGCAGGAGAGAAGATGAAAAAGGTTGCCATTATCGGTCTGGGATGGCTCGGCATGCCGCTGGCGCTGGGGTTAACCGCGCGCGGCTGGCAGGTCACCGGCAGCAAAACCACGCTGGACGGCGTCGAGGCGGCGCGGCGCTGCGGCATCGACGCGGTGCCGCTGCGGCTGACGCCGGAAATCGAGTGCGACGCCGGGGATCTCGAGCTGCTGCTGAATGTCGACGCGCTGGTGGTGACCCTGCCCGCCAGCCGCACGGCGGAGGGAGGCGCAAGCTATATGCAGGCGGTGCAGAACGTGGTGGACAGCGCGCTGGCGAAGCAGGTGCCGCGCATTATTTTCACCAGCTCCACCTCGGTCTACGGCAGCGGCAACGGCGTGATGAAAGAGAACAGCGCGCTGCAGCCGGAAACCGTGGCGGGCAAGACGCTGGCGGAACTGGAAAGCTGGCTGCACGATCTGCCGGGTACCCAGGTAGATATTTTGCGCCTGGCGGGGCTGGTGGGGCCGAGCCGTCATCCCGGCCGCTTCCTGGCGGGAAAAACCGGCCTGACCCACGGCGCGCACGGCGTCAATCTGGTGCATCTGGATGATGTGGTCAGCGCCATCACGCTGCTACTGCAGACGCCGAAAGGTGGCCGGACTTATAACCTGTGCGCGCAGCAGCATCCGTCGCGCGACGCCTTCTATCCCGCCGTTTCGCGCCAGCTCGGCCTGACGCCGCCGACGTTTCTACCCGATGAAGCGGGCGAGCGCGGCAAGCTGATAGACGGCTCGCGCATCTGCAGCGAGCTGGGATTTGAATACCGCTACGACGATCCGGCGAAGATGCCGCTGGAGTAAGGTCTACACGCCGAGCCGGTCGCGCAGCGCATACCAGGCGGCACCCATCGCGGTGAGCGGCACCTTAAAGCGCCGTCCGCCGGGGAAGGGCAGATGCGGCAGCTTCGCAAAGGCGTCGAAGCGCTCCGCATCGCCGCGCAGCGCTTCGCAGATCAGCTTGCCGGCCAGATGGGTGCAGGTGACGCCGTGGCCGCTGTCGCCCTGCATAAAGTAGACGTTATGCTCCAGCCGGCCGAACTGCGGCAGCCGTGACAGCGTCAGCAGAAAGTTGCCGCTCCAGCGGTAGCTAAAGGCGAGATCGCGCAGCTGCGGGAAGGTGCGCAGCAGTTTAGGGCGGATCAATGCCTCGATATCGCCGGGATCGCGCGCGCCGTAGACCACGCCGCCGCCGTAGAGCAGCCGGTTGTCCGCCGTGAGCCGGAAGTAGTCCAGCAGATAGTTGCAGTCCTCGACGGCGTGATTGTTCGGCAGCAGCGCCAGCGCCTGATCGCGGCTCAGCGGCTCGCTGGTGAGGATCTGCGAGCCGCACGCCATGCTGTTGCGCGCCAGGCGCGGCTCCAGCTGTGAGGGCAGGTAGGCGTTGCCGGCGAAAATCACAAAGGTGGCGCTCACCTCGCCGTGGGCGGTTTTCACCCGATTCGGCGCGCCGTAGGTCAGCGCCGTCGCGGCGGAGCGTTCATAGATGCGCCCGCCGTGGCGGCGAATCGCCTCGGCTTCTCCCAGCGCCAGATTAAGCGGATGCAGATGGCCGCCGCGCCGGTCCAGCAGGCCGCCGACGTAGCGATCCGTGGCGATCTCGCGCCGGATGCCGCGCTCGTCCAGCAGCTCCAGTTCCTGATTACCATACTTTTCCCACAGCCGCTGCTGGCGGCGCAGGTGATTCATCTGGCGCGGGTTGAGCGCGGCGAAAATATTGCCGGGCCGATAGTCGCAGGCGATGGCGTAGCGGTCGATGCGGTCGCGAATAATATCGGCACCCTCGAACATCATGCTGCCGAGCATGCGCGCGCTCTCTTTGCCGTAGCGCTGTTCAATCACGTCCACGTCGCGGCTGTAGGAGTTGACCACCTGACCGCCGTTGCGGCCGCTGGCGCCGAAGCCCACGCGCGCCGCCTCCAGCACCACCACGTCATAGCCCGCTTCGGTGAGGTAGAGCGCGGCGGAGAGGCCGGTAAAACCGGCGCCGATAATGCAGACGTCGCACTGGATGCTCTCCTGCAGCGTCGGCCAGGGCGCATGGTCGTTGGCGGTCGCCGCGTAGTAGCTTTCAACGTGTTTCATCACAACCTCCTGCATACAGATGCGTCAGAAATTGGCGGGCGTATGAGCGCTGACGATACGGCACGGCTGCGCGGAAAGATTGCTAAAGCTGTGCGGCAGCCCGGTATCGATCACATAACTTTCGCCCGCGTAAAGGTGATAGCTCTGGCCGTTGACCACCAGGGTGATCTCGCCTTCCAGCAGCGTGCCGGTCTCTTCGCCCGGATGACGCAGCTTTTCGCCAGTGCTGGCGCCGGGCTGATAGGTCTCCAGCAGCATGCCGAGCGAGCGCTGCGCCTGCCCGTTGTCCACCAGCTTCAGCGACACGCCCTGGCTGCCGATCTCCACCAGATCCTGCTGTTTGACGATCACCTTCGGCGCGTCGTGGTGTTTCGGCTCGGAGAAAAACTCCGACAGCGACAGCCCGTATACCTTTAACAGCTTCTGCAGCGTGCTCACCGCCGGACTCACCTTGTCCTGTTCGATGGTGCTGATGGCGCTGTGGGTCAAACCTGACAGTTCAGCGGCGCGGCGCTGAGACAATCCCAACTCTTGCCGGATCTGCGATAAGCGTCGTCCGGGCGCCAGAGCGGCATCGTTCATGGTGTTTTTTCCTTGTGATAGTGCTGGGCGGCGTGGATAAACCCCGCGAAAAGCGCGCGCGAGGCGTCGTTATGTTCAGGCTGCCATTCAGGGTGCCACTGCACCGCGAGGGCGAACGGATGGTGGCGCAGGCTGACCGCTTCGATCAGGCCGTCCGGCGCGCGCGCCTCGATGCGCAGCTGTGGCCCCGGCTCGCGGATGCCCTGATGGTGCAGCGAATTAACCGCCAGGGTAGCGTCGCCGCCCAGCAGCGAGGCCAGCAGGCCGTCCGCCTCAGGAAAGACGTCATGCGCCGGCGCGTACTGCTGGTTCAACGGCTGCGTCGCCTCTGGATGATGCGGCAGGCCGCGCTTAAACTGGTCAAGATCGCGCCACAGCGCGCCGCCGTTCGCCACTACCAGTTCCTGCATGCCGCGACAGATGCCGAACAGCGGCATCTTGCGGCTGGTGGCCCAGGTAATGATGGCGAAGGCGAGCCGGTCGCGACCGGGATCGGCGTGCGCCTCGCTGCCCGCTTCGCCGTAATGCCAGGGTTCGATATTGCTCGGGCTGCCGGTCAGCAATACGCCGTCGAGCGCCGCCAGCGCCTGCTCCAGCAGCTGCGGCGCGGCGCAGAGCTGCTGCGGCAGGGCAAGGGGCACGCCGCCCGCCTGGGCGATGGCCGTCAGATATTTGTTATGCACCGACTGGGTGAGATGGCCATGATGGTCGATCTGGCACATCGTGACGCCGATCAACGGCTTGTTAAAAATAATGCCCATCTCACTCCTCGACTCGCTGTTCAAAAAATTCACCGATCGGGCCCGTAACGGGAAAAACTGTGCAATATTTTTTCAATCTAGCAATGCGCTGTTTGTTTCTCAAACAGATTTGTTACATTTGCACACTTTTTCTGTTGGCGCTATGTTAGAGGAGTGGCTGTTATTTTGAGCATTGCGCAAACCAACTAACGGTAGAAGGCGGGTGGGATATGACGAACCTCGTGGAAGTAGAAGACTTCACGCGTCACAGTGAAGAGAGACGAACCAGCGCGTTCCAGCTTGAAGTGAAAAACTGGCTGGAACGCCATCCTGAAACGCAGTATGTCGATATTTTACTTAATGATTTAAATGGTGTTTTTCGCGGTAAGCGTATCCCGGTCGCCGCGCTGGCGAAGCTGGAAAAAGGGTGTTATTTCCCCGCCTCGGTTTTCGCTATGGATATTCTCGGCAACACCGTCGAAGAGGCCGGACTCGGACAATCTCTCGGCGAACCTGACAACCTCTGTATGCCCGTTCCCGGCTCCTTAGTTCCCTCTGCTTCCGATCCCGCGCGCATCGCGCAACTGCTGCTGACCATGTGCAACCAAGATGGCACTCCCTTTGACGTTGAACCCCGTAATGTCCTGAACCGGCTGTGGCAGCAGCTGCGTAATCGAGGGCTGTTTCCGGTGGTAGCGGTAGAGCTGGAGTTCTATCTGGTGGATAAGGCCCGCGACGCCGAAGGCTTTATTCAGCCGCCGTGCGCGCCGGGCAGCAGCGAGCGCAATATGCAGAGCCAGGTTTACTCGGTGGACAACCTCGATCATTTCGGCGCGGTGCTGCGCGATATCGACGCGCTGGCGCGTCAGCAGAATATTCCCGCCGACGGCGCGCTGGCGGAGGCCTCGCCCGGCCAGTTCGAGATTAACCTGCACCACACCCGTGACGTACTGAGCGCCTGCGACCACGCCGTGCAGCTGAAAAGGCTGATCCGTCAGGTGGCGGAGAATCACGGCATGACCGCCACCTTTATGGCTAAACCCTATGAGGAGTACGCGGGCAGCGGCATGCACGTGCATATCAGCATGCTGGATGCCGCCGATCATAACGCCTTCGCCGCGGACGACGGCAGCGACTCGCCGCTGCTGAAGCGCGCGCTGGCGGGCATGCTCGACCTGATGCCGGCGTCGATGGCGCTGCTGGCGCCCAACGTCAACGCCTATCGCCGCTTCGTGCCGGAGGCCTATGTGCCGCTGCAGGCCTCCTGGGGGCACAACAACCGCACCGTGGCGCTGCGCATTCCCTGCGGCGACAGCGATAACCACCGCGTCGAGTATCGCGTCGCGGGCGCGGACGCCAACCCCTATCTGGTGATGTCGGCGATTCTGGCGGGCATTCTGCACGGGCTGGATACCGCGCTGCCGCTGCCGCAGCCGGTGCAGGGCAACGGCCACGAGGCAGAGGGCATTCCGCTGCCGGTGCGTCAGAGCGAGGCGCTGCTGGAGTTCGAAAGCAGCTACCCGCTGCAAAAACTGCTGGGCGAGCGTTTCGGCGCGGTGTGGCACAGCTGCAAGCGCCACGAGATGATGCAGTTTGAACGGCTGGTCACCGCCACGGAGATCGACTGGATGCTGAAAAACGCCTGAGAAAAAAGTCGCTATACTGAGCAGCGGGTCTTGTATTTTTGCCGCATTTTGGGGCAGAATACGCGGCCTGCAAAAATACGAATATAACCGATGCTTATCAGAGCCTCGGTTATTTTTTTTGCATGTACTTAACCGATTCGCATGAGGCCGGGCGCGCCCGGATAGATACACGTTAAAAAACGCGTAAGCGTAAGAACTGAGGATACAAAGATGGGGATGTTATTCATTCAGCCGGCCCGCGCTGGCTCTCGTTTCCGTGACGACTACGGCGCCGCGCTTGCGTTTAACGCCACCTCTCTCACTCCCGTGATGCAATCCAGTCAGGTTGCAGCGCAGGGAGGTCTGAACCATGTCGCTTGATACCTCAGCACCGCAGCGTGCGCACCTGAAAAAATCTCTGACCCTGCTTCCGGTCGTCATGATTGGCCTCGCCTACATGCAGCCGATGACCCTGTTTGATACCTTCGGTATCGTGTCGGGTCTGACCAGCGGTCACGTCGCCACCGCCTACGCCTTCGCGCTGATTGCGATTCTGTTTACCGCCGTAAGCTACGGTAAGCTGGTACGCCGCTTCCCATCTGCGGGCTCCGCTTATACCTACGCGCAAAAGGCGATCAGTCCGCATGTCGGCTTTATGGTCGGCTGGTCATCGCTGTTAGACTACCTGTTCATGCCGATGATCAACATTCTGCTGGCGAAAAACTATTTTGAAGCGCTGGTGCCTGGTATTCCGTCGTGGATTTTCGTGGTGCTGCTGGTGGCGTTTATGACGATGTCCAACCTGCGCGGCATTAAAACCGTGGCGAACTTCAACAGCGTTATCGTGGTGCTGCAGGTTGTGGTGATGATCGGTATCACCGGCATGGTGATTTACGGCGTGGCGCACGGCGAAGGCGCGGGCACGCTCACCAGCTCGCAGCCGTTCTGGTCCGCTGACGCCCATGTGGTGCCGATGATCACCGGCGCGACGATCCTCTGTTTCTCGTTCCTCGGCTTTGACGGCATTAGCTCGCTGTCGGAAGAGACTAAAGACGCAGAACGCACCATTCCGCGCGCGATTTTCCTTACCGCGCTGATCGGCGGTCTGATCTTTATCGTCGCCTCTTACTTCCTGCAGCTCTACTTCCCGGATATCTCGCGCTTTAAGGATCCGGATTCGTCGCAGCCGGAGATTATGCTGTACGTAGCGGGCCATGTGCTGCAGTTCGGCATCCTGATCTTCTCGGTGGTGACCGTGCTGGCGTCAGGTATGGCGGCGCACGCCGGCGTATCGCGTCTGATGTACGTGATGGGCCGCGACGGCGTCTTCCCGGAGCGTTTCTTTGGCTATATCCATCCGAAGTGGCGCACCCCGTCGCTGAACGTGCTGCTGGTCGGCGCCGTGGCGCTGATGGCGATCCGCTTCGACCTGGTGACCGCGACGGCGCTGGTTAACTTTGGCGCGCTGGTGGCGTTTACCTTCGTTAACCTGTCGGTGATCGCGCAGTTCTGGATCCGCGAGAAGCGTAACCGCACGCTGCGCGACCATATCAACTATCTGGTGCTGCCGGTGCTCGGCGCGCTGACGGTGGGCGCGCTGTGGATTAACCTGGAAGAGAGTTCGATGGTGCTGGGCCTGATTTGGGCCGCCGTGGGGATTGTTTACCTCGCGTTTGTCACCCGCAGCTTCCGTAATCCGGTGCCGCAGTACAGCGAAGAAGTGTAATTTGCTGGCAAAGAAAAAAGGGTGAGGCGCAAGCCTCACCCTTTTTTTTATCCCTGATGCTTCGCCTGGGCAAAGGCGGCGCTGAGATCGAGACGCTGCCAGAACTGCTGCTCCGGCGTGGCGCCCGACAGCGGATAGCCCGCCGGCAGCGCGGTTTTCGCCATCAGCGCGCGACGCTGTGCCGCAGAGAGCTGCGGCAGCGCCGATTCCAGCAGCACCTCCGCGCCTGGCGGCACGCTGACGGCGCGCGGCTGTGTGCTCAGCCGTGGCAGATTGTAGGTCATGGTGAAGCGATAGAAGCGCTGCATCGCCGCATCCTGATAGTTATCCTCGCCCTTAACCGTCTGCGCGCAGGTCGCCAGCGCGACGCCGCACTCTTTCTCCAGCGCGCTGCGCAGCTGGTCGCGCGCCTCGCTGAATAGCCTGCGATAAGCGGGATCGTTGAGGTAGTGCGCCACGTTGCGCTCGGCCACCATACGCGACCCCATCACGTCGAGCGGATAGTGCACGCCCAGCACGATGCGCGAGTAGCCATAGCGCGCGCCGCGCGCCACCAGCGCCTGAAACCGTTCCGGGATCATCTCCGCCAGCAGCAGCGCATCGGTGACGCCGGTATTGGTATGGCCGCTGGGAAAGGAGCCGCCGTCGGCGGTGTAGGGCTTGCCATCTTTCACCACCACGTCGTCCGGCACCAGATGGATGCTGTTGCCCGTCGCCAGGAAGGGACGCGCATAGTTGAAGTGTTTTTTCGCCGCGCTGGTGCTGATTTCCGTCGCTTTGATCAGCACGGCCGCCTTGCTCAGCTCGCCCTTATCGTAGGCGGCCAGAAACGCCTTGCCGAGACGCGGGCCGAGCGCGTCGGCGGTAAAGTAGAGATAGCTGATGCCCTCCGCGTCGGCCAGCGCCTGCTGGCGCGCGCCCTGCGTGGCGTTGAGGTTAATCTGCGCCACAGTGGCGCGGTTGGCGTTCAGCGTCGCCTCCGGCAGCGCGCTAAAGCTGGAGAGCAGTTCAATGCCCGCCTGCTGGTTGGCTTTCACCTGAAAGTCATAGCCGCTCGCCCTGAGCCAGGCGCTGTCCGCCTGCAGCTGCGACTGCTTCGCCTTTTCCAGCGCGCTGCGCGTCAGCGTCGGCGCGCCGTTCTGCAGCGCCTGACGTTCCGCCTGCAGGATATGTTGCTCCAGCGCATCGAAAGTCTGGCTGCCTGATTCCGGCGTGGTCATGCGCGCCAGCGCCGCCGCCTCTGGCAGCGTTGTCGCCTGCGCCTGCTGCGCCAGCAGCAGCGACGCGGCGATAAGCGTATAACGTAATGTCATGTTTTTATCCTGTTATTCAGAGAATTACCTTGCCGGCTTTGACGGTAACTCCGCAGGATGACAGTTTTATTACGGCGCGAAGCCTTTCACGCGCCGCTACTCCGCCAGCAGCAGCTCCCAGCTGCCTTCGCGCAGCACGCTGCGCGCCGCCGCGCTGAGCTGGCTATCGGTGATAAGGATGTCAAAGTCGCTGAGCGGCAGCGCCAGGTAGGTGGCGATTTTGTTGTACTTCGAGCTGTCGCTCAGCAGCACGCGCTTGCTGCTGACGTCGCGCACCGTCTGCTTCACCGTGACTTTGTCCTCGTCAGGCGTATAGAGCCCGCGCGGACCCCAGCAGGAGGCGGAGATAAAGGCGATGTCGATCGCCAGATGGCGCAGGCTGCGCGCCGCGCTCTCCCCCACGCAGGAGCGGTTGTCGCGACACACCGTGCCGCCGGTATGGATCACCCGGCAGTCGCTCGCCTCCATCAGCAGGTTGGTGACCATAAAGTCGTTGGTCACCACCAGCAGGTCGTCGCGATCCAGCAGCTCGCGCGCCAGCGCCAGCGTGGTGGTGCCCGCATCCAGATAAATGCAGCTGTTGCGCGGAATATGCTGGGCGGCACAGCGGCCGATGGCGTTCTTCTCGGCGTTATAGAGCGTGGTCTTGGTCTGATGGGACGGCTCCGCCGCCAGGCGATCGGCCGAGCGCACGCCGCCGGAAACCGACAGCACCGCGCCTTGCTCTTCCAGCTTCTGCACGTCGCGGCGAATAGTCATATGCGACACGCCAAGCCGCTCGGTCAGTTCGGCAATGCTGACCACGCCGCGTTCGGCGACCAGCGCCAGGATCTGCTGGTGGCGTTCAACAGGGATCATCTTTGCTCTCCATGCTTATCAATTTTTCACAGTGTAAAGCATTTACCTGTGCAGGCGAATGAATAATTTTGCCGAAATAAACGAGAGGTTATCGTCTAAAGTTGCACAATATCATGCAGATAGACGGATTGTGAAGAAATGTTCCATCTTAGTCTGCTTAGTGAAAATGTGTGATGGGCAGCACATTTATCCGCCAGCGTTCCTGCCAGAATTAACAACATCCAACAAATAATCACTTAAATTAACAGCGGAGGCTCACAGTGCCACTCTCAAATGTCTGTGTTATCGGGTTAGGGTCAATGGGGATGGGCGCGGCGACCTCCTGTATTCGCGCCGGGCTGAACACCTGGGGCGTGGATCTTAATCCTGCCGCGCTGGAGACGCTGCGTCAGGCCGGCGCGCGCGGCGCGCAAACGTCGGCCGACAGCTTTGCCGCCGAGCTGGACGCCGTGCTGCTGCTGGTGGTTAACGCCGCGCAGGTCAACGCCATTCTGTTTGGCGACAAGGGTCTGGCGGCGAAGCTGAAGCCCGGCACCATCGTCATGATGTCGTCGACTATCTCCGCGCAGGACGCGCAGCAGATTGAACAGCAGCTGGCGCAGCATCAGCTGCTGATGCTCGACGCGCCGGTCTCCGGCGGTGCGGCGAAGGCGGCCACCGGCGAGATGACGGTGATGGCCTCCGGCAGCGACGCGGTGTTCGACCGCCTGCAGCCGGTGCTGGATGCGGTCGCGGCGAAAGTCTACCGCGTCGGCAGCGAGATCGGCCTCGGCTCCACGGTAAAAATCGTTCACCAGCTGCTGGCGGGCGTGCATATCGCCGTCGGCGCGGAAGCGATGGCGCTGGCGGCGCGCGCCGGCATTCCGCTGGAGACCATGTATGACGTGGTGACCAACGCGGCGGGCAACTCCTGGATGTTCGAGAACCGCATGCGTCACGTGGTAGACGGCGACTACAGCCCGAAATCCGCGGTGGATATCTTCGTTAAAGACCTCAACCTGGTGGCGGACACCGCGAAATCGCTGCACTTCCCGCTGCCGCTCGCCTCTACCGCACTCAATATGTTTACCGAAGCGAGCAACGCCGGTTACGGCCGCGAAGATGACAGCGCGGTGATCAAAATTTTCAGCGGCATCGAGCTGCCGCAGGCAAAGGAGTGAGCATGACGCGCTTAGGCATCATCGCCGACGACTTTACCGGCGCCACCGATATCGCCAGCTTTCTGGTGCAAAACGGCCTCTCCACCATTCAGTTTAACGGCGTGCCGTCGCAGCATGACGCGCTGACCGCCCAGGCGATCGTCATCAGTCTGAAGTCGCGCTCCTGCCCGGCACAGCAGGCGGTCGCCCAGTCGCTGGACGCGCTGCGCTGGCTGCAGGAACAGGGCTGCGACCGCTTCTACTTCAAATACTGCTCGACGTTCGACAGCACTGAACAGGGCAATATTGGCCCGGTGACCGACGCGCTGCTGGCGGCGCTGGGAGAAACCCAGACGGTGATCTCGCCGGCGCTGCCGGTGAACGGCCGCACCGTCTATCTGGGCCATCTGTTTGTCGGCGAGCAGCTGCTGAGCGATTCCGGCATGCGCCACCATCCGGTGACGCCGATGACCGACAGCAACCTGCTGCGCCTGATGGAACGTCAGGCAGGCGGCAAAGCCGGGCTGATCGCCGCGCCGCTGCTCGACCAGGGCGCGCAGGCGGTGCGCGACAGGCTGAGCCAGCTGAAAGAGCAGGGCGTCAACTACGTGGTGCTGGATACGCTGCACGAGCAGCACCTGCTGACGCAGGGGGAAGCGCTGCGCGAGATGCGCCTGGTGACCGGCGGCTCGGGCCTGGCTATCGGACTGGCGCGCCAGTGGGCCGCCGCCGACAGCGACCGCGCCGCAGCGGAAAACGCGGGCCGTCCGCAGGGCGCGCGCGCCGTGGTGATCTCCGGCTCCTGCTCGCAGATGACCAACCTGCAGGTTAGCGCCTATCGCCAGCAGGCGCCGTCGCACGAAGTCGAGGTGACGCGCTGTCTGGACAATCCTGACGCCTACGCCCGTGAACTCTGCGACTGGGTGGCCGGCCACAGCGACCAGCCGCTGGCGCCGCTGCTCTACGCCACCGCTGACGCGCAGCAGCTGCAGGCGATTCAGCGCGACTATGGCGCGCAGCGCAGCAGCGAGGCGGTAGAGCAGCTGTTTGCCGCCGTCACGCGCGAACTCAAGGCGCGCGGCTGGCAGCGCTTTATCGTGGCGGGCGGCGAAACCTCCGGCGTGGTGGCGCAGAGCCTCGGCGTGACGGCGTTTCACATTGGGCCGACTATTTCGGCAGGCGTGCCCTGGGTACGCGATATCCATCAGCCGCTGTCGCTGACGCTGAAGTCCGGCAATTTCGGCGATGAACACTTTTTCCGCCGCGCACAAACGGAGTTTGCTTATGACTGAACAACAGGCCCGCGAAGAGATGGTTAAACTGGGCGCCTCTTTTTTCGCCCGCGGCTACGCCACCGGCTCCGCCGGCAATCTCTCTCTGCTGCTGGAAGACGGCACGCTGCTGGCGACGCCCACCGGCTCCTGCCTCGGCGAGCTGCAGGCCGATCGCCTGTCGAAAGTGACGCTGGAAGGGGAGTGGCTCTCTGGCGATAAGCCCTCAAAAGAGATCGCTTTCCATCGCGCGCTCTACGCCGGCGATGCGGACTGCAAAGCGGTGGTGCACCTGCACAGCCACTACCTGACCGCGCTCTCCTGCCTGGAGGGGCTGGACACGCAAAACTGTATTCGCCCGTTTACCCCCTACGTGGTCATGCGCGTCGGCGACGTGCCGGTGGTGCCCTACTACAAGCCCGGCGACACGCGGCTGGCGGACGATCTGTCGCAGCTGGCGGGCCAGTATCGCGCTTTTCTGCTGGCGAACCACGGCCCGGTGGTGATCGGTAAATCCCTGCGCGAAGCCGCCGACAACACCGAAGAGCTGGAAGAGACCGCGCGCCTGATGTTTACCCTGGGCGATCGCGCCATTCGCTATCTCAGCGCAGGCGAAGTTGCAGAATTAAGGAGCCGATAATGCCAAAGTTTGCTGCAAACCTCTCAACGCAGTTCAACGAAGTGCCCTTTACCGAGCGCTTCGCGGCGGCGGCGCAGGCTGGTTTCGAGGCGGTGGAGTTTCTCTTTCCCTATGACTATCCAGCGGCGCAGCTGAAGCAGCTGCTGGATGAGAACAACCTGAAGCTGGTGCTGTTCAATACCGCGCCGGGTAACGTGGCGGCGGGCGAGTGGGGCGTCTCGGCGATCCCCGGACGCGAAGCAGAGGCGCGCGCCGACATCGACCGCGCGCTGGAATATGCGCTGGCGCTTGAGGTGCCGCAGGTGCATATCATGGCCGCCACGGTGCCTGCCGGCGCAGATCGCGAAGCCTACGCCGAGACCTTTGTGCGCAACATGCACTACGCCGCGGAGCGCTTTGCGCCGCACGGCATCAACCTGCTGCTGGAGGCGCTCAATCCGGTGACCAAACCGCGCTATCTCTATGCCAGCCAGTATCAGACGCTGGAGATGGCAGCGCGCATCGATCGCCCCAACGTCTTTACCCAACTCGATCTGTTCCACGCCCAGCTGGTGGACGGCAATCTCAGCGCGCTGATCCGCGAGAACCTCGGCCGCTATCGTCATATCCAGATCGCCTCCGCGCCGGATCGCCATGAGCCTGATGAGGGGGAAATCAACTATCCGTGGCTGTTTAACCTGCTGGATGAGGTGGGCTACGACGGCTGGATCGGCTGCGAATATATGCCGCGCGGCAACACGCTGGACGGCCTCGGCTGGTTCGCGCCCTGGGCGAAAAAAGCGTGACATAACCTTGCTAACCCCGGCGCAAGGGCGCCGGCATTTTGCTTGATGAGCCTGCACCAGGCAGCGCTGTACCCCTTACGACTAAAAAGATAACGATACCTGAGGTAAACATGTCCACCGCACTGCTGTTAGCCATTGCGACCGCCAGCATCGTCATACTGCTGCTGCTGGTCATCAAAGCCAAAGTTCATCCCTTTGTCGCACTGCTGATTGTCAGCCTGCTGGTCGCTATCGCGACGGGCATTCCGGCTGAAAAAATCATGGAAACCATTATGAGCGGGATGGGCAGCTTGCTCGGCCATATCGCCATTATCATCGTGCTGGGGGCGATGCTCGGCGCGGTTATCGAAGCGTCGGGCGGCGCTGAGTCGCTGGCGCAGCGCTTCAGCAAGAGCCTTGGCATTAAGCGCACCGTGGCGGCGCTGACCATGGCCGCCTTTATCCTCGGCATTCCGGTGTTCTTCGAGGTCGGCTTTATTATCGTTATTCCCCTGATCTACGGCTTTACCAAGGTGGCGCGCGTTTCGCCGCTGAAGTTCGGCCTGCCGATGGCGGGCGTGATGCTGACCGTGCACGTGGCGCTGCCGACCCATCCAGGTCCGGCAGCGGCGGCAGGCATTCTGCATACCGATATGGGCTGGCTGATGATGATCGGTCTGGCGGTGTCGGTGCCGGTCGGCATTATTGGCTACTACGTGGCGAAGGCGATGAATCGCCGTCACTACCATCTGTCGGTCGAGGTGCTGGAGCAGCTGCAGATGGCGAAGCCGGAAGGCGTAGAGAAGAAGAATGAGCCGGCGCCGCCGGGCGCGCTGACTATCGCCGGGCTGATTGTGGTGCCGATCCTGCTGATTGTGCTCGGCACAATTTCCCACTCGCTGCTGGCGGCCGACAGCCTGCCGGGTAAAGTGATGACGGTGATCGGCACGCCGCCCATCGCGCTGCTGATTGCGCTGGCGCTGGCCGCCTGGCTGCTGGGCGTGCGTCGCGGCTGGAGTAAGGACAAGCTGGAAGATTTGACCGGCCGCGCCATTCCAGGATCGGCGAGCGTGATCCTGGTGGCGGGCGCAGGCGGCGCCTTCGGCAAAGTGCTGGTGGAGTCGGGCGTCGGCAAAGCGCTGGCGACTACCCTGGAGACGCTGCATCTGCCGCTGGTGCCTGCCGCCTTTATTCTGTCGCTGGCGCTGCGCGCCTCGCAGGGATCCGCGACGGTGGCGATCCTCACCACCAGCGGGCTGCTCACCTCCGCGGTGAGCGGCGCCAGCGATATGGAGCGCGTGCTGGTAACGCTGGCGGCCTGCTTTGGCGGCCTGGGCCTGTCGCACGTCAACGATGCGGGCTTCTGGGTGGTGACGCGCTATCTGGGGCTGTCGGTGGGCGACGGGCTAAAAACCTGGACGGTGCTGACCACCATTATGGGGCTGAGCGGCTTTGCGCTCACCTGGCTGGTGTGGGCGCTGGTATAACCCATATGGGGCGCTTCTCCCCCGGCTACCGGGGGAGAAAAGGGAGAGTGCGCGCTAAGGCGCAGTTATTCCATTATGAGACCAGTTCCTGCGCATAGAGATAGAGCGCTTTCAGCTGCGCCATCTTCTCCGCATCCTCTTCATGCAGGCTCGCCAGCGACTCCAGCTCCAGCAAAAAGGCCTGCACGCGCTCGGCGTTCAGGGCTTCGCGGCGGTGCTGCAGCCAGCGCTGCTGCTCGGCGTCGTCCAGCGTGCCGGGGAAGTTGCGCGCGCGGTAGCGGAACAGCAGCTTCGCCACGCGCGCGTCCTGGAAAGAGAGATCCATCGCCGGCAGGTTCGCGGGCGCGGTCTGACGCAGGATGTTCATGCCCGCGCGGTCGGCGTCGCTGAAGAAACCGTCATAGAGCTGCGCGTCGACATCGTCCGAAGCGGTGAAAGGCTCCGCGTCGGCGAACAGCGCCACCACTTTTTCGCGCACCTCGGCGTGCTGACGCAGCAGCGCCAGATTCGCCAGGCAGGCTTCTCGATCGATGCCCAGGCGCGCCGCGTCTTCCGGGCGCAGCGTGTTGGCGGGCGCCAGCACCGGGCACTTATTGATATGCACCAGCTTGATCGGCACCGACGCTTCGTCGTCGGCCAGATCGCTTTTGCGCGTATAGAGACGCTCGCGCAGCGCATCCGCATCCATCTCCAGCAGCGGCGTCATATCGCCCGCCAGGTCGGCGACGATCAGCGCGTTGCGGTTATCGGGATGCCACGCCAGCGGCACGACCCAGCTGGTGTTGCCGCGCGCCGCGCCGAACATGCCGGAGACGTGCACCAGCGGCTTCATCTGCGGAATGTCGATCAGCGTCATCAGCTTGTTTTTGTTGCGATGGGTAAACAGAAACTCAAACAGCTTCGGCTGCTTCTCTTTCACCAGCTTCGCCATCGCCAGCGTGGCGTGCACGTCGGACATGGCGTCATGGGCGTTTTCATGCGCCACGCCGTTGGCTTTGGTCAGGTGTTCGAGCTTAAAGCTGGGAAAGCCATCCTCATTTTCCGGCCAGACAATGCCGTCGGGACGCAGCGCATAGCAGGCGCGCATCACATCCAGCAGATCCCAGCGCGAATTGCCGTTCTGCCAGCTCCAGCCGTAGGGATCGTAAAAGTTGCGGTAGAAGATGTTGCGTGTCACTTCGTCGTCGAAGCGCACATTGTTGTAGCCCACCACGCAGGTCTGCTCTTCGGTAAACAGCGCATAGATGCGGGCGGCGAACTCCGCCTCCGATACGCCGCGCGCACGCGCCACCTGCGGCGTAATGCCGGTAATCATCACCGCTTCCGGCTGCGGCAAATAGTCATCTGCTGGGCGGCAGTAGAAGATCTGCGGCTCGCCGACCGGGTTGAAATCGCTGTCGGTGCGCAGCGCGGCAAACTGCGCCGGACGGTCCAGCGACGGGCTTTTACCGAAGGTTTCGTAGTCGTGAAACAGAAAAGTGCGTTCAGAGGCGGGCACGAGCATATCCTGTACTGAGAAAACAACGCACAGCATAGTCGCTTGCGTCGCCAGTCACAACCACGCCCGCGAAGGTTGCGTGCCGACGGCGAAAGACGCGATAGCGAATGCAGTGCAACGACTGTGTGCGTCAGGCTTTCGCCAGCTCCCGACGTGCCAGTTCGGCTAAGAAGCCACTTCTGGAGCTGAATTCTTTATGTGACTCGACGAAGCGATCGATGCGTGTTAACAGGTGCTGCGGCAGGGTGATATTCAGCTTCACCGCTTTACCGTCATATTTACTCACATCAATATCAACAAAGGCCCAGATACCCCCCTGGCACGCTTCAGCCTGCAGATAAGATTCAATGCCTTTTGTTTCAGGTATGGGCATATTGCTGTCTGCCAGGGTTTCCAGATGAACATGTATCGCTTCAGCCGCATCCAGAATCGTGTCATCTACCGTTTTGCCAGCAAAAAAGCAGCCATCTATATCAGGCGCAAATCCCGAATAGCTGTCAGAATCGGTTTTATGCAAATAGATCGGAAATCTCATCGCTCTCTCCTTATTACCGCTTAACCTGAGTATGGCGATTGCAAGCCAGCACTCTGTATAAGCTACTCCATCATCTTCATGATTTTTTTTAGCGTGCCGGTCGCCAGATCTTTTTCCGGATGGGGCAGCGTTATGTGGTGATTTTTGCCCGGCTTAACGAACACATGGTGGCTTCCCCTGACGCGAATCAGCATCCAGCCATGCTCCCTCAAGAGCTTCATCATCTCTTTACTGCTCAAAAGCACCTCCCTGTGCCATTTCTGGCCGATTTTATACCCACCATAACCACAATATCAATCTCGAATGAGGAGACTGTGAACATCATGGGTCGGATGAAAGGATAAAATTCGCACAGAGGATGCAGCGTTTTGCTCGAATAAAGAAAGCAAAGCGAACCTGTTCTGCGAGCACGTCCGCAGCCGATCACACTTTTTTTCAATTTAATCAAACCTGTTTATGCCTTTTGCCGTAAAACGAGCCGCTGTTTTCCCTGTAACCCTGAGGATGAAGTGTTGAAAAGGCGTCTGTTGATTACTGTATCTGGAACTCTCTTGTTGGCTTCGCTGGCGCACGCCGACGATATGCCGTTTCCCCTGACGCCACCGTCGATTGATGCCGCCTCCTGGGTGCTGATGGACGCCACCACCGGACAGGTGCTAACCGCGGGCAATCCTGACGAGCGCCGCAACCCCGCCAGCCTGACCAAACTGATGACCGGCTATGTGGTCGACCGCGCCATCGACGCGAAAAAAATCACCCGCGACGATGTCGTGACCGTGGGCAAAGACGCCTGGGCAGCCGGCAACCCGGTGTTCAAAGGCTCGTCGCTGATGTTCATCAAGCCCGGCGACAAGATCACGGTGCGCGACCTCAGCCGTGGCGTCATCATCGACTCCGGCAACGACGCCTGCGTGGCGCTGGCCGACTATGTGGCGGGCAGCCAGCAGAATTTCGTCAATATGATGAACCAGTACGTGCAGAAGCTGGGCCTGACCAACACTCACTTTGAAACCGTGCACGGCCTCGACGCGCCGGGTCAGTTCTCCTCGGCGCTCGATATGGCGAAGCTGTCGCGCGCGATTATCAGCGGCGAGCCCGATTTCTACGCCATGTACAGCGAAAAAACCCTTAGCTGGAACGGCATCACGCAGAACAACCGCAACGGGCTGCTGTGGGACAACAGCCTGCACGTTGACGGCCTGAAAACCGGCCATACCGAAACCGCAGGCTTTAATATCATCGCCTCGAACGTGGTCGGCCAGCATCGTCTGATCGCGGTAGTGATGGGTGGCAAAAGCCCGAAAGGGCGTGAAGAGCAGGCGCGCAAGCTGCTGGTCTGGGGCCAGAACACCTTCGACACCGTGCAGCTGTTCCACGCGGGCAAGAAAATCGGCACGGAAAACGTCTGGTACGGCAATCCGCACAGCGTCGCCGTCGGCACCGCGAACGACGTCTACCTGTCGCTGCCGCGCAGCGAGATCCAGAACGTGCAGGCGAAATATGTGATTGACCGCAAAGAGCTGGAAGCGCCGCTGAAAGCGGGCGAAACCATCGGCGAGATTCAGGTGATCGACAAAGAGAAGCAGCTGGCGAGCTATCCGCTGGTGACCCTCTCAGCGGTGGAGAAAGCGGGCGTCCTGACGCGGATCCAGGACTACCTGAAGCAAAAATTCTAGTAGCAGGCAGGCGGCCTCCGTGCCGCCGTTCGCCTTACTTCAGCTCTTCCTTCACATCCTTAACGTCGCTGGCCGAGACCGGCGCGGCGGCGTTGCCCCAGCTGTTGCGCACGTAGGTCAGCACGGCGGCGATCTGCTCGTCATCCAGCACGCCGGCAAAGGCGGGCATGGCGGGCGCGGTCGGTCGCGCGTCAGTATCGACGCCGCGGCTGCCCGCGCTGACCACGCGGATCAGCGAGGTGGCGTTTGGCTGATTGATCAGCGGGTTGGACGCCAGCTGCGGGAAGATATTCTTCTCGCCGCGTCCGCCAGGGCTGTGGCAGGCGGAACACTTCGCCTCGTAAATCTGCGCGCCGAGCTTCATGCGATCGTCGCTGGCCGCCAGCGGCTGCGGCACGCTCTCGTCGTGGGTTTTGCCCTCTTTCAGGAAGGTCGCCACCGCGCGCAGATCCTCGTCGCGCCAGTGCTGCGTAGAATGACGCACCGCGTCGGCCATCGGCCCGGAGGCGATGGCGTAGCGGTTCACGCCGGTGCGCAGGTAGCTGACGATATCCTCCTGCGTCCATTTGCCCAGTCCGGTGTGGTTGTCCGCGCCGAGATTGGGTGCATACCAGCCCTCAACTTCGCTACCGCTGAGGAAGCGATCGCCTTCATCGCCGCCGAGAAAGTTTTTCGAGGTGTGACAGGTGCCGCAGTGGCCAAGACCCTGCACCAGATAGGCGCCGCGGTTCCACTCCGCTGACTTTTTCGGGTCGGGCGTAAAGGTGCCCTTGTCGAAGTTGAGCCAGTTCCAGGCGATCAGGCTGGTGCGGATATTAAACGGAAAGGGCAGCTGGTTGGTCTCTACTTCATGGTGGATCGGCTGCAGCGTCTGTATCCACGCCCAGAGATCCTGCAGGTCCCGCTCCGACATTTTGGTGTAGGCGGTGAAGGGCATCGCGCCATAGAGCCGTTTGCCGTTGTGACCAATGCCTTCGGTCATGGCGCGGCGGAAGTCATCATAGCTCCAGTCGCCGATGCCGGTTTCGCGATCCGGCGTAATATTGGCGCCGGCCAGCACGCCGAATGGCGTATTGATCTTGACGCCGCCCGCATAGGGCTGCTTCGCATCGGTGGTGTGGCAGGCGGTGCAGTCGCCGAGCGTGGCGAGATAGCTGCCGCGCGCATACTGGTCATATTCCGGCTGCGCCTGGGCAGTCATGCTCGCGGCAAGCAGCAGCGCGGCGGAGAGAGCATTCAGCGTTTTCATGCGGTGATCATCTCCCCCGGACGTTTCAGATACCAGGTGCGGATCGCGTGCGCCGCCTTGAACGCCAGCGCGCCCACGGTGCCGGTCGGGTTATAGCCAGGGTTCTGCGGAAAGGCGGAGGCGCCCACCACAAACAGATTCGGCACGTCCCACACCTGCAAATGTTTATTCACTGAGCTGGTGCTGGGATCGGCGCCCATAATAAAGCCGCCGACAACGTGCGAGGACTGATAGGGCACGCTGCTCCAGTGGCCGGTCATCGGTTTGACGATCATCTCGCGCGGGTTCATCGATTTGGCGATCTCCGCCACCTTGCCGGTGCAGTACTGCGCCATCTTCAGGTCATTCTGCGAGAAGTCGAAGGTAATGCGCAGCAGCGGGCGGCCGTGCGGATCCTTGTAGTTGGGGTCGAGCGACAGGTAGTTGGTGCGCGTGGTGTAGCTGCTCGCCTCGCAGCCGATTGACATGGTGCTGAGATAGTTATCCTTCAGCGCGCGCTTCCATTTCGACCCCCACTTCGGCGTACCGGGCGGCAGCGGGCGATAGCCGATAGGCGCGGAGCCGATCGGCGTGACGCGAATACTGCCGCCGCCGAAAAAGCCGAGGCCGCTGTGGTCGAAGTTATCGTTGTTGAACTCATCGATGCCCATGCCGACCGCGCCGGCGCCGATAAAGGGATTAAAGTTCTTGTCGTCGAAAAACAGCGTCACGTTGTTGGCGGTCTGGTAGGCGTAGTTGCGGCCGGTGGTGCCCTTGTTGGTCACCGGATCGTAGGCCTCACCAATTTGCGACAGCAGCATCAGCCGCACGTTTTCAAAGGTAAAGGCGGCGACGATCACCAGATCGGCCGGCTGTTCCCAGCTATCGCCCGACGAATCCACATAGGTGACGCCGGTCGCTTTTTTACCGCTGGAGTCGGTGAGCACCTCCAGCACTTCGCAGTTGGTGTAGGCGGTAAAATTCTCTTTGCGCATCAGCGCGGGCAGCACGGTGGTAATGGCGCTCGCTTTGGAGTAGTTGGCGCAGCCGTAGTTGGTGCAGAAGCCGCAAAAGGTGCAGGGCCCCATAGTGACGCCGTAGGGGTTGGTGTAGGCCTCGGAGACCAGCGAAGAGGGCACCGGGAAGGGTTGATAGCCCATCTCTTTCGCCGCCTGGGCGAACAGCGTCGGACCGTAGGGCTGACGCAGCGGTGGCGTCGGATAGTCGCCGCTGCGCGGCCCTTCGAACGGATTGCCGCCGGCGCGCTTTTCGCCGTTAAGATTGCCCGCGTAGCCGGAAGTGCCCGCCACGCGCTCGAACTGCATATAGTGCGGCTCCATCTCCTCCCACGTAGTGCCCCAGTCCTGCAAAGCCAGCTCGCCGGGCATCGCGTCGGCGCCGTAGCGCTCGGTGAGATAGCTCTTCAGCTGAAATTCGTGCGGCTGAAAGCGGAAGGTAATGCCCGCCCAGTGGTTGCCCGCGCCGCCGGTGCCGTTGCCGGGGTGAAAGGATCCCCAGGTGCGCATCGGCAGCGCGGTCTGCGACGGGTTATTGCGCATGGTGCAGGTGTTTTGCCGCGTGCGCAGCATCAGCTCTTCGCGCATCACATAGCGCAGCTCGTCGGTGACGGTGCCGATATTGAAATCGCGTGCGGTATCGCGCCACGGGCCGCGCTCGATGCCGATCACCTCCAGCCCCTCGTCGGCCAGCTCATTGGCGATAATCGATCCCGCCCAGCCAAGGCCGATCACCACGACATCCGTTTTGGGTAACTTTTTCATGGCTTATCCTTAGCTTTCCACTGGGCGATGCTGATGGGTTCGAGATGCAGATCTTCGTTATGGCGCTCGATGTAGGGGCGATAGTCGTAGCGCGCGCCGGGGAAGCCCAGCATCTTCCACGACGCCATATCGCGATTGCCGCCGTAGATGGGATCGGCAAAAAAGCCTTCCATGGTGTTGTTGAGCACCTCGATAAACAGCGACTGGGCGTCAAAGCCCTCGAAATGCACCTTGCCCGCTTCCATCGCGGCCAGCAGCGCATCCTGCTGCTGCGGCGTCAGCTCTTTGAAGCGTTTCTGAGAGGTCTGCTGGACGTAGCGATCGAGCGCGGCCAGGCCCTGACGGTAGCGCTGCTGCGGCACCAGCGGAGACTGATCGCCCTGTTCGGTGGTGCCTTTCTGGAACGGGCCTTCCATATAAATGCGCTCGAAGGTGCCATAAAAGCCGTGCAGCTGGCGATCGATAAACTGGGCGCAGCCCGCTTCTTTGCCGCCCACGCTCAGCTCGTCGGCGGGGATCAGGCGATCGACGATCGCTTCGATGGTTTCCGCTTCCTGCGGCGTGAAAAAGAGCCAGCCGGGCTGGTCAAAGGTTTCAGGCGGGTTATCGGAGAAGGGCGTCCAGCCGGGCGAACCTTGCAGAGAGACGGCGTCGGCCGCGCGAGTAACCGTGGCGGCTACGCCTAACGTAGACCAGGTCAGCACCTGCCGTCGCGTCACGCCCGGCAAAGTTTTGGCTCTTTTTTTCATGTTGCTTCCTTTGATCGTGTTATCAAATAAACGAAAAGAGAAGAAGTGGTTAGCTTGTTGTTTTAGTGATTTTGATTGCTTGTAAAGTAAGTGTTGATAATTGTAAGAAGGTGTCAAAACTGTATTGAAATGTAGAAGCGGCAGTAAGCCTTAGCAACGTCATGGGATAAAATAACGCACTTTATGATCCTCAGCCGGAAAGCCACCTTGCGTCCTGATAAGCCCATATCGAATATTGAGTTTTGGTTCTATCGCCACTACCGCAGCGTGCATGGCGTGCGCATCGCCATCGCCTTTTTACTCACCTTTCTGCTGGTACGGCTGACCGGCATTCCAGAGGGCACCTGGCCGCTGATCACGCTGGTGGTGGTGATGGGGCCGATCTCCACCTGGGGCAACGTGTTTCCGCGCGCCATCCAGCGCATCTGCGGCACCTTTGCTGGCTCCATCTCCGGGCTGATCGCCCTGAAGCTGGAGCTGATGTCGCTGCCGGTGATGCTGGCCTGGTGCGGCGTGGTGATGATGGTGTGCGGCTACCTGACGCTGGGGAAACATCCCTATATGGCGCTGCTGATCGGCATTACGCTCAGCGTGGTGGTGGGCGCGCCGGCGGGCGACTTCACCGTGGCGCTGTGGCGCGGCGGCGACGTCATTCTCGGCTCGCTGCTGGCGCTGCTGTTCAGCGCAATCTGGGCGCAGCGCGCCTACACCCACTGGCGCATCCAGCTGTCGGATTCGCTGGCGGAGATCGCCAAGATTTATCACGCCGGCTTCTCGCCTAACCTGATTGAGAAGCCGCGCCTGAAGAAGCCGATTGGCAAGCTGCTCACCAGCGTGGTGAAAATGCGCGCGCTGCTGGTGCCGGCCAGTAAAGAGACGCGTATCCCGAAATCGGTGTTCGAAGCGATTCAGACCATCAATCGCAATATGGTGAACACGGTGGAGATGCAGATCGAAGCCTGGTGGGCCTCGCGCGAAACCCATTTGATCCTGCTTAACGCGCCGACGCTGCGCCGCACCCAGCAGATGACCGAAAAGACGCTGCGGGCGCTCTCGGTGCTGGCGCTGCGCGGCGAAACTGACGAGGTGGTGGCCAACAGCCATGAGCTGACGGAGATTACCCGCGAGCTAAAGCAGCTGATCGCCGATGCGGGCAGCGAGCGGCTGGAGGAGGCGCCCATCTATGGCTATGTCTGGCTGAGCCTGGAGCTGGCGAAGCAGCTGGAGCGCATGACCGATCTGATCCGCCTGGCGCTGCGCAAATAATCACCAGGGACAATGACTTAATGCGAAAGGCGCATTCTTTGCGCTAAGATAAGCGCCAGTCCGATTTTAGCGGCGACAATTGTCGCCACGGCTGGCGAACCGCTAAGCTGAAGGTTATGACTCTACTCCCTGCGCAAGCAGGCCCAAAAAAAGGTGCCACCATGGAAAATGCCAAGCAATCATTTCAGGACGTACTGGAGTTTGTGCGTATGTTCCGTCGCAAAAACAAACTGCAGCGTGAAATCACGGATAACGAAAAGAAAATTCGTGATAACCAGAAGCGTGTTCTGCTGCTGGACAACCTGAGCGAGTACATCAAACCCGGCATGAGCATCGAAGCGATTCAGGAAATCATCGCCTCAATGCGTTCCGACTACGAAGATCGTGTGGATGAATACATCATTAAAAACGCCGATCTGTCGAAAGAGCGTCGCGACCTGTCGAAAAAACTGAAATCGATGGGCGAGCCAAAAGCGCAGTAACTGGCCGTACAGAAGACAAATTCATTTTCATAGCGTAAAAAACCGCAGCTTTTTAAGTCTGCGGTTTTTTTATCTGCACTTCGTCCCGAGGAAGGGTACGACTACGGAGAAAATCAGCGTCATTGTCCTGTTAATATTCCCTTTGCGCCACGCAGTAGGCCCTCTGTACTCAGGTCTTCATCAAGATCGGGCCAGTGAATGCCGTAGCCTGCGCCACACAGTTCCCATTTCTGACGCTGTTCAGGCGTGCCGGCAGCCAGACGCGGGTACCATGCAACCGGCACGGAGATAGTGCGCCCATCCATCAGATCGACAGTCAGACGGTCGTCATCTATATGAACTTCCATGACGCGGATATCGTTTTCACTTTGTAAAATAAGCATTCCAGGCCTCCTGAAGATGATTCTGGTTCTCTTTCACCAGGCGCTGAAGTTCACGCAGCTCATGCGAAGCAAAACCCACACTGCGCGCCACGCTCAAGTCATGCAACCATATTTTAGCCGTTGCATTCTCCTTATCAACGTGGATGTGCGCGGGTTCGTTAGGTTCATGACTGTAGAAATAGAAGCGGTACGCACCAATTCTGAGAACGGTCGGCATGTTTATCTCCCTGACAAACAGTGTGAACAGAATATACGCTTTTACTCCACCCTCAGCGATGCTGCAACTGACGCGCAATCTGCTGTAGCTGCTGCGCCATCGCCGCCAGATCGGGCGCTTCGCCGCCCGGCGCGGCGGTGGTTGCGCGCTGCACCAGCGCCGGCTCCAGCACCCGCTGCGGCGGCGCCTCATCCTGCAGCCGCGCCAGCAGCGTCTCGACACACGTCTCACCCAGCGCCTGCAGATCCTGGCGCACCGTGGTCAGCGGCGGCTGATACCAGGCGCTTTCAGCGGTATCGTCATAGCCGACGATCGACATCTGCGCCGGGATCGCCACGCCGTGCTGGTGCAGCGCGCGCATCGCGCCCAGCGCCATTTGATCGTTCGCCACCAGCAGCGCCTGCGGCAGGCGATCCGGCAGCTGCTGCAGCATCGCCTGATAGCCGGACTGCGCGCTCCAGTCGCCCTGCAGCACGCAGCAGGGCGTCAGCTGATGCGCCGCCAGCGCCGCGCGCCAGGCCGCTTCCCGCAGCCGCGCTGAGATCGCCTGCGCCGGGCCGTTCAGCAGGCCGATCTGGCGATGTCCCAGCGCCACAAGGTGCTCAACCGCCGCCCGCGCGCCGCGCGCGTTGGAGTACTGACACTGCGCCACGTTCGCCTCAGGGTCGACATCCATAAAAATAACCGGCTTGTCGCCGCACAGCGTCTGGATCTGCTCCGCCTCTTCGACGGCCAGCGGCAGGTTGATCATCAGCGCATCCACGCGCTGCGCCAGCAGTTCGTTGACGGTGTCAGCGGCGCTGTGCTGGCCGCGCATGGCGATCACCAGATGGTAGCCGGCGCGGCTGGCGCGCTGCTGGATCGCCGAGGCGATCTGCGCCGGCGCCATCAGCGCCAGATCGCTGGTGGCGAGGCCGAGGGTGCGCGTCGCTTTGCCCGCCAGTTGCTGCGCCACGCGGTTTGGCACATAGTTGAGCTGCTGCATCGCCGCTTCTACCTTCGCGCGCGTGCGCGGCGACACCTGCGGCGAGTGGTTAAGCACGCGAGAAACGGTCTGATAGGAGACGCCCGCCAGGCGGGCGACGTCGTCGAGGGTAATAGCGCGGGAAGTCATGGAATTCTCCACAGAACAGAGGCGGGCAGTGTAGCAAAATTTCATCGTCGCAGGGCGTTCCGTCGCGCCTGCGCGTCATCCGACACGGAGGAAACATGCAGCTTACCCCGCAGGCTATTCAGGATCTTAATCTTATCGCCGCCTGGCTGGCGCTGGACGAGATGCCCGTTGAGGGCGACATCGATGCGGATATGGCGATCCTCGCCGGCCATGCGGTGCTGCCGAACATCGAGGGCGCGGTGGCGCTGGCAAAACGCTTCGGGCTGCCCTTGCTGCTCAGCGGCGGCATCGGCCACGCCACCGGCGCGCTGGCGCAGGCGATGGCGCTGCATCCGCTCTATCGCGATATCGACACGCGCGGCAACAGCGAGGCGCAGATGCTGGCGGCTATCGCCAGGGTTTTCGGCGGCATCGACGAGGATCAGCTGCTGCTGGAAGGGGAGTCGCGCCACTCTGGTGAGAACGCCGCCTTTAGCCAACGCCTGCTCGACGCGCAGCACCTGCGGCCGCAGCGCGTGGTGCTGATCCAGGACCCGCTGCTGCAGCGCCGCGCCGACGCCACCTTTCGCTGGCAGTGGCGCCACCGCGACGACGCACCGCTGTTTATCAACTGGCCGGTGTTTACGCCAGTGGTGACGCTCGACGGCGGCATGGCGCGCGTGACCGGCGCGCCGCCGCAGGGGCTCTGGTCGCTGGAGCGCTTCGTGCAGCTGCTGATGGGCGAAGTTGAGCGCCTGCGCAACGATGAAAAAGGCTACGGGCCGCGCGGCGCCGTTTTTTTCGGCGAGGTAGAGATGCCCGACGCGGTAGACGCCGCCTGGCATCGTCTGATGCGGCTGCCCGCCGTGCAGGCGCGGCTGGCGGCGCGGCGTTAACGTCCCTTGAGATAGACCTGCAGATTGACATTCACCGCGTTAAGCAGCGGCACGCTGACGCCGTTGCGCCGCGCGCGCTGCACCAGATCGCCGATCACCTGTTCCGCTTCGATATCAAAGCCCTGGGTTAAATCGCGGTACATCGACGAGGTCATCGGCGTGGCGGGGTTGCTCAGCAGCGCGAAAATTTTCGCCGTCACCGCCGGGCGCGGCTGGTAGCCGTCGGCGGTAATCGTCGCCAGCACCTCGCTGAAGAGGGCGTGCAGCAGCGCCTCGCCGCCCTCGGCGCTCAGCGCCTGCTGCGTATCGCCGCGCGTCAGGCAGCAGAAAGCGCCGAGCGTGCTCAGCAGCAGCCACTTCTCCCAGAGTTCGCTGATGATATTGTCGCTAAAAAAGGTCTCGACGCGGGCGGCGCGCAGCGCCTCGTCCACGCGCTGCAGCCGCGCGTCGTTGCGGCCATCCAGCGCGCCGTAGTAGATCTGATGCAGCGGCGTCATCTGCACCACCTCGCCCTGTTCGCCCAGCGTGGCGTTGATCTTCACCAGCCCGCCGATCACCTTATCGCCGAAGCGGTCACGCAGCGTATCGATATGGCGCATGCCGTTGAGGATCGGCAGGATCAGCGTCTGCTCGCCGACGGCGGGCGCGATGTCTTCTATCGCCTGCGCCAGACCAAAGCTTTTCACCGTCAGAATGATCAGGTCGTACGCGCCGCGCAGCGATCCCGCCTGCGCCAGCTGCGGCTGCAGCTTCTCCACTCCCTGCGGCGTGCGCAGCACCAGCCCGTGCTGCTGTAACTGCTGAAAACGACGCTCGCGCACCAGAAAGGTAACGTCGCGTCCCGCCTGCGCCAGACGCGCGCCAAAATATCCGCCGGTGGCCCCGGCGCCTGCGATAAGAATGCGCATGATCGATTTTTCCCTTAACAGTTGAGGCTGATACCTTAAAACCTGGCGGCGGCGGTTGCCAGCGTCGCGTCGCTCAGCGCTGCGTCGCCGCTGTCAGCAGCGCGTCCAGCAGGCCGGGAAAGCGCTGATCCAGGCAGTCGCGCCGCAGCGAAATCAGATTCTCCCGCCCCACGGGCCGCTGCCAGATCACGCCGCTGTCGCGCAGCACGCGCCAGTGATGCGTCATGGTCGATTTGGCGATCTCGCCGCGCAGCGCGTTGCAGCTCTGCTCGCCGCGCTGTGCCAGCGACTGCAGAATGGCGAGACGAAGCGGATTGCCCAGCGCGAACAGCACGTTTTCCAGTTTGATTTCGTGCGGCTGCGGATGATTTTCCAGCATGGTTTTCCTGTTCTACGATCTATGCATTGCGCAATTATAGCTCAATCTGTTCGTATTTAATCGTACAGTGGGCGTAAGCTGCTCATCGATGGCGCGCAATCCTGTGCGCCGCGCCACAAGTCAACCGACTAAGGACGCATCATGCCCCGAACCCTTCCCGTTGAGCGTTACCGCAATATCGGCATCTCCGCGCATATCGATGCCGGTAAAACCACCACCACTGAGCGCATCCTGTTTTACACCGGGATGAGCCACAAGCTGGGTGAAGTGCACGATGGCGCCGCAACGACCGACTGGATGGCGCAGGAGCAGGAGCGCGGCATCACCATTACCTCGGCGGCGGTCAGCTGCTTCTGGCCCGGCATGGACGGCAGCTTCGCGCCGCACCGCATCAATATTATCGACACGCCCGGCCACGTTGACTTCACCATTGAGGTCGAGCGCTCAATGCGCGTGCTGGACGGCGCGGTGATGGTCTATGACGCCGTCGGCGGCGTTCAGCCGCAGTCGGAGACGGTGTGGCGTCAGGCCAATAAATACCATGTGCCGCGCCTGGCCTTCGTCAACAAAATGGACCGGCAGGGCGCGGATTTCTTTCGCGTGGTGCAGATGATGAAAGATCGTCTGAGCGCCAACCCGGTGCCGATCGTCCTGCCCATCGGCGCGGAAGAGCGCTTCAGCGGCGTGGTCGATCTGCTGAAGATGCAGGCGATTTACTGGGACGAGGCGTCGCAGGGCATGACCTTCAGCTACGCGCCGATCCCCGACGCGCAGCTGGACGAGGCGAACGCCTGGCGGGAAAAAATGGTCGCGGCGGCGGCGGAAGCGAGTGATGAACTGATGGAAGCCTGGCTGGAGAGCGGCGATCTGGCGCACGACCAGATTATCGCCGGCCTGCGCCAGCGCACGCTGCGCAACGAGATCCAGCCGATGCTGTGCGGCAGCGCCTTTAAGAACAAGGGCGTGCAGCGCATGCTTGACGCGGTGGTGGAGCTGATGCCGTCACCGGCGGATATTCCCGCTATCAAAGGCGTGGATGAAAACGGCAACGAGGCGGAGCGGCATCCGGGCGATGACGAGCCTTTCTCGGCGCTGGCGTTCAAGCTGATGAGCGATCCCTTTGTCGGCCAGCTCACCTTTGTGCGCGTCTACTCCGGCGTGCTGCGCAAAGGCGACAGCGTCTGGAACGCGGTGAAGGGCAAGAAAGAGCGCATTGGCCGCATCGTGCAGATGCACGCCAACGCGCGCCATGAGATCGAAGAGATCCGCGCCGGAGATATCGCCGCCTGCGTCGGGCTGAAAGAGGTGACGACCGGGGAAACCCTGTGCGATCCCAGCGCCATTATCACCCTGGAGCGCATGGAGTTCCCGGAGCCGGTGATCTCGCTCTCTATCGAGCCGAAAACCAAAGGCGATCAGGAGAAGATGAGCCTGGCGCTGCAGCGGCTGGCGGCAGAAGATCCCTCGTTCCGGCTGCACACCGACGAGGAGTCGGGCCAGGCGATTATCTCCGGCATGGGCGAGCTGCATCTGGAGATCATCGTCGACCGCCTGAAGCGCGAATTCGGCGTCGAGGCAAATATCGGTCGACCGCAGGTGACCTACCGCGAGACGCTGCGCAAAGCGGCGCGCGACGTCGAAGGCAAATTCGTGCGCCAGTCCGGCGGCAAAGGGCAGTATGGCCACGTGGTGCTGACGCTGGAGCCGCTGGCACCGGGCGGCGGCTTTGTGTTCGAAGACGCCACCAAAGGCGGCGTGGTGCCGCGCGAATATATTCCGTCGGTGGAGAAGGGCATCCGCGAGGCGCTCAATACCGGCGTCATTGCCGGCTATCCCATTGTCGATGTGAAGGCGACGCTGACCTTCGGCTCCTATCACGACGTCGACTCCTCGGAGATGGCGTTCCGCATGGCGGCCATTCTCGGCTTCCGCGCGGCGGCGAAGCTGGCCGAGCCGGTGCTGCTGGAGCCGGTGATGAAGGTGGAAGTGGAGTCGCCGGAAGAGTACGCGGGCGGCATTATGGGCGATCTCTCGTCGCGTCGCGGACAGGTGCAGGGCATGGATGAGCACTTCGGCGGCCGCATCATCCGCGCCGAAGTGCCGCTGGCGGAGATGTTCGGCTACTCCACCGCGCTGCGCTCCCTGACGCAGGGGCGCGCCACCTACAGCATGGAGTTCGCCCACTACGCGCAGGCGCCGCGTCAGGTGGCGGACGCGGTGGTGGCGGCGCGTCACTGAGTTTTCCGCCGCGGATGGCAGGGACGCCATCCTTCTCTATTCCCGCCTGACGTCAAACCATTGTCACTATTCTCGTTTTACTTCCTCTTTTCCCCCGTTTAATCATTTCGCGGCTCGACTCTTTTGCGCGCGCCGCGGGCGCGCGCCTTTCCTCTCTGCGGACAAGGACACTATGAACGCACATTCTCTGCACCGCGCGCTGGGCGCGATCTGCCTGCTGGGCCACGTCGCCGCCGTCTCCGCCGCCGAAACGCCGCGATCGGGCGGCAGCTTTACCGTCGGCGTCGAAACCGAACCCAACACCTTCAATCCCCAGCTCAACGGGCAGGCGAAAGCTGACGTGACGCTGCGCAACGTCTGGGAGTCGCTGCTGGCACGTCAGCCCGACGGCAGCTTTGTTCCCTGGCTGGCGGAGCGTTATGAGGCGAGCCCGGACGGCTCCCGCTACCGTTTTACGCTGCGCCGCGACGTCTTTTTCTCTAACGGCGAGAAGCTGGACGCCCACGCCGTCGCGGAAAACTTTCGCCATACCCAGGATGCCGGATACTGCGCCGGATCCAGCCTGTGCATGATGGGCGCGCGCATCAGCCGCATCGAAACGCCCGATGACGCTACCGTCATCATTACCCTGAAACAGGGCTATACGCCGTTTCTGTCGTTTGCCGCCGCGCTGGAGATCCTCGCGCCCGCCAGCTGGCACTCGGCGCAGCTCAAGTCGGGCGGCAAGGAGATTGCCGGCACCGGCCCCTTTATTCTCGACAGCTATGAAAAAGGGCAGCAGGTCACTTTTATCAGGAACCCGAACTACCGCTGGGCGCCCGCCACGGCGAAACATCAGGGACCGGCGTATCTTGAGCGCGTCACCTACCGCTTCCTGCCGGAATCCTCGGTGCGCACCGGCGCGCTGCTCTCCGGCCAGCTGGACGCCATTGAAGGCATCTCTGGCAACGACGCGGGCGAGTTTAAAGAGAACGGCGACTTCACCTACCAGCACGCGCTGAACACCGGCACGCCGTACTCGCTCTATCTCAACGTCGACTATGGCCCGACCCAGGATCGGCGCGTGCGCCAGGCGATCGTGCAGGGGCTGCACATCGACCCGATCCTGCAGTCGGTCTACCGCGGCGAACGCACCCGCGGCTGGGGTATCACCTCGCCGGTAGAACCGCTGTATGACAAGGCGCTGGAGGGCAAATATGGCAACCAGCCGGAGGCGGCCAACCGGCTGCTGGATGAGGCGGGCTGGACCGCGCGCGACGGTGACGGCTTCCGCAGCAAAAACGGCCAGCGGCTAACCATTGAGGTGATCCAGGCGCAGGCGACGGTGCGCGACCAGCGCGACGTGCTGCTGCAGGCGATTCAGGCGCAGGCGCGCCAGCGGCTCGGCATCGATTTCAGGCTGCGCTACGTCGATTCGGGCACCTACAGCGCGGTGCGCAACAGCGGCCAGTTCGGCGCCATCGCTAACTCCAACACCGAAACCGACGGCATCGATATTGAAAATCACTATCGGCCCATCAGCCAGGGCGGGGCGATTAACTACAGCCGCGTCAACGATGAGCAGATTAACGCGCTGCTGGATAAAGCCGCCAGCACGCTGGATGTCGCGCAGCGGCGTCAGGACTATAGCGAACTGCAAAACCGCGCCCTGATCCAGCTGGCGCTGGCGGTGCCGCTCTATCAGCCGGAGGATCAAATCGCCGCCGCGCGCTACGTACACGGCTACGGTTTTCGCAGCTTTAAGCAGATGCCGGAAAATGCCTACGACGTCTGGCTGAGCGATCGTTAATTTCACTATTTGTTCTGTCGATATGCGCCTGACGCGGTTATTCCTGCGTCAGGCTGTTATGGATTCCCGTATTCGAAAAAACGATTGTCATTATTGTTGTTTTACATTTAGCACGCCGAATTTTAATAATTTCCCGGTGATTAACCCAGGAATAAAAATATGAGTCAGTCTGTTGAGGTGGCAAAACCCGAAGATGCGGAAGAGATTTTCGCCCTGCTGCAGCGCGCCTACGCCTCGCTGCTGGCGCAGGATATCCATTTCACCATTACGCAGGGCAATGTCGCGCAGGTGCGTCAGACCATAGAACGAGAAACGGTGCTGGTACTGCGTAAATGGAAGCGGGCGGTGGCGACGGTCACGGTGCGCTTCAGCTGGACGCCAGAGCCGAACGCGCCGTCGCAGCTGCCCTTTATTCACTGGTTCGCCGTCGATCCCGATTTTAAAGGCCAGGGATATGGCCGTGAAATTATCAGCTGGGCGGAAGATCATTTATTAAAGGAGACGCTAAAAGCGCCGGGCGTGTATCTGGCGACGGCGATAAAACATCCGTGGCTCAGCGAATTATATCAGCGCCGCGGCTATCAGCCTTTTTATCATCGCACCAACCCATTAGGCGAAGCGCTGGTTTTTATGAAAAAGGAATTTACCCCTGCTGCCGCCTCGCCATTAGCACGCTCGGCCTGATTAACAAAATAAAACACACCTGCTTCTTATAAGGATAATATGAAAAAGTCGTTTACCCTTGCGCTGGGTTTCACCTCTCTGTTGGCAAGCGCATCACCTTTGCTGGCCGCTGACGCACCGCGCAGCGGCGGCGCGCTGACGGTCGGCGTCGAGACCGAACCCACCACCTTTAACCCGCAGCTGAATGGTCAGGATAAAGCGGAAATCACCCTGCGCAATTTCTGGGAGTCGCTGCTGGCGCGCCGCCCCGACGGCAGCTTTGTTCCCTGGCTGGCGGAAAGCTATCACATCAGCCCGGACGGCAAAACCCTGCGCTTCTCCCTGCGCCGCGACGTCACCTTCTCTAACGGCGAAAAGCTAAACGCCAACGCGGTGGCGGAAAACTTTCGCCATACCCAGGACGCGAAGTATTGCGCGGGCACCAGCCTCTGCCTGATGGGCACCCATATCGCCAGCATCGAGACGCCAGACGACGCCACGGTGGTGATCAACCTTAACGCCACCTATGCGCCGTTCCTGTCGTTCGCCGCCGGTTTGCAAATTCTCGCCCCCGCCAGCTGGCAGTCGGCGCAGCTCAAGTCGGGCGGCAAGGAGATTGCCGGCACCGGGCCCTTTATTCTCGACAGCTATGAGAAAGGGCAGCAGGTGACCTTTGTCCGCAACCCGAACTACCGCTGGGCGCCCGCCACGGCGAAACATCAGGGCCCGGCGTATCTCGATCGCGTCACCTACCGCTTTCTGCCGGAGTCCTCGGTGCGCACCGGCGCGCTGCTTTCGGGCCAGGTGGACGCCATCGAGGGCATCTCCGGTAACGACGCAGGCGAGTTTAAAGACAACGACGACTTCACCTACCAGCACGCGCTGAACACCGGCACGCCCTACTCGCTGTTCCTCAACGTCGACTATGGCCCGACCCAGGATGTGCGCGTGCGCCAGGCGCTGCTGCAGGGGCTGGCGATCGATCCGCTGCTGAAATCGGTCTATCGCGGCGAGCGCACCCGCGCGTGGGGCATTACCTCGCCGGTCGATCCGCTCTATAACAAGGCGCTGGAAGGCCAGTATGGCAACCAGCCAGAAGCCGCCAACAAACTGCTGGACGAGGCGGGCTGGAGCGCGCGCGACGGCGACGGCTTCCGCACCAAAGAGGGCCAGCGGCTGCGTATTGAGCTGATCCAGGCGCAGGCCACGGTGCGCGACCAGCGTGACGTGCTGCTGCAGGCGATCCAGGCGCAGGCGCGCCAGCGGCTCGGCGTCGATCTCAAGCTGAACTACGTCGACTCTGGCACCTACACCGAGGTGCGCGCCAGCGGCAAGTTCGGCACCATCGCCAACTCCAATACGCCCACCGACGGCGTGGATATTGAAAACCACTACCGACCCATTAAGCAGGGCGGCGCCATCAACTACAGCCGCGTCAATGACGACCAGATCAATGCGCTGCTGGACAAGGCCGCCGGCACGCTGGACATCGCCCAGCGTCGCCAGGCCTATAGCGATCTGCAAAAGCGCGCGCTGACCGACCTGGCGCTGGCGCTGCCGCTCTACGAGCCGGAAGACCAGCTCGCCACTGCGCGCTATGTGCACGGCTACGGTTTCCGCAGCTACAAACAGATGCCGGAGAGCGCTTACGACGTCTGGCTCGATGAACATTAACAGGAGGCGAGGATGAGTCTGGAGAGCATCGCAACCCGCGCGCCGCGTAAGCCCGCGCCGTCGCTGTGGCGCCACGCGCTGGCGCGGCGTATTGCCGGCCGGCTGGGCGGCGGCGTGCTGGTGCTGTGGGCCGCCGTGACGCTGGCGTTTCTCGGCGTGCATCTGGCGCCGGGGGATATCGTCAGCCTGCTGATCGGCGAACAGGTGCGCACGCCCGCCATCGAGGCGGCGATCCGCGCCGAATGGGGGCTGAACGAGCCGCTGTGGCTACAGTATCTGCACTATCTCTGGCGCGTGCTGCACGGCGATTTCGGCCGCTCCTACATCCTGAATACCGAGGTCAGCCATTTGCTGGCGACGCAGCTGTGGCCGACCATCAAGCTGACGCTGGCAGCGCTGCTGGTGAGCGTGCTGTTCGCCGTCGCGGTGGCCGTCGCCACCGCGCATCGCCGCTGGGGCCGACGCGTGGCCAACGCGCTGGAGCTGCTGCTCGCCTCAACGCCGTCGTTCTGGATGGGCATTGTGCTGCTGTTTCTCTTTAGCTTTACGCTGCGCTGGTTCCCGGTGGCGGGCGACCGCACGCTCTCCGCGCTGGTGCTGCCCGCGCTGGCGCTGGGTCTGGCGCAGGGCGCGGTGATCGCCCAGCTGCTGCGGCGCGAGCTGGAGCGCGCACTGGAGGCGCCCTTTACCCTGACGCTGCGCGCCTGGGGCGTGGGCGAAACCACCATCCGCCTGCGCCACGCGCTGCGCCATGCCGCGTTGCCTGCGGTGACCCTCACCGGCTGGCTGGTGGGCGGTCTGCTGAGCGGCGCGGTGATCACCGAGCAGGTCTTTGGCCGTCCCGGCCTCGGCAAGCTGACGGTGGACGCGGTGCTGGCGAAGGATCTGCCGGTGGTGCTGGCGGTGGCAATCTTATCGGCGCTGATCTATGTGGTGATGAGCACGCTGGTGGACATTCTGGCGCTGTGGATCGATCCGCGCCTGCGTGGGGAGCCGCAATAATGCAAGCGATTCTGCAACGCGTTTCCTTCTCGCTGCCTGCCGCGGTGTGGGCCGCGATCCTCTTTCTGTTTCTGGTGCTGCTGGCGGTGATTGCGCCGCAATGGCTGGCACCCGGCGATCCGCTGCTGGCCGATCCGCTCAACGCCCAGCTGGCGCCCTCGGCGCAGCACTGGCTCGGCACCGATCAGCTGGGTCGCGATCTGCTGACCCGCGTGATCTACGGCAGCCGCTACTCGCTGCTGATTAGCGTGGCGGCCATGACGCTGGCGGTGCTGTTCGGCACGCTGCTCGGGCTGGTCGCGGCGCTGGCGCGTGGCGCGATCGACGAACTGCTGAGCCGCGCGGTCGACGTCATCTCCGCCTTTCCCGACCTGCTGCTGGCGCTGATGCTGATCGCCTTTACCGGGCCCGGCACCACGAATCTGATTATCGCGCTGGGCGTGGCGTCGGTGCCGCGCTTCGCCCGCGTGGTGCGTGCGCAGACTTACCGCGTCATGACCTCTGGCTATGTCGAGCAGGCGCGCACCTTCGGCCTGCCGCGCGCCACGCTGATCCTGCGTCATATTCTGCCGCACGCCCTTGCGCAGGTGCCGGCGCTGGCGACGCTCGGGCTGGGCACCGCCATTATCGGCACCGCCGGGCTGAGCTTTCTCGGCATGGGGCCACAGCCGCCAACCGCGGAGTGGGGGCTGATGCTGGCGGAAGGGCGCAACTATCTGCGCAACGCCTGGTGGATCGCGGTCTGGCCTGGGGTGTTTATCACCCTGACGGTGATTGCGGTCAACACGCTGGGCCGCTACTGGCAGGCGCGTTTTGAAGGAGGCGAAGCATGAAGCCGGTGATCGATATTCTCAATCTCTCTATCCGCTTTGGGCCGCACTATGTGGTGAAAAATCTCGATTTGGAGGTGCAGCCGGGCGAGTCGGTGGCGCTGGTGGGCGAGTCCGGCTCTGGCAAAACCCTGACGGCGCGCAGCCTGCTTGGGCTGCTGCCAGACGGCGCAACCCTGAGCGCCGATCGCTTCGTTATCGACGGGCGCGATATGCGCCACGCCGGGCGCGAAGCGTGGCGCGCACTGCGCGGCCGGCGTATCGGCTATGTGTTGCAGGACGCGCTGGTGTCGCTCGATCCGCTGCGGCGCATCGGTCAGCAGCTGGCGGACGCGCTGAGCGCCGCTGGCGCGCGCGGCAATCTGCAGGCGAAAAGCATTGCGCTGCTGCAGGCGGCGGGGATCCCCGACGCGGAAAACCGCCTGGCGCGCTATCCGCATCAGCTTTCCGGCGGCCAGCGCCAGCGCGCCCTGATCGCCGCCGCGCTGGCGGCCAGCCCGGCGCTGCTGATCGCCGATGAGCCGACCACGGCGCTCGATATGACGGTGCAGCAGCAAATTTTACAGCTGCTGGCGCAGCGCCGCCGCGACGGCCACGCGCTGCTGCTGATCAGCCACGACCTGGCGGTGGTTTCGGAACTGGCGGATCGCGTGCTGGTGATGCGCGACGGCGAGGTGGTGGAGCAGGGTAATAGCGCTCCGCTGCTGGCGCGGCCGCAGCATCCCTGGACGCAGCGCCTGCTGCGCGCGGTGCCGACCCCCGCCACGCGCGGCCTGCGCCTGAGCGCCGCCGAGCCGACGCCGCTGCCGCCGCGCCCGCAGCCCGGCAACGCGCCGCTGCTGGAGGCGATCGGGCTGAATAAGGCCTACGGCGATCGCCAGGTGCTGAACAATATTCACTTCCGCCTGCATCCGGGCGAAACCCTCGGCGTGGTGGGTGAATCCGGCTCCGGCAAAACCTCGCTGGTGAAAGTGGTGATGGGGCTGACCGAGCCGGACAGCGGCACGCTGCTGCTGGAGGGCAGCCGCTGGGATCGCCTTCACGAGAAGGCGCGCCGCGCGCGTCGGGCGCGCCTGCAGCTGATCGCCCAGGATCCCTTTAGCTCTTTCGATCCGCGCTACACGGTGGAAAAGATTATCGGCGAAAGCCTCGACAGCGCGGGTATTTTTGGCGATGCGCGCCGCCAGCGCGTGCGCCAGCTGCTGGACGAGGTGCAGCTCGGCGATCGCTTTCTCCATCGCTATCCGCAGCAGCTCTCCGGCGGCCAGCGCCAGCGCGTCGCCATCGCGCGCGCCTTTGCGCCCAATCCGGCGCTGCTGGTGGCGGATGAGCCGGTGAGCGCGCTCGACGTCTCGGTGCAGGCGCAGGTGCTGGATCTGCTGGCCGACATGCAGGCAGAGCACGGCACCGCGCTGCTGTTTATTTCCCACGATCTCGGCGTCATCCAGCACCTCGCCGACCGCGTGCTGGTGATGCAAAACGGCCAGGTGGTAGAGAGCGGCGATCTGCGTCAGGTGTTCGACGCGCCGCAGCATCCCTGGACGCAAAAACTGTTACAGGCCCTGCCGGCGCTTCCCGCCTGGCGGCCTGCCGTCGCATAAAGGAGAACAGCATGAGTCAGACACAACGCCAGCTGCGGCTGGGAGCCATAATTCAGGGCGCATCCGGCAATATGTCCGCCTGGCGTCATCCCGATGCGGTGGCCGACGCCAGCATCAACGTCGATTACGTGCTGGATCTGGCGCGCAAGGCGGAGCAGGCGAAGATCGACTTTCTGTTCGTCGCCGACGGCCTCTATATTACGCCGCAGTCGATCCCCCATTTTCTCAATCGTTTTGAGCCGGTTACGCTGCTCTCGGCGCTGTCGCTGGTGACGAAAAACATCGGGCTGGTGGCGACGCTTTCCACCTCCTACAGCGAGCCCTTTACCGTGGCGCGCCAGTTCGCCAGCCTCGATCACCTGAGCGGCGGTCGCGTCGGCTGGAACGTGGTGACCTCGCCGCTGGAGGGATCGGCGAAAAACTTTTCCCGCGCCAGCCATCCAGAACATGACGAGCGCTATCGCGTCGCCAGCGAATATCTTGAGGTAGCGAAGGGATTGTGGGATTCGTGGGAGGCGGACGCCTTTGTGCGCGACAAGGCGAGCGGCCAGTTCTTCGACGCCGACAAGCTGCATACCTTGAACCATAAAGGGAAATATTTCTCGGTGCAGGGGCCGCTCAACGTCGGCCGCTCACCGCAGGGACGGCCGGTGGTGTTTCAGGCGGGCGCGTCGGAAGCGGGGAAAGCCTTCGCCGTTGAAGCCGCTGACGCCATCTACACCCGGCAGGAGACGCCAGCGCTGGCGCGAGAATTCCGCGAGGATGTGCGCCGTCAGCTGGTGGCGCGCGGCCGTCGCGCCGATGATATCCGCGTGTTTCAGGGCATTAGCGTGATTATCGGCAGCAGCGAGGCTGACGCCGAGCGCCGCTATCAGCAGACCGCCGAGCTGGTGACGCTCGACAAGGCGCTGGAATATCTCGGCCGCTACTTTGAGCATCACGACTTCAGCCAGTACGACGCCGATGCGCCGTTTCCGGCGATCGGCGATCTTGGCGAGAACAGCTTTCGCAGCACCACTGACGCCATCAAGCGCAACGCGCGCGAGCGCGGCCTGACGCTGCGTCAGGTGGCGCTGGAAGAGGCGACGCCGCGTCCCACCTTTCTCGGCACGGCGCAGCAGGTGGCGGACGGATTAGCAGCGTGGTTTCTCAGCGGCGCGGCAGACGGTTTCGTGGTGCGCGGCGGCACGCCGACGGCGTTTGATGACTTTGTCGAGCAGGTGATCCCGCTGCTGCAGGCGCGCGGCATCTATCGTCAGCAGTATGAAGGCGCAACGCTGCGTGAAAATCTCGGCCTGGCCGAGCCGGAAAACCAGTTCGCCAGCCGTCGCCAGCAGGTGGCCTGAGCTACAGCGCCGTCACGCCGAGCGCGGCGGCCTGCTCCTCCCAGCGCGTGATTTCCTGATACGCCTCGCGCTTCGGCACGATAAAGCCGGTAATAAAACTGGCGCGCACCGCTTTCTCTTCTGCCAGCCGGGCTAATTCACGACGCAGCGTCGCCAGCGTCTGCGCATCCGTCTGGGCGGAGGTAATCAGCGGCGGCGCAGGGCAGAGCGGGGTTTCGCCGATAATCGCCAGGCCCGCCAGCTCCTGCGCGGCGTGACGGCGCAGCAGCGCCCAGGTTACACAGTCAATCGCCGCAATATCCGCTTTCCCGGCGCGCAGCTCCGCCAGCGACTGGCGATGGCTGCCGCTCAGCGTCGTGACGCTAAAAAAGCGGCCATCCTGCGCCAGCGGCGCGATCAGGTAGCGCAGCGCGTTGTAGCCGGAGTGGGAATCGAGGCTGTTGGCCACCGCGCGGCGGCCGCGAAAATCCGCCAGCGCGCGATCCTCATCCTCCGCCCGCGCCACCAGCCAGCTGCGGTAGCGTGCACCGTCACAGCCCGGCGCGCTAAGGGTAAAGGCGCCGACCAGCTGCACCTCTGGCAGCTGCGTCATCAGCGGGTAGCCGCAGGTCTGGCTCAGCAGCAGATCGCTGGCGCGCCAGTGTTTCATCAGATCCTCTGGCCACTCAACATCCGCCTGTAATCGCTGCGCCAGCTTTGCGCTCAGCGCCTGGGTGTCGGGGTGGTGAATGTCGTACATCGGTAACGCAAGGCGCTTCATGCTCTGCATCCTGTTGCCAGCCCGGATGGGCGTTAACGTTCACGGGGCGGGTCGAGAAGCGCCGCCACCATTCGCCGTAGCCCGCCGCGCGAAAGCCGCGGTTGCGCTGGTGATAGTCGTCGCGCCACAGCAGATAGACCCTGCGCAGACCATACCACGGCAGGCCGGGCAGGTCGTGATGCACCGCGTGATAGTTAAGATTAAGAAACAGCAGGCGCCACGCCCAGCCCGCCTCGTTATTCACCGAGCGCGCCAGCGGATCGGCAGCGGCGCGGTGTTCGTAAAACGAGCGCACCTTGGTCAGCATCAGCGCGGGATAGCTCACCGCCAGCACAAACCACAGCGACGAAAAGCCCTGGCGCGCCATCAGGAGAAACAGCCCCGCCAGCAGCAGCAGATGGATCACCCACATGGCGATGGCGCGTCCTTCGCCCCGACAGAACGCCAGCAGCAGCGACCGCAGCGTGGCGGCGATATCCAGCAGCGGCCCCAGCAGCAGCCGACCGGGAAAGGTGTTGCGCAGGTGGATCGCCTGACGCTGCCACGGACGCAGCCGCGCCCAGCGCGCCGGCGACAGATAGTAGGTTTCCGGATCCTCGTCGGGATCGGTCAGGCTGTGGTTGCGGTGGTGCGCCAGATGTGAATCGCGGTAAAGCCCGTAGGGATACCACACCGCCAGCGGCAGCGTGCCGAACAGCTGGTTGAGTCGCGGGAAGCGCGTCGGATGGCCGTGGATCAGCTCATGCTGCAGCGACAGATACCAGCAGGTAAAAAGGATCAGCAGCAGCGTGGCGGGCCACAGACCCAGCGTTCGCCAGTGCGCCAGCGTGGCGAACCAGCCGCCGTAGATGGTGGCCATCAGCAGCCAGGTGGGCAGCTCGCTGCGCCACAGCCAGCTCTTACGCCAGCGATGAATGTGCGCGCGCTGCTGCGCGTCGAGATACGCGGACGATCCTCTTGTCATGGCAACCTGCCGAGTGTGATGAAATTCAGCACAACATGCGTGAAGGCGATGAAAAAGAGAAAGATCTTCTCTCTCTTACTTATGTCGAAAATCTTGATGATACGGTTGAAAACTATTGGCTATCAGTCGAGAGACGGCTGACGTAACCTTTGCCTATCGACTCTTCTCTCTCACGCCGGGGCACAGGCTGCCCGCGCAAGGAACTGAATCATGAAAAATATTGGCTTCTTATCTTTCGGTCACTGGACCCCTTCTTCACAGTCCGCCACCCGCTCTGCGCAGGATGTGCTGCTGCAGTCTATCGACCTGGCGGTCGCGGCTGAAGAGCTGGGCGCGGACGGCGCCTACTTCCGCGTGCACCACTTTGCGCGTCAGCTCAGCTCGCCGTTCCCGCTGCTGGCGGCGGTCGGCGCGCGCACCAGCAAAATTGAGATCGGCACCGGCGTGATCGATATGCGCTATGAGAATCCGCTCTACATGGCGGAAGACGCCGGCGCGGCGGACCTGATCAGCAACGGCCGCCTGCAGCTTGGCATCAGCCGCGGCTCGCCGGAGCAGGTGGTTGAAGGCTATCGCTACTTCGGCTATGCGCCGCAGGAGGGCGAAACCGACGCCGATATGGGCCGTCGCCACACGGAAGCGTTTTTAGAGGTGCTGCGCGGCGAAGGCTTCGCTAAGCCGAATCCGCAGCCGATGTTCCCGAACCCGCCGGGCCTGCTGCGCCTTGAGCCGTTCTCAGAGGGGCTGCGCGAGCGCATCTGGTGGGGATCCGGCTCCAACGCCACGGCGGAGTGGGCGGCAAAAATGGGCATGAACCTGCAAAGCTCGACGCTGAAAGATGACGAAACCGGCGAGCCGTTCCACGTGCAGCAGGCGAAGCAGATCCGCGCCTACCGCGAAGCCTGGAAAGCGGCGGGGCACAAGCGCGAGCCGCGCGTCTCGGTGAGCCGCAGCATTTTTGCGCTGGTGAACGATATGGACCGCGCCTACTTCGGTCGCAGCGGCCAGGAGCAGGATTCCGTTGGCTTCCTTGACGAGAAAACGCGCGCCATTTTCGGCCGCAGCTATGCGGCGGAGCCGGAGGCGTTGATCAAGCAGCTGGCGCAGGATGAGGCAATCGCCGAGGCGGACACGCTGCTGCTGACGGTGCCAAACCAGCTCGGCGTCGCCTATAACGCGCACGTGATCGAAGCGATTCTGAAATATGTCGCGCCGGAATTAGGCTGGCGCTAAACGTGAAAACGGCGGCCTCGGCCGCCGTTTTTTTTAGCCTGTCTGCTGCGCCAGCGCTTTTCGACCCTCTGCCGCGCCGGCGCAGAACAGTGCCGCCACCACTAGCGCCAGCACCGGCAGCATCGCCATGCGCAGCCCGGCGTGTTCGCCGATAAAGCCGAGTCCCGGCGGCCCCACCAGAAACGCCAGGTAGCCCAGCGTTGCCGCGATGGTGACGCGGATCGCGCTGTTGTGGCCGTCGCCCGCTGCTGACACCGTGAGCGGAAAGCCGAGCGCCGCGCCGACGCCCCAGAACAGCACGGCGGCCGCCGCCAGCCACGGATTATCGGAGAAAATCACCAGCAGCAGACCGAACGCGGCGGAGAAGGCGCTGACGCGCAGCATCCAGACGCGGCCGATGCGGTCCACCACATAGCCGCCGAGAAAGCGGCCCAGCGTCATGCCGGCGGTGAAGCCGGCGTAAACCAGCGTGCCCTGGGTGTGATTCAGGTTATGTCCGTCGATCATCAGCAGCGGCAGCCAGTCGTTGGCGGAGCCTTCCGCCAGCGCCATCGCCAGGATCACCACGCCGAGGATCAGCAGCTGGCGATCGCGCAGCTCATGGCGCACCTGCGCCAGAAAGCTGCCGCCGTGCGCCTGTTCGCTGCGCTCGCCGTCGCTGGTCGCAGGCAGATGGCGCAGCGCCACGGCGACAATCAGCAGGTTGGCCAGCAGCACCGCGGCAAAATGGGCGCTGGTGCTTATCGCCGTCGCGGTCATCAACAGGCCGGCCAGCGCGCCTGCCAGCGTCCCGAGGCTGAAGAAGCCGTGAATGGTGGTCATGATGGAGCGGCCCAGCGCCCGTTCGAACGCGGCGCCCTCAACGTTGATCACCACATCCATTAAGGCCGTGCCGCAGCCAAGCAGCAGCAGGCTGGCAAAAACGCCCCACGCGGTGGCGAACGCCAGTCCGAGCGCCATCAGCACCAGCCCGCTCAGCAGCAGCGCGATGCCGTAGCGCATTACGCGCCGCGTGCCGAGCTGGGCAATGAGCTTGCCAGCCAGCAGCACGCCGAGCATCGATCCGCAGGAGAAGCCGAACAGGATCATGCCCATCAGCTCGGTAGAGGCGTGCAGGGTGTCGCGCATAAACGGCGTGCGGCTGACCCAGGAGGCCCAGGTAAAGCCGGGAATAAACATCAGGCCGAAGATAGCCCACTTGCCACGGGATTGCTGTTGAGGCGTCATCACGACTCCTGTTTGTGGTACGGATGTACAGGAGAATAATCGAAAAATGGCGCGACGCGAGGGGCAGCACCGCCTTTATTCGGTCACCGGGCGACAGGCGGCGGCGCATACGGCCTGGTTGACGATCGGTGTCGGCGGCCACAAAGTCTGCCGAACAGGCGGGTTCTGTCTGGGCAGCGCGCCTGACTCCGGTTATGATCCTGGTGAACAGTTATCAGCCAGCGGCAGGGAGGCACTATCAGCAGCATCAGGATGACAACAGAGAGCCGGGGGCGCGGCCATGAAGCTTAACGCCCCGCGTCACGTCTTTCACTCCGCGCCGTTCCGCCATCTCTTTTTCGCCCGCACGCTGACGGTGCTGGGCAACAGCGTCGCGCCGGTGGCGCTCGCCTTCGCGGTGCTGGATATGGGCGGTTCCGCCGCCGATCTCGGCATGGTGGTGGCGGCGCGCTCGCTGTTCAACGTGCTGTTTTTGCTGTTCGGCGGCGTGCTGGCGGATCGCTACTCGCGCAATCGGGTGCTGCTGCTCTCTTCTGTGGTTGCCGCGCTTTCGCAGGGTTGCGTCGCCTGGCTGGTGCTGGAGGGCGCCGCGACGCTGACTGGCCTGGCGATGCTGAGCGCGGTTAACGGCGCGGCGGCGGGCATCGCGCTGCCCGCCTCGTCGGCGCTGGTGCCGCAAACCGTGCCGTTGCAAAAGCTGCGTCAGGCCAACGCCTTTATCCAGTCGGGCGTTTACGCCGGCACCATTATCGGCGCGTCGCTGGGCGGCATTCTCACCAGTACCCTGGGCGCAGGCTGGGGGCTGGCGGTGGACGCGTTCGGCTTCGCGCTGGCGGCGCCGCTCTACTACGCGGTGCGCACCGGCGCGCAGCCTGCGGATTCACACACTACGCTGTGGCAGGATCTGCGCGACGGCTGGAGAGAGTTTACCTCGCGCAGCTGGGTCTGGGCGGTGGTGGCGCAGTTCGCGGTGGTCAACGCCGCCTTTACCGGCATGGTGCTGGTGCTGGGACCGGTGATTGCCGACAGCGCCTTTGGTCGTGCCCGCTGGGGCATGATGATCGCGGCGCAAAGCGTCGGGCTGATTATCGGCTCCGGCATTGCGCTGCGCTGGCGGCCGCGCCGCGCGATGTTCACCGGCGTGATGCTGGTGGCGCTCTGCGCCTTTCCCATGCTGCTGCTGGCGGGCGGCGCATCGGCGGCCTGGCTGATGGTGGCGTTCTGCATCGCCGGCATGGGGTTCGGCCAGTTCGGCGTGATCTGGGCACAGGCGCTGCAAACCCATATTCCGCGCGACCGGCTGGCGCGGGTTTACGCTTACGACGCGATGGGGTCCTTTATCACGATCCCGCTCGGCGAACTGGCGGCGGGACCGCTGGCGATGCGCTTCGGCAACCAGACGGTGCTGCTGAGCTGCGCGGCGGCGGTGCTGGCGGCAACGCTGGCGGCCTGTCTGGTGCCGGGGATCCGGAGGTTAGTGCAGAGTGAGTAGCGAAGACAACAACCACAACTTTCAAACCGAAATGCTATTCCAGCGTTAACCTCTCTCTCAGCTCCTTCACCAGCGAAGCATCATCCAGCTCTGCGCTAATCTCATGACGAATAGCATGAATGAACTGTTCGCTACGCTCGCAGCTATAATGGTAGCCATGAGACAGCCAGTTCCAGCTTCCAAGAACGATGTAGCGGCCATCGATCATTATTACCTTTTCATGCGTCCCTTCCGTCAACCGGATAACATTTTCTTTTCCAAGCTTTTCTCGATACTCAGCAACCAGGGACTCATCATTATCTTCTGCACGATCCAGACGCTGATGATAGTAGCCGTAATAAACCTTCACCCTAATGCCACGCTGCTGTGCTGCTATCAGTTGCGCCAGTTCTGGCCTTTGATACTGGCTGCCTCCTCGGCGGATCCAGGGAGTAATAATAACCAGTTCCTGCTCACACCGGCTCGCCAGGGCACTGAATGCGGCGATATGTTCACAGTCGCGATAATAACGCTGTAGACGCGGAGTCTGGCTCAGGCTGGCAAAATTCGGATGCTGGCTACCCTGTTCAAGAAGAAAATCTTCAGCAACGCTGTCCGCAAGAATTTTTAGATATCCGCCTGCCTGACGCAGCCTGTGATGATTACCCACCACGATAAATTGCTGTTTAGCGCGGGAAACGGCAACGTTCAACATGTTCGGCGCGTCGTTTTGAAAAGCTGGCTTATCGAGAGGATGAAAAATTACCGGGCTATAAATTATGACCTCAAAGCCTACGCCCTGGAACTGATGTACTGTACCAATGCAGTTTTTGTGCCAGTGATTCATACGCTGGGCAAGGCGCTTAATCAATAATGACTTCTGATTGCTATAGGGCGTGACGATGCCAACATCGGCGGTCAAATCGTAACCGCATTCCTCCAGTTTATTAAGAAGCAGCTCAATAGCATCGACTTCATCTACATTGGTGTTGACCATATCGCCTTTCTGGCCCTCAACGCCGTAGAACATCAAATGATGGCCACCCGATTTCTCAAAGGCGCTGGCTATGCGTTCAGAAGGAGAGGCTGTTTCCACGCTAACGCCATGATAACCCGCCAGCCGGATAAAGAGGTCGGCAATCGGTTTCTGACACCGGCGATGCTCATCAAGGATAATGCCGTTGCCGGTATCATCTACCCGCCCGGAAGGTGTCCCTGCCGCACGATGCCAGCCGGTAACGCTAGCAGGTGAAACCCGCTCATATAAGGTATTGTTGCTGGCGAAATGACGTTCACGTAGCTGTTTTTGCAAATTTTCCGATAGATTTCTAATGGGCTCGATTTGCAAGGGATCGCCGACAATCATCGCTTTTTCGCTGCGGCTTAACAGCGGTACCATAGATTCGAGCGAGATCATGCCTGCCTCATCGCATAATGCCAGATGCCAGGGTTTATGCCCCTTAAGCTCTTCGAGCTTACGATAGCCTGCGACTTTCCAGGCGGAAACTAGCGTGGTTGCCATGACCGGATAGACCAGTGAGAGTGCGCGATAAAACTCATCCAGCTTATCCAGCCAGCGATAATAGCCCGCACTGGTGCGTCTGCTCATTAATGCTCGCCAGTGAGTCAGCACCTCTTCCAGTTCAATTTTACGCCTGAGTTGTTCCTGCCAGAGATAGCCGATAGCGGCTTCAAACATTTCCCGGTGTGGTCTGATGAAGCGTTTACGCAAAATATCGCACCAGCTACCTTCCGGATAATCCTGTTGATACGTTGCCATTAGCTGTTGCGCCCGGATAACCTGGCGCCATTGCTTCTGCATTTTTGCCACGTTACTACTCAGGGTCATGAGATCGGCTTCATATTGAGCTTCGGGTTCTGCATGCAGGAGCACCTCCAGTAATGCCAGATTATCTTCCTGATGTGCCAGCCTGTCTCCAGCATCAGCCAGTGCCGCCAACTCATGATGGGTCAGGGTAAAAAGACTGAAGTGCTGAAAGTCTTCTGGCGCAGCAAGGCTCATTTGCTGCAACCCTGACTGATATTTCCCTTTGAAAAAACGGACCAGGTAGCGCTTTATTCCTTTTCGCGGGTAGTCACGGTAATGAAGCTCCAGCGCCGGGCGTAGCGGTGAATTCATCCATCGCAGTATCTGGTCCAGGCTATGCGGCTGAGGCCAGGTCGCCTGCAACGTCTGGTAAAATCTGCCAGCCTGTTGACGCTGCGTTTTTATCGAGCGGATTTCCTGGAGGCGCTGCTCTAGCTGACAGGCTAAGGCGTCGAGGTCATTGGGATGATGTAGTGAGATGTCAATTCCGAGTAGCTGCGCGTGAGCCGCGAGCGAAGGAATATTATCCATAAAGCGCGGGGTAAGCTCTTCTGCATTGATGGTATGTAGCCCACAATCCGTAGCCGACTGTATCACGCTCACTTTTGCATTTAGATATGCCCGGTAACAGGCATCTAATTCGTTACGATGTCTGATTAAAACAGCTAAAAAATCGCGCTGTTGCTGTTCGTCATAGCTCTCCTGTCGCCAGCGACTGATAAGTCGTTCAAGCCTGGCAAGTTCATGCTGTACCTGATCGTTTGAACCGCTATGAAACCATAACCAGTCAAGATCCTGCGTGACCGGATCGGCACGCAGGTCATCAATGATATTTTCAACTGCTTTTATTGCTGTGGAAGTGACCAGCATTCCGAAATTCTGGTCTTTCCCGTCAGCGATCGACAGCGCTCGGGCAACCAGTTGTTGTGCTATAAGCGACTTGAACAGCGTGGTTTTCCCGGTACCAGGTGCGCCTTGAACAGCGATCAGACGTTCATCCTGATTAATAGCCTGAATGGCAGCCATCTGTCCATGACCTAACGGATAGTGTGTTTCAAACAAACCACCCGTCACCACATCGTAAATATCGGGCGCATTATCGTCATGGTGAATATGGTTGAGATACTGTTCCAGTAGGGGAAAATCACCGACTGCCATATTACAGAGCCAGGTAAAATCTTCCTCATCACGCTTAAGGTTGTAATCTTCATTATGCAGGGGAGCAACCAGGGCATTAAACGCCGTTTCAATTCCCTGAAATTTACGGTTTGAATGCTGAGTAACCCATAACAGAAGTGCCTCAAACGACTCAAGAAAAGTGTCATATTTACAGCCGGTGAGAGCGCTGACGATACTCATCATATGGCGATTTTCACCAAGCTCATCCAGCTGGATCCCAAAGATTTCACGAAAGGCAAAGGGGAACGCGCTTACAAGCTGTCCGTCTTTAACAGGAATCAGAAGTGAAGTTGTCTCTTGCTCAAAGAATGATTTTGGCAGGGGAAAAGAAAACAGCGGCAGGTATTTTACAATGGTTTTACCACGCTCCTGTTCAGTGCAGCGCAGCAGCGGAAACAGTAGATTGACAGGCTCAATATGAGTAATTTCACCCTTTTCGCCATATTTAACGAAACGCTTGCGCCAGTTTTCGCGCATTTCAGGCGACACACTAACGATTAAACCGCTCTGGTTTTCTGCACAATTATTTCCGCTAAGCATCAATTGTTGATATTCATGCACCTGGCTGGCTGATATTTTGCTTTTTTCCGCGCCACTGAATTTTACATAGTCATGCCACGCTGAGAGGATGTTCCTTGATGAGTTTTGCATCATGCTAAATAAACCTTAACCTGAGTATCTCCCTGATATTGATGGTGACAGAATAACATAGAGGTAATGTTTAAAGCCGCTAATTGTTCCCTCTAAAACGGCCAGAACATTCTAGTTACAACATATTATTAAATTTCGCTTCACCCTCAGAATTTCGCGCTGCGCTGTTATTAATGAAGCAGGGCAATGCAGAAACTTAAAACGGGAAAAGCAAAAAGCCCGCTCAGGTTTCCCTGAGCGGGCTTCTTAAATATGGCTCCTCTGACTGGACTCGAACCAGTGACATACGGATTAACAGTCCGCCGTTCTACCGACTGAACTACAGAGGAATCGCTTGAACGGGGCGCATATTATCGACCTGCATCGGCCATGTCAAAGCCCTTTTTCACAAAATTGTCCAACTGCTGAAATAAACGCCACAGGCGGCGCGCCCGGCGGAGCAGGCGCCCGGCGTATAATGAACCTTTTTTTCCTCTGTCCAGCGTAATGAAAAAATTTAGCTGGCGTCACGCGCCGTTCCAGGCCGCTAAAGCGCGCGGTTTCTGCCGCAAGATAAAGATTTCAAAGTCGCTCACACTTCTTATCTCTGCCGTTTGTTCGTGGATTTTTTGGAATGTATATTCCGTAAAAATCTCATTATGAAATAAGAGGGCGGTGGATGAACAGAGTCAGGATCGGCATGATCGGCAGCGGCTATATCGGACGCTGTCACGCTATCGCCTACGCGCAGGCGCCGACGGTCTTTGCCCTTAAAGGCGAAATCGTGCGCGAGATGCTGGCGGAGGTGAATCCGGCGCTAGCCCAGAAGCAGGCCGCCGCCTTTGGCTTCGCGCGTTCCACCGGCGACTGGCGCGAGCTGGTGCGCGATCCCGCCATCGACGTGGTGGATATCTGCGCGCCCAACTTTCTGCATAAAGAGATGGCGCTGGAGGCGATTCGCCACGGCAAACATGTCTACTCGGAAAAGCCGCTGTCGCTGTCGGTGGCCGATGCAGAGGAGATGGTGCAGGCGGCGCAGGCCGCTGGCGTCAAAACCTTGGTGGGCTTTAACTACATGAAGAACCCCACCAGCCAGCTGGCGAAAGAGATCATCGCGCGCGGCGAAATCGGCGAGGTGGTGCACTTCTACGGCACCCACAACGAAGATTATCTGGCGAAGCCGGAGACGCCGCTCGACTGGCACTGTCAGAAGGCGCTGGCGGGCCTCGGCGCGCTGGGGGATCTGGCGGCGCATATCGTCAATATGGCGCACTATCTGGTGGGCGATATCGAAGAGGTGAGCGGCGATATGATGACGGTGATCAAAACCCGTCCCGACGCAAAAGATGCGAGCCGTCAGCTGCCGGTGGAGAACGAAGACCAGGCCAGCGCGCTGCTGCGCTTTCGCAACGGCGCGCACGGCGTGATTGAGACCTCGCGCATCGCCTGCGGCAGCAAAATGGGGCTGACCTATGTGGTCACCGGCACCAAAGGCACGCTGCGTTATACTCAGGAGCGCATGGCAGAGCTGGAACTCTATCTGCACGACGACCCGGCGGGGCGCCAGGGCTTTAAAACCATCCTCACCGGGCCGGCGCATCCCGACTACGCCAACTTCTGCGTCTCGGCCGGGCACGGCATCGGCTTTAACGATCAAAAAACGGTGGAGATACGGGACTTAATCAACGGCATCGCGGCGGGCGATCGCCTGTGGCCCGATTTTGCCGAAGGGCTGCAGGTGCAGAAGGTGCTGGAGGCGATTGCGCTGTCGGCCGCTGAGCGGCGCTGGCAGGCGGTATAGCTGGAAAGGGCGCGCGACGCCGCGCGCCCCCATCATTATCCTGCGGCTTTCTCCCACCAGAGCTTATCCAGCGCATAGTAGCGGTCGCGTTCGCCTTCCGGCTGCTGCAAATCGCGCTTCCAGGGCTTCGCCAGAATAAAGTGCAGGTTCTTCACCTCACTCTCTTTCCACATGCGGCTGTGCTGGAACGGCAGGGTTTTCAGTGCGTTGTAGATATAGGAGAGCGGCAGCCAGCGTCCATGAAACGCCTCGTTCAGCAGATCCTGCTCCGAGAAGGGATACGCCTTGAGATCCACAATCGCGGCCACGCGGTCCGCCAGCTGCTCAAAGACCTTATTGTCCGGCGTCAGCACCAGAAACCCGCCGTTCAGGTAGTTATCCAGCAGAACAGGCGCCGGCTCGCCGCGATCCTGCCAGGTGTAGTGGCAGTTTTCCGGCTGCCAGCTGGCAGGATAGGAGGCGATCTGATTCGGGTTGCAGCGGCAGGCGTGACAGGCCGCCAGCAGGTTGTCGCCCAGATCGAGGGTAAACAGCTCATCCATGTTCTGCAGCACCAGCATATCGGCGTCAAGAAACACCACGCGTTCGCAGTCGGTGAGCTGCCAGGCGCGCAGCTTGGTCCAGACTTCGCCGAACTGCGCCGAGGCGTAGTGCTGCTCCAGCGCGCTATTGGGATAGATCGGATCGACAGGATGCACCACGCAGCCTTCCGCCTGCAGCGCTTCGCGATCCGCCAGCGGGATCGCCTCGGTGGTCATCACGATCAGCGGCCAGCGCGTGCCGCTCTGCTTCAGTGAACGGTGCAGCGCCTTCACGCCCACCAGATAATCGGGCTGCGTCAGCAGCGTAACCCATGCAAACATGGTTCTCTCCCTGTGAAAGTCAGTCAAAAAGCGCGGTCAGATAATCGTTGCTGAAGCGGCGCTGCGGATCCAGCTCGCGGCTCAGCGCGCGGAAATCATCCCAGTGCGGATAGACGTCGCGCCAGCTATAGCGGCTGGCGTCGTAATATTTGCCCCAGTGCGGTCGGCCGCCTTCTTCCGCCAGCAGCTTCTCCACTTCGGTCAGAAAGTGCAGGCCATCCTGCGACAGCGAACCGTCATCGGCGTAGTAGACCACAAAGCCAAAAAAGCAGGTCGGCTCGCCGTAGGCCGGGCTGAGCCAGGCCTCAGAGGCGCCGGTGCAGCGCAGAATGATCGGATAGTGCATATGCGGCCGGTTAGCGGCGTACCAGCGTTTGATTTTGCTGATTACCGCGGGCGTGCGCGACAGCGGCACGCCGATCTCGACGTTGATCTGCGGCACGGCGATGCCGCGGCAGAAAAGCTGATAGATATCGCCGGTGACGTCGGTAAAGTCGCGAAAGCGGGTCACGGTGCGGAACTGCTTGCCGCCTTTGCCGTGGATCTGGGTGTCACGGTGCATCTGCTCCAGCGTCTGGTCGATGGTGCTGTTCAGGCTATCGTCGCCCCGATCGTCATGCTTCACCACCTCGCGGCCGTTCGCCTGCCACTCGGCGCTTTCCTGCGCGCTGGCTTCACGGGCATTCCAGACGTGCATCAGATTGTCGTCGACGAACCACCAGGCCTTGCTGAGCGCATATTCCTGATTCCAGCGCAGCAGATCTTGCTCAAGGGTGTCCGCCGTCACGGCGTTTTTATGGCAGGTATAGATGCGGAAGGGCTGGGTGCGCAGCGTGACGGCGGTGACGATGCCGAGCGCGCCGAGCGTCACCTGCGCGGCGGGAAAGTCCGGCTCGCCGCGGGTGAATTCGCGCACGGAACCGTCGGCCAGCACCATGCGAATGCGCAGCGCCTCGTCCGCCAGCGAGCTTTGATGCAGCCCCTGGCCGTGGGTGCCGGTCGCCATCGCGCCCGCCAGCTTTTGCACCGCAATCACGCCTGGCGACGCGGCCAGCATGCGATCCATCGCGGTAAGCTGAATATAGAGGTCGTTAAGGGAGGTGCCCGCCGCCACGGTGACGCTCTCGGCGTCCTGCGCCAGCAGGCCCGTCAGGGCGCTGATATCCACCAGCACCTCATCCTCTTCGACCGCCAGCATGCGGCCCGGCGACAAACGGCTGCCCATCACGCGCACGCGGCCCTGGGTGCTGCGCAGCAGCTGCTGCAGCTCCGCTTCGCTGCGCGGTTGATGGAGCTGCTGGCGGCTGCCAACGCGGGCGTTTTGCGCCCAGTTCCACAGCGACGCGTCCTCGGCGCTGAGGGTGGTGTTGCGAAGGGGATAACGTTCGACGTCTCTGCTCACGACTGCGTTCCTGTGTTGAGGTCGGAAAATTTACGTCAGTTAAGCGTAGCCCATCACAGCGTTGTCGCTTCCCTTAAACCGATTTACGGATGTAGCGCAGCGTTGCCGTCACCGCCAGCTGGCGATTGCGGCGGATACTCTCCTCTTCGCTGTTGTCCGGACTAAAAAGCGCGTTGAAGGTGTAGCGGTTGGAGACGTGATGCACGCAGATGCTGCTGATCAGGCGGTGCACGTCGATGGTTTCCACCTCGCGGATAAAGATCCCCTGGCGCTGGCCGCGCGTCAGAATATCCTCCAGCACGTCGAGTGCGCTGCGGTTCAGCGCTTTGATACGCGGCGACTGGCTGATATAGCGGCCGCGCAGCAGGTTTTCGGTGCAGACCAGCCGCATAAAATCGGGATGAGAGACGTGATAGTCGAAGCTCGCCTCCACCAGCTTGCTCATCGCCAGCTCCGGCTCCATCGCGGCCAGGTTCAGGCCGGTCTCATGCTGACGAATCGCCTGATAGACCTGCTCCAGCACCTCGATATAGAGCTTCTCTTTGCTGCCGAAATGGTAGATCACCATGCGTTTGGTGGTCTGCGCGTTTTCGGCGATCTGCTCCAGCCGCGCGCCCTGCATGCCGTACTCGGCGAAGGTAGTCAGCGCGCCGGCGAGAATACGTTTTTTTAGCCCTTCAGGGTCGTTTTTGCGTTTGGGTGTGGTGTCGGACATAGCGCTCAGTAACAAGGAAAATCAAACCGGCATGGTATCACAGCGCGCCAGGGTCGTTTGGCGACGCGAGCGGCTGCGCGTTTATATTCATTTCAGGAATAGTATTCCTGTAAAAATCATAATGGGGATATAAGCAACTGCGTATACTGCGGCTATCTGCGGTGGCCGCAGTTAACGTTACTATCACTTTGGGGAAATAGTTATGCGCACATCCGGGGCTGTTGTCAAAAAAGGCTTTCTTTCACTTACCTCTGCCGCGCTGCTGGTGGCGGGCGTGGCGCTGGCGCCGTTCGCCTCAGCCTGGGCCGCCGACAAAACCACGGTAAAAGTCGGCATTATGAGCGGCGAAGATGAAGATGTCTGGCGCGAAGTGGTAAAGCAGGCGGCGGCGAAAGGGCTGACGGTCAAAACCGTGGTCTTCAACGACTATAACCAGCCGAACGAGGCGTTGCAGAACGGCGAAGTCGACGCCAACGCCTTCCAGCATCAGCCTTTCCTCAATAACCAGATCAAAGTTAATCACTACGACATCGTGCGCGTCGGCGATACGGCGGTGTGGCCGATCGGCCTCTATTCGAAAAAGGTGAAAGCCGCGGCGGATCTGAAAGCGGGCGCGGTGATCGGCGTGCCGAACGATCCCTCCAACGAAGCGCGCGGCCTGGTGCTGCTGGAGCAGCAGGGCGTGATCAAACTGCGTCCTGGCGCGGGCATTGCCGCCACCACGGCGAATATCACCGACAATCCGCGCCACGTGCAGATTAAAGAGCTGGACTCCGGCATTATCGGACGCTCGGTGCCCGATCTCGACGCTGCGGTGGTCAACACCGACTGGGCGCTGAAGAGCGGCCTGACCAAAACGGACCGCATCGCTCAGGAGCCGGTCAAAGACAACCCCTACAACAACTTTATCGCGGTGAAAAAAGAGAGCGTTGACGCGCCCTGGGTCAAAACCCTGGTTGCCTCCTATCAAAACGACGCAGTGAAAAAGGTGTTTGATCAGGTCTACAAAGGCACCGGCTTAACCGCCTGGTAAGGACAGCGAGCATGACAGTTATCGAGCAGGCCGGGGCCTCCTTCAGCGCCGCCACGCGCGGCGTCGCGGAGGAGGCGCAGCAGGTGGTCTCGCTGCCGGAGAGCGTGGTGAGCCTGCACAAGGTGTCGCGCCGCTTCGGCGAGACGCAGGCGCTGAACCAGGTGTCGCTGAAGGTGCGCAAGGGCGAGATCCTCGGCATTATCGGCCGCAGCGGCGCGGGGAAATCGACGCTGATCCGCTGCCTCAACGGCCTGGAGCAGCCCGACGAGGGCGTGATCGAAATCGAAGGCCAGCGCATCACCGGCCTGTCGGAGAAGCAGCTGCAGGCGGTGCGCAGCCGCGTCGGCATGGTGTTTCAGCACTTCAACCTGCTGTCGGCGAAAACCGTGGCGCAAAACGTGGCGCTGCCGCTGAAGATCGCCGGTATGGCGAAGGCGGAGCGCGACCGGCGCGTCGCGGAGCTGCTGGCGCTGGTCGGGCTGGCGGATAAGGCGCGCCACTACCCGGCGGCGCTGTCGGGCGGCCAAAAGCAGCGCGTCGGCATTGCCCGCGCGCTGGCGGCCAGCCCGGCGCTGCTGCTGTGCGACGAGGCGACCTCGGCGCTCGATCCCGAAACCACCCGATCTATCCTCACGCTGCTGAAAGCACTCAATCAGCGGCTCGGCATCACCATCCTGCTGATCACCCATGAGATGGAGGTGATCAAGTCGGTGGCGCATCGCGTGGCGGTGATCGACGCCGGAGAGATTATCGAACAGGGGCCGGTGTGGCAGGTCTTCGCCCATCCACAGAAGGAGCTGACCCGCACGCTGCTGCGCGGACTGCTGCCGCAGCTGCCGGAAAGCATCGCCGCGCGCCTCAGCCAGCAGAAGCAGGGTGAGGCGATCTACAGCGTGCATTTCGCCGGCGAAGAGGCGCAGGGCGAGCTGCTGACGCGCTTCGCCTGCGCCTTGCCCGGCGCGTTTCGCCTGATTCAGGGCGGCGTCGACCATATTCAGCACTACGCGGTGGTGCGCTTCTTTATTGCTATCCCGGCCAGCAACGGCGCCGATGAGCAACGGGTTCTCGCCTGGCTGCATCAGCAGCAGGCTCAGGTGGAAAAGGTGGGCTATGTCGCCAGTTATGTTTGATCTGCTGCTCAACGCGCTGTGGGAAACCGTGATCATGACGGCGATCTCCGGGCTGTTTTCGCTGCTTGCCGGGCTGCCGCTCGGCCTGATCCTGGTGATGACCAGCCCAGGCGGCATCGCCGAACATCGCGGCGTCAATCGCCTGCTCGGCCTGGTCATCAACGGCTTTCGCTCGCTGCCGTTTATTATTTTGCTGGTGGCGCTGATCCCCTTTACCCGCTTTCTGGTCGGCACCTCGCTCGGCACCTGGGCGGCGATTGTGCCGCTGTCGATCACCGCGACGCCCTATTTTGCGCGCGTGGCGGAGGTGTCGCTGCGCGATGTCGATCGCGGGCTGATCGACGCGGTGCGCGCCATGGGCGCCAGCAGGCTGCGCATCGTCTGGGACGTGCTGATCCCGGAAGCGCTGCCGGGCATTCTGGCTGGGTTCGTGGTGACGCTGGTGGCGCTGATCGGCGCGTCGGCGATGGCGGGCGCGATTGGCGCGGGCGGGCTGGGTGACCTGGCGATCCGCTACGGCTATCAGCGTTTTGATACGGCGGTGATGGTAGCGGTGATCGCGGTGCTGATCGTGCTGGTGTGCGGTATTCAGTGGCTGGGGGATCGGCTGGTGGCGCGCATCGACAGGCGCCACTAGGCGCTTGTGCCTTTTCCCGCAATCGATAGCACTATTTCTTTTTAAACATCGGCGCGCTGCGAGCATAAAGTACCTGCAAACAGTGACTTATTACCTCAAGGAGTGCGCTATGCATCTTGCTCGTTTCCCCCGTCTTTCGCTGGGCCATTTTCCCACGCCGCTGGAGCCGCTGCACAATCTGACCCGGCTGCTGGGCGGCCCGCAGCTCTGGATCAAGCGCGACGACAGCACCGGCCTCGCCACGGGCGGCAATAAAACGCGCAAGCTGGAGTTTCTGCTGGCGCAGGCGCTGGCGGAGAAGGCGGATATCGTCATTACTCAGGGCGCAACCCAGTCGAACCACGTGCGTCAGACCATTGCCGGCGCGGGGCGCCTCGGTCTGAAGGCGCAGGTTTTTCTTGAGCAGCGCGTCAGCGACTACGGCGAGGCCTATCAGCGTTCCGGCAACGTGCTGCTCGACAGGCTGCTGGGCGGCGAGATTATCGCCCATCTGCCCAACGGCACGGATATGCAGCAGGCGATGGAGCAGCACGCCGCGCAGCTGCGCGAGCAGGGGCATCGTCCTTACGTGATCCCCGGCGGCGGCTCGAACCCGATCGGCGCGCTTGGCTATGTCGCCTGCGCCCAGGAGCTGCTGTGGCAGTCGTCGGCGCAGCGTCTGCGCATCGATCACGTGGTGCACGCCACCGGCAGCAGCGGCACTCAGGCGGGGCTGGTGGCCGGTCTGTTCGCCAGCAATAGCGGCATTCCGGTGCTCGGCATTAGCGTGCGCGCGCCGAAGGAGAAACAAGAGCAGAACGTCTGGAACCTGGCGTCGCAGACGCTTGAGCTGCTGGAGGTGACGCAGCCGCTGCCGCGCGAGGCGGTGGTGGCCAACAGCGACTACGTTGGCGACGGCTACGGCATTCCCACCTCAGGTACGCTCGAGGCGCTGACGCTGCTGGCGCAGCATGAAGGCATCCTGCTTGATCCAGTCTACTCCGCCAAAGGCTTCGCCGGCCTGGTCGATCTTATTCGTCAGGGCCGCTTCCGCCAGGATGAAAATGTGGTGTTTATCCACACCGGCGGCGCGGCGGGGCTGTTTGGCTATCAGCAGCCGCTGGAGGCGGGATTCGCCCATGGCTGAGCCTTTTCTGCTCGGCGTGCTGGGCGGCATGGGGCCGCTCGCCGCGGTTGATTTTCAGTATCAGCTGCTGCGGGCGGTGAACAGCGCCAGCGACCAGCAGCAGATCCCGATGGCGGTATGGAACGTGCCGCAAATTCCCGATCGCCAGCAGGCGCTGGCGGGTCGCGGCCCGTCGCCGCTGCCGCAGCTGATTGACGGCGTTGAGCGGCTCAACCGCATCGGCGCCAGCCATATCGTTATCGCCTGCAACACCGCGCACCACTGGTTTGAGGCGCTGCAGGCCGCCAGTCGCGCGCCGCTGCTGCATATCGCCGACGCCACGACAGAGGCGGTGGCGGCGCTGTCGCCGACGTCGGTTGGCCTGATCGCCACGCAGGGCACGCTGGACGCTGGCTGGTTCCAGCGCCGCTTTGCGCGGCACAACATCGAGACGCTGCTGCCGACGGCGGCAGAGATGGCGAGCGATTTTGTACCTGGCTGCTATGCGGTGAAGCGCGGCGATGTCGCGGCGGGCGGGGAACAGCTGGCGCGGCTGGCGCAGGCGCTGCTGGATCGCGGCGCCGAGCGGCTGGTGCTGGCCTGCACCGAAGTGCCGCTGGCGCTGCGCGCTATCGGCTGGCAGCCGCCGCGCGCGGCGGTCGATCCGGCGGAGGCGATGGCGGCGGTCTGCGCGCGCCTCTGGCAGCAGCAGCGCTCTACTTAATTACAACATACTTAAATCACGTCACGCGTTCTGCGCGTGCGGCGGCACGCTTTTGCCTGTCGTCAGGACAGTAACAAGGAAAAAACGATGAAAAAGCAGTGGGGATTGATACTTGCGGCCAGCCTGATCAGCGGCGTTAGCCACGGCGCCACGCCGGATGAGGTGCGCATCGCCTACAGCGGCGGCTCGCAGGTCATTATGCTGGCGAAGGCGGACGGCTCGCTGGATAAGGCCTTCGGCACCAAAGTGAACTGGGTGCAGTTCGCCTCGGGCGCGGATGCGCTGAACTACTTCGCCAGCAACGCCATCGATATCGCCAACTTCGGCTCCAGTCCGGCCACGGCGGGGCTGGTGCGCAAGCTGCCGATTGAGATCGTCGGCGTCTCTGGCGTGATCGCCAGCTACGAGCGGCTGATCGGCAAGGAGGGCATTAAGGATCTGCGCGATCTCGAGGGCAAGCGCGTCGGCTATCCGCCGAACTCCACCTCGCAGTATGCGCTGGACGCGGCGATTAAGGTGCATCACCTGGATCGCAGCAAAATCACGCTGCTGCCGCTGCGTCCGGCGGAAATGGTGGCGGCGTGGCAGCGCGGCGACATCGATGCGGGCTACGTCTGGGCGCCGTTTGCGCAGCAGCTGGAGGCAGCGGGCGGCCATCAGGTGTTCGCCACCAAAGAGCTGCAGAAAGATGGCTATCTGATCTACAACAACTATGCGGTGCGTAAAGCCTTCGCCGAGCAGTATCCGCAAATCGTCAGCGCCTTCCTGCGCGTGCACCAGCAGAAGGTGGATGAGTTCCGTCAACATCCGGATCAAGCCGCCGCGACGGTGGCGAAAGAGGTGGGCGCGCCGGTTACTACCGCTGCCAATACCCTTTCCGGGCTGGAGTATCCCTCGATTCAGGAGCAGGCGACGGCGGCCTGGCTGGGCAAGGGCAACGATGCGGACGCCAGCGGTATCGGCCAGGCGCTGAGCAAAACCGCCAGCTTCCTCGCTGAAACCGGCGAAGTGCGCAAGCGCGACATTCCGGCAAACTGGGATGCGGCCATTAACCCGCGCTTTCTGCAGCAAGCGGCGCACGCGGCGCCATGAGGCTGCGTAGCAAAGTCGGCGTCAGCGTACTTTCCGTGACGCTGTTTTTTCTGCTGTGGCAGACGGCGGCGACGCGGCAGTGGGTCGATCCGCTGCTGCTGCCGTCGCTGACCGACATCGGTTTGACCGCGCAGGAGCTGGTGAGTGACGGCTATCGTCAGGTGCCGCTGTGGCAGAACATCGCCGTCAGCCTGGCGCGTTCGCTCGGCGCCTTCGCCTGCGCCATCGCGCTCGGCGTGCCGCTCGGGCTGTTGATGGGCATGTCGGAGCCGCTGGCGGCGGCGCTGAATCCCTTTGTGCAGTTCCTGCGCCCGCTGCCGAAAATCGCTCTGATCCCGCTGGCGGTGGTGTGGCTTGGCATCGGCGAGGCATCAAAGTTTTTCCTGATCTTTATTGCCACCTTTTTAAGCGTGGTGGTCGGCGCCCAGGCGGCGGTAGAGCGGCTGGCGCGCGCCAGGATCCGCGTCGCGCAGACGCTGGGCGCCACCCAACGCCAGATTTTCCTGCGCGTGGTGCTGCCGGACACGCTGCCCGATCTCTTCACCACCGTCCGCCTCTCGATCGGCATCGGCTGGACCTCGCTGATCGCCGCTGAAATGGTGGCAGCTAACTCCGGCCTCGGCTGGATGGTGATCAACGCCAGCGCCTATCTGCGCACCGATATCGTGATGCTCGGCATATTGCTGCTCGGCGGCATCGGCTATCTGCTCGACCTGCTGCTGCTCGGCCTGCAGCGCTGGCTGGTGCCCTGGGCCGGGAGAGACGCATGAACGAACATATCTCTCTACAGCAGGTCACGCTGCGCTTTGAGACGCTGACGGTGCTGGAAAATATCGACCTCAGCCTGACCAAAGGGGAGTTCGTGGTGCTGCTCGGCCCCTCTGGCTGCGGCAAATCCACCATTCTCAACCTGCTGGCGGGCTTTACTCAGCCGCAGCAGGGGCGCGTGCTGTGCGGCGGCGAGCCGGTGCGTCAGCCGCATCCGTCGCGCGGCATGATCTTCCAGCAGCCGAACCTGTTTCCCTGGCTCAACGTGCTGGAGAACGTCACATTTGGCCCGCGCCTGCGCAAGCATAACCGCGCAGAGGTCGACGCCCGCGCGCGCGAATGGCTGGCGCGCGTCGGCCTGGCGGGCTTTGAAGATCACGCGCCCTGGCAGCTTTCCGGCGGCATGAAGCAGCGGGTGGCGCTGGCGCGCGCCTGGCTGCCTGGCCCGGAGGTGCTGCTGCTGGATGAGCCGTTTGGCGCGCTCGACGCGCAGACCCGCATGATGATGCAGGAGCTGCTGCGCGCCGCCTGGCTTGAGACCCAGACCACGCTGCTGTTCGTCACTCATGACGTGGAAGAGGCGCTGTTCCTCGCCGACCGCGTTCTGGTGATGTCGGCGCGTCCAGGCCGCATCGTCGAGGATATCCGGCTGCCGTTTGGCCGCGAGCGGGATATCGAAACCCTGGCCAGCGAGCCGCACTACGGCGATATCAAACATCATGTGTTACAGCGCGTGCGTCAGGAGGCGAAACGCCATCTGGCGCCGCTCAACGAGGGGGAAAGATGACCATGAGTATGCTCCGACAGCAGCTGGAAAACAGCCTGGAAAGGGATGGCGCGCGCTACGTCGCGCTGTCGAAGGCGATCTTCGAACGGCCGGAAACCGGCAACAACGAGTACTTCGCCAGCGAGCAGCTGACGCAGCTGCTGGCGGCGCAGGGCTTTGCGGTGACGCGCAACGTGGCGGGACACGAGACCGCGTTTTATGCCGTGAAAGATAGCGGCAAACCTGGCGCGACGGTTGCCTTTCTCGCCGAGTACGATGCGCTGATCGGCATCGGCCACGCCTGCGGCCATAATCTGATCGGCGTCACCAGCGTGGCGGCGGCGATCGCGCTGGCCGAGACGCTGCCGCAGACCGGCGGCCGCGTGGTGGTATTAGGCACGCCGGCGGAAGAGGGCGGTCTGGCGGGGCCGGGCGGGCCGAAAGGCAACGTGAAAAAACGCTTTGTCGAAGCGGGCCTGCTCGACAGCGTCGATGCGGCGCTGATGGCGCATCCGGCAGGGAAGACGCGGCTTACCGAGGCGACGCTGGCGAATAACCACCTCTATTTTCATTTTTACGGCAGGCCGTCGCACGCCGCCAGCGCGCCGCATGAAGGCCTCAATGCCCTCGACGCGCTGGTGCTGCTCTACAACGGCATCAGCGTGCTGCGCCAGCAGCTGCCGGATGGCGTGCGGGTGCACGGCATTATCACCAACGGCGGCCAGGCGCCGAACGTGATCCCTGAATACGCGGCGGCGCACTACTACATTCGCGCCGACAGTCGCGAGCAGGTAGAGGCGCTTGAGCCGCGTTTGCGCGCCATCGCCGACGGCGTGGCGCTGGCTACCGGCACGCGGGTAGTGATCGATCATCAGGTCGGGCCGCGCGACTTTCTGCTCAATCCTGCCCTTGATGCGCTGCTGCTGGAAGAGCTGACGGCGGCGGGCGAGCAGGTCGACCTGTCGCCTCAGCGCAGCAAGGTCTCCACCGACGCGGGGGATATCAGCCACGCGGTGCCGACGGCGCATCCCTGGCTGAAAATCGGCCCTGACGATCTTATTTTCCATACCGTGCCGTTTCGCGAAGCGGCGAATTCTGAACAGGGCTATCAGGCGCTGATCGTCGGCGCGCGCGTGCTGGCGCGCGTCGGGCTGCGCCTGCTGACCGACGCCGACGCGCTGCAGCGCGTTAAAACGGACTTCACCGCTCAAAGGAGGATCGCATCGTGACGCCATCTCATCGCAGAAAACTGAAAACCCTGGTCGGCGCGGCCAGCGTTATCGCGGCAGGCAACGACAGCGCGCCCGATACCGGCATTAAGCGCGCCATCGCGCTGGCGAAAATCGCCGAGCGCGAGAAGATTACCGGCCTCTTTACCGCCGATCTGCTGCAGGCGGATCCTGCCGGACTGGCGGGCACCACCGGCAGTCAGGATCCGCTGTTGGCGCTGGCGGCGCTGAGTCAGGCCACCTCCCATATCGGCCTGATCGCCACTGTCAGCACCAGCTGGCTGCATCCCTACCATCTGGCGCGCCAGATCGGCACGCTCGATCATCTCAGCGGCGGCCGCGCCGGCTGGAATGCGGTGACCTCATCGGTTGGCGAAGAGAATTTCGGCGAGGGCGCGCTGCCGCCGCCGGAAGCGCGCTATGCACGCGCCAGCGAATTCATTGAGGTCATTAATGCGCTGTTCGACGCCAACCAGCGCGATGCGGTGCAGCGCACCGCCAGCGGCGGCATCAGAATTGATCCTGCGAAGCTAAAGGCGATTCACTATCGCGGCGACTACTTTCAGGTCGCCGGGCCGCTGAACGTGCCGCCGCCGCCGCAGCGTCGGCCGGTTCAGTTCCAGGCCGGGCAGTCAGAGGCGGGCGTTTCGCTCGGCGCGCGCTTTGCCGAGGTGATTTACACCTCGCAGCCGACCTTTGAAGCGGCGCAGACGTTTGTTGCCGACGTGCAGCAGCGCGCGCGGCGTTTCGGTCGTGAACATAACCCGCCGCTGATCATGAACTCTTTCCACGCCATTATCGGCGAGAGCGACGCCGACGTAGCGCGCCGCCTGCGCGAAAAGCATGAGCGCATTAACTATGAGCAGGGCAGACTGCGCGTCGCCGATATGCTGGGCGGCGAACTCGACCTGCGCGATCTGCCGCTCGACCAGCCGCTGCCCGCCGCGCTGATCCCGGCGCTGGCACAGGTGCATCGCCGTCAGGGCCGCGCCGCCATCTTCCGCCGCTTTGCGCTGGAGGGGCTGACGCTGCGCGAGCTGATTATTAAAGCAGAGGAGACCGGCCACTGGTTTACTGCGGGTACGCCGGAAACGCTGGCCGACGCGATCGAACAGCGCTATCAGGCGGGCGTGCTGGATGTGATTTCGCTGCACGGCCTGGGGCAGCCGGATCAAGAGGATTTAATGCTGAACGGGCTGCTGCCGGAATTGCGCAGACGCGATTTGCTGGACGGTGATTATGTAGGGGATGATTTCCGATCGAGCCTGGAGCTGGCGCCGCTGCCGCAGGTTTAATCGCGCTGCGGCGTTTTGATTCGCGCTGCGTGCCTGTTTTATGCTGTATTGCGATATCGAACTGCCGGCTGGCTCGCCCTGTAAGCTTCACGTATAGCTTTCTCAGACAGCCTCGCCAAAAAAGCAAAAAGCCCGCTCAGGTTTCCCTGAGCGGGCTTTTCTAAATCTGGCTCCTCTGACTGGACTCGAACCAGTGACATACGGATTAACAGTCCGCCGTTCTACCGACTGAACTACAGAGGAATCGTTGGAACGGGGCGAATAGTAGCGACGCCGTTCTGGCTTGTCAAAGCACGATTTCACTTTTCCCGACTGAACGCTCGCAAAAGCAGCGGTTTGCCGCTTTTTCAACAGATTCGGCGAGATTTCAAACTGCCAACAGGATCTCACTTTAAACGCATTTCCCCGCAGATGTTAGATGCGTGTCAAAGTTTTGTTATTTGCCGATGTTAAAACAACTGTTTCAGTGCTTTTATGATAAAAATTTCAAAAACAAGATTAATGGAATAAATAAACTGCTTATCATCACGGCCGAAATAATTCGCAAAAAGTGGAACGTGATTTTAAAAATATATCCAGCAGAAACAACAGATTGTAAAAAGGAGGGGTTGGTCACAAAAAAGCGCGAACGCCGAGCCTTACCTCTATAAACAGACCGGAATCCGCCAGCAACGTTGAGTGAATGTAAAAGATATTTTTCATTCGCGGTATCAGCAGCGTCGGCAAGTTAACGACAATAAGGGTTACTCATGAACATCAAAAAAACACTCGCTGTCACGCTGTTAGCCTGCATGTTGCCCGCCGCCGCGATGGCGAAAGATCTCTCCGTTGGCGTCTCGATGGCGCTGTTTGACGACAACTTCCTGACCATCCTGCGCACCGCGATGCAGAAAGAGATGCAGAAAGAGGGCGTGCAGGGACAGCTAGAGGACGCTAAAGGCGATGTCTCGCAGCAGCTGCAGCAGGTGCAGAACTTTATTGGCCAGGGCGTCGACGCCATCATCGTCAATCCGGTGGATACCAACGCCGTCAAGCCGATCATGGACCAGGCCACCAAAGCGGGCATCCCGCTGATCTTCGTTAACCGCCGTCCGCAGGCGGAGCTGACCGACAAAATGGCCTATGTGGGATCGGACTCTGAACTGGCGGGCCGCCTGCAGATGGAAGCGCTGGCGAAGGCGCTGAACGGCAAAGGCAACGTCGCGATTCTGATGGGCGACCTCGCCAACGAATCCACGCGCGACCGTACCAAAGGGGTCGAAGCGGTGGTGGCGAAATATCCCGGTATCAAAGTGGTACAGAAGCAAACCGCAAAATTTATGCGTAACGACGCGGTAGACGTGGTCAGCAACTGGCTGACCGCAGGCGACGATATTCAGGCTATCGCCTCCAACAACGACGAGATGGCTATCGGCGCGCTGCAGGCGCTGGGCAAAAACCCCAACCATATCCTGATCGCCGGCGTGGACGGCACCCCGGACGCGCTGCAGATGCTGAAGAACGGCAAGATGGTCGCCACGGTGTTCCAGGACGCCAAAGGGCAGGGCGAAGGCGCGGTGCAGGCCGCCGTTAAGCTGGCGAAGGGCGAAAAAGTGCAGAAAGTCATCGATATCCCCTATCAGCTGATCACCAAAGATAATATGCAGCAGTTCGTTAACCGTAATCAGAAATAACCGATCCCGACTCAGCCGTACGGAGGTGATGTATGACCGCTTTTGCGCTAGAAGCCGAAGGCATCAGCAAGTTCTTTCCCGGTGTGAAGGCACTCGATAACGTTTCGCTGCGCGTGCGTCCGGGATCGGTACATGCCCTGATGGGCGAGAATGGCGCGGGCAAATCCACTTTAATGAAGTGCCTGATCGGGATGTACCGTCCCGATCGGGGCACCATCCGCATTAAAGGGGAGCCGGTGCAGTTTCAGGACACCATGGACGCCTTGCGTTCCGGCATTTCCATGATCCACCAGGAGCTTAACCTGGTGCCCTACATGACCGTTGCGGAGAATATCTGGCTGGGGCGCGAGCCGATGAAATTTGGCTTTGTCGACCATGGCAGGCTAAATCAGCAGACGCAGACGCTGCTCAATCAGCTTAATATCCGCCTGAAGGCCGATCGGCTGGTGGGCGATCTGAGCATCGCCGCGCAGCAGATGGTGGAAATCGCCAAGGCGGTCTCGTGGAACGCCGATATCGTGATTATGGATGAGCCGACCTCCGCCCTGACCGAAAGCGAAGTGGCGCACCTCTTCACCATCATTCGCGACCTGCGCGAGCAGGGCAAAGCTATTATCTACATCAGCCATAAGATGGATGAGATCTTCGCCATCACTGATGAAATCAGCATCTTCCGCGACGGCAGCTGGGTGGGCAGCAACCACACCGCGCAGTTTACGCGCCAGTCGCTGATCACCCAGATGGTGGGGCGCGAACTGACGCAGCTCTTTCCCAAGTTCAACAACGCCATCGGCGAAGAGGTGCTGACGGTGCGCAACCTCAGCAGCAAAGATCGCTTTCATGACGTCAGCTTCAGCGTGCGGCGCGGCGAGATCCTCGGCGTTGCCGGTCTGGTCGGCGCGGGACGCAGCGAGGTGATGGAAAGTCTGTTTGGCATGGAGGGCATCGACAGCGGCGAAGTGCTGATCGACGGCGTGCCGGTCAACATCGACTCGCCTTCCACGGCGATCGAAAAGGGCATGGCCTTTTTAACCGAAGACCGCAAAAAGTCGGGGCTGTTTCTGGTGCTGTCGGTGATGGAGAACATGAGCATCGTCAACATGCCGGAGTACAGCGGCAAAAGTGGCTTCGTCAGCCACGTCAAGATGGCGCAGGACTGTATGGATCAGATCCGTCGGCTGAATATCAAAACCCCGACCATGGATCAGATCATCAACAACCTGAGCGGCGGCAACCAGCAGAAGGTGCTGATCGCCCGCTGGCTGCTGGCGCAGCCGAAAATCCTGATCCTCGATGAACCGACGCGCGGTATCGACGTCGGCGCGAAAGCGGAAATTTACCGTCTGATCTCTGAACTGGCCAACCGTGGCGTGGCCATCATCATGGTGTCGTCGGAACTGCCGGAAATCCTCGGCATGAGCGACCGCGTGATGGTGATGCATCAGGGACGTATTACCGGCATCCTCGATAAAGAAGAGGCCGACCAGGAAACCATTTTGTCGCTGGCATCCGAATGAGGCGCGAGACAACCATGAGCAACATGAAAGTGACAGCCACTCCGGCAACTGAACAGTCGTCATTCTTCGGTAATCTGCGGCATAAACTGCCGAAGGATACCGGCATCTTTATCGTGATGGTCGGCATCGCGCTGATCTTCGAACTGGCCGGCTGGTACGTACGCGACCAGTCGTTTCTGATGAACACCAACCGCCTGATCCTGATTGTGCTGCAGGTGGCGATTATCGGCGTGATCGCGGTCGGCGTGACGCAGGTCATTATTACCACCGGCATCGATCTCTCCTCGGGATCGGTGATTGCGCTGACTGCGGTGGTCGCCGCCAGCCTGGCGCAAACTTCCGACAGCCTGTCGCCGATGTTTCCGTCGCTGGTGAACATGCCTGCGGTGGTGCCGATTGGCGCCGGCATCGGCGTCGGCCTGCTGTGCGGCCTGGTGAACGGCGTGCTGATCACCCGGACCGGCATTCCGCCCTTTATTGCCACGCTGGGCATGATGGTGTCGGCGCGCGGTCTGGCGCAGTATTACACCCAGGGCAATCCAATTAGCTTCCTCTCCGATGGGTTTACCTCTATCGGCCAGGGCGCGATGCCGGTGATTATTTTCCTGGTGGTGGCGCTGGTGTTCCACATTGCCCTGAAACATACCCGCTACGGCAAATATGTTTACGCGATCGGCGGCAATATGACCTCGGCCAAAGTCTCCGGCATCAACGTCAATAAGTATCTGGTGATCGTCTATACCATCGCCGGCGCGCTCTCCGGGCTGGCGGGCGTGGTGCTGGCGGCGCGCGTCAGCAGCGGCCAGTCAAGCATGGGGATGGCCTACGAGCTAGATGCTATCGCCGCGGCCGTCATCGGCGGCAGCAGCCTGATGGGCGGCGTCGGGCGTATTACCGGCACGCTGATTGGCGCGGTGATCCTCGGCCTGATCAAAAGCGGCTTCACCTTTGTTGGCGTCGATGCCTACGTGCAGGACATTATTAAGGGCATCATTATTGTGGCGGCTGTCTCTATCGATATGCATCGCAACCGTAAAAAACGCTGATCTTCCCCGCCGCTGGCCTGCTCGCTCGCCTGAGTCGAGCAGGCTTTTCGTGAGCTGGATAAGTTTTACTGCTGGATAACCGCGCTTTTTCCGTTTCTCCCCGCTGAGCCATCACTTTTATGCACGTCTGGCACGCAGGTGCTGCACCACTGAAGTGCACTGGCCTCTGCAACGCTGGTCATCAGGCCATTCCCACCGCTTATTACCTCTTTATGAGTAATCAGAAACGCTTATTTTTCGGGTTGTTAGGATTTTTCTACAGCCACCGCGTCGGTGCCGCGCGAAAAGTGGCCTGCTAATTGCAATTTGTTTACTACGAGGCCAGCAGGCCACAAGAACAGATGTTATTGGCATTCGGGGAAAGTGACGGAGGCAAGATGAATTTAAGACGACTGAAGTACTTTGTAAAAATCGTCGATATTGGCAGTTTGACGCAGGCGGCTGAAGTGCTGCACATCGCGCAACCTGCGCTCAGTCAACAGGTGGCCACGCTGGAGAATGAACTCGATCAGCAGCTGTTGATCCGCACCAAGCGCGGCGTCACGCCGACCGAAGCCGGTAAAATTCTCTATGCGCATGCGCGGACGATTTTACGCCAGTGCGAACAGGCGCAGACGGCGGTGATCAACGCCGGACAGGCGCTGAGCGGACAGGTTTCCATCGGCATGGCGCCGGGCACGGCGGCGTCGTCGCTGACCATGCCGCTGCTGCAAACGGTACGCGAGCAGCATCCAGACATCCTGGTCTATCTGCATGAGAACAGCGGCGCGTCGCTGAATGAGAAGATCATGAACGGCCAGCTTGATATGGCGGTGCTCTATGACCGCGCGCCGACCGCGGGCATCACCAGCATGCCGCTAATGAAAGAAGAGCTTTATTTAGTGGGCGCGACCGACTGTCCGGGCGCGTCGGTCGATTTAGCCGAGGTGGCGCAGATGAGCCTGTTCCTGCCGCGTGATTACAGCGCGGTGCGCAAGCGGGTCGACGAGGCGTTCTCGCTGCGTCGTCTCAGCGCGCGCATTATCGGCGAGATCGAGTCGCTGTCGATGCTGACCGCCGCCGTCGCCAGCGGCATGGGCGTAACGGTGCTGCCGGAATCCGCCGCGCGTTCGCTGGTGGGATCGACGCAGGCCTGGATGGCGCGCATCAACAGCCCGGCGCTGAATCTGCCGCTGTCGCTGAACGTCTCGGCGCGTCTGCCGCTGTCGCCTTCTGCGCAGGCGGTAAAAGATATTTTGCTGTCGCTGCTGACCAAACCGATGGCGGAAGAGCGCGCGCTGCTGTTAGTGAGCTAGTCAGCCAGGATAAACCGGCGGTCCTGCGGGGCCGCTTTTGCCTGTGCGATGTGGGCTCGCTGCTGATGTGCGCCGGTTAAACTCCCGGTATTTCCATCCACAAGGATATTAACGTTGTGAGTAAGAGATTTCAGTTCAATCGCGCCTTCGCGCCCCGACACTAGCGACGGACCCGCCATCGGTGAGCCGTTTTCATCGGTTAACCATAAATATGCTGGATTAGACATAAAATTCCTTTTTTGTTGATTATTTATCATACTTATCAAATTTTGCGGTGAATTTGGGGAGCACAATGATAAGTATAACCACTGAAATAACTGTTAATGGCAGCCAGTACGCTGGGAGACACTCAAGGTAAAAAAATCCCAGTCCAGTCAGGCTAGCCAGAATAAGCCCTTCATTAAAAATAAGTGATAAAAAAGTTTTAAACATGATATTTGCTCTTTATCGCCTCGTATATTGCCTCACAGTGTAGGGGTGGCTAACTGCAGCCTTCTTTCTGTGAATTTCTTGATATTTTTTCATCCACAGGGATATTGACGTTATGCGTTGGGGATTTTAGTTCAATTGCCCCTTCGCGCCTAACACCCGCGACGGACCCGCCATCGTTGGGCCGTTTTCATCTGTTAACCATGAATATACTCGATGAGACATAAAACCTCTGTTTAAAACAAGGTTGTTTGTCAAAATTATCATAGCGGCCAAATAAAATGGGATGAACGAAAATAAAGATAAATATTGATATCACGGTAAATATAAGCCAGTAATTCGGAAAGAAATAAATAAAAAGAGAGGCGCTAGCAAAAATCCAGACAGGAAATAAGATTTCAGTGAACAATATCGATAAGAAACTTTTAAACATTAAAACTCTCCCTTACACAGTAGTGAAGCGCGCATAATTTATCCCTACACTTTATAGTGGTATTAAGGTATAACCGGAGAGCCAATCTATTCAAGCTCTTCTAACCACAGCGGGTTTAATTTGTGAGCTCACCAGCACTACCTACCTTGAGTAGGCATTTTTCCATCGACCCATATTCCCCATACGCATAAGCGCGAAGTTTTTATTATTTGTTGATATCAATAAACCTTCTTACCATCGGAGATAACAATTTCGTAAAGGGAGGTAAATATCGTGAATTTCCAGCAACTTAAAATCATCCGTGAGGCGGCGCGCTGCGAGTTCAATCTGACGGAAGTGGCAAACACGCTATTTACCTCGCAGTCGGGCGTCAGTCGCCATATCCGCGACCTGGAAGATGAGCTGGGCGTGGAGATTTTTATTCGTCGCGGCAAGCGACTGCTGGGCATGACCGAACCGGGTAAAGCGCTGCTGACCATCGCCGAACGCATTCTCGACGAGGCGGGCAAAGTGCGCCGTCTGGCCGACGTCTTCACCAATGAAACCAGCGGCATCCTGACCATCGCCACCACGCACACCCAGGCGCGCTACAGCCTGCCGCGCATCATCAAGGCGTTTCGCCAGCTCTATCCCAACGTGCGGCTGGAGTTAAATCAGGGATCGCCACAGGAGATCGTCGCCATGCTGCTGGCAGGTGAGGCGGATGTCGGTATCGCCAGTGAGCTGCTGGTTAATAACAGCAGCCTGGCGGCGTTCCCGTGGTTTAGCTGGCATCACGCGCTGCTGGTGCCGAGCGATCATGAGCTGGTGCAGCAGCAGCCGGTTTCGCTCAGCACGCTAAGCCGTTACCCGCTTATCACCTATCGTCAGGGTATCACCGGACGCTCGCGCGTCGACCGCGCCTTCCAGAGCGCCGGGCTGAAACCCGATATCGTGCTGAGCGCGCAGGACTCCGACGTGGTGAAAACCTATGTGGAACTGGGGTTAGGCGTCGGCATCCTTGCCGATCAGGCGTGTGAAACCCAGCAGAATGAGGGGCTGGTGCGTATCGACGCCCACCATCTGTTTGACGCCAATACCGTCTGGCTGGGCCTGAAGCGCGGACAGCTACAGCGCAACTATGTCTGGCAGTTTATGGAACTGTGCAACGCCAACCTCTCGCTGGAAGAGATCAAACGTCAGGCGCTCTCCTATCAGAGCGAAGAGGAGCCGGTTATCGACTTCCAGATCTAATCGGGCAGCGACTCGACGATGGCCAGCTGCAGGCCATCCCAGCCTTTACTGCCGACGGTTTGCAGCGCGGTCGCCGTCAGGTGCGGGCTGTCGCCGACGTCGCGCAGATAGTGTCGCAGCCCCTGTACGTTTTCGTCCGTTGACTGTGAGTCGACAATGCGCCCGCTGCGCACCACGTTATCGCCGATAATCACGCTGCCGACGCGCGCCAGCTTCAACGCCCAGCGCAGGTAGTGCGGATTATTGCGCTTATCGGCGTCGATAAAGATCATATCGAACGGCCCCTGCAGCTGCGGCAAGCTCTCCAGCGCCGGCCCGACCAGCAGCTCGATTTTATCCGCCACGCCCGCCTCGGCGAAATTGGCACGCGCCACCTGCGCATGCTGCGGCGAAAACTCCAGCGTAACGATGCGGCCATTCTCCGGCAGGGCGCGCGCCAGCCACAGCGTGCTGTAGCCGCCCAGCGTGCCGATCTCCAGAATACGCGAGGCGTTCATCATGCGCGCCAGCAGATAAAGCAGCTTGCCCTGGTTCGCTGCCACGTCAATCGGCGGCAAGCCCGCTTCCGCATTGCGTGCCAGCACCCCCTGCAGCACCGCATCCGGTTTGACCAGCGTCTCGGTGAAGTAATCATCAACCGCTCGCCACATATGATCGCTCATGGTTATCTCCTTGTTTAAAAACTGAGCATAGCAGTCGCGCGGCATAAAATTTTCTTTCCGCCCACAAAACTCGCTGATTAAGGCTATTGCCTGGCGAGAAAAACATCCTGCGCTGAGACGACGCGATAAAGTGAAATAAAACCGATCAAAGAGGGGAGTGAGATGTCGCGTCTTCAACTACAGGATCCCGATCTGCTGCGTCAGCAGGCGCTGTTCGACGGCCGCTGGCAGGCGGCGCACAACGGCGAAACCCTGCCGGTGACCGATCCCGCCAGCGGCGAAACGCTGGCGACCATTCCGGCGCTGGGCCGCGCGGAGACGGAGGCGGCCATCGCCTGCGCCGAGTCGGTGCGCGTCGCGTGGGGTAAAACCCCCAACGCCAGCCGCGCCGCGCTGCTGGAGAAGTGGCATCAGCTGATCCTCGCCCACGCTGACGATCTGGCGACCATCATGACCGCCGAACAGGGCAAGCCGCTGGCGGAGGCGAAAGGCGAGGTGCTCTACGGCGCCAGCTTTGTGAAGTGGTTTGCCGAAGAGGCGCGCCGCATCTACGGCGATACCATTCCCGCGCCGAGCGAGGATCGCCGCATTCTGGTGCTGAAACAGCCGGTCGGCGTCGCAGCGGCCATCACGCCGTGGAATTTTCCCATCGCCATGATTACGCGGAAAGTCGCGCCGGCGCTGGCGGCGGGCTGTCCGATTATCGTCAAGCCGTCGGAGCTGACGCCGCTTTCGGCGCTGGCGCTGGCGGTGCTGGCGGAGCGCGCGGGCTTTCCCGCCGGCGTGCTGCAGGTGGTGACCGGCCTGCCGACGGAGATCGGCGCGGCGCTGACCGGCAGTCGCCTGGTGCGGAAAATCTCCTTTACCGGCTCGACGCGCATCGGCCAGCTGCTGATGCAGCAGAGCGCCGACAGCGTCAAACGCCTCAGCCTGGAGCTGGGCGGCAACGCGCCTTTTATCGTCTTCGACGACGCCGATGTCGATATCGCGGTGGCGGGCGTAATGGTGAGCAAATTCCGCAACGCCGGACAGACCTGCGTCTGCGCCAACCGCATTCTGGTGCAGCGCGGCATCTATGCGCGCTTCGCGTCGAAGCTGCTCGAGGCGGTCGCCACGCTAAAAGTCGGCGACGGGTTTGCGCCCGGCAGCACCATCGGCCCGCTGATTAACGCGCGCGCGGTCGAGAAGGTCAACAGCCATATCGAGGATGCCCTTGCTCAGGGCGCGGCGCTGCTGACCGGCGGAACCAGCCACGGCAACGGCACGTACGTACAGCCAACGGTGCTGGGCGAGGTCACCGCGCAGATGCGTATCGCTCATGAAGAGACCTTTGGCCCGGTGGCGCCGCTGTTTATCTTCGACACGGAAGAAGAGGCGATCGCCATGGCCAACGACACCCCCTATGGGCTCGGCGCCTATTTCTTCACTGAGAATATTCGTCGCGCATGGCGCGTCGCCGAAGCGCTGGAATTTGGCATGGTCGGCTTTAATACCGGCGCGATCTCATTAGAAGTGGCGCCGTTCGGCGGCGTAAAATTATCCGGGATCGGGCGTGAAGGATCGCGCTATGGTATTGAAGAATATCTGGAACAGAAGGCGTTCCATATTGGCAGCCTGAATTAATCCTCAACCCTTTTTTATAATTTCTTACAGCAGGCGTTTGCGGCGAAAGCGGCAAACGCTTTTTTTATTTTGTGCGCTGCGTCAGGTTTTTCTCGTGGTTCGCCATTTTAGTGCAAGTTTCATGCGCGATGCACCACGGCAATGCATGATTTTTGTGAGCTAAATCATCTGTTTATTCCTTCGGCAATTACGCAAAATTTCCGCTTTCAATACGGCACAAAATTTTTTTGCGCTGTTTTAAACGCATTTTTATTTTTTAGCTGGCTGGCATACTTTCTGCATTACCTTTTTGCATGAGCTTATTAACGCTGAATATAAGCCTTGCGACAGCGCTAATTCCCTTTGGTTTGACGGGTGTGAAAAATAAGGAATTTTCCATGTTAAGTTTCGACCCTGAAAAAGTTTCGCTTCCGGTTGGCCACTATATCGACGGCCAGCACGTTCAGAGCCAAGGCGCGGCGTTTGCGGTAAAGCGCCCCTCAGACGGCAGGATCTACGCCACGCTGCATGAGGCGGACGCCGCCGACGTCGACCGCGCGGTGCAGATCGCCCATCAGGCGCTGAAAAGCAGCGGCTGGTCAGGCTGCGCGCCGCGCGAACGCGGCCGGGTGCTGCGCCGCTGGGCCGATCTGATCGAGCAGGACAGCCTGCTGGCGCAGCTGGAGGCGCTCGGATCCACCCGTCCGATTAGCGATGTGGCGCAGCATGAAATTCCGTTCACCGCCGAAGCGATCCGCTTCTACGCCGAGTGCGCCGACAAATACAGCGGCGATCTCTTTCCAACGCGCGACAGCAGCCTCGGCATGCTGATCGCCGAGCCCTACGGCGTGATAGGCGCCATTACGCCGTGGAATTTTCCGCTGTCGATGGCGTCATGGAAGTGCGGCCCGGCGCTGGCGGCGGGCAATGCGGTGGTGCTCAAGCCTTCCGAACTGACGCCGTTTTCCACCGTGCGCATGGCGGAACTGGCGCTGCAGGCCGGGCTGCCTGCCGGCGTGCTCAATATCGTACAGGGCAGCGGCGCGGTGACCGGCCATGCGCTGGTGACCCATCCGCTGGTGCGCAAGGTCTCTTTCACCGGCTCGACCCTGACCGGCGCGCGCATTATGAGCGACGTGGCGCAGCACGGCATGAAGCCGGTAACGCTGGAGCTGGGCGGCAAAAGTCCGCAGCTGGTGTTTGACGACGCGGGCGACATCGAGGTGCTGGCGCAGCGCATTCTGCGCGGCTTTACCGCCAACGGCGGCCAGGCGTGCGTCGCCGGCACCCGCCTGATTGTGCAGCGCGCCATCGCCGCGCCGCTGCTCGATCGCCTCGCCGCGCTGTGCCGCAGCGTGCAGCCCGGCGCGACCTGGCACGGCGACAGCCGCTACGCGCCGCTGATCGACGAACGTCAGGGCAACAAAGTCGCCTCGGTGATCGCCGCCGCGAAGGCGCAGGGCGCGGAAGTGCTGGTCGGCGGCGAGCGTTTCGCCGACACCGAAGCGGGCTGGTTCTGGCAGCCCACGCTGCTGTGCGGCGTCGCGCAGGATAACCCGGCGGTGCAGCAGGAGATCTTCGGCCCGGTGCTGACGGTGCAGACCTTTGACGATGAAGAAGAGGGGCTGCGGCTGGCGGCGCACGACACCTACGGCCTGTGCGCCGGGGTGCACACCCTGAGCCTGCCGCGCGCCATGCGGGCGATGCGCGCCATCGACGCCGGCACGGTATGGATTAACCGCTACGGCCGCTCCGGCGACTTTATCATTCCCACCGGCGGCTTTCTCGGCTCCGGCATCGGCAAAGATCTGGGGCGGCAGGCGTTTCAGGCCTGCCAGCGCCAGAAAAGCGTACTGATCGATTTTTAACTTTCCTGATAGAGACGAGGTCGCGTCATGGCACTGTTTAAACCGAAATACATCACCTTTGACTGTTACGGCACGCTGATTAACTTCGATATGGCGGGCGCGGCGGCGCGCTGCTTCGAGGCGCGCGTGGCGGCGAGCGAGATGCAGGCGTTCACCACCGATTTCGCCCGCTACCGTATGGATGAGGTGCTGGGCGCCTGGAAGCCCTACTACGACGTGGTCAGCAACGCGATACAGCGCACCTGCAAAAAGTGGGGCGTGGCGTGGGACAAGGCAGACAGCGACTATATCTACACCGACTGCGCCACCTGGGGACCGCATCCCGACGTGCCGGCGGGGCTGGCGAAACTGGCAACCGAATTTCCGCTGGTGCTGCTCAGCAACTCGATGAAGGATCTGCTGCCGCACCATATTCCGCGCCTGGGCGCGCCGATCCATCTGGCGATCACCGCCGAGGAAGTGGGCGCCTATAAGCCGCAGATGAAAGGCTTTGAATATATGCTGCAGAAGCTCAACTGCCGTCCAGACGAGATCCTGCACGTCTCCTCCAGCTTCCGCTACGACCTGATGACGGCGCACGACCTCGGCATTACGCACAAGGCCTGGGTTAATCGCGGCCATGAACCGGCGAACCCGTACTACGGCTACACCGAAATCAACGACATTGGCGGCCTGCCTGCCGTGGTCGGCCTCTGAGGATAGCGCAATGAAACTCGAATCCTTCTGGCAGGCCACCGCGCCCGCCTTTCACGGCGTGGCGCCGGGTTCGCTGCCGTCGCGCGCCGACGTGGTGGTGATCGGCGGCGGCTTTACCGGCGTCTCAGCGGCGCTGAGCCTGGCGCGCAGCGGCCTCGACGTGGTGCTGCTGGAGGGCGGCGAGGTGATGAGCCAGGCCTCGGCGCGCAACGGCGGACACTGCAACACCGGCGTGGCGCAGAACTTCGCCTCGCTGGTGGCGAGCCAGGGCATCGAGAAAGCGACGCGCTTTTACCGCGCCTATGACGACGCGGTGAGCTACGTCGAACAGCTGGTGCGCAACGAGCAGATCGACTGCGATTTCCGCCTGTGCGGCAAGCTCAAGCTCGCCAGCAAGGCGTCCCATTTCGCCGGGCTGCGCGAGGCGTGGGAGCTGATGCGCCGCACCGTGGATCCGGACATCGAGCTGCTTGACCAGGTGGCGATCCGTCGCGAAGTCAACAGCGACGCCTTTCACGGCGGGCTGCTGCAAAAGCGCGGCGGCCAGATGCATATGGGCAAGTTCGGCGTCGGGCTGGCGGAAGTGGCGGCGCGCAGCGGGGCGAAAATTTTCCCGCACCACGCCGTGACCGGCTTAACCCGCCTTGACGGCTATCGTCACCGCGTGCAGACGGCAAAAGGGGAGATCCTCGCCGATAAAGTGCTGATGGCGACCGGCTGCTCCAACGTCGGGCCGTTTCGCTGGTTCCAGCGCCGCATCGTGCCGGTGGGCAGCTTTATTGTGGTGACGGAGCCGCTGGGTGAGGCGCTGATCCGCCAGGTGCTGCCGCAGGATCGCACCTACGTCACTTCGCTGAATCTCGGCAACTACTTTCGCACCACCGCCGACCGGCGGCTGGTGTTCGGCGGCCGCGCGCGCTTCGCGGTGAGCAACCCCACCTCCGATTCGCGCAGCGGCGAGATCCTGCAGGCGACGATGGCGAGCCTTTTCCCCGCGCTGGCGCAGGCGCGTATCGACTACTGCTGGGGCGGGATGGTGGATATGTCCGCCGACCGGCTGCCGCACGCGGGCGAACATGACGGCGTCTTCTACTCGATGGGCTACAGCGGCCACGGCACGCAGATGTCGGTGTGGATGGGCGCGGTGATGGCGGATCTTATTGCCGAAAAAAGCAACCGCAACCCCTGGCAGCGCGACGCCTGGCCCGCACTGCCTGGCTATCACGGCAAGCCGTGGTTTTTGCCGCTGGCCGGACTCTATTACAAAGCCAAAGATCGTTTCTCTTAATGCTTGCATTCCAGGTGAACTTAAACGCTTATTGAGGGTACGCAGATGAGTAAAAATGATAATAACGCGCTGACGCGCATGCTGACCGAAGGCACGCTGTCGCGCCGCGGCCTGATGAAAATGCTCTCCGCCGGGGCGGTGATGAGCAGCGGCATTATCGGCTTCCCGCAGCTGGGCTTCGCCGCCGAAACGCCGGTGAAAGGCGGCAAAATCCGCGCCGCCATGTCCAACGCCTCCGCCACCGATACCCTCGATCCCGCCAAAGCCAACAACAGCGGCGACTATACGCGCCAGTGCATGTTCTACAACGGCCTGACCGAGCTGGATAAAGATCTCAAAGCCTTGCCCGCGCTCGCCTCTTCGCTCGACTCCAGCGACGGTATCACCTGGCAGATCAAGCTGCGCAGCGGCGTCACCTTTCACGACGGCAAGCCGCTCACCGCTAAAGATGTGATTTATTCGCTGAGCCGCCATAAAGATGCCGCGGTCGCCTCTAACGCCTTTAAAATCGCCGAGCAGTTCCAGACGCTGAGCGCGGTTAACGACAATGAAGTACAGCTGGTGCTGAGCCAGGCGAACTTCGATCTGCCCTATATTCTCGCCGCGCCGCCGTTTTTAATCGTGCAGGACGGCACCAAAGATTTCACCAAAGGGATCGGCACCGGGCCTTACGTCTGCAAAGAGTTTACGCCGGGCGTGCGCTCGGTCGGCACGAAAAACCCCCACTACTTTAAGTCGGGCCTGCCGCACCTCGACGAAGTCGAGCTGCTGGGCGTCACCGACCAGGCGGCGCGCGTCAACGCTCTGATGTCGGGCGATCTGCACATCGTCTCTACTCTGAGCGCCAACGACTGCAAGCGCATTAAGGCCACCAGCGACTTCGGCGTGCTGGAGAGCAAATCGGGCATGTACACCAACCTCATCGTGCGCACCGATATCAAACCCGGCAGCAACGAAGATTTCGTGCTGGCGCTGAAATATCTGCAGCCGCGCGAGATGCTGGTGAAAACCGTGCTGCAGGGCTACGGCGACGTCAGCAACGACACGCCGGTGCCGCCGTGGCACCCGCTCTACAACGCCGAGCTGAAGCCGCGTCCGCTTGACGTCGAGAAAGCCAAATTCCATATCGAGAAGGCGGGGATGAAGGGCGCGACGGTCGAGATTATTACCACGCCGAACATCGAAGGCGCGGTGGAGGGCGGCCAGCTGATCCAGCAGGTGTCGCGCAATGCCGGTATCAACGTCAAAGTGCGCCGCGTGCCCTATGACGGCTACTGGTCGACGCACTGGACCAAAGATCCGGTGGGCTACGGCTCGATCAACCCGCGTCCAACGCTCGATATGCTCTTCTCGCAGTTCTACCTCTCCGGCGCGCCCAATAACGAGTCGGGCTGGAAAAACCCGCAGTTCGACCAGCTGGTGGTGGCGGCGCGCGGCGAACGGGATCAGGCGAAGCGCAAGCAGATGTACGGCGATATGCAGAAGCTGATCTACGACCACTGCGGCACCATTATCCCGACCTTTATCAGCTCCACCGACGGCTACAGCAAAAAGGTGAAGGGCGTCGAAGCCTGGCCCTCCGGCATGATGATGGGCTACCGCTTCCACGAATTCGCCTGGCTGTCCGCTTAACCCTCTCTCTGATGGAGAACGCCGATGAACCGATACATGCTGTTCCTGATCGCCCGCCGCACCGGCGCCGGCATCCTGACGTTGCTGATCGTCTCGGCGGTGGTGTTTTTTATCACCAGCCTGCTGCCGGGCGACGCGGCGCAGATGATCCTCGGGCAAAACGCCACGCCGGAGACGGTGGCGGCGCTGCGCGCCCAGCTCGGGCTGGATCAGCCGCTGCTGCTGCGCTACTTCAGCTGGCTGGGCGGTATGCTGCAGGGCGATTTCGGCACCTCGTTCGCCAGCCACCTGCCGGTGATGCAGCTGGTGGCGCAGCGCATTCCCGCCACCTTTGAGCTGGCGGCCATCACCACGCTGATCTGCGTGCCGCTGGCGCTGGCGATCGGCATTACCGCCGCAATGACGCGCGGCTCGCTGCTGGATCGCGCGCTGGTGGTCAGCACCATGGCGATGGTGGCGGTGCCGGAGTTTCTGGTGGCGACGGTGGCGGTGCTGATCTTCGCCGTGAAGCTGCACTGGGTGTCGGCGATGTCCTTCGGCTCGCCCAATATGGATCTGGTCAGCTATCTGAAGGCCTATGCGCTGCCGGTGCTGACTCTCTGCTGCGTGCTGGTGGCGCAGATGGCGCGCATGACGCGCGCCGCCATTATCAACCAGCTCGACAGCCCTTATCTGGAGATGGCGCTGCTGAAAGGCGTTTCGCCGCTGCGCGCCGTGCTGCGCCACGCCTTGCCCAACGCGGTCGGCCCCATCGCCAACGCCATCTCGCTTAGCCTCTCCTATCTGTTCGGCGGGGTGATCATTATCGAAACCATCTTTAGCTATCCCGGCCTCGCCAGCCAGCTGGTGGATGCGGTCAGCAACCGCGACCTGCCGGTGGTGCAGTTTTGCGTGATGCTGTTCGCCGGCTGCTATCTGCTACTGCTGCTGCTGGCGGACGTGCTCACCATCGCCTTCAACCCGAAATGGAGAAGCGCATGAATACCTTACTTCCCGTTCGTTTCTTTCAGTCGCTGTCGATCTCCGGGCGGCTCGGTTTAGTGGTGTCGCTGTTCTGGCTGCTGATGGCGATTTTCGGCAACCAGCTGGCGCCGCACAACGTCGAGGATATCGGCGGCGGGCCGCTGTTCGGCGGCTTTACCGCCGACAACTGGCTCGGCACCGACGCGCTGGGGCGCGATATTCTCAGCCGCATCCTCTATGGCGCGAAGTTCTCGATAGGCCTGGCGCTGGGCGCGGCCATCGGCGCCAGCCTGATCGGCACGCTGCTGGCGCTGCTGGCGGCGGTGACCGGCCGCTGGCTGGAGGAGATTCTGGGGCGCGTCAACGACGCCATGCTGGTGCTGCCGGGCAAGGTGCTGTCGCTGATGATCGTGGCGGTCTTTGGCTCGTCGCTGCCGATGCTGCTGCTTACCGCCATCTTTACCTACTGGCCGGGCGCGTTCCGCATCGCCTTCGCCATGGCAGGCAGCCTGCGCAATATGGACTATGTGCGCGCCTCGCGGCTGCGCGGCGAAAGCCGCTGGTACGTCGCCATTCACGATATTTTGCCCAATATGCTGCACCCGATGCTGGCGGACTTTGGCCTGCGCTTCGTCTATATCGTGCTGCTGCTGAGCGGCCTGAGCTTTCTCGGCCTCGGCGTGCAGCCGCCTTACGCCGACTGGGGCACGCTGGTGCGTGAAAACATTCAGGGGCTGTTCGACGGCTCGCCGGCGGTGCTGATGCCTGCGCTGGCGATCGCCAGCCTGACCATCGGCGCCAACCTGTTTATCGACAGTCTGCAGCAGATGCGTCCGCTGACGCTGGCGAAGGAGGGCGTATGAACGTGATGCCGCACACCGCCATGCCGGTGATTACCGTGGATAAGCTGCGCGTCACGGCGCAGAGCGACAAGGGCGACGCCATCGATCTGGTGTCCGATATTCGTTTTACCGTGCAGAAAGGAGAGGTGCTGGCGCTGATTGGCGAATCCGGCTCCGGCAAAACCACTATCGCCATGGCGCTGATGGGCTATGCCCGTCCCGGCTGCCGCATCGCCGAGGGCAATATTCACGTGGCGGGCGTCGACGTCAACGGCCTGAGCCCGCAGCAGCTGCGCGAATTTCGCGGTAACAAAGTGGCCTATATTGCCCAGAGCGCGGCGGCCTCGTTTAACCCCGGCATGAAAATTATCGATCAGGTGATCGAGCCGGTGGTGATCCACGGCACCATGACGCGCAAGGCGGCGAAAGCCAAGGCGGTGGCGCTGTTCCGCGAGCTGGCGCTGCCCAACCCCGACACCATCGGCGATCGCTGGCCGCATCAGGTTTCTGGCGGGCAGCTGCAGCGTCTGATGACCGCGATGGCGCTGATCGGCGATCCCGACGTGGTGATCCTCGACGAGCCGACCACGGCGCTCGACGTCACCACCCAGGTAGAAGTGCTGAAAGCCTTTCGTCGCGTGGTGGCGCAGCGCGGCGTCACCGCCATCTACGTCAGTCACGATCTGGCGGTGGTGGCGCAGATGGCGGACCGCATTCTGGTGCTGCTGCGCGGCCAGATTGCCGAATATGGCACCACTGAACGGCTGATCGGCGCGCCGCAGGCGGAGTATACGCGGCTGCTGATGGACGCGGCGCGGCAGAAAGAGCGCCCCAGCCCGTGGCATCAGGCGCGCGGTGAGCTGCAGCCGCTGCTGGAGGTGCGCGACCTCTCTGCCGGCTACGGCCCGCGCGGCAGCGACGGGCAGCCGAAGATCCGTATCCTGGAGGATATCAACCTGCAGCTGTGGAAAGGGCAGGCGATCGGCATTATCGGCGAGTCGGGATCGGGCAAAACCACGCTGGCGCACGCCATCGCCGGCCTTAACGCGCCCTGCCACGGTCATATGCTGTTCAACGGCCACTATATTGCGGGCGATATGCACAAGCGGCCTGACAACGAGCTGCGCCGCATTCAGTATGTGTTTCAGATGGCGGACACCGCGCTCAATCCGGCGCACAGCGTCGAGCGCATCCTGTCGCGTCCGCTGGCGCTGTTTCACGGCTTGCGCGGGCAGGCGCTGACCCAGCGGCTGCATCAGCTGCTCGATCTGGTGAAGCTGCCGCGCAGCGTGCTGTGGCGACGCCCCTGGGCGCTCTCCGGCGGGCAGAAGCAGCGCGTTAACCTGGCGCGCGCGCTGGCGGCGGAGCCGGATCTGATCCTGTGCGACGAAGTGACCTCGGCGCTCGACACCGTGGTTGCCGCGGCGGTGCTGGATCTGATCAGCGAGCTGCGGCGCGAGCTGGGCCTGTCGGTGCTGTTTATCAGCCACGATATGCACGCGGTGCGCGCGGTGTGCGACAACATCGTGGTGATGAAGTCGGGGCGCATCGTCACCCAGCTGGCGCGGGACGATTACGACAAGCCGACCAGCGAACTCTATTTCGAGCGGCTGAAGCGCGCCGTGCCGGAGCTGCGGCAGGGGTGGCTGGATGAGCACGAAGAGATTTTAAAGGCGGAATAGGGCTATCTTGCTTGCCATAGTGTCCCCGGGCAGTGCGCGCTGAGCTGCCACTCTCTCTGCGGATCGCGAGACCGGCTGCGCCGCTCACCGATCCCATACACTAGCGCTGCCATAGCGTAGAGGGCAGCGCATTTAAAAAGCCAGGCATGATGTAAGGAGAAAACCATGACCGCACTTTTTCGCGCCATGAACGCGCAGGATCTGGAGCAGTGCTACGCCATGACGCAGCAGCTGAAATGGCCGCACCGTCGTGAAGACTGGCAGCAGGCGATGACCTTCGGCGAAGGCGTGGTGATTGAAGAGCAGGGCAAACTGCTCGGCAGCGCCATTCTCTGGCGCTGGGGCGAACGCGCTGCCACCATCGGGCTGGTGATGGTGGATGGCCAGCAGCAGGGCCGCGGGCTGGGCAAACAGCTGATGCTGACTCTGCTGGAGAAGGTGCCCGAGCACAACGTGCGGCTGCACGCCACCGAGATGGGCAAAGGGCTCTATGAGAAGCTCGGCTTTGTCACCACCGGGCAGATCCTCCAGCACCAGACGCGCGCGCTGGAGGCGGTGCCGCCCGTGGCGATCCCGGCGGGAGTGACGCTTCGCCGCGCGCAGGCGCAGGACGTGCCGACGCTGACCGCGCTCGACCAGCAGGCGCACGGCATGCTGCGCCCGCAGCTGATGGCGCATATCGTCAGCCAGCATCAGACCGTGCTGCTGGAGGATGCGCAGCATCAGGTTCACGGCTTCGCCAGCCTGCGCCGCTTCGGCCACGGCTGGGCGATTGGCCCGATTATCGCGCAGGATTTTCCGCTGGCGCAGGCGCTGGTCGCCTCGCTGATGCAGGGGCTGCGCGGCGAGTTCGTGCGCATCGACACCGACGCTGCGCTGCCGCTGGCCGGCTGGCTCGCCACGCTCGGGCTGGCGCAGGTGGACAATCCCACCACCATGGTGCGCGGCACGCCCTGGACGCCGCAGGCGGATACCATGCAGGCGTTCGGCCTGATGACCCAGGCGATGGCCTGATGCAGATCCTCTATAAATCAGATCCCCAGCGCGGCGCGCTGTGGCAGCAGTGGCTGGCGCAGCACGCGCCCGATATTCAGCTGCATCTCTGGCCGGAAAGCGGCAACCCGCATGAGATCGAAATGCTGATCGCCTGGCAGCCGCCGGAAAGGCTGATGGAAACCTGGCCCAACCTGAAAGCGCTGCTGTCGGTGGGCGCAGGCGCCGATCAGTTCGATCTTGCCGCCTTGCCGCCCGACCTGCCGGTGGTGCGCATGATCGAGCCGGGCCTGACCCAGGGCATGGTGGAGTATGTCACCTTCGCGGTGCTCGGCCTGCATCGCGATATGGTGCGCTACCTGCAGCAGCAGCGCGAGGCGCAGTGGCTGGCGCACAGCGTCCGGCCCGCCGCCACGCGGCGCGTCGGCGTGATGGGGCTCGGCGAGCTGGGCCAGGCCGCGCTGCGGCAGCTGGCAACGCTCGGCTTCGACTGCGCCGGCTGGAGCCGCACGCCGCGCCAGCTCGACGGCGTCGCGTGCTTTCACGGTGACGGGCAGCTCAGCGCGTTTCTGGCGCGCAGCGACATTCTGGTCTGCCTGCTGCCGCTGACGGCGGAGACGCGCGGCCTGCTGAACCGCGATCTTTTTAGCCAGCTACCGCCGGGCGCGGCGCTGGTGCAGGCGGGACGCGGCGCGCAGCTGCATCATGCCGATCTGCTGGCGGCGCTCGACAGTGGCCAGCTCGGCGCGGCGGTAATCGACGTCACCGATCCCGAGCCGCTGCCGCCGTCCCATCCCTTCTGGCGTCATCCCGCTATCTGGCTGACGCCGCATATCGCCAGCCAGACGCAAAACGAGAGCGCCGTGGCCGCGCTGCTCGAGAACCTGCGTCGCTATCAGCGCGGCGAACCGATGATCGGTCTGATCGACCGCGCGCGAGGTTATTAATGAACATTGACGCTCTTGTCGCGCTGCGGCGCGATCTGCATGCCCACCCGGAACTGGGCTATCAGGAGACGCGCACCGGCGACATCGTGGCGCGCTTTCTGCACCAGCTGGGGCTGAAGGTCCATCGCAACATCGGCAAAACCGGCGTGGTCGGCGTGCTGACGCGCGGCGACGGCAGGCGGGCGATTGGGCTGCGCGCCGATATGGACGCGCTGCCGATGCAGGATCAGGGCGACGCGCCCTGGAAAAGCAGGACGGCGAACGTCTGCCACGCCTGCGGCCACGACGGGCATACCGCGATGCTGCTCGGCGCGGCGCAGCAGCTGGCGGAGACGGGCGACTTCAACGGCACGATCTACTTTATCTTTCAGCCGGCGGAAGAGGGGCTGGCGGGCGCGAAGGCGATGATCGACGACGGCTTGTTCAGCCGCTTTCCCTGCGAGGCGGTCTATGCGCTGCACAACTGGCCGGAGCTGCCGCTCGGTGAGGTGCAGACCCGTCCCGGCGCCATTATGGCGGCGGCGGACCGCTTCGATATTAGGGTAAAAGGCGGCGGCGGCCACGCCGCGCAGCCGCATCTGACGCGCGACACGCTGCTGGCGACCAGCGAACTGGTGGTGCAGCTCAATACGCTGGTGGCGCGCGCCATCGATCCCTGCGAAGCGGCGCTGCTGAGCGTGACGCGCATGCAGGGCGGCTTCTCGCACAACATGATCCCGGCGGAGGCGTCGATCACCGGCACGGTGCGCACCTTCAGCCCGACGGCGCAGGATACGCTCGAAGCGCGGCTGCGCGAGATGGCGCATCACGTTACCGCCGCACACGGCCTGCAGGCGGAAGTGAACTATTTGCGCTACTACCCGGCCACGATAAACAGCGAGGCAGAGGCGAAGCTTGCCGTTGAAGCGCTCAGCGAGGCGGGATTCAGCGCCCGCGTCGCGCGCCAGCCCGCGCTCACCTCAGAGGACTTCGCCTTTATGCTGCAGGCGAAGCCGGGCGCCTATCTCTGGATTGGCTCGGCGCCGTCGCGGCCGCTGCACCACTCCGCCTACGACTTTAACGACGAGCTGATCCCCTATGGCGTGCGCGCCTTAACGGCGCTTGCCCGCCGCGCATCAGGTTAAGAAATTTCCCTGCTGTAAGGGCACCGATTTTGACAGGAAATGCCGCAGCCTTACCCATAACGGCAGCATGCTAAACCAGTGGGTTGCGATACTTGAGCCAACCGAACGTTACGTGGATGAGGTAAAAAATGCAGAATGTCATCGCCAAACAACAGACCTATTCAGACAACAGTTTGCTGCTGGACGCGCGCGAGCAGAACGTGCCGCGCGGCGTGGTCACCGCGCACCCGCTGGTGATTGAGCGCGCAAAGGGCAGCGAAGTGTGGGACGTCGAAGGCAACCGCTATCTCGACTTCGTCGGCGGCATCGGCGTGCTCAACGTCGGGCACAACCATCCGGCGGTGGTCAACGCCGTTACGCGCCAGCTGGGGCTGGTGTCGCACGCCTGTTTTCAGGTGGTGGCCTATCCGGGCTACATCGAACTGGCGCAGCGGCTTAACCAGCTGGTTGGCGGCGAAGAGGCCTACAAGAGCGTCTTCTTCACCAGCGGCGCGGAGGCAGTGGAGAACGCGATTAAAATCGCCCGCGCCCATACCAACCGCTCCGGGGTCATCGCCTTTGACGGCGCCTTCCACGGCCGCACGCTGCTGGGCGTGACGCTGACCGGCATGAGCCAGCCCTATAAACAGAACTTTGGCCCGTTCCCGGCGGATATTTACCGCCTGCCGTTCCCTAATCCGCTGCACGGCGTGACAGAAGTAGACTGCCTGAAGGCGCTGGATCAGCTGTTCGCGGTGCAGATCGCGCCGGAGCGCGTCGCGGCGATCATTATCGAGCCGGTGCAGGGCGACGGCGGCTTCCTGCTTGCCGGCCCGGCGTTTATGCAGGCGCTGCGCCGCATTACCGAGCAGCACGGCATTGTGCTGATCTGCGACGAAGTGCAGACCGGCTTTGGCCGCACCGGCAAAATGTTCGCTTTCCAGCATCTCAACATCAAACCTGACCTGGTCACGGTGGCGAAAAGCCTCGGCGGCGGCCTGCCGATCTCCGGCGTGGTGGGCAAGGCGGCGATCATGGACGCGCCGACGCCGGGCGGGCTGGGCGGCACCTACGGCGGCAACGCGCTGGGCTGCGCGGCGGCGCTGGCGGTGCTCGATCTGCTGGAGCATGACAACCTGCTGGCGCGCGCCAACCAGCTCGGCGAGCAGCTGCACGCGCGGCTGCAGCAGCTGGCGGAGAAGTACGCCTGCATCGGCGACGTGCGCGGCCTCGGCTTTATGCTGGCGGTGGAGATCCTCGATTTCGAAAGCGGCAAGCCAGACGCTGCGCTGACGCAGAAGATCCTCGACAGCGCCTGTCAGGAGGGGCTGCTGCTGATTAAGTGTGGCGTTCAGCGCAACGTGGTGCGCTTCCTCGCGCCGCTTGTCACAACCGATTCACAATTAGAAGAGGCGCTGCACATTTTTGATATTGCGCTGGCGCGCGCCACCGGCCGTCTCGGATAATGCCTTCTTCCTCATTGATATTGCTGGAATAATTATAATTTTTCCTGATGGTTAACACGCATGTTAACGCTGGCGCTGGCGGCGCAAAGCGTGTTATACCATCAGCACGTCCTGCACAATTGGTTAACAATGAGGGGTGGTATGAACGGCTTAATGAAACTTGACCGCATCGATATCAACATCCTGGTGCAACTGCAAAAAGATGGCCGTATCAGCAACGTTAATCTCGCCGACGCCGTGGGACTTTCGCCCAGTCCGTGCCTGCAGCGCGTCAAGCGCCTTGAGCAGGCGGGGTTTATCACCGGCTATGAAGCCCATATCAATCTCACCAAAATCACCGACTCGGTCACGGTGTTTACCGAAGTGACGCTCTCGGGCCATCGCCGCGAAGATTTTATGAAGTTCGAAAGCGCGCTGCGCGATGTGGATGAGCTGATGGAGTGTCATCTGATCACCGGCGGCTACGACTATCTGCTGCGCTTTATCACCCGCAGCATTGAGCACTATCAGGAAGTGATCGAGAAGATGCTCGATGCGCAGATCGGCATCGACAAATATTTTAGCTATATCGTGATTAAATCACCGGTGATGAAGAGCAGCGTGCCGCTGCGCTCGCTGATTACGCGGCAGAACGATGTGCTGAGCGCGCTCTAGGTCACTTTCTTCATTCTCATCAAACGCAATAACAGAAGCGGCTAAAGCAGACGCTTTAGTCGTCATCGTTGTTATTCCACTCCTCTGTTCGTTTCTGGAATCTACCCCGCAAAAATGGCTTGAATTCACTAATGTAATGCGGTTTCAGACGATATAAAATCTGGTGAAAAATAGGGAGGTGAACATCATGGATCACTATCATATGCCCGCGCTGACAATGGACGAAATTCGCCAAATTGGCGAGTTGGCGGTTGCCCATGTCACAAGTTTGAAAATCGCCACCACTAAAACGGAAGATTTTTTACTCAATGAGTTAAACAGAAGAGAAACCGAAGACGCTTTTAAAAAGTGCGGCATCACTGCGGCTGAAGGAAGAAAGATTTTTAATGAAGTATTTAACAGCGTAAGGAAGGGTGAATAGGAAATAGTCAACAGTTTGTTAGCATGCTTTACATGAGGTTTTAATATGCCAGACCACAAGCAGTGGGTCTTTACCAGGCTAGTAGAAGACACGGACGATATCAGACAGCTGATCGCTTATGCCATATATAAAGCCGACAAAGATGATTATGCGAAACAACTGGTCAGGCGTCGACTGCCTGAATCGCAATTGCCTGCATATCTGGAACGTTATCATGACAGCATAGCGTATTCAGAGCGACAGCTTGACCATTACCGCGATAAAGCCGCCTGTATTATTGATCGGTTGGTACTGACAGTCAGTCAGCAGGTCCAGTATGCCTGTGATCGCAAAATTGCATCATTGAAACTTAGCCACGAAGCGGAGCTGGATAAGAAATAGATTGAGTGGGGCAAAAACGCAACGGCTTATAGCGCTTATCTGGCAAAACCAGCCTGGTCAGCCACATTAATGAACGGGGTTATTAAATGGCTCCTCAGCGGCATATCAGGTTTACTGGCAACGCTGTTTTCTACGCTGTTAATTGTGGGTACGCTTTCGCTCTTTGCGCCAGAAATGAGAAGCGCAGCCCGGAATATATTGAAAAATGGCATCGATACCTTGATCCCTTTAAACCCAACAGGTTTATCTGATACCGGACGACATAATGAGTAGGCTGTTCCTGTAGCGAAATCGGTTTCACACTCTTTTTACACCTGATCAAGCCTGCTGTTTCTACGCAGCATAAAATTTCTTTTCCACCTTTTTTTCACCGCATTTGACCGGTTCGCCGCGCCTCTTCAGCCGCGTCGGCTGGCGCTGCGCCTTTACTATAAATTGATGCCGCGACAAGGAGTTATTTATGACCGCACCGATCATTGCAGACCATATCTGGCAGCGCGACGACTTTACCCTCTCTACCAAACGGACGCGGCTGGATATGGACTGGATCCACTTTCAGCTGGCAGAACGTTCCTACTGGGCGAAGGGGCAGGCGCGCGCCACCACCGAGCGGGCCATCGCCGCGTCGCTGCCGTTCGGGCTGTACCGGGGCGAAGCGCAGATCGGCTTTGCGCGGCTGATTACCGACTACACCCGCTTCGGCTGGCTGTGCGACGTGATGATTGACGAGGCGTGGCGCGGTCACGGCTTAGGTAGCTGGCTGGCCAGCTGCGTGCGCGAGCATCCGGAGCTGGCCACGGTGCGCCGCTGGATGCTCTCTACAAACGATGCCCATCAGCTCTACCAGCGGCTCGGCTGGCGCGTAGTGCAGGAGCCGCACAAGCTGATGGAGTTCCCTCTCTCCTGACTCTGGAGCGACACAGATGCGTTACCGCGTTGGCGTGGATATTGGCGGATCCTTTACCGATTTCGCCGTGCTGGATCGGCAAACTAATCAGATCCATACCCTGAAAGTGCTGTCGCGGCCCGATGCGCCAGGCAGCGAAATCCTCACCGGGCTGGCGCAGTTCGCCGAGCGCGACGGGCTGGATCCAGCAGAGATTGGCTACTTTACCCACGGCACCACGGTCGGCATCAACGCCGTGATCCAGCGGCGCGGCGTGCGGCTGGCGCTGTTCGCCACCGAAGGCTTCTGCGACGTGCTGGAGCTGGCGCGGCTAAAAATCCCCCATATTCATGACCTCTTTTCGCGGCGGCCCGCGCCGCTGATCAGCCGCGACCGCGTTTTTCCCATTCACGAGCGCACCGACCGCGACGGCAATGTGCTGCAGCCCGTGGATCGCGGCAGCGTGCTGGCGGCTATCGAGCAGGCGCGCGCCGCCGGCTGTCAGGGCATCGTGGTAGCGCTGCTGCACAGCTATCGCAACCGGCACAACGAGGCGGCGGTAAAGGCGATCGTTGACGACGTGGCGCCGGAGCTGCTGACCTCCTGCTCCGCCGACATCTGGCCGATTATTCGCGAATATGAGCGCACCATTACCGCCACCATCAACGCCTACGTGCAGCCGATGGTGATCAACTACCTGGAAAAATTCGAACAGGCGCTGCGTGACAAAGGCGTTACTACGCAGCCGCGCATCACCAAATCCAACGGCGGCGTGATGGGCGTCACCCAGGCGAAGCGCGAATGCGTGCAGATGGTGCTCTCCGGCACCGCTTCGGGGGTGATCGGCGCCAGCTATCTCGCCAGCGCCTGCGGCTTTGACCGCATTCTTAGCCTCGATATCGGCGGCACCAGCGCCGACGTGGCGGTGATCGTGAACGGCGAGGTGGCGCAGGGCAACGGCGAAATCATCGGCGATTTTCCCATCTACATTCCCTCAGTGGCGGTGACTTCGGTCGGGCAGGGCGGCGGATCCCTGGCGTGGATCGACGCCCAGGGCGTGATGCAGATGGGACCGGACAGCGCGGGTTCGCTGCCGGGTCCGGTCTGTTTCCAGCGCGGCGGCACCCAGCCGACCGCCACCGACGCCTTTGCCGCCTGCGGCATGATCGGCCACGGCGATCTCGGCTATCACGCCGTGCAGGTGGATGTCGCCGCCGCGCGCGCCGCCTGGCAGCCGCTGGCCGAGCGCCTCGGCGTCTCGGTGGAGCAGACCGCCGAAACCGCCATCGAACTGGCGATCTCCAGCATGTACAGCGACACCAGCGGCCTGCTGTCGCGCTTCGGCCTCGACCCGCGTGAGTTCTGGTTCCTCGCCTTCGGCGGCGCAGGGCCGATGATGGGCTGCTTTCTGGCGCGCGAACTCAATATGAAAGGGGTCATCGTGCCGCCGACGCCTGGCGTGCTCTCGGCGCTGGGCGGGCTGGTAGCGGATATCCGCAACGATTTTATCCGCACGCTTTACGGCGATCTCAGCGTGCAGCTGGCGGATCGGCTGGCGACCGAAGCAGAGAGCCTGAGTCAGCGGGCGCAGGCCTGGCTGGCGGCGGAGCACGGCGGCGAGATGCCCTTTACGCTGCAGTTCAGCGCCGATATGCGCTATCGCGGCCAGTCGTTCGAGATTGACGTGCCGCTGCAGGCGGCGTGGCTGGCAAACGCCGACGTGGCGGCGCTGCACGCGGCGTTCGACCAGCAGCATCATCAGCTGTTTGGCCATAGCGACGCCGACGCGCCGGTGCAGCTGATCAATCTGCGGCTGGTGATCGCTTCGCCCACGCCGAAACCGGCGCTGAATCGCCTTCCTGCGGCCAGTGAGCCGGTAAAAGCGGCGAAGCAGGTGCAGGCGTGGATCGACGGCGCCTTTCATCAGGTCGATCTGGTGCTGCGCGCCACGCTGCGCCCCGGTCATCAGCTGCGCGGGCCGGTGATTGTGGCGCAGGATGACAGCACCACCTGCGTACCGCCGCGTATGCAGGTCGAGGTGGACTGCTTCGGCAATCTGTTAATTACCCCGCTGAACGAGGAGAAGTGATCGTGGCTATTGACGGACGTAACCTGCAAATTCTCGCCAACTACTGCGCGGCGGCGGCCGACGCGATGGCCTTTACCCTGATGCGCACCGCGCACTCGACCTTCGTTAAAGAGACGGAAGACTTCTCCTGCCAGATCGTCAGCCGCGACGGGCTGGCGTTCGCCTCGCCGCGCAGCTTCGGCGCACCCTGGTACAGCGGTATCGACTATGCGCCGGTGCTGGCGCTGATTGACCACTACGATGAAGGCGACATCTGCATCACCAACGACGCCTACGCAGGCAACGTCGCGACACATTCGCCCGATATTCATATCTGGAAACCGGTATTTTACGCGGGCGAGATCGTCTGCTTTGTCGTCGGCCATATTCATAACACCGACATCGGCGGCGCGGTGCCCGCCTCGCTGTCGCGCGCGCTGACCGATATCGTGCAGGAGGGGATCCGCATCCCGCCGCTGAAAATCATCCGCAACGGCGAGCTGAACGAGGATGTGGCGCGCATTCTGCGGCTTAACGTGCGCGTGCCGGAGCAGAACTGGGGTGATTTCAAGGCGCAGATTGCCTCGGTCAATATCGGCGAGCGCAAGATCCACGAGATTATCGCCCGCTTCGGCGTCGACGATTTTCTGCAGGGGATTGCAGGCATTCTTGACTACGCCGAACAGCAGGCGCGCGCCATTATCCGCACCATCCCCGACGGCGACTATTTCTACGCCGACTACGCCGATGAAGATGGCGAAGGCGGCTATCCCTGCCGCGTGGCGATTACCCTGCGGGTGCGCGGCGATGGGCTGGAGCTGGACTACACCGGCAGCGATCCGCAGCTCGCCTCGTCGCTGAACATGCCGACCGGCGGCCGCGAGCGCCATCCGCTGGCGCTGGTGGGCGTCACCTACGTGCTGTCGACGCTGGATCGCTCGCTGCTGCTGAACGCCGGCACGCTGCGCCCGACGCGCGCCGTTCTGCCGCCGGGCACGGTGATGAACTGCGAGGCGCCCGCCGCTGTCGGCATGCGCTCGCTCACCTGTGCGCTGTCGCAAATCGCCACCGTCGGCGTCTTTTCGCTGGCACTGCCGGATCGGCTGCCGGCCAACTCGCCGGGCGGCAACTCCATTATGAATATCCGCACGCTGGATGCGCGCAACCGCAGCGTCGTGGCTTCGCTTGGCCCGGTCGGCGGCGGCGCGGGCGGCACGCCGCGCCACGACGGCCCGGACGGCTCTGGCGGACTCTCCGCCTTTTTGAAAAACACCCCGATCGAGATCAACGAAGCGGAAGTGCCCATCCGCTTTCTGCGCTACGGCCTGGCACCCGACAGCGCCGGCGCCGGGCGCTTTCGCGGCGGGCTGGCGACTGAAATGGCCTTTGCCATCTTCACGCCAGAGACCACCGTTACCGCGCGCAACCGCAACCGCTCGGTGTTCGCCTCGGCGGGCGCGGCAGGCGGCTGCGCGGGCGGCCTTTCCCGTTTTCGCACCCTGCGCGACGGCAAAGTGCTGGAGCACGGCAACCGCGACGTGATCCACTGTCAGCCAGGGGATGTCATCGAGGTGCGTGGGCCGGGCGCGGGCGGCTACGGCCTGCCGGCGCAGCGCGACGTTGAGGCGGTGCTTAACGACGTGCGCTGTGGCTTTCTCAGCGCGGCGGCGGCGCGCGAGCAGTATGGCGTGGCCATCGCGGATAATGCGGTAGATGAAGCGGCGACGGCGCAGCTGCGCGCCGCCATGCCGCAGCAGGCCGGAACGCATTTTCATCACGGCGCGGCGCGCGCGGCGTTTGAGGCGATCTGGACGCCGGCGCGCTACCGGGCGCTCACCGCTTTTCTCGCTGACGCGCCGGTCAGCTGGCGTCATTTTCTGAAAACCCAGGTGTTCCGCGCGGTGGAGCAGGCGGGAGAAGAGGCGGAGATGACGCAAATATTCAGCGCGTTACGGCTGCGCTTTCCCGCATTAGCAGGCGAATAAGCCAGATTGTCGACTACCCTTACTCTCTGACACGGATTTTCAAGGAGGCGACAACGATGAGCATGAAAACAAGTGATTTCTTTGTGCAGCGGCTGAAGGCCTGGGGCGTGACCCGTATTTACGGCTATCCCGGCGACGGCATTAATGGCGTGCTCGGCGCCATCCAGCGCGCCAATGAAAAAGGCGACGGCATTGAGTTTATTCAGGTGCGGCACGAAGAGATGGCGGCCTTTATGGCGGCCGGCCACGCGAAATTCACCGGTGAGCTGGGCGTCTGCCTCTCTACCGGCGGACCCGGCGCCACCCATCTGCTCACCGGCCTCTACGACGCCAAAATGGATCACGCGCCGGTGCTGGCGATTGCCGGCCAGGCGGAAGTGACCGCGCGCGGCGCCAGCTACCAGCAGGAGATGAACCTGGACCGCGTCTTCGCCGACGTGGCCAACTTTGTGCAGGAGGCGGCCGCGCCCGCCCAGGTGCGCCATCTGATCGATCGCGGCGTGCGCATCGCCAAAGCGCAAAACGGCGTGGCGGTGGTGATTGTGCCGAAAGATATTCAGGACGAACCCTGGGAGGCGCCAAAGCATCTGCACGGCTTCACCCACTCCGGCCCTGGCTATCAGCGCCCGAAAGTAGTGCCCTACGAGGCGGACCTGCAGCGCGCCGCCGAGGTGCTGAACGCCGGTAAAAAAGTCGCCATTCTGATCGGCGCAGGGGCGCGCGGCGCGGCGGTGGAGGTGGTGCAGGCCGCCAACGTGCTGGCGGCGGGCGTCGCCAAAGCGCTGCTCGGCAAAGATGTGCTGCCGGACGACGCGCCGTTCGTCACCGGCTCTATCGGCCTGCTCGGCACTAAACCCTCATGGGAGCTGATGCAAAACTGCGACACCCTGCTGATGATCGGCAGCGGCTTCCCCTGGACCGAGTTCCTGCCGGAAGAGGGCAAGGCGCGCGCGGTGCAGATCGATATCGATCCGGCGATGCTCGGCCTGCGCTACCCCTGCGAAGTGAATCTGCACGGCGACGCGGCGGAAACCCTGCGCGCGCTGCTGCCGCTGCTGGAGCATAAAGAGGACCGCAGCTGGCAGGAGGAGATTGCGGTGCAGGTGCGCGACTGGTGGAAAGTGATGGAGGACCGCGCCCACGCGCCGGCGAATCCGGTTAACCCGCAGCGCGTAGTGTGGGAGATGTCGCCGCAGCTGCCGGACAATGCCATCGTCACCTCTGATTCCGGCTCCTGCGCCAACTGGTTCGCGCGCGACTATCGCGTCAAGCAGGGGCAGCGCGCCACGCTTTCCGGCGGGCTTGCCTGCATGGGCGCAGCGGTGCCCTACGCCATTGCCGCCAAGTTTGCCCATCCCGACCGACCGGTGGTGGCGCTGGTGGGCGACGGCGCGATGCAGATGAACAATATGGCGGAGCTGATCACCATTCAGAAATACTGGCAGCAGTGGAGCGATCCGCGCCTGATTGTCTGTGTTTTCAACAATCAGGACCTGAATCAGGTTACCTGGGAGCAGCGCGTGATGGAGGGCAACGCGCGCTTCGAGGCGACGCAGCAGCTGCCGGACGTGCGCTACGCGCAGTTTGCGGAATCCCTCGGCCTGCAGGGGATTTTTGTCGATAACCCGGATGAGCTGGAGGACGCCTGGCGTCGCGCGCTGAGCGCCGATCGTCCGGTGGTGCTGGAGGTGAAAACCGATCCAGAGGTGGCGCCGCTGCCGCCGCATATCACCTTTAAGCAGGCGAAAGCCTTTATGAGTTCCATGGCGAAGGGCGATCGCGGCGCGGCGCAGATTATCAGCGACACCGCCAGCCAGCTGCTGCATAAGAAGAAGTAGGGCGCACAAAGCGCTAAGCGGCCCGGATCCGGGCCGCTAACCTTACTCTTCTCTCTTTTTCCCACCGCTCGCGTGGGGTTCTGGCGATGCGCCGCACATCATTTCAGGAGTCACTCATGGCGACAGATAAACAACCGGTATGGCTTATTTCGGGCTGCTCGACAGGCTTTGGACGCGAACTGGCGCAGCAGGCGATCGCCCGCGGCTTTAACGTGGTGGTGACGGCGCGCGACACAGCGAAAGTCGCTGACCTGGTCGAGGGACACAACAACGCACGGGCGGTGGCGCTGGACGTCACGCGCGCCGACAGCATCGACAGCGCGGTGCGTCAGGCGCTGGAGGCCTTCGGCACTATTGACGTGCTGGTGAACAACGCCGGCTACGGCTATCAGAGTTCGGTGGAAGAGGGCGAGGAGCAGGCGATCCGCGACCAGTTCGACGCCAACGTCTTCGGGTTGTTCGCCCTGACGCGCGCCGTGCTGCCGACCCTGCGCCAGCAGCGCAGCGGACACATCATCAATATCACCTCGGTGGCCGGTTTTATCGGCTTCGCCAGCTCCGGCTACTACTCCGCCAGCAAGCACGCGGTCGAGGGCTGGTCCGACTCGCTGGCGCTGGAGACCGCGCCGCTCGGCATTCGCGTCACCTGCGTTGAGCCGGGGCCGTTCCGCACCGACTGGGCGGGCCGTTCGCTGCATCAGACGCCGAGCAGGCTGCCGGAGTATGCCGACACCGCGGCGGCGCGCATGAAGGCGACCTCGGAATACAGCGGCACGCAGAAAGGCGATCCGGCGCGCGCGGCGCAGGCGATGATCGCCATTACCGAACACGATAACCCGCCGCGCCATCTGGTGATGGGCGCCTGGGGCTATGATGCGGTAACGGCGAAACTGAAAGAGCGTCTGGCGCAGATTGAAGCCTGGAAGCAGACCTCGGTCGATACCGACTTCCCGGAATAACTGACTTAGCGCGCTGGCTGCCAGCGCGCCTGCTTTAGCGCATCCAGTCGCCCAGCCGCTCCAGCGGCACCGCCTTGCTGAACAGATAGCCCTGCAGCTGATTGCAGCCGGCGTCGGCCAGCGCGCTCATCTGGCCTGTGGTCTCTACCCCTTCGGCGGTGACCGTCAGCCCCATCGCGTGTCCCAGCTTCACCACCGACTCGATAATCGCCACGGAGTTTTCCGCCACGCCCAGCGACTGGGTAAAGGAGCGGTCGATCTTGATCTTGTCCACGGGAAAGGTGCTGAGGTAGTTCAGGCTGGAGTAGCCGGTGCCGAAGTCATCCAGCGCGATGCGGAAGCCCGCCTCGCGCAGCGCGATAATAATGGCGCGCGCCTCATGCTCATCCTCAATCAGCACCCCTTCGGTGATCTCCAGCTCGATACGCTGGGGATCGCCGCCGCATTCGCGCACGATATCGATCATGCGCGCCACGAATCCGGTGGCGCGAAACTGCACCGGCGAGACGTTGACCGCCACCATCAAATCGGGGAAGCGCTGCTGCGTCAGGCAGGCTTCGCGCAGCACCCACTCGCCCAGCGGGATAATCAGCCCGGTCTCTTCGGCGATAGCGATAAAGTCCCCTGGCGGAATAGCGCCGCGCGTCGGATGATCCCAGCGCAGCAGCGCCTCGACACCCACCATATTTTTGCCGTCGATATCCATCAGCGGCTGATACCAGACCGCCAGCCCCTGATAGCTTTGCAGCGCGGTGCGCAGATCGGCGGCGATGCTCTGCCGCGTGCGGATCGACTCATCCATCACCCGTTCGAACTGGCGATATTTGCCGCGCCCGCCGCTTTTGGCTTCGTAAAGCGCGATATCCGCTTTGCGCACCAGCTCCTGCCGGTCCAGCCCATCTTTCGGTGCCAGCACCAGCCCGATGCTGGCGCCGCTCCACACCTCGCCGCCGAACAGGGCGAAGGGCTGGCTGAGGGCGTCAAGGATGCGCTGCGCCAGCGCCTGCACCTGGCCGATGTTGTCCACCTCCGGCATCACCACAATAAATTCGTCGCCGCCGATGCGCCCGACGGTGTCGCTGGCGCGCACCAGGCTGGAGAGGCGATGGGCCACGGCGATGATCAGCTCGTCGCCCGCATGGTGGCCGTAGGTGTCGTTGATGTTTTTAAAGCGGTCAAGGTCAATCAGCAGCAGCGCCACGCGCTGCTCGTGACGCGTTGCCAGCGCCAGCGCCTGGGTCAGCCGCTCCTCCACCAGCGCGCGGTTCGGCAACCCGGTCAGCACGTCGTGAAACGCCAGATGCAGCGCCTGCGCTTCGCTGGCGCCGAGTTTCAGCATCGACTGCGACAAATTAAGCGATGAGGTCCAGAGGCGTCGCACCATATAGAGGCAGAGCAGCATCACCACCAGCACGGCAAGGGCGGTGGATGGGCCGACGGTGCGCAGCATCTCGGCGCCGGGCCGCGTCGGATCCCAGCTGATATAGCCCACCTCATCGCCCTGCTGCGAGGTCAGCAGGTAACGCGCGGGCGCCGAGGCGGCGGCGTCGGAAAAACGCAGCCCCTTGAGCTGGCTGCGCTCCGCCAGCCCGGCGAGGTAGCCATCGTCGAGAAACTTCAGGCTGACCAGCCGGTAGCGCGCCGCGTCGCGGCCCATATCCCCCACAGCCAGCGCCGCGGCGCGCCCATCGACACGCGCGAAGTCCGCCGCCTCCAGACGCGCGCTGGCGCGCAGCAGCGCCTGCACGCCGGGATCGGCCTGCGGCGTCGCCAGCGGCAGGCCGTCGCGCCACGCCTGCATCGGCTGGTTTTGCGGGTTCAGCACCATGATCAGCTGATGGCCGAACATCTCATACAGCCAGTGGCCGACATTTTCATCGAGCCAGCGCTCGTCATCCGGCGTCGCCGTCAGATGGGCCTGAAGCGGCTCCCAGCGCGACAGGCTGCGCAGCTGACGCAGGTGCTCCGCCAGGCTCTGGGTAAAGGAGGCCTGAATCATGCGCTGCTGCTGCGCCTGCGCTTTCTGGTTGCTCATCGAGGTGCTGAGAAACAGTCCGGTTCCGGCGCCGACCAGCGTCAGCAGCAGTATGGCCACCAGCGGCAGCAGCACCTCTTGAATAAACGTCCGGCGAAAGCCGGCGGAAAGTTTGACGCTGTTTATCATTTTCATTCTTCACGTAACAAGGATGTGTCAGTTATTAAGCTAGCAGAAAACCGCCACCCTGCACGCTGCCTGGTCTCGCAGGTAGTTATTGAAAAAGCATTAAAAATGTACAGCCGCTTCGCTGACAGAAAGCGTTAGCGCAGCTAATTAAACCCGCCTTCACTCGTCGGCGAATTCATCCCGGCGTCACTGCACGGTCACCCTGCTGTCATCTGCGCGGCTCATGGTAATGCCCAACGCGCCGCCGGATTTATCGCGGCTTTCACCACTCAGTAAAGGTTGAGGATCGGTTCATGATGGAGATATCCAGACATCCGACCACTGTTTACCAGGCCGTCGCCGCGCAGCTTGAGCAGGCGCTGCGGGAACACTACCGCAGCGGCGACTATCTGCCCTCTGAACAGCAGCTGGCCGAACGCTACGCGGTCAATCGCCACACCCTGCGGCGCGCGGTGGACGAGCTGGTCAACAAAGGGCTGCTGCAGCGCCGCCACGGCGTCGGCATCCTGGTGCTGATGCGGCCCTACGACTATCCGCTGCATGCGCAGGCGCGCTTTAGCCAGAACCTGCTGGAGCAGGGCAGCCATCCCACCAGCGAGCGGCTGCTGGCGGTGCTGCGTCCCGCTAGCGCTGACGTCGCCAGCGCGCTCGGCGTGGCGGAAGGGGAGAACGTTATTCATCTGCGCACCCTGCGCCGGGTCAACGGCGTGCCGGTGTGCGTCATCAACCATTTTCTGCCCGACCTCGGCTGGTGGGCTGCTTTGCAGCGCTTCAGCAGCGGCTCGCTGCACGATTTTCTGCTGCAGCACGCTGGCCATCAGCTGAGGCGCAGCCAGACCCGCATCAGCACGCGCCGCGCCCAGGCCAAAGAGTGCCGGCTGCTGGAGATTGCGCTGCACGCGCCGCTGCTCTGCGTGCGCACCCTGAATAAAACCCGCGACGGCGCGCTGGCGGAGTACTCCGTCAGCCTGACGCGCGGCGACATGATCGAACTCACTCTGGAGCATGAATGGAAAGCTTAACGCAACGACAGCAGTGGCTGTCGGTGCTGGCGCACAGCAGCGCGTCGGCGCTGGCGCAGCACTGGCAGGCGCTGCACCTCGCGCCGCGCTTCACCCTGATCCGCCCGGCGGAAATCGGCCTGACGCGGCTGATGGCGCGCATGGGCGCCAGCGGCAAGCGCTTTGTCATGGGCGATGCCACCGTCACCCGCGCCGTGGTGCAGCTGGAAGAGGGCACGCTCGGCTACAGCTACGTGCTGGGGCGCGACAAGGCGCACGCCGAGCGCTGCGCCCTGATCGACGCGCTGTTGCAGCAGCCGCAGACCCACGCGCTGCTGCTGGAAAAAATAATCACGCCGCTGGCGGCCCTGCGCGAGGAGCAGCGCCAGCTGCGCGCGCGCGAGATCGCCAGCTCGCAAGTCGATTTCTTTACGCTGGTTCGCGGAGATAACTGATGACTTTACTGGCTAGTTTTAACCATCCGGTGGCCGACGCGCAGCGCGCCTTCCGCCGTATTCTGAAAGCGATGAGCGAGCCGGGCGTAATGGTCTCGCTGCCGCTGGCGCAGGGCTGGGGGGCGCTGTCGCCCGCCGCGACCGCAGTACTGCTGACGCTGGTGGATCAGGAGAGTCCGCTGTGGATTGAGCCGCAGATCGACAATGAGATCCTGCGCAGCAACCTGCGCTTTCATACCGGCGTGCCGCTGAGCGAGAGCCGCGACGCGCCTTTTGCGCTGAGCCACGCCAGCAGCAGCCCGCGCCCGGCGGACTTCGCCGCAGGCGACAACCTGGCGCCGGAAAAGAGCACCACGCTGATTATTGAGCTGCCGTCGCTCAACGGTGGGCTGACGCTGCGCCTCTCCGGGCCGGGCCTGCGCGAACCGCGCGCCATCGCGCCGCAGCTGCCGGAGAGCGTGCTGGACTACCTGCGCAACCGACCGCATCCCTTTCCGCAGGGCGTCGATCTGATCTTCACCTGCGGCGAAGCGATGATGGCGTTGCCGCGCACCACCGACGTGGAGGTGTGCTGATGTACGTGGCGGTTAAAGGAGGCGAAAAGGCGATAGCCAACGCCCATCAGCTTCAGGCGGACCTGCGGCGCGGCGCGCGCGAGGTGGCGGAACTGGGCTGCGATCAGGTGGCGCAACAGCTCGGCCTGGCGGTCGATCGCGTCATGACCGAAGGCGGCATCTACGATCCCGAACTGGCGGCGCTGGCGATCAAGCAGGCGAGCGGCGACTTAGTGGAGGCGATCTTCCTGCTGCGCGCCTACCGCACCACGCTGCCGCGCCTGGCGGATAGCGCGCCGCTGGCCACCGGCGAGATGCGCCTCGAACGCCGTATCTCCGCCGTCTATAAAGATCTGCCGGGCGGCCAGGTGCTGGGGCCAACTTACGACTACAGCCATCGCCTGCTTGACTTCACCCTGCTTGCCAACGGCGAGACGCCCGCCGCGCCGCGCGGCGACGAAGCGCTGGCGAGGCGCTGCCCGCATATGTTCGCCATGATGAGCGACGAAGGGCTGGCGGCGCGAGAAAGCGACGACGGCAGCGAGCCGGTGGATATCACCCGCGAGCCGATGGGCTTTCCGGCGACGCGCGCGGCGCGGCTGCAGCAGCTGGTGCGCGGCGACGAGGGCTTTCTGCTGGCGCTCGGCTACTCTACCCAGCGCGGCTACGGTCGCACCCATCCCTTCGCCGGGGAGATCCGCACCGGCTACCTCAGCGTCAGCATCTGCCCGGAAGAGCTGGGCTTTGAGCTGGAGATCGGCGAACTGCTGCTGACCGAATGCGAAATGGTCAACGGCTTCACCACTCAGGGCGACGAGGCGCCGCACTTTACCCGCGGCTACGGCCTGGTGTTTGGCCGCGCCGAGCGCAAGGCGATGGCGATGGCGCTGGTGGATCGCGCGCTGCAAACCCGCGAGCACGGCGAACGCATCACCAGCCCGGCGCAGGACGAAGAGTTCGTGCTGGCGCACGCCGACAACGTCGAGGCCGCCGGCTTCGTCTCCCACCTCAAACTGCCGCACTACGTCGACTTTCAGGCCGAGCTGGCGCTGCTCAGACAGCTGCGCCAGGAGCATCAGGAGGCGAACCATGAGTGAGCTGAGCGGCTATAACCCAGGCTATCTCGACGAGCAAACTAAGCGCGCCATTCGTCGCGCCATCCTCAAGGCGGTGGCGATCCCCGGCTATCAGGTGCCGTTCGCCGGACGCGAGATGCCGATGCCCTACGGCTGGGGCACCGGCGGCATTCAGATCACCGCCAGCGTGATCGGCGACGCCGACGTGCTGAAGGTGATCGACCAGGGCGCAGACGACACCACCAACGCGGTGTCGATCCGCCGCTTTTTCCAGCGCGTCAGCGGCGCGGCGACCACCGAGCGCACCCGCGACGCCACCCTGATCCAGACGCGCCACCGCATCCCGGAGACGCCGCTGGAAGAGGATCAGATCCTGATTTTTCAGGTGCCGATCCCGGAGCCGCTGCGCTTTATTGAGCCGCGCGAAACCGAAACCCGCACCATGCACGCGCTGGAGGAGTACGGCGTGATGCAGGTGAAGCTGTATGAGGACATCGCGCGCTACGGCCATATCGCCACCACCTACGCCTATCCGGTGAAGGTCAACGACCGCTACGTAATGGACCCGTCGCCGATCCCCAAATTCGATAACCCGAAGATGCACAGGATGCCCGCGCTGCAGCTGTTCGGCGCCGGACGCGAAAAGCGCATTTACGCGCTGCCGCCCTTTACCAAAGTTGAAAGCCTCGACTTCGAGGATCACCCCTTTAGCGTGCAGCAGTGGGATGAACCCTGCGCCCTGTGCGGTTCGCGCCACAGCTATCTCGACGAGGTGGTGATGGATGACCAGGGCACGCGCCTGTTCGTCTGCTCCGACACCGACTTTTGCCACCAGCAGCAGGAACAGCAACATGCACAGTGAACAGCCGCTGCTTGCGGTCCATAACCTGACGCATCTCTACGCGCCGGGCAAAGGCTTTGAAGCCGTCAGCTTCGATCTCTATCCCGGCGAAGTGCTGGGCATCGTCGGCGAGTCCGGCTCCGGCAAAACCACGCTGCTGCACAGCCTCTCGGCGCGCCTGACGCCGCAGCAGGGCAACATTCTCTACAGCCAGCGCGACCTGTACGCGCTGTCGGAGAGCGAGCGCCGTCGCCTGCTGCGCACCGAATGGGGCGTGGTGCATCAGCATCCGCTTGACGGGCTGCGCCCACAGGTGACGGCGGGCGGCAATATCGGCGAGCGGCTGATGGCGGTGGGCCATCGCCACTACGGCGACATCCGCGCCCAAGCGGGCCGCTGGCTGCAGGAGGTAGAGATTGCCGCCAGCCGGATTGACGACCTGCCCACCACCTTTTCCGGCGGCATGCAGCAGCGTCTGCAGATCGCCCGCAACCTCGTCACCCAGCCGAAGCTGGTGTTTATGGACGAGCCGACCGGCGGGCTGGACGTTTCGGTGCAGGCGCGCCTGCTCGATCTGCTGCGCACCCTGGTGCGCGAACTGAACCTGGCGGTGATTATCGTCACCCACGATCTCGGCGTGGCGCGCCTGCTGGCGCACCGGCTGCTGGTGATGAAGCAGGGCCGCGTGGTGGAGAGCGGCCTGACCGACCGCGTGCTGGACGATCCTCATCACCCCTACACCCAACTGCTGGTCTCATCGGTGCTGAACTAATGACGGAGTCAGGCATGAACAGACAACTGCGCGTCGAGAATCTGTGCAAAACCTTTGTGCTGCACAATCAAGGCGGCGTCGCGCTGCCGGTATTACATAACGCCTCGCTGGAGGTCAGCCAGGGCGAAGTGGTGGTGCTGCACGGCCGCTCCGGCAGCGGCAAGTCGACGCTGCTGCGCGCGCTTTACGGCAACTATCAGGCCAACAGCGGCCATATCTGGCTGCGTCATCATGATGAGTGGGTCGATATGGTTGACGCCCCGGCGCGCCAGATGCTGGCGATGCGCCGCGACACCCTGGGCTGGGTCAGCCAGTTTCTGCGCGTGATCCCGCGCGTGCCGACGCTGGAGATTGTGATGCAGCCGCTGCTGGAGCGCGGCGTTGAGCGCGCCTTATGCGAGAAGCGCGCAAAAGAGCTGCTGACGCGGCTCAACGTGCCGCCGCGCCTCTGGTCGCTGGCACCTTCGACCTTCTCTGGCGGCGAGCAGCAGCGCGTCAATATCGCGCGCGGCTTTATCGCCGACTATCCCGTGCTTCTGCTGGATGAGCCCACCGCCTCGCTGGATAAAACCAACAGCGCGGCGGTGGTGGAGCTGATTGAGCAGGCGCGCGCGCGCGGCGCGGCGATTGTCGGCATTTTTCATGATGACGTGGTGCGCGAACGGGTGGCGGATCGCCTGCACGTAATGCAGCCGATGAGCAGCGGAGCGGAAGCATGATTATCAATAATGTTCGACTGATTCTGGAAAACGAGGTGGTGGCCGGATCGCTGGAGATGCGCGACGGCCTGATCGCCAGCTTTAGCGAAACCCCGAGCCGCCAGCCTGGCGCGCTGGACGGCGAGGGCGCGTATCTGCTGCCTGGGCTGGTGGAGCTGCACACCGACAATCTCGACAAGTTCTTCGCCCCGCGTCCGAAAGTAGACTGGCCCGCCCACTCGGCGATGAGCAGTCACGACGCGCTGATGGTAGCCAGCGGCATCACCACGGTGCTGGACGCCATCGGCGTCGGCGACGTGCGCGACGGCGGCCATCGCCTCGACAACCTGACTAAAATGATCGACGCCATCCGCGACAGCAACCGCAAAGGGCTTAACCGCGCCGAACATCGGCTGCATCTGCGCTGCGAGCTGCCGCATCACGCTACCCAGCCGCTGTTCGAGGCGCTGATGCAGACGCCGGAGCTGTCGCTGGTGTCGCTGATGGATCACTCGCCGGGCCAGCGCCAGTACGCCTCGCTGGAGAAGTACCGCGAATATTATCAGGGCAAGTACGCGCTCAACGATCGGCAGATGGACGCCTTCGAGCAGGAGCAGCTGACGCTGGCGGCGCAGTGGTCGCAGCCGAACCGTGAGGCGATCGCCGCGCTCTGCCGCGCGCGCCATATCGCCATCGCCAGCCACGACGACGCCACCGAGGCGCACGTCGAGGAGTCGCACGGCGTCGGCAGCGCCATTGCCGAGTTCCCTACCACGCTTGCGGCGGCGCGCGCCTCACGCGCGCGCGGCATGCAGATCCTGATGGGCGCGCCCAATATCGTGCGCGGCGGCTCCCACTCCGGCAATGTCGCCGCCTGGGCGCTGGCGGCGGAAGGCCTGCTCGATATTCTCTCCTCTGACTACTATCCGGCGTCGCTGCTGGACGCGGCGTTCCGCCTCGCCGCCGACGAGCGCAACGCGCTGGCGCTGCCGCAGGCGATGGCGCTGGTGACGCGCAATCCGGCGCGCGCGCTTGGCCTGGAGGATCGCGGCGCCATCGCCGAAGGACGCCGCGCCGATCTGGTGCTGGCGCACACCGATCACGGCCATCCGCATATTCGCCACGTATGGACGCAGGGCAGGCAGGTTTACTGATGGCGCGTCTGATCTGGCTTATCGGGCCGTCAGGCTCGGGCAAGGACAGTCTGCTCAACGCGCTGCGCGAAGCGCCGCCGCGCAACCTGCTGATCGCCCATCGCTATATTACCCGGCCGGCCGATGCTGGCGGCGAGAACCATATCGCCCTGACCGAAACGGAGTTCGCGCGGCGTGCGGCGCAGGGGCTGTTCGCCCTGCGCTGGACGGCGCACGGCCTGCACTACGGGCTGGGTCTGGAGCTGGATCTCTGGCTGACGCGCGGCCATGACGTGCTGGTCAACGGCTCGCGCCAGCATCTGGCGCAGGCGCAGGCGCGCTACGGCGCCCGGCTGCTGCCGCTCTGCCTGACGGTGTCGCCGGAGGTGCTGGCGGCGCGTCTGCGCCAGCGCGGGCGGGAGAGCGAGACGGAGATCGCGCGGCGGCTGGATCGCGCTGCTCAGCTGCCGCCGGCGGGCTGCCGCCTGCTGAACAACAACGGCGCGCTGTCGCAGACCCTGCTGCAGCTGCGCCAGCTGCTGGAGCCGCTGCCATGAAGCTCACCTTTCTCGGCACCGGCGGCGTCACCGCCGCGCCGCTCTTTGGCTGCGACTGCGCCGCCTGTCAGCGGGCGCGCCGCGAGGTAAAGCGGCGACGCGCGCCCTGCAGCGCGCTGATCGAGGCGGGCGGCGAGCGCATTCTGCTCGACGCCGGGCTGCCGCTGCTGGCGGAGCGCTTCGCCCCCGGCGCGCTGTCGCGCATTCTGCTGACGCACTACCACATGGATCACGTGCAGGGGCTGTTCGCGCTGCGCTGGGGCGTCGGCGCGGCGATCCCGGTCTGGGGGCCGCCGGATGAGAAGGGCTGCGACGATCTCTTTAAGCATCCCGGCCTGCTCGACTTTCGCCCGTCGCTGACGCCTTTCGTGCCGCATCCGTTCGGCGCGCTGCAGGTGACGCCGCTGCCGCTGCAGCACTCGAAGCTGACGCACGGCTACCTGTTCGACTGGCACGGCGCGCGGCTCGTCTGGCTGTGCGACACCTGCGGGCTGCCGCCCGACACCGACGATTTCCTGCGCGGCCAGCGCATCGATGAGCTGGTGATCGACTGCAACGATCCGCCGTCGCCTGCTGCGCGCAATCATAACGATCTGACGCGCGCGCTGGCGATTATCGACCGGCTGGCGCCGCGCCGCGCCTGGCTGACGCACCTGTCGCATCAGATGGATAACTGGTTATCTGACAATGCGTTGCCGACGTCGGTGCTGGCCGCCGCCGACGGCCTGACGCTGTCGCTGGGCGCCGACGACCCTGTCACCGTTTGATCACCTCTCTGTCATCAGAGAGTCATGGCGTCGGGCCGTAATAGGCGTCAACTTACGACCTGTCAACGACTACGGAGTTAATCATGGCACAGGCACTGTTAAGAACCGTGGTGGACAACCGCCGCGCGCCGCTGCAGCCAGGCGGCCAGAAGCTGTTATCCGTGCAGGGACTGGGCAAAAGCTGGGGCGAAAACCGCGTGCTGGACAATGTCAGTTTTGATCTGCATGCGGGAGAAATGGTTGCCGTGATCGGCCGCTCGGGCGCAGGCAAATCGACGCTGCTGCACATGCTGAACGGCACTATCGACGCCTCGGAAGGGGCGGTTTACAGCCTGCGCGACGGCGAGGCGCAGCGCAATCTGCTGGCGCTCAACAGCCGCCAGCTGCGCCAGTGGCGCAGCGAGTGCGGCATGATTTTCCAGGACTTCTGTCTGGTGCCGCGCCTCGACGTGCTGACCAACGTGCTGCTGGGCCGCCTGAGCCAGACCTCGACGCTGAAATCCTTTTTTAAACTCTTCTCCGACAGCGATCGCGCCCACGCCATCGAGCTGCTGCAGTGGATGAATATGCTGCCACAGGCGCTGCAGCGCGCTGAGAACCTGTCGGGCGGGCAGATGCAGCGCGTCGCCATCTGCCGCGCGCTGATGCAGAACCCGAAGATCCTGCTGGCCGATGAGCCGGTGGCGTCGCTCGATCCCAAAAATACCAAACGCATTATGGATGTGCTGCGCCAGGTGAGCGAGCAGGGCATCAGCGTGATGGTGAACCTGCACTCGGTTGAGCTGGTGAAAAGCTACTGCACCCGCGTCATCGGCATTCAGCGCGGTCGCGTGCTGTTCGACGGCCATCCGGCGCAGCTGACCGATAGCCTGCTGCACCAGCTCTACGGCGATGAAATCAATCAGCTTCACTAACCTCCACGGCAAGAGAAAAACCTCGAATGAAACTGACTTTATTAGCGTTACTGACCGGCGTAATGACCTTTGGCGCGCACGCAGCGGATGCGCCGAAAACGCTCAATCTGGGCATTCTCGGCGGCCAGAACGCCACCCAGCAGATTGGCGATAACCAGTGCGTGAAGGATTTTTTTGATAAAGAACTCAACGTCGACACAAAACTACGCAATTCCTCCGACTACGCGGGCGTGATCCAGGGCCTGCTGGGCGGCAAGATCGATATGGTGCTGAGCATGTCGCCCGCCTCGTACGCCTCGGTCTATCTGCAGGATGAGAAAGCGGTGGATGTGGTGGGGATTCTGGTGGACGACAAAGATGGTTCGCAGGGCTATCACTCGGTGGTGATCGTGAAGAACGACAGCCCCTATAAGAAGCTGGACGATCTAAAAAACAAGTCGTTCGGCATGGCCGATCCCGATTCCACCTCTGGCTTCCTGATGCCGAACCAGGCGTTTAAAAAGCAGTTCGGCGGCAGCGTCGACGACAAGTACAACGGCTTTTTCTCCAGCGTCACCTTTTCTGGCGGTCACGAGCAGGACATTCTCGGCGTGCTGAACAATCAGTTCGACGGCGCGGTGACCTGGAGTTCGCTGGTGGGCGACTATAACAGCGGCTACAGCTCCGGCGCCTTTGGCCGCCTGATCCGCATGGATCATCCCGATCTGATGAAGCAGATCCGCATTATCTGGCAGTCGCCGCTGATCCCGAACGGCCCGCTGCTGGTGAGCAATAAGCTGCCGGCGGACTTCAAGCAGAAGGTGGTGGAGACCATTCGCAAGCTGGATAAAGAGCAGCACGCCTGCTTCGTCAAGGCGGTCGGCGGCGCGCAGCATATTGGCCCGGCGTCGGTGGCAGACTATCAGACGATTATCGATATGAAGCGCGACCTGGCGAAAGGCCAGCGCGGCTAAGGTCGATACCCGGCGCTGACGCGGGTGACAGGGAGAGATCGCAAAGACGCAAGGGCGGCATCCCTGCCGGCTCGGCCCGCACCTTCCATGGCGCGGGACGCTTTGCTCTTCTCTCCCTGTCACCCGCTAATCTAGCTTTTTTGCGGCCTGAAAATCTGCCTGTTACACGCACCGGTTAATTGCTTTTATTATGCAGGACTCTTCTTTTGACTGATTTCGAACGCTACTACCAACGCATCCGCCGCCAGCAGAAACGCGACACGCTGATCTGGTCGCTGCTGCTGGTCACGCTCTACCTGATCGCGGGCAAGATGTCAGAGTTCAGCCTGACAACGCTCTGGACGTCGATGCCGCACTTCTTCGACTACCTGTGGGAAACCCTGCCAGTGCTGCACCTTTCCACGCTGTTCGACAGCGTAAAGACGGAGGGATCGCTCGCTTACTGGGGCTACCGGCTTCATTTTCAGCTGCCGCTGATCTGGGAGACGCTGCAGCTGGCGCTCGCCTCCACCCTCGTGGCGGTAGCTATCGCCGCGGTGCTGGCGTTTTTCGCCGCTGACAACACCAAAACCCCGGCCAGCCTGCGCGTTGCCATTCGCGCCGCCGTCGCCTTTCTGCGCACCATGCCGGAGCTGGCCTGGGCGGTGATGTTCGTAATGGCGTTCGGCATTGGTGCCATTCCCGGCTTCCTCGCGCTGGCGCTGCACACCATCGGCAGCCTGACCAAGCTGTTCTACGAGGCGATCGAAAGCGCCTCCGACAGGCCGGTGCGCGGGCTGGCCGCGTGCGGTGCCAGCAAGCTGCAGCGGATGCGCTTCGCCTTCTGGCCGCAGGTGAAACCGATTTTCCTCTCCTACAGCTTTATGCGTCTGGAGATTAACTTTCGCTCATCGACCATTCTCGGGCTGGTGGGCGCGGGCGGCATCGGCCAGGAGCTGATGACCAATATCAAACTCGATCGTTACGATCAGGTCAGCATCACGCTGCTGCTGATTATTGTGGTGGTGTCGCTGCTGGATACGCTCTCTGGCCAGCTGCGCCGCCGCGTGGTGGAGGGATCATCATGATTGCGCTGGCGCCAGATATCGGCAAGCTCATGCGGGAACACCCGGCGCTGTTTAGCGCGCAGCGGCGCTATCTGCGCCGACTCGCGCTGACCGCCGCAGCGATCCTGCTTTACTACCTCTTTTTCTTCGAATTTTACGGCATCGAGTGGAGCCGCGCCGCGATGGGCGCGCAGCAGCTGGGGCGCTACTTTGTGCGCATGTTCGTCTGGCACGATTTTATTAACTGGCCGTTCGGCTACTACTTCTCGCAAATCGGCATTACGCTGGCGATCGTCTTCGCCGGCACCCTGACCGCGTCGATTATCGCGCTGCCGCTGTCGTTTTTCGCCGCGCGCAACGTGATGCACAACCGCGCGATGCGGCCAGTCGCCTGGGCGGTGCGTCGCCTGCTCGATCTGCTGCGCGGCATCGATATGGCGATTTGGGGGCTGATCTTCGTGCGCGCCGTCGGCATGGGGCCGCTGGCAGGCGTGCTGGCGATTGTGATGCAGGATGTCGGGCTGCTCGGCAAGCTCTACTCAGAGGGGCATGAGGCGGTGGAGCGCTCGCCGAGCCGCGGGCTAAGCGCGGTGGGCGCCAGCAGCCTGCAAAAGCATCGCTTCGGCATCTTTACCCAGTCGTTTCCGCACTTTCTGGCGCTCAGCCTCTATCAGATCGAGTCCAATACCCGCTCGGCGGCGGTGCTCGGCTTTGTCGGCGCGGGCGGCGTCGGGCTGGTCTACGCCGAGAATATGCGCCTGTGGAACTGGGACGTGGTGATGTTTCTGACCCTGATCCTCGTGGCGGTGGTGATGATCATGGATGCGATCTCCAGCCGGCTGCGCAAGCGCTATATTAGCGGGAAGCCGGTGCCGCTCTGGCAGCCTGCCGCGCGCGACTGAGGCGCTCGCTGCGCTGCCAGGCGCGCGCCAGCGCCTGCGCCAGCTGCGCCTGCTGCCAGGGTTTCGCCAGCCGCTCGCACAGCGGCAGCGCCACCGGCTGCAGGCGCAGATCCTGCCCGCTGATCAGCAGCGTTGCCAGCTGTGGCCAGTGCTGCTGCGCCTGACGGATAACGTCGGCACCGTTCAGCGCGCCGGGCAGCATCAGGTCGCTGATCAGCAGATCGATATCGGGCGTCTGGCGCAGCAGCGCCAGCGCCTCCTCGCCGCTGGCGCACTCCAGCGTCACGTAGCCGAGCTGATGCAGATGCTCGCACAGCGTCTGGCGCACTGCCGGCTCGTCATCCAGCACCAGCACCAGCTTGTCGCGCGGCGTTGGCGGGTCGACCGGCTGCACCGGCGGCGCTGCGACGGCGCTTTCGGGCGCGCGCGGCAGCAGCAGGCGCACGGTGGTGCCGCGTGTCGGCGCGGTATCGATCTCGATCTGGCCGCCCGACTGGCGCACAAAGCCATACACCATCGACAGACCGAGCCCGCTGCCGCTGCCGGTCTCTTTGGTGGTGAAGAAGGGTTCGAACACCTGGGCGCGCACCTCCTCCGTCATGCCGCAGCCCTGATCGACCACCTCAATCACCACGCGCTCGCGCGTCTCCCGCCGTTGATTACAGATGCGCAGCCGGATCTCGCCGCCTCGCTGCTGCATGGCGTCGCGCGCGTTGACCACCAGATTCATCAGCGCGTTTTCCAGCTGGCTGGCGTCGATCCAGGCGAGCCAGCCGGGCTGCTGCGCCTCAATGATCAGACGCTGGCCAGGCAGCAGCGAGTGCTGCAGCAGACCCTGCAGTTCATCTACCAGCTGTGCCACCGAGACGGCGCGCGGATGCAGCGCCTGCTTGCGCGAGAAGGCGAGCAGGCGCTGGGTCAGCAGCGCGGCGCGATCCGCCGCCTGCCGGGCGCGATCGATGCGGCTCGCCAGCGCACCCGGCGGCAGCTGGCCCTGGGTCAGCGCCAGGCTGCCGATGATCACCGCCAGCAGATTGTTAAAGTCGTGGGCGAGGCCGCCGGTCAGCTGGCCGACCGCCTTCATCTTCTGGCTGTGCACCAGCGCCTCTTCCAGCGCCTTGCGCGCGGTGCGCTCCAGCACGGTGTTGACAATGCCGCGACGCGGCACCGGGCTGAAGCGCAGCTCCAGCGTGCGGCCATCCGCCAGCCGCACCTCCTGCGGCTCGCCGGAATCCTGCAGATCCACCCCGGCGCGCCGCAGCAGCTGGCGGTAGTGCAGGCCGCGATGCAGCGCCTGCCCGGGCAGCCCCAGCAGCTGCGGGTACTGCGCATTCCACACCACCAGCGCGCCGTCGTTATCGAACAGCGCAAAGCCGTCGCGCATTGCGAGGAAGGTGGACTCGAGCTGGCTGCTTTTCTCCTTCAGCAGGCGCGAGGTGTGCGCCAGCGACGCGGTATTGCGCGCAAAGACGTTAAAGGCGCGCGCCAGATCCCCCAGTTCGTCGCGGCGCTGCAGGCCAGGCACCGAGACGTGTTTTTCTCCCTGCGCCAGCCGCGTCATGGCCTCGGCGATGGCGGTAAGGCTGGAGCCGAGGTTGCGGTAGATATAGATGCCGGCGTAGCCGGTGATCGCCAGCGCCAGCAGGGCAAACAGGGCGATAAACAGGATCACGGAGTTGAGTTCGCGGTGGGTCTCCGCGCTGCGCGTTTCGCTCTGCAGCGCCACCTGCTGCACGCAGGCGGTAATGTCGTCGTTGAGCATCGCCACCAGCGCCTTGATGCGATAGGTCGAGTAGGCGATCGCCAGATCGTTCTCCGCCAGCTGCGCCGCCAGCGGCGTCAGCGACTGCTGGGTTGCTATCAGCCGCGCGACTTTGTCATCCAGCCGTGCATCGCCGGAGTCTGCGCGCCAGGCGCTCATCACCTGCTGCAGCTGGTCGATGACCGCGATGGGCGAGGGGGTGCGGATCGCCACGTTGATCAGGCGCTCGGTTTGCTGACGCAGCGTCGGCGCCGGCCCGCGCGTGGCGGCGAGCCGATCGATGCGCCCCAGCAGCAGCGCTGACTGCCACAGCCCGCTGAGCAGGGCGTTGCGCTGCAGGTGGCGCTGATGGCCGTTGACCAGCAGCCGGGTAACGGTCTGCTCCAGCATCAGGCTGCGCGCGCGAATGCGCGCCACCCGCTCCGGCTGGCGCGCCGCCAGCGGCGCCGAGGCGAGCAGCGCCAGCGACTGCTGTAAGGCCTGCTGGTTCTGCTGCAGCCGCTGCGACTCGCTCTGATACTCCAGCGCGCCCACCACCTGCGACAGCCGCACCGCCGCCGTGGCGACGCTGGCGGTGTCGCGCGCCAGCGCCAGGCTGGCGCTCATATCGGCCAGGGTTTGCGCCTGCGCCTGCTCCTGAATGCGTCCGGCGTGGCGAAAGCCGAGGATCGCCACCGCGCTCACCATCAGCGTCACGCACACCACCAGCAGATTAAACAGCAGCAGACGGCCGCGCGCGCCCGCCTGCCAGGGATGTTGATGCCGCATTCGCCGCCTCCGCGCGCCCGCCGTCACTGGGGCGAGTATAGGCCGCGGCCCAACGCCGTTTATGACAAATATGAACGGGCGCTGACATTTTCCATTTATCTGGCGTTGCTTTACTCAGCGCTCATCCCGCTTATCTGGAGCGACCCATGACAGCCACACCGATTCTGCAAATGCGCGCCATTACGCGGCGCTTCGGCCAGTTTTATGCGCTGAAAGGGGTCGATCTCACGGTCTACGCCGGAGAAATTCATGCGCTGATGGGCGAGAACGGCGCGGGCAAGAGCACGCTGATGAAGATCCTCGCCGGCGCCTACAGCGCCACCAGCGGCGAGATCCTGATCGACGGCCAGCCCTACGTGATTAAAGGGCCGAAGGCGGCGCTGGCGGCGGGCATTACGCTGATTTACCAGGAGATTAACCTCGCGCCCAACCTGACGGTGGCCGAAAACATCTTCCTCGGCAGCGAAATGACGCGCGGCGGATTGATTCGGCGACGGCAGATGGCGGAAGAGGCGCAGCAGGTGATCGATCGGCTCGGCGCGCAGTTCAGCGCCACCGATCGGGTCAGCCGGCTCAGTATCGCCGAGCAGCAGCAGGTGGAGATCGCCCGCGCGCTGCACCGCAACAGCCGCATTCTGGTGATGGACGAGCCCACCGCCGCGCTGAGCAACCGCGAAACCGAACAGCTTTTCGCCCTGATCAAGCGCCTGCGCGCCGAAGGCATGGCGATTATCTACATCAGCCACCGCATGGCGGAGGTCTATGAGCTTTCCGATCGCGTCAGCGTGCTGCGCGACGGCCAGTATGTCGGCAGCCTGACCCGCGACAACCTTAACGCCAGCGAGCTGGTGCGCATGATGGTTGGCCGACCGCTGAGCGATCTCTTCAACAAAGATGGCACCATTCCGTTCGGCGACATCCGGCTGGCGGTCAATCACCTCACCGACGGCGGCAAGGTGCGGCCGAGCAGCCTGGCGGTGCGCGCCGGCGAGATCGTCGGGCTGGCCGGGCTGGTCGGCGCCGGGCGCAGCGAGCTGGCGCAGCTGATCTTTGGCGTGCATAAACCCAGCGGCGGCGAGATCTGGATCGACGGAGAGAAGGTGACCATTCATTCGCCGCGCGACGCCATCGCGCGCGGCATCGGCTTTCTTACCGAGAACCGCAAAGAGCAGGGGCTGTTTCTCGATATGGCGGCGCAGGAGAACATCGTGATGGCGACGCTGGAGCGCGACGCCAGCTACGGCCTGCTCAACCGGCGCAAAGGAAAAAAGATCGCCGGCGACGCCATCGCCACGCTCAATATCCGCGTGCCCCATGCGCAGGTGCGCGCAGGCGGGCTCTCCGGCGGCAACCAGCAGAAGCTGCTGATTTCGCGCTGGGTATCGATTGGGCCGCGCATTCTGATCCTCGATGAGCCAACGCGCGGCGTCGATGTCGGCGCCAAAAGCGAGATCTACCGCATGATGAATCAGATGGCGCAGCAGGGCGTGGCGATCCTGATGATCTCCAGCGAGCTGCCGGAGGTGGTCGGCATGAGCGACCGGGTTTACGTGATGCGCGAAGGCGCTATCGCCGGGGAGCTGGATCAGCATCGCATCAGCCAGGAAAACATAATGACGCTCGCCACCGGTGCGCATGCCGCGTCGCCAGTGGATCTATAAGGAGAGGACCGTGACAACAGAAACCACGCGCGTGAAATCGCCCACCGTTAAGCGGGCGCTGATGGGCGATCTGCTGCAAACCGTCGGCATCCTGCCGATCTTGGTGCTGATTGTGGTGGTGTTCGGCGTGGTCGCGCCGAATTTCTTCACCGAGGCCAACCTGCTCAACATTACTCGTCAGGCGTCGATCAATATCGTGCTGGCGGCCGGCATGACCTTTGTGATTTTAACCGGCGGCATCGATCTCTCGGTGGGATCGATGCTCGGCACCACGGCGGTGGTGGCGATGGTGGCGTCCCTGGACCCGATGCTTGCCAGTATGACCATTCCCATGGCGCTGGGCGCCGGGCTGGTGATGGGGCTGTTCAACGGCATTCTGGTCGCCTGGGCCGGGCTGCCGCCCTTTATCGTCACGCTCGGCACTTACACGGCGCTGCGCGGTGCCGCCTATCTGCTGGCGAACGGCACCACGGTGATTAACTCCGATATCAGTTTTGAGTGGATAGGCAACGGCTATCTCGGGCCGGTGCCCTGGCTGATCGTGATCGCCTTCGCGGTGATCGCCCTCTGCTGGTTTATCCTGCGCCGCACCACGCTGGGCGTTCATATCTACGCGGTCGGCGGCAATATGCAGGCGGCGCGGCTCACCGGCATTAAAGTCGGCGCGGTGCTGGTGTTCGTCTACGCCATGAGCGGGCTGCTCTCGGGGCTGGGCGGGCTGATGTCCGCGTCGCGCCTCTACAGCGCCAACGGCAACCTCGGCGTTGGCTATGAGCTGGACGCCATCGCCGCGGTGATCCTCGGCGGCACCAGCTTTGTTGGCGGCATCGGCACCATTACCGGCACGCTGATCGGCGCCCTGATTATCGCCACGCTCAATAACGGCATGACGCTGATGGGCGTCTCCTATTTCTGGCAGCTGGTGATCAAGGGCGCGGTGATCATTATCGCGGTGCTGATCGACAAATATCGCACCCGACACCATGTGTCCTGAGCGCGCCGCGCCGCTTTTACCCCTCCGCCATTCAGCCGTTGGCGATTCATATAACAGCAGGAGAAGGTCTATGCGTTTTAATCCGATCGTAACCGGGCTGCTGGCGGCGACGCTGTTCAGCGGCTCCTTCGCCCAGGCAAAAGATCTCAAATCTATCGGTGTCACCGTCGGCGATCTCGCCAACCCGTTTTTCGTGCAGATCACCAAAGGCGCGGAGATGAAGGCGCACGAACTGGCGGGCGATAAAGTCAACGTAACGCTGGTCTCCAGCGGCTACGATCTGGGCCAGCAGGTGGCGCAGATCGACAACTTTATCGCGGCGAAAGTGGACATGATTATTCTTAACGCCGCCGATTCCAAAGGCATCGCGCCGGCGGTGAAACGCGCGCGCGACGCCGGCATCGTGGTGGTGGCGGTAGACGTCGCCGCTGACGGCGCCAACGCCACCATCACCTCGGACAACACCCAGGCGGGCGTGATGGCCTGTAAATATATCGCCGATCGCCTGAAAGAGAAGGGCAACGTCCTGATCATCAACGGGCCGCCGGTGTCGGCGGTGCAGAACCGCGTTGAGGGCTGCATGACCGAACTGAAGCGCCATCCTGAGATCAAACTGCTCTCCTGGAATCAGAACGCCAAAGGCAGCCGCGAAGGGGGGCTGGAGGTGATGACCGGCCTGCTGTCGGCCAATCCGAAGGTGGACGCGGTGTTCGCCATTAACGATCCGACGGCAATCGGCGCCGATCTGGCGGCGAAACAGGCGCAGCGCAGCGAATTCTTTATTGTCGGCGTCGATGGCTCGCCCGATGGCGAAGAGGCGCTGAAGCGCAAGAATTCGCTGTTCGTCGCCACGCCGGCGCAGGATCCGCAGGTAATGGCGGCGAAAGCGGTGGAGATCGGCTACGACATCCTGCAGGGCAAAGCGGCGCCGGATAAGCCGGTGCTGATCCCGGTTTCCCTGATCGATCGCAACAATGTCGGCAGCTATAAAGGCTGGACGGTGAAATAACCGCGCGGCGCGGTCGGGCTGAACGTCCTGTCAGGCGCTCAGCCGCACCGCTTCCGGCCGCGCCACGTCGGCGGAAAAAACATAGCCGAGGCCGCGAATCGTACGGATCAGGCTCGGCTGGTGCGGATGGGTTTCGATTTTGCGCCGCAGCCGCATGATCAGCACGTCGATGGTGCGGTCAAACACGTCGAGGCTTTCGCCGTGCGTCAGCTCCAGCAGCTGATCGCGCGTCAGCACTTTCCGCGCATGGCGCACCAGCGCGCGCAGCAGCGCGTATTCGCCCTGGGTAAGCGGCACCGGTTCGCGCTGCGGGTTGAGCAGCTGGCAGCGCGCCTCGTCAAGCTGCCAGCCGTTAAAGCGCCAGCTACTTTCCGCCGTTTCCGGCTGCGCAAGACGGCCGCCGCGCCGCAGTGCCGCGCGGGCGCGCGCCACCACCACCCGCGGGTTAAAGGGCTTGGCGATATAGTCGTCCGCGCCCATCTCCAGCCCTATCACCATCTCCGCTTCTGAGCCCATGCCGGTCAGCATGATTACCAGCAGGTCTGGGCGCTGGCGCTGAAGCTGCTGCAGCACCAGCAGCCCGTTGGTGTCGGGCAGCATCATATCCAGCATCACCAGCGCGATGTCGCCGTGCTGCGCCAGCAGGGCCGACGCGTCGCGTCCGTATTGGCAGCAGTAGACGCTAAACTGCTGTTCATTCAGCACATCCTGCAGCAGTTCGCACACCGCTTTATCATCATCGACAATCAGAATGGCGGGCTTCATGCGGCTCGACCTCAAGGTTAAAAAAAGGTTAACAAGAGTGTACACGGGGCGTTTCGCGCCGCGCTGGCAAGCAGTGGAAACGTGAGCGACATCGCGCTTGATTTTATCGAAGCGTGCGTTGGCGCAGAATTTTACCGGGGTGATAGCCACGCGATGAAAACGATTGCGCAGCGGCGGGGCAATGCACCATAATCGCGCCTTCTTTTGGTTCGGATTTCTCTTAGAAAATGCCAGGCCTGGCAAGGTAAACGATTGCGTTTGCAGCTGGCATAGCGATTGCTATGTCTTCAGGCCTTATGGAGATTCAGGGCGTGACGATCGTAGCCGTCAGCATGCAGCGGCGCGTCGTGCGGTAACACAATAATCAGCATGTAACCCACACTGGCAAGTGAGAACGCGCATTCGTGCCGTCTCCGCTCTTGAGAGATGATGATGTTAGAAAAACTGTTCAAGCTAAAAGCGCACAACACGACGGTTCGCACCGAAGTGATCGCCGGGATCACCACCTTCCTGGCGATGGCCTATATCCTGTTTGTTAACCCCAGCATTCTGGGCGCCACGGGGATGGACAAAGGCGCGGTGTTTGTCGCCACCTGTCTGGCGGCGGCGATTGGCTCGGTGCTGATGGGCCTGATTGCCAACTACCCGATCGCGCTGGCGCCGGGTATGGGGCTGAACGCCTTCTTTACCTATACCGTGGTGCTGCACATGGGCTACACCTGGCAGATCGCGCTGGGCGCGGTGTTCCTGTCGGCGATCATCTTCTTCGCGCTGTCGATTTTCAAAATCCGCGAATGGATCATCGCCAGCATTCCGCTGCCGCTGCGCGCCGGCATTGCCGCGGGCATCGGGCTGTTTCTCGCGCTGATCGCGCTGGAAGGCGCGGGCATCGTGGTGGATAACCCGGCGACGCTGGTCGGGCTGGGCGATCTGACCAAACCTGGTCCGCTGCTGGCGCTGCTCGGTTTCGTGGTGATTGTGGTGCTGGAAGCGCGTCGCGTCACCGGCGCGGTGCTGATCGGCATTCTGCTGATTACCTTTATCTCTATGGGCATTGGCCTGTCGCCATTTGCCGGCGTCTTCTCTGCGCCGCCGTCCATTGCGCCGACATTTATGCAGCTCGATATCGCCGGCGCGTTTAACGTTGGTCTGGTGAGCGTGATTTTCGCCTTCCTGTTTGTCGACGTGTTTGACAATACCGGTACGCTGCTGGGCGTGACCAAGCGCGCCGGCCTGGCGGACGAGCAGGGCAATATCCCGAAAATGGGCCGTGCGCTGGTGGCAGACAGCGCCGCCGCGCTGTTTGGTTCGCTGCTTGGCACCTCCACCACCACCAGCTACGTCGAGTCCGCTGCGGGCGTGAGCGCGGGCGGACGCACCGGCTTAACCGCCGTCGTGGTCGCGATCCTGTTTCTGCTGGCGCTGTTTTTCTCGCCGCTGGCGGGCAGCGTGCCGGTCTATGCCACGGCGCCGGCGCTGCTGTTTGTCGCAGTGCTGATGGCCTCCGGTCTGGCGGAGATTGACTGGAAAGATATCACCACCGCCGCGCCGGTCACCGTTACCGCGCTGACCATGCCGCTGACCTACTCTATCGCCAACGGCATCGCCTTCGGCTTTATCACCTGGACGGTGGTGAAGCTGCTGAGCGGCCGGACGAAAGAGATCAATGCGGCGCTGGTGATCCTCTCTTTACTCTTCGTGATCAAGCTGGGCTGGCTCAGCGCCTGATAACGATCGCCGCGCCGGTGCAGACTGGCGCGGTCTTATCCACACTCTGCGCGGCAGACAGACAGCGTCTGCCGCGCTTTTTTTTGTCCAGCCTGCGCGGGTTTGCGCAGCGGCTTCCAGAGTGCGCCAGAAAAACTGTTAACGCCTGGTGTGTACGGTTAGGCTACACCCGCTGGCGCGATGCCGCTCTGCTGCCTGAAGGCGAATTTTCACCGAATTAGTGGAACGGGGAATGCCACAGGAGGGAATAAATGATTAAATTCCCAACAGCAGAGGAGGCGCCAGCGGCAGGCTGTATAACCTTGCAAGGAGAAGCAACACCATGGAACGCCCGCTAAGCACGCTGCCGCACTATTTGCCTCCGCTTTTACGCCCGCTTCGACAGCCAGGAGGAGCTAACATGGAACGACTGACCAGACGCGTTGATCGACTTGAACAGCACACCCAACAGATTAAAAGTGATCTGGCGGTACTCACCGAACGTTCACAGAATTTTGCCACCAAAACGGATGTGGAAGGCCTGCGTACCGACCAGTTCAGGCTGCGCTGTGAAATGCTTGAAGGTTTTGCTCAGACGTCAGCCCAGTTTGCTCGAAGTGATGAGCGGTTTGCGCGAGTCAGTGACTGGACCGGGCAGGCCGACAATAATTTTGCCGCGATTGACAGGCAGTTTGAGCAGATCCACAAACAGTTCGAGCGCGTTGATGAAAATTTCGCGCGCGTTGACGTAAAGTTCGCGCGCGTTGACGAAAATTTCGCGCGCGTTGACGAAAAGTTCGCGCGTGTTGACGAAAAGTTTGACCAGGTTTACGAGAAATTTGACCGGGTTTATGAAAAGTTCGACCGCGTTGACGAAAAGTTCGACCGCCTCAACGATCGCATCACCTGGACGCTGATGGTGCCAGCTGTGTTAGCCGTGCTGGGCTGGCTGGCGAGAGAATTTTGGATAAGGTAGAGAGGCGAAGCTTGTTGCTTCTCTCCGCATCGGGTTATGACAGAGCGCGAGACAGGCGCCTCGCGCTGTGAATAATTACCGGAACGGCGGCTCGTTAAAGGTGCGCAGCTTACGCGAATGCAGCTTATCGCCTTCGGCGCGCAGCAGCTCTACCGCGCAGATGCCGATCTGCAGATGCTCTGAAATCGCCCCTTCATAAAAACGGTTCGCCTGGCCCGGCAGCTTGATTTCGCCATGCAGCGGCTTGTCCGAGACGCAGAGCAGGGTGCCGTAGGGCACGCGGAAGCGATAGCCCTGCGCCGCGATGGTGGCGCTCTCCATATCCACCGCCACCGCGCGGCTCAGGTTGAAACGCAGCGCCGACGCCGAGTAGCGCAGCTCCCAGTTGCGGTCGTCTGTGGTCACCACGGTGCCGGTGCGCAGACGCTGCTTGACCTCTTCGCCCGGCATATTGCTTACCGCTTTGGTGGCGTCATAGAGCGCACGCTGCACCTCGGCGATGCTCGGCACCGGAATATCGGGCGGCAGCACGCTGTCGAGCACGTGGTCGTCGCGTAGATAGGCGTGCGCCAGCACATAGTCGCCGATACGCTGGCTTTCGCGCAGGCCGCCGCAGTGGCCAATCATCAGCCAGGCATGCGGACGCATCACCGCCAGGTGATCGCAGATGGTTTTGGCGTTGGAGGGGCCGACGCCGATATTGACCAGCGTAATGCCGCGTCGGCCAGGCGAGGTAAGATGCCAGGCGGGCATCTGATGCTTTTTCCACGCCAGATCCAGCATCGCCGCGTCGCTGTCCGCCGTATCGGCGGTGATCACCGCGCCGCCCGCGCAGGCCAGGCTGTCGTAGTCGCTGGCGGGATCGCGCACCTGCTCGGTCGCCCAGCGCACAAACTCATCCACATAGCGGGTGTAGTTGGTGAACAGCACAAACGGCTGGAAATGCTCCACAGAGGTGCCGGTGTAGTGGCGCAGGCGCGCCAGGGAAAAATCGGTGCGCAGCGCGTCGAAGTGCGACAGCGGAAACACGGCGTCCGGGTTAAACAGGCCGTCGGCGGTTTCATCACCGATCTGCGACAGCTCGGTGGTAGGGAAATGGCGTGCGATGCTGGCGCTCATGGTGCGGTCCAGCGACAAATCTGAGCCGTCAATCACATAAGGGTAAGGGATCTCCTGGCTGGAAGGGCCGACCTGAATCTCCACCTCATACTCTTTTTCCAGCATCGCCAGCTGCTCGCTAAGATAGTGGCGCAGCAGCGCCGGGCGCGTAATGGTGGTGCTGTAACTGCCGGTATGGGTGAAACGGCCCCAGGCGCGCGTGCGGTTCTGCTGCGGACCTTCGCCGCGCCAGGTGATGCGCAGCTCGGGATAGACGAACAGGCCCTCACGACGTGCGGCCGCATCGGGTAGGTCGCCCCCTTCAATATAGGTTTTGATCGCGGCGCGCAGCGCGTTCACCGCCTCGTCGTATCGACGCTCCAGTTCATCCAGCGCCTGCTGGCGGGTAAGGCTGTTCCATTGTGTAGGCATAAGCTCTCCTGGTGATAAGTGACCTTCCCCACAGCTTAGCGGGTTTGCCGCCGCCGTAGAGCAAGAATCTGTGATCGACCGCATTATGCACCAACAGGGTGCTGGCGTGTTGCGCATCCCCGCCTACGTTTATAAGAATCAGAAGGTGACGTCGTGCGCTGTCGCTGGCGTTGCCACCTTCCTCAGGCGAAATCTTGCTCTGCATGCCGTTGTGGCGAGATTCTTGCTTGCCATCCATGACGGCGGTCGCGGCCGCCCATGGCTTTCCTTAGCGGTATTAACAACATTCATCACTCCTGCGCCGTGGTCTGGCAAATGCTAACGAACTGGGTTGAGGGTAGACAGCATGTCTCAGAAACTGATCAAGTTGTCATTACAAGTCATCATTGCAGGCGGTTTCAGCGCGGCGCTCAGTGCGCAGGCGGATATAAAAATCGGTGTCGCCGGGCCCTTCTCCGGGCCGAACGCCACCTATGGCGCGCAGTACTGGAAAGGGGCGTCGCAGGCGGCAGAGGATATTAACGCAGCGGGCGGCATCAACGGCGAGAAGATCGTGCTGGTGCAGGGCGACGACGCCTGCGAGCCCAAACAGGCGGTTGCGGTGGCGAACCGACTCGTCGATCAGGATAAGGTGATGGCGGTGGTTGGCCATTTCTGCTCCTCCAGCACCATGCCCGCCTCGGAGGTCTATGACGACGCCGGCGTGCTGTCGATCACGCCAGGCTCCACCAACCCGCAGATCACCGAGCGCGGCATGAAAACCCTGTTCCGCATGTGCGGGCGCGACGACCAGCAGGGCGCCATTGCCGCCAACTTTATGATCGACAAGCTGAAGGCGAAAAAGGTGGCGGTGATCCACGATAAAGACACCTACGGCCAGGGGCTGGCCGACGCCACCAAAGCGGCGCTGGAGAAGCGCGGTGTCAAAGAGGTGATGTATGAGGGTCTGTCGCGCGGCGAGAAAGATTTTAACGCATTGGTGACCAAGATCGCCCAGGCGAATCCCGACGTGGTCTACTTCGGCGGCTGTCATCCCGAGGCCGGGCCGCTGGTGCGCCAGATGCGCGAGCAGGGCGTTAAAGCGAACTTTTTCTCGGGCGACTGCATCGTGACGCAGGAGCTGGTCACGGCGGCGGGCGGACCGCAGTACACCAGCGGCATCTATATGACCTTCGGCAATGACCCGCGTCAGATCCCCGACGGTAAAGCGGTGATCGATACATTCCGCAAGGGCGGCTTCGAGCCGGAAGGCTACACCCTCTACGCTTACGCCTCTATTCAGGCGCTGGCCGCCGCCTACAAAGGCGCCGGTAAAGACAATGAGAAAGCCAGCGAATGGCTGAAATCGCACGATGTGCCGACCGTAATGGGCAAAAAAGCCTGGGACGGCAAAGGCGACCTGAAAGTCTCCGACTACGTCATCTATCAGTGGGACGATAAAGGCAAATATCACCAGCTGTAAGCCTGAGCCCGCCCTGCGCACTGCAGGGCGTTTCCTGTCTGGATCGCCTGGCTGCGCGGTCCGCTTTGCGCAGAGAATTCATTATGGACGCCTTTTTACTTCAGCAACTGATTAACGGGCTAACGCTGGGCGCGGTATATGGCCTGATCGCCATCGGCTACACCATGGTCTACGGCATTATCGGCATGATTAATTTCGCCCACGGCGAGGTCTATATGATCTCCGCCTATCTCTGCGCTATCGGGCTGGCGCTGCTCTCTTTTTTCGGCGTGCAGTCGTTTCCGCTGCTGATCTTCGGCACGCTGCTGTTCACCGTGGTGGTGACGGCGGTGTACGGCTGGACCATCGAGCGCATCGCCTACCGGCCGCTGCGCCACTCGACGCGGCTGGCACCGCTGATCTCCGCCATCGGCATGTCGCTGATTTTGCAGAACTACGTTCAGCTGAGCCAGGGGCCCAATCAGCAGGGCGTGCCGACGCTGCTCACCGGCGTGCTGCGCGTCGAGTTTGACGGCGGCGTGGTGCAGATCACCTGGACCAAGGTGTTTATTCTGGTCGCCGCCTTTTGCGGCATGGCGCTGCTGACCTGGATTATTCAGTACACGCGGCTGGGTCGTATCTGCCGCGCGGTGCAGCAGGATCGGCGAATGGCGGCGATCCTCGGCATTAACACCGATCGCGTGATTTCGCTGGTCTTCGTCATCGGCGCGGCGATGGCCGGACTGGCGGGGGTACTGGTGACGATGAACTACGGCACTTTCGATTTTTACGCTGGCTTTATCATCGGCATCAAGGCGTTTACCGCGGCGGTGCTGGGCGGCATCGGATCGCTGCCTGGCGCGATGCTGGGCGGGCTGCTGCTCGGCGTGGCGGAGGCGCAGTTCGCCGGGCTGGTGAATTCCGACTACAAAGACGTCTTCTCCTTCGCGCTGCTGGTGGTGATCCTGATCTTCCGTCCGCAGGGATTACTTGGCCGGCCGCTGGTGGCGAAAGTGTGAGGGCGCAATGATGACTCGATCTATCAATGTGCGCCAGGCGCTGCGCGAGACCCTGCTGGCCGGACTGGTTGCGCTGGTGGTATTCGGGCCGATCGTCGGCGTGGTGCTGAAGGGCTACGCCTTCGCGCTGGCCCCGACGCGCGTGGCGCTGCTGGTGGCGGTGGTGATGGCGGGACGGCTGCTGCTCAGCCTCTTTTTGCAGACCGAGCGCGGGCAGGCGCTGCGGCGGCGCGTCGAAGGCGCGGACGACGGCGTCTACGTGCGTGAGCCGGGCCATCGCTCGCGGCTGCGCTGGATCCTGCCGCTGCTGCTGGCGGCGGCGCTGCTGTTTCCCTTTCTCTCCAGCAAATATCTGCTGACCGTGGCGATACTCGGCCTGATCTACGTGCTGCTGGGGCTGGGGCTGAATATCGTGGTGGGGCTGGCGGGGCTGCTCGACCTCGGCTACGTGGCGTTTTACGCCATCGGCGCCTACGGACTGGCGCTCGGCTATCAGTATCTGGGGCTGGGGTTCTGGAGCATGCTGCCGCTGGCGGCGCTGATGGCGGCGTTCGCCGGGGCGCTGCTCGGCTTTCCGGTGCTGCGCATGCATGGCGACTATCTGGCGATCGTCACGCTGGGTTTCGGCGAGATCATCCGTCTGGTGCTGACCAACTGGCTGAGCTTTACCGGCGGGCCGAATGGCGTCTCCGTGCCGTCGCCAACCTTTCTCGGGCTGGAGTTCGGCCGGCGCGCGCGCGAAGGCGGCGTGCCCTTTCATCAGTTCTTCCACCTCGACTACAACCCCAACATGAAGTTTATCTTTCTCTATGTAGTGCTGGTTCTGGTGGTGGCGCTGGTGCTGTTTATCAAACATCGCCTGACGCGGATGCCCATCGGCCGCGCGTGGGAAGCGCTGCGCGAAGATGAGATCGCCTGTCGCGCCATGGGGCTTAACCATGTGCTGGTGAAGCTGTCGGCTTTTATGCTCGGCGCCTCCACGGCCGGGATCGCAGGGGTCTTTTTCGCCAGCTATCAGGGCTTTGTCAACCCGACGTCGTTTACCTTTTTTGAGTCGGCGCTGATCCTCGCCATCGTGGTGCTGGGCGGCATGGGCTCGACGCTCGGCGTGGTGCTGGCCGCCTTTGTGCTGACGGTGGCGCCGGAGCTGCTGCGCAGCTTCGCTGAATATCGCGTGCTGCTGTTCGGCATGCTGATGGTGCTGATGATGATCTGGCGACCGCGCGGGCTGGTGCGCACCAGCCGCGTCGGCGTCGCGCTGCGTAAAGGGGTGCGCCATGAGTGACGCGATTTTGCAGGTCGATCACCTGATGATGCGCTTCGGCGGCATCAAAGCGCTAAACGACGTCAGCCTGCGCGTGCAGCGCGGCTCGGTCACCTCGCTTATCGGCCCGAACGGCGCAGGTAAAACCACGGTGTTCAACTGTCTGACCGGCTTCTACCGCGCCAGCGGCGGACGCATTCAGCTCAATGCGCAGGCGCGCAGCACCGACGTTATCCAGATTCTCGGCCAAAAAATTCAGCCGCAGGACTGGCTGCGGCCGGCGCAGCTGGGTTCGCGCCTCTGGTACAAAATGTTTGGCGGCGCGCATCTGGTCAATCGCGCCGGGCTGGCGCGCACCTTTCAGAATATCCGCCTGTTTCGCGAGATGTCGGTGATTGAGAACCTGCTGGTGGCGCAGCATATGCTGGCGAACCGCAACCTGCTGGCGGGGGTTTTCAACACGCGCGGCTATCGCGAGGCGGAGAGCCGCGCGCTGGATCGCGCCTTTTACTGGCTGGAGACGGTGGATCTCGCGCCGACGGCCAACCGGCTGGCCGGCACGCTCTCCTATGGCCAGCAGCGGCGGCTGGAGATTGCGCGCGCTATGTGCACCCAGCCGGAGCTCATCTGCCTGGACGAACCGGCGGCGGGCCTCAATCCGATTGAGACCGAGGCGCTGAGCGCCATTCTCTATCGCCTGCGCGCCGATCACCGCATCAGCGTGCTGCTGATCGAACACGATATGCCGATGGTGATGACCATTTCCGACCATATCGTGGTGCTCGATCACGGCGACGTTATCGCGCAGGGCACGCCGGGCGAAATACAGCAGGATCCGCGCGTCATCGCCGCCTATCTGGGCGCAGAGGAGGAGGAGCTTCATGGCTGAGCCGATGCTGAAGTTTGACGCGGTGGATGTTTTTTACGGCCCGGTGCAGGCGCTAAAACAGGTGTCGCTCAGCGTGCAGCCTGGCGAAACCGTGGCGCTAATCGGCGCCAACGGCGCCGGCAAATCGACGCTGCTGATGTCGATATTTGGCCAGCCGCGCATCGCCCAGGGCGAGATCTATTTTCAGGGAGAGCCCATCAGCCAGCGGTCGACCCATTTTATCGCCGCCAGCGGCATCGCCCAGGCGCCGGAAGGGCGCCGCATTTTTGCCGATATGACGGTGGAAGAGAATCTGCAAATGGGCACCATCGCCATCGGCAGCGCCCATCAGAAAAGCGACCTGGCGCGGATGTATGAACTCTTTCCGCGCCTGCTGGAGCGGCGCAAACAGCGGGCGATGACCCTGTCGGGCGGCGAACAGCAGATGCTGGCCATCGCCCGCGCGCTGATGAGCCGCCCGAGACTGCTGCTGCTCGACGAACCGAGCCTTGGTCTGGCGCCGATTGTGGTGAAGCAGATCTTCGCCATCCTGCGCGAGCTGACGCAGCAGGGCATGACGCTGTTTCTCGTCGAGCAAAACGCGCGCCATGCGCTCGCGCTCGCCGATCGCGGCTATGTGATGGCGAACGGCGAGATCCGACTCAGCGGCAGCGGCCAGGCGCTGCTCGACAATGAAGAGGTGCGCAGCGCCTATCTGGGCGGCACGGCAGCCGCTGCGGTGAAAGACGAGAAAAGAGTGTAATAATGATTGAAAAATCAGGGAAACGCTTTGCATAAACAGATAAGGCGACTCATCATTACTACTCCTGTCCAATCTGTTCTGATTTGGTTATTCCCTTGCAAAATCCTGGCGTAGCAGTGATGCAGGCGATAAAGCGCACGGCATGGTATCCCAAACGTCGCTTTTATCGCACGCTGTTCTGGCGTGAGATCACGCCACTGGCGGTGCCCATCTTCATCGAGAACCTGTGCGTGATGCTGATGGGCGTGTTAAGCACATTTTTGGTGAGCTGGCTGGGCAAAGAGGCGATGGCGGGCGTGGGGCTGGCGGACAGCTTCAACATCATCATTATCTCTTTCTTTGCCGCTATCGATCTCGGCACCACGGTGGTGGTCGCCTTTAGCCTGGCGAAGCGCAACGGCAAGCGGGCGCGCGCCGCCACGCGCCAGTCGCTGGCGCTGATGACGGTGCTGTCGCTGGTGCTGGTGTTCGCCATTGAGCTGTGGGGCCATCTGATCATCGATCTGATCGCCGGTGGCGCGGAGCCGAAGGTGAAAGCGCTGGCGCTGAGCTATCTGCAAACTTCGGCGTGGAGCTACCCGGCGGCGGCGATTGCGCTGATCGGCAGCGGCGCGCTGCGCGGCGCGGGCAACACCAAAATCCCGATGCTGATCAACGGCGGGATGAACATCCTGAATATCGTGATCAGCAGCGTGTTGATCTACGGCGCCTTCTCCTGGGAAGGGCTGGGCTTCGTCGGCGCCGGGCTGGGTCTTACCATCTCGCGCTATATCGGCGCTATCGGCGTCATTTACGTGCTGATGATCGGCTTTAACGCCTCGCTGAAGATCAGTCTGCCGAGCTACTTTCGCCGCTGGGACTCGAAGATCCTGATGGAGGTGCTGGGCATCGGCGTGCCGGCCAGTATCGAATCGGTGCTGTTTAACGGCGGCAAGCTGCTGACCCAGGTGTTTGTCGCGGGCATGGGCACCGACGCCATCGCGGGCAACTTTATCGCCTTCTCTATCGCCTCGCTGATTAACCTGCCGGGCAATGCGCTGGGCTCGGCGTCGACCATCATTACCGGCACCCGTCTGGGACGCAACCAGGTCTATCAGGCAGAGCGGCAGATCAGGCACGTTTTCTGGCTGGCGAGCCTCTGCCTCTGCGTGCTGGCGTTTATGACCGTGCCGCTCTCCGGGGTGCTGGCGCGCTTCTACACGCGCGACCCCGACGTTATTAGCGTGACGCAGCATCTGATCTGGCTTAACGCCGCCTTTATGCCGATCTGGGCCGCCTCCTGGGTCTTGCCCGCCGGGCTAAAAGGGGCGCGCGACGCGCGTTATACGATGTACGTTTCGATGTTCAGCATGTGGGGCGCGCGCGTGGTGGTCGGCTATGCGCTGGGGATTATGCTCGGCATGGGCGTGGTAGGCGTCTGGCTCGGCATGTTCCTCGACTGGGCGGTGCGCGGCGTCTGTTTCTGGTGGCGGCTGAAGAGCGGCAAGTGGCTGGATAACTACCGGAAAATGGTGGCAAAGCAGCAGTAGCGTTCGCGCGGCCTGGCGCGGTTATCTGTTTTCCAGCAATCAACCGCAGAAATTGATGGTTCAGTTACGGCGGCCTTGCGGTTTTACTGGGGCTCTGACTTATTGAGGACGCCCCTATGAAAGCATTACTGCAGCTGTGGAAAAACCGTATCGATGCCTGGTTCGCGCGCGGCCCGGGCAGCGAGCATGAAACCAGTCTGGAGCAGGAGCTGCTGCTGCCCATCAGCCAGCTCTACGGCTTCGAATATTTCCCGTCGGTGCATCGCTACCATGAAAAGTAGCGGTCCCTGTTTGACCGCTCTTTCGTAAAGCCCGCTCTCTCTGAGGCGGGCTTTTTTACGTCGGTTATCCAGGCTGTTTTACACGATACCCTCAGGGGAGAATTCAGCCGCAGCGGCTATGGTTAAGAGGGCAGCATGCCTTTTACCTGGAGAAGCAGATGAGCGACAAAGCGAGTGCCGCGCTGATTAGCGCGCGGCTGTCACTGACCGCGCAGCAGCGCGCAGAGACCCGACGCGCGCTGGCGCAGGGCGAATCCGCAGAGCCGGACCGCGCCCGCGCGCAGCGCTACGCCTTTCAGCAGCAAGTGAATCAGGGCGTGATCACCGGCGACAGCAACGATCTGCTGCCCGTCGCCTTTTTGCAGCAGGGCCTCTCCTGCGCCCGCGCCGTGGCGCTGCTGCGCGAGGATGGCGTGCCAAAAGGCAGCGGGTTTCTCACCCACGGCGGCCTGTTTATCACTAACCATCATCTGCTGCCGCAGCCGCCTGCGCAGGGCCGCGTCACGCTGCAGTTTGGCTGGCGGCGCAGCGAAGCGGGCGAGCTGGTCGATGGCGTCACCTGCGCCGTCGATGCCGCGCGTTTTTTCCTCACCAGCCCGTCCGAGGCGCTGGACTGCACCCTGATCGCGCTGGGCGAGCGCGTGGCGGGAGAGGGCGAGGCGCCGCTGCCGCTGGCGCTGAACGACCGCAACGACAAGCATGCGCTGGGTATCAGCCTTAACCTGATCCATCATCCCGGCGGCGCGCCGCAGCAGATCACCCTGCGCAATAACGCGCTGCTGGCGCGTCATCAGCAGCTGCTGCACTACGCGGCCGACACCGACGGCGGTTCGTCCGGCGCGCCGGTGTTTAACGACAGCTGGCAGCTGGTGGCGCTGCATCACGGCGGCGTGGAGAGCGACGACGGCTGGGTCAATGAAGGCATTCGTATCAGCGCCGTTATCGACTGGCTAAAAGGGGAACTGCCGCAGCTGCCCGCCGCGCAGCAGGCGAGGCTGATGCAGGCGCTGACGGGCCGCGAGAACGCGCCGTCGCTGGACGCCTCCGCCGCGTCACAGAACAACTACGCCAACCGCGACGGCTTCCAGTCCGATTTTCTCGGCGGCGCGCCGATCGATTTAGCGGCCATTATCGCGCCGCGCGCCGCCGAGGTGGCGCCGCTGCGCGACGGTCGCCAGGGCGCGGAGGCGCGGCTCGACTATCAGCACTTTTCGCTGCTGATGAACGCAGAGCGGCGGCTCGCCTTTTTTACCGCCACCAACATCGACGGCGCGCGCTATATCGCCATCGATCGCGGCAACGGCCAGCCGTCGCTGCTGGAGGAGGGGGATCGCTGGGTCGACGAGAGCCGCATCGACAGTCGCTACGTTACCGGTCAGGCCTTCTACAGCGAATACAGCCGCTGGTTCGATCGCGGACATCTGACGCGCCGCAGCGATCCCACCTGGGGCACCGCAGAAGAGGCGGTACGCGCCAATAGAGACACCTTTCACTTTACCAACTGCTCGCCGCAGCATTTTCGCTTTAATCAGAGCCTGCAGTACTGGCAGGGCGTAGAGCGCTATATTCTCGAGTCGGGCGTGCTGGAGTCGAAGCGTAAGATCAGCGTGCTGACCGGCCCGGTGCTCAACGACCAGTGGCGACAGTACGCTGAGTGGCAGGTGCCGCTGATGTTCTGGAAAGTGGTGCTGCGCATCAACACCGCCGGCAGGCCGCAGGCGACGGCGCTGCTGGTCAGCCAGGCGGATCTGCTGGATGAGCCGCGCCGCGTGCTGCCCCACGCGCAGAGCGCGCCGCGCCCCAACGTCGACGAATACCGCGTAACGGTGAGCGCGCTGGAGACGCTCACCGGACTGAACTTCGCCGCGTTTCGCGACTGGGAGAGCTGGCAGCCGGATGAAACGCTGCTGGCGCAGCCGCTGCCGGCAAAGCTGATTATGCGCTGGGAGGATCTGCTGTAGCCGCTGCGCTTGCTGTGCCTGAAAGCCCGCTCAGCCCCCTCTGTGCGGGCTTTTTGCAGCAAAATTGTTGTTGCTTCAAGCCGTTACGCTTAGCTCTCGCGCTTGCGGATCGGTGATGGCTGCTACACTTAGGGCTCAAGGCTGATAGCGATTCAGCTCCACAGACGAGAGTGAAAGAGTCACAAAAAGGGGAGAACCTATGACAGACCGTCCACAAAACCCACGCGAGGCGCAGCAGCAGGAATGGCCCGGCAGCTTCCTGAAAATGGATCCTAAGCCCGATCATGGTGAAACCAGCTATCAGGGATCCGGCCGTCTGAAAGGCAAAACCGCTCTTATCACCGGCGGCGACTCCGGCATCGGCCGTGCCGTGGCTATCGCCTACGCCCGGGAAGGCGCGGACGTAGTCATCTCCTACCTGGATGAGCATGAAGACGCAAAAGATACCGCGAAACGGGTGGAAGAGGCGGGCCAGCAGGCGCTGCTGATCGCCGGCGACATCACCGAGGCGGCGCATTGCCGCAGCATCGTGGCGCAGACCGCTGAGCGCTTCGGCAAAATCGACATCGTGGTAAATAACGCCGCCTTCCAGATGACGCGCACCGCGCTGGAGGAGATCGACGATGATGAATTCGATCGCACCATGAAGACCAACCTCTACGCCATGTTCTATATCTGCAAGGCGGCGGTGCCGCATATGCCTGCCGGCGGTTCCATTATCAATACCGCGTCGATCAACGCCGACCAGCCCAAGCCGAAACTGCTGGCCTACTCCGCCACCAAGGCGGCGATCGTTAACTTTTCCGGCGGCCTCGCGGCACTGCTGGCGGAGAAAGGCATTCGCGCCAACGCCGTGGCGCCAGGGCCCATCTGGACGCCGCTGATCCCGGCGACCATGCCGCCTGAGCAGGTGGAAAGCTTCGGCAGCGAAGTGCCGCTGGCGCGTATGGGCCAGCCCGCCGAACTGGCGCCGACCTATGTGATGCTGGCCAGCGACGAATCGAGCTACATTTCCGGCGCCACCGTTGCGGTGACGGGCGGCGTGGCGGTGATTTGACGGGGATGATGCGTCACTATTTCAGGCAGCGTAAGTGGCGACAATGGCTGTAGGCAGGTGAAGCAAACAAAAAGCCCGCTCGGGTTTCCCTGAGCGGGCTTCTTAAATATGGCTCCTCTGACTGGACTCGAACCAGTGACATACGGATTAACAGTCCGCCGTTCTACCGACTGAACTACAGAGGAATCGTTTCGATGGAGCGCATATTAAGGGCAGCGCGCCGGGGTGTCAACAGCAAAAAACACATTAGCATTCAACTGGCTAGCTTTGCAGCAAAGCGATCGCGAATTAAGCGCTGTGGGTGAAAAAGCCCTCAACGCGCGGCAGCGGATGCTGATGATAAAACTGACGCAGGTGGTGATACATCGCCGGAAAGCGCTGATACAGCAGGTCCGGCGCGGTAAAAAAGTATTCGGAGAGCACGGCGAAGCACTCTGCCGGATCGCTGGCGGCGTAGGGATCGATAGTCGCGGCCTGTTCGCCCACCAGCTCAACCTCGTTTTCAATCTCATCCATCGCCGCGCGCAGATCTTTTTCCCACTGCGCCACGTCGCGCAGCGCCATCACGGGAATGCCGCTGGTATAGCCGCGACCGCGCGCGTCCAGCTTGTGCGCCACTTCATGGATCACCAGGTTATAGCCTGAGAGATCGAATGCATCCTGAAGATCGAGCCAGTTAAGCACAATCGGACCCTGGGTCCAGCTCTGTCCGGCATGCACCGCGGCGGCGTGATGCACCAGTCCCTGTTCATCTTCCCAGCTGTCGGCCACCTCGAACGGCTCCGGGTAGATCAGCACGTCATGAAAGCCGTCAAGCCACTCCAGCCCCAGCTTCAGCACCGGCAGGCAAAACAGCAGGGCGATGCGCGCGCTGCGCAAGGCATCCAGCTCCACCTCCTGCAGCGGCACCAGCTTTTTTTGCTGAAGAAAGCGCTGCGCCATGGCGATCAGCGCCTGCTGTTCCTCTTCGTCCAGCCAGCTAAACACCGGCTGCGCCAGCGCCTGCCGCCAGGGCAGATCGGCAAGGAGAATGCGGTTATCGTTTTTCCATGGCCATTTGAACATCGCTAACCTCGCTGACGCCTTATCCGCGCTATCCTGATCTGCCAGAAAAAATGCCAGCATCCGTAACGGCCGCTGGCACTCTACTCTGGCTGCAGGGGTGAAAGCTGTCTATTCAACCGTTTAGCCTGCAATTTGTCTGTGATTCAGCCCGCAAAGCGCAGCTAATCGCGCTCGACGCGCTCGAATTCAATCACCCAGACCCAGGGATTCACCTCCCAGCTGGTGGCGCCGTACTGCTTTTGCCAGGCTTTGCGGTAGGCCTCTTTCGGCGACTCCGCGTTCATGTTCATGGTGAAGAAATTATTCAGGAAGTGCGAATCGGTCTGCACCCCTTCCGCCATGATGTCATCTTCGCTGATATCCTGGATCTTCTCCGCACGCACGGCGGTGATCTGCAGGTTGATGCGGCTGGCCCAGCGTGGCATGTGAATCGCAGTCTGCCAGCCGAACTGATCGGCTTCCGGGCTGCCCTGGCTATGGTGCCCCAGCTCGTTGTTGTCGGCGCGGTACTGACAGAAGGCCGGCAGGCGGAACGGTTGCGGATCGCGTTCATATTCCGCCAGATCGTTTTCCGGCACGATCGGACCGCGCCAGGTTTCGCGCACCCATAAAATATCGCCCGGCTTGCCGTAGGGGCAGTGCTGGCTGATATCCGCCATCGACATCAGCTTATAGCCATGCAGATGGTTAGCGTTAACGTCAAAGGCGTGCACGCCTTCATGGTGATCCTGACCTGGGCCAAAAGCCTGCGTTTTCATGATGCGCCGGGTCTGAGTTTGCTGGCCAACCAACAGGGCGCGAACCCGCTGTTCGGAAAAAAGAATCGGCCGTTCTTTCATTGATTACCTCTGAATAAATATAGAACCCGGTTGACGCGTATCAATCCGCCGCCTTGCGTTTGAGTGCAGATGCGATGATTTCCCATCAGTCTGCTTAACAATTTGTCGCCTTACAATAACGGCAACACGGCGATTTGCCTTTAGGAAAAAACGAAAATGCAAAAAACGCACCAGACCGGGTTTGCTAAGTGGTCCCTTACCTGGTATAGCCCGGATACAGTACGTTATATCCGCCATTTTAGAAACCTTTTCAGAATCTTTCACCTTCACAAAGCAGAAATATGCCATTCAGACGGCTAAACGCCTGGGTGGCATTGTTGAAGAAGCAGGAGGCGCTGGCGTGTATCAGCGAGGATCATTAATAAGTTTCCCTTAAGATAAATTATATGGAGAAATGCTGAAATTTTGTTAATAGCTGGGATATTGCGGCAATTAGCGCTATAACTCGATCCCGGTCTCATTTTTTTGAGCGCCGGTTTGCCTCACAGCGCAGTAACACCACCCTGTGTCAAAAATTTGTCATCGGCTACTCGTTAAGATGACGTCCCACGGCGACCGGCGTGCGGTCACCGCGCCATAGCCAAACTTTAACAGGGAGATAAGCCATGTCGCTCTCACTCTGGCAAACGCGCTTCGAAAGCTGGTTTCAGATTAACTGGGTTCATGATGACAAGGCGCACGATATCGCCCATTTGCGCCGCGTCTGGATGAGCGCGCAGCGCATTATGGCGGGCAGCGACGTCAGCCCGCTGGTGATCCTGACCGCCTGCTACTTTCATGATGTGGTCAACCTGGCGAAAAACCATCCCGAGCGCCATCTCGCCTCGACCTATGCGGCGGAAGAGACCACACGCATTTTAACCCAGGATTTCCCCGATTTCCCCGCCGCGCTGATCCCGGCTGTCGCCCATGCCGTTAAGGCGCACAGCTTCAGCGCGGCCATCGCGCCGGAAACGCTGGAGGCGAAAATCGTGCAGGACGCCGACCGGCTTGAGTCGCTGGGCGCTATCGGCCTCGCGCGGGTGTTTTACACCGCCGGCGCGCTGAATCGCCCGCTGTTCGACAACGAGGATCCGCTCGGCAAAATGCGCGAGCTCAACGACGTCAACTGGACGCTGGATCACTTCCAGAAGAAGCTGCTGCGGCTGCCGGAGACGATGCAAACCGAGACGGGCAGGGCGCTGGCGCAGCATAACGCCGATTTTCTGGTGCACTATATGGCGAAACTCTGCGCCGAACTGCAGGGAAATCTCACCAGCTTCGACGAGTCGGTGCTGCGCGATTTCACCCCGCTACGCGCGTAATATTAAATTTTTATGACAGTATGTTAAAAGCAGGTTGCTTCCGCTACGTTGTGGAGACATAACGAAGGGAGTAACGGAATGACTGATACGGTAAATTTGACGATTAAGATTGATCCGGCGCTGAAGGAGCAGATTAAACAGCTGGCGCTGGAGAATGAGATCTCAATGAGTCAGGAGATTGTTCAGCGTCTGCAGGAGAGCCTGTTGCCGCCTGCCGCTGCGGCGGTCGATAATCAGGATACGGCGGAAAGCGCGTCAAACGTGTTTTCGGCGGATGAGGTTAAGCAGCTCCGCGCCCTGTTGAAGAAGCAGGGCAAAAAGAAAAAATAAAGAGAACCCGTCGCAAGACGGGTTTTTTTATTGGCGCCGTTTACGCCTGCCCGATGCGAAACTGCTGCACGCTTTGCGCCAGCCGCGCCGCCTGCTGCTCCAGCGCATCGGCGGCGCGCTGCTGCTGCGCGCTGAGGCTGGCGCTGGCCTGAAGGGTTTCATCCAGCTTATGGATCTCGGCGGCGATATGGCTGACGCGCGCGCTCTGCGCCGTGGCGTTGTGCTGCAGCGCCTGAAGCTGTCCGGCAATAGCGGTGACCGCGCCGCTGATAGTCTGGAACAGCGTCTCCAGCACTTTGACTTTATTAAAACCCTGCGCCACATGCTGCTGCGTATGCTGGATCAGCCCGTCGATACGCTGTGTCGAACCGCTGCTCTGGCTGGAGAGCATGCCGATCTCTTTTGCCACCACGGAGAAGCTGCGCCCGTACACCCCGGCGTGCGCCGATTCGATCGCCGCATTCAGCGCCAGCAGGCGAGTCTGCAGCGATAGACTCTCCAGCATCTCCACGATGCCGGCGATATCCCCTGAAGCGGAGACAATCTGGCGCATCTGCGTCTCCATCTCGTCGACGCGCGACGCGCACTGCTGCATCAGCGTGTCGGCGTCGTGCGCCTGCCGCGTCGCCTGCTGCGACACCTGAGCGCCTGTTTCGACCTCTTCCGCCACGCGGCGCAGCCGCTGCGACAGATGGGTAAAACTGGCGTTCTGCGCCTGATGCTGCGCGCTGACGCGCGCATTATGCCGCTGCATCTCGCCTGCGCCTGCCGCCACGCTGGCGGCGATGGTGTTGATTTCATGCACGATATGTCGCAGCCCGCTACGCATCTCCGCCAGCGCGCTGAACAGCTGCCGCGTTTCGCGCGCCTGCAGCCGCCCGGCCGCCGGAGGCGACAGCAGATCGCCGGTGGCAATCTGCTGAAGCTGGCGGCTGGCGTGACGCAGCGGCGCAATCACGCCGCGCGCCAGCAGCACGCCGCCCACCAGCAGCAGCGCGAACAGCAGCGCGCTCACCACCAGCGACCCGTTGCGGCTGTGCGTCATGCTCGCCAGCGTGTCGCGGTTGACCGCGCTCAGCTGCCTGTTCGCCGCGTCGATTTCGGCAAACCAGGCGTTGTTGAACTGCTGCTGGTAGGCCTGCATCGGCACCCTAAAAAAGGCGTCGATCTGGTTAGCCTGCAGCCCTTTCAGCTGCTCTTCCAGCCCCTGCGTCAGCAGAGCAAAGCCCTGTGCCAGCGCGCTCTCCTGCTGTGCGCCATAGCGCGCGAACAGGGCTTTAGCCTGAGTGAGCGACGCGTCGGCGCTCTCGGCGAGGCTTTTCCAGCTGTCGACCGAGCCGCTCTGCTGATCCTGCATCAGATAGATGCCGGCGCGATGACTGTTGTCGCTGGCGGTGAGCAGTTCTATTCGCGCTTTATCAAGCAGGGCCAGTCTTTCCCGCAGCAAGGCGGCCTGCGCCAGCGCGTTTTGCGTATGGTTAACCTGCGCGGTGAACAGCGCGACGCCCAGCGCCTGCAGCAGGCAAAAAAGCGTGACGAACAGCGTGAAGTTGCCGCGCAGGCTGCTGAGCCAGCCGGGCAAGCCCGGCCTGCGCAGACGAAAGCGGCGAGAGAACAGTGTGAGAGTGGACATAGCGCAACCTGAAAATAAAAGCGAGTATTCATCGGTTGCGTGACAGCGTTGTGACAGCGGGCGCACGGGCGGAAAAACAGCACAATGCGCTTTACTAAGCTAAACTCTGGCTCTGTTACGGCCTGTTTAACTGGCGGATAGCGGGCAGCAGCAGCTGCGCCACGGCGGCGAATACCGGTACCACCACCGAGTTGCCGAACTGTTTGTAGGCCTGGGTATCGGAAACCGGAATGCGGAAGCGCTGTTCGCCCGGCGCCTCAAACCCCATCAGGCGCGCGCACTCGCGCGGCGACAGGCGGCGCGGTCGGCGCGCCATGTTGGCGGCATTGCCGAAGTCCGCTTCGCCCAGCGCTTTGTCCCAGCCGCGGTCGATCAGGATCTCTGAGCCGTCTTTGTAATAGCGCGCCGACAGCGTGCGCACGCAGACGTCTGCGTTACGCGGATCGTTCAGCCCGAAGCCGAAGCCGTTGCCTTTCGCCTTGTGTTTGCGGGCGTAGTCGTAGAGATAGCGCCACAGCTGCTCAGAAAGAATATATTTCTCCTCTGGCGCTGGCTCCAGCAGGCTTTGCAGGCTCGGCACCGCAGGCGGATAGTGCTGCTGGATCTGACGCAGCGACAGAGTTTTGCTGAAGGGGTAGTCGCGGCGGATGCCCACCAGCACGATGCGCTCGCGATGCTGCGGCAAAAAATGGCGTGCGTCGATGATTTTGGCGTCCGGCGAATCCGCCTCGGCGTCCGCCACGTCGTAGCCCAGCTCATCCAGCGTCGCCATGATGATGGCAAAGGTGCGCCCTTTATCGTGGCTCTTGAGATTTTTGACATTCTCCAGCACAAAGATCGGCGGCTTTTTCGCGGCAATAATGCGCGCTACATCGAAAAACAGCGTGCCCTGCGCCTCGCACTCAAAGCCGTGGGCGCGGCCCAGCGCATTCTTTTTGCTGACGCCCGCCAGCGAGAAAGGCTGGCAGGGAAAGCCGGCCAGCAGCACCTGATGATCGGGGATCGCCGCGTCGATATGGCGGTAGATCGCCGCCTCGTCGCGCAGTCCGTCGGGCTGGGTGATCAGGCGGATATCGGTATTAAAACGGTGCTCCTGCGGATCGCTGTAGTGATTCGCTTTATAGGTGCGCACCGCCTCTTTGTTCCACTCGCTGGTGAAGACGCATTTGCCACCGATGGCGTCGAAGCCGCGTCGGATGCCGCCGATGCCGGCGAAAAGATCGATAAAGCGGAACAGCGGCTGGTCGTAATGGGCGGGACGCGCCGGCAGCAGGCTGCGCAACAGCGCGCATTCCCCTTCGCTCAGCGGCGGCAGCGCGCTTTTATTTTGCCGCAGACGCGTCAGCTGCTGCGGCGTCCAGTCGCGAAAACCCGCCTGATGCAGTCGCGCCGCGACGTCGCGCGCGGCGTAAATCGCCAGCACCTGGCGCATCAGGTCAGCGGCGTCGCTATCGGCAGAGAGCAGGGGAGAAGCGGGTTCCGGCAGAGCGGTGGCGTCATCGACAAGCATGCGTTTTTCCTTAACAGTGAACGGACTATGCTAACACTCCTGAGGCCGCGAAGAAATTAGTGCCGCTCGGGCAGAGAGCTTAACCGCGCCGCAGGCTGTCGCTTTTATTGAGGCAGGCTAAAGTTGATAGACGTAGGCAAAAAGGAGACGCCATGGCCGATGTACACTCCAGCACCACGCGCAGCAAAAATATGCGCGCAATACGCCAGCAGGACACCGCCATCGAACTTCGGGTGGCGCAGCTGCTGAAAGATCGCGGTTTCGCCTATCGTGTTCAGGATAAAAATTTGCCGGGGCGACCCGATTTCGTGCTGCTGGAGCAGCAGGCGATTATCTTTGTGCACGGCTGTTTCTGGCATCACCATCACTGCTATCTGTTTAAAGTGCCGGCGACGCGCACCGAATTCTGGGTAGGCAAAATCAACAGCAACGTCGAGCGGGACAATCGCTATGTACGCCAGCTGCAGGAGAGCGGCTGGAAAGTGCTGATTATCTGGGAGTGCGCGCTGCGTAATAAACTGCGGCTCAGCGATGGCGATCTGCAGGAACGGCTGGAGGAGTGGCTGCTGGCGATGGAGAGCAGTGCGGAGATCGATCACAACGGCATCCAGCACTATCGTCCGCGCTGAGGCCGCCTTGCCTTGCGGGCGTGGCCGGGTTAGATTTCGCCTTCCCCCGCGATCAGGAGTTCTGTATGAGCAGTATTAAACTGACGGTCAAACGTCTTTATCAGCTGCGCGACGAGCGCATGGTCAATGCGCACGCCACCGCGCGCGTGTTTATCGGCGATACGCTGATCGCGACGGAGGAGATTACCGGCCTGACCGAGAGCCCGGTCAGCAAATACCTGCACGCAGGCGAGCTGACCGGCGCGGTCCGCGTAGAGTGGGACTGCGACGGCGTCGCGGATATTAGCGCCGCAGCGCTGGAGCGCTGTCCCTGTTGTCAACATAACGAACCGGAATAAGGAAGAGATTTTGGCAGGATCCAGCTTACTGACTTTATTAGATGATATTGCAACGCTTCTGGACGATATTTCCGTCATGGGGAAAGTGGCGGCGAAAAAAACCGCTGGCGTGCTGGGCGACGACCTGTCGCTGAACGCGCAGCAGGTCACCGGCGTCAAAGCCAACCGCGAACTGCCGGTGGTATGGGGCGTGGCGAAAGGCTCGTTTCTCAACAAGCTGATCCTGGTGCCGCTGGCGCTGCTGATCTCCGCCTTCGCCCCCTGGCTGATCACGCCGCTGCTGATGATCGGCGGCGCCTACCTCTGCTACGAAGGGGTAGAGAAAGTGCTGCACAGTTTGCAGCACGACAAGCAGGAAAAAAGCCCGGAGGCGCGCCAGCAGCGGCTCGATAAGCTGGCGCAGCAGGATCCGCGCGCGTTTGAGAAAGACAAGGTCAAGGGCGCGGTGCGCACCGACTTTATCCTCTCCGCGGAAATCGTCGCCATCACGCTCGGCATCGTCTCCGACGCGCCGCTGCTGAATCAGGTGCTGATTCTGGCGGGCATCGCCATTCTGGTGACCATTGGCGTTTACGGCATTGTCGCCGCTATCGTCAAGATCGACGATCTCGGTGACTGGCTGACAAAGAAATCGTCCTCTGTCGCTCAGGCTATCGGCGGTTTCCTGCTCGGCTTCGCGCCCTGGCTGATGAAAATTCTCACCGTCGTCGGCACGCTGGCGATGTTTCTGGTGGGCGGCGGCATTATCGTGCACGGCCTGACGCCGCTGCATCACCTGATTGAAACCCTCACCGGCGATATGAGCGGGCTGGTAGCAAGTTTGCTCAGCAATGGCGCCAACCTGGTGCTCGGTTTTATCGTTGGGTCGATCGTGCTGTTGGTGGTGAATCTGATTGCTAAACTGCGCGGTAAATCGGTATAAAGCGCACTTGCATCATGAAGTGAAGTCAGGAGAGGAGACGCTATGAACGACGATATGTTTGAATTTGATATTGATGCGCAGCTGGAGCAGGCGGAAGCCAAAGCGGCGGAAAAGGTCAACGAAGTACCTGCTGATTTAGGCGACGACGCGGACTGCGAAGGCTGCAAAATCTGATTTCAGGCCTTATGAACACTAAAAGCGGATAATAATTTTTATCCGCTTTTTTTATTTTCAACATTTCTTACTGCTTTATTCTGAATTTACGATTTTTTTGCGTACCTTAACGGGCAGGATGTCCGGATGGCTGCTATAGATAGAGAGGTTCTGTTAACGGTCACCTGGAGGACGCAACATCATGTTTACCATTAGCGATGAAGTGCAGCATAAAGAGGGCGGGCCTGCTATGGTCGTCACCGGCTTTGCCAGCGGCATGGTGGAATGCCGCTGGTATGACGGCTATGCCGTGCGCCGCGAAGCCTTTCATCAGGATGAGCTGAGCCACGCAGCAGCGGAGTCGCCGCTCGCCAGCTAGCGCGCTTTTAACGGGGATGCGATCTCCATCCCCCGTGACCTCCCGCAGTTTTTCCCTCTCCACGCCTGCTATACTCGCCAGATCCCTGTTATTCGGAGCATGGTTGCTGATGGCTGTTTTGCCGCTCTCTGTGCGGACGTTACGTCCTGTAATGCGCGTTCACCTCTTATTTTTAGCGGTCTTTCTTTTCTCTCTGTTTCTGACCTGGCGCGAACTCTACACCCTGAAAGCGAACGATGAGGCCCGGCAGCGTGCCGCGCTGGTCGATCTGCAAAACGGGCTGGAAAGCCAGTTTCAGGAAAGCATTGACGGCATCATCTTTTATCGCCGCATGTTCAGCTACGCGCTGGCGCATCCGCTGGACGCCGATCACGGCCGCCGCGCGCTGGCGAGATTTCAACATCTGCGCGCGCAGCCCGCCTGGCAGCTGCGGCTCGATATGCCGCGCAGCATGCCGATCAACGGCGTCGGCGACGGCTGGCTGACTCAGGATGCGCTGCTGCAGCGCGATCCGCAGCGGCTGGACGGCGAGCTGCGCGCCGCGCTGGAGTTCAGCTTTATTCTGCAGTTCAGCGACGCGGCGAACGATTTCCACTCCCGCTTCTGGTACACCTCGCGCGCGGGTTTCTACATCAGCTCGCGTCCGCCGCAAGATTTAGCCGCGCTCGCCGCCAGCTACGCCACTATGGTGTCGCGGCCCTGGTTCCGCGCGGGCGCCGCGCAGGCTGGCCTTCAGCCGCGCTGGTCCGGCGTCTATCAGGGTGCGGAGCAGGAAGGGCCGATGCTGACCGCCAGTATGCCGGTGATCGATGACGGCTACTGGTACGGCACGCTGTCGATGGACTTTACCCAACAGCGCATCGCCGGGCTGCTGAACACCCTGCGCCACGGCGCATTGCAGGGCAGCGTGCTGCTGCTGGATAAAACCCTGCAGCCGGTGGCGTCGCTCAACGTTCCGGACGGCAAGACGCTGAGCCGTGCTGCCCGTCAGCAGCTTTATGCGCAGATGACACACCAGCCATATGGCGCGCTACGTCTGGAGCGGCAGTTTATCAGCTGGATCAAGCTGAGAAACGTTGACGGCTATCTGGTGAATCAGCAAACCCTGACGCAGGGGCTACGGCAGGATTTAGGGCGCGCGATGCTGTTTATGCTCACCATGTGGCTGTTGTTCGTGCTGCTGCTGCTGCTGGCGCATCAGGTGATTGTGCGGCTGGTGCGGCGGCTGAGCCAGCTCTCCGCCCGGCTGGAGTGGCGCGCCAGCTACGATGGCCTGACGCGCCTGCTCAACCGCAGCACTTTTTTTGAGCGCTTCGAGGCAGAGGCGACGCGTTGCGCGCAGCTCAGGGTGCCGCTGGCGGTGATCCAGCTTGATATCGACCACTTTAAGTCGGTCAACGACACCTGGGGGCATCAGGCGGGCGATCGGGCGCTGATGCGCGTCGCCGCGACGATAACGCAGGCGCTGCGTAAAAACGATCTGGCCGGCCGCGTCGGCGGCGAGGAGTTTTGCGTGGTATTGCCGGAGACCAGTCTGGCGGATGCGGTGAAGGTCGCGGAGCGTATGCGTCAGCGGCTGGCGGAGAAAACCATACTGGCCAGCGCCAGCCGCAGTTTTCGCGTCACTATCTCGGCAGGCGTCGCCAGCAGCGAAGCGCAGAACGACTACCAGCCGCAGCGGCTGCAGGCGGATGCGGACCGTCGCCTCTATCTGGCGAAGCGTCAGGGCCGCAACCGCGTGGTGGCCGAGGATTAGACCTTGCCGTCGTTATCCTCTTCCACCGCCTGGTAGATGCGCTGCAGGATGTCGGGAAAGGCGGACTGCACGCGGCTCCAGCTGGGAATAAACGGCTTGTCGTTCGGGCGTTCGATAAACGCCTGGCCCGCTTCCAGAATCGACTGGGTGAACATTTCGACCGCGGCCTCTTCGATGTGCTGATCGAACTTCAGGCCGTTCATCGCCGCCTCGTGATTGTAGATCTCCATCATATCGAGCGCGTTGCGGTAGTAGGTCGCCTTCAGCACGCGAAAGGAGTCGCTGGTGAGCGGCACGCCCATGGTCGCCAGCTTGCGCAGCAGCGACTGCACAATATCGCTGCTCATGCGCTTCAGCCCGCCGGTGCCGTCATCTTCTGCCAGCGGCTGATGCTTGTGGTCGTAGTTGTGGGCGATCTCCACCTGACAGGTCTGGCGCGTGGTGTAGTTGCGGTAGATCTCCGACAGCACGCCGATTTCCAGCCCCCAGTCGCCGGGGATCTTAATGCCGTTAAGCACATGGGTGCGCATGGCGAACTCGCCCGACAGCGGATAGCGGAAGCTGGCGAGGTAGTCGAGATACTCGGAGTGGCCGTAGACTTTTTGCAGCGAACGCAGCAGCGGCCCCACCAGCAGCCGACCGACGCGGCCGTTCAGCTTGCCGTCGGCGACGCGGGCGTAGAACCCTTTGCAGAACTCATACTGAAAGGCAGGGTTGGCCAGCGGATAGAGCAGGCGCGCCAGCATGCCGCGTTCGTAGGTGACGATATCGCAGTCGTGCAGCGCCACGCACTGGGTGCGATCCGAGGCCAGGGTAAAGCCGGTGCAGAACCAGACGTTGCGTCCCTTGCCCGGCTGGGAAGGGGAGAGCCCCTCTTTATCCAGCTCGGCGTCGATCGCCTTCAGGCGCGGGCCGTCGTTCCATAAAATGCGGTGGCGCTGCGGCAGGCGCGAGAAAAATTCGCGCGCGTAGAGAAACTGATCGCGGTCGGCGCGATCGAGACCAATCACAATCTCGTCGAGATAGGGCACTTTGGCCAGCTCATCAACGATATGGCTCAGCGCCGGGCCTTCCAGTTCAGAGAAAAGCGACGGCAGGATCAGCCCCATTTTGCGTTTGCGCGCGAAGCGCACCATCTCTTTTTCCAGCGACTCGACGCTGCGGTCGGTCAGATTATGGAAATTGGTAATCACGCCATTCTGATAAAAATCGCTCATCGCGCTTTCCTTTTGATAAACAGTGGGTGCGGCTTAATCGGGCTGGGTGAGAAAGTAATCAAGACCCTCTTTCCAGCCCTCCGGGCCGTAGTGCGCCGTAGCGTAGATCCGTTGCGTATCCTGCCGGCTCAGCGAGACGGGCGTTTTGCTGTAGCCTTTGATCACCACCGCGTAGTCAACCGCATCGAGCATCGGCGCGTCGTTAGGGCCATCGCCGAGGCCGAGGGTCGCCGGTGCGCTGTCATACTGGGTCAGCAGCCAGCGCAGCGCCTCGCCTTTGCCGCTGCCTGCTGGCATTACGTGCCAGAAGCGGCCGCCCTGGGTGAGCTGCAGCTGATGCTGCTGCAGCGCGGCGCGAAAGGCGTCGAGCTTCTCTTCATCGTCGCGCCAGACAATCACCTCCGACGCCTGACGCTGCCGCGCCAGCGCCGAGTCGCTTTCCGTCAGGCCGGTCATCGCTGCCACTTCCGGATCGCTAAAGTCATGAAAGCCTTTAAACCTGTATGTTGCCTGTAATGCCTTGAGCTGCTGGTAGAGGCTGTCATAGTCAGGGCTCTGCGGCGGAATGCGCACCTGGCGCGTGGCCGACATCTGCACCAGCGCGCCGTTTTCCGCAATAAAAGGCAGGCCCGCCAGGCCGAGGCGCTTTTGCAGCGGCGCGATTTCCGCAGCGGTTTTGCTGGAGCAGAGCACGACCGGCACCTGATGGCGCTGAAGCTCGGCCAGCCAGTCGGCGGCGGCGTCCCAGCGGTAGGTATGATGATCGAGCAGGGAACCATCCAGGTCGGTGACGATTAACAGCGGCTGTTGCAAACTGGGCATAGCGGGCTCCTTGCGACATTAACTGGCGGATTTTCAGTATTATAGTCAGAGCGGTTTTACGCCTGCTTTTCACCTGCCGCGCGGCACTTCCAGGATAATTCTTAAAACACCAGCGCAAAGCAGGGTGGGATGCACAAAGAGTGCAGAGGCAACGCGGCTAAATCAGGGCTGTTCCGCTTGCCGGTCGGTGTGTTTAGCAGAAAAAGTCGCAGGCTTGTGCATCTCCAGGACTTGTCTTAATGGCGTTCAGGCGTACTCTGCAAAGGTGTCAAGAATTTCCTGACGTAACGAATAGGCTGTTTATTTACCCGGCGCTCCCTGCCGGGTATTTTTTTGCCGCGCGCTCAGCGATTCATTTCATTGCAGCTGCAGTCGCGGATATCCAGTTCATACTCGTCCGCCAGCTCGATACTGCTGCCCCAGGCTCTGCCGCCTGGCCGGTGAGGGCGGTCGCCCTCCGCCTGCGGCAAAGGGGGCTGCGTTGCGCTGCGCGGCAGGGTTTCCAGCAGCGCGTCGACGTCGGGTTTATCGTGAGGCTGCGGGGCGGGGCCGGTGTGGTGTGTAGGCGCCATTATCGCTCTCCTTTTGAGTGAAAAGGATCTACAGGCTTGCTGTGACCCGGCATAACGACGGATCGATTAAGTATAGACGGCGGCTGGCGCGGGGCGAGGGCGGAATAGCGGGCAAAAAAAAGCCCGCGCTGCGCGGGCAAAATCCTTGTTACTTTTAGGTTGACTGCCCCTTTGGGGTTGGCGCAGTGAGGAAAGTGTAAAAGGTTGCCCTGTCAGAAGTCTTGTTGCGAAACGTTAAGAAAGCGAAAAATTCCCCGCTTACCTAAATTTACCTGCTTTTTCCTTGGTAATCAGCGTCATCGTCTATAGTTAGTCACGGAGTTGAATCATAACGCGACAAGGAGAGACCATGGATTTATTACGCATTATTATCGCGATTATTCTGCCGCCGCTGGGCGTTTTTATGCAGGTGGGCTTTGGCGGCGCCTTCTGGCTCAATATCTTGCTGACGCTGTGCGGCTATATCCCCGGCATCATTCATGCGGTATGGGTGATTGCGCGTCGCTGAGTCCTGGCTCTTCGTTTACACTGATGCGCAGGAAAATCATCAGGAGCAACGCGCATGAAGGTCAATGACCGCGTCACCGTAAAGACCGATGGCGGCCCGCGCCGCCTCGGCACCATCCTCGCCGTCGAGCCGTTTAATGAAGGAGTCATGTATCTGGTGGCGCTGGAGGATTATCCGCTGGGCATCTGGTTTTTCAATGAGGGCGACCATCCGGAAGGGGTGTTTGTCGAGCCGTATCACGAGACCTGAGCGCTGCACAAAAATAACAGGAGCCGTTAAGGCTTAATGCTTGTTAGTTAAGGCTGCTATTTTCTTAAAATGGCGGCCTTTTCATTTATGAGTATGAGCATGCTGGTGCGGGCCACTGCACCTCCTCTGCTGCCGGGCCGTCCTCGCGCCGCTTCGCGGTGCCTTCGGCTGCAACGCCGTGCCGGACGGACCGTTCGGGTACGGCCATCCAGGCCTACCCGAACTGCCGGTCGCATCCCTGCGACCGGCTCCTGGCACAACGTTTCCGCCTCAGCGCTGCGAATAGCCCTCTACAGC
>NZ_MWUE01000020.1 GCF_002077695.1 Pantoea latae
CAAACGCGCCTCCGGACTGAACGGCGTCACTTTGGTTCGAGTGAAACGAGAACAAAGTGACGCGTGAAAAAACCACACTGCAGCCCCTGCGGTACAACGCCTGACGGCGATTTCCACAATCTGACGTGCACGTATTACGTGTTTTCATGCGCCCTGAACGGGATTTTAACCGCGACGCTGCCGGCACGACTGCAGGTAGGTTTCATTAAGAAAGGAAAAAAACGGCTCGGTATCGATGGCGACACTAGGAGACTGGTGTGTGGAGGGAGTCTGACGCAAGTCAGCCCGGCGTAAGCCGCGAACAGGTCAGCGACCTGGGGAAACCTCTCAAGAACTC
>NZ_MWUE01000002.1 GCF_002077695.1 Pantoea latae
CTGGCGGACAAGCTGCCGCAGACGCTGGTGGTGTCGGAGAATGACAATGCGGTGGTGATGATGTATCAGGGCAAGCCGTGGATCCGGTTGAATGGCGGCGACTGGGTTGCCTACCCGCAGTAGGTTTTGCCTGCTGCGCAGGCGGCGCTGAGCGGGTTCCGCCCGCCAGGCGTCAGGGAGTTTCATCCGCGCCGCTGCCGGCGTGCGTGTTAAGGGTGTCGCCACACCCTTAACAATCCCGGCTTCCGGCAGCTTCCACGCCGCGCTGCGCGCGGTCCCTTCGTTGCTTACGTCGGCCGACGGACCGCGCGGATTCGACATCCTGTCTCATGCCGCGCTCTCGCCGACGTCCTGTCGGCTCGTCCTGGCCGCCGTGCGCGCCTCAGCGTGTCAGATGCCTCGACCACCCCCCCGCCAGTGGATCCTCTGTTATTCATTAATAACTGCATTGTCTGATGCAGATTTCATGCATTCAGCAATGAAGCTGTTGGCAAAAAAAAACAGGACTTGCAGCGGGGTTGTGGGGGCCATCGCAGCCGCTGAGCGGAGAAAGGATTTCAGGACGAGCGGCAGGGATGCCGCGAAGAAGCTGGCATGAGCCATGGATGGCGAATCCAGCCGGTCCGTCAGAAATCCTGCCAGAGCGAAGGGACCCGCGTAGCGGGCGGATGCGCTGGCCCAGGGCGCGGGTGCAGGGCCGGCGCCTACCGGCCCTGCTCGGTCGCCCGCAGCGGGCGGAATGAAACTGCCCCGCTGTTGGGCGAACGAAACCCGCTCAGAGCCGCCTGCGCAGCAGGCAAACCTGCCAGCGGGCGGAACCCGCTCATAGCCGGTTCGCGTAGCGAACATAGAGCCAGTCCGCGCAGCGGACAGAAAGCGGCCCTGACGGCCGCACGCCGTCAGCGCTT
>NZ_MWUE01000021.1 GCF_002077695.1 Pantoea latae
GCCTAGTGACCATAACTAAAAATCCGCCGACGCTTAATGCGATATGTCTTCGCTTGAAACTATTTCAAATATGATAATCCATCATTGTTACTTTGACTAAATGGTTTACGAATTATTTTTTAGTGATATAATTTGTAATATTTATGGTTTTCTTTTCTGGTACGGATGTGGAGGCATTAATGAGTATAATTAGTAGTAAAGTTTCACCCAATAAAAAACCTGCTGTCTTAGCCTATCCCAAGGGGATAATGGTAAGAATGGGAAGCATTGTATTAAAAAAGCAGGAAGCACCTAAAGAAAGTGAATATGACACTTTCTTGAGTGATCTTGTTGCTTTAAGGCCTGACTTATCATTTGAGTTCATAAAAAATATTCTGCTAAATCAGAGGCTTTACCTTGAGCTATATCAAGATGTCAAACAAGCTGGCCTTTGTCCTGTATACCACTATTATACATATGGCAATAAGGAAAAAAGAGAATTTTGCTCTCCTAATTTTCGGGCTTTAAAAAAAACCACGCTTGCCACTGGAACACAAAAAATTATCTTTTTTGACACTTTGAAAAGTAACGCTTCATTTCTTTATCGCGGTTTTTTTCCTGAAATAAGAAATAAAGATGCTCAAATAATCCATCAAGAAACAGAACTCGTTGTAGCTTTAAAGGCTATATTTTCAGCAAACGAAATGGTATTTATTCGGCCTTCAATTAACAGTAAAAGAACAAAATATTTTATGAATTTATGCAAGGTTCTTAATATTAAAATATCAATGAACTTTGATGATTTACTTACCCCTGAGTTTATCCTTGAAAAAGGCGCTGTACGGTCAGGGATTGCCAATATCCCTTCCATGAAAAATAATTTAGTAAAAGATTCCGCTATGTTATTAGGGGCTGAGAAGTTAATACTATCAACCAAAAAGCTAGGTGATAAATTCTCAAAATTTGTTGACGAAATTATTATTGAAAACAATAAACTACCCATTGAGTACTTTATATCTAAAAATCAGTTAATCCAAAAATACAAAGAAAAAACTTCTGATAAAATAAATTTACTATATTTGTCCGGTTCTAAAACCCACTTAAAAGACTATACTATAATAAGCGGCTGCTTAATTAAGTTGGCAATGGAAT
>NZ_MWUE01000022.1 GCF_002077695.1 Pantoea latae
GATGGAGTTAATGTATAAGATTTTAAATAGCGGTAAGTTAGAGGAAATAATGTTATTGATTGAAAAGTGAAAGATTGCTGGTAAGGTGTTTATTTATAATATTACCTTACCGGTTTTATTGGTTTTATTGGTTTTATTGGTTTTATTGGTTTTATTGGTTTTATTGGTTTTATTGGTTTTATTGGTTTAGTAAGTGAATATTCCATTCCTTCGCTTGTGTTTATCACAGAAGCATAAAGTGTTCAGGCATGGTTTTTTATACAATAATTTTATCTCACTAACGTTAAATTAATATGTTGTAAATTTATTAGAGCATATGATGATAATAAAACCCTAAGTTAACCGGCAACCAGACGCAGTCAGGCAACCGTGGCTTTAACAGAATCGCTGAGCAGCTGAGGGATATACTTTTCTGCAGTTGAAGCTGGTCTTTCCCGCATCCATCAGCACGGCCCTGAAGCATTAATGTGACGAGGCCGCTGCGAAACGACAATGGATTGCGGCGTTTGTGGAGAACGGCATCACTTCGAAACAGCAGTTGCCCACGGGTATGAAACGGACTTGTTCCAGTAATTGGCCTTTCTGACCTTCGCCTGATGAGTTCATTCAGTGGTGCCGGAAGGGCGAATACAGCGTTGCGGGGCTGCCGGACGAGGATGAGCTTTACAACATGGTGATGAAATATTGCGCTCGCCGGGGACTGTACAAATCACCTGAAGCCTACTCGTGGAAGAGCAACACCTGCTTCTGGATGGTTACCGGCTGATACAGTGCAATGCGCGCGAAGGGCTGACGGAGCTGGAGCTGTGCATGAAGTGTCGCAATGAGCTGCGGATAATGACTATGCGCCTTCAGTCTAGCGAGTTGATGCCGCCTCCTCGTGCGTAGCTGGAAAAGCTCTATGTGCCAGCCAGCACCGAAAAGGTAGTGGCATATATTAGGTAGTTGAAGACTTTGCTTAAAGCAAATGGCAGGAAGCGCCGGGGTAAACTTTCGGAATGAGCAAGCAGCGGAAGTTCATCACTTTTTGCTAATGGAGATTTAACGAATAATCCAAATGCTCAATTAATGGGGGGCAGGTCAAAGCATTTTAACATTCCTATTCAACTTGAAACGATTTTGCGCGATAGAATTTACGGTTTATCAGGAAATATTCCTGAGCTCCTACCCTTTTAAAAACGTGATTTAACGTATCTAAGACCTATTATTCGTTGGTAGGGGTTGTCGATATTAATCGGAGTCAATTTTCCCAAATTCTGTTAAGCCGAAAACTGAATTATCAGTATTATGAGCTTGCAAACCCGCTTCGTGAATTTCATTCAGATCAACTGCTTTACTATCCTCTAATCCTAGAGAGAACATAGGATAAGCCCAGTTCCAATGCTGATCAGGAATCAATCTATTATTCTCAATCCTAAAAAAACTGACTATGAGATGATGCTTCCCTTGAATTGCCTCGTCATCATAGATATTTGCCAGTACACCAAAGTGCTTGTAGCCTGCTTGGTCATTCTCGAACATTTTTATTTTTGTGCCGTTTCTTATCATCCAAAAAGAATGTTTCCCAATAGCATCAGTGGCTTGCCAGTCGGATTCATCAACTTCCCAGTCAAGGTAGTGTTTGTAGTTTGACTGAGGTTTTAGTTTTTTGTCATTACTAAACCAAGGTATTGGTGGGAGTATAGGTTGAAGTCCTTCTGGCAGGGGGGACTGACCCGCGGCAATGGAATGCATGATCTTTGTCATTGATGGAAGCCCCATTAAATGCCATAGATCATGTTTATCCTTTTTAAAGATAAGAAGCCCTTTAGATACGCCATCCATGTAAGTTGACTTTAAACGAATTAGTATATCCTTGTTACCGTCTTTATCTAGGTCTTCAATATTTATTGAAGATGCTACGACTTCGTCATTCTCAGCGCCCGGGATAATTGCCCAGTACCCAATATCGTAGAATCCAGGTCTGCCAACTACTTTATCTATTAAGTTTTGTCCAGAGGGTTCGAAGATCATCAGGAAGCGGCTAAGGGCACCATTAGCACTCATAGCTTTTCCGTAAACTACTACGGAGTTTGATGTACTTAGGTCGAGTGACTCACTTGTTACTGAGTCAAATAACACTGAGGTCAAATTTGTGGCAAGTTGCTGCTGGATACAGGCTCGAGCCATTTCTACTAATTTTTCACGAACATCCGCAGATCGCATAGGTTGTGAAGTAAAATGGAACAGCCCTAGTGTAACCACTACGCCCAGTATTGCCGTTATAATGCTGCCTAGAACCTGTTCCTTAACCAATTTTAAAATACTCATCAATATCACCTTCAACTTCACTTTAGCATCTTAGTACTATTAAAATTGTCATTCTGAAATATCACAGCTTTCCAGCCACTAAGTCTATCTCTAAGCTTTTCGAGCATTCAGCACCAGTCATAAATAATGCTCGATAAAGTTCGCCTTGAGCGCATTATAGCAAGGAACGTCGTTTTATTGACTAATGCAAGCGAGTATTTTGTCTCAGCATAACTCCCAACTACGTATCTGTTTTTAGGAGATCATTACGGCGAGCAAGATGTTTCAGAAAATGCATATCTCCAACAGCAAATGCATGCACTTGATTGTCATTTGAATTACTACCCTTCATAAAGTGCCGGTATTCAGGAAAACCGTTTTACCGTACGTAACGTATCCGGCGTAGAATATCATACATTAATATTTAATTGGTTATTTTATGTCAGAAATTTCAGTAGTATATTGATTGCTGGCTTCGCTGAGAGACAAGTGATGTAAATATTACGAACATTCTTAGCCATGCATTTCGTAAAAAGCATCTATGCTATTTTTTATACCAGGTTTTTCAAAAAACTCTGGAAAATTATCTTTCATATAAGAAATGTTTTTCCAATCAAAATAAACTACAGCTATTACTAATATGTTTATAGCTTTAACTGGTGTTAAGCTAACGCAAACATCAATATAGTGTTCTCTGTCCTCTATAGGACATTTTTCATTTATTAGTTTAGTTAGAACGTAAAAGCCTCTGACAACAGAAAATATTGCCATTCCAGAAGCGTCATCAATACCCCCTAAAATTGCAGAAGTTTCACTCAGAGTTGAGTTGTTTTCCTCTATATAATTGGTGATATAGTTTTCTAGTTCATTAACCGCCTTTACGCTTTTGAACGTGCCGTTTGGTAGAATCAATTCAAGCTCTTTAAATTCTTCTCGTTCTGCTTCAATTAAATTATAAAAGCTTACTTCAAAAGATCTTTTGTCTTCTAACTTAGACTGTCGCTTCGAATCTTCTATAAGTGAGTTGTTTGCTTCTCGTTGCAGATTAATTGAGTTGATTAGCATAACAATGCTTATAAATGATAATATAGGGTTAAGAACGCCTCCAACATAGTCACCAAATGTCCCCCAATCACCTTTCGAATCGGAAAAGCCACTCCATTTTCTTGGCTCAAAAATATCCCACATATCATCCCAGTGATTAAAATATGCGAAGTAAACAAACCAAGTAATAGCTATTATGGCTATAGCTGAAATCTTTACCCTCATCAGTTATTCCACGCCGTGTATTAAATATTGAACAAGCTCACCAGTATTATCTGTGATCTCAGTTACTTCCATGGTTAATGGGGAAAAATAATCATTTCCTCTCCTATTATTATTATCGAGGTTTCGTGAGAACTTCCTCTTTTGTTCTTGACTTATGTAATCCCATCTAACTGCATGTCTAAAGGATATAGAAGTAGATTCTCTATCTAAAAGAAGTCTCCCAGTCCCCGTCAGCGCGTTAAATCTCGTAACGATTGCTTGGATTCGAGACCTTTGAGGCGACTCGTAACGTCGATTAAGATTAGCTAAAGTGACGCTATCAATAGTGGCTACTTTGACTCTTATTTCATTCTTTTTAGTAGAAAGCTCTACCTTATACCCTTGACTTTCAACAGCCTTATGCATATTAATTAATGGCTCTTTGAGTCTTCTTAGTATGTCTAGTTCGATAGGTCTTAGCTCTGCTATTTTATGCATTGCGTTTTCGGTAGTAGGCACAAAGTCAACGCGGAGACACTTGCAAATATAATATCTCATTATTTCAGAAAATGCTTGTGCGCCTAATTCATTAAAACGCTGAATTTGATCATCACCCGTAATGGACAATAAAAAGTTTTGTCCAAATGATCCTTCGAAATTATTTTTAAATACTGTTCTTAACCCTTCGGCTTTGTTTATTTTTTTTGGAACTTCACTGTTTAATATAGCATTGGCAACCAGAACTGTTGTGTCTGAAGTCCCTAGGAATGTTTTGGAACCCGAGTTCATGTCAAGAAGATTAAATTGCCTTTCGCCATCTGTTACGATTACGTCCATTTTTAAATCAAGCATTTGTTTTCCTTTGTTGATTTGTAGTGCCTTAAGTAGACGATATCTTAAAATTTCCCATGTAAAGCATTTGTTTGATATTTGCTTTATTTTTATAGTTATTTTTGATATGAATAATTTGCGTTTTATATAATAATATTCCCGTTCGCCATCCCATGTCAGTGTAACGAGGCTGGCATCTGATTAGCTTGTAACGGTGCGCAGTTGAGTTTTATGATAGTGCAATTTTTTAATTGCCTAACCTTTATTAACCTTAAGTTTTTAGTTGCTGTTCAGTGAATGGCAAGCGATAGATGTTTAATAACATCTAGAAAATATGATAAAATGCAATATTTAGTATTGAATGTGCTTTATATCAATTTGTTACATCGTTAAAGCTTTGCTTTTGCCTCAACTTATGCACCATGCGGACAAAATATCTCCCGTGCTAGTATTTTATCTATAAATCGGCAAGGCCATAGAATCTCTGTCCGTCAAATCCTGACTCATCGAGTGTTATGTACCATATTATTTTTCCCAAAATTTTTCATTTGGCTATATACCTGCAGGAGACATATTCTGAAAGTATTAAATCATAAATTTAACTGGTTAATGAAGAGCGTTTCATGCAACTTTATGCATTTATTATAAATACAAGGAAACGTACTTTTCTAACGTGTTTTAGCGGAGTTTTATAGTGTTTATTGTGGGATGAGCGATTTTTTCTACCACAAAATTAAACTAATCTGTTAATGGTTATCATGGCTCATGGGCACCGCTAATCAATTTTCAAATGAAAGGCAATCACTCTATCGGCTGGTCTGGGCAAATCCGGCAGACGTCTTAGCTGCGGACCTCAGGGTCAGCGAGCAGGTGCTTATTGCAAGATGCCTAGAGTCCCTGACCCCGCGTCCATTAACCGATTACTGGCGAGCTCTACTTGGATGTACCTGTTCCGAACTCATTCCAAAGATGCTCATCTTAGGATGCGTCCGGGGCGGCTTGTCTTCTCCCCTTGATTTACTTGTCTTTAAAACTGCGCAACACTGACTTTCTCATGTAACGTTCATCAATAAACCGTATAATTGTTTTACTTAGTTCGGTTCAGTCAAGATGGAAACCAGAGCAATGCGTGATATTCAACAGGTGCTTGAACGCTGGGGAGCCTGGGTTGCAAATAACCCGGAAAAAATCTCATGGTACAGTGTTGCCGCTGGATTCACAGGGCTTTTCCCAAATAGAGTGACGACTCGCCCTCAGTGTTGTGATGAGGATGGACTGATTGTCAGCCGTTGTGTCGCTAAGCTTTATTCCAAAAATGCAGATCTGCATGAATTGTTGGTAGATTACTACATTCTCGGTCATACTTTTATGTCATTGGCAAGAAAACATCACTGTTCAGATGGCCACATCGGGAAAAAGCTTCAAAAGGCCGAAGGCGTAGTTGAGGGCATGCTCGTCATGCTAGATACGTCACTTGAAATGGACAGGTTTGTGCAACGCATACCTCGCCCATATTCATGTGAAACTAATTTACGTACGTAAAAGTTGGCGTAATCTGGTAATCATGCAGTTTCTGTGACAACACCGGCTTCCGCAGTCAGTAAGCGTTCAGTCTAATTTTTTTTGTCGTGTACTGACCAGCAACTGCTGATATTTCTGTCCAGACAAAAATCGGAGATCAACTTGCCAAATGCACGGTAAGTTTTTTCCAGGTTCTTTTCGCTGACATGGCTGCTGCTTCCATTATTGCGCCAGTGGCTGAAGAAAACCTTCTCTCCGTCATCAACAATTTCTGCACTCTGGGTAGGTAGAGCAGATGGCTGTTTGGCATTTTCGATAGAGGAAGGAATATGTTGGGCAAAGTGCTGTAAGAATTTAGATGGCTTAAAAGGGTTAGCAGGATCGAAGGTCAACCCCAAGGCTCTGCACAGATCTGAGTAAGCTGATTCAGGTCTTATTACTGGCGCAACCTCATATCCCTGGCGAACATCAAGTATGAAACTACATTTATGTCCAATCGCGCCAAAAAGCAGTTTATAGGGCGTACGGTCGGTAAAAAAAAGCACATCGAAAACAACATTATTGTGTCGGTATTGAAACTGCGTCCGTGTCACATTATTAGCCCGCATACTCGCATGAAGTGAACGAAGACCCTCTAATTGCATATGCCCCTCACTAATTGATAAGTTAATCTTTAGGTTATCAAATGGTGTAAGGGGCATCCACAAGCAATTACTATTTTCAATGTACTCTTATGGCATACCTCAACCCTCTGACAGCGCGGTCTGTAGAAAATTTGGCAGCTGGGATCTCAGCCTTTATTGGCTGGAGAGTTTTGGCATAGATAAAATATTGTTAATTTTTGTCAACACTACAGATTGCTCTGTTCAATGAATGGGTCGATAGAGGAATATATTGCAAAACATTCCAAAAGACTGGCATAGCCTGTATGAACTGGCACAAAGCTGATGCGTGGGAGTCGCTAACTGGCGTAATACCGCTAAGAGCAGCCATAGCCCATCATCGATGGTTAAAGCGTCGGCAGTATCTTACCGACGCTTTAACCATCGATGATTAACTAAGCGATAAATACCTAAAACCTTTCTCTCGCATGTCGTTGTATTTATCTGTCATATGCTGATATTTATGGCCCAGTAGTGTGCGAGTATCTATGCCCTGCACTCGATAAAGTCGCTCAGCCAGAGAGCGCTGTTCGCGGAACGGCGGTGCAGTACAGCCGGGCGGAACTGACAGCTCGCAGCACTCACGACAAACCCTAAACCAGTGCGACAACTACCAGGTATGGATGCACCTCCCTGAGTCCGTTTGCAGCATCAGGCCATTTGACGGACAGATAACGATGACTTCAGCGAGTAAGGTAGATATAGCCTCCAGATACAGGCTAAGCGAGAGGGCTATCTTTTCTCCCGTTTTAATCTGCGTGATATAAAGATAACCATCCCTGACGTCACGAGAATGCATACTGACTAAATCCGAGGGGCGCTGGCCGGTAACCAGTGCCAGCAGCATTGCGTTCTGAAAATAAACCGGAGCCCGGTATTTAGCGCACTTAAAAAGCTGTATCCACTCGCTGAGGCTCAGTCGCGCCGCTGCAACCGCTGTCATCGGCGGCCGGGATAAAAGGGCGGGGTTGTGTCCCATCGGTACAACGCTCGCTCGTTGCACCTCTTTGAAAAGATCGGACAGATTTATGCGGAGCCGGCGAGCTGCGTATGAGGTTTTTTGGACTTTTTCATTGATGATGCGGCTGATCTCATAAGCCGAGATGCTCATCAACTTACGATCGCCCCAGACTCTGCAACAGAACCGCGCAAGCCTTATATAGTCCTGTACTGTTTTCGCTTTTATTTCGCCGCTGGCGTGTCTTGCCTGCACTGCGAGTGAATAGCTTTAAACCCATTTACCTACTGTTAATGACATGATTTTCTACTCATCTGTAATTAAAGCTGCCTGCGCGGCAGTGAGATAAGTGAGGAAGGCTATTCCTGCGCTGAATGCAGTCCTTGCATATCTCTGCGAGGACTATAGAGCCTGTTGTTAACGACGAATCTCAATAAATTGTACCTACAAAGCTCGCTTAGGCGGGCTTTTTTTTATACTCAAAGTCTCCGCTGGTTCCCACCGCGCACCCTGCGCACGCCGACGCGCGGCTTTTTTCTTTTCACCCCATCGTTGCCCACACCAGAAAGGGCTGAGCATGCATCGTATGGACTCTTCATCTCATCAAATGCCGTATTGGTGGTCTGCGTGTCTGGCGTTCTTCTCAACGCTGACGCTTTACGACTGCGTTTTTTGCATCGGCGCAGCGATCTCCGCTTTCTTCACAGTCAAAACCTATTACGCCTCGCGACGCGAAAGGCGACAGCAGCTGGAGGAGGAGCGCAAGCGAACAGAGATGCTCAGAACCTATCTGGACAGCGTCATCGCTAAGCCGGAAAGCGAGCGCCCAACGGCTGCTGAAGTGGTGGCTAAAGCAACAGAAAATGCGGGGATGACAGATGCCGATACTTAACAGAAAAGCCGGCGCAGCGGGCGCGGTATGTGCTGTTGGCGTCATCGTTGCAATCATGCTTTCTGGCGGGCAGGTGCGCACAAATCAGCGCGGACTGGAACTCGTTGGTAATGCAGAGGGTTGCCGGCGTGAGCCGTACACATGTCCGGCAGGTATTATAACCGACGGTATAGGCAATACACACGGTGCTAAGCCAGGCTCGCGCAAGACTGACGAACAGATAGCCGCAGACTGGCAACAAAACATACTGGACGCCGAAGCATGCGTAAATCGCTACGCCGCTGGCACCCGACTGCCGGCTAACACTTTTTCCGCTGCGGTCTCGATTGCATTCAATGTCGGCTGTCCAAAAATGCAGAAATCAACGATGTTCCGCTATTTCCGCCATGGGCAGCTGGTGGACGGATGCAATGAATTTCCCCGGTGGGTTTTCGGCGGAGCCAAAGAGCTGCCGGGGTTGGTGAAACGTCGCGAGGAAGAAAGGCAGCTTTGTCTGAAGGGTGTGAAGTGATGCGGTATTTGCTGCTGTGCCTCTGCCTAGTTGCGTTGGGAGCCGGTCTGCTCGCTACCCATTATCACGACAAAGCCACAGAGTGGCGCGCGGCAGCACATCAGACGCAACAGCTGGCGAAGCAGCAGGAAGCTGCTCTCAGCGAAATGCAGAGGCGACAGCGTGAGGTTGCCGCGCTCGATGAGAAATATACAAAGGAGTTAGCCAATGCTCAGGCGACTATTGAGCAGCTTCACCATGACGTTATTGCTGGTCGCAAGCGGCTGTACCTCAAAACCCGCCGTTCAGCCATGCCAGAGGGTAAAGCCCCCGGCACCAGCGGCGTGGATGATGCAGCCCGCACCCGATCTGATAAGTCCGCTGAACGGGATTATTTCACTCTCAGAAGTCGAATCGAGCTCGCCGGTAAGCAAATAGCCGGCCTGCAGCAATTCATCAGAGAGCAATGCCTGAGGTAACAATAATTCCCCGGCTTTTTGCATGACTTCTGATGATGCATAATCCTGGTTCAATGCATCAGCACATGAGTGAAAAATGGAAATAGACGTTGGAAACTTCACACGCGTCCAAGGAAACGCTGTCTATGCAGAAGTAACGATTTATACCGATCCCGATTCGGGTGGTGAAAACGTGTCTCTGTATCTGAAGTTGCCTTACAAGTCTGAAACAACACTTGCAGATTTAGAGGCGCTGGCAAAAAGCGAGGCCATAAAGCAAATGCGCGCTGCGGCCGACTGGTTATCCAGGAGTCCTGTATAGCTGCACAAGCTCATTACACAACAAAGCGCATTAAAGGTGGCATTGCTTGAGACTATGGGCTTGAAGTTAGTTTGATTATATTTACGTGCTCGAAGGTAAAAACAATTTAAGAGCTGGACTTATGCGCGGGCCTTATGATTTACTGAGTTTAGTTCCGGAATTCAAGCTCATTATAAAGTAAGGGCTTGTAAAGATATGGGTGGTCTCCTCCTTAGACTGATGTTCACGGCTTCGGTAGTTGGAATTGGCGGGAGCTTAACCTCGTTTGCAGTATCGTTTCTAACAGCAGAAGTTATCAGTTTGATTTCAGGATATATCCTTAAGGAGGGTGCATATATGATTAAATTTAATACTAAAAATCACATCTGCTTCAAAAACAACGCCGTGAAATCTGGTTGTGGAGAAGGCCGCCATTTCAGGCTAAGCCTGCTGATGAGCCTGTGAAAGTCAGGCGAAAATAACATATCTTTTTAAAGCCTCTTTTATAGAGGCTTTTTTATTAGGTAAATATGGCCCCTATTTATAAACATGACATGTTCTGTTGCAAACACCTCTTTGTTTAAACACTGTGCTCGAAGCCGTATCAGGGCAACTCGGAACTCTTTAAAAGAGGTGAAAGCCTGACCTATTAAAAATCAGAACAAAAAAAGGAAAAAATGATTGTCTCGCCACGCTCTGAATCTGCGGGTCCTCCCGGAGGGGTACCCTGGCCACGAGGCGGCGGCCCCGCAGAAAACGGCTAGTTTTGCGATTTTCATAGGGACACCACCACGTGTCTTAACTAATTGAATATATAAAATAAATCGGCTTTTGAGGTGTCCATTTCGCCAAAACCAGGGACAGGTGGATAGCGGTTAATTACATGATATTAAAAAGGAAATACGTAAATGAGCTGGTGTGTTGAGGTGAGGAATGTCAGACATCAGCAGAATCGGGGATGCCTATAACTGGAGTGTTGCGAAAATTGCTGAAGCTTTCGGCATAGATCGTAAGACGGTCAGAAAGAAAATCATGAACGCTCAGGTTGCATCCGCCGGAAACATTCGTGGAAATCCGGTCTATGCCCTCAAGGACATCGGTCCTGTTCTCTTTGCCCCTGACGAAGCAGCCACACCTGAAACACTTCATGATCCCTCCCGTATGGATCCTAAATCCCGTAAGGACTGGTTTCAGTCTGAGAATGAGCGCGTAAAGCTTGAAGCTGCGCTCAGCCAGCTCGTTCCTGCTAATGAAGTGCATCGCGAGATGGCCATGATGGCGAAATCTGTTTTACAGGTACTGGATACATGGCCTGACAGGCTGGAGCGCGATCATGGGTGGTCTCCGCATCAGATTTCAGAAGCACAAAGCATTGTTGATGAAATTCGAGAAGCGCTGGCTGCAGAGATCCGTAGTGCAGATATCGTCGAAGAGAGTGAGTCATGACATACGCCTCAGCTGCTGAGATACGCCGAGACGTATCTGAACTCTTTAAAGCTCCACATCGAATGCCAGTAGCTGATGCGGTTAGACGCTACATGCGCGTGCCTTTGGGTGGCGGCAGTTCACTCCCATGGGACGCGACACTGACGCCCTATATTGTTGAACCCATGAACTGCCTGACGTCGCGCAATTATGACGCTGTGGTTTTTGTCGGCCCCGCGCGGACGGGTAAAACGCTGGGTCTGATTGATGGCTGGATAACCTATTCTGTGGTCTGCGATCCGGCAGATTTTCTGCTGATACAGATGACGGAAGAAAAGGCGCGCGAACATTCAAAAAAACGCCTTGAACGCACTTTTCGCTGCAGCCCTGAGCTTCACAGCCGTCTCAGCCCACGCGCCAGCGATAATAATGTGCATGACCGGACTTTTCGCGCCGGCAACTACCTCAAAATTGGCTGGCCATCCGTCAATATCATGTCCTCATCGGATTATCGATATGTTGCACTCACTGACTATGACCGCTGGCCCGATGATATAGACGGGGAGGGGGATGGTTTTTCCCTGGCGTCCAAACGCACCACCACATTTATGTCAGCCGGGATGACGCTGGTGGAGAGCTCCCCGGGCCGGGATATTTGCGATACAAAATGGAAGGCTTCGACGCCACATGAAGCACCGCCAGCAACAGGGATCCTCTCGTTATATAACCGGGGCGATCGCCGCCGGTGGTACTGGCCGTGCCCGCATTGTGGGGAATATTTTCAGCCGGAAATAGCCAGTATGACAGGCTATCGCGGCTATACCGATCCGGTACTGGCCAGTGAGGCTGCACGTCTGCAGTGTCCGGCCTGCTCTGAACTGATTGAACCCGATATGAAGCGTGTCCTGAATAGCCGCGGCGTCTGGCTGCGTGACGGGCAGAGCATGGATCGTGAGGGGCAACTCAGCGGGAAGGCACGCCAGTCCCGGATTGCCTCTTTCTGGATGGAGGGGCCGGCAGCGGCATATCAGACATGGACTCAGCTGATTTATAAATATCTCACTGCCGAACAGGAGTATCAGGCAACAGGCAGTGAAGAAACCCTTAAAGCCGTCTTCAATACGGATTTCGGCAGGCCTTATTTTCCCCGGACCGCCCTTGAACAACGTAAGGGAGAACATCTGGAGAGCCGGGCAGAGGATATTCCCGAGCGAACGGTTGCAGACGGGGTGAGGTTTCTTGTTGCAACCGTGGATGTGCAGGGCGGCCGGCATCGTCGTTTCGTGGTGCAGATAACCGGATACGGTGCGATGGGAGAACGCTGGGTCGTTGACCGGTACAACATCCGTCATTCGTTACGCAGCGATGCCCTTGGCGAAAGCCGCCCACTCGATCCCGGCAGTTACCCTGAGGACTGGGATCTGCTTCTCTCGGACGTGCTGTACAAAACCTGGGCGCTGGCCAGCGATCCGTCAAAACGAATGTCGCTTATGGCGATGGCTGTGGATTCCGGAGGCGAGGACGGTGTGACCGACAACGCCTATCGCTTCTGGCGAAAATGCCGTCGGGAGGGGGAAGGAAAGCGTGTTTATCTTTTCAAGGGCGACAGCCATAAGCGTGAAAAGCTGATCACCCGGACATGGCCTGACAATACCGGACGCTCAGCGCGCCGGGCAAAGGCTGCAGGGGATGTTCCGCTTTATCTGCTCCAGACCGATGCGCTCAAGGACCGGGTAAATAACGCCCTGTGGCGTGAAGCCCCAGGTCCCAATTACATTCATTTTCCGGCCTGGATCGGGAGCTGGTTTTATGACGAGCTCACCTATGAAGAGCGCTCACCAGAAGGGCGGTGGCGTAAACCGGGGCGGGGAGCCAATGAAGGATTTGACCTGCTCGTCTATGCCGATGCGCTGGTCATTCTGCATGGCTACGAAAAAATTAAATGGCCTGATGCACCTTCATGGGCTCGCCGGGAAACCTGGCTTGAAGACAGTGATACAGATAACACTCTGACAAGCATGTCTCCGCCACTGAAAGCCCGCACCCGCAAACCCTCATCAGGCCCGACTCCCGACATGACAAACAATCCCTGGATTACAAACGGAGGCTGGATATGAACCAGACCGAGGTGGAAGCCATGATCCGCTATTACACCGAGGCAGAGATTGCCGTACTGAGCGGCAAAACCATCATGCTGAACGGACAGTCCATGACGATGGAGAATCTGGCAGACATTCGAAAGGGGCGGCAGGAGTGGGAGCGCCGCCTGGCCGTATACCTTAAAAAACGCTGTGGTCAGACGGGTTATCGTTTAGCGAGGTTCTGATGTCATTCCTGGATAATGCAATCGGTGCTTTTTCGCCGTCGTGGAAGGCTGCCAGGCTGCGTGCCCGCATGCAGATCCGCGCCTACGAAGCCGCGCTCCCCACCCGCACACATAAAGCCAGACGCGAAACACGCTCAGCCAACCAGCTCAGTCAGGCCGGGGCAGTTTCCCTTCGCCAGCAGGCCAGAGCGCTTGATGCGAATCATGACCTGGTGATCGGCATACTGGATAAGCTGGAAGAGCGCGTTATCGGCGCAAAAGGCATCATCGTTGACCCGCATCCGCTGCTGAAAGACGGCCGTGTGGCTACAGAGCTGGTGAAAACCATACGCAAAAAATGGGGTGAATGGTCACTGCGGCCTGATGTCACTGGCGAGTTTTCCCGGCCAGTACTGGAGCGCCTGATGCTGCGCACCTGGCTCAGAGACGGGGAGGTTTTTGCTCAGCTGGTGAGCGGCCATGGCGCCGGGCTCAGGGCAGATGGCGGCGTACCTTTCTGGCTTGAAGCACTTGAGCCAGATTTCGTGACCATGAACTCCGATCCTGCCGCTGGACTCATTCAGGGCGTCTGGCTGAACGAGTGGGGTAAGCCGCTTAAGTATCAGGTCTATAAAAATCTCCCCGTCAGCGGTTTGCTCTCTGATACCAAAGAGGTGTCTTCTGACGCCATGCTGCATCTTAAATTTGCGCGGCGTCTGCACCAGGTGAGGGGCATTACCATCCTGTCTGGTGTGATGATCCGCCTGAGCGCCCTGAAAGATTATGAAGAAAGCGAAATGGTGGCCGCGCGCATTGCCGCTGCTCTGGGGATGTACATCAAAAAAGGTGACGGGCAGGACTATTCAGAAAGCCTGAGTGGCAGCAGTGAGCGTGAACTGACTATTCAGCCGGGCATGTTGTATGACGATCTCCGGCAGGGTGAAGAGATTGGCATGATCAAGTCAGACCGGCCCAACACCAACCTTGAATCATTCCGGAACGGGCAGCTACGTGCCGTGGCTGCCGGTACACGTCTGAGCTTTTCGAGCACCGCCCGCAATTACAACGGCACATACAGCGCGCAGCGGCAGGAGCTGGTGGAGTCTACGGACGGATATCTCATTCTGCAGGACTGTTTTATTGCTGCTGTCACCCGGCCGGTTTATCGCGCATGGCTGAAGCAGGCGCTTGCGGCGGGCGTGATTAAGCCACCCGCCGACATCGAGCTTTCCACACTGTATGACGCCATTTACTCGGGACCCAGTATGCCCTGGATCGACCCTGTGAAGGAGGCGACAGCCTGGAAAATCCAGATACGGGGTGGGGCGGCAACCGAATCCGACTGGGCGCGAGCGTGCGGGCGCAACCCTGATGAGGTTAAACGTCGCCGCAAAGCGGAAGTCGATGAAAACCAGAAAGAGGGGCTGGTGTTCGACACTGACCCGGCAAACGACAAAGGAGTCAGCAGTGACCGAGAAAATAAAGCAGATAAGCCAGCGTCAGGCGATACAGGCGAAGAAGACTGAATCCTGGTTCTGGATGGCCATACGGGGCGAAGCTGAGGCAGAAATTTATATCTATGACGAAATTGGTTTTCAGGGGGTGCCGGCAAAACAGTTTATCAGCGACCTCCAGGCACTCGGCGAGATCAAACACATCAACCTTCACATCAATTCGCCGGGTGGCAGCATTTTTGAAGGGATCGCCATTTTTAACGCACTTAAATATCACCCTGCTGCCATTACGGTTCATGTCGACGGCGTGGCCGCGTCGATGGCCTCCGTCATCGCCATGGTCGGTAATCCGGTCATCATGCCGGCCAACAGTTTCATGATGATCCATAAACCCTGGGCGGTCGCAGGCGGTGATGCCGATGACATGCGTGATTTCGCTGAACTGCTGGATAAAACAGAAGCTGTGCTCATCCCGGCTTATGCCGCCAAAACAGGGCTGGCCCATGAGGTTATCGCCGGGATGCTGAAAGAGGAAACCTGGATGGATGGGACCCAGTGTGTCTCGCTGGGATTCGCTGACCAGCTGGCGCCCGCCGTTCAGGCAATGGCCCGCATTGATTCAAAACGTATCGAGGAGTACGAAAAAATGCCAGAAAACCTTCGCAATATGCTGACGCCGCCGCAGAACAGCCTGACGCATGATCCTGCTCCACCTCAGGCAGGTGTGAACGAAGCGGTTTTACGTGAACAGTTCATTGAAGAACAGCGTGTCCGCGCACGGGCGCTCACTGACCTGTTTGGGATGTTCGGTGATAAATACAATGCTCTGCAGGCAGCTTGCATCGCGGATCCGACGTGCACACTTGAGCTGGCACGCGAGAAGCTGCTGACGCAAATGGGCAAAGACAGCACGCCGTCTAACAAATCAGCCGCACCTCACATCTATGCCGGAAACGGTAATTTTACCGGTGACGGTATCCGGCAGGCCATCATGGCGCGGGCCGGTTATGAGCCACTCCAGTCAGATAACCCTTACAACGCCATGACGCTTCGCGAGCATGCGCGCCTGTCACTGACCGAACGGGGCTTCGGTGTGGCCAGTTATAACCCGGTACAGATCGTCGGGCTGGCGTTTACGCACAGCACTTCCGATTTTGGCAATATCATGCTGGATGTGTCCTATAAATCCATTCTTCAGGGCTGGGAACAGGCCCCTGAGACGTTCGGTGAGTGGACCAAAAAGGGACAGCTGTCCGATTTCAAAATTGCGCACCGTGTGGGGCTGGGTGGTTTTCCTTCGCTACGTCAGGTCCGCGAGGGGGCGGAATACAAATACGTCACGACGTCAGACAAGCAGGCAACGATTGCCCTGGCCACCTACGGTGAGCTGTTCAGCATCACCCGCCAGGCCATTATCAATGATGACCTGAGCATGCTGACCGATGTTCCCATGAAACTTGGCCGTGCGGCTAAAGCCACGGTGGCAGATCTGGTCTATGCCATCCTCGTGAAAAATCCGCAACTGAGCACGGATAACATTGCGTTGTTTGCAGACAGCCATGCAAATGTTCTGACCAAAGCCGCAATGGATGTGGCGTCCCTGGATAAAGCCCGGCAGATGATGCGCCGTCAGAAAGAAGGCGAACGCCATCTCAATATTCGTCCGGCTTTTGTGCTGGTGCCGACCGCCATGGAGTCCACTGCCAGTCAGGTCATTCGCTCAACGTCTGTTAAAGGCGCCGACATCAACGCCGGTATCATTAACCCCGTGCAGAACTTCGCAACGGTAATTGCCGAACCACGTCTGGACGATGCCAGCCAGAACACGTTCTACCTCGCGGCGGCAAAAGGTTCGGACACGATTGAGGTCGCTTACCTTAACGGTGTGGATACGCCGTTTATCGACCAGATGGAGGGATTTACTTCTGATGGTGTCACGACGAAAGTACGCATCGACGCTGGTGTTGCACCTGTTGACTATCGCGGCCTGGTGAAGTGCACCGCCTGATGCGCCCTGAATAAACCTGAACGCCCGGAAGGGCTTTTTTTATGCCTGAAATCCGGTCAACACGGATCGGGAAGGAGAATAACCATGGCAAAAAATTATGTGCAGGATGGCAAGACACTGACGTTCATTGCGGACGAAAACTATAAAAGCGGCGATATGGTGCGTGTGGGAGATCGTATCGTTATTGCCGTAACAGATACCCCGAAAGATTGCGCCGGAACTGGCCTGGCGGAAGGGGTATTCACTTTAGCGAAAAAATCGGGTGAAACCATTCAGGCCGGAAAGCGCGTGTATGTGTACGACAATCACGTTGTTGCAAACAATCAGGCGGGGGCGGTACCACTCGGTACCGCCTGGGAAAACGCCGAAGGCAAGGCGCCCTTTGTGGCCGTTAAGCTTTTTGGCTAGCCCGTTTTTCCGCCTGACTGACAGGATGGACGATGTCACTGCACGCCGGTTCGGTCAGGCCGTAGTGATTAATGGGCGGACGATGTGCGCAACTGAACATGCCTTTACGGCTGACATGGGACCACTGTCCGGAGAGGGCGTGTCGTTAATTGTCTTCGACAGGGCTTATCAGCCCGAACGACATGATCGGGTTGAATGGCAGGAGAAACACTGGAGAGTGACCCGCTGGCAGTTTTACAACGGCAAGCCGCAAATCTGGCTTGAGGAGGATAAAAGTGTGGGGACTGAACCAGGCACTGAATAACCTGTATGAGCTCGATCGTCAGCTGGTGCCCCGCGCGCTGGCGCAGGCGGTGAACCGTGTGGCCCGTCGCGTCATTACGCGCTGCACACGCGAGGTTGCAAAGCAGACGCGTGTTCCTCAGAAGCTGGTCAGGCAGCGTGTCCGGCTACGCCCGGCCACGCCGGGCCATGCTGATCCGACCGCGCGACTGGTCGTTAACCGCGGGGATTTGCCGGCTATCAGTCTGGGCACGGCCCGTCTGCAGCTGTCCCGGCGAAAAACAGTGGCCGGCCGGCATGGCAGCGTGCTGAAAATCGGGCGGTTTACTTTCCGAAATGCATTTATACAGCAACTGGCTAACGGCCGCTGGCATGTACTGCAGCGGACCGGCCGCAGTCGCTATCCGGTTCAGGTTGTAAAAATCCCGCTGTCCGGACCGCTGACGGAGAGCTATCAGAAACAAAGCCGGCAGTTGCTGGAAACGGATATGCAGGCTGAACTGGCCGCCGCGCTCAGACAGCAACTGAGGCTTTACCTGAGGAAGAGGGTATGAAAAAACATGCTGAAATCAGGCGCACCCTCACGGATGCGCTTAAGTCCCACATCAGCGGGGCGGCCTTTCATGATGGCCGCCCCGTTTTTATTGATGAAAAAGAACTGCCCGTCGTAGCCGTTTATCTGTCAGACGCCCGCTACAGCGGTAACTATCTGGATGCAGAAGCCTGGCAGGCCACGCTGCATATCGAGGTATTCCTCCGGGCAACCCAACCGGATACGGCACTGGATGAGTGGGTTGAACGCCATATCCTTCCGGCACTCGTTAATGTGCCGGCACTTTCATCCGTGATCGATACGCTCACGCCGCAGAGTTATGACTGGCAGCGAGACACTGAAATGGCGAGCTGGGGTTCAGCCGATCTGACTTATCTCATTACCTATCAGATGTAAGGAGCCACTATGGCGACACCTAATCCTCTTGCATCAGTCAAAGGTGCAGGAACCACCTTACTGATTTTCACCGGCAGCGGCGATGCCACCGCTAAACCTCTGAACGATGACGGCTGGACACGGCTCGCCCAGATCCGGGAGCTGCAGCCTGGCGAAATCAGTGCGGAAAGTTACGACGACACCTGGCTGGACGATCCGGACGCCGACTGGAAAGCCACGGCGCAGGGCGAGAAATCGGCGGGAGAAGCCAGTATTACGCTTGCCTGGAAACCCGGCGAGCAGGGACAGAAAGATTTACTGAGCTGGTTTCACAGTGGGGAGGTTCGCTATTACAAGATTCGCTATCCGAACGGCACGGTTGATCTGTTCCGGGGCTGGGTCAGCAGCCTGGGCAAGACCATTCCGGCAAAAGAGGTCATCACGCGAACCATCAAGGTAACGAACAGCGGCCGTCCGGTTCTGGCTGAGGAAATTCCGCAGTCGCCTGCACCTGCGCCACATTCTGACAATAAGAATGATAAAGGAGGTCTCTGATGTTTCTGGAAAAAACCGTGTTTCATTACGGGCCTGAGCAAATGGAGTTATCTGAACTGACAGCGCTGCAGCGCGCCGAGTTTTTTGCGTTTATTGCCAGTTCTGACGTGGTTAAAGATAAGGCTCCCTCGGACGCAGCCCGGAACGCAGCACTGGTCAGGCTGAATACGGAGTCCAGTGCCTGGCTTGTTTCGCGTGCGCTCTGGAATTGTCATCGTGAGGCGGACGTTAACGATATTTATCAGGGGATCCTGGCCGACTGGCCCGAAAAGGCGCTGTGTGTGGCTGCGGAAAAGGTGATGGTTCTCAGCGATCTCAAGGGGGATGAAAAGCCGGCCGAGCCATCCGGCCCCGGGGAGGATGACCTGAAGGTAAAGCCGACGGACGAGAGCTGAAATTTATCATGTTTCTGGCCCATGAGTTTCGCCGTCCTGACTGGCGCCGGATGCTGAGCGAGATGACGTCTTCTGAACTCGCAGACTGGCAGCGTTATTTCGCCATTGTGCCGTTCAGCCATCGCCTGCTGGATGCTGAATTTGCGACGCTCAGCAGCACAATGGTGGCGCTCGCCACAGGCGAATGCGGGCTGACTGCAGAAGACTTCAGCCTGCTCAGTGGCTCAGGAACCGGTGACCTCATGACTGATGACATGCTGATGGCCGTGGCAGAGTCCATGGGAGGAGAACGCCATGTCCCAGCAGATCGCTGATCTTGTCGTAAATCTTGGGGCTGAGACTGCCCGGTTTCACGAGCAGATGGGCCGGGTCGAACGTCAGCTGAAAAACGCGGGGCAGCAGGCCGGGCGCGCTGCGCAGCAGGTTTCCTCCGTTTCGCGCGCTGAAGTGCAGGCCACGCAGGCAAAAGCCCGTTTTCTCAGCCAGCTCAAGGCACAGCTGGCCACACAACGGCTTTCACGTGAAGAGATGCTGAGAACGCGCGCGGCACAGCTGGGGCTGGGCGATGCGGCGGAAATCTATATCCGTAAGCTGGAGTCGGCCCGTCAGAAAACACACTCTCTGGGACTGGCGAGCGCGTCGGCGCGGCGCGAGCTGGGCGTGTTGTTTGGCGAAATGGCGCGGGGCAATTTTGGCGCACTTCGTGGCTCAGGCATTACGCTTGCGAATAATGCCGGATGGATAGAAAAGCTGATGACCCTGCGCGGTCTGAGCATAGCCGGGATGGTGGGCGGTATTGCCGCTGCTGTCTGGGGACTGGGGAAAGCCTGGTATCAGGGCAGTCAGGAAGCTGAGGCCTTTAACAGGAATCTTATCCTCACCGGCCACTATGCCGCCCGGACAACCTCAGCGCTACAGGCGATGAGCCGCTCTCTGACGGGCAACGGTATTACGCAGCATGAAGCGGCTTCTGTGCTGGCGGAAGTCACTGGCTCGGGTTTATTTAATGGGCAGCACCTCCGGCAGGTCGCTGACGTCGCGGCCCGTCTCAAAACTGTAACCGGTCAGGCTACCGAAGAAACTATCCGACAGTTTGCGCGGCTTCAGGACACGCCCGTCGCTGCCGTCCGGGAGCTGGATAAATCCCTGCACTTTCTGACGGCGACTGAACTGGAAAACATCACCCGCCTGGCAGAACAGGGGCGTGAAGCCGATGCGGCAGCTCTGGCTATGGATCGTTACGCTGAAACCCTGCGTCATCGCAGCGACGATGTGGCACAGCATCTGGGAACGCTGGAGAAAACCTGGAAATGGCTGGGGGAGACGGCGGCGGGTGCCTGGGATGCCATGCTGGGCATCGGCCGGGAACGGTCGCTGGAAGAGCAGATTGCTGCCCTGAGAGAGAAGTTAAACGCGGGTGGAAAGGCCCTGGGCAAAGCCTGGATACCTGTCACGCAGCAGGACAGGGACAGGCTTTCCCGGCTGGAAGAACAGAAGTTTCAACATGACCTGAAGGCCGCCCGCGATAAAGCAGATCAGGATGCGGAAATCCGTAAAAAGCGCCGTTTCGATGCTGACCAGACCCTGAAAAAACAGTACGAAACGGAAGAGGAAAAGCATCAGCGCGCGCTGTCAGTTATCCGCCATTCATGGGCATCCCGTGAGGTTAAAGAGGAGGCGATGCGCCGTGAAAAACAGCGCTATGACACGCTTGTCGCAGGCCGCCGAAAACGGCGGGACGCACATCAGCCGTCGGCGGCTGCCCTTGCAGGCGAAAAGGCGCAGGCTGACATGCTGGCGCTACAGGCCCGGCTTCACGCTCTGAAGACGCATCAGGAAGCAGGTATTGTCAGCCAGCAGCGTAAAGAGCTCTGGGCCTCCCAGGCGAAATTTCATGTTCTTGAGGAAGCCGCACAAAAACGCCAGCTGACCCATGAGGAAAAATCCCTGCTTGCCGGTAAAGCCAGCGTCCTGCTTCAGCAGGAAAAACTGGCCATGCTGGGGGATGAAGTTGCGCTTCAGGAACGCATGAATCAGCTTCAGGTGCAGGCTGGAAAATTTACGGAGCAGCAGCGCACGCGGCAGGCGGAAATTGCGGCGCTTGAACACGGCCTGTCGGCACGGGAGGCGCAGCAGCATGCCAGCGTTACCCGACTCAGCGCCACTTATGCAGAGGCGCCAGATGTACTTGCTGCAGTGTTAAAAGCACAGCAAAAAACCTGGCAGGCGGAAGAAAAGCTGCGGGCTGACTGGCTGGCGGGAGCAAAAAGCGCATGGGCTGAGTACCGTGATGCGGCGCTTGATGCCAACAGCCAGATAAAACAGGCTTCGTCCAGGGCGCTTGACGGGTTAAGCACACAGCTGAGTGCTCTTCTGACGGACGGTAAGGCAGGTTTTCGCGACTTTACCCGAAACGTTCTGAGCATGCTCACCCAGATCCTGGTGAAAATGACGCTGGTCAGGGGCGTGGATTTTTTCGCCGGACTGCTTAAGCAACATGCGTTGTCATTTCATGCGCAGGGCGGTGTTTTTCATTCTCAGGATCTTCATGCCTTCAGCGGAAGCGTGATCCGGACGCCTACGCTGTTTGCGTTTGCCCATGGTGCCGGCGTCATGGGAGAGGCCGGGCCGGAAGGTATCTTTCCACTACGTCGCGGTGCCGACGGTAAGCTGGGTGTGGTGGCCCGGATGACAGGAGCCGGCCTGAAATACGCACCCGTCTTTAATGTCACCATTCACAATGACGGCCGTAACGGGCAGCTCGGGCCGGAGGCCGCAAGAATGATGTATGAGCTGGGGCGTCAGGGCGCGAAAGATTTCTTCCTTCAGCAGCAGCGTGACGGCGGCATGATGAGCGGAGGCCGGGTCTGATGGAATCATTTAACTGGAAGATCCGGCCGGGTATGCGTGCCGAGCGAGAGCCACGTGTGCAGACAATCCGGTTTGGTGACGGGTATGAGCAGCGGCGCGCAGATGGCCTGAATGTTCTTCAGAGCCGCTACGCCATTATGCTGTCCGGACCTCACGCCACGATGCAGGCGGTGGAGAACTTCCTTATCCGGCACAGCGGTGTCAGAGCCTTTCTGTGGCAACCGCCGGGCCAGCCCGATCCTGCCGTCTTTGTCTGCCGACGCTGGTCGGCGGTGCGTCTGGCGAGGCGCACGGAAATAACCGGCGAATTTGAACAGGTCCCCGCCTGAGGTAACAGCGATGAACACCATTCCTTCTCAAATGCTGAGTGAACTGACCCGGACAGAGCCGTCTGCCCGTATTGACCTGTGGGAAGCGGATCTGACCGCAACAGGCGGTAAACGTTACTTCTTCTGCAATGAACAGAATGAACTCGGAAAAGCGGTTATCTGGCAGAAACGTCGCTACCGGCCTTATCCCGTCAGGATGGAAGAGTGTGGCATGAGTGGGCGAGGCCCGGCTGCGCGTCCGTCAGTTGTTGTCTCAAACCTGTATGGTATCGTGACCGGCCTGGCCGAGGCGCACCAGAGCCTGGTGGGTGCCGCTGTGATACGGCGAACGGTCTGTGCCCGGTTTCTGGACGCAGAGAATTTCAGGCGTGGTAATCCGGACGCCGATCCGCAGCAGGAAGTGGTCAGCCGTTATGTTATTGAACAGCTGGCGGAACTGACGTCACTGACGGCGAGATTTATTCTGGCCGTGCCGACAGAAACCGAAGGGTTACTCTGCCCGGGCCGCATCATGCTGTCTGACCTTTGCCCATGGGAATACCGCTCAGCAGACTGTGGGTACACCGGGCCGGCAATTGCAGACAGCAACGGACACCCCGTCAAGGATGCCGCTCAGGATCACTGTGGCAACTGTGCGGCAGGTTGCCGGCTTCGTCATAACACCAGGCGCTTCGGCGGGTTTCTCTCGCTGAATACGTACTCAGCAGAATGACGTACGCCTGTAGCGCAGCGACAATCGGGCGTCTCTCCGAAGATATCTTCGCCCACGCCCGGGCCTGTCATCCGCAGGAGTGCTGCGGTCTGGTCATCCTGACACCGGACGACTGTCAGTATCGGCCCTGCATTAACACTTCCCCTGAGCCACACCGGCATTTTCTGATCACCCCTGAAGATTACCTGAGTGCCTCTGCCGCCGGCACGATTATCGCGCTGGTTCACAGCCATCCTGATGGGCCACCTGAACTGAGCCCTGCGGATAAAGCCGCCATGAGACACAGCGCCTGCAGCTGGTGGCTGGTGTGCGGTGACAGCATTTATCGCTTTGGAGATGAAAATGAGCTCACCTGAATATTCATCTGAAAGGGCCCGGCCGGTTCGGGTGTGTCTGTACGGCAACCTCGGCAGGTCTGGCAGGCGCATTGATCTGCATGTGAGGACTGCGGCAGAAGCGCTGCATGCGCTGGTGATGCAGTCCGGTGAGTTCAGGCGTCAGTTCAGCGAAGGGCTTTATCAGGTGCGTATTGCCGGCAGCGATCTTGATACTGGCAACCTGCATGCCCGCCTGCATGAAAAGCTACCGTCCGGCGCAGTTGTCCATCTGGTTCCCCGGCTGCAGGGCGCTTCCCGGCGGGGCCTGCTTCAGTTGTTTGCAGGTGCCGCGCTCATCGCGGCGTCATTTATTCCGGGTCTGAATGCTTTTGCCTGGACGGTGGGCGCGACAACGCTTTCGCTGAGCGGGGCGGCTTTTTCGCTGGGGGCCAGCCTGATGCTGGGCGGAGCCGCTCAGCTGCTGGCTCCACGACCTGCGGGTGCAGATACCAGGGATAACAAAAGCACCTGGTTTTCAGGCACAGAAAACATGATGGCTCAGGGCGCGCCGGTACCAGTACTGTATGGAGAAATGCGGGTGGGGTCACGCGTAATTTCTCAGGAGATTTCCACCCGGGATATGAGCGGGGAAGGAAAGGTGATTATTATCGGATACTGACATTAAGAGAATAAATAAGCGTTTTTTTATTACATCATTATTAGTTAATTGACTGTATTTAATTATAAAATTTGAAAAACGAAGCATGATGCTATTGCTGATAACTGACAGGATTTAAAACTAGTCAAAGCAGGTAGCCCACTAAGGTGGGCTCAATGTACACTTTTATTTTCGATAGATTGACTGAAGTCCATTGTGCTTTGTATAGGAGCCGGTTCTATTGATGACAATGTGAATACAGGAATTTTGAGATGCTTACATCTCTCATGTACACCTTTATCATGAGTCCAGACTTCATCAACACCAATCGCAATGGCTATGGCAATGATTTGTCTATCAAATTTTATTTTGTTAGCCGTTCCCTCTGTGCTGATTTTTTTTAACTCCTGAAGTGTTGGTAATGACGCACATTCAATTGCAGCAAGCTCATCAAAAGGAGCAGTTTCAAAACAAGAAACAGATCTAATAATATTTAATCTTTCTTGTTGATGATTCTTATGTATGCCTACCAAATATTCAGCTAATACTGGGGTAGGCACAATTATCGTACCGTTTAAGCTTTCGATTCTGTCAAGCAAAGCTTCAGCTCTTCTTTTAACATCTTTAATTTGAGAACCTAAAACAGGATCGGACATTCTGTAATCATTTTCAATGTCTGACAGCAAAGGAACTAAAATATTGGTATCTAAAATTACTCGCAATTTATTACCCTCATCGTCTTGAGGAGAGAATCAGCATCTTCTTCTTCTGACCACTGGTCCCCAGGTGCTTGTTTAATAGAGCTGATTGCATCCCTGAGCGATGTCTTCTTTAGCAACGTAAAGGAAGCAATTTTCATTTTTTTTAACTCCCATTTACCCTCTCTTTTTTCCCAATTACTCTCTCCTTTTACTCTTATATTTTTGAAGAGATGTGAGCCTAAAGATGAAGCTAGTTCGGGAGTAGCCTCACACTTGAAGGTTTCCCCATTAGGGCCTTCAATTCGAACAGGAATAGAGTCATCTTTACCACCAACGCTATAAAGCCTCCCTTGGATCTCAGCAACTTTAGTTACATATAGGGGCATGTCTTTTTTTATCGTTGGGAAAGAAATGATAACAGTGTCGTTACGATCAAGCAGCTTTCCGACAAAACCATCCTGTTCAAGTAAATTTGTTAGCCTTTGGTACGAGGAGCCATTGTTCTGTGCAGCCAGAGTCGCTTTAGTAATTACAGCATTGTAAGAAATGTCATTATCAACCCATGCATTTAAATCGGCAGAGCCTTCGCTTACCGAATCAAAATGTACAGCCTCCACGGAACCATAAAAATCCGTAAGCGCAGCCATATACTTAACCAGCTTAGCCATAGGCAATTTGCTTGGGCTGGTACCGTCAAGTTTTAAAGTGAGAGCATTGGGTTTTTTCATTAATCTTTACACAACATCATAGGATCCTGTTTTCAGTATAACCCTAAACATCAGCCTTAAAGCTCATCATTCTTTGACATACAACTCTCAACTGAAAGCTGGGAGGTTAACCGGCCCTTCGACGATTACTCTTTAAGATTCATCCTAGCCTGGCTTTGCTCGCCCGCCCATCCTGATAGATGAACAGTACTTTTTTATCATGGCGAATAGGACGGTTTATGCTGACAGAAGAAGTGCCTGTCTAAGTGAACAAGCTGCACTATCAACTCTGTCTTGTTCGCAGTGAGCGCAGGCAGAGAGAATTGAACAAGAAACACTGACACCTTCTCCCCGAACACCATAACCCGCTTAACTGCGGTTTTTTTATTTGTACAGAGGAAAGCAATGCACATTTTTCATCACCATGCACAAACGCCGCATGACAAACCTGACAACCTTCGCTCCTCTCAGGTACTGAGCGTAATGGATGTTGTCAGCGAAGGCCCCGTTGCCGGTCTTGTTGACGGTTTAAAAAGCGTGCTGATTAACGGCACGCCTGTGCTTGGGCCGGACGGACAGGTGAACGTGCAGGGCGTCAGTATGCACTTTCATGCCGGAACGGCGGATCAGCCACCGCTGAGCGGATTTGAGGCATCAGCCCGGGAAAAGCTGATCAATGCTGACGTGACCGCGCAATATGCCGTCACGCGCACGGTGGATGGAAAGGAAACAGACCGGCTTCGCCTGACGCTGGGCGTTCGCCAGCTATTCTCGGTCAACAAAAAAGGCGAAACGCAGGATGCGTCAGTCACCCTGCGAATTCTTATCCGGCATCCTGCAGGCTGGAAAACGGAAAAAGACATTACCGTGAAGGGACGTACGCACGAGCCATTTGCGTTTTCGGTGATCCTTGAAGACCTGCCAGCTGCGCCGTTTGACGTTCGCGTAACGCGTATTACGCCTGACAGCACCGGTAACCGGCTGTTCAATAAGACCTTCTGGTCATCATATACAGAAATCACCGATGTCCGGCAATGCTATCTCCATACGGCCGTGACGGGCCTGAAAATTGACTCAGAGAAATCGGGCAATCAGCGAGCGGAGCGTAATTACCTGATGCGGGGGCGCCTGGTCAGGGTGCCGGCAAATTATGACCCGGTGACGCGCCGCTATGCCGGAGAACGCTGGAATGGCGAGTTCAAAGAAGCCTGGACGGACAACCCGGCCTGGTGCCTGTATGACCTGCTGATGCACCCACGCTATGGTCTGGGTCAACGAATGGGTATTGCAGATGCAGACAAGTGGGCACTGTATAACATTGCCCGCTACTGTGATGAAAAGGTCAGTGATGGCTATGGCGGGCTGGAGCCCCGCATCCGCTGCAACGCGTGGCTGACCCGCCAGCGGAAGGCGTTCGATGTGATCGGTGATTTCTGCAGCATGATGCGCTGTATGCCCGTATGGAGCGGCCAGCGTCTGACGTTTATTCAGGATGCGCCTTCAGATGTTGTCTGGACCTACACCCGTGCCAGCGTGGCCGGCGGCCAGTTCCACTACAGCTTCAGCGCGCTGAAGGATCGCCATAACGCGGTTGAAGTACGTTTCATCGACCCACACAACAACTGGCAGCCTTCCATAGAGCTGGTGGAAGATCGCGAGGCCATAAAGCGATACGGGCGCAATCTGCTGAAAGTCGATGCGTTTGGCTGTACCAGCCGGGGGCAGGCACACCGGACCGGCTTATGGATCATCCAGACCGAACTGCTGGAAACCCAGACCGTTGATTTTTGTGTGGGGGCAGAAGGGCTGCGTCATATCCCTGGTGATGTGTTCGAAATTTGCGACAACGATTATGCCGGGACCGCGACCGGTGGCCGGATCATTGCAGCAGAGCCTGAGAAAAAACTACTCAGGCTTGACCAGCCTGTGTCTCTTCCAGAAGAGGGACGTGCCACGCTGAATCTGATGAGTGAGACCGGGCAGCCTGTGACCGTCAGCGTGACCGGCCATCCTGAACCTGACTGTGTCGAAGTGGACAGCATGCCTGAAGGCATAACGTCATTCAGCGTCTGGGGGCTCAAACTGCCGGGTCTGCGGCAGCGCCTGTTTCGCTGCGTGGCCATACGTGAAAGCGAAAACGGCGGCTATGCCGTGACCGCACTGCAGCACTGCCCGGAGAAACAGGCGCGAGTGGACGAAGGCAGGCGCTTTTCAGAAAACCCGGCCAGCGGGCACGCAATGTTACCGCCCGCTGTCCGGCATCTTCATGTCAGCGTCAGCGCTTCATCCGGCCACATTCATGCCATTGCCCGATGGGAAGTTCTGCGGACCTCCGGCAGCGCACACTTTGATGTACGGGTCACTCGTGGCCATGATGCCACGGGATATCTGGTTTTCAGCCACACAACGGATCGGCCTGAATGTGCGTTCACTCTGCCAGAAAGGGGAAGCTATACGCTGAGCGTCAGTTCAGTCAATGAGGCCGGGCAGAAAAGCGAACCTGCCTCTGCCGGTATTACGGTTGCTGCACCTGAGGCTCCCGTATCCATTGACGTCACACCCGGCTATTTCCAGGTCACGCTGGTGCCACATCAGGCCGTTTATGATGCCACTGTACGTTATGAATTCTGGTATGCCGGAACCCGGCTCGCTGACGCGCAACAGGCCGAATCTCAGGCGCAGTATCTTGGAGAAGGACGCTGCTGGATAAAAGACGGCCTCATGCCGGGCAATGTTCACTACTTCTATATCCGCAGCGTAAACGCGCTCGGCAAATCTGCTTTTACCGAACAGGCCGCCAGGCCGAGCGATAAAGCGGAAGACTATCTGGCGTTTTATAAGGGGAAAATCAGCGACACACATCTTGGCCAGAGCTTACTGACAAAAATGGAGCAGCTGTCAGAGGGCGCCACAAAAATCGGGAAAATTGAAAAGAGCTGGAAAGACACGGAAGGGCGGCTGAATTCGCAATGGTCGGTCAGACTTGAGCAGATGAAAAATGGTCAGTACTGCATGGCTGGCTTTGGCATGGGGATTGAGGAAAAACCGGAGGGGATGCAGAGTCAGATCCTGATGGCAGCCGATCGTGTGGCGTTTGTGAACACGGAGAACGGAAACACCGTACCCGCACTGGTTATTGAGCATAATGATATCTACTTTCGTGAAGCACTTATTAAGCATCTGCGTGCGGTCAGTCTCATCAGCAGTGGATCACCTCCATCATTCAGCCTGACACCAGACGGCAGGCTGTCAGCAAAAAAAGCCGACATCAGCGGTACCTTACGGGCAACGTCGGGTGAGCTTGAGAACGTCACGATTAAAGACAGCTGCACCATTGAAGGTGTACTGGATGCAAAACAGATAACAGGTGACATTTATAATGTTCAGTCAGGTGGAGTGCGGTTACCCGAAGGCGCTTTCAGCTGGTCCGACAAAGAAGGAGAACATGTTCTGTTCAGAATTGCTGGCGAGTCATTTGACCGTATTCTGGATACAAATCTGACTCTGATGGCTCAGTGCCGTAGAAAACGGCAGCAGTTTAAGTTAATCATCCGGCATCATCATTATCAAAACGAAATATATAAAGATGTCCAGCTCGCTTACGCGGATACCGGTAATAAGGGACATGCCCCAGGCATGAGTTACAAAATAAACGGAATAAACCTGCCGGCGATCGGCCGGTCGCATGTGCACGAGTTGATTGTGTACGTAGGTAACAGTAAAAGGTTTGGCCGTGTCTGGTGCTATCTTCCCCCTGGCGAGGCACCAAAATTTACGGCCTATCGCGCAGGACGCTCATTTGTTACCAGCGGGGAAGTGTAATAACCATGCTGAGTAATAACGTTGAATATCCTGACATAGTGGCAGGTTGTTTATGCGAAGGGCTTCAAATCCAGTTCAGATAAAAGGCTGCCCCGGCAACAAGCACAACGGATGAAATAATATTGAGCGCAATAACAGTGCGAGGTGATACGTCCATTTCTGAAACTCCTTAGATGAAGATTCTAAGATTAGCACCTGTATGAAAATTTACTTCAGCTTGCCATCAAGCCAGTCTGCCCACCACTGCATCATTTCGCGCCGTTTTTCCAGATACTGAGCATGGTTGTAAATGCCGCGGATATTATTTGGATCAGCGTGCGCCAGCTGTCGCTCAATAGCATCCTTAGGCCACAAGTATTCATTCAATATGGTACTGAACTGATGACGGAACCCATGACCGCTCGCAATGCCACCGTAACCGATCAGGCGAATTACAGTCAGCACAGCACAGTCGCTTATTGGCTTCATCTTGTCATTGCGTCCCGCAAATACATAAGGTGATATGGACGTGATCGGTTTCAGGAATTTGAGCAACGCAATAACCTGATCAGACATCGGCACGACGTGCATCTTGCGGCTTTTCATCACTTCTGGCTCAATCGTGATGAGCCTGTTCTCGAAATCGACGTTTTTCCACTGCATGCTTCTGAGTTCTATAGTACGCATTGCGGTGTACTGAAGAACCTGAGTAGCGACGCGAGAAACAATACTTCCTGGATATGTTGCCAGAGCTGCATTAAAGGCTGGAATCTGGTCAGCAGGCAGGTACGGAAAATTTTTTTTCCGGTAAGTCTGCATGGCATCTGCGAGATCAGGTGCGGGATTGTATCTGGCTCGCCCTGTCACTACGGCATACCTGAATACCTCACCACACCGGCGACGAGCCTTGCTAGCACGCGAAAGAGCTCCACGCTCCTCAAACTGGCGCAGTACCGCAAGCAGCGTCATCGGTTCTATCTCTTCCAACTGCAACTTACCAATGTAAGGAAGGATATCATCCTTAAACATCTGCCTGACTTCAGCGGCATAGCGATCAGACCATGAGGCTCTTTTATACTTATACCACTCCTCAAAAATAGTACTGAAAGAGTCTGGCTCTTTGGTTTTTCGCAGCTTCTTCGTCGCCGGGTTTAAACCTGAAGCCAGGTCGCGCCTTAGCTCAAATGCGAGATTACGTGCATCGGCCAGACCTATCTCCGGGTACTTACCGATGGTATGCACCTTCTCTTTACCATAATACTGATAACGGATCTGCCAGACCTTTTTACCGGTTACCGGTACGTAAAGGTAAAGACCATTACCATCAGCAATCCGGTAAGGCTTGTCTTTGGGCTTTGCGGCGTTGATCTGTTTGATAGTAAGCATTGGGTAAAATCTGTACGGGTGAAATCTTTTTACCCAAAATTTACCCAGAGGCACATGTGGATGTCAACGAACCGGGACAACCGATAGCGGAGTGGATGTAGAGGGAAGAGGTTGCTTTGTATGGACTTTACGAACTTGTACGGAGAGTAGCGAACTGAACCATGGCGTCCCCTGCAGGAATCGAACCTGCAACTAGCCCTTAGGAGGGGCTCGTTATATCCATTTAACTAAGGGGACATCGTTTCGGCGAGTTCAACGATGTGCGAACTGGTTTCTATACTACCGGAAAACCTGAGTTTTTAACAACCCTTACATTTCACATCATCTTACTTTGTTTCGATGTAAACCATATGGAAATGGGTTCGTTCACTTGCCTTTGCGTACACTTTGAGTACAGAATGCGTCAGACCTATGTGTACAGGACATAAGACAGTGGCGCTCAGCGATACCAAACTCAGAAGCATTAACGGCAAACATTACAGCGGCCCCGCTGAAGTCACTGACGGGGATGGATTGAGCGCGCGCATTACACCTACTGGCACGATCTCTTTTCAGTTCCGGTTCCGCTGGAACGGTAAGCCTGTACGCCTCACGGTTGGCCGTTACCCTGGCACATCCCTCAAAGACGCGCGCGTCATTGTCGGCGAGATGCGCGGATTGTACACGAAGGGGATTCACCCTAAAACCTACTTTGCCAGCAGTAAGGGTGAGCTGACGCTGCAGGAGTGCCTTGACCAGTGGTGGGAGAAGTACGTAGAGGGGCTAAAACAGAACACGCGCATTCTGTACAAATCTGTCGTGTACAACACCATGTACACAGAATTTGAAGATATGCCTGTGGCCAACATTCCCGTCTCGCAGTGGGTACTCTTCTTCGATAAGCAGGAAAAGCTGAATAAGAAAAAGGCGCGGGTGCTTTTGCTACAGCTGCGGTCTGTCATCAACTGGTGCATTAGCCGGCAGCTGATCCCCTCATGTGAGCTGACAAAGCTTAGCGTCAAGAACATCGGGAAAAAGCCTGATGTGGGTGATCGCGTGCTGACTTACACCGAGCTGGCAAAAATCTGGCTGGCGCTTGAGAACAGCAAAATCGTCACATCAAACCGCATGCTTCATCAACTGCTGTTGCTTTGGGGAGCCAGGCTGTCAGAACTACGCCTGGCAACGGCGTCAGAGTTCAATATGGATGATCTGATTTGGACCACGCCGGCCGCTCATTCAAAGATGGGGAACGTTATCCGGCGCCCGATATTTGAACAGGTGAGGCCTTACATAGAGCAGCTCCTGGCCACAAAAAATAGCGTACTTTTTCCGGGGCAGGCGCTAGATAAGGCGATAGACAGATCGTCGTCGAACCTTTACATGAAGAAATTACGTAGCGGAATTGAAATACCCGAGTGGCGCACTCACGATTTCCGGCGCTCGCTTGTGACGAATTTATCCAGCGAAGGGGTTATGCCTCACGTTACGGAGAAGATGCTGGGGCATGAGCTGGGTGGGGTGATGGCGGTCTATAACAAGCACGACTGGTTAGAAGAGCAGCGTAAAGCATATGAGCTCTACGCCGATAAGATATTCTGGCATGTCAAACAGCTCGGTTAACTCCGCCTGACTCAATCCAGCGCTGCACCGCTTTTCGACTATAGCGCGCTGGGTGGGTAAGAACCGGCGACGGAAAACCGTGACATTTACGCAGGCGCCAGAGTGCCGTCCGCGCCTTGCCGATCTCCTGCATCACTTCCTGTTCGCTCATAAAATCTGAATTCATTATTTTCTCCACTCCTGCTGCAACAGGCTAATCAATCGTGACGTGTCACGGCGTAATGTTTAATTTTGTCTCAAGCCAGCCGCTAGTGGCCCAGCACTGCGAATCACCCTGGCAGGGGCAGGAAGCTACCGGCAGACGATCACCACACTTCCCGCACTGGCGCTTCGCCAGCTCTTCCAGCTGCTGCGCCAGCTCAGCCGCGTCCTTGCGTATCAGCATGGTGATGTACTCGTTCAGCGTATACGGCTCACGGCCAGGGCGCCGGGCGGCGCAGTTCTGCGCCAGCATCTCGACCTCTTGGCTATCCAGCTTCAGCTCCAGCTTTTTTTCGCCGCTGGCGGCCTGGCGTGCGCGCTGCGCGGCTTTGCGTTCGGCCGGGGATTTAGGCATTTACACCTCCAGCGCCATTTGCAAAGAAATTCGGTCCCGCTGTTCGCAATAGACCAGTGAACCTTGGCTGTTATGCGACTCGATACGTTCAACTAACAAGGCCGCGCGGGTTTCTTTTGAAGCCGGCGCGTATGCGCCAGACCATGCTTTATCAATCCCGATGTTGCGCGCGACATTGGTACTGTCCGCGCTCGCGAGCGGAAGCTTTGTAAAAATCTGCGGGTTGAGCATGCGCAGACCGTGGATCTTAGCGATCGGCTGTCCGTAAGCATCGGTCACGTGGCGAATAAGGTCTTTCATCCGCGCGACGGCGAGATTTGGCCGCTTCACGTCATACTCGCCGCAACTGCCGATCGCTACCCGAGGGTACTCATTGCAAAGCCGAATGAAACGCTCGTCACTTTCGTTCATATGCCACACCGGAACGCCGTAGAAATCACCGTGCGGCCATTCATCCAGCAATGCCTCGTTCTCTGCCTCACCGCCATCAATAACGTCAGGGATGATCGCAAAATCGAAGCCTGGATGATTTTTCCAGCGCGCTACGAACTCGTAATAATCGGCCCAGTCTATTTTGTTTCTACCAGCTGCTTTCCACGCCGTAAATGCGCCGTTGTCCAGCGCAAAGGACTGGCATGCTTCAGACGCCAGCCCAAGCTGCTCTGGATGGGCAAACGAGATAAAGGCATGCCTGCCGCGCCAGGCTTTCAGCGCTGCAAGGTCAGGTGTAATCGGGCCTCCGTGATAGTGGATCATCACTCACCCTCCTTACCGGCGCCGACGCGAAGCATATCCATCTCCAGCTGCGAGATGAGGTTAATAACGTGAGATACGCCGGGCTGTTGGTGGTTAGTCATGGTCTGGACGTATTTACGCGTCTGCACGACTGCTTCAGCCTGGAGAGCCTTAATCCACTCGTTTGCAGCTGGCGTCACCATGGTGGCGTTCAGGTTGGCAACGAGACTCATATGGTCGCCGGTGGCGTTCAGTGCGGCGATGGCGTCCGGCATGATGCTGTTAATTCGCAGCACTTCACCTGCCATCACACTGGCGCGAGCGTTCGCTACGTCGAGACGGGTAGCAAGCTCGCTGACCATCTTGGCCATGTCCATCAAGCCGGTATCAGCTGACACGTTCTTGGCAAACGCATGGCCGGCGGCAACGATCTCTTTATTCGATTTTGCGTTGAGCATGTTGGGGGCGCCTCAGTGGATGGTGATGCTGCGGTTCATTTCCTCAGCCATGCGCTGAGCTTTAATCGGGTTCTTTACCAGCTCACCGTCTGGGGCGATCCATCCCTTTAAAATGCTGGAATAGGGGAAGATGATGATCCCGACCTTGATGTCGTCGTTAGGCTTATGCATATGTTCTCTACACGATTTTTGATTGCATGAATTCCTTGCCAGTGACGGCAATAAAAAACTGAGGGATTCGTTTAAAGGGCTGGTGGGTTACTGCAATAACCCACTGCCTGATTTCTCCACACCGAAAAGAGGATTGTGGTGCCGGGTGCCTCCCGGTGCTCTGGCCGAACTGACAAACTCCAGAGCGGTGACCTTTAGACTCCGAGCATCGCACGATAGTTACGATGCCAGTTCTCCGCGTGCGCTAGCCGCATTCACCACAATGAGGAGGGCATTCACTCCACGTCTTTAAAGCGCTCGAAAGCACCCGCTTTGCAAATGCCCTTTTCATTGTGAAAAAGAGGGCGGTCAAATCAGATTGCGAACTGAAGAAACCGCCAAAAAACACAGCGTCATCCATCAAAAAACCGGCTTCGCTGCCGGGCTATCGACACAGCACTCCAACAACACGATCCCCATATCCCCATCGCAAACCAGCTCGGCATCCGGGAACAGGTACAGAAAAGTGATCAGGTCCCAGAGCGTTGTATTCGACATGTTCTTAATCATTTTCACAGTGCTGCCCTCACGTCACTGCAACTTGCTTAGCGAACCATCCCGGCTGTCATGTGCCCCGATCAGATACCTCGTGGGCATCCTGCCTGTTCGCTATTGATGAATTCATTATTGCCGGAAGTGATAAATTCGTCAACACCGCTAGAGATATTATATATCCTGCGGTGTTTATGTTATTGATTGGTCTAGTATTAAATTTTTTTGAAGGCTTCATTATTAAATTGAGCATGTGATAGCGTGATTTTGGGCGCTTCTTGAGCGGAGGTTTCATGAGCAAGCAATCAGATGAGCTCTATGATGAGATGTGCAGAGTAGTAGGCGACGTGGTTTTCACGCTTCACGATTATGGGGTTGAGTCGAAGCAGATAGTGATAGCAGATGCACTCAGAACGGCGCTGGCATCGAAGAACCCTGCACGTTCTGAGCTACTGACTAAAGCAATGGAAGCTGCGGCGAGAGTGCTGGATCGGTAGGTATAAAAAAGCCCGCCTTACACGGGCATGAATTCGTTCAAGATGAAAGGGAAATCCAGAATGCCAGCCTAGCTGGCTTTGCCACCATATAGCTTTTGCAACAGATAGATACTACGGGACACTTTTGCTCTCAACACAGCACGATACAGGTGTGGACACAAAAAAAAGCCCGTCACTCGAGGAGAGATGACGGGCAACGTGGTAGATAGCGAGTTGCTTTTAGAATCCCACCCATGACACACGATTTATCTGGCTAGTCTACTCATAGTAACAACCGAGCTTCACTATACAAGCGTAGCGGTTGATTAAATTAGCCATTACGCTGCAGAGACAAAAAAGCCCGCTCAGTGGCGGGCAAAGTGGTTCAGCACAGGATTAACCTGCAAATCTCGTACAGCTTACGCGCAACATCCTGTATGCGTGTAGCCATTACAGGTTAGGAGTGTGTGAGGTCTTGCGATGTGGGAATGGTCCTACAAGTCATGAAGTTAGGATTGTTCTGGCAAGAGGAGTTGGCTTAAAAAAGCCCGCTCTATGGCGGGCAAGAAGACACAAATTCCAATGGGGAAAGCCATCGCACACAGCAAATAATGTGCTTTCAAAGCATAGGCTACTGCCGCTACGTTGTTGTGAAATATAGCGTAGTAATTTTACTCGTCAGGATTATGTTAGTTGATGTATTGAAAAGAAAAAAGCCCGCGCATAGCGGGCCAACCAGCTTTATTTCATATTGTCTTGTCGTTATGGGTGCCACTGAATACCAGAGCAAAGAGGTTAACGGCGACATAGCTGATAACTTTAGAGCAGCATCAAAAAAGCCAGCACGAGGCGGGCAGAGATGCTGTATAAAGTCTTTTTTAGCCTTCAGGCCATGTCTCTTTGGACATTATGTTATCGGCAGGAAGGGCTGAATAGAAATTAGTGGAGATTGGAAGAAAGATCTTGCCCCAAATCAATCAATCCCTGAATTGGGGCCGGGTCTATGTCTGCAAGTGACTTAACTACAATCCCTATTTCTTTGCAGCGATTAAATACGCCTTTGTCATGGGTCCAAACCTCATCAACATTAAGAGATTTAGCTATAGCTATGATTTGCCGATCAAATTTCACTTTATTCGCAGTATCAGACTGCATCATAAGTTTTAATTCTTTTATGGATGGCATTTGAGCACATTCTAAGGCTGCGATTTCATCGAAGCTGGCGATTTCAAAGCAAGCTTGCTGCTGAATCAACTTCAGATGAGTTTGGTGCTCTTTTTTATCAATTCCTACGAGGTATTCTGCTAAAACAGGAGTGGGAATGATTATCGAACCGCCACTGCTTTCGACCATATCGATTAAGGCTTCGACCCTTCTTGAAGGATCAGGGATTTCTAATCCATTTTCAGGGTTAGTTAGCTTGCATCCATCTTTCATACCTGTGATGGCCTGCACCAAAATGTTGGTATCGAATATTATTCGCAATTTAGCGCCCTTAAAGCTTTCAAGATGGCTTGAGCGTCATCTTCTTCTTTCCATTGATTACCAGAGGCATTCTGTAATGCCTTAAAAGCAGTCTTCAAATTGGATTTTTCAAGAACTTCGTAGGAGTCAATTATTAATTTTTTAAGCTTCCATTTGCCATCTTTCTTTATCCATTCGCTATCACCTGAAACTCGCAGTTGCTTGAAAAGCAATGCACCTAACTTAGCAGCTAGGGCTGGCGTGGCTTCGCAATGATAAGTCTCCCCATTAGCGCCCTCAAGTTTAACTGGCGCCGAATCATCTTTACCACCAACATTATAAAGCTTCCCTTGAACACGACCTTTTTTTCGGATGATCAATGGTGCTTCTTCATTAAATGATGGGAATTCAAGGATAGTAACTTTATCTTGATTAATTATTTTGGCTTCAAAGCCGTCCTGGGCCAAAAGAGAAACTAATTTTAAATATGAGCTTCCAGATGTAGCTGCTTGAGATATTGAGCGTTGTATAACCGCATTATATGAGCTTTGGTTATCAACCCAAGTGTTCAGACATGCTGACCCCTCGCTCACATCTTTAAAGTGAACGGCATCTACCGAGCCATATAGGTCAGATAGTGCTGATAGATACTTGCCAAGACGCGCCATACTAAGCTCGCTTGGGCTTGTTCCATCAAGTTTTAAGGTCAGGCGGTTATCTTTGCCCATGGATTATTTACAGCCTCAACATCAGATTAAAAATCCCATTATCACAACTTCATTGTTGTGCATCACTGATCTGCCGTCAACGCGTTTGTGCTCAAAAAATTCTTATCTTTTTGAACTCACCCAAACGTCTCTTCCGGCCACTAACCTGCAGTAATCGCAATTACCGCATTCACAACTCCAGCAGCTAACAGAACAACGCCCGGAATCAGGTAGTTTTTGTCACGCTTTTTGCGAGCCAGGTAGAACATTGCGAATGCAATACAAAACATCGGAAATGCTATCTTCGCATAAACTGACATGCTATCTCCTTAGCAGAATGTCTCCTCCGGCCACTGAGCCTTAACTACTTTCCCTATGATGCGGCAGCTGTGGTCACAGTCCAGAATTCTATAGGACGGATTGAGCGGCACAAGATAGCTTACACCGGCATCCTTCTCATACTTCTTAAAAGTTACCTCAGAGTCAGCGTTTGCTGATGCCACACAGAAATCGCCAGTCTCGACCGGCTCTGCTGGGTCTATCAAAATCAGCATGCCTTCAGGGAAGCTTGGGCGAACGCCCTGCGGCGCGGTCATTGAGTGACCTTTGACTTCAAGCCAGAATGCTTTATCGCTGGCCTTCTTGGTTGTCGGCACCCATGCTTTCGCATCTCTAGATGTAAAACTACCCACCTCAGAAAAATCACCAGCCTGGACATAAGTGAACAGGGGGTATTCATAATGATTCGGGCGAGAGCTTTCCTCGCCAATCGACTGATACATTTCAGCGATCTCAGCTGCGATTCTCGGACTGAACTCACCAACATTAACTTTCAAAAACCTTGCTAATGCTGAGGCGTTGCTGGGATTTAGAGCGTTTACGCCATTCAACAATGATGCAACTGCTGACTGACCAACGCCTAAGGCGTCCGCCACCGACTCTTGGGAAATGCCCAACTCAGATTTTTTGCGCTCATAGATTGATTTCAGCCTTTGCGCATCTTCGATTTGCTCAGTAGTGAGCGGTTTTTTCTTTGCATTCATACGTGAAATTTATCACCGCATGGGATAAAAGACTAACACCGCCAGTGTTGACTATTTTACCTCTAGCGGTGATAATTGAGCCTATCCATTAGGAGATGATTATGAGCCAGAGAATAAAACTCAAAGATTATGTAGAGCAGTTCGGTCAGACAAAGGCAGCTACCGATTTAGGCGTTTACCAAAGCGCGATTTTCAAAGCGATTTCTCTAAAGCGTGACATCACTGTGATTCTCCATGAAGACGGAACAATTTCAGCGGAAGAAGTAAAGCCGTTCCCTGCAAATCGTAAGTGTGATCACAAGTCTATATCGACAGCTTTTTAATTTTAACCACAGGAAAGAGGGCTCAACCGTGGATCAGCAGCACTGGCAAATAGAAAAGCAACCGGCATGGCTGGTGGCAGCAATTAAGAAGACTATTTCAAGTCTTCCGGGCGGGTACGCAGAAGCAGCTGAATGGCTGGGTGTAACTGAAGATGCGTTGTTCAACCGCTTGCGCGCCAATGGCGATCAGATTTTCCCGATGGGCTGGGCGATGGTTCTGCAGCAGGCAAGCGGCACAAAGCACATCGCCGACGCAGTGTCACGTCAGTCAAACAGCGTCAACGTCCCGCTGGTGGACATTGAGGATGTAGATAACGCAGATATCAATCAGCGCCTGATGGAGTCAGTTGAGTGGATTGGCAAGCATTCTGCCTACATTCGCAAAGCAACCGCTGATGGCGTGATTGATGAGGCTGAGAGGGAACAGATTGAGGAGAACAGCTATCAGGTAATGGCTAAATGGCAGGAGCACCTTACGTTGCTTTATCGCGTTTTTTGCCCCCCAGAAAAGGCGAACGCCCCAGGTTGCAGCCCGGAGCGTTCAGTTGCGACCAAATCACTTGGTGTGGAGAAATAATCGCATGAGTAATTTAACCAGAAAACCGGTTGCACGGCAATTTTACTGCTTCCCGATAAAGGGGGGTAAAGGTCCCGCATCGTTCCGATATGAGGAAATAGTAAGCGGCCAGCGAATAGTCCGCAACCACAGCGAGACTGAAGAAGCTGTGGGGCAATTCAATTTGGCAGGCTGCAGGGTGGCAGTATGAGCAACTTGATTTCACTTCTGGATCGGCCAATAGCTTATCAGGCGTGTTTTGTTCGCTTTGGTGGGGTTACTGGCGCCGTGCTGCTTTCTCAGCTGGTCTACTGGCATAACAGGATGGACGGCTCTTGGTTCTATAAAACTCAAAAAGAAATCAAAAGTGAGACTGGTCTGTCTCGTGAAGAGCAGGAAACCGCTCGCCGCCGTCTAATATCAGCCGGCGTGTTAGAAGAAGCTCGCCGGGGCGTGCCTGCAAAACTTTTCTTTAGGGTTAAAGCTGATCGCTTAGAGGCGCTTCTACTAAAGAGTGAGGAGAGGCCGCAATCCAGTATGCGTGAATCCCGCAATCAAGAAAGTGGCAATCCCGCAAACAAGAATGCGGACATGCCGCAGGCAAGTTTGCGTGAAAGCCACTCGCCAGTGTGCGGGAAAGCCGCAATCATTCATACAGTAGATTACCAAGAGACTACTACAGAGATTACAACAGAGACTTCTTGTCAGGTTGCTGCGCAACCCGACCGCGACGTTGAACTGACTGATCACGCTAAGAAGGTTCTGGCTCACCTCAATATGACCACCGGCGCCAAATTTCAGGTTTGCAAATCATCCCTGGAGAATATCCGTGCGCGGCTGGCAGAAGGTTATGAGCTCGGTGAGCTGTTGCTGGTGGTCGATTATAAAAACGCACACTGGCAGAACACTGAGCAGGCCCAGTACCTGCGCCCAGCAACTCTGTTCATACCCAAAAACTTCCCTGGCTATCTCCAGTCTGCGACCAAGTGGGATAAATCAGGGCGCCCACCATGCGTGAACGGCAAATGGCAGCGCGATGTGATGCAAATGCCCAGCGCTAATTACGCAATTCCCGATGGCTTCCGTAGCGAATAACAGGAGACGCGACGATGAATACCGAACAAATGATTCTGGCGTATCTGAAAAACTATGCGGGCCTGACTGCTGCTGAGCTGGCGAAAGGGATGAAGGCGAACGTGCGGACTGTACGCGAAGCAGCGAAAAGGCTGGTGGCGATGGGCGAGGTCTATCTCGACACGAAGTTTCGCTATTTCCTGATTGAGGAAGCTACCTCAATCGACGCCGAATACGCACGGCTTAGTAAGCTGGCCATGGCGCTGCAGGCGAGAAATTGCTGGAGCCGCGCGGCAACGGTCTGGCTGAACGCCATGGACGCCACGGCTAAACCTCGCTTTCGTGATCAGGCTGTAGCGCGCCGGCGGATGTGCATGCAGAAGGCTAAAGCCTTAAGGCCGAAGCCGAGCGCCGACGCATGGGGTGGCATCTGATGAAAGCCCGTGTACTGCGCCATTACGAGCGCAACGTGATTTTTTACCAAAGCATTCGCACTGCGGCCCTGATGATCGCCGCGCTGATCGTTACCCTGGCTTGGGAGCTGGCAACCAAATGACAAACTTAGCAAGAATCTACGACAACAAAGCAAAGACCGAAACCAACATCACCACTCGCAAAACTTACCTGCTGGGCGTCGATGAACTGTACGTCGAAAGTGGTTACAACATCCGAGAGATTGACCAGACCCACGTTGAAGAATTCCGCGATGCCTTCATCGCTGGTGAACACGTGCCTCCGCTCGCTGTGCAGGTCACTGAGCAGGGCATCAAGATTATCGACGGTCATCACCGCTACCACGGCGCGAAGCTGGCGAAAGAGGCTGGTTACGATATCCGCCTGGAGTGCAAAGACTTCGTGGGCTCCGAATCAGATCGCATCGCTTTCATGGTCACGAGCAGCCAGGGGCGCGCACTGGAACCGCTGGAGCGCGCCGCAGCCTATCAGCGCATGAGTAATCAGGGCATGGAACCGGCAGAAATAGCGAAGAAGGTTAAGCGCTCTATCGCTGACGTGGAACATCATCTGCAGCTGCTGACGTCTGGTGATGAGCTGATCGCCATGGTGAAAAACAAAGAGGTTGCCGCGACGACCGCCGTGGCGCTGGTGCGCGAGCATGGGGTAAAGGCTGGAACCGTAGCCAGAACTCAGTTGGATAAGGCGAAGGCAACCGGCAAGAAGAAGCTGACCAAAGCCGATGCGATGCCGCAGTTCAGCGCCGCGCGCGCCCGCCGCCTGATCGAATTGCTCTGTGATGCGCAGATCGGTGAGACGGACGAGGGACACGCAGCGCTGTTTATCGATCCGAAATGTGTTGAAGAAGTTATGGCCATCATCTCTGAATACCGCTCAGGTATTCCCGCCGGCGCCTCTCAGCCGATTGTTAACGCAGATAGCCAGTATGACGAAAACATGCCGCTTACCCGTGCTGGCATCCTTGAGCAAAGCGGCGTGGAAGTCTGGGCCTGTGCAGCCGCGATGTTTGGCGACAAAGACATCTACCCGTTTCAGGAATCCCGTTACGCACACATCTGGGCGGCGGACTCTTTCGAAAATCCAACGGTAGTGGTAGTGCCGGCGGAGATTCTTGCAAAAGCACAGCGCCTGAAGCAGAAAAAGCTAGAGAACACGGAGCTGAAAGCGTGGGTGGCTGCTCAGTATCCCGATATGGGCGAAGCAGAGGTAATGGAGAAGTTCAACCGCTTCAGTTCAGTTGAGATTGAAACCCGCATTGATACGGCAATGACAATGGCAGAGTTTATCGCACTGGTGGAGCGGACGGACCGATCAAACTGGGAAAACTTCCGCATGCTGCGCGGCGCGGTCGCTGAGCTGGCAAATCAAATGACTATCCCAGACATGGGCGGTACAGCATGAAAACAACAGAAATCAGCCAAACGCCAAATATGGCGCTTGAGCCTTGCCCGTTCTGTGGGCGAGCAGACTTGCTTCACAGTGAAAAGCATCTCAGAAGCCGCTTTTTGCATGTTCACTGTTGGGCATGTGGCGCTAATGGCCCCGCTAAGCGGGCCATGACAGAGAAAGAAGCCTATGCCAACTGGAATCAGCGCAGCAATCAAGGGGGAGCATGAAGCTAACTCTGCCGTTCCCACCGAGCGTTAACGGTTACTGGCGGTCCACCAAGCAGGGTATGAAGATTAGCGCCTTCGGGCGCTCTTTTCGCATCAACACCTTCGCAGCTGTCGTGGAGCAGCTCAAGCGCGCGCCTCAGCCGATTACAGTGGACGTTGAGGTTAATGTGGTTCTATATCCACCTGACAAGCGGCGGCGAGACCTGGACAACTACCAGAAAGCGCTGTTTGACAGCCTTACCCATGCTGGCATATGGGGCGACGACAGTCAGATAAAAAGATTCACTGTAGAATGGGGCGAACTTACCAAGGGAGGCAGAGCAGAGCTGACAATTACAAAGTTTTGATCAGTGCTTGAGAGCCGGGGGTCATCCTTGACAGTTTCTCCGGCCGGTACACGCTTTCGCGTGACCGATGAGGTCATCTTTCATCGTCGTCTCCCGGCCGGAGCCGGACTACGTCCACTGGCGTTATTTCGTTTCTTCGTTCAGGCCTGCAAGGACTTGCAGGTATGGCATAGGTTGTTTAGCTCTGCCCGGTACGATAAACCCCTGAAGCCATTTTCTAGCCTCTGTTAGCTGGACTCGCCGTCCGTCGCTTTTAACATCTACAGCCATACGTCTTAGCTCGGCAATCAGAGTTAGAACGGATATCTCCTTCTTGGCCAGTGCAAGATGCAGTGCCGCTTCGCCAATAATGACGTGGCCTTTCTCGTCGTTTTGAAGTAACACGGTAAATCCTCCATAAGTACGATTAATGACAACCTCACCTCTGACTGTAGTCGTCTTCGGGCAAACAGATCGCATAATAATCCGAGTAATTACTCCCTCATCGCGTGCCAAAAACGATTTGACCCTTCGAATGGCACTGGCTATTTATCTTTTTCACTTAGCTAAAATGCGACAATAGTCATTTTATTTCTATCGCTACTGTACGAATATTAAACGTTACTTCATGAAAAATGGGGTTAATTTACCTCAGTTCGCTGTAAAGAAAAATGCGGGCCAGTCTCATTATTGCCGCATATGGTCTGGGTAAGCATGGATGCCTCTGAAAGCTTAAAAAAATTTTAGATGGCCTTGAAGGGGCTAAATGTTAAGCTGTATGCATATACATGACAGGGAGGAGTTTTTGGAACTGGAAAAAGATACTCCGTCAACAGAATTGCACGCTCTGCTGGGAAAGATCGTGGTGGGAATGTTAAGCCCGGACATCGGTCTCAGTTTGCACGAGCTGATTGAAGCCTTGCACCGAATGAGCGTAAATGCAGACAGCGAAAAAACCCGACTCCAGTGCAGTCAACTAATTGATAAGCTCATGAGAAAGATGCATTAAATCAAGCCGGCAGACAAGCTTACCGGCTTGATTTTCCCGTCTATGATTCAGGGTGTAAAAGAAGTTCGAGGCAGTTGCGCAAAGTGTCCAGACGGACCACGTCATTCGTGCTCTCCATCTCGTTTATGAGACAGAAAAGGATGTTTTTTAGTGACACGTTTCCGGTGTTGATTAGTGACATTTTGACAGCGTTATCAAGCTCATGCTTCTCATCTTCAAAATTATCCCCAATGTCCTTTATGAGGGCCATCAGCACGAGGTCAGTTTTAAACAACATCTGTTGCATAATCAATATTTCTCCCGACCCGTGTCGTTTCTGATGTTTTTCGTACACGTCCGCAACTTAGTGCCGCGTGCTGTCGTCCTGACTGTTTGCTGCAACGCTTAAAAAGCTGTCAGCAGTGATAGTTTGCTTCGAGCGCTTCAGGTCCATTTCTGCTTTGACTTCCTGAATGGCAAGCATCGCTAGTCGGGTCCTTTCTGCATCATGCTTGCCATTAAGTATTGCCTGAAGCTTTGTCAGTACCGCATTCCACGATACCGCGGCTTGCTCATTGAGAATCGCCAGGACAACTTCACCAATGAGCGCGTCGCGCAGTACTTCGTCTTTACTGCTTTTCATCTATAACCTCTGAACATGTATTGCCTGCCTGGCAGAAATTATCTCCCCTCCGGCTGCAAATCCTGTTCGGGAGATGTCAGTCGCGGAAGAGCAAACTAATGAGTTCCTGAAGGTGCTGCTCCTCTTCCTGAGAGGTTGCTGCATCAACGCGCGCAAGCAGGCGCATACAGATAGTTTTACGGTTAAGTGAACGGCCTGAGCGTAAAATTTCTACCGCGATAGCGCCGAGCGTTTCCTGCTGAGAAGGCATGGTAGCGCGGCTGAAGTAGGCGGCAATGTTCCCCTGGGAACCCGTGTTCTGTGGATTCTGGTGCATGATTGTCTCCATTGTATATTTGGTGAGCACTGTCTCTGATGTGTAAGTTATACAAAATTAAATAAGTTGTACAGATTTGCTTTGATGAAATTTTGTCATCGTCTGGTTTTAGTTGTTTTGTGTTGATTTGCTTATCAAATCCGCAATTTTCCAGATTCTCTTAGTACCGGAACAAGGTATGAGGACTTTAAAGCAAAGTATTAAACCGCCTTCTTATTTTTTCAGTAAGAAAACCATAAATTTCATCAAAGTCGTGAAAATACTAACGCAGCCGTTATGATGGTTAAGCCAGCCAGCGTTTGCAGACGCTGTCGGCAAAGGTTGGTCCTGTTCATTTGCAGATGAGGGGGCGGGACCGGATAAAACAAATGGTGTGGAGAGCAAAATATGCCGAATCAGGTACTGGGCGCAGCTGCGTCTGGCGTAAACCCTATAGTTATCTCTTCGAACGCTTCAGTTAGCGTTCCCGTTCTCATGTACCGCGATCAGCGTGTAATCACGACAGAGCTATTGGCCAGAGGCTATGGCACTGACGAAGCCAACATCCGCAAAAACCTTTCACGCAACGCTGGTCGTTTTGAGGAAGGTATTCATATCTTCACCGTGGATGGCGACGAGCTACGCGATTTGCGAGTGACTAATAGTCACGCACAAATTTCATCCAAAGCCAGAAGCCTGACGCTATGGACAGAGAAGGGAGCCGCGCGCATGTCCAAAATCGTCGATACGGATGAGGCATGGACATTCTTTGAAGGGCTGGAGGACAGTTATTTTCGTCTCAGAGAGGTCGGCGGGCTTCTGCTGCCGGACATGAATGATCCGATTAAGCTGGCGCGCGCATGGGCTGATGCTATGGAAGCGAAACAGCAGGCGGAAGTACTGACCCATCGTCAGGCGCAATATATCGATCACCTTGAAAACCTGTTTAGCGATGGGCTCTCTCCTGTCCAGTTCTGCAAACGTCTGAACGGCGTGAACGTCAGCAGGGTAAGCGCATACCTGCAGGAGTCCAACTGGCTCTATGACGACAACCCTAACGGCAACCATGCTCACTGGCGAGTACGCTCTCAAGCGCGCGATAAATACCTCACAGAGAAGAGTAGCCAGATTAACCCGTCATCGGCGGCCAGCTTCATAACTCATCAGCCTGTTCTGCTGCGCGAGGGCGCAGTGTGGCTTTATCGCCGCTACCTCAAAGGCCAGCTGCCAATGAAGCTGTCGTGGAATGGCGAATACACTCACGATAAAGAACTGGCGGGAGGTAACTAAGCATGGCGGCACAAAACAAAGTAACAACTTTTGGGTGCTCATCTACGCATCGCATAAAAAAAAGGGCGCACACGATCCTAAGTGCAGAGCAGTTCCTTGCGCTTGATGAGACTAAAAAATATATAGCGGACAACCCAGGCTCTTACAGTCAGACTAATGATGGCATTTTCATTTCTCCAGAGCTTACTCTGAGATATCTTCATTTAATTGGAGATAAAAGGGCCAAGAAAGCCCTCCGTAAATCTCTGGAAGGTAATGCATGAGGGCGCTTCTCACACCGGAAGTGGCGCCGCGTACCGGGATCGTCCTATTCAAGCCTGGCTCAGAGCTGATGAGCCTCTTTCGCGGGCGCGTACTCATCAGCACGCCGCCTGGCGACATGGCAGACCTTCCGTCCGGCAAAATTAACGAGGACAATCAGCCATTGCTGGATGAGCCTCTGCTGAATTCCTTCTTCCGCGATGAACGCGTGATTGCCGCCGCTGGTGGATTTCCTGATCTCACTGTCTGGGTTGGAAAGATAAACGCGTGCCAGTGTGATGATGGTGACGGCTTCCACTTCCACGAAATAACCACGCTGGAAACAGAACAGGGCGTGTTATCGCTCTGCTATCACCATGACAACAAGCTGCGCAATAACGGCGTGTCTGGCGAAATGGAGGAGGTTGCCGCCGCGAACGTCGCAGCATGGATCATTCACAGCGCCTGTCTCGACATGGGCCTACATGCTAACCACTCCCTGACGTTGCCTGAGCTTTGCTGGTGGGCATCCATCAAGGACATAATCGACCTGATCCCCGAAGCGCCGGCGCGCCGCGTTTTGAAGATGAAGGCAGAGCAGGTTGCTACCGGAACGCTGAAGGAGTCACTGATTGCGCCAGAACGGCCGGGGCGCGAAGTATTGCAAGAGGCCGGAGAGGTGGTGAAGAAGGTTTTCAGCCTTGTGGCAGACCCGGAGTCGCCGGAGTCGTTTATGCTTCGTCCAAAGCGTAAGCGCTGGGAAAGCGAGAAGTATACGCGCTGGGTAAAGTCGCAAAAGTGCGCATGCTGCGGAAAGCAGGCAGACGATCCGCACCACATCATCGGACACGGACAGGGAGGAATGGGAACGAAGGCGCATGACTTATTTGTGATACCGCTTTGCAGGGCGCATCACGACGAGCTGCACCGGGACATGAGGGCGTTTGAAAGCAAATATGGCAGCCAGATTGAGCTGCTGTTCAGGTTCCTCGATCACGCTATTGCAGTTGGCGTTATCGGGTCAGATAAAAAATAAAAGGTGTGGAGAGGGATTTAATATGCGCGACATTCAACTGGTTTTAGAGCGTTGGGGCGGCTGGGCCGCAAATGAAGGTACTCAGGTTAGCTGGAATCCAACCAGCCCGATGTTTATTACACTGCTGCCTAAAAGCACCAGTAGCCGTCTTTCGTGCTGCGATAATGACGGCATGATTATTGATACTGCGGTCGGCATGCTCAATAAGGTAGGTCGGCTGGATGAACTGGATTTAATCATGGCGCATTATCGCTATGACGTGTCTAAGTCCTCTATTGCTCGCTGGCTTAAATGTTCCGAAGGTAAAGTCAGGCAAAAGCTGATGATCGCAGAAACGTTTATTGACGCCTGCATACTGATGACCGATTGCTGCCTTGAAATGGATGAAGCCACGAAGAAAACTATTTTCAAAGAAATCGCTTAATCTGCTTTTCGTTACGAATTTCTATATGTAATCTGTTAAGAGTGGTAACAACGCATAGCTTCTTAAATTAGAAACCTCGCCAAAGGGCGGGGTTTTTTTTATTTCCACACAATACCAAAGGCATTGAGCGCAGACGCTTATAAGGTCTGTCCAGGACTGCAAACCTGTAGCGCCTTTCATATTGTGATAAATACCTAAATTTACCCTGTTGCCGACGGGCAAGGCTGTTACCGCGATTTGCGTCAGGGTATCTTATTGTTACTCTTTGATTTAGATTGGAGCTAATGCGGTGAATCCCCCTCAGCGGCGGGGCTAGGTCAGTAGAAGTGATTGTTTAGCGACTCAGGATTCTCGCCTTACTGAGTCACCGGGAGGCACCCGGCACCGCAGGCTTATCACAACAATTTCAAAACCATCAGATGTTACGATCACATAGATAAAAAAATCCCGCAATGCCCAGGAGCATAAATTTGCGGGATTAAAAGAGATTCAAGGTTCCTCTGACGGATCATCCGTCGGGCTGCATAGTAGGCTATTCGTTTAGCTTTACCAGTAGGACCAGTCTTAAGTATATTTTATTTTCAATATCTTAACTATTCAGAATCATAAGGCTCGCTTCGGCGGGCCTTTTCGTTTTTGCGCCCGGCCAATCAACTCAAGCTGAACCTTAACCGATGTGGCTGAGGCGGATTTCTCTTTAACTACAGACAGCACCGACCGTAACCACGGAGGTGACCATGAGTATCAACCATATGAGCAAACTAGCATCAGGAGCGGCATACGGTGCGGCTGGTTCGGCTGTAGCCAATGGCGTACTAACGCGACTCAGCCCGGATGAATGGAGTGCGGTAGGCGTTATCGCCGGTATTGTTCTGGCTCTGATGACGTTTGCTATCAACGCGTATTTTAAGCGCAAAGTTTCTCTCGCTCAGATAAGGGCGCTGGAGCAGCGCGGCTATATCCCGTCCGATAAGCTGGGAGAGGAATAATTATGGCTATGTCAGCCAGTCTGCGAAACAAACTGATTGCCGCAGCGGGCGGCGGCTCGATGCTTATCGCCTCACTCTTCATCGGTGGTAAAGACGGTGTAGAAGGCCGCGTTTATGAGCCTTATAAAGATGTGGCTGGCGTCTGGACGGTCTGTGATGGGCATACCGGTAACGACATCATCAAAGGTAAGAAGTACACCGACCGCGAGTGTGATCGCCTGCTGTGGAATGACCTGCAGCCTGTAAAGAAAACGGTCGATAGCCTGGTTACGGTGCCGCTGAATGAATATCAGCGCGCCTCGCTTTACAGCTTTACCTACAACGTAGGCTCTGGTGCATTCTCCAAATCATCTCTTCTGAGAAAACTGAATGCTGGCGACCAGGCTGGTGCATGTGAAGAGCTTCGCCGCTGGGTCTATGCCGGTGGTATGAAGTGGCACGGTCTGATGAACCGCCGTGAAATGGAGCGCTCCATGTGTCTCGCGGAAGGTCCAAATGACATTTAGCTGGCGCATATACCTGCTAACCATCGCAGTGATGATTGTAATTTCAACGGGGTACGGGGAAATTCGATACCTCAATGGCTGGTATGCTCATAGCGCTAAGGTAAATGCTGACTATGCGCAGAAGAAACAGAAGGCAGAAGCCAGACTGGTTCCAGCAGAGCAGAAAGCGGCTGCGGCCAATACAGCAGGCAAAGTCATATATAAAACCATAACCCGCGATGTGGTGAAATATGTTCAGTATCCGAATCGTATTGTGTGCCGCTTTGATGATGATGCTGTCAGCATGCGCCAGCGAGCAATCGACGCTGCCAACAATATCTCAGGATTTGATGAGCCCACCGTGCAAACTCAGTCAGGCGGGAAGCGACACTGATGCAGACCTGCAATCCGATGTGGAAAACGCAGAGTGCGTGAGAGCGCTCCGGCTAAACATCTATCGCTGGCAGGCATGGTACGGCGTGACGCATTAATTGCGCTGGATATTGCAAAATTTGAGTTAAAAACTGGTCTGATGAGATTGCATGGGCTAGGGTTCAGATATGGACCAGATGATAATAGAGGTCGTTTTGCTTAGGAACGATTTTGACACTGAGTTTTATGCTCTTCAGATTCGACAGCTGGCTGCACAGTATCAGTCTGGCGCCGAGTTGTCAGAAATCAAGGCTTTGGTGGACAAGTCCATAAAATCTATGGAATCTATTCTTCAGTATGACTGTGATTACCAGCTACAGAAATGGTCGGAGCTTTTCGAAAGCCTTCATGCTTACGCTAACAAATTTTCAGATCCAGACTGGATGACAGTTATGTCCTATGCCCGAAAGCAAGTAAGCCGTAAGAAAGGCGCAGCGAATGCAAGGCATAAATATCTTCATCAAATCACATGAAAATTAGGTTAATTAATAACAGCATTATTGTGATTTGAATGAAAATGCATAGTTTACGCTAACTCAGCGGAGGAAAATTTGGAAGGAACTGAGGTAGATATTGAGTACTTTGCCATGGAGCTAAGAAAACTGGCCGGATCATTCCAGTCGGGCAAAAGCCTCAAGGAAACCAAGCATGAGGTCGATCGCCTTATTGTCTCAATCAGGAATAAGCTTGGGCCTGACAAAAAGGTTCAGATAAGCTTCTGGACCGCGCTCTTACATCGTCTCGAATTTTGCAATACCCCTAAAGCAGATCCCAGATGGCTCGTCATCATACGTCATGCAAATTACAGGATAAAATCCAGACTTTATACAGCGATCCATTATCGCCGCCGCTTTAAATAGTGAAGTAAAAAAAGAATGAATAGGCCGCCTCTGGGCGGTTTTTTATTGGGGCGCTCATGCCATCAGCTATCGCTCGCGCATGCCGAAAACTTGGCTGCGGGAAGACTACAACAGACCGATCAGGCTACTGTGATGACCATCGCAATGAAGGCTGGCAGCAGCATCAGCGTGGACAGAGCCGACACCAGCGTGGCTATGGCAGTAAGTGGGATGTTATTCGTGTACGCATCCTGAAGCGTGACCGGTATGTATGCCAGCAGTGCCTGGCGAACGGCAGGCCGGTACCAGCATCGACTGTAGACCACATCAAACCTAAGGCACATGGTGGCACCGATGAAGATAGTAATCTTCAGGCTTTATGTTGGTCATGCCACAGAGCCAAGACGGCAACGGAGAGAAACAAATGAATGCTGACCAACAAACACTGCTGATGTTCAAAGGCTTGATTGCATCTATGCCTGAAGAATCCCAGGTAAAAGTGAAGCAAGCAGAAGATAAGCTGCGCGTTGTATTGAGCGAATATCCTGAAGGAGAAGCTTTGGTAGCTTTTGGACTGATTGGGGCGCAATTACAGACCGAATCGCCATAAGTGAGAATAAATATCATTTAAGGAAATTCAGGGGATAGGGCGGGTAAAAACTTCAGGGCTTTGGGTCTAAAGGACCGCCGCCTAACCTTTTTTCACACCGCCGCAGGTTAGAAAACTTTTTTTGGGGTCCCCCAACCAGTAATTAATAGGAGTTTTCGATTATGCCAGGACCACCGAAAACCCCGACACATCTGGCTTTGGTGAAGGGGAACCCATCAAAACGGGCAGTAAATAAAAAAGAGCCAAAACCGCCTTCTGGGGTACCCCCAATTCCGAAGCATTTCGACAAGATGGGGAAGTACTGGTTTAAGCGAATTGGCGAAGAGCTTGATGCGGTCGGCGTGATGACCACCCTCGACGGCAAAGCGCTTGAATTGCTGATCGAGGCTTACACCGAGTACCGGCAACACTGCGACGTTCTGGCCGAGGAGGGATACACCTATAAAACGGTGTCAGCTACTGGCGAGGAGATCGTGAAGGCACACCCTGCAGCAGTAATGAAGTCCGATGCCTGGAAGCGCATCAGGGCAATGCTCGCTGAATTCGGTATGACCCCGTCCAGCCGATCAAAGGTTGGCGCAAAAGGTCCGGCTGAGGCCGATCCCCTGGAAGAATTTCTGAAAAAGCGCAAATGATGAATGGCAACCGTCCAAGCTGGTATCCAGTACGCCGAGCGCGTGCTGTCTGGCGAGATTGTTGCTGGCGAACTGGTGCGCCTGGCGTGTCAGCGATTCCTTAATGATTTAGAGCATGGGCCGGAACGCGGTATCTACTTCAGTGAGGACCGCGCTCAGCACATTCTCGACTTTTATAATTTTGTTCCGCACGTTAAAGGCGCGCTGGCGGGTAAGCCGATTGAGCTTATGCCGTGGCACATCTTCATCCTGATAAACCTGTTTGGCTTCATCATCCCTCTGATTGATGAAACAACGGGCGAGCAGGTAATGGACGATGACGGCGATCCGGTTATGGTTCGCCGGTTTCGCACTGCCTATAACGAAGTGGCGCGTAAAAACGCTAAGTCTACCGTCTCGTCTGGTATTGGCCTTTATATGACCGGCGCGGACGGCGAGGGCGGCGCTGAGGTTTATTCAGCTGCAACGACTCGCGATCAAGCACGCATCGTCTTTGATGACGCCAAAAACATGATTAAGAAAGCGCCCCGCACGCTGGGGCGGCTTTTTGGTCACGTCAAACTGAACATTCACCAGGAGAGAACGGCTTCGAAGTTTGAGCCGCTTTCCAGTGACGCCAATAACCTCGACGGCCTGAATATTCACTGCGGCATAGTCGATGAGCTGCACGCTCACCGCACCCGTGATGTTTGGGACGTGCTGGAAACAGCAACGGGTGCGCGTCTTCAGTCGCTGCTGTTCGCCATCACCACAGCGGGAACCAACAAAGAGGGTATCTGTTTCGAGCAGCGCGATTACGCCATTAAGGTGCTGCGCGGCGTGGTGGACGATGACACGTATTTTGCTGTCATTTACACGCTGGACGAAGACGACGATCCCTTTGATGAAGCGAACTGGCCGAAAGCCAACCCCGGACTCGGTGTCTGTAAGCGCTGGGATGACATGCGCCGCCTGGCGAAAAAGGCGAAAGAGCAGGTCGCCGCGCGCCCGAACTTTTTCACCAAGCATCTGAACATCTGGGTCACAGCTGAAAGCGCATGGATGGACATGGATCGCTGGGCGAAGATGACGGCCACTGCCGAAGAGGCTCAGCGTAAAGGCTGGCCACTTTGGGTCGGTGTGGACCTCGCAAACAAAATTGATATTTGCGCTGCTGTAAAAACCTGGCGTGACCCTACAGGGGAAACGCATATGCAGCCCCGCTTCTGGCTGCCAGAGGGGCGTATAGAAACGGCACCTAACCATATTGCTGAGCTTTACCGCAAGTGGGCCGATGCCGGTTACCTTGAGCTGACAGACGGGGATGTTATCGACCATGGGGTGATCAAAGCCGAAATAGTGGAGTGGGTTAAAGGCGAGAACATCAAAGAGATCGCATTCGACCCTTGGAGCGCATTGCAATTTAGCCTGGCGTTAGCCGAAGAAGGCTTACCGCTGGTTGAAGTGCCGCAGACGGTCAAAAACCTGTCTGAGTCCATGAAGTCAGTTCAGGCAGAGATATACGGCAATAAATTTCATCATGACGGGAATCCCGTCATGACCTGGATGATGTCGAATATCACAGTCAAGCCTGACAAAAATGACAACATCTTCCCGAACAAATCCACGCCGGAAAACAAAATTGACGGTCCCGTTGCATTATTCACTGCCAAGAGCCGACTTCTGGTGAATGGCGGCGGTGATGCGCAGGACCTGAGCGGCTTCTTTGAAAATCCGATAATGATAGGTTTCTGATGAAAAAGAATAAGCAGCCTGGCAAGGTAAAAAGCGCCTTGCTTAACTGGCTCGGTGTCCCTATCAGTCTGACGACCGGGACATTCTGGGAGGAATGGTTAGGCATGAGCAGCAGCGGAAAGGTGGTGTCGGCTGATAAAGCGATCCACCTTTCTGCCGTCTGGGCCTGCGTCAGACTTCTGAGCGAGTCGGTTTCAACCCTGCCACTTAAAATTTACGCGCGGCAGGCAGACGGTTCACGAAAGCCAGCAACGGATCATCCGGTCTATCAGGTGCTATGCCGGCGCCCAAATATGGAAATGACGCCTTCGCGATTCATGCTGATGCTGGTGGCCAGTATCTGCCTGCGCGGCAACGCCTTCATTGAAAAAAAGATGATAGGCAGCAAGCTCGTTTCGCTCGTTCCGCTGTTACCACAGAATATGGTGGTGAAGCGCCTCGAAAACGGCCGGCTGGAATACACCTATACCGAAAACGGACAGAAGCGAGTTATTCCAGAAAAAAACCTGATGCATATTCGCGGGTTTGGTCTTGATGGTGTCTGCGGAATGATGCCAATGAGGGAAGGGCGCGACGTTATCGGGGCGGCAATGGCCGTTGAGGAGTCAGCAGCAAAAATATTCGAAAACGGGCTGCAAAGTTCAGGTTTTTTGTCCGCTGAACAGGCCTTGGACGCAGAGCAGCGCGAACGGCTGCGGGGCTACATGCAGGCGTTTACCGGTTCCAAAAATGCCGGAAAGATTATGGTTCTGGAAGGCGGGCTGAAGTATCAGAACGTCACGATGAACCCTGAAGCGGCGCAGATGCTGGAATCGCGGGCGTTCAGCATTGAAGAAATCTGCCGCTGGTTTCGCGTGCCAGCATTTATGGTGGGGCATGCGGATAAGCAAAGCAGCTGGGCTTCCAGTGTTGAGGGGATGAACCTGCAGTTCCTGACCAACACGCTGCGCCCGCTGCTGGTAAATATAGAACAAGAGATTTCCCGCTGTCTGCTTGATGGCGATGATGATTTGTTTGCTGAATTCTCTGTTGAGGGGCTACTGCGCGCTGACAGCGCCGGGCGCTCTGCGTATTACACGACCGCGCTGCAAAATGGCTGGATGTCACGTAATGACGTTCGCCGCCTGGAGAACATGCCTCCGATTGAAGGTGGTGATCTCTACACCGTGCAGCTCAACCTGACGCCGCTGGAAGACCTGAAACAAAACAGCAAGGCAGCGCAGGCGGCAAACCTTCTCAAGGTCCATAACTTCGTTTTTCCTGATATTCCGTTCGAACAATCCCCGCTGAAACAGGCGGCTTAGGAGCTATTCCCATGACACTGAAAAGCCTTCCGGCAGCGCCGGCGGGGCGGCCTTCTGCGCTCTCAAAACGGGACCTGCCGTCTGCCGCTATGGAACGCTGGAACGGCGGCATCAAAGCTGCCAAGTCCGATGACAACAGCATTTCTATTTTTGACGTAATCGGCGCGGATTACTGGGGAGAAGGCGTAACGGCCAGCCGCATAGCTGGTGCGCTGCGTTCGCTCAACGGGGCTGACGTAACGGTCAATGTCAACTCGCCGGGTGGCGACATGTTCGAAGGCCTGGCGATTTATAACCTGCTGCGCGAGTACGAAGGAAAAGTAACGGTGAAGGTGCTGGGTCTTGCGGCTTCAGCGGCCTCCATCATTGCGATGGCCGGGGACGATATTCAGATCGGGCGCGGCGCGTTCCTGATGATCCACAACTGCTGGGTTTATGCGATGGGTAATCGCCATGACCTGGCGCAAATCGCGTCGGACATGGAGCCTTTCGACAAGGCTATGGGCGATATCTATTCGGTGCGAACCGGCCTCAGCAAAGAGGAGGTCGCCTCGATGATGGACGGAGAAACCTATATCGGCGGCAGTGACGCAGTTGATAAAGGTTTTGCCGATCGCCTCCTTTCCGCTGACGAAATTTCCGACGACGACGACAGCCCTGAGGCGGCGCTGCGCAAGCTCGATGCGCTGCTGGCTAAGACTGATACCCCGCGTTCTGAGCGGCGCAAACTGTTAAAAGCTTTATCCGGCAGCAAGCCAGGCGCTGCTGCCACTCCTGAAGGTATGCCGGGCGCTACCGACGAAATCAACCCTGAAAATATCAAAACTCTTGAAGCCGCTCTGTCGGCGTTCGGCAAATAAGGAAACTCCATGTCTGAAGTAAACGAAATTCTGAAAAAAGTTACCGCCAGTATTGAAGAGGCAAACGGTAAGTTCAGTGCAAAAGCCGAAGAGGCGCTGAAAGAGGCTAAAAAATCCGGCTCACTTTCCGAAGAAACTAAGGCTGCTGTAGATAAAATGGCATCTGAGTTTAACGCGCTGCGCGAAGCGGAAAAGACGCTGAAGGCTGCTCTGGGCGATCTGGAGCAGCATGTTGCCAATATGCCGCTGAACGCTGCTAAAAAAGTGGCAGAGACGGTTGGTCAGGTGGTTATCAGCAATGAAGCACTGAAAGCCTTTGCGGCCAGCGTGGAGGGCGGCAAGCGTGTCAGCGTGCCGGTTAACGCTGCGCTCCTGTCCACTGATGTTGCTGATGGGGTGGTTGAACCCCAACGGCTGCCGGGCATTGACGCCGCGCCTAAGCAGCGCCTGTTTATCCGCGATTTGATCGCACCAGGCCGGACTGCCTCACCTGCTATCTTTTGGGTGCAGCAGACCGGATTTACTAACGCGGCAAAAGTCGTACCAGAAGGTACTACGAAGCCTTACAGCGACATTCAGTTCGCAACCAAAATCACCGCAGTATCTACCGTCGCGCACTTGTTTAAAGCATCTAAGCAGATTCTGGATGATTTCTCGCAACTTCAGTCAACGGTCGATACAGAGCTTCGTTTTGGCCTGAAATATGCCGAAGAGCAGGAAATCCTTTTCGGCGACGGTACCGGTGTGCATCTACACGGCATTGTCCCCCAGGCCTCTGCATTTGATCCTGCCTTTAGCGTTGAGCAGCAGAATGGTATCGACGATCTGCGTCTGGCAATGCTGCAGGCTCAGCTGGCGCGTTTTCCGGCATCCGGTCACGTTCTGCACTTCATCGACTGGGCGAAGATCGAGCTGACCAAAGACACGCTGGGACGCTATATCCTGGCGAACCCGTCAGCGCTCACCGGCCCGACACTGTGGGGCCTGCCTGTTGTGGCCACCGAGGCCGCCGCGTTCCAGGGCAAGTTCCTGACCGGCGCCTTCAATGCCGCGGCGCAGCTTTTCGACCGTGAAGACGCCAACGTGGTTATCTCCACCGAGAACGCTGACGACTTCGAGAAGAACATGATCTCTATCCGCTGTGAAGAGCGCCTGGCGCTGGCCGTTAAGCGTCCTGAAGCTTTTATCTACGGCTCATTTACCGCACCGGCAGCCGCTGGCGCATAACTCCTGACGGCGGCCTGAGGGCCGCCAGTGCAATGAGGAAACAGCCATGAAACTGCGATCCATCAAGCCCATCTACCACCAGGGCGAGGTACTGACCGAGGGCACCACGTTTGAAACGCTGGAGCAGCACGGCCGCGAGCTTATCCAGCGGGGCTATGCCGAGGAACCGGGCGCGAAAAAAGAGTCCGGCGACGATGGCAGCACCAAAGGCAAGGCGAAAACAAAGTAAGGGGTAATTATGCTGACCGTTGATCAGGTAAAGCATCACTGCAATATCGAGCAGGATTTTACCGAGGATGATGCCTGGCTGGCGGCCCGCATAAAGGCGGCGGTGCGGTACGTGGAAAACTCTACCCGCCGCACGCTTTATGAAAATGCCGCCGATCCTCTTTATCTGGCCGACCCGGACGCGCTGCTGTACGGCGAAGATATTGAAACCGCCATGCTGATGCTAATTGCGCACTGGTATGCAAATCGCGAGGCGGTGGTGACCGGTGTCAGTGTAGCCACGCCGGATTTTGCCGTTGAAGCTTTTCTTCAGCCCTACAGGATTTATGGCGTATGAGAGCAGGACCCATGCGTTACCGCGTGACGTTGCAGAAACCCGCATCCGGGCGCCTTCCATCTGGTCAGCCGGCAATCGGCTGGACGGATGTGAAAAGCATTCGCGCAGCCATCTCTGATGTCTCAGGCCGTGAGTTGCTTAATTCAGGCGCTGAGTTATCCGGGACCACGTCCCGCATATGGTTGCGTCGTATTGCGGGCATCACGATCACATCGGGTTGGCGGCTTGTGCATAATCCGCCAACGGGAGAAGGTGAGGTTTACGACATTAAATCAGTCACGCGTGCCGAGAACGGCGCCCGGCTTGAGCTGATGTGCGAAAGGGGGGTTAAGCAGTGATTTCGACAAATCTGGATTTTTCCGGGCTAAACGATATTGCAAAGGACCTTGAAGCGCTCAGTAAGGCGGAAAACAACAAGGTATTGCGGGACGCCACGCGGGCAGGGGCTGAGGTATTGAAAGAGGAAGTTATTGCCAAAGCGCCAGTCAGAACCGGGAAGCTCAAGCGAAACGTAGTCGTTATGACGCAGAAGGCGCGCAGGCGCGGTGATATCTCTTCCGGCGTCCATATCCGAGGCGTTAATCCCGCAACGGGGAACAGCGATAAATCAATGAAAGCAGGCGATCCTAAAAATGCTTTCTACTGGCGATTTGTTGAAATGGGGACGTCAAAAATGCCCGCGCACCCCTTTGTCCGCCCCGCTTTTGACGTCCGGCAGGAAGAGGCGACGCAGGCTGCGCTGGCGCGAATGAATCAGGCGATAGATGAGGTTTTGTCAAAATGACAGAAGCCGATGTTTACCCATTGATTAGCGATGTTGCTGGCGGGAACGTGTTTCCGTATGTCGCACCATCGGGAACGGCCGCGCCCTGGGTTGTATTCCTCTTTCCATCAGGAGTGGCCAGTGACGTGTTCTGTGGGCAGGCCGAAACAGCCAGCACGTTACAGATAGATGCCTGGGCGCAGTCCATTGATGAAGCGCGAACCCTGCGATCCCAAATACGCGCAGCGCTCGCGCCGCTTAACTCCGTCTCTCTCAATGAAATGAATGATTTCGAGCCTGATACGGCCCTTTACCGGGCAACGCTTGAAGTTCAGCTCTGGGATTAACCCCTGATGCCGCCTCCGGGCGGTTTTTTATTATCTGGAGATCACCATGTCCTCAAAGTACGAAAAGACGCAGGGAACGAAGATTAACGTCTCTGCTGATGCAGCGACCGAAGCAAACCCGACCGGCGCAACCTGGCAAAGTATCAACTGCTCAACGAAAGAGCTGGGCTATACGGGCGGGCAAAAATCTGACATCGAAACGACCACGCTTTGCTCTACCGAGCAGGAGATGACGAACGGTCTGGCTGCGCCGGGCGAGGTCACCATTTCCGGTAACTGGTCGGCAGATGAAGAGGGACAAAACACCCTCCGAACCGCTTATGACACGGATGCGTTACACGCCTTTCAGGTCATCTTCCCGTCTGGTAACGGCTATGCCTTCCTGGCTGAAGTGCGCCAGAACAGCTGGAGTATCTCAACGGCTGGAGTGGTAACGGCATCCTTTACGCTTCGCGTCAAAGGCAAGCCCGTCCCGATCATACCGGCACCGGCTGCAGGCTAATAACAGCGGCGAAAGCCGCTTTTCCTGAATGAAACAGAGAAAATGAAATGGCAAAAACGGCATCACAGAATAACTTACGCGCGCTGGCGCTGGCCCCGATGGCAGGGTTTCGAAGCAAGGTTATTTCCGTCCCGGAATGGGAGAATGCAAAAGTAAAACTGCGAGAGCCTTCAGGTCAGGCCTGGCTTGAATGGCAGCAGATTATTAATCCTAATCCTGAAGGCGAGCCAGAAAAACTGACCGCTGCAGAGCGCGCGCTGCGAAATAAAAACGCAGATGTAGTGCTGTTTATCGACGTGCTGCTGAATGAAAACGATACACCCGTTTTCAAAGCCGAAGACAAGCCGCTTGTCGAAAACATTTATGGGCCGGTCCATGCCCGACTGCTCAAGCAAGCGCTCGATCTGAGCACGTCACAGGCTGACGCAGAGGCAAAGTAAGACAGCCCGGCACATTTTTCCTGATGACTCTGGCGCTTCGTCTTGGGCGCACTTTGCATGAGCTTAAATCATCACTCACAGCCAGCGAACTGCGCATGTGGATCGAGTATGACCGCCTTAATCCTGTCAGCGATCGGCGTGGGGACATACAGGCGGCTCAGATTGCTACAGCCGTTCTGAATTCACAGGGCGCAAAAGTGAAAATGGAAGATGTGCTGCTTCAGTGGCAGGAACCTGATCCGGTTGAGGAATCCAGCGGGCTGGAAGATTTCTTTGCTGCGCTTGCCGGATAGCGCAGCCCTTAAAGGGTGACTTATGGCTACGCTGCGTGAACTTATCATTAAAATTTCGGCGAACTCCACTTCATTCCAGTCCGAAATTGCGCGAGCGTCGCGCATGGGGTCTGATTATTACAAAACCATGGAGCAGGGCGGGCGAAAAGCCTCAGCTGCCACGCGAGAAACTCAGCGTGCTTTGGCTGATCTCAATTCTCAGCTGTCGTCAGTTCGTGAGCGTGCCGCAGGTATGGCTGGGGCATTTGCCGGCGCTTTTGCGACCAGCCAGCTGGTCCACTATGCCGATACATGGAACCAGCTAAGCGGTCGCCTGCGACTTGCCTCTACCTCCGCAGAGGATTTCACCCGATCGCAGCAGACTCTGATGTCTATCAGCCAGCGCACCGGAACGTCATTCGAGGCGAACGCGAATCTGTACAGCCGCATTGCCTCATCTCTGCGGGACGCCGGCTATGCATCGGCTGACGTCGCCAAAGTTACAGAGACCGTGGCCACCTCGCTTAAGCTGTCAGGCGCGAGCACCGAGGAGGCCAGTTCCGTTATTACCCAGCTGAGCCAGGCGCTGGGTTCAGGCGTGCTGCGCGGTGAGGAATTCAACGCCATTATGGAAAGTGGTGGCAGGCTGGCTAAGTTCCTTGCGGATGGTCTGGGAACCACCATTGGCGGCCTGCGTAACATGGCAAACAACGGCGAGCTGACCACAGATAAGATCGTGCCGCTCCTGACCAATGTCGACCAGTTGCGGAAAGAGTTCGATACGCTGCCAGCTTCAATCAGCGGCTCTGCGCAGAAAGTAGAAAACGCATTCATGGCATGGGTGGGTGGCGCTAACAACGCCGTCGGAGCCTCGTCATCCCTTTCAGGCGTGCTCGATGGCCTGGCAAAGAACATCGACACGGTGGCGAACGCTGCTGGCGTGCTGGTCGGGCTGGGTGTCGCCCGCTATTTCGGCAACATGGTCACTGGTGTTGCCAGCGCCACGGCCTCTGTCATTTCCAATACTGCTGCGGAGGTAGCTCTTGCAGAAGCCCAGTTGCGCGGTACTCAGGTAAGCGTCGCAACAGCCAGGCAGGCCGTATATCGTGCTCAGCAGGCACGTTCAGCAGCCGCTGGCATTGAGGCGCAGATTGCAGCTGAGCGTCAGCTTGCTGTCGCTCAGGCACAGTTGAACACCTCAATTACGGCCCGCTCATCTGCAGCCGGACGACTTACCGAAACAGCCTCCGTAATGTCCCGCCTTGGCAGTGGGGTTCTGGGTCTGCTCGGTGGATGGCCAGGCGTGATTATTGCCGCTGGCACGGCTATGTACGGGGTATATCAGCATACGCAGCAGGTACACCAGGAGGCAGTCGCATTCTCTGACAATCTGGACGCTATCAACAGCAAGCTCAACCAGATGTCAGTCGCCGGATTACGTTCTACGTCAGCAGATGCGCGCGGTTCGCTGACAGCGCAGAAAAAAGACCTTGCCGATATTGATGAGCAAATCCGACAAACACGCGACAGTCTCGCAGCCATGCAGAGCATGGAAAAGCAGTATGACGAGCATCCCTGGCTGGCTCGAATTAACAACCTCATGTCAGTCGAGGAGCTTACCAAAAGGCAGCAGGATGCTACCGATCAGCTTAATAAGCTGGAATATCAGCGAGAGCAGGCTGCGTCAAAGGTCGAAGCAACTCAGAAGCTGGTGAATGATGCCAGCGATCTTGCTACTAAAAAGGCCATTGAGCAGGCCGGCGCCGTAGCGATTCTGAAAGGTGCTTATGATCTGCTGAATCGCTCAATGAGTGCCATGGGTGGCGCCACGCCTCCGCAGTATGCAGGCCCGGTTGTATCACTGGCTAAAGCCACGCCTCAGCAGTCTACGGCGCTGGAAAAAGCCCGGCGCGATAACGAGCTGGCAAGCCTGTCCGGTTTGCAGAAACTGCATCGGCAGTATGAATATGAAGCCGACGATTTAAAGCTTACTGGCGCGCTCTATACGCAGTACGTTTACAACAAGGACCAGGCTGCTAAAAAGGATGCTGAAGCAGCGCAGGCAAAAAAAGATGGCACTGCGGCCACCAATGCGCAGAACAAGGCTGAGCGAGAGGCGGCTTCTGTTGCTGAACAGTACGCGCGGAAAATGGCCGATCTCAGCGTGGCGGTGGAAGTGCAAAAGGTTCGCGCTACCGAGGGAGAAAAGGCGTCTGAGCTTTATGCCGCCTCACATCAGGCCGGAACCAAATGGACTGATGAGCAGCGCCAGGCAATCAGGGCATCATCAACTGAACTGGAGAAGTGGACCCAGAAAGCTGATGAAAATGTTCGAAAGCAGCGCGAGCAAATTGAGGCGCTGAAAGACCTGCGTGACGCGGCTCGTAAGTATCAGGATGATGCAGCCATGATCTCATCCACTGCAGGGATGGGGGACCGCCAGAGGGAGCGCTTCACCGAGCAGCAGCAGGTAGATCGTGTGTTTGATAAAACTGATAAGGGCGCAGATGCCGTGGCGGCCAGAACAGCAGCACTCGATGCTCTGGACAGGAAATATCAGGAAACAGCCGCTACCGAAGCCAACTGGCTTAACGGCGTCTCTCGTGGTTATGAAAACTGGCTTGCCAATACCAGTAACGTTGCTGGCACGGTTTCGCAGGGCATTACTTCTACCATGGATAGCGCGCTAGATAACATGTCTGCAATGCTGGTGGGTAGCAAAGCCGACTGGAAGAGCTGGGGGCTGTCTGTTCTCCAGATGATTTCGAAAGTTGCGCTGCAAATGGCAATCGTAAATGCCATGGGCAGCAGTGGCTCATCTTTCGGGAGCATTCTCGGGTCGGTTTTCAGCAGTTTCGGTGGCGCAGCTGCGGGGGCTGCGGGCGGAACGACCGGTGCTATGGGTATGTCAACGAGCTATGCCGCTTATGATGATGGCGGATATACGGGGCCGGGTGGTAAACACGATCCTGCCGGCATCGTCCACAAAGGTGAGTTTGTTTTCACCAAAGAGGCAACGCAGCGGATTGGCGTATCGAACCTATATGACATGATGCGGGGGTACGCTACTGGCGGCTACGTGGGTAATCCCGCCCAGCCCATCTATTCATCTGGCGTTAACCGCGCTACAGGAAGCGGTAACACGGTCATTCAGGTTAATGCTCCCGTCAGCATAGTTCAGGATGGCGGGTCTGGTGATGCGTCTTCTGCCGGCACCGCTAACGCGGCCAATCAGCTTAAATCCATCGTTCAGACCACAATCACAGAGCGCCTGAGGAAAGAGATGTCTCCCGGTGGCGTCCTGTATCGCGCATAAGGTGACGGAAACATGGCTATTGATACATTCACCTGGTGTGCCAGAACTGAAGCAAGTGAGCAGCTGAACGTTTCCACGATTCAGGCGCAATTCGGTGACGGCTACAAACAAATCGCCGGTAAGGGAATCAACGAGGCATCAGAGAGCTGGTCCCTTGCCTGCAACGGAAGACTGGCCGCCATGGCCTCTGTGAGAGCTTTTCTCAAAAGCCATGTGACCACCTCTTTCTGGTGGACTAACCCATGGGGTGAAAAAAAGCTGTATCGGGTGAAATCAGACTCGATCAATCCCAAGTTCGTCAATGGGGACTTCGCGGAAATTTCTTTCACGTTTGAACAGGCATTTGCACCGTGACAGGTCACGAACCAACAGGCGCTCCGGCGCCTTTTTTTATGGGTGAAATATGAGCTTTACTCAGGATGTTCAGGCGCTGGAGCCGGGCCAGCTGGTGCAGATGATTGAGATCGACGGGACAGAATTCGGCCTTGACACCATTCTGCGATTCCATGCTTACAACCTTCCCACAGAAGGCTGGGCATCATTTGCCGCGGATAATTTGCCGTCCATCATTTGGCAGGGAAATGAGTTCGACCCGCACCCCTACGAGCTGACAGGACTGGAAATGAGCAGCTCAGGCTCACAGCCCACGCCTAAGCTTTCAGTCGGTAACGTTGGCAATTACGTTACGGCGCTTTGCCTGCAGTACCAAGACATGGTGAAGGCGAAGGTAAGGATTCATACCACGCTTGCAAAATACCTCGATGCGGCCAACTGGACGGCCGGCAACCCTAACGCAAACCCTCAGGAAAGCCGGGTGCAGCTGTTTTATGTGAATGCAAAAACAGCAGAGACGCGCGTGCAGGTAGATTTTGAACTCTGCTCGCCATTCGACATTCAGGGGCTGCAGCTTCCTTCTCGGCAGATCACTCCGGTTTGCACCTGGTGCATGCGCGGCTGGTATCGGACCGGCACAGGATGCGACTACAACGGAACGCGCTACTTCCTCAAAGACGGTACGCCTACGGACAACCCGTCTCTGGATGTGTGCGGCGGACGGCTTGGGGACTGCAAGCTGCGTTTCGGCGAGGATCAGCCTCTGTCATTCGGCGGTTTCCCTGCAGCCAACCTTCAGGGAAAGTAATCATGCGCAAACAAATTCTGGAAGCCATACGCGAGCATGTTGCTGCGGAGTATCCAAAAGAGGCTTGTGGGCTGGTCATTCAGTCTGGCCGGAAGCAGGTGTATGTGCCATGTAGCAACATTCATGAGGAGCCGACTGAACACTTCACGATTTCATCTGAAGAGAGGCGGGCGGCCGAAAAGCTCGGGGCCATCCTGATGGTTATTCATTCTCACCCTAACGTTCCGCAGCTAATTCCGTCTGAGCGGGATCGCGTTCAGTGCGATTACTGGGGCATTGAGTGGGGGATCATGTCGTGGCCAGATGGCGACTTCTGTACCTTTTCCCCGCGCGTTGACCGTGAGCTGGTCGGCCGTAGCTGGGTGCTGGGATTTGCCGATTGCTGGACGCTCATTATGGACTATTACCGGCAAGAGCACGGCATAAACCTCAATAACTGGTCTGTCGATTATGAGTGGTGGGCAGACGGGAAAGAAAACCGCTACGACGATAACTGGCAGAGCGAGGGCTTCGTTGAAGTGCCTGCAGCTGAAATGCGTGAGGGCGACATGATCATGATGCAGATTCAGGCGCCGGTAACGAATCACGCGGCTATTTACCTCGGCAACAACATCATTCTTCACCACAACTCCGGGAACCTTTCAACGCGCGTTCCGTATGGCGAGTACTGGCGTAACCGAACTGTGCGCGTGGTTCGCAGAAAGGAGCTGATGGATGCTTAAGACAATGACCCTGAAAGGGCCCATGGCAAAGAAATTTGGAAAGGTTCACCGCTATCATGTTGCCGATCTGCGTGAACTCCTGCGAGCCATGTGCTCACAGGTGCCAGGCTTTAAAAAGTACGTTTCCAACGCTCACTTAAACGGGATCAGGTTCGCGTTCTTCAGCGGCAAAAATAATATCAGCCTGCAAGAGTTTGATATGTCGTCTGGTTCCACTGAGTTTGAGATGGAGCCTGTCATCGAAGGTTCCAAGCGGGGCGGAGCTTTGCAGATAATCATCGGCGCGGTAGCAATCGTAGCCGCCTTCTTTACTGCAGGTGCCAGCTTAGCAGCTTACGGCGCAGCACTGGGAACCACTACCGCCGTGGGGCTGGCAACTACCGCGCTGACCAGCCTGGGTATCAGCATGCTCCTTGGCGGAGTGGTTCAGATGCTGACTCCCCAGCCCAAATATAATATCGGTGCTTCATCCAGTACGGATAACAAGCCTAACTATGCCTTTGGCGCGCCGATCAACACGGTAGCGATGGGGTACCCGGTCCCGGTCCTTTATGGAGAACGGGAAATTGGCGGGGCGATCATCAGCGCCGGAAGCTTTACCAGCGATCAGCAATAAAACTCTCTGACTTGATTTCAGGCCACCTTCGGGTGGCTTTTTTTATGGGTGAAATATGCGATTACTCGAAGGGGCAACCGTCCTTGGCGGCAGCAAGGGCGGCGGTGGCAGCGCACATACGCCTGTAGAGCAGGAAGACGATCTGCTTTCTATCGCCAAGCTGAAAATGCTGCTGGCGCTCTCTGAGGGAGAAATTCAGGGTGACTTAACAGCACAGCAGATTTACCTGAATGACACCCAGCTTGCGAATGATGACGGCACTTATAATTTTACCGGCGTCGTCTGGGACTGGCGAAAAGGCACTCAGGATCAGGGTTACATTCAGGGCATGCCAGAGGTTGATAACGAGCTTTCTGTGGGTGTGGTGGTAACACAATCCGTACCCTGGACACGCCAGTACACTAACCTTACGCTCGATGCCGTGCGTATCAAGCTCAGCCTGCCGGTTCAGTATGCCTATAAAGATAACGGCGATATGGTCGGCACGGTCACTCAGTATGCGATTGACCTTTCTACAGATGGCGGCTCATGGGTTCAGGTTGTTGACGGCAGTTTCAACGGCAAAACCACCTCAGAATATCAGCGCGATCATCGCATCGACTTGCCAAAGGCATCAAGCGGCTGGGCAATCAGGGTGCGACGCATCACTGCAGACTCTTCCTCATCGAAGCTAATCAATGCGTTCAGTGTATTTTCATTTGCCGAGGTCATCGACAGCAAACTGCGTTACCCCAACACCGCGCTGTTGTATATCGAAGTTGATGCCAGCCAGTTCAATGGCAGCGCGCCGAAAGTAACGTGCAAACCCAAAGGCAGGCTGGTTCGTGTTCCAACAACCTACGATCCGAATTCACGCACGTATACCGGTAACTGGCTGGGTGATTTCAAATACGCCTACACGAATAACCCGGCGTGGATATTTTACGATCTGGTGCTGGATAAAATCTTCGGCATGGGTAACCGCGTCGATGCATCGATGATTGATAAATGGGAATTGTACGACATTGCCCAGTACTGCGATCAGATGGTTAGCAATGGCGCCGGCGGCACAGAACCGCGCTTTACCTGTAACGTTTTCATTCAGAACCAGCAGGACGCTTATACCGTACTCAAAGACATCGCGGCCATATTTCGTGGCATCACGTTCTGGGGCAATAACCAGATTTTCGTCAATGCTGATGTGCCACAGGTTGATGCTAACGGCAACATGGACGTTGACTACATTTATCACTCTTCCAACATCATTGACGGTTTTCCGACTTATGCCGGCGGCAGCTATAAAAACCGTTACACCTCTTGCCAGGTGTCATGGTCCGATCCCGTAAACCACTATTCAGATACTGTAGAAGGCGTTTACGACACAGACCTTGTCGAGCGTTACGGCGTCAATGAAATGTCGCTCACGGCTATCGGCTGCACCTCCCAGAGTGAAGCACACCGCCGCGGGCGTTGGGCTATCCTGTCGAATGCTAAAGACGGCACTATTTCCTTTGGCACTGGCCTGGATGGTTATCTTCCTGTTCCGGCAGAAGTCATCGGTGTTGCCGATCCTTTCAGGGCGGGAAAAGACAACGGCGGACGCATCAGCGCAGTGAATGGCCCAAAGCTAACACTTGACCGGGCCATTGATTATTCGGCAGGTGATCGGCTTGTTGTAAACCTCCCTGATGGAACCGCGCAGACCCGAACGATTCGCAGCATCAGCAGCGAAAAAAAAACGGTCACCGTTAATACGGCTTTCAGAATGACACCGGTTGCCGGCGCCGTATGGGCCATCGACAGCGATAATCTCGCCATTCAGTATTACCGCGTGACCTCTGTTGCCCGTAATGATGACGGAACGTTTACCATCACAGGCGTTGAGCACGATCCAAACAAATACCGCTATATCGACGATGGCGTGCGTATTGAGCCGGCGCCAATTACTGTCACGCCGATAAGCGTGCTGAAAGCGCCGACGAATATCGCCGTCTCCGAAGTGAGCTATGTCGAACAGGGATTGTCGGTTTCGATAATGCAGGTGACATGGGACAGAGTTGAGGGCGCAATTAGCTACGTAGCGCAGTGGCGTAAGGATAAAGGAGACTGGGTTAACGTCAGCCAGACCAGCGCGCATGGATTCAGCATCAGCGGTATTTACACGGGCGTTTATGATGTCCGCGTGCGCGCCGTGAACGCAGCAGAAGTTTCTTCGCCATGGGGATACGCTGATTCTACTTCTCTGATTGGCAAAGCCGGTAAGCCCGGTACACCTGTAAATCTTCGAGCCACAGATAATGTCGTGTGGGCTATCGATGTCACCTGGGCTTTTCCTGCCGGATCGGGCGATACGGCGTATACCGAAATTCAGGCGGCAACAACAGCTGATGGACAAAACCCGCAGTTCCTTGCCTATGTTCCTTATCCTGGCTTGAGTTATCAGCATGGGCCAATGCCGGCTGGTGTTCGCCGCTGGTATCGCGCTAGGCTGGTGGACAAAATCGGCAATGTGGGCGACTGGACGGCTTTCGCTGCAGGCATGTCCAATGTGAATGCTAATGATCTTATCGGGAATGTAGTGGAAGAGTTCCTGACGTCTCCAGATGGAAAGCAGCTGCTTAAGCCGTTAGTCACTGATCCGCAGGCTTTATTACAGAACATGCTGGCTGATTATGACTCTGTTAACCAGCAATGGGCGCAATATGGTGATAACCGCGCTGGCATTTTACAGGCGCAGAAGGTATCAGCTGATGCGCAAAAATCTGTTGCACAGCTGGAAACAAATGTTGTTGCAAGCTTTACAGCGACAAACCAGAAAGTTGATGCACAGGGACAGGCTATTAGCGTCAATGAAGCAGCCATTCAGCAAAAATTTACCGCATACGCCGATGCTACCAGTCCGTCAGCAATTTACACCCTGAAAACCGGTATTCGCTATAACGGCGTCAATTACGATGCAGGTTTGTCAGTGGCTGCAACTGTCAATGGCAGCGGCGGAGTTGATACGCGTGTTGCGGTAAACGCTAATCAGTTTGTTGTCATGAGCGGTATTGGTAATAGCCTTTACTCTCCTTTTGTCATCAAAGACGGCCAGGTACTTATCAGCCAGGCATTCATCGGCCAGAGCTGGATTAACAATGCCATGATCGGCGACTACATCCAGTCCAATACTTGGGACGGTACAGGTAACACTGGATGGCATATTAACAAATCAGGATTTGCTACATTCAATGGCGTTACGGTCAGGGGAACAATATATGCATCAGCAGGTGATTTAAATAATGTCACCATTCGAGAAAACTGCACCATTTTAGGCACGCTCAATGCCTCGAAGATAAATGGCCCGCTGATGCAGAGCAAGAGCTTTTCATTTGGCCAGACAACAACCAATGCGTCTAACACGGTTTACTGGGACGGCACCGCTGGAAAAGGCGACGTGCCGATGACTCTCACGGGAACCGTATTCCGTGTCAGGAATAACAATCAGGGGGCATCAAAACTTGTTATTGCCGGAAGCGAGGTAGCACCTGCAACATCAATAACTTCTAACGGCGTGACTTTGTCGATCTACACCTATAGTGTTGATATAGGTACAGCCGCTGCAACGATGATGTTTGCGGCAGGGGCTTTGAATCAGAGCGCGTCAGAATACTGCACATGGAGTGCGCAGTTATTTGCGGCACCTACTGCTAACCAGTTCCACACATGATATTCAACAAACATTTATAACCCGGCCACAGCGCCGGGTTTTTTATTGTTCGGAGATAAGTATGTCAGCAGGTACGATTACTGTTACCAACGGCTCAGCAACCGTAAATGGAAGCGGAACTAGCTTCACTACAGAGTTCAAAGCTGGTGATTTCATCGGAGTGATTGCGGGAGGAACGCCTTACACGCTGGTCGTCGCGGCCATTGCATCTAATACTCAGCTCACCATTGGTGCCGCTTATACTGGACCGACAGCTAGCGGCCTTGCATGGAATGCCGTTCCCGCCAGTTTGATGTATGCCATCACCCAGCAAGCCATGAATGATATGGGAACTGTTTTGCGTGGCATGAACCTGCAAATGAAGAACTGGCAACAGGTATACAGCGGTGCGGGGAATGTTACCGTTACACTGCCGGATTTAACTCAGTTCACTGGGCCTTCATGGTCGAGCTTAGCTACAGGGCTAAGCAATGCACAAACCACGGCTAATGCAGCATTACCAAAATCTGGTGGATCAATATCAGGGCCGATTGCATTTGATAACGTAACTGTGCAGAGCGCCACTCTTTCGAATTTAGGTCTCAACTATATAGCAAATGATCGCTTCTCAATTTTGACGGACGGTAACAGAAAATTCCAGATCATTAACGCCACTGTTGTGGTGACTACCAACGCCAGCGGGGACGCTACCGTAACGTATCCTACGGCATTCACCGTAGCGCCCCGGCCTGTGGCGTGTTCCGCAGACTGGGCGGCTATGAACGGTAATATTTCAACAAACAATCAAAATACCACTTACTTTCAGGTTCGTTGCTACAAGGCGGACGGATCAATAGCCGCTAACCAGTCCGTGCGCGTGGATTATACCGCCGTGGGAAGGATTTCATCATGAGTGAAGAGATTAATAATGCAATGGAACCATTGCCTGATGCTAATTATTACATGCCAGGCAAGATTGGATTTTTCAATTCAATGTATCCGGATGCAGCTGCCGCTAACGGCGTGGATTTCGATAAGATGACCAGAATACCCGACGAGGAATACCAGTCATTTATCAGTCCGCCTGAAGGGAAATATTTGGTTTTTGATGAAAGTGGGCCGCGTCTCGAAAGCATTCCAGAACCTGACTATTTAGCTATTGCGGAAGATCAAAAGGATTCGCTGTTGTCAGCAGCCACTACGGCTATCACAGTTTGGCAAACCAAATTGCTCATGGGCCGTACACTGACAGCCGCTGAGATGGAAAAGCTTAATGCCTGGATGGATTACATTGACGTCCTGAACGATACCGAACTGAGCGATGCTCCAGATGTTCGATGGCCGACAAAGCCAGCATAAAAAAGCCCACCACTCGAGGAGAGATGGCGGGCAATGTGGTAGATAGCGAGTCATTACTGAGTCCTTTTTTCACCATACCATTTAGACAGTAGATTTACAGGCTCGACAAAGCCTGGCAGCCAACCCAGATGATGCAAGCGTAAGCGGATGAAAAAAGCCCCGGCGACGGGGCAGAGGTAGACCGCGCCCATCTTCAGTGAACTACGAGATGGGGTTTTCTCACTGTACATATTGCGGGCACAAGATGTAAATATTGACAAAAAAGCCCGCATAAAGCGGGCAACAGAGATTGTCTTTAGATAACTGATTTCATAGGCAACACGTTGCTGTGTGTTACTTTTTAAAGATAACTCACAGGTACTGAAAAACTGTTAGGATTGCGTAAATCCTTACCATTTGTTATGCAAATTTGATACAGGAAACACGTATTAATGGGTGAACTAAACCATTATCGTGTTTAAGGGCAAATTTCAGAAGTCGTATTGGATTTGTGCCAATGATAAGTAAAAACCCGGACGGACATCCGGGGCGGCATAAGTACCAAGCCAAAATCCTTGATGAGGCATTGGCTCGGCTTGCGGCTATGACCCTGTAAACAGAGTCGAAGTTGGAACAAATCTCTGCACACACATCAGAAAGGCAATCCTACTAAATGATTGTAACTTATGCTTAAAATCTGACTATTAAGTTTCAGTAAAGATGCTGAAATTTTCTTGCAAGATGCAAGTATCAGCTAGGAATTATACAAAAACGGCCTGAATGCCGGGCTTGAATAGAAAAGCCCCGGCGACGGGGCAGAGGTAGACCGCGCCGATCTCAGCAGGCGGAGATGTGGGGACCACCGTACATAATTGATACATCTGATACGAATATTGAGCACAAAAAAGCCCGCACAAGGCGGGCAACAGAGAGTGTCTTTAGATTTCTAATTTCGTAGGCAACACGATGCTGTGTGTTACCTGCCAATGATAACTTACTGGTGCTAAATAGATGTTAGGATTGTGTAAATTCCTACCATAGGTGATACCAATTAAAGCGAAAGGTAAGCGGGAGAGCTACCCCTATTGAACTTTTGGTTGCTGCGGAATTTAGGCTTGCTTATATAGCACTGGGGAAATGAAAAACCCGGACGGATATCCGGGCGGCATCAGATATGAGCCTAACATTTCCAAGGAAGTTTATGCTATCTCAGTGAGAGACCCTATTGACCATAACTTATATCAAATCGGATTGCAAAATAAGTGTAGTGAAAATTTAGCTCGATTAGAGGGCAGATTTTGAAATCATCGACGAAAGGAAAGAACCTAATAATAACATCATGTTATCATTAGATATAAAGGGATATTAAAATCCTTAAGAGAATATTTTCTACAAGATACTTTTTTTACGAGAAAATATTTACAGTATGCTAAGTGTGATATTTTATTTGAATATTAGTCAGTTTCATGGCTGTTAAAAAATCCTGCCTAAGCGAGCAAAAAAGATTGTCTTTAAAGGCCTACTATCGTAGGCAACACGCTGCTGTGTTACCTGTGCATCCTAAGTATTGGTACTAAATTGCTATAAGGATTTTGTGAACCACGGTGCGTTTAATGGCAATCATTATTAGGCATATTTAAGAGGCTGGTTTGAAAGTCAGGAAATCCTGTAAGGGAATTGCGCTAGAAGATTTCTGTGGCGAGAGTTACCGCCAATTCAGAAACCTGCTTAACGGGGCTGTAGCCCACAGGAAGCTCTCAGGGACTCGCCTCATTGAACATAACGGTAGCGATCAAAAAACTTAACTTCACCGCACCGGGCAAAGGTAGTGGACTCACAGTTAGCCTGATTTGTATACAGTACAGGTAATTCATGCTACAAGCCGCGAGTGGCCGTAGGGTGAGTAATGCGAATAGAAAAATAGTGGCAAGTCTGAGGCATACCGCACTTATCTAAACAGGCTACAGGACGGGTTTGATAACCCCTAAGATTCTTTAAGACGGGAGGGTAATAGCATTGCCCGGAAAAAGGCGCGGGCACCCTATGCTATGTACCCGCGCAAATGAGGTAAAACCTACTGGATTGCACTTCATGAAACAATAATCCAACCCACAGCTCCTGGTATAAAGGTCCGCACGCCATCAAGGCGGTGCGTGCAGTTTGACGCTGTGAGGTTGTCTTGTTTAGGGTTGATTTTTGATCGGGCGAGAACTAGAGACAAGAGGCCTAGGTCACAAAAAAAGCCCCGGCGACGGGGCAGAGGTAGACCGCGCCCATCTTCAGTGAACTACGGGGTGGGTGACTAAAGCTTAGCCGCTCACGCCAGAACTCTCCAAAATCCCTATCACGCGACTCCTTAGCCAAAACCAAACCGCACTATCTTGATAAAAATCCTCATAAATATTACTGTATATATATACAGTTATTTTTTGGAGGGAATCTGTCATGCCACGCGAATACGAAAAAGAAATAGCTTTCAAAAATGCCATCAAAAGAGACCCGCAGGGGCGCTATACCGTAACAACTGTCGATTTTGTTGAAGAACTCGCAAAGCTGAACTGGCAGCTAACGCTGAAAGAAGCCAACCGCTGGGTAGAGATTTACACGTCTACATTCCGTGACGTATCCACGAAAGAAGGTGAAGAGCGGACTTTCCAAGTTTTCAACCCTAACGGCGGATGATGACATGGGGTTTCAATCGCCAGCACAGGACTATATCCAGCGTCGCCTGACCGTTACAGATTTTGTCGTGCATAACCCTGCAGCTACGCTGTTCATCGAAATGGATGAAGGCATGCTGGTTGTTGACCGTTCTGTACCGGTTAAAAGAGGAGACAGAGTTGCTCTTGTTCATGAAGGCATGTCGATTCTGGCGCGAACCGGCGATCGCTGCATCATCACCGATGATGGACAGAGGATCGCAGGAGAGGCACTCGATGATGTCATCGTATTGGGCAAAGTGACTTACGAAATCATGAGCGTCTGGCGTGACAATGGGCCGGTATAGCCCTCAACAGGCTGTGCGCTCACTGGCTAGTTTTGCCACTGTTTCGCCATGGTTTTACCATTCCAGATTGCAGGCATAAAAAAAGCAGCCTTAACAGGCTGCTTTAGTTGGGAATTTTGGTCGGCACGAGAGGATTTGAACCTCCGACCCCTGACACCCCATAACAGGAAGCTATCAGTGCTTAGGCATGTAACGGCATAAGCTGTCGTAAAGGCCGATAATTTTACCAACAACACTGCTTCTTTCTAATTCATCCATAGCATTCACGGCCGCATTCACACGACCTTCAGCTGCATTTGAAGCAGTCATCAATGCAACGATCTCTTCAAAGTCATCATGTAATTCCTCTGGAATATCGTTGTCCCGCCGCAAATGAATAATGCTAAAGACGTAAGCATTTTCAAGCCTTTCTTGAATGCTTCCCTCGCCTGCGAGAGAAAGCACGGCTGAATGGAACTTCTCCCATGCATATCGGTATTTAAAAAAATCATCGACCATCATTCACCTCACTACCTACTTGGTTTATGTGTACCAAATCAAGTACACGTTATGGAGTGATAATCTAGTAATTTGCAAAAAATTAAATGGTTTACAATTGTTGTTTTATATATCCATTTAACTAAGGGGACCGCGGCGCGCAGTATAGCGCAAACGCGCCGCAAGAATAACCCAATGGCGGCGCGTTTGCTCATTTCCTCAACAGCTTAGCGCTGCTTTTCCTGCTGCGCGCTTTTGCGCTGTTTCGCTTTGCTCTCCGCTTTCGCCGCCTCGCTCATATCGTTACGGATCTGCGCATGGCTGATCAGCGCGAAGATCAGCGTGCCGCCGGTGATATTACCCAGCAGCGTCGGCAGCGCGAACGGCCAGATAAACTCATACCAGCTAATCTGGCCGGTAAAGACCAGATAGAGGATCTCCACCGAGCCCACCACGATATGCGCCAGATCGCCCAGCCCAACCAGCCAGGTCATCATCACGATAACAATCAGCTTGGTGGCGCCCGCCTGCGGCATCATCCACACCATGGTGGCGATAATCCAGCCGGAGATCACCGCATTGGCGAACATCTCCCCAGGGCTGTTTTCCATCACCTTCTGGCTGATGGCGCTAAACGCCTGGCGCGTCGCGTCGTCGAAAATCGGCATCTCCGCAAAGGCGAGCGACGCCAGCGCGGTGCCGATCAGGTTGCCCAGCAGCACCAGACCCCACAGCCGCAGCAGCAGGCCGATATTGCCCATGGTCGGTTTATGCATCACCGGCAGCACCGCCGTCACCGTGTTTTCGGTAAACAGCTGCTGGCGCGCCATAATGACGATGACAAAGCCAAAGGTGTAGCCGAGGTTCTCCAGCAAAAAGGCGCCGGGCAGGCCGTCGAGATGCACCTGAAAAATCCCTTTCGCCATCAGCGAGGCGCCCATCGACAGACCGGCCGCAATCGCCGACCAGAGCAGCGCCATGCCGTCGCGCTCTAGCTCTTTTTCGCCATCCTGACGTATCTCTTCATGTATCGCCGCCGCGCGCGAGGGCAGGGCGTCTTCATCGACTTCGATCTCCTTTCCTTGCTCTTTTTCTTCGCTGTCGACATCGTTTTCATCCTGGTGATCAGATGGGGAAGGTTTCATGTTTGCTCCTTGTTATAATTGCTGCGCGTAATAAGCGTAGCCTGTTTTGGCAAGGGCGAAATGTAACTATCTTTCCAGTGAAGCGTTACAAAGTTTTAACGTTGCGCGATTTTTAAGCATATCTCGCCTGGAAGAGGCATAACCATCACGGCAGGCGCGTTGCGTCGCACGGCATGGGCTTCGGCCCACAGCAAGCTTGTGGTATTATCCCGGCCTCTTTTTACCTGGCGCGACCTCTTCTGCATGCTCGAAGTCATTAATCTCTCTTGCGTTCGCGACGAACGCACTCTGTTCCACACCCTGTCGTTCAGCGTGGCGGCGGGTGATATCGTGCAGATTGAAGGCGCGAACGGCGCCGGGAAAACTTCGCTGCTGCGCCTGCTGGCGGGACTGAGCCGCCCGGAAGCGGGCGAAGTGCGCTGGCACGGACAGCCGACAGGTCAACAGCGCGAACAGTGGCATCAAAGCCTGCTTTTTCTCGGCCATCAGCCGGGAGTAAAAGCGGTACTATCGCCGCTGGAAAATCTGCGCTTTTACCATCCCGATCGCGACACCGCGCAAATTTTTGACGCGCTTGAGTACGTCGATCTGCTGGGCTATGAAGAGGTGCCGGTGGCGCAGCTCTCCGCGGGACAGCAGCGCCGCGTGGCGCTGGCCCGGCTCTGGCTCAGCGACGCCGCGCTGTGGATCCTGGATGAGCCGCTGACGGCGATAGATAAAGAGGGTGTGGAGAAACTGATGCAGCGCTTTACGCAACATGCCGAACAGGGCGGATTGGTTATTCTCACCACCCACCAGGATCTGCCAAAAAGCGCTGCGCGGGTGCGAAAAATACGGCTTACTGGCGCGGAGCTGCTCTGATGTCGCTGCGCGTGATCCAGCGCGAGCTGCGCATCGCCTTTCGCAGCGGCGCGGAGGTGGTTAATCCGCTCTGGTTCTTTCTGATCGTGATTACCCTGTTCCCGCTCGGCATCGGGCCAGAGCCGCAGCAGCTGGCACGCATCGCGCCGGGCGTGGTCTGGGTTGCCGCCTTGCTCTCGTCGCTGCTGGCGCTGGAGCGACTGTTTCGCGACGATTTCCTCGACGGCTCGCTGGAGCAGCTGTTGCTGCTGCCGACGCCGCTGCCGGTCACTGTGCTGGGCAAGGTGATCGCCCACTGGCTGGTGACGGGGCTGCCGCTGATCCTGCTGTCGCCGCTGGCGGCGCTGCTGCTGTCGCTCGATTTCAACAGCTGGCTGGCGATGGCGCTGACGCTGCTGCTCGGCACGCCGACCTTTAGCTTTCTCGGCGCCATCGGCGTTGCGCTGACGGTCGGCCTGCGGCGCGGCGGCGTGCTGCTGAGTTTGCTGGTGCTGCCGCTGGCGGTGCCGGTGCTGATTTTCGCCAGCGCGGCCATCGAGGCGGCGAGTCAGGGATTGCCAATTGGCGGTTATCTGGCGATCCTCGGCGCGATGCTGACGGCCAGCGCAACGCTGGCGCCGTTCGCCACGGCCGCCGCGCTGCGTATCGCGCTGCACTGAGCCGCACATGCGTCAGACATGTCGGGCATAATTTTTTAACTGTGAGCAATGCAACATGTGGAAATGGATACATCAGCTGGGAAGGCCGGAGCGGCTTTATCAGCTCTGCGGGCGTTTAATTCCCTGGTTTGCCGTGGCGGGCGCGGCCGCGCTGCTGCTTGGCTGGATCTGGGGCTTTGGTTTCGCGCCGGCTGATTATCAGCAGGGCGACAGCTTCCGCATTATGTATATCCACGTGCCGGCGGCGATGTGGTCGATGGGGGTTTACGCCGCGATGGCGGTCGCCGCCTTTACCGGCCTGGTGTGGCAGATAAAGATGGCCGATCTGGTTTCGACCGCGATGGCGCCGGTCGGCGCGGTCTTTACCTTTATCGCGCTGATCACCGGTTCCGCCTGGGGCAAGCCGATGTGGGGCACCTGGTGGATCTGGGATGCGCGCCTGACCTCAGAGCTGGTGCTGCTTTTCCTCTATATGGGCGTGATGGCGCTCTATCAGTCGTTCGATGACCGCCGCACGGCGGGACGCGCGGCCGGCATTCTGATCCTGGTCGGCGTGGTCAATCTGCCGATTATTCACTTCTCGGTGCAGTGGTGGAACACCCTGCATCAGGGTTCGTCGGGCATTCTGCAGCAGGCGATCGCCCCAAGCATGCGCACGCCGCTGCGCTGGGCGATCCTCGGCTATCTGCTGCTGTTCGTGACCCTGACGCTGATGCGCCTGCGCAACCTGATCCTCTATACCGAACGTCACCGCCCCTGGGTGGCGGACGTCGCCAACGGAGGCCGTAAAGCATGACGCCCGCTTTCTCTTCTCTCTCCGCCTTTTTCGCCATGGGCGGCTACGCCTTTTATGTCTGGCTGGCGGTGATTTGCACCCTTATTCCGCTTGGCGGGCTGCTGCTGCACACGCTGCTGCAGCGTCGCCGCCTGCTGGCTGAGATCCGCCAGCGACAGTCCAGGGAGCGCCGCATTCGTTCGGCGAAAATGAAACAAGCCGCCGGTGAAGCGGCAGGAGATCCAATGTGAATACCCGTCGTCGTCAGCGCCTGTACGTTGTCGTGGCGATCCTGGTGGGGCTGGGCCTCGCCACGTCGCTGGTCATGTACGCGCTGCGTTCCAATATCGACCTGTTCTACACCCCGAGCGAAATTCTCTACGGCAAAGGGGAAGATCACCAGAAGCCGGAAGCGGGACAGCGCCTGCGCGTCGGCGGCATGGTGATGCCAGGCAGCGTGAAGCGCGATCCGAACACGCTCGCCGTCTCCTTTAAGCTCTACGACGCCAACGGCGTAGTCAGCGTGACCTTCGAGGGCATTCTGCCGGACCTGTTCCGCGAAGGGCAGGGCGTCGTCGCGCAGGGCGTGCTGGAAGAGGGCAACCTGGTTAATGCCAAAGAGGTGCTGGCCAAGCATGACGAGAAGTACACGCCGCCCGAAATTGAGGATGCGATGAAGAAGAATCACAAAAGCCCGCAGGCGCTGGCGGAACAGGCGAGAACCCAGTCATGATGCCTGAGATTGGCAGTTTTCTGCTCTGCCTGGCGCTGGGCCTTGCGCTGCTGTTAAGCGTCTACCCGCTGTGGGGCGCGCAGCGCGACGATGCCCGCCTGATGGCGCTGGCGCGTCCGCTGGCGAGCGGGCTGTTCCTCTGCATCGCCGCCGCCTTCCTGGTGCTGGTGCACGCCTTCGTGGTCAATGACTTTACCGTCGGCTATGTCGCCGCCAATTCCAATACGCTGCTGCCGGTCTACTACCGCATCGCCGCGACCTGGGGCGCACACGAAGGCTCGCTGCTGCTGTGGGTGCTGCTGCTCAGCAGCTGGACGCTGCTGGTGGCGATTTTCAGCCGCGGCATGCCGCAGGATGCGCTGGCGCGCGTGCTGGCGGTGATGGGCATGATCAACCTCGGCTTTCTGCTGTTTATCATTCTCACCTCGAACCCCTTTACCCGCACGCTGCCGGACTTTCCCATCGACGGGCGCGATCTGAATCCGATGCTGCAGGATATCGGCCTGATCTTCCATCCGCCGCTGCTTTACATGGGCTATGTCGGCTTCTCGGTGGCGTTTGCCTTTGCTATCGCCTCGCTGATGGCGGGACGGCTCGACACCGCCTGGGCACGCTGGTCGCGTCCCTGGACCACCGCCGCCTGGGTGTTCCTGACCATCGGCATCGTGCTGGGCTCCGCCTGGGCCTACTATGAACTCGGCTGGGGTGGCTGGTGGTTCTGGGATCCGGTTGAGAACGCCTCCTTTATGCCGTGGCTGGCGGGCACCGCGCTGATGCACTCGCTGGCGGTGACGGAAAAACGCGGCACCTTTAAGGCCTGGACGGTGCTGCTGGCGATCACCGCCTTTTCCCTCAGCCTGCTCGGCACCTTCCTGGTGCGCTCCGGCGTGCTGGTGTCAGTGCACTCTTTCGCCTCGGATCCGGCGCGCGGCATGTTTATCCTCGCCTTCCTGGTGATCGTCATTGGCAGCTCGCTGCTGCTCTACGCCATTAAAGGTGGCCAGGTGCGCAGCCGCGTGCAGAACGAAACCTGGTCGCGCGAATCCTTCCTGCTCGGCAATAACGTGCTGCTGATTGCCGCGATGCTGGTGGTGCTGCTCGGCACGCTGCTGCCGCTGGTGCACAAGCAGCTCGGCCTCGGCAGCATCTCGGTGGGCGAGCCCTTCTTTAATACCATGTTCAGCTGGCTGATGGCGCCGTTCGCGCTGATGCTCGGCATCGGACCGCTGGTGCGCTGGCGACGCGACGAGCCGCAGAAGCTGTGGAGGCGGCTGGCGCTGGCGCTGGTGGTCACGCTGGCCGCCGCGATCCTGCTGCCCTGGCTGCTGCAGGATCGTATTGAGGCGATGACGGTGGTCGGGCTGCTGATGTCAGTCTGGATCATCGTGCTGACGCTGATGGAGCTGCACGAGCGCGCCACACATCGCCATCGCTTCGTTCGCGGCCTGCGCCATCTGTCGCGCAGCCACTGGGGCATGGTGCTGGGCCATCTCGGCGTCGGCGTGACGGTGATCGGCATCGCCTTCAGCACCCAGTACAGTGTCGAGCGCGACGTGCGCATGAAAGCGGGCGACAGCGTCGATATTCACCGCTATCACTTTGTGTTCCGCGACGTGCATAACCTGCAGGGCCCGAACTACAGCGGCGGCGTTGGCATTATCGACGTCAGCCGCGACGGCAAGCCGGAAGCGGTGCTGCACGCGGAGAAACGCTTCTACACCGCGGCGCGCACCATGATGACCGAAGCGGCGATCGACGGCGGCTTCACGCGCGATCTCTACGCCGCGCTGGGCGAAGAGCTGGACAACGGCTCCTGGGCGGTCCGCATCTATTACAAACCCTTTGTGCGCTGGATCTGGTTCGGCGGCGTGTTTATGGCGGTCGGCGGCCTCTTCTGCTTGCTCGATCCGCGCTACCGCTCGCGAAAAAAAGCCGCGCGTGAGGAACAGGCATGAACAAGAAAATCCTCTTTATCCCGCTGATCCTGTTTTTGCTGCTGGCGGCGGCGCTGCTGTGGCAGCTGTCGCGCAACGCCGGCGGCGACGATCCGACGCGGCTCGAATCGGCGCTGATCGGCAAGCCGGTGCCGCTGTTTAAGCTGGAGGCGCTCGATCGTCCAGGCAAGATCTACGACCAGCGCGTCCTGACCGATGGCAAGCCGATCCTGCTCAACGTCTGGGCCACCTGGTGTCCCACCTGCCGCGCCGAGCATCAGTATCTGAATACGCTGGCGGAGCAGGGCATCCGCGTGGTGGGCCTTAACTATAAAGACGACCGCACCAAAGCGGTGACCTGGCTCAATACGCTGGGCAACCCCTACGCCCTCAGCCTGTATGACGGCGACGGCATGCTGGGGCTGGATCTTGGCGTCTACGGCGCGCCGGAAACCTTTCTGATCGACGGCAACGGCATTATCCGCTATCGCCACGCGGGGGATCTGAACGCCCGCGTCTGGCAGCAGGACGTGCTGCCGCTGTGGCGCAAATACAGCAAGGAGGGCGCGTGAAACGCCTGCTTCTGCTTGTTTGCGGCCTGCTGCTGAGCGCGAGCCTGTGGGCGGCGATCGACACGTATCAGTTCGACTCGGTGGCGCAGGAGGAGCAGTACCGCGACCTCACCGCCTCGCTGCGCTGCCCGAAGTGCCAGAACAACAGCATCGCCGACTCGAACGCGATGATCGCGGCGGATATGCGCCTGAAGGTGTATGAGCTGATGAAGCAGGGGCAGAGCCGCCAGCAGATCATCGACTATATGGTGGCGCGCTACGGCAATTTCGTCACCTATCAGCCGCCGGTGACGCCGTCGACGCTGATCCTCTGGGTCGGGCCGGCGCTGTTCGCGCTGCTGGGCGGCCTGATTATCATTCTGCGCAGCCGCCAGCGTAAAACGCGCAGCGAGCTGGACGAGACCGATCAACAGCGCCTTGCGGCGATACTTAAAGGCGACGAGAAGCTGAAATGAGCGCTTTGTGGATAAGCATAATGATTCTGCTGGCGGCGGCCAGCGCCCTGTTTCTCGGCGCGGGCTGGCGGCAGCGCCAGGCGAGCGATGTTAATCGCGATCGCCTGAACACCGACTTTTATCATCATCGCCTGCGCGAGCTGGAAGAGGATGAGGCGCAGGGGGTGATCGGCGAGCGCGCCACGATGGTCAGCGAGCTGCAGCAGACGCTGCTGAACGACATTCCGCCGCAGGCAGCCGCGCCGTCGCGCGCCAGCAGCCGTCTGGTGCTGCTGCCCGGCGTGGTCGTCCTTATCGCGGTGTCGCTCGGCATGTATCTGAAAAGCGGCGGGCTGGCGCAGGTCGCCGGCTGGATGCAGGTGCAGCAGGAGTATCCGGCGCTGCGCGCGCAGGTGATGGATCCGCAGGCGAAACCGCTGACCATGGAAGAGCTGGCGCGTCTGCAACTCGGCCTGCGCACCGCGCTGCAGTCAGAGCCTGACAACCTCAACGACTGGACCATGCTGGGACGTCTCGGCATGGTGCTGAACAACGCCGCCAGCGCCAGCCAGGCGTTTGAGCGCGCGCTGCAGCTGGCGCCTGATAACCTGGTGCTGAAACAGGACTATGCTGAAGTGCTGACCCGCTCCAGCGATCCGCAGGATAATCGCCAGGCGGGTCTGATGCTGAGCGATATGCTGAAACAGGATGGCGGCAATCTGCGCACGCTCGGCCTGCTGGCGTTCAACGCCTATGAGCAGCAGCAGTATGACCAGGCTATTGGCGCCTGGCAGACTATGCTGAAACAGATCCCGGCAGCCGATCGACGTCGCGCGATGATCGAGCGCAGCATTGAACAAGCAAAAACCGACGCGGGCCAGCAGAATACACAGCTGGCGCTGACGGTGACGTTGACGCCGGAGGCAGAAAAAATGTTACCGCCGGGCGGAGTCATGTATATTTCTGTTTCTGACGGTGTTTCACCGGTGCCCGTGGCCGTTAAGCGCTTGCCGCTGAGCCACTTCCCGTTATCGCTTACGCTGGATGACAGCAACGCCATGATGCCGGAGCGCCAGCTTTCGGCGCAGCATCAGGTGCAGGTTCGGGTGCGTATTTCCCGCGACGGCAGCGCCAGTCCGCGATCCGGCGACTGGTTTGGTCTGAGCGCGGTAACGCCCTGGGATGGTCATCAGCACATGGCTGTGGAGATTAATCAACAGCAGCCCTGAAGCGATACTTTATCAAACCGCACAGGGAGATAACAATGGCTTACCGCCTGACCAGCCTGGTTTTGGCCAGCGTCATTCTGGCTGGATGCGCCAGTTCAAAGCCGGAGAGCGAGGCGCCTGCGCAGCGCAGCGATCCGCTTGAAGGCTTTAACCGCACGATGTTTAACTTTAACTACAACGTGGTGGATCCGTATGTGCTGCGTCCTGTCGCGGTCGCCTGGCGCGACTACGTGCCGGCGCCGGCGCGTACCGGCCTGAGCAACTTCCTCGGCAACCTGGAAGAGCCGGCCAGCATGGTGAACTCGATTCTGGTGGGCGAGCCGCGCCAGGCGGGCATTCACTTTACCCGTTTCTTCCTGAACTCGATTCTCGGGCTGGGCGGCTTTATCGACGTGGCAGGCAAGGCGAACCCGGAGCTGGCGCGCGAAGTGCCGCGCCGTTTCGGCAGCACGCTCGGCCGCTATGGCGTCGGCTATGGGCCGTACGTCGAGCTGCCAGCCTACGGCAGCTTCACCATCCGCGAAGATGGTGGCGACTACGTAGATACGCTCTATCCGGTGCTGGGCTGGCTGACCTGGCCGATGTCCATCGCCAAGTGGACGCTGGAAGGGGTAGAGACGCGCGCCCAGCTGCTCGACTCCGACGCGCTGCTGAAGCAGCAGTCCGATCCCTACGCCTTTATTCGCAACGCCTATTTCCAGCGTCACGATTTCCTGGCGAACGGCGGTCGCCTGAAGCCGGAAGAGAACCCGAACGCCAGCGCGATTCAGGACGACCTGAAAGATATCGACGCGCAGTAACGGCACTAAAAATAGCAATGGCGACCCAGGGGTCGCCATTTTTTTAATGCGTGCACTGAATGCAAAACGCGAGTGGCATGGGCAGAAGAGCAAAGCGTCCCGCGCCAGGGAAGGCGCGGGCCGAGCTGGCAGGGATGCCGTTTTTTGCGTCTTTGCGATCGGCCCATGCCACTCGCGTAGGCACCTTAACGCAAAAATGGCGACCTTTGGGTCGCCATTTTCCAGACCTCAACGATTAGAACTTGTAGTTAAAGTTCGCGCCGTAGAGCCAGGCTTTGCCCACCGAGTTAAAGGTATAGGGGCCTTCTTCTACCGTGACGTGCTGGCCATGCATATAAGAAACGCCGACATCGACCGAGGCGTCATCGTTAAAGGCGTAAGAGGCGCCGGCGCTCAGCCAGAGGCGATCCTGATCGGGAATAGAGATAGAACGCTTGTCTGCCGGAACCGGGCTGTCATCAAAGGCGATACCGGTGCGGAAGGTCCAGTTCTGATCGTAATAGTAGGTGGTGCCCAGCGCGATACGGTAGGCATCCTTGAAGCTCTCATCTTTATAGAACAGGGTCTGGCCGTTCGAGCCGGTCGCCTTCAGCTCCTGGAACTGACTCCAGCTGGTATAGGCCAGGCTGTAGTGCACCGCCCACTGCGGCGCCACTTTATGCCAGCCGGAGACTTCCCACATCTCCGGCAGATTCAGCGTCAGCGCGCCTGGAATTGTCGAGCCGCCAGTGGCGTAGGGCAGCCCTAAATTCGCCGCCTGGTTAATACGGTTAATGGCGGTCGGCAGGCTGCTCTTATAGTCGCCGTCGAAATCGATTTTAACTTCCGAACGATAGGTAAAGCCAAAGCGGTTATTCTGATCGACCTCATACAGAATGCCTGCGTTCCAGCCGTAACCCCACTCGTCGCCCTTCAGATGAGCCACCTGGGTATCGGCAGGAATGCCCAGCGCGGCGCCCGATTCGCCCGCGTAGCGCTCGATCTTGGCGCGCGCATAGACCGCGTCGAAGCCAACGCCGAAACTGAAATGCTCGTTAAGACGATAGGCGGTGCTGAGGTTGAGGTTGCCGGTCATCAGATCGGTCTTGCCGCCGTAGCCGCCCGCGGTATAGCCGTCGTTGAACTCCGTCGCCAGACCGTAGTTTGAGGTGGCGGAGGCGCCAATCCACCACTGGTCGTTAATCGGCTGCACGTAGTGAATATTAGGCACCCACTGCGTCGGCGCGATATTGCTGGCGTCAAGGCTGCGGCCGCTTGAACTGTTGCCGGTAATATCGACATCGGGATCGATAAACACCGCGCCGACGGAAAACATCGGCCGATCCATCAGCGCCATGGTCGCCGGGTTGCGGCTGGCCGAGGCGGCGGTGTCGCCCATCGCACCCTCGCCGGAATAGGCGCGGCCCAGACCGGCAGAAGAGAATTCGTTAAGCTGAAAGCCCGCTGCGTATACGTGTGAAGAGACAAGCGCCACTGCAGCCGCCACGGCTGACTTTGCGAACAGGTTTTTATGGCTCATGACCACAACCTCATATGAATTATTATTTAACTGTAATTGTTACGTCGCGTAACAAGGGTCGGCGGATTGTAGGGACTGACCAGAAGCTGACAAATCAGACCAGTGCGGCAAGTATAGGTCTGACCTGTGTGCATGTTGCAATATTGTTTTTAAAATATTTCTAAATTGATCTGCAAAATTTCGATCCGCTTAACAAAACGCGCGGAGCAGAGAGCAGCATAACGATTCTAATTTGTTTTGGATCAAATTTTATTGTGATATTCGTCACTTAGCGAGTCTGACATAGCGCAAAAGCGGCAAGAAGCGTAAAATTTCGCACATTCAACCTGATTGCTAAACAGATTTATTCTCGGGAGAACGCCATGACCAATGCCATTAATAAATGCAGTGCCAATGAGACCGCTGCCTGCTGTTGCGTCGATGTCGGCACCGTAATGGATAACAGCGACTGCACCGCCAGCTGGTCACAATGGTTCGCCCAGCGCAGCGAGGCGGAAGCGAAGCTGGCGAGCCTGACGGAAAAAGCGCGGCAGATTGAGTCCGAACCCTGCCAGATCGACGCCCGCTTTGAGGCGCGCGACAACGGCGTTCAGCTGGATATCGATTTTACCTTCGCCTGCCAGGCTGAAACCCTGATTTTCCAGCTCGGTCTGCGCTAAGTCTCTGAACGCCGTTCGTTAACGGCGTTTTCTATTTTCGTGTTTCCCCTCGCACTTTTTTTCTTTGCTGATTGGCGACGCGCCCGCTTGTCGTTAACACTGTGGATCAGGTCAGACCTCTCAGGGCAATGACGCCCGGTCAACATTCACAGGTGACACAGATGAGCAAAGCGCAGCCGTTGCTGACGCGCGCGGGCGATCGCATCGCCATCACTCACGGACTGCGCACGCCGTTTCTGCGCCAGGCGACAGGTTTCCACGGTATTCCCGCCGTCGAGCTGGGTCGGATGGTGATCAGCGAACTGATGGCGCGCAGCGAACTTCCCGTCGACGCGATAGAACAGCTGGTGTTCGGCCAGGTGATCCAGATGCCGGAGGCGCCCAATATCGCGCGCGAGATTGTGCTCAGCAGCGGGCTAGGCGTGCACACCGACGCCTACAGCGTCAGCCGCGCCTGCGCCACCAGCTTCCAGGCGGTTGCCAACGTGGCGGAAAGCCTGATGGCGGGCACCATCCGCGCCGGCATCGCCGGCGGCGCGGACTCCTCTTCGGTGCTGCCGATCGGCGTCAGCAAAAGCCTGGCGCGCGCGCTGCTCGATCTCAGCAAGGCGCGCAGCCTCGGGCAGAAAGTGCAGATCCTGCGCCGCCTGCGGCCGCGCGATCTGCTGCCGGTGCCGCCCGCGGTCGCCGAGTACTCTACCGGGCTGCGCATGGGCGATACGGCGGAGCAGATGGCGAAAAGCCACGGCATCACGCGCGCCGCACAGGATGCGCTGGCGCTGCGGTCGCACCAGCTGGCCGCCAGCGCCTGGCAGTCCGGCGTGCTGCGCGAAGAGGTGATGCCCGCCTTCGCGCCGCCGTGGAAGGCGCCGATCGAACAGGACAACAACGTGCGCATGGCGGCGAAAATCGAAGACTACGCGCGGCTGCGCCCGGCCTTTGACCGCCAGCACGGCAGCGTCACGGCGGCCAACAGCACGCCGCTTACCGACGGCGCGGCGGCGGTGGTGCTGATGGGTGAAGACCGCGCGCGCGAGCTGGGCGTCGCGCCGCTCGGCTACCTGCGCAGCTACGCCTTTACCGCCATCGACGTGCAGCAGGACATGCTGCTCGGTCCCGCCTACGCCTCGCCGCTGGCGCTGGATCGCGCCGGCGTCACGCTGAGCGATCTGACGCTGATCGATATGCACGAAGCCTTCGCCGCCCAGACGCTGTGCAACCTGCAGTGCTTCAACGACGAACGCTTCGCGCGGGAAAAACTCAACCGCCCGCAGGCGCTGGGCGAGATTGATGAACAACGCTTTAACGTGCTGGGCGGCTCTATCGCCTACGGCCATCCCTTCGCCGCCACCGGCGCGCGCATGATCACCCAAACCCTGCATGAGCTGCGGCGGCGCGGCGGCGGGCTGGCGCTGGTGACCGCCTGCGCGGCGGGCGGCTTAGGCGCGGCCATGGTTCTGGAGGCGGAATAATGGAACAGAGCGCGTTTCACTTACAGATGCGGCCGGATCATGTCGGCGTGATCACCATCGACGTGCCGGGCGAGAAACTGAACACCCTGCGCGCCGCCTTTGCGCAGCAGCTGGCGGCGGTCGTTGACGAGGCGCGGCGCGATCCGCAGCTGGCCGGCCTGGTGCTGATCTCCGGCAAACCTGACAACTTTATCGCCGGCGCCGATATCGCTATGATCGCCGACTGCAGTAGCGCGCAGCAGGCGGAGTCGCTGGCGCGTCAGGGCCAGGAGGCGCTGGCGGCTCTGGCAGCGCTGCCGTTTCCGGTGGTGGCGGCGATCCACGGTGCCTGCCTGGGCGGCGGGCTAGAGCTGGCGCTCGCCTGCGATGCGCGCGTCTGCTCGCTGGATGACAAAACCCGGCTCGGCCTGCCGGAAGTGCAGCTCGGGCTGCTGCCGGGATCGGGCGGCACCCAGCGCCTGCCGCGTCTGATCGGTCTGCAGCAGGCGCTGCCGCTAATACTCACCGGCAAAACCCTGCGGGCGAAGCAGGCGCGCAGGCTGGGGCTGGTGGATGAGGCCGTGCCGCAGGCGATCCTGCTGGAAACGGCGGTGGCGCGGGTGCTGAAAGGCCGACGCGCCGCGCGCGCGCTGCCGCTGCGCGATCGTATTATCCAGGCGCCGCTGGCGCGCCATGCGCTCTTTGCGCTGGCGCAGCGCGAAACCGCGCGCAAAACCCACGGCAACTACCCGGCCGCGCAGCGCATTATTGAGGTGGTGCGCACCGGCGTTGAGCGGGGCAGCGAGGCGGGCCATCAGGCGGAGGCGCGCGCCTTCGGCGAGCTGGCGATGACGCCGCAATCCGCCGCGCTGCGCAGCCTGTTCTTCGCCAGCACCGCGTTGAAAAAAGAGGGCGGCGCAGAGGCCGCACCGCGTCCGCTCAGGCAGATCGGCGTGCTGGGCGGCGGGCTGATGGGCGGCGGCATCGCTAGCGTTACGGCGATCAACGCCGGGCTGCCGGTGCGCATCAAGGATATTAACCTTCAGGGCGTCAACCATGCTCTGAAGGCGAGCTGGGACGGGCTGAGCAAAAAGGTGAGGCGGCGCCATATCAGCGCGGCGCAGCGCCAGCAGCAGATGGCGCGCATTACCGGCGGCGTCGACTATCAGGGATTTACGCAGCGCGATCTGGTGATTGAGGCGGTGTTTGAAGATCTGCCGCTGAAGCAGCAGATGGTGCACGAGGTAGAGACGCACTGCGCGCCACACACCATTTTCGCCTCCAACACCTCATCGCTGCCGATTGCGCATATCGCCGCGCAGGCGCAGCGGCCGGAAAACGTCATTGGCCTGCACTATTTCAGTCCGGTGGAGAAGATGCCGCTGGTGGAGGTGATCCCGCACGCCACCACTTCGGCGCAGACGCTGGCCACCACCGTGGCGCTGGCGCAAAAGCAGGGCAAAACGCCAATTGTGGTGGCGGACCGCGCCGGGTTCTATGTCAATCGCATTCTTGCGCCCTATATAAATGAAGCGATGCGCTGTTTGCTGGAGGGCGAACCGATTGAGCATATCGATGGCGCGCTGGTCAAGGCGGGCTTTCCGGTCGGCCCGCTTCAGCTGCTGGATGAGGTCGGCATCGACGTCGGTAGCAAGATCACGCCGGTGTTGCAGCAGGCCTTGGGCGAACGCTTCGCTGCACCCGCCGCTTTCGAGGCGGTGCTAAAGGACGATCGCAAAGGGCGTAAAAACGGCAAGGGCTTCTACCTCTATGGCGGGCGGCGCGGCGGCAAAAAGCCCGATCCCACACTCTATTCGCTGCTGGGCCTGCAGCCTGCGGCCAGGCAGAGCGAAGCGCAGATCGCCGAGCGCTGCATCATGATGATGCTGAACGAAGCGGCGCGCTGTCTCGACGAAGGGGTAATACGCTGCGCGCGCGACGGCGATATCGGCGCGGTGTTCGGTATCGGCTTCCCGCCGTTTCTTGGCGGCCCGTTCCGCTATATGGATCAGCGCGGCGCGGCGGAGATCGCGCAATCATTACGCGCGTTAATGCGCCAGCACGGGGAGCGTTTCGCCCCGTGCGAGGCGCTGCTACAGGCCGAACAGCAGCAGCGGAAATTTTACATTTCCTGACCCAATGGAATACCCGCTCCGATTCAGCGGGTTAGAAAAGCGCCGCCAAAACAGGCGGCGCGGCACGATTCTGAGAAGCGCTTATTTAATAAACAACCGGTTGACTATACTCAAGCCATTGGGGTACAACACAGCGTTCATTCGCAGAATGAAGAGTCTGGCGCCTCCGCGCCGGGCGATATCGACAAACAACAGCGGTGCTTTATGCAAGTTTTTATCATGCGTCACGGCGATGCTGCTCTTGAAGCCGCCAGTGATTCGGTGCGACCTCTTACCCATTGCGGCTGCGATGAATCGCGCCAGATGGCGAGCTGGCTTAACGGCCAGACGGTGGACGTAGAACGTGTGCTGGTCAGTCCCTACCTGCGCGCTCAGCAGACGCTGGCGACGGTACGCGAAGCGTTAACGCTGCCGGAAGGGCAGGATACGCTGCCCGAGCTGACGCCCGGCGGCGATCCCGGGCTGGTGGCCTGCTATCTGCAGGCGCTGGGAAATGAAGGGGTAAAATCGGCGCTGGTGATCTCTCATCTGCCGCTGGTCGGCTATCTGGTGTCAGAACTCTGCCCGCAGGAAGCGCCGCCGATGTTCGCCACCTCTGCCATCGCCTGCGTGGATTTCAATCCCGCCAGCTGCGAAGGCAAGCTGCTGTGGCAGGTCAGCCCCTCAAAACTGGCGAAAGCTATTTAACGCCCGCGGGCCGCGCTGACGGCCCATCCCCTCTTAAGGCAGCTCGGGCGGTTGCCACTCCTCGACCTCAATCAACACCAGCAGCGCCGCGTCGCCGCCAAACATTTTTGGCGCCTGATGGAACGCCATCACGTAAGGATGCTGCGCCAGCCAGAGCGGCGTCTGCTGCTTGAGAATATGTTTGCCGTGGCCGGTCATCACGCTGGCGCAGAACAGATGCTCGCGGCGACAGGCGGCGATCAGCGCGCCCAGCTCCTGCTTGGCCTGCTGCTGCGTCAGGCCGTGCAAATCGAGGAAGATCTCCGGCGTATAGTCGCCGCGGCGCAGCTTTTTCAGTTCGTAATGGCTGACGTCAGCGCGCACGTAGCGCGTCGCGCCCTCTGTCGCCAGCAGCGGCTGGAACTCGTCAGAGAAGTAGTGGCTGTTATCCACCTGCTCGGAAATCAGGCGCTTCAGCGGCAGCTCGCGGCTCTTCACCGCAGGCTTGTGCACCACGGTATCCTGCTTAATTTTACGCGTGCCGCTCATCAGCTGGCGAAACAGCGCCTTGTCGTCGTCATTTAGCGGGTTTTTTTTACTCATTGCAGGCGAATCTTGTCTGATAAGGCTGGAAAACAGCGAATGGCGTTACCTTACCGTCCGATCCGCTAATTGTCAGCTTTTTCACCTTGCTGCGCTGAATTCTCCCCGGCTTCATGGCACACTATCGGCCGATTTAGCAATTGGGCCTGCGGAGGGCTACGTGGACAAAATTTTCGTCGATGAGGCAGTCAACGAACTGCACACCATTCAGGATATGTTGCGCTGGGCGGTCAGCCGCTTTGCCGCAGCCGGGATCTGGTACGGTCACGGCACCGACAATCCGTGGGACGAAGCGGTGCAACTGGTCCTGCCCACGCTCTGGCTGCCGCTCGATATTCCGGAAGATATGCGCAGCGCGCGCCTGACCGCCAGCGAGCGCCACCGCATCGTCGAGCGCGTTATCCGTCGCGTCAACGAGCGTATTCCGGTGGCCTACCTGACCAATAAAGCCTGGTTCTGCGGCCACGAGTTCTACGTCGACGAACGCGTGCTGGTGCCGCGCTCGCCCATCGGCGAGCTGATTGAAAACCGCTTCGCCGGCCTGGTCACCGAGACGCCGCGTCATATCCTCGATATGTGCACCGGCAGCGGCTGCATCGCGATTGCCTGCGCCTACGCCTTCCCGGAAGCGGAAGTCGACGCGGTGGACATTTCTTACGACGCGCTGGCCGTCGCCGAGCAGAATATTGAAGAGCACGGCCTGATCCATCACGTCACGCCGATCCGCGCCGATCTGTTCCGCGAGCTGCCGCCGGTGAAATACGATCTGATCGTCACCAATCCGCCCTACGTGGATGCAGAAGATATGGCGGATCTGCCGAACGAGTATCGCCATGAGCCAGAGCTGGGGCTGGCGGCGGGCAGCGACGGTCTGAAGCTGGTGCGCCGCATTCTTGCCTGTGCCCCCAACTACCTGAGCGACAACGGCGTGCTGATCTGCGAAGTGGGCAATAGCATGGTGCATATGATCGAGCAGTATCCCGACGTGCCCTTTACCTGGCTGGAGTTCGACAACGGCGGCGACGGCGTCTTTATGCTGACGCGCCAGCAGATCGTCGACGCACAACATCACTTCTCTATTTATAAAGACTGAGCGAACGCTTCGTAACAAGGAACCACCATGGCCGGAAACAGCATCGGACAATTTTTTCGCGTCACCACATTTGGCGAGTCGCACGGCATCGCGCTGGGCTGCATCGTTGACGGCGTGCCGCCGGGCATCCCGCTGACCGAAGCGGATATTCAGCACGACCTCGACCGCCGCCGTCCCGGCACTTCGCGCTACACCACGCAGCGCCGCGAGCCGGATCAGGTGAAAATTTTGTCCGGCGTGTTCGAGGGCGTCACCACCGGCACCTCGATCGGCCTGCTGATTGAAAACACCGACCAGCGCTCGCAGGACTACGGCGCGATCAAGGACCTGTTTCGTCCCGGCCACGCTGACTACACCTACGAGCAGAAGTATGGCCTGCGCGACTATCGCGGCGGCGGCCGCTCGTCGGCACGCGAAACCGCGATGCGCGTCGCGGCGGGTGCCATCGCGAAAAAATATCTGCAGATGAAGCATGGCGTGATGGTGCGCGGCTATCTGGCGCAAATTGGCGACGTGGCGTGCGAGCTAAAGGACTGGAGCATCGTAGAGGATAATCCCTTCTTCTGTCCGGACGCCAGCAAGCTGGAGGCGCTGGACGAGCTGATGCGCGCCCTGAAGAAAGAGGGCGACTCTATCGGCGCGAAGGTCACGGTGATGGCGGAAAACGTGCCGCCGGGCCTGGGTGAGCCGGTGTTCGATCGCCTCGACGCCGACCTGGCGCACGCGCTGATGAGCATCAACGCGGTGAAAGGGGTGGAGATCGGCGACGGCTTCGCGGTGGTGAATCAGCGCGGTAGCCAGCATCGCGACGAGATCCGCGCCAGCGGTTTTCAGAGCAACCATGCGGGCGGCATCCTCGGCGGCATCAGCAGCGGCCAGACCATCAGCGCCAACCTGGCGATGAAACCGACCTCCAGCATCACCGTGCCGGGCAACACCATTACCCGCAGCGGCGAAGAGGTAGAGATGATCACCAAAGGGCGCCACGATCCCTGCGTGGGCATTCGCGCCGTGCCGATCGCCGAAGCGATGATGGCGATCGTGCTGATGGACCATCTGCTGCGCCAGCGCGCACAGAATGGGGACGTCAACAGCAGCGTGCCGCGCTGGTGATGCCATGAAACGTCTGTTTATCGCTCTCTCAGCGCTGCTGATCAGCGCCACCAGCCTGGCGGCGACGCCGTGGCAGCGTATTCAGCAGCCGATCTCGGGCAGCGCGCAGTCTATCGGCTCCTTCGCCAACGGCTGCATCGTCGGCGCGCAGGCGCTGCCGCTCAACGCGCCTGACTATCAGGTGATGCGGCAGGATCAGCGGCGCTACTTCGGCCATCCCGATCTGATTCAGTTTATTCAGCGACTCAGCACCCAGGCGCACAGCCTGCAGCTCGGCAACGTGCTGATTGGCGATATGGGCATGGCGGCGGGCGGCCGCTTCAGCAGCGGCCACGCCAGCCATCAAACCGGACTCGACGTCGATATCTGGCTGCAGCTGCCGAAAACGCGCTGGAGTGCGCAGCAGCTGCTGAAGCCGCAGCCGCTCGATCTGGTGACGGCGGACGACAAAAGCGTGGTGGCGCGCCACTGGCAGCCGGAGATCAGCAGCCTGATCAAACTGGCGGCGAAAGATAACGATGTCACGCGTATCTTCGTCAATCCAGCGATCAAAAAGCAGCTTTGCGCCGACGCGGGCGCCGATCGCGACTGGCTGCGCAAAGTGCGCCCGTGGTTCGCGCATCGCGCCCATATGCACGTGCGCCTGCGCTGTCCGGCCAACAGCATCGGCTGTGAAGATCAGCCTGCGCCGCCGCCGGGCGACGGCTGCGGCGCCGAGCTGGAGAGCTGGTTCCTGCCGAAAAAACCGGGCGGCGCGCCGGTGAAGCGCGAGCCGCCGCCGCTGCCGCAGGCGTGTCAGGCGCTGCTGGATAAACATCTGTTATAAGGGATCTCCATGGAGTGGTTCGTCGTCAGCCCGATGGTCGTCGGGGTGTTGTTCCTGGTCGCCGTGCTGGCGGCCTTTATTGACTCCATCGCCGGCGGCGGCGGGCTGCTTACCGTGCCCGCGCTGCTGGCCGCCGGCTTATCACCCGCGCAGGCGCTCGCCACCAACAAGCTGCAGTCGGTGGGCGGCTCCTTCTCCGCCAGCCTCTACTTTGTGCGGCGCGGCGCGGTCAATCTGCGCGAGCAGCGGCTCAATATCGCCATGACCTTTCTCGGCGCGGTGCTCGGCACGATTTTGATCCAGCACCTCAACGCCGACGCGCTGCGCCAGGTGCTGCCGCTGCTGCTGATCGCCATCGGCCTGTGGTTTCTGCTGATGCCTCGCCTCGGCGAAGAGGATCGCGCGCGCCGTCTCTTTGGCCTGCCTTACGCGCTGATCGGCGGCGGCTGCGTCGGCTTTTACGACGGCTTTTTCGGGCCGGGCGCCGGATCCTTCTACGCGCTCGCCTTCGTCACGCTGTGCGGCTTCAATCTCGCCAAGGCCACCGCCCATGCCAAAATTCTGAATTTCACCTCCAATTTCGCCAGCCTGCTGTTCTTTATGTTCGGCGGCAAGGTGATCTGGGGAACCGGCTTTATTATGCTGCTCGGCGCTTTCTGCGGCGCGCGGCTCGGGGCGCGACTGGTCCTGAGCCGCGGACAGAAACTGATCCGCCCGATGGTGGTGATCGTTTCTGCGGTAATGAGCGCGAAGCTGCTGTGGGACGCTCACGGCAGCGCGCTGCTGGCGTGGATCGCCGCGCTGTAATACATTCTTTCTCGGCGCCGCGATAATGACGCCGTTTTTACGATGACACCATGAATACGACGCACCATTACGAACAACTGATTACGATTTTCGATAGCTGCTTTCGCGACGAGTTTCAGACCCGTCTAATTAAAGGCGACGACGAACCCATCTATCTTCCGGCAGATGAGCAGTCGCCGTGGAACCGCGTGGTGTTCGCGCACGGCTTCTACGCCAGCGCGCTGCACGAGATTTCGCACTGGTGCATTGCCGGCGAGGCGCGGCGCAAGCTGGTAGATTTCGGCTACTGGTACTGCCCGGACGGGCGCGACGCCCAGACGCAGAGCCAGTTCGAATCGGTGGAGATCAAGCCGCAGGCGCTGGAGTGGATGTTCTGCGTCGCGGCGGGCTTTCCGTTCAACGTCAGCTGTGACAATCTCGACGGGGATTGTGAGCCGGATCGCGTCGCGTTTCAGCGTAAGGTCCATGCTCAGGTGGTTTCGTATCTGGAAAACGGCATTCCTGCGCGCCCCGCGCGTTTTATCACCGCTCTGGCGGATTTTTATGGCACGCCTGCATTGACGTCAGCACAGTTTCCCTGGCCAGACGATCTGTGATGAGTGCAGACATTATTAAAGAGGAATTACCATGATCGCAGAATTTGAAGCGCGTATTCTGGCCCTGATTGACGATATGGTCGATCACGCCAGCGATGACGAGCTGTTTGCCAGCGGCTATCTGCGCGGTCACCTGACGCTCGCGGTCGCGGAAATTGAACAGTCGGGCGAGCACACGCCGGAAGCGTTGCAGACCCAGGTCGCCAATAGCCTGCAAAACGCCATTGCCGCCGGCGAGCTGTCGCCGCGCGATCAGGTGCTGGTGGTCGGCATGTGGGACAACCTGTTCCTGCAGGCGCGTCAGACCGCCTGAGCCCACGGGGCGGCATCACGCCGCCTCGACGCTATTTCCCCGCCTTTTTCCCTTTCAGCAGCTTTCTCACCCAGTAGCGGTTTGGGCTGAGCGCGGCGAGCGTCGCGCCATCCAGCGGCTGCGGTTCGCCGCTCATCTGCGCCGCCAGCACTTCGGCGGCGAGCGGGGCGCTGCACAGCCCGCGCGATCCCAGCGCGCCTAATACAAAGAGTCCTGAATGGTAAGGTGCGTCGGCGATCGCCTCACCGCGCGCGCGCTGCTCGGGAAGCTGTGCATACTGCGCCAGCGTCGCCTCATAGTCTGGCAGCGCGCCCGCCATCGGCAGATGGTCGCGCGTGGCGCAGCGCACGCCGATACGCGCGTCGCCCGCGCTGACGTCGACCTTTTCCGTCCAGCCGCAGCCGGGCAGCGAATGGATCAGCCGCGTGCGGTTCTGCTGCTGATCCGCTTCCCGGTAAGCGGTGTCGGTCTCGCCGCGATGGTAGCTGGCGCCGATGCAGTGGGTGCCGAACTGCGGGCTGACCGGCGTCAGATAGCCGTCGTAGCAGAGCACGGTCTGCAGCGCGTTCAGGCCGGGCGTGCTGGGCACGTGGCTCACCTGACCGGACACCGCATAGGCCGGCAGTTGGCTGCTCTGCGGCAGCGCGCCGATCTGATGCCCGGTCGCCAGCGCCACGTTTTGATGCCTCGCCGCGTTGCCGCCGGCGAAGCGCAGCGTCCAGCCGCGCTCCGCCGGCGACAGCTGCGTCAGGCGCTGCAGCCAGTGGATGCGCAGCCCCAGCGACTCGCCGTGCGCCAGCAGCGCGGCGGTGAGTTCGGCGGGCGAGAGCCAGCCGCCGAGCGGATAGAAGATGCCGCCGACGCCGAGTTCGACCTGCGCCAGCGCTTCCGCCTCGTCGGGGCTGACGCCGCGCGCGATGGCGTCCGGCAGATCCATCGCCAGCATCTGGGCGATTTTATCAGCGCTTTTCTCATCCCAGCCGAGCTGCAACACGCCGCTCCAGTGGTGTTCGAAGCCCACCGGCGCGGCGTCATAGAGCCGCCGCGCAAAGCTGAAGGCGGCGGGGAAGAAGCGCGCCAGCGCCGGGTCGTGCTGATTCAGCAGCGGATAGAGCGCACCCTGGCGGTTGCCCGATGCGCCCAGGGCGGGCGCCTCGTCGGCGCAGTAGAGCGTGACGCGCCAGCCGCGACGCAGCAGAGCGAGCGCCAGCACCGCGCTCGCCACGCCGCCGCCGATGATCGCCGTTTCCTTTTCCTGCGCGGCGGGGCGCGCATACCATGGCTGGGCGGCAGACAGACTGGGCGCCTGTGCCAGCACGCCGCACAGCATCTCGCGCTTGGGGCCAAAGCCTTTACGGCGCGTCACCTCGAAGCCCGCCTCCTGCAATCCGCGACGCACGAAACCGGCGGCGGTGAAGGTGGCGAAGCTGGCGCCGGGCCGCGCCAGCCGCGCCATGGCTGCGAACAGCCGCGGCGTCCACATATCGGGATTTTTCGCCGGCGCGAAGCCGTCGAGGAACCAGGCGTCCACCTGACGATGCAGACTGTCATCAAAGGTGTCGATAAGCGTATTAATATCTCCCAGCCAGAGATCGAGCGTGACGCGGCCGCCGTCCAACAGCAGGCGCTGGCAGCCGGGCAGGGCGACGGGCCACTGGCGCTGCAGCTTTTCAGCCCAGGGCTGCAGTTCCGGCCAGCGCTGATGCGCCGCGATCAGGTCGGCCTGCGTCAGGGGAAACTTCTCGAAGCTGATGAAATGCAGGCGCTGCAGCGCGGCGTCCGGTTCGGCCTGCTGAAAGGCGTCAAACGCCTGCCACAGCGTAAGAAAATTAAGTCCGGTGCCGAAGCCGCTCTCCGCCGCGATAAAGAGATCGCGCGGATGACGCGCGAAGCGTTCAGGCAGATCGTTGCCGCCCAGGAAGACGTAACGCGTCTCTTCCAGACCGTTGTCATTGGAAAAATAGACGTCGTCAAAGGCTCGGGAAACAGGTGTACCCTGTTCATTCCAGCTTAGCTGGGCATGTTCAACCGGGGATAATTTCACGGCAAAGGCTCGTTTTTCAGGCAGTGGCGCGATTTTAGCGACCAGTGTCACATGACGCAAATTTACAAAAGGAAATGGCTGATCGGACTTGTTCGGCGTACAAGTGTAAGCTAGAGTGCACGTCAATCCAAAAGAAGTGGAATGAGGACAACTGAATGAAACGTGCAGTGATTACTGGCCTGGGGATTGTTTCCAGCATTGGTAATAACCAGCAGGAAGTGCTGGCTTCTCTGCGTGAAGGCCGTTCCGGCATCACCTTCTCTCAGGAAATGAAGGATTCCGGTATGCGTAGTCACGTCTGGGGTAACGTCAAACTGGATACCACCGGCCTTATCGATCGCAAAATTGTGCGTTTTATGAGTGATGCGTCCATTTATGCTTACCTCTCCATGGAAGAGGCGATCAAAGATTCCGGTCTGACCGACGAGCAGTATCAGAGCAACCCGCGTGTGGGTCTGATCGCTGGCTCCGGCGGCGGCTCGCCGCGCTTCCAGGTGTTTGGCGCTGACGCCATGCGTAGTCCGCGCGGCCTGAAAGCGGTCGGCCCCTACGTGGTGACCAAAGCGATGGCCTCTGGCGTTTCCGCCTGCCTCGCCACGCCGTTTAAAATCCACGGCGTCAACTACTCTATCAGCTCCGCCTGCGCCACCTCCGCGCACTGCATCGGCAACGCGGTTGAACAGATCCAGCTGGGTAAACAGGATATCGTCTTTGCCGGCGGCGGCGAAGAGCTGTGCTGGGAAATGGCGTGCGAGTTCGACGCCATGGGCGCGCTCTCCACCAAATACAACGACGCGCCGGAAAAAGCGTCCCGCACCTATGACAGCGAGCGCGACGGCTTTGTTATCGCCGGCGGCGGCGGCATGGTGGTAGTGGAAGAGCTGGAGCACGCGCTGGCGCGCGGTGCGCATATCTACGCCGAAATCGTCGGCTACGGCGCCACCTCTGACGGCGCGGATATGGTTGCGCCATCGGGCGAAGGCGCGGTGCGCTGCATGAAGATGGCGATGCACGGCGTCGATACGCCGATCGACTATCTCAACAGCCACGGCACCTCTACGCCGGTCGGCGACGTGAAAGAGCTGGGCGCTATCCGCGAAGTCTTCGGCGACAACACCCCGGCGATCTCCGCCACCAAAGCGATGACCGGCCACTCGCTGGGCGCAGCGGGCGTGCAGGAAGCGATCTACACCCTGCTGATGCTGGAGCACGGCTTTATCGCGCCGAGCATCAACATCGAAACGCCGGACCCGGCGGCGGAAGGCATGAATATCGTCACTAAGCCGACCGAGAAAGCGCTGACCACCGTGATGTCCAACAGCTTCGGCTTTGGCGGCACCAACGCCACCCTGACGATGCGTAAGCTGCAGGCGTAATCGCTAAAAATGTTCTATAAAGGGCCGGTCTGACCGGCCCTTTTTCTTTGGTGGATCCGGTGCAGACGCATTTTCCATCAGGGAGCTATATCTGTTATGACCACCACCGCATCTGAACCGCAGGCCGCCTCCACTTTGCCGCTCGCCTGTTCCTCGCTGGCCGTTTTTATTACCTACCTTACCGCCGGACTGGCGCTGCCGGTGATCCCGCTCTACGTGCATCAGGAACTCGGCATGAATAACGTCATGGTCGGCGTGGCGGTCGGTATCCAGTTTTTCGCCACGCTGCTGACGCGCGGCTTTGCCGGTCGCCGCGCCGATCGACACGGGGCGAAGCGCACCACGCAGCAGGGAATGCTGGCGATTATGCTGGTGGGCGTCGCCTACCTCGCCGCCGCGCTGCTGCCGGTTCCGGCGCTGATTAAATTCGCGCTGCTGGCGCTGGGGCGTCTGCTGCTCGGCTTCGGCGAAAGCCTGCTGCTAACCGGCAATCTGACGTGGGGGCTGGGGCTGGTCGGTGCGAAGCGCTCCGGGCTGGTGATGTCGTGGAACGGCATGGCGATCTATGGCGCGCTGGCGGCCGGCGCGCCGCTCGGTCTGCTGCTGCATCAGCACGGCGGCTTCGCGCTGCTGGGCGCGGTGGCGACGGCGCTGCCGCTGGTGGCGCTGGCGCTCAACAGCGCCATTCGGCCGGTGCCGGTGATGGGCGGCGAGCGGCCTTCGCTGTTCAGCGTGATCCGCACTATTTTCCAGCCGGGCCTTGCGCTGGCGCTGCAGGGCGTCGGCTTTGCGGTGATCGGCACCTTTACCTCGCTCTACTTCGCCGCGCAGCAGTGGGGCAACGCGGGCTTTACCCTGACGGCGTTTGGCGTCGCCTTCGTGCTGGTGCGGCTGCTGTTCGGCGGCGCGCCGGATCGTCACGGCGGCATTCGCGTTGCGCTGATCTCCCTGCTGGTTGAGGCGGCGGGGCTGCTGCTGCTGGCGTTTGCCGCCAGCGGCGGGATGGCGCTGATCGGCGCTGCCCTGACCGGCTGCGGCTGTTCGCTGATTTTCCCGGCGCTGGGCGTCGAAGTGGTGAAGCGCGTCTCGCCGCAGGTGCGCGGCACGGCGCTCGGCGGTTTTTCGGCCTTTCAGGATGTCGCCTACGGCGCCAGCGGGCCGCTGGCCGGGCTTATCGCCACCGCACTGGGCTACGGCTCGGTCTACCTGGCCGGTGCCTGCTGCGCACTGCTGGGGATCGCGATCGTCTGGCGCTTTGCCCGACGCGGCGATTAACTTACAGCACCAGCCACAGCAGCAGGGCGACGACGAACAGCAGCAGCACCGCCGCCAGCGCCGGACGCTGCGCCAGCGATGGCGGCAACACCTCGAACACCGGCGCCCAGATCGGCTGCGGGCGCAGCGCGCTGTCGGCCAGCGGCTGCTCCTGGGTTTTTTCGGCGCGGCGCGCAAAAAGGTAGTTGAGCAGATCCTGAGTCTGCGTCGGCGTCAGCACCGTCTGCGGCGTCGCCTGGAAGCGCTGCTGGCTGTAATCCTCCAGCTGCTGACGTTCGCTGCGATCGAGCGGCTGCTTCAGCGACGCTTCCAGCACCTGCAGCGTCGGAGCGCTGTGCTGGCTCAGGGTCAGGCGCACCTGCAGATATTGGGTCAGCAGCGGGAAATGGCGCGACGGGATGGGATCGCCGCTGGTGAGGTTCGCCAGCTTTAGCGCCGAGGTCCAGATTTTGCCGGTCGGCTCGCCGGTGGCGGCGGCCAGGCGCGCGATCTGCTGATTCAGCGTCTGATGCTCGGCGGGCAGCAGCGTGCGGTCGGTAATGCGCGACTGCTGCGGCTGCGGGATCGCCATCTGACCGTTTTGCAGCATAGTCAGCACCTGACGCAGCTGATCCTGCGTCAGCGAACTCAGCACCGTCTGGCCGAACTGCTGGCGGATAAAATCGCTCACCGCCTGGCGGTTATTGCCCTGCGGCAGCAAATCGGTGAGCTGGGTAAGCAGCTGGCGCGTGGCGCGGCCGTTCTCCGCCTGCGTCAGGCGGCCGTTCAGATAGTGCTCCGCCGCCGGAAAGTGGCGCGACTGCAGCTCCGCCTCGCTTTTTACCCCCGCTTCGCGCTTCACGCCCGCCCAGAGTTCAGGCGCTTTAAGCGTGCTGAGCGACATAATGCGCACGATCAGGCGTTCCAGCGTGGTGCGCTGGGCCGGAGAAAGAGGCTGATCGCCAGGCGTCGCGCCGGGGCGGGGCGCGCCGGTCGACGGCGTGACAGAGGAGCGATCGCCCATCGGCGCACCGGGGCCGCTAAGAGGTTGCATGGCGGAATCCTTGAAAACAAGACAGCGTGGGGTGCGCCGGAAAAAAGATGCGCCATGATAGCAAAAGCCCCCGGGAAATCCCACGGGGGCCACGGTTTATTCAGCCAGGGGCCGAGGCGCCCTGAGCGGGGTTTTCAGACGCTGGGCGAGGAGCACCCCCACCAGCGTCATGGCGCCGCCGATCCAGTGATAAGCGTGCAGCTGCTCATGGAGAAACAGCACCGCGATAACGGCGGTAAAAACGGGAACAAAGTTCATAAACAGGCTGGTGGTGCTGGCGCCCAGCCGCTGCACGCCGAGGATCCACAAAAAGGGCGCGATAATCGAGGCGAACAGCCCGGCAAACAGCACCAGCGGAATATTCTGCGCGTTGAGCGCCACATCGGGCGCGCGCAGAAAGCCGGGCAGCAGCAGCAGGACGCCGAAGCCGATCTGCACATAAAGGCTCTGCCAGTTGGGCAGCGGGATCGCCCAGCGGCGGGTCAGCACGCCGTAGAGCGCGTAGGAGGTGGAGGCGGCCAGCATCATCAGCTCGCCCTGGCCAAGGCGCTGCTGCAGCAGCTGCGCGGGATGCCCCTCGCTTACCAGCCATACCAGCCCGGCGAACGACAGCACGCCGCCGATAAGAATGCCGCGCGTCGGCGCCAGCCGCAGCACCACCAGGCTAAGCAGAATGGTCAGCAGCGGAATGGTGGCGCCGAGAATGCCCATTATCACCGCCGAGACGCTGTGCGCGGCGTAGTAGGCCAGGCTCTGATAGAGCACCATGCCGAGCAGGCCGAGGATCAGCAGCCGCCACAGATTCGCCCGGATAATCTGGCGATGGCGCAGGACGCCCGGCAGCGCGAAGGGCGTTAACACCACCAGCGCCAGCAGCCAGCGGTAGAACGAGATCGCGGCAGGATCGATGCTGCCGGCGGAGAGCTTGCTGACAATGGTATTCACTGACCAGATCAGCACCGCCAGCAGCGGAAAAAGTAAATTCATGGTGTACTCCTGAAAAAGTGTGCGCCCAGTGTACTTTTGACCGATTTTAAGGAGATAGTTAAAATCGGACAAAAATCCTTTGCTGACCGGACAGAATGAATTTACAGGTCGAATATCAGCCGCCGCAGGATGCGCTGCAGCTGCGCTACTTTATGCGCTATGAACAAGCCAACGCGAAAACCGAATATCTGCCGCACGCTCACGCGTGGGGGCAGGTGATCTTTGTGACGCGTCACGTGCTGGAGATGAACGTCGAGGGCGAACGGCTGTTGACGCCCGCCACCATGCCGGTCTGGATCCCGCCGCGCCAGCGGCACGCCAGCTACAACCATCAGCAGGCGCAGTTCCGCACCTTTAACCTCGCCGCCGCGCTGTGCGACGGCCTGCCGCAGCGGGCGTGCCTGCTCAACGTCGACGCTATCGTCCATGCGATTATGGACGCCTTCGCCCGCGACGGGCTGGAGCAGCCAGAGACGCCGGAGCAGTGGCGGCTGTGCGAGGTGCTGCGCGATCGGCTGCGATTGGCGCCGGTGCAGGAGAGCTATCTGCCGGGCTCGCGCGACAAATTTCTCGCGCCGGTGCTGCAGGCGCTGGAGGCGGATCCCGGCGACAACACCACGCTGGCGGCCTGGGCGGCGCGCGTCTTCACCACTGAACGCACGCTGGCGCGGCGCTGCCGAAATGATCTGCATATGTCGTTCGGCGAGTGGCGCCAGCGGCTGCGCTTTCTGCACGCCGTCGCCCAGCTGGGGCAGGGCAAAAGCGTGCAGGCGATCGCCCACGACCTCGGCTACAGCTCCGCCTCGGCGCTGATCGTGATGTTCCAGCAGCAGGCGGGCACCACGCCGGATCGCTACCGCGCGCGCCTGGGTTAACGCACGCGTTTGTGCCACAATAGCCCTCTCAATAATGCAACCAGCAGGAAAGCCGTGGTGAAGATTCTTGTCGATGAAAATATGCCCTATGCGCGCGAACTGTTCAGCCGTACCGGCCAGGTGCTGGCGGTGCCGGGACGTCCGCTGCCGCAGCGTGAACTGGAGGATGCCGACGGCCTGATGGTGCGCTCGGTGACGCAGGTAGACGAGGCGCTGCTGGCGGGCAAGCCGGTGAAGTTCGTCGGCACCGCCACGGCGGGCACCGATCATATCGATGAAGCCTGGCTGGAACAGGCGGGCATCGCCTTTTCCGCCGCGCCGGGCTGCAACGCCATCGCGGTGGTGGAGTATGTCTTCTCCGCGCTGCTGCTGCTGGCAGAGCGCGACGGCTTCGCGCTGCGCGACCGCACCGTCGGCATCGTCGGTGTTGGCAACGTCGGCGGACGGCTGCAGAAGCGGCTGGAAGCCTGGGGCGTGAAAACCCTGCTGTGCGATCCGCCGCGCGCCGATCGCGGCGACGCAGGCGACTTCCGCTCGCTCGACGCGCTGGTGGCGGAGGCGGATATCCTTACCTTCCATACGCCGCTGTTTAAAGAGGGGCCGTACAAAAGCTGGCATCTCGCCGACGCGGCGCTGCTGATGGCGTTAAAACCTCACGCCATCCTGATCAACGCCTGCCGCGGGCCGGTGGTGGATAACGCCGCGCTGCTGGAGGTGCTGAAGATGCGGCGCGACCTCAGCGTGGTGCTCGATGTCTGGGAGCCAGAGCCGGCGCTGTCGCTAGATCTGCTGGATCGTGTGGATATCGGCACCGCGCATATTGCTGGCTATACGCTGGAGGGCAAGGCGCGCGGCACCACGCAGGTGTTCGAGGCCTGGTGCGACTTCCTCGGACAGCCGCAGCAGGTACCGCTCAGCGAGCTGCTGCCGACGCCGGAATTCAGCAGCGTCACCCTTAACGGCCCGCTCGATCAGGCAACGCTGAAACGTCTGGCGCATCTGGTGTATGATGTGCGCCGCGATGACGCGCCGCTGCGTAAAGTGGCGGCGAAACCGGGCGAATTCGACCGGTTGCGCAAAACCTATGAAGAGCGCCGCGAGTGGTCTTCGCTGGAGGTAATCTGCCACGACGCAGAAACCGCCAGCCTGTTGAATGCGCTCGGCTTTTGCGCGCGTCTCAACAACAGCTAAATTAATCTTCTCGCCGCGCCGGACGCGGCGGGGGATAATTCCGAAACCTGGGCGGTGAATATCACCGCCTTCTGTTTTTATGTCATTGTCTGGAGTAAACCAACATGTCTGACGGCTGGAATATTGCGCTACTGGGCGCGACAGGCGCAGTAGGGAACGCTGTACTGGAGCTGCTGGCGGAACGCCAGTTCCCGGTTGGTGAATTGTATCTGCTGGCGAGCGAAAACAGCGCCGGCGAGACGCTGCGTTTCGAGGGGCGCTCGGTGCGCGTGGAAAACGCGGCGGATTTCGACTGGTCGCAGGCGCAGCTCGCCTTTTTCGTCGCCGGTCGCGACGCCTCGGCGCGCTATGCCGACGACGCCGCCAACGCCGGCTGTCTGGTGATCGACAGCAGCGACGCCTTCGCGCTGTCGCCCGATGTGCCGCTGGTGGTGCCGGACGTCAACCCACACGTGCTGGCCGACTACCGCAACCGCAACCTGGTGAGCGTCGCCGACAGCCTGACCAGTCAGCTGCTCAGCGCCATCAAACCGCTGGTGGACGCAGCGGGCCTGGGCCGTTTGCAGGTCACTAACCTGATCTCTGCTTCCAGCCACGGCAAAAGCGCGGTCGATGGCCTGGCGGGCGAGAGCGCGCGGCTGCTTAACGGCGTGCCGGCGGACGATCACTTCTTCGGCCGCCAGCTGGCGTTCAACCTGCTGCCGCAGCTGGCGGACGCGGAAGGCAGCGTCGCCAGCGAGCGACGTCTGGTGGATCAGGTGCGCAAAGTGCTGCAGGACGACGGACTGCCGATTGCGGTCAGCAGCGTGCAGGCGCCGGTTTTCTACGGCAATGCGCAGATTGTGCATGTAGAGAGCCTGCGTCCGCTGTCGGCGGAGGAAGCGCGCGCCGAGCTGGCGCTGGCCGCCGATATCAACCTGAGCGACGAAGATAGCTATCCGACGCAGGTCGGCGACGCCTCCGGCAATGAGCAGCTCAGCATCGGCTGCGTGCGCAACGATTACGGCATCCCTGAACTACTGCAGTTCTGGTCGGTCGCGGACAACATCCGCTTCGGCGGCGCGCTGATGGCGGTGAAAACCGCTGAGAAGCTGGTGCAGGAGTATCTCTATTAATGTTGCCTGAAGGTCAGCGCTATAAACTGGCGCTCGGTATTGAGTATGACGGCAGCCGCTACTACGGCTGGCAGCGTCAGCAGGAAGTGCGCAGCGTGCAGGAGAAGCTGGAGAAAGCGCTGTCGAAAGTGGCGAACCACGACGTCAGCGTGTTCTGCGCCGGCCGCACCGACGCCGGCGTGCACGGCACCGGCCAGGTGGTGCATTTCGAAACCACCTCGTCGCGCGCCGACGGTGCCTGGACGCTGGGCGTCAACGCTAATCTGCCGGAAGATATTGCGGTGCGCTGGGTGAAGGCGGTGCCGGATGAATTTCATGCGCGCTTCAGCGCCACGGCGCGGCGCTATCGCTACCTGATCTACAACCAGCGGCTGCGTCCGGCGATCCTCGGCCGCGGCGTCACCCATTTTTATCATCCGCTGGACGCCGAGAAGATGCATCGCGCCGGGCAGTGCCTGCTGGGCGAAAACGACTTCACCTCGTTTCGCGCCGTGCAGTGCCAGTCGCGCACGCCGTGGCGCAACCTGATGCATCTCAACGTCACGCGGCAGGGCGCCTTCGTGATCGTCGATATCAAGGCCAACGCCTTTGTGCATCACATGGTGCGCAATATCGTCGGCAGCCTGATGGAGATCGGCTGCGGCAACCAGCCGGAAAACTGGATGGCGACCCTGCTGGCGGCGAAAGATCGCACGCTGGCGGCGGCGACGGCCAGAGCGGAAGGGCTCTATTTAGTGGCGGTGGATTACCCATCGCATTTTGCGTTACCCGAACCGCCAATGGGGCCGTTGTTCCTGGTGGATTAATCTAGTCGGCTATTTTCAGAGAGGCGTTATGGAGTTCGTCCATTTTTTGGTTGATTTTATTCTGCATATTGATGTGCACCTGGCCGAGCTGGTGGCGCAGTACGGCATCTGGATTTACGCCATTCTGTTCCTGATCCTGTTTTGTGAAACCGGCCTGGTGGTGACGCCTTTTCTGCCGGGCGACTCGCTGCTGTTTGTCGCGGGCGCGCTGGCGGCGCTGCCGGGCAACGATCTTAATGTCCACCTGATGGCGGCGCTGCTGGTGGTGGCGGCGGTACTGGGCGACGCGGTGAACTACACTATCGGCCGCCTGTTCGGCGAGCGGCTGTTCAGCAACCCCAACTCGCGCCTCTTCCGCCGCAGCTATCTCGATAAAACCCATGCGTTTTACGATCGCCACGGCGGCAAAACCATTATCCTCGCGCGATTCGTACCGATTGTGCGCACCTTCGCGCCTTTCGTCGCCGGTATGGGGCATATGTCCTATCGTCATTTCGCGCTGTTCAACGTCGCCGGCGCGCTGGCGTGGGTGCTGCTGTTCTCCTACGCGGGCTACCTGTTCGGCGACCTGCCGGTGGTGCAGGAAAATCTTAAGCTGCTGATCGTCGGCATTATTGTGGTTTCGGTGCTGCCCGGCGTGATCGAGGTGTGGCGTCATCGCCGTCAGGCGAAGCAGCAAAAACAGCGGTAAGGGTTCGGTCGCGTCGCGGTTAGACCAGATTTTTATCCACAGTCAGAATCGGTTGTGGTTTAATGAGCGACATTTCATGTCTGCTGAAGCGGTTTTCAGCGGCAAATAAGATGACTGGACCAGGTCAGTTTTAAACAAAAAGGTCTTCAATGAGCTGGATTGAACGCATTCTTAATAAAAGCAACGTTACGCCTGCACGTCGTGCCAGCATCCCGGAAGGGGTCTGGACCAAGTGCGACAGCTGCGGTCAGGTTCTGTACCGCGCCGAGCTGGAGCGTAATCTTGAGGTCTGCCCGAAGTGCGACCATCACATGCGCATGCACGCCCGCGAGCGCCTCAACAGCCTGCTCGACCAGGGCACGCAGACCGAGCTGGGCAGCGAGCTGGAGCCGAAGGATATCCTGAAGTTCCGCGACTCCAAGAAGTACAAGGATCGCCTCGTTGCCGCGCAGAAAGCGACCGATGAAAAAGATGCGCTGATCGTGATGAAAGGCCAGCTGCACGGCATGCCGGTCGTGGCGGCCGCGTTTGAGTTCGCGTTTATGGGCGGCTCGATGGGCTCTGTAGTCGGCGCGCGCTTTGTGCGTGCGGTGGAGCAGGCGCTGGAAGATAACTGCCCGCTGATCTGCTTCTCCGCCAGCGGCGGCGCCCGTATGCAGGAAGCGCTGATGTCGCTGATGCAGATGGCGAAAACCAGCGCTGCGCTGGCGAAAATGCAGGAGCGCGGTCTGCCCTATATCTCCGTGCTGACCGATCCGACCATGGGCGGCGTCTCCGCCAGCTTCGCCATGCTGGGCGACCTCAACGTCGCCGAGCCGAAGGCGCTGATCGGCTTCGCCGGCCCGCGCGTTATCGAGCAGACGGTGCGCGAAAAGCTGCCGCCGGGCTTCCAGCGCAGCGAGTTCCTGATTGAGAAGGGCGCGATCGATATGATCATTCGTCGCCCGGAAATGCGTTATAAACTGGCGAGCCTGCTGGCGAAGATGATGAATCTTCCCGCGCCGCTGCACGATGGCGAACCGACCGCGCCTGCGGAAGAGCCGGAAAGCAACGAGGCCTGACAGGAGAGAGAGGCGCGCGCGCCGCGCCTTTCACCAATGCACCGTCGACCCGGCTGAACCGGGTCAAAATCTGTTAAACGGGACATATGGACACTCTTCACCTTCCTCAAGCCACGTCGCCTTTGGCCACGTGGCTTTATTATCTTGAGCATCTGCACGCGCAGACCATCGAGCTGGGGCTGGATCGCATTCGCTGCGTCGCGCAGCGCCTCGACCTGCTGAAACCCGCGCCCTTCGTCTTTACTGTCGCCGGCACCAACGGCAAAGGCACCACCTGCCGCACGCTGGAAACCCTGCTGATGGCGGCGGGCTATCGCGTTGGCGTTTACAGTTCGCCGCATCTGGTGCGCTACACCGAACGCGTGCGCGTGCAGGGCCAAGAGCTGGACCCTGCGCTGCACAGCGCCAGCTTCGCCAAAATCGAAGCCGGGCGCGGCGACGTTTCCCTGACCTATTTTGAATTCGGCACGCTCTCCGCGCTGAACCTGTTTCAGCAGGCGCAGCTGGACGTGGTGATCCTTGAAGTGGGGCTGGGTGGCCGCCTCGACGCCACCAATATCGTCGACGCCGACGTGGCGGTGGTAACCAGCATCGCGCTGGATCACACCGACTGGCTCGGTCCGGATCGCGAAAGCATTGGCCGCGAGAAAGCGGGCGTGTTCCGCGGCGGCAAGCCCGCCGTGGTGGGCGAGCCGGAGATGCCCGTCAGCATTGCCGCCGTGGCGGCGGAGAAGGGCGCGCTGCTGCTGCAGCGCGACCGCGACTGGCGCTACAGCCAGCAGGCGGAAAGCTGGGCATTCCGCGACGCGCAGGGCGAGCTGAACGATCTGCCGCTGCCGCAGGTGCCGCTGCCGAACGCAGCCACCGCGCTGGCGGCGCTGCGCGCATCCGGTCTCGGCGTCAGCGAAGCGATTATCCGGCACTATTTGCCGCTGGCGATCCTGCCGGGCCGCTTTCAGACGGTCAGCGAATCGCCGCGCGTGATCCTCGACGTGGCGCACAATCCCCACGCCGCGAGCTATCTCGCCTCGCGTCTGGCGCAGCTGCCGACGCGCGGTCGCGTGCGCGCGGTGGTCGGCATGCTGCATGATAAAGATATCGCTGGCACCCTGGCGGCGCTGGCGCCGCAGATCGACCGCTGGTACTGCGCGCCGCTCGACGGCCCGCGCGGCGCCAGCGCCGACGAGCTGATGGCGCATCTGCCCGCTGAGGCGGCGACAGCGTTTGCTGACGTAGAGAGCGCCTGGCAGGCGGCGCGTCGCGAGGCGGACGCGCAGGATATCGTGCTGGTGTGTGGATCTTTCCACACCGTGGCGCAGGTCATGGAATCGACAGAGATGGAGAAAGGTCGTGGCGAGTAAGTTTCAGAACCGCCTGGTCGGCACCATTATTCTGGTGGCGGTGGGCGTGATTGTGCTGCCGGGCCTGCTGGACGGCAAAAAGAAACACTATAAAGAGGAGTTCGCGGCGATCCCGCTGGTGCCGAAGCCCGACGATCAGCAGGACAGCGAGATGGTGCCGCCAGTGACGCAGCCGTTGCCTGCGCAGCCGCCGCAGGGTGCGGGCAGCGCGGTGAGCAACACCGCCAGCACGGCCAGCAACCCGGTCGCCGAACAGGGCAACGCCACGCCGCAGAGCAGCAGCGAGCCGAGCGTGGTGACGCCGCCGCCGGTGCATCAGAGCGCACCGGCGAAGCCGCGCCAGACCGAGCAGCCGAAAGCGAAACCGGTGGAACAGCCGAAAGCGAAGCCGGTCGAGCAGCCGAAAGCCCAGCCGAAGCCGGTTGAGCAGCCAAAGCCGGTTGAGCAGCCAAAGCCGGTTGAGTCTAAGCCGGCGGAAACGCCGAAGGCCGCAGAGCAGAGCGCGCCAGCCGGTCAGGCCTACGTGGTGCAGCTCGGCGCGCTGAAAAACGCGGCGAAGGTAAGCGAAATCGTAGCGAAGCTGCGCCTGTCGGGCTATCGCGCCTTTACCGTACCGTCGACGCCGGTGCAGGGACAAATCACCCGTATCTACGTCGGGCCGGACGCGTCGAAAGCCAAACTGCAGGGCTCGCTTGCCGAGCTGCAGAGCGTCTCTGGACTGGGTGGGGTGGTGAAACCCTACAGCGCGCATTAGGCCATTGATTGGCGCCGCCGATAGCATAAAAAGGCGGCGCCGCACAAGGCGCTAAACGCGCAGATAAAATAAAAATTCTTTTTAATTCAATACCTTTTGGCGTTGAATCTGAGTCGGGCGAGGAAAGTTTTTTTCATCGCCCTTTTTATGGAAACAGAAAGGGAAAAGCGCTACGCAAACGTTTTCTTTTTCTGTTAGAATGCGCCCCGAACTGGATGCAGGGGTGCAAACGCACTGGCGCTGGAAGAGTTCATGGTCTGGATTGATTACGTCATAATTGCGGTAGTTGGTTTTTCGGCTCTGGTCAGCCTGATTCGAGGGTTTGTCCGCGAAGCCTTATCTCTCGTTACCTGGGGATGCGCGTTTTTTGTCGCCAGTCACTACTACGCCTACCTTGCAGTCTGGTTTACAGGTTTTGACGACGAACTGGTGCGTAACGGCATCGCTATCGCGGTGCTGTTCGTCGCGACGCTGATTGTCGGCGCGATAGTCAACTATGTGATCGGCTCGCTGGTGGAAAAGACCGGCCTGTCGGGAACCGACAGGGTGTTGGGGGTCTGTTTCGGGGCGCTACGCGGCGTGCTGATCGTCAGCGCGATGCTTTTTTTCCTCGATACATTCACCGGCTTTTCAAAAAGCCCGGACTGGCAGCAGTCCCAGCTCATTCCCCAGTTCAGTTCTATCATCAGATGGTTTTTTGACTACCTGAAAAGCACGTCGAGTTTTTTACCCCGGTGACGCCACCGGGAGTGCGGCTAATGAGGAAATGACAACATGTGCGGTATTGTTGGTATCACCGGGTTTATGCCGGTCAACCAGTCGATCTATGATGCGTTAACGGTGCTTCAGCACCGCGGGCAGGATGCCGCAGGCATTTGTACCATCGATGCGCTGAAGTGCTTCCGTCTGCGTAAGGCGAACGGCCTCGTCAGCGATGTGTTCGAAGCGCGCCACATGCAGCGTCTGCAGGGCAACATGGGGATCGGCCACGTTCGTTACCCGACCGCAGGCAGCTCCAGCGCCTCTGAAGCGCAGCCGTTCTACGTTAACTCGCCGTACGGTATTACGCTGGCCCATAACGGTAACCTGACCAACGCGCACGACCTGCGCAAGCACCTGTTCGAAAAGGGCCGCCGTCACGTCAACACCACGTCTGATTCTGAAATCCTGCTCAATATCTTCGCGCAGGAGCTGGATCGTTTTCAGCATGACCCGCTGGAAGCAGACAACATTTTCGCTGCGGTGGCGGCGGTGCATCAGCAGGTGCGCGGCGCATACGCCGTGGTCGCCATGATCATCGGCCACGGCATGGTCGCCTTCCGCGATCCCAACGGCATTCGTCCGCTGGTGCTGGGCAAGCGCGTGCTGCCGGACAGCCGCGTCGAGTATATGGTCGCCTCTGAGAGCGTGGCGCTCGACACGCTGGGCTTTGAGTTCCTGCGCGACGTCGCGCCGGGCGAGGGCGTCTACATTACCGAAGCGGGCCAGCTGTTTACCCGCCAGTGCGCCGAGAACCCGAAAAGCAATCCCTGCCTGTTCGAGTACGTCTACTTTGCGCGCCCGGACTCGTTCCTCGACAAGATCTCCGTCTACAGCGCGCGCGTGCGCATGGGCACCAAGCTGGGCGAGAAGATCGCCCGCGAATGGGAAGATCTCGATATCGACGTGGTGATCCCGATCCCGGAAACCTCCACCGATATCGCGCTGGAGATTGCGCGCATTCTTAACAAACCCTATCGCCAGGGCTTTGTGAAAAACCGCTACGTCGGCCGCACCTTTATCATGCCGGGCCAGCAGCTGCGCCGCAGCGCCGTTCGCCGCAAGCTCAACGCTAACCGCGCCGAGTTCCGCGACAAGAACGTGCTGCTGGTGGATGACTCCATCGTGCGCGGCACCACCTCGGAGCAGATTATCGAGATGGCGCGCGAAGCGGGCGCGAAACGCGTTTATCTGGCGTCCGCCGCGCCGGAGATTCGCTTCCCGAACGTCTACGGCATCGATATGCCGAGCGCCACCGAGCTGATCGCCCACGGTCGTGAAGTGGATGAGATCTGCCAGCTGATCAAAGCTGACGCGCTGATTTTCCAGGATCTCAACGACCTGATTGAAGCGGTGCGCGAAGAGAACCCCGATATCGCCCAGTTCGAATGCTCGGTGTTTAACGGCGTCTACGTGACGAAAGATGTCGATCAGCAGTATCTGGAGTACCTCCAGTCGCTGCGTAACGACGACGCTAAAGCGCTGCAGCGTCAGAATGAAGTCGAGAACCTCGAGCTGCATAACGAAGGCTAAGCGCGTTTTCAGCGATAATAAATGTGCAAACGGGGCGGAGAAATCCGCCCCGTTTGTTTTCGCAATCTGCAGCGGGTTATCATGGCGCCTCACTGAACAGGCAAGGAAGAAGTATGAAACGACTCATCATTGGCATCTCGGGCGCAAGCGGCGCGATTTACGGCGTGCGGCTGCTGCAGGTGCTGCAGCAGGTCAGCGAGGTGGAAACCCATCTGGTGATGAGTCCGGCGGCGCGTCAAACCCTGAGCCTGGAGACCGACTACAGCCTGCGCGACGTGCAGGCGCTGGCGGATGTGGTGCATGACGTGCGCGATATCGCCGCCAGCATCTCGTCAGGCTCGTTTAAAACCCTCGGCATGGCGATCCTGCCCTGTTCGATGAAAACCCTTTCCGGCATCGTTCACAGCTACAGCGACAGCCTGCTGACGCGCGCCGCCGACGTGGTGCTGAAAGAGCAGCGCAAGCTGGTGCTGGGCGTGCGCGAAACCCCGCTGCACATTGGTCACCTGCGCATGATGACCACCGCCGCCGAGCTGGGTGCGGTGATTATGCCGCCGGTGCCCGCCTTCTACCATCGGCCGCAGTCGATAATGGAGCTGGTGGATCAAACGGTTAACCGGGTGGTCGATCAGTTTGACATCACGCTGCCGCAGGATCTGTTTACGCGCTGGAATGGTGCATAAGCGCCTTTATTTGCACTTTTTAAGTGCGAATTCGCGCGGGCGATCACTCTTCGTGCATTTGGTGCACCAAAAGTTAACAAGGTCGCTTTTTCTCTCTGACATCGCTGATATATTCCCCTCACAAACTCGGCCGAACCGCCTCGCTGGCGGCGCGCCGGGCGCGCGAATGGCTTGCATTGCTGGCATGAAATATGCAAGAAATATGTGGCTTAACAAGCGCAAACACATCACGCACCCATAACAAAAAGCACTTCACTGAGGGTTATCTATGAAAAAGCGAGTTCTGGCTCTTTCTCTCATGCTGGGCCTGACCAGCGCCGCCAGCGTCTTCGCCGCGGTGCCGTCGTCGATTCGCATTGGGACTGACCCGACTTACCCGCCGTTTGAATCGAAAAACGCGCAAGGACAGTTAGTAGGCTTCGATATCGATCTTGCCAACGAAATCTGTAAACGCATTAACAGCAAATGCACCTATGTCGAGAGCGACTTCGACGCGCTGATCCCGTCGCTGAAGGCGAAGAAAATCGACGCCATCATCTCCTCGCTGTCGATTACCGCCAAGCGTCAGGAAGAGATCGCCTTCTCCGACAAGCTCTATGCGGCCAACGCGCGTCTGGTGGCGCCGAAAGGCTCGCCGATCCAGCCGACTATTGAATCGCTGAAGGGCAAAAATATCGGCCTGCTGCAGGGCACCACGCAGGAAACCTACGCCAACGAGAACTGGCGCCCGAAAGGGGTGAACGTTACGCCTTATGCGAACCAGGACCTGGTCTATCAGGATCTGAACGCGGGCCGTATCGACGCCGCGTTTCAGGATGAAGTGCAGGCGAGCGAAGGCTTCCTGAAGCAGCCGGTCGGCAAGAACTACGCCTTCGCCGGTCCGGCGGTGAAAGACGATAAAATCTTTGGCGTCGGCACCGGTATGGGACTGCGCAAAGACGACAGCGAGCTGAAAGCGGCGATCGATAAAGCGTTCGAAGCGATGCGCAAAGACGGCACCTACGATAAGATTGCGAAAAAGTATTTTGATTTCAATGTGTACGGTGACTAACCCTGTCGACCTTTACCTGATGGTTACACGCTGAACCGATCAGGACTGCTCGCTGGTACGCCAGCGGGCAGAACATTGATTTTTTCTCCACGACGGGATTGATTACATGCTGTACGGCTATTCTGAGGTTATTCTCAAAGGCACCCTGGTGACGCTGGAGCTGGCGCTCAGTTCAGTGGTGCTGGCGGTGGTGCTCGGCCTGATTGGCGCGGGCGCGAAACTCTCCCGCAGCCGCCCGCTGGCGATGCTGTTTGAAGGCTACACCACGCTGATCCGCGGCGTGCCTGACCTGGTGCTGATGCTGCTGATCTTCTACGGTTTGCAGATCGCCCTTAACTCACTCACCGACGCGCTGGGACTCGCCCAGTTCGATATCGACCCGATGGTGGCCGGTATCATTACGCTCGGCTTTATCTACGGCGCCTACTTTACCGAAACCTTTCGCGGCGCGTTTCTGGCGGTGCCGAAAGGGCAGATCGAGGCCGCCACGGCGTTCGGCTTCACCGGCTCGCAGGTGTTTCGCCGCATTCTGTTTCCCGGCATGATGCGCTACGCGCTGCCGGGCATCGGCAATAACTGGCAGGTGATCCTGAAAGCCACCGCGCTGGTGTCGCTGCTCGGGCTGGAAGATGTGGTAAAAGCGACGCAGCTGGCGGGCAAAAGCACCTGGCAGCCGTTCTACTTCGCCATTGTCGCCGGCGCGATCTATTTAATCTTTACCACGCTGTCGAACGGCGTGCTGTGGTGGCTGAACCGCCGCTACTCGGTGGGCGTAAAAAGGGCAGAGCTATGATCGATATTATTCAGGAGTACTGGAAATCCCTGCTCTGGACCGACGGCTATCGCTTTACCGGCGTCGCCATCACCCTGTGGCTGCTGATCCTGTCGGTGGTGATCGGCGGCTGTCTGGCGGTGCTGCTGGCTATCGCACGCGTGTCGCCGAACCGTTTCGTCAGCACCCCGGTCTGGCTGTTTACCTATGTGTTTCGCGGCACGCCGCTCTACGTGCAGCTGCTGGTGTTCTACTCCGGCATGTATACGCTGGAGGTGGTGAAAGGCTCCGAGCTGCTGAACGCCTTTTTCCGCAGCGGCCTTAACTGTACGCTGCTGGCGTTTACCCTTAACACCTGCGCCTATACCACGGAGATTTTCGCCGGGGCAATCCGCGCCGTGCCGCACGGCGAGATCGAGGCGGCGCGCGCCTACGGCTTCTCCACCTTTAAGCTCTACCGCTGCATTATTCTGCCGTCCGCGCTGCGCACCGCGCTGCCTGCCTACAGCAACGAGGTGATCCTGATGCTGCACTCTACGGCGCTCGCTTTTACCGCCACAGTGCCGGATCTGCTGAAAATCGCGCGCGACATCAACTCCGCGACCTATCAGCCCTTTACCGCGTTCGGCATTGCGGCGGTGCTCTATCTGATTATCTCCTATGTGTTGATTAGCCTGTTCCGTCTGGCGGAACGTCGCTTTCTCGCACACATCAAACCTTCGTCATCGCATTGAGTAGAACTATGGCTGAAAACAAATTAAGCGTGACCGAACTGCACAAGCGTTACGGTGACCATGAAGTATTAAAAGGCGTCTCTTTACAGGCCAATGCGGGCGATGTGATCAGCATTATCGGCTCCTCCGGCTCCGGTAAAAGCACCTTCCTGCGCTGCATTAACTTTCTGGAAAAGCCGAGCGAAGGCACCATTTCCGTCACCAGCGAGCCGATCAATCTGGTGCGCGACACCGACGGACAGCTCAAGGTCGCCGACAAAGAGCAGCTGCGCTCGCTGCGCACGCGCCTCACCATGGTGTTCCAGCACTTCAACCTCTGGAGCCATATGACGGTGCTGGAGAATGTGATGGAGGCGCCGATTCAGGTGCTGGGGCTGAGCAAAGCAGACGCTCGCGCCCGCGCCATAAACTATCTCAACAAGGTTGGCATCGACGAGCGCGCGCAGGCGAAATATCCGGTGCATCTCTCTGGCGGTCAGCAGCAGCGCGTCTCGATCGCGCGCGCGCTGGCGATGGAGCCGGAAGTGCTGCTGTTCGATGAGCCGACCTCGGCGCTCGATCCCGAGCTGGTGGGCGAAGTGCTGCGTATCATGCAGAAGCTGGCGGAAGAGGGCAAAACCATGGTGGTGGTGACCCATGAGATGGAGTTCGCGCGCCACGTCTCCAGCCATGTGATCTTTCTGCATCAGGGCAAGATTGAGGAAGAAGGGCCGCCGGACGTGCTGTTCGGCAACCCGAAAAGCCCGCGCTTGCAGCAGTTTCTTAAAGGTTCGCTGAAGTAAACGCCGCCTCCTCGACTGAAGAGGCGGCGCGGAACCGGCGGTCAGGCTGCACCTTTGTCCGCCGGTTTGCCCACCACATCCTGCAGCGCCTCCTGTAGGTCATACCAGCGAAAGCCAAAGCCGGCCGCCTCCAGCCGTTTCGGCAGCACATGCTGTCCGCCCAGCACCAGCACCGCCGATTCACCCATCATCAGCCTGATGGCGCTGGCGGGCGTGCGCATAAAGGCGGGACGGTGCATCACGTGGCCCAGCGTGGCGGCGAACTGCTCGTTGCGCACCGCGTAGGGCGACACCATATTGAACGGGCCGCTTAGCGCGTCGTTATCAAGCAGCCAGAGGATAGCGTTGACCATATCGTCGATATGGATCCACGGCAGATACTGTTTGCCGCTGCCGATGGGTCCGCCGACGCCGAGCCTGAACGGCAGCTTCATCTTGCCCAACGCGCCGCCTTCGCTGGCCAGCACCACGCCGGTGCGCAGCAAACAGACGCGGGTGCGCTCGCTCTGTGCGCTAAGCGCCAGCTGTTCCCAGCGCGCGCAGAGCTGGTGGGTAAATTCATCCTGACCGCTGTCCTCTTCGGTCAGCACCAGGTCGCCGGTATCCCCATAGTAGCCGGTCGCCGAGCCGGATATCAGCACGCGCGGCGGATGCGCGCTGGCGTTGATTAGCGAGGCGATGCGTTCGGTGATCTGCCAGCGGCTTTCGCACAGCAGCTGTTTTTGCTGTTCGGTCCAGCGTTTGTCGGCGATGGGCTCGCCGGCGAGGTTAATTACCGCATCGACGCCGTCAAGGTTCTGCTGCTGCGCCAGTCCCGACCAGAGGGCGACGCGCGCGTCGAGCTTTTCGCGCGCGGCGGCGACGTCGCGCGTCACCGCGCTGACCTGATGCCCGAGCAGCAGCAGGCGTGGAATAAGATGGCGGCCGATCAGCCCGGTGCCGCCGGTCATCAGAATGTGCATGTCGCGTCTCCTTATCATTTTTCTGCTACGCACTGTTTCAGCATAGAAGAAGCGCGGCCGCGCGCTGCCGGCCTGCGTCGCGCTTTGAGAACATCGGACCAGCCGGAGATTGCTTTGCTGAAAAAAAGTCGGTAAATATCAGGCTACCCGGATAAGCCTGTTGAGGTAGCAGATGAATTACCCGTCCATCACTCTGTGGTCTGATTCATCATTTTTTAGTCCTTACGCCCTGTCGGTTTACGTCGCGCTCACGGAGAAAGGGGTACCCTTTCAGCTGAAACGCGTCGATCTCTCACAACATCAGCAGTTCGGTAGCGACTATCGCGCGCTGTCGCGGACCTGCCGCGTGCCGACGCTGCAGGTTGACGAATTTACCCTGAGCGAATCTTCGGCGATCGCCGAATACCTGGAAGAGCGCTTTCCGGCGCCGGAGTTTGAGCGTCTTTACCCACGCGACCGCGAAAAGCGTGCTCGCGCGCGCGAGCTGCAGGCGTGGCTGCGCAGCGATCTGCTGCCGATCCGTCAGGAGCGGCCGACCGAGGTACTGTTTGCCGGCGAGCGTTTTCCGCCGCTGACCCCGGCGGCGCAGCAGGCGGCGGAGAAGCTGGTGGCCGCCAGCCTGCAACTGCTGCCCGATGGCCAGCAAAACCTGTTTGGCGAGTGGTCCATCGCCGATAGCGATCTGGCGGTGATGCTGAACCGTCTGGCGCTGCACGGCGACGCGCTGCCGGAGAAGCTCAGGGATTATGCTGAATTTCAGTGGCAGCGCGCCTCGGTGCAGCTCTGGCTGGCAGAAAGCGGCAAGCAACGATAGGTTGCGCCGCTTGCTCAGACGAGCGGAAGTGATTACCTTACAGCACACTATAACAACGACGTGGCAATCAGGTGCGTGTCGCACGGCACGCCAGAACAGAAAAGGGTTTCCGGATGGTGGATCAAACCGCGGGCGACGGCATCGAGTGGGTCGATATCGTCAATGAAGAGAATGAGGTGATCGCGCAGGCGACGCGCGCGCAGATGCGTGCGCAGCGAATGCGTCATCGCGCGACCTATATCGTGGTGCATGACGGCGCAGGCAAAATCCTGGTGCAGCGTCGCACTGAGACGAAAGACTTCATGCCCGGTATGCTGGACGCCACCGCGGGCGGCGTGGTGCAGAGCGGAGAAGATCTGCTGGAGTCGGCGCGCCGCGAGGCGGAAGAGGAGCTGGGCATCGCCGATGTGCCTTTCGCCGAGCACGGCAAGTTCTACTTCGAAGATGAGCATGTCCGCGTCTGGGGCGGTCTGTTTAGCTGCGTTTATCACGGCCCGTTCGCCATGCAGGAAGAAGAGGTGGACGAGGTATTCTGGATGACGCCGGATGAGATCACCGCGCGCTGCGATGAGTTTACCGATGATTCGCTGAAGGCGCTCTCGCTGTGGCTGACGCGCAACGGCGACGCTTAAAATAGTTGGTTGAAAAAACGCCCGTCTGGGCGTTTTTTTTGTTTTTGCGGCCTGTGATGCTTGTGCTGTTCAGACGCGAGTAAGATTCGGCACCAGGCGATGCGGTAAAAAAAAGAGCATGCGCGTGCATGCTCTTGTTCGTCAGGATGTAAACCCAGAAGGCTTAGCCTTCCGCCTGCTGCGACTGGATCGCGGTCAGGGCGATGGTATAGACGATATCGTCCACCAGCGCGCCGCGCGACAGGTCGTTAACCGGCTTGCGCATGCCCTGCAGCATCGGACCGATTGAGATCAGATCCGCTGAGCGCTGCACCGCCTTGTAGGTGGTGTTGCCGGTGTTGAGATCCGGGAAGATAAACACCGTGGCGCGACCGGCGACCGCTGAATTGGGCGCTTTGGATTTGGCCACATCTTCCATAATCGCCGCGTCATACTGCAGCGGGCCGTCGATCACCAGATCGGGGCGTTTCTCCTGCGCGATACGCGTCGCTTCGCGTACTTTCTCCACGTCGCTGCCTGCGCCAGAGGTGCCGGTGGAGTAGGAGATCATCGCCACGCGCGGCTCGATACCGAAGGCGTGGGCGGAGTCCGCCGACTGAATGGCAATTTCCGCCAGCTGTTCTGCGGTCGGGTCCGGGTTGATGGCGCAGTCGCCATACACCAGCACCTGCTCCGGCAGCAGCATAAAGAACACCGAGGAGACCAGCGAGCTGTTCGGCGCGGTCTTGATCAGCTGCAGCGGCGGACGAATGGTGTTGGCTGTGGTGTGCACGGCGCCAGACACCAGGCCGTCGACTTCGCCGCTCTCCAGCATCATGGTGCCGAGCACCACGTTGTCTTCCAGCTGCTCCTGCGCCACCACTTCCGTCATGCCTTTATTCTTACGCAGCTCGACCAGGCGCGGCACATAGTTATCGCGCACCACTTCTGGGTCGACGATCTCAATGCCTTTGCCCAGCTCGACGCCCTGTGCGGCGGCAACGCGCTGGATCTCATCCGGGTTGCCCAGCAGCACGCAGGTGGCGATGCCGCGTTCGGCGCAGATAGCGGCGGCTTTAACGGTACGCGGCTCGTCGCCTTCCGGCAGTACGATGCGTTTGCCCGCTTTGCGCGCCAGCTCGGTAAGCTGATAGCGGAAGGCGGGCGGCGACAGGCGGCGGCTGCGCTCGGAGGTGGCGGTCAGCGACTCGATCCAGTCGGCGTTGATATAGCTGGCCACATACTCCTGCACTTTTTCCACGCGCTGGGTGTCGTCGCTCGGCACTTCAAGGTTGAAGCTCTGCAGGCTGAGCGAGGTCTGCCAGGTGTTGGTTTTCACCATAAACACCGGCAGGCCGGTCTGGAAGGCGCGCTCGCACAGCTTCGCGATGCGGTTGTCGATCTCGTAGCCGCCGGTCAGCAGAATGGCGCCAATCTCTACGCCGTTCATCGCGGCGAGGCAGGCCGCCACCAGCACGTCAGGACGGTCCGCCGAGGTCACCAGCAGCGAACCAGGGCGGAAGTGCTCTAGCATATGCGGCAGGCTGCGCGCGCAGAAGGTAACGGACTTGACGCGGCGCGTAGCGATCTCGCCTTCGTTGATCACCTCAGCGTTGAGGTGGCGGCACATATCGATGGCGCGCGTGGCGATCAGGTCGAAGCTCCAGGGCACGCAGCCCAGCACCGGCAGCGGACTGTCGGCGAACAGCTGTTTCGGATCGATATTGGCGACGCTCGCTTTGGTGGAGTCATCGAAAATTTCCGACAGATCCGGGCGCGTGCGGCCCTGCTCATCCACCGGCGCGTTCAGCTTGTTGATGATAACGCCGGTAATGTTTTTGTTGCGGCCGCCGCCGAAGCTGCTTTGCGTCAGTTCAATGCGCTCTTTCAGCTGGGCGGGCGAGTCGTTGCCGAGCGCCATCACAAATACGATCTCGGCGTTAAGCGTTTTGGCGATCTCATAGTTGAGGGCGTTGGCGAACTGATGCTTGCGCGTCGGCACCAGGCCTTCCACCAGCACCACTTCCGCGTCTTTGGTGTTTTCGTGGTAGCGGGCGATGATCTCTTCCATCAGCACGTCCTGCTGGTTCGCGCCCAGCAGCGACTCCACGCGCGACATTTTCAGCGGGTCGGCGGCGGGAATAGAGGAGTTCTTGCGAATGATCAGCGTGGTCTGGTCCGGCGTATCGCCGCCAGCACGCGGCTGCGCGATCGGCTTAAAGACGCTGAGACGAACGCCTTTGCGCTCCATGGCACGGATCACGCCAAGGCTGACGCTGGTCAGGCCGACGCTGGTGCCGGTAGGAATAAGCATAATTGTACGTGACACGTTTCAACCTCGCTTTAGGGAGTGTCAAAAACGACACCGCCAGCCGGAGCTGACGGTGAAGAATACATCAGGCGGTCAGACGCGCCGCATCCTGGGCGATCACCAGCTCTTCGTTGGTCGGAATGACAATGGCGGGGCGCGTGCCCTCTTTATTGATAAAGCCGGACTTGCCGAAACGCGCCGCCAGGTTACGTTCGTGATCGACCTCAAAGCCGAGCAGGCCGAGCTTTTTCAGCGACAGCTCGCGCACCATCGCCGCGTTTTCGCCGATGCCGCCGGTGAAGATCACCGCGTCCAGACGGCCTTCCATCATGGCGCTGTAGCTGCCGATATATTTTGCCAGACGATGGCAGAAGACATCCATGGCACGCTTCGCGTCCGCTTTGGTTTCGTAGTTGTCTTCGACGTAGCGGCAGTCGCTGGTGACCTCGGTCAGGCCCAGCAGGCCCGACTCTTTGGTCAGCAGCTTATTGATGGCGTCGACGCTCATGCCCAGCGTGTCATGCAAATAGAAAATGATCGCCGGATCGATGTCGCCGCTGCGGGTGCCCATCACCAGACCTTCCAGCGGCGTTAGCCCCATAGAGGTGTCGACGCATTTGCCGTTGCGGATAGCCGCAACCGACGCGCCGTTGCCGAGGTGGCAGGTAATGATGTTCAGCTCGTCAACCGGCTTATTAAGCATGTTGGCCGCTTCGTGCGTCACATAGTAGTGGCTGGTGCCGTGCGCGCCGTAACGGCGCACGCCGTGCTCTTTATAGAGTTTGTAGGGCAGGGCGTAGAGATAGGACTCTTCCGGCATCGTCTGATGGAAAGCGGTGTCGAAAACCGCCACATTCTTATCGGAAAGATGCGGGAAGTTTTTCATCGCCTCTTCAATGCCGATCAGGTGCGCCGGATTGTGCAGCGGCGCGAACGAGGCGTTGTCTTTGATGCCCTGCACCACGGCGTCGGTAATAATGACCGATTCCGTCAGCTGCTCGCCGCCGTGGACGATGCGATGACCAATTGCAGCAATTTGTGCCGAAAGCTCTGGTTTTTGTGCCAGAATAGTTTTAACAATGAAATTCAGGGCTTCGCTATGCGCGGCGCCGGCGCCAAGGGGCGCTTCATGTTTTTCACCGTCCAGTTTCCATTTGATACGCGCTTCGGGAAGATGGAAGCACTCCGCCAGGCCGGAAAGGAATTCTTCGCCGCTGGCGGCATTCAGGATGGCGAACTTCAGTGAAGAGCTGCCGCAGTTCAGAACCAGTACTAACTTACTCGACATGGAAGTACCTATTTGTTAAAAGTGGCTAAAAAAAAGGCAATCAGACTATCAGCGTAGCCCATGAAAGCGGGGAGTTTAATCATAACTCCGTTGCGTTAGACAAAATGTTGCGTCTCCGCAAAAAAATTTCGGTAATTTTACGCAAATTTTTGAAATTTGCTGAGCGATAGTGGGTCGCTGCGTTTGTCGTTTACCTCTTTACTCGCTTCCAGTACGGTATTCAGGCTGCGTCAGGATAGCGAGAGTCCCCTTTAAAGACAAAAATTTTTGAAGGATGTCACGTAAAGTTGTGTAGCTATAAAAATATTTTAATTTTTGCAGTTTTAGTTGAGGTCCGCCATGGCGAATGATTCTGGCAATACTGGCTGGTTCCGTATTTTTCAAAACGGCCAGCACTATATGAAGACCTGGCCGAATGACAAACGCCTCGCGCCGATCTTTCCTGAAAACCGCGTGTCGAGCGTGACGCGTTTTGCGATTCGCTTTATGCCGCCGCTGGCGGTGTTTACCCTGAGCTGGCAAATCGCGCTCGGCGGACAGCTCGGCCCGGCGGTGGCTACCGCGCTTTTCGCCTGTAGCCTGCCGATGCAGGGCCTGTGGTGGCTAGGCAAACGTTCGGTCACGCCGCTACCGCCCACCCTGCTGCACTGGTTCCACGAGGTGCGCGCCCGGCTGGAGGAAGCGGGTCAGGCGATTGCGCCGGTTGAAGGCAAACCGACCTATCAGGCGCTGGCCGATCTGCTTAAGCGCGCCTTTAAACAGCTGGATCGCACCTTCCTCGACGATCTTTGATCGTCCGCCTTTTCCCGCTGAGAGAATTTGTCGCTCACCCGGGTCTACATCAAAGAAAAGTGATGCGGGCATACCCGCATCACTCGCCTTATGTCACTATTTTCCGTCACCTTCTTGCACGGCCTGTCGGCCCTGGAGCCTATGATGGAAATGACCCACGCGCAGCGTCTTATTCTCTCTAACCAGTACAAAATCATGGCGATGCTGGAGCCGGATAACGCCGAGCGCTATCGCCGCTATCAGACCATTATCGAGCGCGGCTACGGACTGCAGATGCGCGAGCTGGACAGGGAGTTTGGCGAGCTGACGGAAGAGACCTGCCGCATCATTATCGATATTATGGAGATGCACCATGCGCTGCACGTCTCCTGGTCAAACCTCGGTGATAACGCCTCGCTGGAGGAACGACGCCTCGCTTTTCTCGGTTTCGACGCCGCCACCGAAGCGCGCTATCTCGGCTACGTCCGCTTTATGGTCAATATCGAAGGGCGCTACACCCACTTCGACTCTGGCACCCACGGTTTTAACGCGCAGACGCCGATGTGGGAAAAATACCAACGCATGCTGGCGGTATGGCACACTTGTCCGCGTCAATATCATCTCAGCGCGACGGAAATCGCGCAGATTATCAACGCCTGACAGGAGTGAGCTGTGACCTATAGCGGTTTTTTATTTGATCTGGACGGTACGCTGGTGGATTCGCTGCCGGCGGTTGAGCGCGCCTGGAGCAGCTGGGGCGCGCGGCACGGCATTGCGGCAGAGGAGATCCTGCAGTTTATTCACGGCAAGCAGGCGATTACCTCGCTGCGCCATTTTATGCCAGGCCAGCCGGAAGCCGCTATTCAGGCGGAGTTTCGCGCGTTAGAGCAAGACGAAGCGCAGGACACGGCGGGCGTGCGTGCGCTGCCTGGCGCGCACGCGCTGCTGACGGCGCTGGATGCGCAGCAGATCCCCTGGGCTATCGTGACCTCAGGCTCGGTGCCGGTGGCGCACGCACGCCATAAGGCAGCCGGGCTGCCGCTGCCGACGGTGTTTATTACTGCCGAACAGGTGGAGAAGGGCAAGCCGGCGCCGGATCCCTATCTGCTCGGCGCGGCGAAGCTGGGCCTGGCGCCGCAGCAGTGCGTGGTGGTAGAGGATGCGCCCGCCGGCATCCTCTCCGGCCTTGACGCCCGCTGTGCGGTGATCGCCCTTAACGCGCCAGCGGAGACGCCGCGCCTGCAGGAGACGCTGTTTCAGCTGCGCTCGCTGGCGGCGTTGCAGGTGACGCCGCAGGCGGAAGGCGCCTTTACGCTCAGCCTTAAGGCGTAGGCGCCGTTACAGCGGCGAATCCTGCGAGATCTCATCCAGCGACAGGCTGAAGCTGGGAATAAACACCTCGACGAAGTAGTCCATCTCTGGCGAGCGTCGCTGCTGCAGGGTTTTCTCCAGCCGCGCTTTCGCCAGTAAAAATTCGTTGTTGCCGGCGGAGAGCTCTTCCAGACACTTCAGGTAGGCGCAGAGCGCGTCTGCCTGCTTCACCACCGACTGCTCCGCTTCGCTGTGCTGATGTTCGTCAAGCAGCGGACGGTACTCCTCCTGCAGCTCTTCCGGCAGCATCTCAATCAGCTTCTGCTGTGCGATTTTCTCGATCTTTTTATACTCATGGGCGATCTGGGCGTTGTAGTACTTCACCGGCGTCGGCAGATCCCCGGTCAGCACTTCACTGGCGTCGTGATAGAGCGCCAGCATCGCAATGCGGTCGGCGTTGAGATGGCCGTCGAACTTTTTGTTTTTAATCACGGCGAGCGCATGCGCCACCATCGCGACCTGCAGGCTGTGCTCGGAGACGTTTTCGGTGCGCACGTTGCGCATCAGCGGCCAGCGGTTGATCAGTTTAAGGCGAGAGAGATGGGCGAAAAAGTGGCTTCGGGTCATGCGTTATCCTGTCAGCAACGGGGGAAGCGTCGCGCTTCCCCAAATGCTGCTAGTATACGCGGCCGGTTTTACTGGCGATAGCCTTGCAGGAACCGGTCAAACTTGCCGATCGCCATCTCCAGATCGTCGACGCGCGGCAGGGTAACGATGCGCACATGATCCGGCCACGGCCAGTTAAAGGCGGTGCCCTGAACCAGCAGCACTTTTTGCTGCAGCAGGAAGTCCAGCACCATTTTCTGGTCGTCGTGAATATTGAACTTCTTCGCATCAATACGCGGGAACATATAGAGCGCGCCGTTCGGCTTCACGCAGCTGACGCCGGGAATGTCATTGATCAGCTCCCAGGCGCGCTGACGCTGTTCATAGAGGCGGCCGCCCGGCGCGATAAATTCGCTGATGCTCTGATAGCCGCCCAGCGCGGTCTGAATCGCATGCTGCGCCGGCACGTTGGCGCACAGACGCATTGAGGCGAGCATCTCCAGCCCTTCGATATAGCCTTTTGCGTGCTTTTTCGGCCCGTTGAGCACCATCCAGCCCTGACGAAAACCCGCCACGCGGTAGGTTTTGGAGAGGCCGTTAAAGGTCACGGTCAGCAGATCGGGCGCCAGCGCGGCGATCGAATGGTGCTGCGCCTCGTCGTAGAGGATCTTGTCGTAGATCTCGTCGGCGAAGATGATCAGGTTATGCTGGCGCGCGATCTCAACGATCTCCAGCAGCAGCTCTTTGCTGTAGACCGCGCCGGTCGGGTTGTTAGGGTTAATAATCACGATGCCGCGCGTGCGCGGCGTGATTTTGCTGCGGATGTCGTCGAGATCCGGGAACCAGCCGGCGGATTCGTCGCACAGATAGTGCACCGCTTTGCCGCTGGAGAGCGACACCGCCGCCGTCCACAGCGGATAGTCCGGCGCCGGCACCAGCATCTCGTCGCCGCTGTTCAGCAGCGCCTGCATCGCCTGCACGATCAGCTCGGAGACGCCGTTGCCGATATAGATATCTTCAACCGTGACGTCGCGCATCTCCCGCGCCTGATAGTGCTGCATAATCGCTTTACGCGCGGAGTAGAGCCCTTTTGAGTCGCAGTAGCCCTGCGCGCCAGGCAGATTGCGGATCACATCCACCAGGATCTCATCTGGCGCCTCGAAACCGAACGGCGCTGGGTTGCCGATATTGAGCTTGAGAACTTTGTTGCCTTCTTCTTCGAGACGTTTAGCCTCTTTAAGTACCGGCCCGCGAATGTCGTAACAGACGTTTTCCAGCTTGCCGGATTTATCAATTTGAAAAGTCATTTTTAACCGCCTTAATGGGCAGAATCCTTTTACTGCCGCAGAAATCAAACCAGCACAATGTACTCTCCTCATCGTGACAAAAGAAGGGCAGCGGCAGGTTTTGGCGTGTTTGTTATCTTTTTGCCGGATGCATAGCGCAAAGCATAATTTCTTTGTCATTAGCTGGTTACAAAAACTGACTTGTAATGAATGAGCGATATTTTTCGCTACAATGGGCCGTTTCCGCTGTAAAGCGCGCTGTCCGTTTGCCCGCGCCGCAATCAACAAATTTTTATTCGGGATAGCGGGGAAATGAAGGGTAGATGAATAGTGAAATAGTTAAGCTATTTTACATGAATAGGCAAAAAAGCGCGCTGGTTGACCAGCGGATAAGCCAAGCCGTAAGCAGCAAGGCCAGCCGGGGGGCGCGCGGCGCTGCGGCAAGCCAGAAAAGTTCCCTGCGCAGAAGGGCCACTTCTGACCAGATAAAAGGTATTTCAGGCGTATCTTCGCACTATATCTCGACTTTCAGAAAGCGGGCGGTTAAAAATTATGCCGGGATGTGCCATGATGACCATGAAATGCGATCTGGTCAAAAATTACGATGGTTTTCACAAAATCATTTCCATTTTGAAGTTAAAAATGATTAAGTATAATTTATTATTTATCGCATTTAGCCGCTACGCAATCCATAATTCGCTAGCTGGCTTTTTCCGTCTGCATAGGACGGAACGCTAGACAACAACGCAGCTTCCTGCATTTGCGCTCCCGCGCTGTCGGCCCAGAAGTTGTTTCTGTCTACTCAACGCTGCCTTCCCGCTGTGCCGGGATGCACGTATGTCGGTCTCTGTCTGACACGAATTTCTTTGGCGGTCTCACACAGGACCGGCAATGAGCATCATTACCGCTTATCACTTTGATAAGTCGCGTAATAACACCAGGGTAGTAGTTTTTTAAAAATCTTATAAGTGAAGAAAACATGACTAATGCAAATCGTCCGATACTGAATCTCGACCTCGATCTGCTGAGAACGTTTGTTGCTGTTGCGGACCTGAACACTTTTGCGGCCGCCGCTGCCGCCGTGTGCCGTACCCAGTCTGCCGTCAGCCAGCAGATGCAGCGTCTGGAGCAATTGGTAGGTAAAGAGCTGTTTGCCAGACATGGACGTAATAAATTATTAACTGAGCACGGCATCCAGCTGCTAGGTTACGCCAGGAAAATCCTGCGTTTCAACGACGAGGCCTGCACATCGCTGATGTACAGCAATATCCAGGGCGTGCTGACCATCGGCGCCTCGGATGACACCTCCGACACCATTCTGCCGTTCCTGCTTAACCGCGTTACTTCGGTTTACCCGAAGCTGGCGATCGACGTCCGCGTCAAGCGTAACCCCTTTATGATGGAGATGCTCAACCAGGGCGAAGTCGATCTGGTCGTCACCACCTCCAGCCCAGGCAGCTTTACCCATCAGGTGCTGCGTACCTCGCCGACCCTGTGGTACTGCGCGGCGGATTATATTTTTCAGCGCGGGGAAGCGATTCCGTTGGTGCTGCTGGATGAACCGAGCCCGTACCGCGATATGGCGATCGATCACCTCAACGAAGCGGGCATCCCGTGGCGTATCTCCTACGTCGCCTCAACGCTGGCGGCAGTTCGCGCCGCGGTGAAAGCGGGGCTGGGCGTGACCGCGCGTCCGGTAGAGATGATGAGCCCCGAACTGCGCGTCATGGGCGCGGCGGAAGGGTTGCCGGTGCTGCCGGACACGCAGTATCTGCTGTGCCGCAATCCTGACAGCGACAACGAGCTGGCGCTGGCGATCTTCAACGCCATGCAGTCCACCAACGATCCCTACAATCTGAGTGCCAATCCGGATGGGACGCTGCTGCTGGATGATGAAGAGTAAACCAGGGTTAACAATAAGGGCGCTTTTTCGACCCGTTCTCTGATTGTTAAAACTGTAATAAAAAAGCCCTTTGTTATGCATTTGCATCGAAGGGCTTTTTTTATGCGGCTAAACAGCCGCTGCCCGCCTTTTTTCTCTGCTTTTTCTGCCTGCCATCCTGCCTGATAAAACGCTGTTTCAATTTCTTCTGTAAATGAAATTTTTGATCTTCCTGAATGAAAGCACTGTTCCGAAATGGTGTAACATTTGCCGAAAAAAAGGACAAAAAGGCCGGTTTTGTGTTCCAGATCAAAAAAATACCCCTGTGAAGGGGAAGGAAAACCCCGCAAAGCCTGCCAGAATACGTTGGATAAATGCACGATCCATGCATTTGAAATCCCGCTACACTCTAAAAGACCTTACAGACTGAAGCGATTTAGCTGGTATCGCGCGCATCATATGTTAAAATTTTGATGCGCGTGTAAAATAATGTTTGGATACTTTTGTCAAAGTTGACAAAAGGTTATAGAAAGGAGTAAAAAACCCCATAAAATTGCTGCCTAATTGATAAAGACAGCATAATTTATCAGGTTTTTTTGTCCTTCCCTTGAATCGATGTGGTGCGTTTGCTGCAAGTGACCCGCGCAGGATGCCATCGCCACTTTTGATGAGTAAGCAAAGAGTATGTCAACAGCCACCGAAGTCGTCGCTCATCACTGGGCGTTTATCATATTTGTCATCATCGCTTTCGGCCTTTGCGCCTTTATGCTCACCGGAGGATGGCTCTTAGGCGGCCGCGCTCGCGCGCGTCATAAAGAGACCCCATTCGAATCCGGCATCGAATCCGTCGGCGACACCCATATCCGCCTGTCGGCGAAGTTCTACCTCGTCGCGATGTTCTTCGTCATCTTCGACGTAGAAGCGCTCTTTTTATACGCATGGGCGACCTCTATCCGCGAAAGCGGCTGGGTCGGCTTTGTGGAAGCCGCAATTTTCATTTTGGTGCTCCTGGCGGGGCTGGTCTATCTGGTGCGTATCGGCGCGCTGGACTGGGCGCCTGCACGCCGCCGCGTGGTGGTCAAATCCAACCCGATCGGTCACACCAACCCTCATAAGCAGTAAAAGCGAGGCAATCTGATGGACTATACGCTCACCCGCATAGACCCGAACGGCGGCGATAACGACCGTTACCCGCTGCAAAAACAGGAGATCGTTGCCGATCCCCTTGAGCAGCACGTTCATCGCAGCGTCTACATGGGCAAGCTCGAGCATGCGCTGCACGACATGGTGAACTGGGGCCGCAAGAACTCTCTGTGGCCCTATAACTTCGGTCTGTCCTGCTGCTACGTAGAGATGACCACCTCTTTCACCGCTGTGCATGACGTGGCGCGTTTCGGTGCGGAAGTCATGCGCGCCTCGCCGCGTCAGGCGGACTTTATGGTGATCGCCGGTACGCCCTTTACCAAAATGGCGCCGGTGATCCAGCGTCTGTATGACCAGATGCTGGAGCCGAAGTGGGTGATCTCCATGGGCGCCTGCGCCAACTCCGGCGGCATGTACGACATCTATTCCGTGGTGCAGGGCGTCGACAAGTTCCTGCCGGTCGATGTCTATATTCCCGGCTGCCCGCCGCGCCCGGAAGCCTATATGCAGGCGCTGCTGCTGCTGCGCGAGTCAATTGGCAAAGAGCGCCGCCCGCTGTCGTGGGTGGTGGGCGATCAGGGCGTTTATCGCGCCAATATGCAGTCGGAACGCGAAAGAAAACGCGGCGAGCGCATCGCCGTCACCAATCTTCGCACCCCTGACGAAGTGTAAGAACACCGTACATGGATGGATTCCAGGCCCGCAGCAAAACATCACAATTTAATGCGCGGCCCCATCCTGACGCCTTCTTTTGAGTGCCTGGCGACAGGCCGGAATGGTGAGTAACGTATGACAGATTTAACCACGCACGATCTCGCTCAGCCTGCATGGCAAACCCGGGATCACCTGGATGACCCGGTGATCGGCGAGCTGCGTAACCGTTTTGGGCCGGATGCCTTTACCGTTCAGCCGACCCGCACTGGTATTCCCGTGGTATGGGTCAAGCGCGAACAGCTGCTGGACATCGTGACCTTCCTGCGCAAGCTGCCGAAGCCGTACATCATGCTCTATGACCTGCATGGCATGGACGAGCGTTTGCGCACCCACCGCGCCGGTTTGCCCGCCGCGGATTTCTCGGTGTTCTACCATTTCCTGTCGATCGAACGTAACCGCGACATCATGCTCAAGGTGGCGCTGTTTGAGAACGACATGCATCTGCCGACGCTGACCAAAATCTTCCCCAACGCCAACTGGTACGAGCGCGAAACCTGGGAGATGTTCGGCGTCACGTTCGACGGTCACCCGCACCTGACGCGCATCATGATGCCGCAGACCTGGGAAGGGCATCCGCTGCGTAAAGACTACCCGGCGCGCGCCACCGAGTTCGATCCCTTTACGCTGACCAAACAGAAAGAAGATCTGGAGATGGAGGCGCTGACCTTCAAGCCGGAAGACTGGGGCATGAAGCGCAGCACCACCAGCGAGGACTTTATGTTCCTCAACCTGGGGCCGAACCACCCGTCGGCGCACGGTGCGTTCCGCATTATCCTGCAGCTGGACGGCGAAGAGATCGTCGACTGCGTGCCGGATATCGGCTACCACCATCGCGGCGCGGAAAAGATGGGCGAGCGCCAGTCATGGCACAGCTACATTCCCTATACCGACCGCGTGGAGTATCTTGGCGGCTGCGTCAACGAAATGCCTTACGTGCTGGCGGTGGAAAAGCTGGCCGGCATCGTGGTGCCGGACCGCGTCAACGTGATCCGCGTGATGCTCTCCGAGCTGTTCCGCATCAACAGCCATCTGCTCTATATCTCGACCTTTATTCAGGACGTCGGCGCGATGACGCCGGTGTTCTTCGCCTTTACCGATCGCCAGAAGATCTATGACGTGGTTGAAGCCATCACCGGCTTCCGCATGCACCCGGCCTGGTTCCGCATCGGCGGCGTGGCGCACGATCTGCCGAAGGGCTGGGAGCGCCTGCTGCGCGACTTCCTCGACTGGATGCCGAAGCGTCTGAAAGAGTATGACAAAGCCGCGCTGCGCAACAGCGTGCTGGTTGGCCGTTCCAAAGGCGTCGCCGCCTACAACATGGACGAAGCGCTGGCCTGGGGCACCACCGGCGCTGCGCTGCGCGCCACCGGCCTGGACTTCGACGTGCGCAAATGGCGTCCCTACTCAGGCTATGAAAACTTCGACTTCGAGATCCCGGTCGGCGCCGGCATCAGCGACGCCTACACCCGCGTTCAGCTGAAGATGGAAGAGATGTGGCAGTCGCTGCGTATTCTTGAGCAGTGCCTGAACAATATGCCGGAAGGGCCGTTTAAAGCCGATCATCCGCTGACCACGCCGCCGCCGAAAGAGCGGACGCTGCAGCATATCGAAACGCTGATCACCCACTTCCTGCAGGTTTCCTGGGGCCCGGTGATGCCGGCCAACGAATCCTTCCAGATGATTGAAGCGACCAAAGGGATCAACAGCTACTACCTGACCAGCGACGGCAGCACCATGAGCTACCGCACCCGCGTGCGCACGCCGAGCTTCCCGCACCTGCAGCAGATCCCGTCGGTGATCCGCGGCAGCCTGGTATCCGACCTGATCGTTTACCTCGGTAGTATCGATTTTGTTATGTCAGACGTGGACCGCTAATTATGCACGATCAAAAAATTGCCATTCATACGATCGACCCAACTGAGGTCTTCGTGCTGAGCGCGGAAGAGCATCACGCCATCGAGCACGAAAAACACCACTATGAAGATGCGCGCGCGGCGTCGATTGAAGCGCTGAAGATCGTGCAGAAGCAGCGCGGCTGGGTGCCGGACGGCGCCATCAACGCCATTGCAGAGGTGCTGGGCATTCCGGCCAGCGACGTCGAAGGCGTCGCCACGTTCTACAGCCAGATTTTCCGTCAGCCGGTCGGCCGTCACGTCATTCGCTACTGCGACAGCGTGGTGTGCCACATCACCGGCTATCAGGGCATCCAGGCGGCGCTGGAGCAGAACCTGAACATCAAACCGGGCCAGACCACGGCGGACGGCCGCTTTACGCTGCTGCCGACCTGCTGTCTGGGCAACTGCGACAAAGGGCCGACCATGATGGTGGATGAAGATACCCACGTTCATCTGACGCCGGAAGGCATCGCCTCGCTACTGGAGCAGTATCAATGACCATCAAGCAGATCATTCGTACTGCGGAAACGCATCCGCTGACCTGGCGCATGCGCGACGACCAGCAGCCGGTGTGGTTCGAAGAGTACCGCAGTAAAAACGGCTATGCCGGCGCGGAAAAGGCGCTCAACGGCATGGCGCCGGACGAAATCGTCGCGGCGGTAAAAGATTCCGGCCTGAAAGGGCGCGGCGGCGCGGGCTTCTCCACCGGTCTGAAGTGGAGCCTGATGCCGAAAGACGAATCCATGAACATCCGCTACCTGCTGTGCAACGCCGATGAGATGGAGCCGGGCACCTATAAAGACCGCCAGCTGATGGAGCAGATGCCGCATCAGCTGGTGGAAGGTATGCTGATCAGCGCCTTCGCCCTGAAGGCCTATCGCGGCTACATCTTCCTGCGCGGCGAGTATATCGAAGCGGCGGTGAACCTGCGTCGCGCCATCGCGGAAGCGACTGAAGCGGGCTTCCTCGGCAAAAATATTCTCGGCACCGGCTTCGACTTCGAGCTGATCGTGCACACCGGCGCGGGCCGCTATATCTGCGGCGAAGAGACGGCGCTGATTAACTCGCTGGAAGGGCGTCGCGCCAACCCGCGCTCTAAGCCGCCTTTCCCGGCGAGCGCCGGCGCATGGGGCAAGCCAACCTGCGTCAATAACGTGGAAACGCTCTCTAACGTCCCGGCGATCCTCGCCAACGGCGTCGAGTGGTACAAAGGCCTGTCGAAAAGCGAAGACGCCGGCACCAAGATGATGGGCTTCTCCGGCCGCGTGAAAAATCCCGGCGTGTGGGAGCTGCCGTTCGGCATTACCGCGCGCGAGATTCTGGAAGATTACGCCGGCGGCATGCGCGACGGTCTGCGCTTTAAAGCCTGGCAGCCGGGCGGCGCGGGCACCGACTTCCTTACCGAACAGCACCTCGATCTGCCGATGGAGTTCGCCAGCATCGGCAAGGCGGGCAGCCGTCTCGGCACCGCGCTGGCGATGGCGGTCGACCATGAGATCAACATGGTGTCGCTGGTGCGCAACCTGGAAGAGTTCTTCGCGCGCGAATCCTGCGGCTGGTGTACGCCATGCCGTGACGGCCTGCCGTGGAGCGTCAAGATCCTGCGCGCGCTGGAGCAGGGCAAAGGGCAGCCGGGCGATATCGAAACCCTGCTGCAGCTTTGCCGCCAGCTCGGTCCGGGTAAGACCTTCTGCGCCCATGCGCCTGGCGCGGTCGAGCCGCTGCAGAGCGCGATTAAATATTTCCGTGAAGAGTTTGAAGCCGGCATGGCGCCGCAGGTCTTCGGCAATACCCGAGCAATCAGCGGTATTCAGCCCAACCTGCTGAAAGCGCGCTGGTAATTCGCCGCAGCATACGGAAACGGCCCTGCGCCGCTGCCCCGGATCCTCGGGGCAAGAATATGATTAACGCTCGTCCTCGACGAGCCTTACGGAAGCATGTTCACTATGGCTACAATCCATGTAGACGGTAAAGAATATGATGTGAACGGAGCGGACAACCTGCTGCAGGCGTGTCTCTCTCTGGGCCTTGATATTCCTTATTTTTGCTGGCATCCGGCGCTGGGAAGCGTTGGGGCTTGCCGCCAGTGCGCGGTGAAGCAATTCCAGAATGCCGAAGATACCCGCGGCCGTCTCGTCATGTCCTGCATGACGCCGGCCTCCGACGGCACCTTTATCTCTATCGACGACGGCGAAGCGAAAGAATTTCGCGAAAGCGTGGTGGAGTGGCTAATGACCAACCACCCGCACGACTGCCCGGTGTGCGAAGAGGGCGGCAACTGTCACCTGCAGGATATGACGGTGATGACCGGCCACAGCTTCCGCCGCTATCGCTTTACCAAGCGTACCCACCAGAATCAGGATCTCGGCCCGTTTATCTCCCATGAGATGAACCGCTGCATCGCCTGCTATCGCTGCGTGCGCTACTACAAAGATTACGCCGACGGCAAAGATCTGGGCGTCTACGGTGCCCACGACAACGTCTACTTCGGCCGTCCGGAAGAGGGCACGCTGGAGAGCGAATTCTCCGGCAACCTGGTGGAGATCTGCCCGACCGGCGTCTTCACCGATAAAACCCACTCCGAGCGTTACAACCGTAAATGGGACATGCAGTTCGCGCCGAGCATCTGCCAGCAGTGCAGCGTCGGCTGCAACACCAGCCCTGGCGAGCGCTACGGCGAGCTACGCCGCATCGAAAACCGCTACAACGGCACGGTGAACCACTACTTCCTGTGCGATCGCGGCCGTTTCGGCTACGGCTACGTCAACCGTGCCGATCGCCCGCGTCATCCGATGCAGCTGCGCGGCAACGACTGGGTGCAGCTTAATGCGGAGCAGGCGGTCAACGCCGCCGCCGACACGCTGCGCCAGGCGAAGCGCGTCATCGGCATCGGCTCGCCGCGCGCCAGCGTCGAGAGCAACTTCGCCCTGCGCGAGCTGGTCGGCGCAGACAATTTCTCCACCGGCATGCCAGCGGGCGAGCAGGCGCGTCTGGAGCTGATGCTTAAAGTGCTGCGCGAAAGCGGTATCTACACGCCGTCGCTGCGCGAAATGGAAAGCTACGACGCGGTGCTGGTGCTGGGCGAGGATCTGACCCAGGTCGGCGCACGCGTGGCGCTCTCTGTGCGTCAGGCGGTCAAAGGCAAGGCGCGCGACATGGCTGCGGCGCAGAAAGTCGCCGACTGGCAGATCGCCGCAATTATGAATATCGGTCAGCACGCCAAACATCCGCTGTTCGTGACCAACGTCGACGAAACCCGTCTCGATGATATCGCCGCGTGGAGCTATCGCGCGCCGGTAGAAGACCAGGCGCGTCTCGGCTTCGCTATCGCCAGCGCGCTGGATGAATCTGCGCCTGCGGTCAGCGACTTCGACCGCAGCCTGAACGGCAAGCTGGACGTGGTGGTGCAGGCGCTGGCCGGCGCGAAAAAACCGCTGATTATCTCCGGCACCCATTCGGGCAGCACGGCGATGATTGAAGCAGCGGCCAACGTCGCCAAAGCGCTGAAGGCGCGCGGCGCCGACGTCGGCATTACGCTGCTGGCCGGCGCGGCGAACAGCATGGGTCTGGGGCTGATGGGCGGCAACACGCTCGACAGCGCGCTGGAGCAGCTGCGCAACGGCGAGGCGGACACGGTGGTGGTGCTGGAGAACGATCTCTATCGCCACGCGCCGAAAGCGCAGGTCGACGCCGCGCTGGCGAACGCCGCCAACGTGATTGTGGTCGATCATCAGCGCACCGCCACGCTGGAGAAAGCGGGCCTGGTGCTCTCCACTGCCAGCTTCGCCGAAAGCGACGGCACCTCGATAAACCACGAAGGCCGCGCGCAGCGCTTCTTCCAGGTTTACGATCCCGCCTACTACGACCACAGCATCGTGATGCTGGAGAGCTGGCGCTGGCTGCACTCGCTGCACAGCGCGCTGGAAAGCCGTCATATCGACTGGACGCAGCTCGATCACGTTATCGACGCCGTGGTGGCGAAGCTGCCGCAGCTGAGTGGCATCAAAGAGGCGGCACCGGACGCCAGCTTCCGCATTCGTGGCCAGAAACTGGCGCGTTCGCCCATCCGCTCCAGCGGCCGTACCGCCGCGCGCGCCAATATCAGCGTGCACGAGCCGCGTCAGCCGCAGGATAAAGACACCATGTTTGCCTTCTCGATGGAAGGCAACAACCAGCCGAGCGCGCCGCGTTCGCAGATCCCGTTCGCCTGGGCGCCGGGCTGGAACTCACCGCAGGCGTGGAACAAATTCCAGGCTGAAGTGGGCGGCAAGCTGCGCAACGGCGATCCGGGCGTGCGTCTGTTTGACGCGGGCGACGCCTCGCTGCCGTGGTTTACCCAGGTGCCGACCGCCTTTGTCGGCGGCGAGCAGTGGCGCGTCGCGCCTTACTACCAGCTGTTCGGCAGTGAAGAGATGACTCAGCGTTCGCCGGTGTTCCAGAAGCGCATGCCGCAGCCGATGCTGGTGATCAGCCAGCAGGACGCGGCGAAGCTGGGCGTCAACGAAGGCGCGGCGGTGGAGTTCAGCTGTTCAGGCGAGACCCTGCGTCTGCCAGTGCGCTTCTCCAGCGCGCTGCAGCCGGGACAGATCGGCCTGCCGCTGGGCATGCCGGGCGTGCCGCCGTTCCTGGCGGGCGCGCACATTGACAAACTGCAGGAGGCGGCGCAATGAGCTGGTTAACACCGGACGTTATCGACATCATTCTGACCGTGGTGAAGGCGATCGTCATTCTGCTGGTGGTGGTGGCGTGCGGCGCCTTTATGAGCTTCGCCGAACGTCGCCTGCTCGGCCTGTGGCAGAACCGCTACGGCCCGAACCGCGTGGGCTGGGGCGGTTCGCTGCAGCTGGCGGCAGATATGATCAAAATGTTCTTTAAAGAGGACTGGGTGCCGCCCTTTACCGACCGCTTTATCTTTACTCTGGCGCCGGTGATCGCGTTCGTCTCTCTGCTGCTGGCGTTCGCCATCGTGCCGGTGTCACCGAGCTGGATGGTGACCGACCTGAATATCGGGCTGCTGTTCTTCCTGATGATGGCGGGCCTGGCGGTCTATGCGGTGCTGTTCGCCGGCTGGTCGAGCAACAACAAATACTCGCTGCTGGGCGCGATGCGCGCCTCTGCGCAGACGCTGAGCTACGAGGTGTTTCTCGGTCTGTCGCTGATGGGCGTGGTGGCGCAGGCGGGGTCATTTAACATGACCGCTATCGTCGAGAGCCAGGCGCATCTGTGGAACATCATCCCGCAGTTCTTCGGCTTCCTCACCTTCTGCATCGCAGGCGTGGCGGTGTGTCACCGTCATCCCTTCGACCAGCCGGAAGCGGAGCAGGAGCTGGCGGACGGCTACCACATCGAATACGCCGGCATGAAGTTCGGCCTGTTCTTCGTCGGCGAATATGTGGCGATCACCACCGTTTCGGCGCTGATCGTGACGCTGTTCTTCGGCGGCTGGCAGGGGCCGTTCCTGCCGCCGTTCATCTGGTTCGCCCTGAAAACGGCGTTCTTTATGGTGATGTTTATCCTGATTCGTGCTGCGCTCCCGCGTCCACGCTATGACCAGGTGCTGTCGTTCGGCTGGAAGGTCTGTCTGCCGTTGACGCTGTTGAACCTGCTGGCGACCGCCGCAGTGATTCTGTACAACGCGCAGTAAGGGGTTTTTGAGATGACTTTAAAAGATATTGTCGTTGGCTTCGGCACGACAGTGCGCAGTATCTGGATGATCGGCATGCACGCCTTCGCCAAGCGCGAAACCCAGATGTATCCGGAAGAGCCGGTCTATCTGCCGCCGCGCTATCGCGGCCGTATCGTGCTGACGCGCGATCCGGACGGCGAAGAGCGCTGCGTCGCCTGTAACCTCTGCGCGGTCGCCTGCCCGGTCAGCTGTATCTCGCTGCAGAAAGCGGAAACCAAAGATGGCCGCTGGTATCCGGAGTTCTTCCGCATCAACTTCTCACGCTGCATTTTCTGCGGGATGTGCGAAGAGGCGTGTCCGACCACGGCGATCCAGCTAACGCCCGATTTCGAACTGGGCGAATTTAAGCGCCAGGATCTGGTGTATGAGAAAGAGGATCTGCTGATCTCCGGCCCGGGCAAATACCCCGAGTACAACTTCTACCGCATGGCAGGCATGGCGATCGAAGGGAAAGAGAAGGGCGACGCGGAAAACGAAGCCAAACCTATCGACGTCAAAGGCTTGTTGCCTTAAGGAGCCCGGCATGGAAATTGCGTTTTATCTTTGCGGACTGGTGGCGGTGCTGACGACGCTGCGCGTGATCACCCACACCAATCCGGTGCATGCGCTGCTGTATCTGATCGTGTCGCTGCTCTCTGTCGCGGGCGTCTTTTTCTCGCTCGGCGCCTACTTCGCCGGCGCGCTGGAGATCATCGTCTACGCCGGCGCCATTATGGTGCTGTTCGTCTTCGTGGTGATGATGCTTAACCTGGGCAACGCCACCGTGAAGCAGGAGCGCGACTGGCTGCAGCCGTCGCTGTGGATTGGGCCGGGCATCGTGTCGCTGCTGCTGCTGGTGGTGATGGTCTACGCCATTATGACCGCTAACGATCAGGGCATCGACGGCACGGTGATCGACGCCAAAGCGGTCGGCATCAGCCTGTTCGGGCCGTACGTGCTGGCGGTGGAACTCGCCTCGATGCTGCTGCTGGCGGGCCTGGTGGTGGCGTTCCACGTCGGACGCGAAGAGCGTCAGGGCGAAGTGCTGAGCAATCGTGACGCCAATAAGGAGGAGCACGCATGATCCCGTTACAACACGGCTTAATTCTGGCCGCCGTGCTGTTTGTCCTTGGACTGACATCACTGGTGCTGCGGCGCAACCTGCTGTTTATGCTGATCGGCCTGGAAATTATGATTAACGCGGCCGCGCTGGCGCTGGTCGTCGCGGGCAGCTACTGGGGCCAGGCGGACGGACAGGTGATGTATATCCTGGCGATCAGCCTGGCGGCGGCGGAAGCCAGCATCGGCCTGGCGCTGCTGCTCCAGCTCTATCGTCGTCGTCAGACGCTGAACATTGATACTGTGAGCGAGATGCGCGGATGAATCTTCTCTACTTAACAATCCTGTTTCCGCTAATCGGCTTTCTGCTGTTGGCGTTTTCCCGTGGTCGCTGGTCGGAGAACCTGTCGGCCGCGATCGGCATGGGCTCGGTGGGCCTGGCGGCGCTGGTGACGCTCTATGTCGGCATCGACTTTTTCGCCAACGGCCAGCAGCCCTTTACCCAGGCGCTCTGGACCTGGATGCAGGTCGGCAACTTCGACATCAAAGTCAACCTGACGCTGGACGGCCTGTCGCTGACCATGCTGTCGGTGGTGACCGGCGTCGGCTTCCTGATCCATATGTTCGCCTCCTGGTATATGCGCGGCGAAGAGGGCTACTCGCGCTTCTTCGCCTACACCAACCTGTTCATCGCGAGCATGGTGGTGCTGGTGCTGGCCGACAACCTGATGCTGATGTATCTCGGCTGGGAAGGGGTAGGGCTCTGCTCCTATCTGCTGATCGGCTTCTACTACAGCAATCCGGAAAACGGCAAAGCGGCGATGAAGGCCTTTATCATCACCCGCGTCGGCGACGTCTTCCTCGCCTTTGCGCTGTTTATCCTCTACAACGAGCTGGGCACGCTTAACTTCCGCGAGATGATGGAACTGGCGCCGCAGCACTTTGCGGCGGACAACCATATGCTGCAGTGGGCGACGCTGATGCTGCTGGGCGGCGCGGTCGGTAAATCGGCGCAGCTGCCGCTGCAGACCTGGCTGGCGGACGCGATGGCGGGCCCGACCCCGGTGTCGGCGCTGATCCACGCGGCAACCATGGTGACGGCGGGCGTCTACCTGATCGCCCGCAGCCACGGCCTGTTCCTGCTGACCCCGGACGTGCTGCATCTGGTGGGCATCGTCGGCGCGATTACCCTGGTGCTGGCGGGCTTCGCCGCGCTGGTGCAGACCGATATCAAGCGCGTGCTGGCCTATTCGACCATGAGCCAGATCGGCTACATGTTCCTGGCGCTCGGCGTGCAGGCGTGGGACGCGGCGATTTTTCACCTGATGACCCACGCCTTCTTTAAAGCGCTACTGTTCCTCTCGTCGGGTTCGGTGATCCTCGCCTGCCACCATGAGCAGAACATCTTCAAGATGGGCGGCCTGCGGAAAAGCATTCCGCTGGTCTACGCCTGCTTCCTGGTGGGCGGCGCCGCGCTGGCTGCGCTGCCGCTGATTACCGCGGGCTTCTACAGTAAAGATGAGATCCTGTTCGGCGCGCTGGCGAACGGCCACATCAATCTGATGGCGGCGGGTCTGGTGGGCGCCTTCCTGACATCCATCTATACCTTCCGCATGATCTTCATCGTGTTCCACGGCGAAGAGAAGATCCACGCCCACGCGGGCAAAGGCATTACTCATCATCTGCCGCTGATTGTGCTGCTGGTGCTGTCGACCTTCGTCGGCGCGCTGATTACGCCGCCGCTGGCGGGCGTGCTGCCGCACAGCGAAACGGGCGAAGCGGGCAAGGTCGGACTGGAGATCGCCTCTGGCGTGGTCGCCGTGGTCGGCATCCTGATCGCCGCCGCACTCTGGCTGGGCAAACGTCAGCTGGTCAGCCGCGTCGCCAACAGCGCGCCGGGCCGTTTCTTCGGCACCTGGTGGTTCGCCGCCTGGGGCTTCGACTGGCTGTACGACAAGGTATTCGTCAAACCCTATCTCGGCATCGCCTGGCTACTGCAGCGCGACCCGCTGAATGGCGTGATGAACCTGCCTGCACTGGTGTCGCGTATCGCCAATAAAGGCCTGGTGGTCAGCGAAAACGGCTATCTGCGCTGGTATGTCGCCTCGATGAGCATTGGCGCCGTGGTAGTGCTGGCGCTGATGCTGGTGGTTTAAGGTTGATGAGCGGGGCGGCTCGGCAGTCGCCCCTGGTCAAGAATGTTAAAAATTGCCTGATATGAGGGTGTTATCGGCGCAGTCCGCTGCAAGGCGGCACGCAAGATAGCCTGAACAAAGGCAGAAAAAAGGGAAAACCCAGTGCTATTACCTTGGCTAATAATCATTCCATTCGTCGGCGGCTTACTTTGCTGGCTGGCTGAGCGTCTCGGCGCGAAAACGCCGCGCTGGATAGCCCTGATCACCATGGGCCTGACGCTGGCGCTTTCGCTGCAGCTCTGGCTGCAGGGCGGCTATACACTGACGCAGGCGGCGGGTATGCCGCAGTGGCAGTCGGAGTTCTCTGCGGCCTGGATCCCGCGCTTCGGCATCAGTTTCCATCTGGCGCTGGACGGCCTGTCGCTGCTGATGGTGGTGCTGACCGGCCTGCTTGGCCTGATGGCAGTGCTCTGCTCCTGGAACGAGATCGAGAAGTATCAGGGCTTTTTCCACCTTAACCTGATGTGGATCCTTGGCGGCGTGATCGGCGTCTTCCTCGCCATCGACATGTTCCTGTTCTTCTTCTTCTGGGAAATGATGCTGGTGCCGATGTACTTCCTCATCGCGCTCTGGGGTCATAAGGCGTCTGACGGTAAAACTCGTATCACCGCCGCCACCAAGTTCTTCATCTATACCCAGTCCTCGGGGCTGGTGATGCTGATTGCGATTCTGGCGCTGGTGTTTGTGCACTACAACGCTACCGGCGTCTGGACGTTCAACTACGAACAGCTGCTGAAAACGCCGATGTCGCATACGGTGGAATATCTGCTGATGCTCGGCTTCTTTATCGCCTTCGCGGTCAAAATGCCGGTGGTGCCGCTGCACGGCTGGCTGCCTGACGCGCACAGCCAGGCCCCAACCGCCGGCTCGGTGGATCTGGCGGGCATCCTGCTGAAAACCGCGGCCTACGGCCTGCTGCGCTTCAGCCTGCCGCTGTTTCCCAACGCCTCGGCAGAGTTTGCGCCGATCGCCATGTGGCTGGGCATTATCGGTATCTTCTACGGCGCGTGGATGGCCTTCTCGCAGACCGACATCAAGCGCCTGATCGCCTACACCTCGATTTCGCACATGGGCTTCGTGCTGATTGCCATCTACACCGGCAGCCAGCTCGCGTTCCAGGGCGCGGTGGTGCAGATGATCGCCCACGGCCTCTCCGCCGCGGCGCTGTTTATTCTGTGCGGCCAGCTCTATGAGCGTCTGCACACGCGTGATATGCGTCAGATGGGCGGCCTCTGGTCGCGCATTAAGTGGATCCCTGGCCTGTCGCTCTTTTTCGCGGTGGCCAACCTCGGGATGCCGGGCACCGGCAACTTCGCGGGCGAGTTTATGATCCTGACGGGCAGTTTCCAGGTGGTGCCGGTGATTATCGTCATCGCCACCTTTGGGCTGGTGTTCGCCTCGGTTTACTCGCTGATTATGATGCAGCGCGCCTATTACGGCGAAGCGAAATCGAAAGATCCGCTGCCGGGCATGTCGCCGCGTGAGTTCACGATGATCATGGTGCTGGTGGTCCTGCTGGTGCTGCTGGGGGTTTACCCGCAGCCGATTCTGGATACCTCCCATGCCGCGATGAGCAATATTCAGCAGTGGTTTACCGCTTCAATTTCAACTACAAGGCCGTAATTCGCCATGACAATAACTTTTCAACAATTGATCGCGTTGCTGCCGCTGTTGATCGTCGGATTGACGGTGGTGGTTGTGATGCTGTCCATTGCCTGGCGACGCAACCACTTTGTTAACGCCACGCTGACGGTCATCGGTTTGAACCTGGCGCTGGTTTCGCTCTGGTTTGTGGCGCAGGCGGGCGCAATGGACGTGACGCCGCTGCTGCGGGTCGACCCTTACGCGGTGTTCTATACCGCGCTGGTGATCCTCGCGAGTCTGGCGACCTGTACCTTTGCCTATCCCTGGCTGGCTGGTTTCCCGGACAACAAGGATGAGTTCTACCTGCTGGTGCTGATCGCCACGCTGGGCGGCATCGTGCTGGCAAGCGCCAATCATCTGGCGTCGCTGTTTATCGGCGTTGAGCTGCTGTCGCTGCCGCTGTTCGGCATGATCGGCTACGCCTTCCGCCAGAAACGCTCGCTGGAAGCGGCGCTGAAATATACCATTCTGTCGGCGGCCGCCTCGTCGTTCCTGCTGTTCGGCATCGCGCTGATCTATGCCGACTCCGGCAGCCTGAGCTTTGTGAAGCTGGGCGAGAGCCTGAACGACACCATGATCCAGCAGCCGCTTTTGCTGGTGGGTCTGGGCATGATGATTATCGGTCTTGGCTTTAAGCTGTCGCTGGTGCCATTCCATCTCTGGACGCCGGACGTCTATCAGGGCGCGCCTGCGCCGGTGTCGACCTTCCTCGCCACCGCCAGCAAGATCGCCATTTTCGGCGTGATCATGCGTCTGTTTATGTACGCGCCGCTGACCGACAGCGAGGCGGTGCGCACCGTGCTGGGGCTGATCGCCTTTGTGTCGATCCTGTTCGGCAACCTGATGGCAATTTCGCAGAGCAACATCAAGCGTCTGCTGGGCTACTCCTCGATTGCCCATCTCGGTTATCTGCTGGTGGCGCTAATTGCGGTGAAAACCCATGAGCTGTCGCTGGAGACCGCAGGCGTTTACCTGGCGGGCTACCTGTTCAGCAGCCTCGGCGCGTTTGGCGTGGTCAGCCTGATGTCCAGCCCGTACCGCGGCCCGGACGCCGATTCGCTTTACTCCTATCGCGGCCTGTTCTGGCACCGTCCGGTGCTGTCGGCGGTGATGACGGTGATGATGCTGTCGCTGGCCGGCATCCCGATGACGCTTGGTTTTATCGGCAAGTTCTATGTCATCGCGTCGGGCGTTAACGCGCAGCTGTGGTGGCTGACGGCCGCCGTGGTTGTCGGCAGTGCCATCGGTCTTTACTACTATCTGCGCGTGACCGTGAGCCTCTACCTCAGCCCGCCGGAGCTGCATACGCGCGACACGCCGGCTAACTGGGCGTTTACCGCCGGCGGCGTGGTGGTGCTGATCTCCGCGATTCTGGTGCTGCTGCTCGGCGTCTATCCGCAGCCGCTGATTACGCTGGTGCAGATGGCGCAGCCGCTGATGTAAACTCGATTGACCCTTGTGAAATCAGGCCCACGGGCCTGATTTTTTTTGCCTTCAGGAGAGCCTATGGATATCAGCTGGCAGGACCGGCACCACAGCGAACTGAGCGCGCCGCAGCTCTATGCGCTGCTGGCGCTGCGCTGCGACGTGTTTATCGTTGAGCAGAACTGTCCCTATCTGGACGTGGACGGTCAGGATCTGGTGGCGGATAACCGCCATATTCTGGGGATGCGCGGCGACGAGCTGGTGGCCTACGCGCGTATTCTGACGCCAGCGGACGCAACCGCGCCGGTGGCGATCGGGCGTGTTATCGTCTCTGCCAGCGCGCGCGGTTTGAATCTCGGCAACCGGCTAATGGAGCAGGCGCTGCGCAGCTGCGAGCAGCACTGGCCGGGGCGCGGGGTTTATCTGTCGGCGCAGGCGCACCTGCAGGATTTTTATGGCCGCCTCGGTTTTCAGGCAGTCGGCGAGATCTATCTGGAAGACAATATTCCGCATATTGAGATGCGCAAATAAAAACGGCGAGCTAAAAGGCTCGCCGCTTTTCTTTCTCTTTTAGCCCGGCGTCATCTGCCGGTCATCAACATATTTACGCTGATCCGCCGGCGGCGGGAAATACTGATAGAGCCAGGTTTCGCTCAGGGTTTCATCTTTGGTGCGCAGGAACAGACGCATCTCCACCGGCGTGGTGGCGTCGCTGTCTGGATACCAGTCGAACAGGATGCGATAGCCGTTCATCGGCTCGACGTAGAGGATTTCCACCTGCTTAAAGGTGCCGGAGGAGAGGGTGATCACCGGTTCGATGCCCTTCGGCGCGGCCGCTTTCAGATCGCCGCCGACGAAATCGATGGCGAAACGACGGCACCATGTATCCGGGAAATGCTCGCCCGGCGCCCAGCCCTCCGGGAAACCGCCAATACCGGTGCGGGTGGCGTCAACGCGCGCCAGACCGCTGCGCACCGGCGGCAGACCGCTCCAGTAGAGCTTATAGGCGAAGCTGAACTCGCTGCCCGCCTTGATCGGCTCGGCCGGCTGCCAGAAGCAGACGATATTATCCAGCGTCTCGCCGGTGGTCGGGATCTCCATCAGGTTAATGGCGCCTTTGCCCCATTTGCCCACTGGCTCGACCCACAGGCTGGGACGTTTGTCATACCAGCCGATCACGTCCTGATAATCTTTGAAATCATGGTTAAGCTGCAGCAGACCGAAGCCGCGTGGGTTCTCATCCTGATAGGCGTTGAACTGCAGCTTCTGCGGGTTGTTGAGCGGGCGCGCGATCCACTCGCCGCTGCCGCTCCACATCGCCAGCCGATCGGAGTCGTGGATCTGCGGATGATAGGTGTTGCACATGCGGCGCTCGTTGGTGCCGCAGCTGAACATGCTGGTCATTGGCGCGATGCCGAGCTGGCGAATCGCTTTGCGCGCATAGAGATGGTTCTCCACCTCCATCACCACGCGGTTCGCCTCGCAGTGAATGGTGAACTTGTAGGCGCCGGTGATGCTGGCGCCATCCAGCAGGGCGTAGGCGATAAAGGTGGTGTCGTCCGCTTTCGGCGTTTCAAACCAGAAGGCGGTGAAGTCAGGAAACTCTTCGCTGCCGTTGCTGAAGGTGTTGACCGCCACGCCGCGTGCGGAGAGACCGTACTGATAGGTGTCATCCACGGCGCGGAAGTAGCTGGCGCCGAGAAAGGAGACGATATCGCGGCGCGCCAGCTCCGGTTTTTTAAAGGCGCGAAAGCCGGCGAAGCCGAGATCGGTTTTGCCCACCAGCTGCTGGGTATCGACCTTCGCGTTGTTATAGTTGAACAGCTCCGGACGGAAGTGGATCTCACGCGCCTCGCGGCTGTCGGCGTCGACGGAGAACATGCGGATGCGGCGCTTAAAGCCCATGCCGACGTGGAAGAACTGCACGTCAAGCTGGCGATCCGGGATGTTGTTCCACAGCGAGTGACCGGCGTCGTACTGAATTTCGTTGTACGCCTGCGGCGTCAGCGTTGCCAGCGTCTCTGGCAGCGCGCCCGGCGCGCCGCCCCACGGCTGTTTCGCCAGCGCGGCGGCTTTCTTTTTCAGCACCTCGAAATCGAAGCGCACGGCGGCACCGTCTGCAATGCCATCTTCTGCCCAGGCGGATTGCGCAAACAGCGTGGACAGGCCTGTCATGCCGCTGACGGCGGAAAAGGCCATTGACGCTTTCATAAACATTCTTCGATTCATGCCAGAAATTATTCCTTAGCGTTCGAGTGTGTTGTGACTGTCCTGCTCTGCGCACAGGCGATCCAAAAGCGCAGATAACAGCAGGGTACGACAGTCCGGTAAGTGAAAAATTCAGTCCGCCTTAAATTTATCAGATTAATCAAGACGCCTCGCGACTTTCGCATCGGGTCGCGTCAGGGGGAAACTCAGCACAATCCTGGTGGAACCGACCTGCAAACGGCGATTTAGCCGCTATAGTTAAGAGACTGCTTTGTAAATGACACGGAGGAAATGATGGTTAAAGAGACAGAAGCTTTCGACACCAATCTGGATGATGATTTGGCGCTGCTGACGGAGACCCTGGAAGAGGTGTTGAAGTCATCGGGCGATCCGACCGATCAGAAGTACATCGAGCTGAAAACCAAAGCGGAGCAGGCGCTGGAAGACGTGAAATCCCGCGTTAGCCAGGCCTCTGACAGCTACTACTACCGCGCAAAAAACGTCGCCTATCGCGCCGACGATTACGTGCATGAGAAACCCTGGCAGGGTATCGGTATCGGCGCTGCCGCCGGTCTGGTGCTCGGTCTGTTGCTGGCGCGCCGCTAAGGCGCGTCGCTGAAAACGGCGGGGCTCTCCCGCCGTTTGTTTTTTCCCTCTTTTTTCCCACTCCCGTAAGGCCCTCTCTCCCTTAATGCGAAAAGCGCAGGATTGTGTTGAGTTTACGCAGCGCGCTTCCTACAGTAGATCGACGGACAAAAGGAGATGAACACGTGATAAGAGTCGAGATGTTGTCTACAGGAGATGAGGTGCTGCACGGCCAAATCGTCGATACCAATGCCGCCTGGCTGGCGGATGTGCTGTTTCAACATGGTCTGCCGATGAGCAGCCGCAGCACGGTGGGTGATTCGCTGTCGTCGCTGGTGGAGACGCTACAGGCGCGCAGTCAGGTGGCTGATGTGCTGATTGTCAACGGCGGGCTTGGCCCGACCAGCGACGATCTCAGCGCGCTGGCGGCGGCGCAGGCGAGCGGCGTCGAGCTGGAGCTGCATCAGGCGTGGCTGGATAACATCGAGGCGTGGTTCGCCAGTCGCGGGCGCGTGATGGCGGCCAGCAACCGCAAGCAGGCGGAGATCCCCGCCAATGCCGAGATGCTCGACAACCCGGTTGGCACCGCCTGCGGCTTTGCGCTGCGGCTGAATCGCTGCTGGATCTTTTTCACGCCTGGCGTGCCGTCGGAATTTAAGGTGATGGTAGAGCAGCAGATCCTGCCGCGCCTGAAGCAGCAGTTCGAGCTGCCGGAGCCGCCGCTCTGCTTGCGCCTGACCACCTTTGGTCGCGGCGAGAGCGATATCGCCGCCGAGCTGGAGCCGCTGGCACTGCCGGAAGGCGTGGTGATGGGCTATCGCTCGTCGATGCCGATTATCGAAATTAAGCTGACCGGCCCAGCCAGCCAGCGCGTGGCGATGGAGCAGGTGTGGCAGCAGGTGCGTCTGCTGCTGGCGGAGTGCACCATTTTCGAAGGCACCGAAGGGCTGCCGGCGCTGCTGGCGCGCGAGCTGGATCAGCGCGGCTTCCGTCTGGCGCTGAGCGAGCAGTACACCGCCGGTTTGCTGCACTGGCAGCTGGCGGCGGCGGAGGTGCCGATGAGCGCGGCGGAGATCCTCCCGGCGCATCAGGAAGGGCTGGAGGAGCAGGTGCAGCGCACGCGCGCGCTGGCGGCGCAGCAGGGCACGGTGCTGGCGCTGTCGACCGGATCGCTGGAAGAGGGCGAAGTTTCGCTGGCGCTGCATACGCCGGAAGCGAGCTGGGGTCAGCGGGTGAAGTTTACCCACGGTCGCCATAATCTGGAGACGCGGCAGAAGGTGGTGGCGATGATGGCGATGAATATGCTGCGTCGCTGGCTGCACGGCAGCGAAGTCAGCACCGGCCACGGCTGGATTGACGTGCTGGAGTCGGTGAAGCTGTAAAACAGGGTAGCGGAGGCGTCTGTCGCTTCGTGAGCCCACGCGGAAGGCAGGAAGCGATCGCAAAGACGCAAAAAGCGGCATCCATGCCAGCTCGGCCCGCGCCGATACGCACCTCATCCCTGAGGTGCGCCCGTTACCGGGCCAACGCGCTGCGTTGTTCAAAAACGCTCCCGGCGTTTTTGTCCCTGGCGCGGGACGCTTTGCTCTTCGCTTCCTGCCTTCCGCGTTTTGACTATTGCGTGGTCTGTGAGAGCAAAGAAGCCAGCTACAGCTCGATTTCAATCTCGCCCTTTGCCAGACAGCAGCAGGGCAAAATCTCGCCCTGCTGCACGAACGCCAGCGGCGTTTCGGCATAGTGCACTTCGCCCTTCAGCAGCCGCGTGCGGCATGAACCGCAGTAGCCTTCGCGGCACTGAAACTCCACGCACAGATTGTGCGCTTCCAGCGTCGTCAGCAGGTTAGGGTGATGCTCTGCGCACTCCAGCCGCTGGCCGGAGCTGCGCAGGATAACAACGGCACGGCTCATACTTACAGCTGGAAGTCGTTGAAGTCGTCTTCGCCCACTTCAGAGTCGATCTGACCCACCAGATAGGAACTCACTTCCACTTCCTGCGGCGCCACCTGCACGTTGTCCGACACCAGCCAGGAGTTGATCCACGGAATCGGGTTAGAGCGCGTCTGGAACGGCAGATCCAGGCCCACCGCCTGCATGCGGATATTGGTGATGTACTCGATGTACTGGCAGAGAATATCTTTGTTCAGGCCGATCATCGAACCGCCGCTGAACAGATACTCCGCCCACTCTTTCTCCTGCTCGGCTGCCTTCTTGAACAGGTCGAAACACTCTTCGCGACACTCGGCGGCGATCTCTTTCATCTCTGGATCGTCTTCGCCGGTGCGCATCAGGTTCAGCATATGCTGGGTGCCGGTCAGGTGCAGCGCTTCATCGCGCGCAATCAGGCGGATAATCTTGGCGTTGCCCTCCATCAGCTCGCGCTCGGCGAAGGCGAAAGAGCAGGCAAAGCTGACGTAGAAGCGGATCGCCTCCAGCGCATTGACGCTCATCAGGCAGATATAGAGCTGCTTTTTCAGCGCGCGCACGCTAACGGTGACGCTTTTGCCGTTAACCTGATGGGTGCCTTCGCCCAGCAGATGCCAGTAGTTGGTCATCTCGATCAGATCGTCGTAGTACTTCGAGATATCCTGCGCGCGCGCGAGGATCTGCTCGTTGGTCACGATATCGTCGAACACCAGCGACGGATCGTTAACGATATTACGAATGATATGGGTGTAAGAGCGCGAGTGGATGGTCTCGGAGAAGGCCCATGTCTCGACCCATGTTTCCAGCTCGGGAATCGAGATCAGCGGCAGCAGCGCAACGTTCGGGCTGCGGCCCTGAATCGAGTCGAGCAGCGTCTGATACTTCAGGTTGCTGATAAAGATGTGCTTCTCATGCTCTGGCAGCGCCTGATAGTCGATGCGGTCGCGCGACACGTCCACCTCTTCCGGACGCCAGAAGAAAGAGAGCTGCTTCTCGATCAGCTTTTCAAAAATGTCATACTTCTGCTGGTCGAAGCGCGCCACGTTGACGGACTGACCAAAGAACATCGGCTCTTTCAGCTGATCGTTTTTATTCTGTGAGAACGTTGTGTAAGCCATGAAACTGTCCAAATGTAGACGGGGCGCAGCGCGGCCCCGTGAAATGACGCAGGCGGGAGACGCGCTCCCGCCCAACCTTAAATCTTACAAGCGCCGCTTTCGCAACCGTCATCCTGAATAGAAGGCGCCAGATCGTCCTGCGCGTCTTCCGCACCGTCGCGGGTGTTTTGATAGTAGAGCGTCTTCACGCCGAACTTGTACGCGGTCAGCAGATCTTTCAGCAGCTGCTTCATCGGCACCTTGCCGTTGGCGAAGCGCGACGGATCGTAGTTGGTGTTAGAGGAGATCGCCTGATCGATAAACTTCTGCATCACGCCGACCAGCTGCAGATAACCGTCGTTGGACGGCATTTCCCACAGCAGCTCGTACTGATCCTTCAGACGCTCATACTCCGGCACCACCTGACGCAGAATGCCGTCTTTCGAGGCTTTGATGCTGATATGGCCGCGCGGCGGCTCAATGCCGTTGGTGGCGTTGGAGATCTGCGACGAGGTCTCAGACGGCATCAGCGCAGAAAGCGTGGAGTTGCGCAGACCGTGCGTCTTGATCGACTCGCGCAGGCCGTCCCAGTCCAGGTGCAGCGGCTCGTTGCAGATGGTGTCGAGATCCTTTTTATAGGTATCGATCGGCATAATGCCCTGCGAGTAGGTGGTTTCGTTGAACCACGGGCAGGCGCCTTGTTCTTTCGCCAGCTCGTTAGAGGCTTTCAGCAGGTAGTACTGGATCGCTTCGAACGTTCTGTGCGTCAGGTTGTTGGCGCTGCCGTCGGAATAGCGCACGCCGTTCTTCGCCAGATAGTAGGCGAAGTTGATCACGCCGATGCCCAGGGTGCGACGGCCCATCGCGCCGCGTTTTGCCGCCGGAATCGGGTAGTCCTGATAGTCGAGCAGGGCGTCGAGCGCGCGCACCGCCAGGGTCGCCAGCTCTTCCAGATCGTCCAGGCTCTCAATGGCGCCGAGGTTGAACGCCGACAGCGTACAGAGGGCGATTTCGCCGTTCTCGTCGTTGACGTCTTCCAGCGGTTTGGTCGGCAGCGCAATCTCCAGACAGAGGTTGGACTGGCGCACCGGCGCGATGCTGGCGTCGAACGGGCTGTGGGTGTTGCAGTGGTCGACGTTCTGAATGTAGATACGGCCGGTAGAGGCGCGCTCCTGCATCATCAGCGAGAAGAGATCGACCGCTTTCACGCGCTGTTTGCGGATGCTGTCGTCCTGCTCATATTTGGTATAGAGGCGCTCGAACTCTTCCTGATCGGCGAAGAAGGCGTCGTAGAGGCCAGGCACATCGGACGGGCTGAACAAGGTGATCTCTTCACCCTTCAGCAGGCGCTGATACATCAGCTTGTTGATCTGCACGCCGTAGTCCATGTGACGCACGCGGTTGCCTTCGACGCCGCGGTTGTTCTTCAGCACCAGCAGGCTTTCCACTTCCAGATGCCACATCGGGTAGAACAGCGTCGCCGCACCGCCGCGCACGCCACCCTGCGAGCAGGATTTCACCGCGGTCTGGAAATGCTTATAGAACGGGATACAGCCGGTGTGGAACGCTTCGCCGCCGCGGATCGGGCTGCCCAGCGCGCGAATGCGGCCGGCGTTGATGCCGATACCGGCGCGCTGCGACACATACTTCACGATGGCGCTGGAGGTAGCGTTGATGGAGTCGAGGCTGTCGCCGCACTCGATCAGCACGCAGGAGCTGAACTGGCGCGTCGGGGTGCGCACGCCGGACATGATCGGCGTCGGCAGCGAAATCTTAAAGGTAGAAATCGCGTCGTAGAAGCGCTTGATGTAGTCCATGCGCGTGTCGCGCGGATAGCCGGAGAAGAGGCAGGCGGCGACCAGAATATAGAGGAACTGCGCGCTCTCGTAGATATCGCCGGTGACGCGGTTCTGCGCCAGGTACTTGCCTTCCAGCTGTTTCACCGCCGCGTAGGAGAAGTTCATATCGCGCCAGTGGTCGATAAAGCCGTCCATCTGCTCGAACTCTTCAACGCTGTAGTCTTCCAGCAGGTGATGGTCATATTTGCCCATCTCTACCATGCGCACCACCTGATCGTAGAGCTTCGGCGGCTCGAACTGGCCGTAGGCTTTTTTACGCAGGTGGAAGATCGCCAGGCGAGCCGCGAGGTATTGATAGTCCGGCGCATCGCGCGAGATCAGGTCTGCTGCGGCCTTGATGATGGTTTCATGAATATCAGAGGTTCTGATGCCATCATAAAACTGGATATGGGAGCGCAGTTCGACCTGGGAAACCGAGACGTTATTCAGCCCTTCAGCGGCCCAGTCGAGTACCCGGTGAATTTTATCGAGATCAATGCGTTCCTGGCGGCCATCGCGTTTAGTGACGAGCAGACTTTGATTCATGTCGCGTTATACCATCCGTAAGTGAAAAAGAGTCCCCTGTTTATTCACAGGGTTATTCAATGTGAATAATTCTGTGGATAAACACTATATGTTGGGGGTTGGGAGAGATTTGGTAACAATATGGAGGTTATTTTAGTGACCTGCTGGCGGTTAACAAGACCCAAAAAGTAGATTTAAATCTTGAAATTTCGGAGCGAATTGATAACCCCGCGACTTATAAGGCTCAATCAGCTGTCAACAGTTTTTAGGAATAATTCTGTGTTTTGACCAACCGCTGATTTTTCATTCAGGCTGCTTTTTTTCACGTCAATGGACTGGCGCATCCGCTATTTTAGTTATAGCGCGACGCGCCGCATGGCTAATGCTTGCAAGCGCGCCAGCGCGTTACTTTTTAACGTGGCGGGTATGCACCATATAGTTCACATCGACACCGCGCCCCAGTCGGAACTGGTTGGTCAGCGGGTTGTAGTGCAGGCCGATAATGTGCTGCTCGCGCAGCGCGGTTTCATCAACCCAGCCCAGCAGCTCGGACGGGCGGATAAACTTTTTCACGTCGTGCGTGCCGCGCGGCACCATGCGCAGCACGTACTCCGCGCCGAATACCGCCATCAGCCAGGCCTTCGGGTTGCGGTTGATGGTAGAGAAAAACACCTCGCCGCCCGGCTTCACCAGACGCGCGCAGGCGTGCACCACGGAACGCGGATCCGGCACATGCTCCAGCATCTCCATACAGGTCACCACGTCATACTGACCGGCGAACGCCTCGGCGTGATCTTCTACCGTCTGCTGCACGTAGTCGAGCGTCACGCCGTTCTCCTCGGCGTGCAGGCGCGCCACCTGCAGCGGTTCAGCGCCCATATCGAGTCCGGTGACCTGCGCTCCTTCGCGCGCCATGCTCTCCGCCAGGATGCCGCCGCCGCAGCCGACGTCCAGCACTTTCTTGCCGAACAAGCCGTTGCTGTGCTGCGCGATAAAGCCCAGACGCAGCGGGTTGATGCGGTGCAGAGGTTTGAATTCCCCCTCCAGATCCCACCAGCGCGACGCGACGGCCTCAAACTTAGCAATTTCCTGCGCATCGACGTTGGGCTGCGTTTCCTGCGGTTGTGCATTCATTGAATCATTACTCCAGACAAAATGTTGACTGAGTATAAACGCTTATTGCCTTCGGGCGCACCTTTCCGGCGCGAGGAAAAGCGCGTGAAAACGGTGGTTAACGTTCACCAGCGGGCCGGGGTGTGATATACTTTCGCACCTTTAAAATCCGGGCATATGTAGAGGGAAAGCGGCTCCATGAGCGACCTTGCAAGAGAAATTACACCGGTCAATATCGAAGAAGAGTTAAAAAGCTCCTATCTCGATTACGCCATGTCGGTCATCGTTGGCCGAGCCTTACCCGATGTGCGTGACGGCCTGAAGCCTGTCCACCGCCGCGTGCTCTACGCGATGAGCGAACTGGGTAACGACTGGAACAAACCCTATAAGAAATCCGCCCGTGTGGTCGGTGACGTTATCGGTAAATATCACCCGCACGGGGATTCCGCCGTTTACGACACAATCGTCCGCATGGCTCAGCCTTTCTCCCTGCGTTACATGCTGGTGGACGGACAGGGCAACTTCGGCTCCGTCGACGGCGACTCCGCCGCGGCGATGCGTTATACCGAAGTGCGTATGTCGCGTATCGCCCACGATCTGCTGGCTGACCTGGAAAAAGAGACCGTCGATTTCGTCCCGAACTATGACGGCACCGAGCAGATCCCTGAAGTTCTGCCGACCAAAATCCCTAACCTGCTGGTGAACGGTTCCTCCGGCATCGCCGTCGGCATGGCGACCAACATTCCGCCGCATAACCTGACGGAAGTGATCAACGGCTGCCTCGCCTATATCGACGACGAAGATATCAGCGTTGAAGGCCTGATGGAGCATATTCCGGGGCCTGATTTCCCGACCGCCGCCATCATCAACGGCCGTCGCGGCATTGAAGAGGCGTACCGCACCGGGCGCGGCAAGATCTACATCCGCGCGCGCGGCGAAGTGGAAACCGACGCCAAAACCGGCCGCGAAACCATCGTGGTGCATCAGATCCCCTATCAGGTGAACAAAGCGCGCCTGATTGAGAAAATCGCCGAGCTGGTGAAAGAGAAGCGCGTCGAAGGCATCAGCGCGCTGCGCGACGAGTCGGACAAAGACGGCATGCGCATCGTGATCGAAGTGAAGCGCGATGCGGTAGGCGAAGTGGTGCTCAACAACCTCTACTCGCTGACCCAGCTGCAGGTGTCGTTCGGCATCAACATGGTGGCGCTGCATCAGGGCCAGCCGAAGATCATGACGCTGAAGGAGATCCTCGAAGCCTTCGTGCGTCACCGTCGCGAAGTGGTGACGCGCCGCACGATTTTCGAACTGCGCAAAGCGCGCGACCGCGCCCATATCCTTGAAGGTCTGGCGATCGCGCTGGCCAACATCGATCCGATTATCGAGCTGATCCGCCGCGCGCCGAACCCGGCCGAGGCGAAAGCGGGCCTGATCGCGCAGCCGTGGGATCTGGGCAACGTCTCCGCCATGCTGGAACGCGCGGGCGACGACGCCGCGCGTCCCGAGTGGCTGGACGACGCGTTCGGCATCCGCGACGGTCGCTACTATCTGACCGAACAGCAGGCGCAGGCGATCCTCGATCTGCGTCTGCAGAAGCTCACCGGCCTTGAGCATGAAAAACTGCTCGACGAGTACAAAGAGCTGCTGGAGCAGATTGCCGAGCTGCTTAACATCCTGATGAACGCCGAGCGTCTGATGGAAGTGATCCGCGAAGAGCTGATCGCCATGCGCGACCAGTTTGGCGACGAGCGTCGCACCGAGATCACCGCCAACAGCGCTGATATCAACATCGAAGACCTGATCAATCAGGAAGACGTGGTGGTGACGCTCTCTCATCAGGGCTACGTCAAGTACCAGCCGCTGTCGGATTACGAAGCGCAGCGTCGCGGCGGCAAAGGCAAGTCGGCGGCGCGCATTAAAGAAGAGGATTTTATCGATCGTCTGCTGGTGGCCAACACTCACGACACCATCCTCTGCTTCTCCAGCCGCGGCCGTCTCTACTGGATGAAGGTTTACCAGCTGCCGGAAGCGAGCCGCGGCGCGCGTGGCCGTCCGATCGTCAACCTGCTGCCGCTGCAGCCTGACGAGCGCATCACCGCGATTCTGCCGGTGCGCGAGTACACCGAAGGCTTCAACATCTTTATGGCGACCGCCAGCGGCACTGTGAAGAAAACGGCCCTGCAGGAGTTCAGTCGTCCGCGCAGCGCAGGCATCATCGCGGTGAATCTGCGCGAGGATGACGAGCTGATCGGCGTGGCGCTGACCAACGGCAACGACGAGGCGATGCTCTTCTCCGCCGCCGGTAAAGTGGTGCGCTTCGCGGAAAACGCGGTACGCGCCATGGGCCGTACCGCCTCCGGCGTGCGCGGCATCAAGCTGGCGGAAGGGGATCGCGTGGTGTCGCTGATCGTGCCGCGCGAAGAGGGCGCTATCCTCACCGTGACGCAAAACGGCTACGGCAAGCGCACCGCCAACAGCGAGTATCCCACCAAGTCGCGTGCGACCCAGGGCGTGATCTCCATTAAGGTCACCGAGCGTAACGGTCCGGTGATTGGCGCGGTGCAGGTGGTGGACGGCGATCAGATTATGATGATCACCGACGCTGGCACTCTGGTGCGCACCCGCGTCTCCGAGGTCAGCGTAGTGGGCCGTAACACCCAGGGCGTGATCCTGATCCGTACCGCGGAAGATGAGAACGTTGTCGGCCTGCAGCGCGTGGCTGAACCGGTCGAAGAGGAAGAGCTGGACGCTATCGACGGCAGCGTAGCGGAAGGCGAAGAGGATATCGCGCCGGAAGTCGACACCGACGACGACGCGCCGGAAGCTGACGAAGAAGAGTAATTCTTCAGCGCTTCAGGCTCACGCCGCCAGGGAAGGCGGCACGACTTTAACGGCAGGAAAGGGCAACCCGACCTGCCGTTGCTTTTTGCGGCGCGGCTCGCTAAGCGCGGATGCCGACTGGCTTTTTCTCCCTGATACGGCTAGTGTAATGAGCATTCTGAAACCAGCCCGTCCTTAACCTTGCCGTAGTGAGTTTCCCTTGAAATATCTGGTCTCTTTCCGAACCACGCTGCGTATCTCACGCTATCTGTTTCGCGCGCTGGCGCTGCTGCTGTGGACGCTGGGCGCGGTGCTGACCACCTTCTTTATCATCAGCGTGCTGCATGACAAAGAGAGCAGCGTGCGGCAGGAGTTCGCCAGCAACTATGGCCAGGCGGAATGGTACGTGCGGCACTCCGCCGACGTAATGCGCGAGCTGAAGTACATTACGGAAAACCGGCTGACCAGCGCCAGCAGCGGCCTCGACATGATCAACGGCGTGCTGCCGGGCAAATCGACCCAGCCGCAGTTCACCCCGCTGTTCTCCGACGGCGACTGCTCGTCGATGAGCACGACCTGGCGCAACTCGCTCGATTCGCTCAGCTACTACATCAACTACTGGAAGAGCAATTTCGCCTCGACCTATGAACTGAACCGCGTCTTTTTTATCGGCGGCGAAAGCCAGTGTCTGGCAGACTTTACCATCGGCAGCAGCAACGTCGATCGCGAACGCAGCCTGAAGGCGCTACGCGAACGCGTGCTGCGCTACCGCAACGGCAACGACGAAGAGCGCCGCAATCCGCTCTACTGGGTCAGCGCCAGCGCGCAGCCCGGCGTCGGCACCTTTTATATGATGGTGCCGGTCTACGTCGCCAATAAGCTGCAGGCGCTGCTGGGCGTCGAGCAGAATATCCGGCTGGATGAGTTTATTCAGCCCGGCAGCCTGCCGGTGGTGGCCACCATCATCGATGAGAATGACCGTCCGCTGCTCACCTCGCGGCGCGGCGGCGCGGGCTATTCGCTCAACGACCTGCCCGACGATCAAACCTGGTTCGGCTATCTCGACGGCTACCGCCAGCTGGTGCTGAAAAAGCCGCTGCCGCCTTCCGATATGAGCGTGGTGTGGTCGGTGTCGACGCGCGTGCTGGTGGATCAGCTCAAGCTGATGATCATCAACGCGCTGCTGCTGAATATTCTCAGCGCCATCGTGCTGTTTACCCTCGCCTGGCTGTTTGAGCGCCGCATGTTCCTGCCGGCAGAAGAGAACGCGCACCGGCTGGAAGAGCATGAGCAGTTCAACCGTAAAATCGTCGCCTCGGCGCCGGTGGGGATCTGCATTCTGCGCACCCGCGACGGCACCAATATTCTCAGCAACGAGCTGGCGCACAACTATCTGACGCTGCTGACGCAGGAAGATCGTCAGCGGCTCAACGAAATCATCGGCGGCCAGCAGGTCAACTTCGTTGACGTGCTGACCGGCAGCAACACCAACCTGCAGATCAGCTTCGTGCATTCGCGCTACCGCAATGAGAACGTGGCGATCTGCGTGCTGGTGGACGTCTCCGCGCGCGTGCGCATGGAGCAGTCGCTGCAGGAGATGGCGCAGGCGGCGGAGCAGGCGAGCCAGTCGAAATCGATGTTCCTCGCCACCGTCAGCCACGAGCTGCGCACGCCGCTTTACGGCATCATCGGCAACCTGGATCTGCTGCAGACCAAACAGCTGCCGAAAGAGGTCGATTCGCTGGTCACCGCGATGAACAACTCGTCGAGCCTGCTGCTGAAAATCATCAGCGATATCCTCGACTTTTCCAAGATTGAATCAGAGCAGCTGAAGATCGAGCCGCGGCCGTTCTCGCCGCGTGAGGTGATCACCCATATCGCCGGCAACTACCTGTCGCTGGTGATGAAAAAGCGGCTGACGCTCTACTGCTTTATCGAGCATGACGTGCCGCTGGCGCTGGATGGCGATCCGCTGCGGCTGCAGCAGGTGATCTCCAACCTGCTTAACAACGCTATCAAGTTCACCCACACCGGCTGCATTATCCTGCATGCCTTTGTGAAAGAGGGCTATCTGGCGTTCCGCATCCGCGACACCGGCGTCGGCATTCCGGCCAAAGAGATCACGCGCCTGTTCGATCCCTTTTTCCAGGTGGGCAACGGCGTTCAGCGCAACTTCCAGGGCACCGGCCTCGGCCTCGCCATCTGCGAAAAGCTGACCAATATGATGGACGGCGATATCGAGGTGGACTCGGAGCCGGGCATGGGCAGCCAGTTTATCGTGCGTATTCCCATCTATAACGGCCAGCAGCCGGCGCCGCCGCTGCTCGACGGGCTGCACGAGAAAACCCTGTGGATCGACATGCGCAACGACTATCTCGCCAGCTTTATCGAGCGCGATCTGCAGCAGCAGGGGATCCAGATCCTGCCCTATAACGGCAAGCCGGGCAGCGACGACGTGTTGATCACTGACTACGAGCAGGAGGGCGAACAGCCGCTGCGTGCGGTGGTCGTCTTTAGCGGCGCGCATATCGACATGCCGCGCGAAATTGCGCCGGGCCGCTGGGTGCACAGCACCGCAACGCCGCATGAGCTGCCGAGCCTGCTGGCGCGCATCTACCGCATCGCCATCCAGAGCGACACGGCGGCGAGCCTGCCGCTTACCGCGCCGACGGAAGAGGTGGTCAGCAATGACGACATCCTGATCCTGATCGTCGACGATCACCCCATCAACCGTATGCTGCTGTCGGAACAGCTCGGCACGCTGGGCTATCGGGTGAAAACCGCGCAGGACGGCGTCGATGCGCTCAACGTCATCAGCCGCAGCGAGATCGATATCGTGCTGAGCGACGTCAATATGCCGAATATGGATGGCTATCGCCTGACGCAGCGTCTGCGTCAGCTGGGTCACGTTTTCCCGGTGATCGGCGTGACCGCGAATGCGCTGGCGGAAGAGAAGCAGCGCTGTATGGAAGCGGGCATGGATAACTGCTTGTCGAAGCCGGTGACGCTGGACGTGCTGAAAACCACGCTGGCGGTCTATGCGGAGCGCGTGAGAAAGACGCGGGAAGGGTAGGGGCGGGTCAGGGCGTGATAAAAGACAGGCGGCGCGAGCGCGCCGCCTGACAGACGCGTTACTCTCTTTCTACCTGAGTGGCGCTGACAGAGGAGAGGTAGTTCAGCAGGGCGATATCGTTATCGACGCCCAGCTTCATCATCGCCGACTTCTTCTGGCTGCTGATGGTTTTAATGCTGCGGTTCAGTTTCTTGGCGATCTCCGTCACCAGGAAGCCTTCAGCGAACAGACGCAGCACTTCGCTCTCTTTCGGCGACAGACGCTTGTCGCCATAGCCACCGGCGCTGATTTTCTCCAGCAGTTTCGCCACGCTTTCCGGCGTGTACTTCTTGCCTTTTTGCAGGGCGGCCAGCGCTTTCGGCAGATCGGTCGGCGCGCCCTGTTTCAGCACGATACCTTCGATATCCAGATCCAGCACGGCGCTGAGGATTGCCGGGTTGTTGTTCATGGTCAGAACAATAATCGACAGGTCCGGATAGTGACGTTTGATGTATTTGATCAGGGTAATGCCGTCGCCATATTTCTCGCCAGGCATGGAGAGATCGGTGATCAGAACGTTGGCGTCGAGTTTTGACAAGCTGTTAATCAGTGCTGTTGAGTCTTCGAACTCACCTACAACGTTGACCCATTCAATTTGTTCCAGAGATTTTCGGATACCGAAAAGAACAATCGGATGGTCATCGGCAATAATTACATTTAAGTTATTCATCTTATTGGTTACCTTGCTGCAGCAGTTCATTGACGTAAGTGTCGATGTCACTGGTGGTATTTGTAATGTTTGAATCGTCACATGCTTTGATGTGCTGTTCTAACTCTTCACAAAGCTGTTTGCCCGGCGTCAGGTTAAGCATGGCAAACACGCCTTTCAGGCGATGCGCTGTCTGAGCAAGCATGGCGTAGTCCTTTTCCGCCGACTCAGTATACAGTCTCTTTACATCAGGCGGTACTGTCTCGGTAAACAGCTGGAAATAGCCGCCGCTGAGCAGCGGGGTTAGCTCCTCGTCCTCTGTACTCTCCTCCATTGAATCATGGGCCAGCTGATTCTCAATCAGGGCCAGCAGCGCATCCTGCAGCGCGTTGCTGAGATTGAAGTTGACCCGATATTGCCGATCGTTTAGCGCATGGTGACCCAGCTCATCTTCCGCCAGCAGCAGCGCCCAGCCGCTCAGCCTGGCCGGATCGTCGGTCACCAGTACGTCATGTTCCTGGCCTGACAGCCGCTCCTCGGGCGTCAGGCAGCGCGCGCCCCAGTTCTCCAGATGGCGACAGACGATTTTGTGCACGTCCTCAACCGCGATATCGATCAGCGCGGTCACGCCGTCCAGCAGTTTCTCCTCTTCCTCTTCCGGCCGCGGCTCCAGCGCCAGCGGAAGCTGAATGTTATAGCGCGTGCCGATATCCGGTTTGGCGATAATCTCCAGGCTGCCGCCCATCTGCTTGCAGAGCTGTTTGCAGAGGAAAAAGGCCATGCCCGACGCCTGACCGTAGCGATCCTGGCTGGTTTCGCCGAGGAACGGGAAGTCAGCGTTGGCCAGCTCGTCGACGCTCAGTCCCGCGCCGGTGTCCACCAGCTGGATCAGCAGGCGGTCCGGATGCGCCTCGTCGGCGCTGACCGTCAGGGAAATCTTGCCCCAGCGCGTGGTAGTCAGCGCATAGTGCATCAGCGTGGCGAGCACTTTGCGCAGCGCGCGGCGGTCGCCGAAGCGCTGCTCATCGTTGGGCTGCTGGTTGTTCACCACCAGCGACAGCCCTTTGCGGCGCATCAGCGGCAGGCTTTCCAGCGCGATCTCGTCCAGCAGCTCCTGCAGGTTGAAGCGGCTGGCGTCGGGCGACCAGTCGTGCGCCTCCAGCCGGTTAAGCAGTACGATATCGTCAACCAGCCGCGCCAGGCCCTGGCTTTCGTCCAGCAGATCCAGCACCGTTTCATCTTCGTCGCGCTGGCTGAGCTGCACCAGCTGCGCCACCACCTTTTCCAGCGGCCGGTTCAGGGCATGGCCGAGGTTTTGCAGCAGCTGCTGCCGCATCTGATGGTTGCGATCCAGCACCTGCTGCGCCTTCTGCAACTTTTTATTCACCAGCAGCTCGCGATCCTGATCGCGCATTAAAAACAGCTGGGTATGCGGCGACAGCACGCTGCGCGCATGGCGGATCTCATACACTTCGTTATTGATGGTCGCCTGCAGCACGCCCTGATGCTGATCAGACATATTAATGATCTTTTGCAAATTAAGATGCGGCAAAAGATGTTCCGCGATTTTATTGCTGAGGATGGTGCGGTTGCTGGCAAAGTCATACACCAGCAGGCCGACCGGCAGGCTGGCGACGATCTCTTCATTCAGCACGCGCAGCGAGTCCAGCTCCGCGCTCTGGTTCTCGCTCGGGCGCAGCGACTGCTGGCGCAGCAGGGTCATGCCGGCGAAAGAGAGCAGAAACAGCAGCAGGTTCACCAGCAGCGGCCACAGTAGATTATGCAGCGTGTCGACGATCAGGCTGGTCAGCGGCACGCGATAGACCAGCTGCAGCGGCGTGCTCGGCAGCGTGGCGGCGATCTCCAGATTAGGGTTCACCAGGGCGATCTGCGTGCTTTCGTTCTCTTCCTGATCGCTGGCGGCGGCCGGCGTGGCGTCCTGGCGCAGCTGGAAGTTCTCCAGCGGCATATTTTGCGGGATCAGATCGTTAAGCGGCAGGTCGAAAGCCACCACCGTCGCCAGATGGCCCGGCTGATTAAAGGTGGTGCGCAGCGTAAAGTAGTGATCGTTCTGAAAGGCGAAATGGCGCAGCGGCGAGAAGCTTTCGCGCTCGTCCAGCGCGTTCGCCTGCTGCAGCATCTCGGCGCGGCGGCCATCCACCAGCGAACTGATGGCGCTCTCTTTATAACGCGTCGCCATATCCTTCAGCGGCAGCGTTGAAATCATAATCAGGCTGTTGTCCTGCCCGTTGAGAAAGTACATCGACCAGGTCGGGTTTTCGGCGCCCCACAGCGTATCGAGATAGCTCGACATGCGCATGGTCATATCGAGCGTGCTGCCGTCGTGCGAGCCGAAGATCAACGCCTCGGTCTTACGGCGGGTTTTCTCCAGATAGTAGACGTCCGGGCGCAGCCGCGTCTCCTGCAGGCTGCTGTTGGGCGAGCTGCCCGCCGCGCTGGTGGCGAGATTCTCATAGATTTGCCAGGTGGCGAAGCGGTAGGCGTCGATGCGCTTTTGCGTCGCGCGCGCCAGATCGGTCATGGCGTAGCGCTTCTCGGTCAGCCAGGCATTGACCGAGTTATGCACCATAAAGCCCAGCGCCAGCAGCAGCACCAGATTGAAAACCACAAAAAAGCGGGTGACATTGCCGGATGTCAGCGGGAACTTATACAACATAGCGTTTCAGGCACCTGAAATCATCGCGCAACCAGTCGGGCACTGGCGGCCACAGCCAACAGCAGCAGCGCGATGAGCAGAAAGGCACCGCTGAGGCTCAGCCATTGAGAAATAAATCCGATTAAAGCCGGACCTGAGAGAATACCCGCATATCCCAGCGTTGTCATGGCGGAAATCCCCAGATTTGCCGGCATATCCTGTTGATTCCCGACGGCATTGAACAGCATTGGCACGGTATTGGCCAGGCCAAAGCCCACCAGCAGAAATGCGAGCAGCGCCGCCTGCGGCGAGGGAAGAAAAACCGCCATCGCCAGCCCGGCCGACGCCGTCAGCGCGCCCGCCAGCATCACGGGAAAACGGCCGAAGCGCTGGATGATGCTGTCGCCGGTCAGGCGGCCGAGTGTCATCGCCACGGAGAAGACGGCGTAGCCCAGCCCGGCGTGGGCGGTCGACATGCCGGGACGTTGCAGCAGCAGCAGCGCGCCCCAGTCGAGCACCGCGCCTTCGGCAAGAAACAGAATAAAGCAGAGCAGGCCGAGAAAGGCGACGAAGCCGCGCGGCACCACCAGCCACGGCTGATCGGGCTGATGCAGACGCGTGCTCATCAGCGTTGGCAGGCTGGCGACCAGCAACAGCAGCATCAGCAGCAGCACCAGCGCCACCGAGAGCAGCGGCGAAAGGCCGACGCTCAGCAACAGACTGATTGCGCCGGCGCCGAGAATGCCGCCGAGGCTAAAGAAGCCGTGAAAGCCGGACATCATCGGCCTGCGCGCCGCTTTCTCCACCTCGACCGCCTGCACGTTCATCGCCACGTCCAGCATGCCCAGCCCGGCGCCAAACACAATCAGCGTCGCTGCCATCATCCACATCACCTCCAGCGTCGCCAGCAGCGGCAGGGTCGCCAGCACGATCAGCGTGGAGAGGAGCATCACGCGGCGGCAGCCGAAGCGCCCCACCAGCGATCCGGTCAGCGGCATCGCCGCCAGCGATCCCATGCCCAGGCAGAGCAGCAGGGCGCCGAGTGACGCGCCGCTTAGCTGCAGACGCTGGCTGGCGAACGGCACCAGCGGCGCCCAGGAAGACATGCCAAGGCCGGCGATAAGAAAAACCGTGCGTGTTCCCAGCGCAACACGACTGTGAAGTTTTCCGGGTGATGCGGCGTCCAGTGCGGTCATAGTGTTATTCATGAGTGTCAAAGCGACGAAGTGTAGCATCAAAGCCGCAGCCGCATGCGCGCTCGATCGGCGTCAGCCCGGCGTAAGTTGACAATAAAATGCGCATTTTAACGACTTTTGCCGGACCGCTTTGCTTTTCCAGAACTTTCCTGGCAAACAGGCAGCGTCAAAAAAGCAGGCGGGCGCTTTAGCGACGCACCGTGTGGCAGCGAACGGAAATAAGCCGCCGAAGAGGCGCTTTATTACGGTTATAAATTAAGTGGGGAAATATTCATCCGCTAAATTAACCTGACGTGCGATTATTAGCGATTAATGGCAAAAATAAGCGGCGTTATTTTAACCCGGATAATTAACATGACCGACAGCAGGCAGGCGAGGGTAAATTACAGACAAAAAAAAGCCGGACATACAGGTCCGGCAGGAATAATTAGGGTAAACATCTCATTCGGGGTGAATGAAGGTAATAATGAAATAAATGATGATAGCGGGATCTATTGTATTCCCAGATGGTGAATATGTTTTATCATTCAGTGCTCAGACAGGGACTCATGTAACGTGCTGAAAGTAATGATGTAAAATTTCGTTTGATATTTTGTGCGATAATTTTTACCGATACGTGCTGGTTATTCATTCCGCAATATTTACATTCGGAAATAACTATTTCGCATTATGCAACAGTTTTGGAAATTTCGTAGCATTTTCGTGATAGCTTATTGCCCTTTATAAAAACACAATGGCGTGCCGGCTGAATTTTAAACATTCAGCATGCAGTGGCAAAAAAATAAGGCACATAACAGAGGGCAATAAAATGAAACGTCGCGTTCTCTCCCTGATGATCCCTGCGCTGCTGGTTGCAGCAGGTTCTGCAAGCGCAGCGGAAATTTACAACAAAGACGGCAACAAATTAGACCTGTTTGGCAAAGTAGATGGTCTGCACTATTTCTCAGATAACGACGGTAATGACGGCGATCAGTCTTACCTGCGCTTCGGTTTTAAAGGCGAAACCCAGATTTCCGAGCAGCTGACCGGTTACGGCCAGTGGGAGTATCAGGCAGCGCTGAACACGGCGGAAAGCGAAGGCACCGCTAACAGCCACACCCGCGTTGGCTTCGCCGGTATCAAATTCGGCGACGCCGGCTCCTTCGACTACGGCCGTAACTACGGCGTAGCGTACGACATCGGCGCATGGACCGACGTCCTGCCGGAGTTCGGCGGCGACACCTACGGCGCGGACAACTTTATGTTCCAGCGCAGCAACGGCCTGGCGACCTATCGCAACTCCAACTTCTTCGGTCTGGTGGATGGCTGGAACTTCGCCGTGCAGTATCAGGGTAAAAACGACAACCCGAGCCGCGAAACCTCTGGCCGTGACGTGCTGGGCGAGAACGGCGACGGCTGGGGTCTGAGCACCACCTACGATCTCGGCTCTGGTTTCGGTATCGGCGCGGCGATGTTCTCATCGGATCGCACCAATAACCAGAACGGCGGCGATCCGGCTATTCTGGGTCGCGGCGACAAGGCGGAAGTCTACACCGGCGGCCTGAAGTATGACGCCAACAACATCTACCTGGCGGCGATGTACAGCCGTTCCTTTAATGCGACGCGCTTCGGCTCCTCCAGCGATGACATTTACGGCTTCGCAGATAAAGCGGACAACTGGGAGCTGGTGGCGCAGTATCAGTTCGACTTCGGCCTGCGTCCGTCTCTGGCGTTCGTGACCTCACGCGGCACCGACATTCAGAACTGGGGCAAACAGAACCTGAAAAAATATGTTGATGTCGGCGCGACCTACTACTTCAACAAAAACATGTCGACCTACGTTGATTACCAGATCAACCTGATGGACGACAACGACTTCACCGACGCGGCTGGCATCAATACCGATGACACCGTGGCGCTGGGTCTGGTTTATCAGTTCTAAACCGCCCAGGAGCGTAGCCTGCGGGCTACGCTCCCGCTGGCAGGATCGCCGCCAGCGCGGCCGTGATATCCGCCGCGACCCTCTCTGATTTTTCCCCCAGCTGCGCCCGCACGATGGCACCTTCCGCCAGCAGCATAATCTGTCCGCTTTTCCACCGTTCGCTTTCTGCCAGCTTCAGCGCGATCGTCTCTGCCATCTCCCGCTTATGCTGATGGACCAGCTCGGTCACTTCAGGCAGGCTCTCGCCCAGCTCGGCGCTGGCGTTGATAAAGGCGCAGCCGCGAAAGTCCGCTTCGTCGAACCAGCTTTTCAGCGCGGCGGGCAGCGCGTCGCGCAGCGCAGGCGTGCTATTCAGCGCCTGCTGAAAGCCGGCCATCCAGCGCCGATGCCGCTGCGCCAGCACCGCTAAGATAAGCTGATTTTTGCTGGGAAAATGGCGGTAAAAGGTGACCTTGGTGACACCCGCCTCGGCGATCACCCGATCGATGCCGGTGGCGCGAATGCCCTGCTGATAGAACAGCCGCTGCGCTGTGACGAGCAGGCGGTCGCGAGCGGCGGCATCGGGATCGAACGGGAGCGGAGCAAGCATAATCAATCCTGGTAAATTTGAGTAGACAGGATTGTCTACATGCAGCAGAGTAATGCAAGTAGACAATTCTGTCTACGTGCCGACAACGCTTACAGGAGATAACAATGCTGCTTCCTCCGTTTAACCAACAGAGTGCCACAGAGAAAGTACGTATGGCGGAAGACGCCTGGAACAGCCGCGATCCGCTGCGGGTTGCGCAGGTTTACAGTCTGGATACGCGCTGGCGCAACCGCAGCGAAGAGGTGCAGGGGCGTGACGCGGTGGTGGCGTTCCTCAGCCGTAAATGGGCGAAAGAGCTGGATTATCGCCTGATCAAAGAGCTGTGGGCATGGCATGAGGATCGGCTGGCGGTGCGCTTTGCCTATGAGTGGCATGACGACAGCGGAAATGTGTTCCGCAGCTACGGCAACGAGAACTGGCGCTTCGGCGCGGATGGCCTGATGGTAGAGCGTTTCGCCTGCATCAACGATTTGCCGATTGAGGCCAGCGAACGTCTGTTCCACTGGCCGCTCGGCAGACGGCCGGACGACCATCCCGGCCTGAGCCAACTGGGGCTCTAATCAGGCAGAAAGCGCGCGCTTCCGCCTGGTTGCCCGTGGCGTTTTGAGCTGCGGCGGCGCGCTGCCTTCAAATCCCGTGCCCGCCAGGGTAAAGGCGGAAAAACTCAGCCACTGCTGCCACTGATTCAATTCTGACGATGATTTACGCATGCTGCACCTCCCGGAAATAAACCCGGGTTAAACCGTGCAGCTTTCATGCCAGCTCAATGGCTCTCACAGCCACGGATGCGTCGCTGATTTTGCTACACTGCCGCAGCATTTTGGTGCAGGCCTGCTCAGCGCTGGCGCGCAGCGCCGTAGTTAAGCCGCTTTTGCCGCCGCTGCTGCAGCGCTTTAACCACGCTGAAAATAAAAACGCCGCCTGCAAGGACGAGAGTCAGATAGATCATAGATGCCTCCTGTTATCGGCCGGAACAGGCCAGATGCTGCGCCAGGCCGCGCGGGTTGACAACCCGCTTTTGATTATTTTACCAACGATTTATGCTTTGTTTCGCGCTGGAACACAGCGTTACAGATGAGAGAAGAATGCGATACTGGAATATTCTGCTAATGACCCTGGCGGTTGGCGCGCTCAGCGCCTGCGATAAGCCGCCACAGGCGACGGTGCTGGAAGGAAAAACCATGGGCACGGTGTGGCGCGTCACGCTGGCGGGCGTCGACGCCGCGCGCCAGCCGTCGCTGCAGCAGGCGATCCAGCAGCAGCTCGATCAGGATGACCAGACGCTCTCTACCTGGAAACCTGACTCCGTGCTGTCGCGCTTTAACCGCTATCAGGGCAGCGCGCCGCAGCCGGTCAGCGCCGACATGGCGGATATTGTCACCGAGGCGCTGCGCATCGGCGCAGCAACCCACGGCGCGATGGATATCACCGTGGGGCCGCTGGTCAATCTGTGGGGCTTCGGCCCGGCGAAACCGCCCGCGCATACCCCGACAGATGCGGAGATCGCCGCCGCAAAGGCGCAAACCGGCCTGGCGCACCTGCGGGTGATCGAAACGGTAGAAGGGCAGTGGCTGCAGAAAGATCTGCCCGGTCTCTATGTGGATCTCTCTACTATGGGTGAAGGCTACGCCACCGATCATCTGGCGCGTCTGATGGAGCGCGAAGGGATCAATAACTATCTGGTGTCGGTGGGCGGCGCGGTGCTGAGCCGCGGCCGCAACGCGCAGGGCCAGCCGTGGCGCGTGGCGATCCAGAAGCCCACCGATAGCGAGAACGCCGTACAGGCGCGCGTCGATCTGCAGGGGCACGGCATTAGCACCTCGGGCAGCTATCGCAACTATTATGAACTGGATGGCAAACGCATTTCGCACGTGATCGATCCGGCGACCGGGCGTCCCATCGAGCATAAGCTGGTCTCCGCCACGGTGATTGCCACCACGGCGCTGGAGGCGGACGGCTGGGACACCGGCCTGATGGTGCTGGGCAGCGAAAAGGCGAAAGCGCTGGCGCTGCAGCAGCATCTGGCGGTTTACCTGATCAGCAAAGAGGGCGATAAATTCGTCAGCTGGATGTCGCCGCAGTTTTCCGCTTTTCTGATTGACGACAACGCGAAGTAAGGAGCAACCATGCTGGACCTGTTTAGCGATGAAGCACCCTGGCAGGAGCCGCTGGCCGACGGTGCGGCGATCCTGCGCCGCCGCGCGCGCGATGATGCCCCGGCGCTGATGGCGGCGATTCTGGCGGTGGCGCAGCAGAACCCGTTTTATCACCGCGTCACGCCCGGCGGCCATCGTATGTCGGTGGCGATGACCAACTGCGGCGACTTCGGCTGGTCGAGCGATGCGCGCGGCTATCAGTACAGCGAACAGGATGCGGAGAACGGCCGCAAATGGCCGCCGATGCCGCCGCTGTTGCGTCAGCTGGCGCTCGACTGCGCGCGCGAGGCGGGTTTTCCGCAGTTCAATCCCGACGCCTGTTTGATCAACCGCTATGAACCAGGGGCGAAGCTGTCGCTGCATCAGGACAAAGATGAGAAAGATCTGCGTCAGCCGATCGTGTCGGTGTCGCTGGGCCTGCCTGCGGTGTTTCAGTTCGGCGGCTTCGCGCGCGGCGACGCCACGCAGCGCGTGCTGCTGGAGCACGGCGACGTGGTGGTCTGGGGCGGGCCCTCGCGCCTGCGCTATCACGGCATTTTGCCGCTCAAGCCTGGCGATCATCCGCTGACCGGCGCTTTTCGCTACAATCTGACCTTCCGCCGCGCCTTCTAGGCGCGGTTGCGAATAACTATTGCTATCATTCCGCATCGCTTTAAACTGCTGGCTGCTTTCCTGACTGCTGGACCTCTGTATGGCGTTGCTCAACGTTGTTTTTCACCAGTTTCGCTGGCCTTTTATTGGCGTCATTCTGCTGACGCTGCTTAGCGCCGTGCTCGGCATCGCGATGATCGCCTATATCAACAGCGAAATGATCTCGGCCATCAATAGTTCTTTCTCCGTGCTGCCCGGCTTTTTGCTGCAGCTGGTGCTGCTGATGGCGGTCACGCTCGCCGCCCAGCTGGCGCTGACGCTGCTGGGACACCGCTTTGTCTGGCGGCTGCGCGGCGAATTTATCAAACGCATACTGGATACGCGCGTCGAACGGCTGGAGCAGATCGGCAACGCGCAGCTGCTGGCGGGTCTGACCAGCGACATCCGCGCCATCACCATCGCCTTTGTGCGCCTGCCGGAGCTGATTCAGGGCGTTATTATCACACTGGGATCCGCGCTCTATCTCGCCTGGCTCTCGCCTAAAATGCTGCTGGTCTCCAGCCTGTGGATGGCGGTGACGCTGGTGGGCGGCTGGCTGCTGGTGTCGCGGGTCTACCGCCATATGGCGAAACTGCGCGAGGTGGAAGACGATCTCTACCGTGATTTCCAGACGGTGACGGAAGGGCGCAAAGAGCTGCACCTGAACCGCGAGCGCGCCCAGCTGATCTACGAAACCGTTTATCAGGAGGACGCGAACGCCTATCGCCACCATATCGTGCGCGCCGACACCTATCACCTCAGCGCGGTGAACTGGTCGAATATCATGACGCTCGGCGCCATCGGCATGGTGTTTTTTATGGCCAACAGCCTGGGCTGGGCCAACACCGCGGTGGCGGCCACCTTCTCGCTGACGCTGCTGTTCCTGCGCACGCCGCTGCTGTCGGCGGTGGGCGCGCTGCCGACGCTGCTTAGCGCCCAGGTGGCGTTCCGCAAGCTTAACGCCTTCGACCTCGCGCCTTATCAGGAGGGCTTCCATACGCTGCCGCCGCTGGCGGAGTGGCGCACGCTGGAGCTGCGCGACGTCCGGTTCCACTATGGGCAAAACGGCTTTGAGGTCGGCCCGATCAACCTGACGCTGCGGCGCGGCGAGCTGGTGTTTCTTATTGGCGGCAACGGCAGCGGCAAGTCGACGCTGGCGATGCTGCTGACGGGGCTCTATCAGCCGCACGGCGGCACGCTGCTGCTGGACGGCAAGCCTGTCGGCGCGGACGAGCTTGACTGCTGGCGCAAACACTTCTCGGCGGTGTTTACCGACGTGCATCTGTTCGATCGGCTGATTGGACGGGAAGGCGTGCCGGCCAATCCTAAGCTGGTGCAGGCCTGGCTTGAGCGGCTGAAAATGCAGGACAAGCTGAAAATCGAGGGCAATAAAATCCTCAATCTGCAGCTGTCAAAAGGGCAGAGTAAGCGGGTTGCGCTGCTGCTGGCGGCGGCGGAGGAGCGCGACGTGCTGCTGCTGGACGAGTGGGCGGCGGATCAGGATCCGCATTTCCGCCGCATCTTCTACCGTGAACTGCTGCCCTGGCTGCAGGCCTCCGGTAAAACCGTCTTCGCCATCAGCCACGACGATCACTACTTTATCCACGCCGACCGTCTGCTGGAGATGCGCGAAGGCAAACTCAGCGAGCTGACCGGCCGCGAGCGCGACATGGCGACCCTCGACGCGGTGCAGCGCACCGACGTGGCTTATCAACAGGATGAAAAAGCTTAGCGGAAAGGGTTAGTGGCGCAGCGTCCGCTGCGGGCGTTAAGCTGACCTCAGCAAAAACAGCGGTTTTTGCCTCCCTGGAATATTTTCTGTCGTCTTGTGTTTGTACCGGCTTAGCCCCTTTGCTAAGCCGGTTTTTTATTGCCCGCTACAGGATGGGTCAGCAGCGTCAGCACCCGATCCGCCTCCAGCTGAAATTCCGCCTCCAGTCGCGTACCAGCGGTAAATTCTGCGCTAAAGCTGTGGTTTAGCGCGAGCACGGCTTTACCCGCGGCGAGATCCGCCTCCAGCAGGCTGGCCTGAAGGAAGTCCATTGGCTGATGCAGCTGCGGCCACAGTGCTTTATACAGGCTCTCTTTAAGAGAAAAGAGCAGGGTAGCAGCCGATGAAAAAGGCAGCGGCAGCGCGCACAGCCGCGCCTCCTCTTCAGCGCTCATCAGCACCGAGGCGGTCTCTTCGGCGGTGCGCAGACTCATCACGCTTTCGATGTCGACGCCGATGCAGCGCGGCTGCTGCGTGACGGCCAGCGCCACCGCGCCGTCGGTGTGCGACAGCGAGGCGCGCATGCCCGTGGGCCAGATGGGCGAGCGGTCGCAGTGGTTCTGCAATAAGAAGTCGGGGATGCCGAACCGACCCATCACCTCGCGCGCGAGCCAGCGGCTGGCAAGGTACTCGGCGCGGCGCTTTTTTACCGCCTGCCGCAGCGCGGGCGGAACGGGCAGGTTCCAGTCGGCGGCAAAACGTTCTTCATAGCGGCTAAGGTCGAAGCGCGCCTGCGCCAGCGCGCAGTCGCCGACGCGCAGCTGCGCGGAAACAATAAAGCCGCCTGACGGAGGCGGCAGAGAGCGGTTCTGAAGATTCATGGGGTCCCACGGCAGCGCGCAAAAGGGCATTAAAGCAGCCCGCCATGGTCAGGGCAATCACCTAGTCGTTAGGCGGAATGGCGAAACCCTTCACGGAAACGACAAAATGGTGATGACCTTTGGTAATGCGCGCGCCGCGATCGCACCAGCGCGAGGCGAGACGAAAAAAATCGTCGCTGCCGATGTTATAAGCCAGTTCCACTTTGCTGACGCCTGAATGCAGCAGTTCTTCTGCATCCTGCAGGCTTTTCGCTTTGATAACCATAATGATATCCGTTGGCAATTCAGAGGCTATAGAATAAGGATTTTTTATGACATTTTTGTTTCAGTACGGTTAAGGAATGCGGCGGCTTGCAGTTTTTGTGAGGTAGATCGGGGGGAGTTGCACAAAGTAAGCGTTTGAAGGCATTAGCAATAGTAAAGGAAAATGGCGATAATCCTAATTTGTTTTCTGCACGGCAGGCATTAAAAAGGCCGCGCGAGGCGACCTTTGTGGGTTACTGCTTCTGATCCGGTTCAGGACGTTTATCGCCTGACTCGGGCGCGTTGTTTGGATCGTCTTTTTCAATGTAATGCATAAACTCTCCTCTTCGTTCCCCACACAGTGGTGAGTATAGACCATGTTTTCGTACGCCGGGGAGCCAGCAGTGAGATGAAGAAGTGGGCATCTGAGGACAACGCGCGAAAAGGCTAACGGCAGGCATAAAAAAAGCAGCCTTAACAGGCTGCTTTAGTTGGGAATTTTGGTCGGCACGAGAGGATTTGAACCTCCGACCCCTGACACCCCATGACAGTGCGCTACCAGGCTGCGCTACGTGCCGAACAGTGGGGCTTAGTCTACTGTTTCTCTGGCGGAATGCAAGCAGCAGCCGTCTAACTGCCTCATAAATAATCAGTTAGCGATAAAACGCTTCTCTTCCGTCAGCACCTGCAGCAACAGCGCCAGCTGCGGCTTATGATCCTTCAGGGCGTTGCCCTGCGCGTCATAGGCGCGATAGCTGCCGTTATTGTTGAGCACCAGCGTTACCTGCGGCGTGGTCACCACCAGACGGTTATCCTCGCTGCTGGCGACCCAGTCGTGCCGACGCTGCGCGGCGAACAGATCTTCCCCCTGCGAATAGTTCACCGGGCTGGTGCGCACGTGCAGCAGACGCTGCATCAGCGTCGCCATCACATCCTGATGGTCGGTCAGGCGGTCGATGGTCTGCGCCGGCGTATCTGGCCAGTGGATCACCAGCGGTACCTGCAGGTTGGCGCGGTTGCCCACGCTGCCGAGGTTGCCGTCCAGCGCAAGGCCCTGCTGCGCGGTGATCACCACCACGGTGTTTTTCAGCAGATCGCGCTGTTCCAGCGTGGCGAGCGCGTTGTGGATCTGCTCGTCGATCGCCGCCGCCTGGCGCAGATAGCTGCGCTGACGCGTTTTCGCCGTTGTGCCGCTGAGATCCGCGCCGTCCAGCGCCAGCCAGGAGAACCACGGATTGCCGTCGCCTTTCTGGCCGTTCAGCCAGCTCTGCCACTGGGCGACCGTGCTGGCGTTAGGCTGGCTGTCGGTGGCGGGCAGGGTGTAATCGGTCAGCAGCGCCTGGCGATAGAGCGGCTGGTTAAAGCCCTCCGACGAGAACAGCCCGAACTGATAGCCCTGCGCGCTTAAAGCGCCCAGCAGCGCCGACGGCATGCGCGCCGCCAGCACGCCGTCCATATAGCTGGCGGAAATGCCGTAGAACAGGCCGAAAAGCCCTTTTTCCGGGATGTCGCCCGCGCTGTAGTGCTGGGTAAAGCGCAGGTTATCGCGGGCGAACTGATTAAGCTGCGGCAGGCTTTTTGCCATATCGCCGCCGTTCAGCCCTTTTACGGTGATCACCAGCAGATTATTGCGCGTGCCGCCGTCGCGGAAGCTAATGTCGCTAAGCGGATACTGCACCGACACCGCCTCAGGATCGCCCTGCTGGATCAGGCGCTGCTGATAGGCCTGCGCGTCCAGCAGACCGTGGCGCTCCAGGAAGCGGCGCGCGGTCATCGGATAGGAGAGCGGCAGATTAGCGCGCTGCATGGTGATCGGGCGATAGAAGTTGGCGTCGGCCCAGATATAGAGCAGATGGCTGGCGAAGAAGGCGCAGATAAACAGCGCCGCCAGCGGCTTGCCGAACGAGCGCCGGTTCAGACTGCGCAGCTTCTGCCAGCTCCAGGTGGCGAACAGCATCTCCACCAGGAAAATCAGCGGCACGCTGATAAACATCAGCTGCCAGTCGCGCGCCATCTCGCTCTGGTCGGGGTTGACCACCAGCTCCCACACCACCGGATTGAGGTGGAGATGGAAGCGGTTGAACACCGCGCTGTCCACCATAATCAGCGTCAGGCCGACGGTGGCGATAATCGCCGACAGCACGCGCAGCAGCCGCTGCGACATCACCACAAAGGTGAGCGGGAAAATCGCCAGCAGATAGACGGCGAAAACAATAAAGCTGAAGTGGCCAATCCAGCTGCTGAAGGCGTAAACGCGCCCGGCGAGCGACGCAGGCCAGTCGGCGACCAACAGATAGCGGCTGCCTAAAATCAACGCGAAGAGAATATTAAACAGAGCAAACCAGTGCCCCCAGCTGATCATCTGGGAGACTTTTTCGCGGTAGCGCTGCCGGTTGGTTACCATATTATGCGGTCAAATCAGCTAATTAATGGGCGTTGTCGTCGCGCACGGAGGCCTGCAGGGCTTCCGCGAAGGAGCGGGCCAGCGAGCGGCGCTGCGCCGGCGCGACGTCGCTGTTGATGACGTTGGTCACCATATTTCCCAGCACCATCAGGGAAAGGTCGGTCGGTGCGTTGTCTTTCTGCAGCACCTGGGCCAGTTGCGCGAGGAGTTTTTCCACGCGTTCGTCGCTGTAGCGGGATGATTGTGGCATATCGTCGACTAATCTCGTTTCAAAAGGCGATATAGTACCGTAACAACAGGGTTTTTACCGCAATTTTATCGAAAGCGCATCGATCGGCTATAGCATGGAGTTGAAAGCCGATGCGGGCGGTGTTTGAATACGCGCCTGAACCAAAAGGAGAGTCTATCATGAGTCTGGATATCGACCAGATTGCCCTGCACCAGCTAATCAAACGCGACGAGAACCAGCTTGAGCTGGTGCTGCGCGATACGCTGCTGTCCGCCAACGCCACCGTGGAAGCGATGGTAGAAGAGCTGCACCGCGTCTACAGCGCCAAAAATAAAGCCTACGGTCTGTTCAACGAAGAGAGCGAACTGGCGGAGGCGCTGCGCAACTGCCGGAAGGGCAACGATGACTTCCTGGCGTTCAGCCGCGCGGCCACCGGCCGGCTGCGCGACGAGCTGGCGAAATATCCCTTCGCCGAAGGCGGCGTGGTGCTGTTTGTTCACTACCGCTATCTGGCGGTGGAGTATCTGCTGGTGGCGGTGCTCAACAGCCAGAGCAGCATGCGCGTCAACGAGCAGCTTGATATCAGCAGCACCCACTATCTCGACATCAACCATGCGGATATCGTGGCGCGCATCGATCTGACCGAATGGGAGCTGACGCCCGATTCAACCCGCTACCTGACCTTTCTGCGCGGGCGAGTAGGGCGCAAGGTCGCCGATTTCTTTATGGATTTCCTCGGCGCCAGCGTCGGCCTCGACGCCAAAGCGCAGAACCGCGGCCTGCTGCAGGCGGTGGACGACTACTGCGCGGAGTCAGAACTCGACAAGAGCGAGCGGCAGAACTATCGCCAGCAGGTCTACAGCTACTGCAACGAGCAGCTGCAGGCGGGCGAGGAGATTGCGCTGGAGGATCTGTCGAAGGAGCTGCCGCCGCTGGGCGAGAAATCGTTTCAGGCCTTTACCCAGGAGCAGGGCTATGAGCTGGAAGAGCACTTTCCGGCGGATCGCAGCACGCTGCGCCAGCTGACCAAATTCGCCGGCAGCGGCGGCGGTCTGACGCTGAGCTTTGACGCCATGCTGCTGGGCGAGCGCATCTTCTGGGATCCGGCCACCGACACCCTGACCATCAAAGGCACGCCGCCGAACCTGCGCGATCAGCTGCAGCGCCGCACCAGCGGCAAGTAGCCTTCCGCCGGGCAAAAAAAAACGCCGCATATGCGGCGTTTTTTATCTCGATTCGCAGGCGATTACGCGCGCACGAAGTCGATGTGGTGCAGTTTTGGCTTGAACGGGTGACGCTGAACAGCCTGCACTTTAACTTTGGTTTCTTTTCCATCAGCAACAATGGTCAGAACGTCGGTGTAGAAGCCAGGCTTCGCCTGCAGGTTCATCACGTTGTCGTGATCCAGTTCGATAGAAACAGCGGCTTCATTACCACCATAGATGATGGCCGGGAATTTGTTCGCTGTGCGCAGGCGGCGGCTCGCACCCTTACCCTGCTCTTTACGTACTTCTGCGTTGATAGTGAACATCGTAATGTCTCTTTAATAATTCCTGCTACAGGCGACCCAGCAGCAGGAGGGTTGTTCAAAGGCTAATGCGAATGCAAAAGCGGGCGGCAGTATAGCGGTAATGGACGAGACGGGCAAATGATTCCGCCGTTTAGCGCAGCTCGTTGGCGCGGCGGAAGCGGCCCTGATAGTCAAACAGCTTCTCGCGCACCTGCCAGAACTGCCCTTTGGCGCGCGCCACCACGAAATCGGGATGGCGCAGCAGCGGCTGCAACGCCACCACGTCGGCGGCGGTTTGCCAGCCGAGCGGCACGCCAGGCGCGCGCTGATGCGGCCGCATAAACAGCTGCTCGAACGCCTTGCGCTGCGCCGGCGTGCGCAGGCGGAAGCGCTCGTCGACGCTGGTGCCGTCCTCGTCGAAATAGCTCGCCTTCAGCCATTCGCCTTTGTCGTCGCGGCCGTGAGTCAGCGTCATGCCGCCGCAGCGCAGCACCAGCGCGTCCTTCAGCTTCAGCGCCGCCTTTAGCATATCGTCAGGATCGACCAGTATCTTGTCGCACTGATGGCAGCGCCGCGCCGCGATATCGTTTTCCGCGCCGCAGTCGGGGCAGCTCTTAAAGCGGAAGCGAAAATCGCACTGCTCGCGATGGCCTTCGTCATCTTCCAGCACCCCCTGACAGCGACGGCCGAAGTGCTCGATAATCATGCCGTCCGCGGTGGTTTTGCCCCAGAAGGTGTTGGCGAAGCCGCAGGCGGGACAGAAGACCTGCACCGGCTCATTGTCGCTGGCGCCTTTCGGCGCGCCCACTTCCGGCGTAAAGAGATCGTGCGGGTTGCCGGCATAGTCGAGGATCAGGCAGCTGCTTTTGCCCGGCGACAGGCGCAGGCCGCGCCCGACGATCTGCTGATAAAGGCTGACCGACTCGGTGGGGCGCAAAATGGCGATCAGATCGACGTGCGGCGCATCGAAGCCGGTGGTCAGCACCGCGACGTTGACCAGAAACTTCAGCTGCTGCGCCTTGAACGCGGCGATGGTGGCGTCGCGCTCTTTTGCCGGCGTCTCTGCCGAAATTAGCGCGCTGTTGGCGGGCAGCAGCGACAGGATCTCGCGTGCGTGCTCCACCGTCGAGGCAAATACCATTACGCCGCGTCGATCTTCGGCGAACTCGACGATCTGGCTGATGATATGCGGCGTTACGCGCTGCTGCTGCTTCAGCTCGCGGTTAAGATCCGCCTCGCTGAACAGGCCATTAGCCTGTGCCGTCAACCGGCTGAAGTCATACTGCACCACCGGCATATCGAGCCGCTCCGGCTCTACCAAAAAGCCGTGCTTGATCATATAGCGCAGCGGCAGCTCGTAGATACAGTCGCGGAACAGCGCCTTTTCGTCGCCGCGCACCATGCCGTGGTAGTGAAAGTGATAGATCCAGCCTTTGCCGAGGCGGAACGGCGTCGCCGTCAGGCCCAGCAGACGCAGCTGCGGATTGTGCTGGCGCAGATGGCTGAAAATCTGCTGATACTGGCTGTTGTCGTCATCGCTGATGCGATGGCACTCATCGACGATCACCAGCGAAAAGGCGTTGTCGAACTGCGCCAGATTGCGCGCCACCGACTGCACGCTGCCGAACACCACCTTGCGCTGACTCTCTTTGCGCTGCAGGCCGGCGGCGAAGATATCCGCCTCCAGACCGTAGGCCTGATATTTGCTGTGGTTCTGCTCCACCAGCTCTTTGACGTGCGCCAGCACCAGCACGCGTCCGCGCGCCAGTCGCGCCAGCTCGGCGATCACCAGACTTTTACCGGCGCCGGTCGGCAGCACGATCACCGCCGGTTCGGCGTGACGACGAAAATGGTTGAGGGTCGCGTTGACCGCGTCTTGCTGATAGGGACGTAGAGTAAAAGCCATGCTCGATCACTTTTGCGAAACCGGGCGAGATTATGCCATGAAAATGGATGAAACGCAGGAACGGCTCTGTGCGGCAGCCTCGGTTCGGGCTATACTTCCCGCACTTTTTCAACGGGTAAAACCCCGTTTCAGTTTCCCTCCGCAGTAACAGGCAAAGCGAATTCATGCGACTCGACAAATTCATCTCTCAGCAACTGGAAGTCAGCCGGGCTATCGCCGGCCGTGAAATCCGGGGGCAAAAAGTCACCGTTAATGGCGAAGTGGTGCGCGACACCGCCTTCAAAATTCTGCCCGAGCATGAGGTAGAGTATGACGGCAACCCGCTGCAGCTGCAGGTAGGGCCGCGCTACTTTATGCTGAACAAGCCGCAGGGCTATGTCTGCTCCACCGACGATCCCGATCACCCGACCATCCTCTACTTTATCGAAGAGCCGACCGCGTGGAAGCTGCACGCCGCAGGCCGTCTCGATATCGACACCACCGGCCTGGTGCTGCTGACCGACGACGGCCAGTGGTCGCACCGGATTACCTCGCCGCGTCATCACTGCGAGAAAACCTATCGCGTCACGCTGGAGCATCCCGTGGCCGCCGATGTGGCGCAGCAGTTCGCCGACGGCATTCAGCTGCACGGCGAAAAATCGCTGACGCAGCCGGCGCAAATGGAGGAGATTACCCCGACCGAGGTGCTGCTGACCCTCAGCGAAGGGCGCTATCACCAGGTGAAGCGCATGTTCGCCGCCGTCGGCAACCGCGTGATCGCGCTACATCGCGAGCGTATCGGCGGCATCGTGCTGGATGAGGATCTGGAGCCGGGCGAGTATCGTCCGCTGACGGAAGATGAAATTAACAGCGTCGGCCTGCCCGACGAGTTAAAGCAGAAATAGCGGAGCGGCCGTGCGCAAGGACAAAAATTCAGCTGCAGGACTGGTGGTGATTCTGGGGTTGCTGGCGATGCTGATGCCGCTCTCCATTGATATGTATCTGCCCGCGATGCCGCAGATCGCCCGCGAATTCGGCGTGGCGGCGGGCAGCGTGCAGATGACGCTCAACCTCTATATCCTGGGATTCGCCATCGGCCAGCTGGTGTATGGCCCGCTGGCGGACAGCTACGGCCGTAAGCCGGTGATTGTGCTCGGCACGCTGATTTTCGCCTGTGCGGCGGCGGCCTGCGCGCTGTCGCAGTCTATCGATCAACTGATCCTGATGCGTTTTCTGCACGGCCTCTCCGCCGCGGCGGCCAGCGTGGTGATTAACGCGCTGATGCGCGACAGCTACTCGAAAGAGGATTTCTCGCGCATGATGTCGTTCGTCATGCTGATCACCACCATCGCGCCGCTGCTGGCGCCGATTATCGGCGGCTGGCTGCTGCTGGCGTGGGACTGGCACGCCATTTTCTGGACGCTGTCGATCGCTGCGCTGATCACCACGGTGATGGTGATGACCCAGATCCGCGAGACGCTCAGGCCAGAGCAGCGCCAGCGTTTTCACCTGCGCACCATGCTGGGCAACTTCGTCACGCTGTTTCGCCACAAGCGCGCCTTCAGCTATATGCTGGCGAGCGGCTTCTCCTTTGCCGGGCTGTTTACCTTTCTCAACGCCGGCCCGTTCGTCTATATCGAGGTCAATCACGTTTCGCCGCAGAACTTCGGCTACTACTTTGCGCTGAACGTGGTGTTTCTGTTTGTGATGACGCTGATTAACAGCCGCGCCGTGCGTCGCTTTGGTCCGCTGGCGATGTTCCGCGCGGGGCTGGTGATCCAGTTCGCGATGGGCGTCTGGCTGCTGGCGGTGAGCGCGCTGCATATGGGGTTTATTCCGCTGGTGCTCGGCATCGCGATGTTTATCGGCTGCGTCTCGATGGTCTCCTCCAACGCCATGGCGGTGATCCTCGATGAGTTTCCCCATATGGCAGGCACCGCCTCGTCGCTGGCGGGCACGCTGCGTTTTGGCGTGGGCGCGCTGGTGGGCGCGCTGCTGTCGACCGCCAGCTTCAACAGCGCCTGGCCGATGGTCGGCACCATTGCGGCCTGCGCCACCTGTTCCATCCTTTTCTTTATCTACGCCTCGCGTCCCCGCGCGATCAAAGGCTAACCCGGTCGTTCTTTAAGGCAGCTGACAAAGCCAGAAAAGCAGGGTGGCATGGTCCGAAGAGCAAAGCGTACCGCGCCATGGACAAAAGCGCCGGGAGTGCTTTTGAACAACGCGCAGCGTTGGCCCGGTAACGGGCGCACCTCAGGGATGAGGTGCGTATTTGCGCGGGCCGAGCGCGCATGGATGCCTTGAGCGACTTTGCGATCGGACTATGTCACCCTGCGTCGGCGCCGCTGCAAAAATCCCTTTTCCGCTTCGTTCCACTGTACCCAGCCTCATATGTTTCTTAGTTGTGAATATTAATGATTAAGAAAGTAACGAGATTGCGTCTAAACTGATTGTTAACTGGCGATGAACGCGGTACTAATAGGCCAAAATGCGAGCTGAATCGCAAATAACAATCTTTCCACGGGTTGTATGTGGGGAAACAGAAGAGCAGGCCTTGACGTTTGTTTCTGCCGTTGAGCAGCAACAGTAAGGGTCGTCTGTCGTAACTGACGTTAATCGCTCTGGGGATAACATTAATTATGCTGCAACTATCCATTGTGCATCGCCTGCCGCAGCGCTATCGCTGGGCCAGCGAGCTACACAGCGCCATCCTGGCGGAAGAGGGCGTCGCTGATGAGCAGGATCTGATCGCGCTGCGCCTGATCAGCCATGACGGACATCCCGGCTGGGAAATTATGCATCAGCTGCAGGATGCGCTGGCGTCAATTCAGGTCGAGTGCAAAGTGGCGGAGTGCGAAGGCTCGCCCTGTCTCTTTATTCTGCGCAGCGACGAGAGCGCCACCAGCTGCTGCCTGAAAAATCAGGGCGTGGCGATCGCGGAAACCTTTACCGGCCACTGAGCTGCGCCGACGCCAGCAGCTCGCGCGTATAGGCGGCGGCTGGCGCGCTGAACACCGTCTCGCAGTCGCCTTGCTCCACCACTTCGCCCTCGCGCAGCACCACTAGCTGATGGCACAAGGCGCGCACCACCTGTAAATCGTGGCTGATAAACAGATAGGAGAGCTGATGCTGCTGCTGAAGCCCCTTCAGCAGCAGCAGGATTTGCTGCTGCACCGAGCGGTCCAGCGACGAGGTCGGCTCATCCAGCACCATCAGCTGCGGCTCCAGCACCAGCGCGCGGGCAATGGCGATACGCTGCCGCTGCCCGCCGGAAAATTCCGCCGCATAGCGATGGCGGCTCTCTGCCTCTAACCCCACTTCCTCCATGGTGGCGATCACGCGCGCCTCCTGCTGCTGCGCGTCGAGATCGGGCCGATGCACCGCCAGCCCCTCGGCGATAATCTGCAGCACCGTCATACGCGGATTCAGCGAAGAGTTGGGATCCTGAAACACCACCTGAATGCGGCGGCGCAGCGGCAGCAGCGCCTTGCGCGTCAGCTGGTGCAGCGGCTGGCCGTCGAACCAGATCTCTCCCTGCGCGGCAAGCAGCCGCAGCAGCGCCAGGCCGGTGGTGCTTTTGCCGGAGCCCGATTCGCCCACCAGCCCGAGGCTTTCACCGCGCCGCAGCGAGAAGCTGAGGTTGTGAACGGCAACTTTTTCCGCCACCTGTCGTTTGAGAAAGCCGCGCCGCACCGGGAAGCCGACGCGCAGGTTGCGCACCTCTAACAGCGTGGGCGCATCGGCGCGCAGCGGCACCGCACGGCCCTCCGGCTCCGCCGCCAGCAGCTGCTGCGTATAGGGATGCTGCGGCTGGCTGAACAGCGCGCGGCAGGCGTTGCGCTCAACGATTTTGCCCTGACGCATCACGCTGACGCTGTCCGCCAGCTGCCGCACGATGCCTAAATCGTGGGTGATAAACAGCATGCCCATATTGTGTTCGCGCTGCAGGTCGCGCAGCAGCCGCAGGATCTGCGCCTGCACGGTGACGTCAAGGGCGGTGGTCGGCTCATCGGCGATCAGCAGCGCAGGCTCGGTCAGCAGCGCCATGGCGATCATCACGCGCTGGCGCTCGCCGCCGGAGAGCTGATGGGGGAAATCGTTCAGTCGCGCGGCGGCGCGGCGGATGCCGACCCGATCGAGCGCGCTGAGGATCTCGCCGCGTGCCGCTTCGCGCCGCATGCCGCGATGCAGAGAGAGCACCTCGTAAAGCTGCTTCTCAATAGTGTGCAGCGGATTAAGGGAGACCATCGGCTCCTGAAAGATCATCGCTATCTGGTTGCCGCGCAGGCCGCGCAGCCTGCGTTCGCCGACGCGCAGCAGATCCTCGCCGTTAAACAGGATCTGGCCGCCCGTATAGCGCGCCGGCGGCGTAGGCAGCAGCTGCATCACCGCCAGCGCGGTGACGCTTTTACCGGATCCCGACTCGCCCACCAGCGCCAGGGTTTCACCGGCGTCGACGCGCAGAGAGACCCCGTCAACCACGTTGCGCGTTGCGCCGCCGCGCGCAAAGGCGACGGAAAGGTCTTCAATAGCAAGCAGCGACATGGTCACACTCCTCTGGCCGGATCGAAGGCGTCGCGCACCGCCTCGCCGATAAAGATCAGCAGCGACAGCAGGATCGCCAGCGTAAAGAATCCCGCCAGACCCAGCCACGGCGCCTGCAAATTGTTTTTGCCCTGCAGCAGCAGCTCACCGAGCGACGGCGAGCCGACCGGCAGACCAAAGCCGAGAAAATCGAGCGAGGTCAGGGTAGCGATAGAGCCGCACAGGATAAACGGCAGAAAGGTCAGGGTAGCGACCATCGCATTGGGCAGCATATGCCGCAGCATAATGCGCCCGTCGCTGACCCCCAGCGCCTGGGCGGCGCGGATATAGTCGAAATTGCGCGTGCGCAGAAACTCGGCGCGCACCACGCTCACCAGCCCCATCCAGCCAAAAATCACCGTGACCAGCAGCAGCCACCAGAAGTTGGGCTGAATCACGCTGGAGAGCAGGATCAGTAAAAACAGCGCTGGCATGCCGGACCAGACCTCGATGACGCGCTGACCAATAAGATCGACGCGGCCGCCGAAATAGCCCTGAACCGCGCCGACGACAATGCCGATGACGCTGGAAAGCAGGGTCAGCATGATGCCGAACAGCAGCGAAATACGCGTGCCGTAGAGCAGGCGCGCCAGCACGTCGCCGCCGCTGGCGTCGGTGCCGAGCCAGTTCTGCGCCGACGGCGGCGACGGGAAGGGCACGGCGGTGGCGAAATTAATGGTGCTGTCGCTAAAGCGGATCGGCGCCCACAGCGCCCAGCCGTTGTTCTGTAGCTGTTGCTGCAGCCAGGGATCCTGATAGTCGGCGGCGGTGGGCAGCGCGCCGCCGAAGTCGCTCTCGCTGTAGCTGACCAGCAGCGGCACATACCAGTGCTGCTGATAGCGCACCAGCAGCGGCTTCTCATTCGCCAGCAGATCGGCGGCGAGCGAAAGCGCGAAGATAACCAGAAATATCCACAGCGACCAGTAGCCGCGGCGGTTGTGGCGAAAGCGCAGCCAGCGCTGCTGATTAACGGGAGACAAGCGCATCAGCGGCCCTCGAAATCGATGCGGGGATCGACCAGCGTATAGGTCAGATCGCTGAGAATATTCATCAGCAGGCCGATCAGGGTGAAGATATAGAGCGTGCCGAACATCACCGGATAGTCGCGCTGAATGGTGGCGTCATAGCCCAGCAGCCCCAGGCCGTTGAGCGAGAACATCACCTCGATCAGCACCGAACTGGTGAAAAACATGCTGATAAAGGTGGCGGGGAAGCTGGCGATCACCAGCAGCATGGCGTTGCGAAACACGTGGTGATAGAGGATGCGCCGCTCGCTGACCCCTTTGGCGCGCGCCGTCACTACATACTGCTTGCGGATCTCGTCGAGAAAGCTGTTTTTGGTCAGCATGGTCAGGGTGGCGAAGCCGCCGATTACCGTCGCCAGCACCGGCAGGCTGATATGCCACAGGTAATCACCGATCTTGCCGAACCAGGAAAGAGAATCAAACTGCGGCGAGGTGAGGCCGCGCAGGGGAAACCAGTCGAGGTAGCTGCCGCCGGCGAACAGCACGATCAGCATGATGCCGAACAGAAAAGCGGGTATCGAATAGCCGATAATCACGAAGGTGCTGCTCCAGACGTCGAAGGCGCTGCCGTTGCGCACCGCTTTTTTAATGCCGAGCGGAATCGACACCAGATAGATAATCAGCGTGCTCCACAGGCCGAGGCTAACAGAGACCGGCAGGCTCTCTTTGATCAGCTGCAGCACCGACGCGCTGCGGAACAGGCTGTCGCCGAAATCGAAACGCAGATAGTTCCACAGCATCTCTACGTAGCGCTGCCACATCGGCTTATCGAAGCCGTAGCGCTTTTTGATCTCGGCGATCACCTCCGGGTCGAGGCCACGCGCGCCGCGATACTGGCTGTCCCCTGGGCTGGCGCGGTTAAGAGAGGCGCGCGCGCCGCTCTCGCCGCCGCCGCCGGGCAGGCCGGTGGTCTGGCCGAACTGAATGTTAGCCAGCGCCTGATCCACCGGCCCGCCGGGCGCGATCTGCACGATAAAGAAGTTCAGCGTGATGATCGCCCACAGCGTGGGAATAATTAACAGCAATCGGCGTAAAAAATAGGCGGCCAACTCAGGCTCCTCAGCGTCGTTCCGCCGGCAAACGCGCGGCTTTGTTCACGTCATACCACCAGTTCTCCAGCCCGCTGGCATAGGCGGGCTTAACGGCGGGATGGGAGAATTTATCCCAGAAGGCAGTACGATCTTCCGCGTTGTACCACATCGGGATCATATACGCATTCCACAGCAGGATGCGATCCAGCGCCTGGCCCAGCGGCAGCAGCGCCGCTTTATCGCCCTGATGCGCCACGATGGCCTTAACAAAGTGATCGACCAGCGGATCTTTCAGCCGCGCGCTGTTCCATGACGAGTCGATATAGTCAGACTGCCAGCTGGTCTGCAGATCGGAACTGGGGATCGGCATCGCCAGATAGACGCGGGCGATCATATCGTAGTCCCCTTCGCGCAGCCGCCGCAGATACTGAGAGGCGTCCACCACGCGCAGCGTCAGGCTGATGCCGAGGCGCGACAGGCTGTGCTGCCAGGGCAGCGCCCAGTCGTTGCTGGCGCCGCTGCGCAGCAGCAGCTCAAGGCGCATCGGCTGGCCGGTTTTATCGTTCACCAGCTGCTGATGTTTCACCTGCCAGCCCGCCTGACGCAGCAGATCCAGGGCTTTCAGCAGGTTGGCGCGATCGTAGCCGCTGCCGTCGGTGTGCGGCGGGGCATAGGGCGCGCTGAACACCTCGGGCGGCAGCTGCGCCTTAAACGGCGCGAGCAGCGCCTGCTGCGCGGCGTCCGGCAGGCCGCTGGCGGCGTATTCGGTGTTCTGAAAATAGCTGCTGACCCGCTGGTAGGCGCCATAAAACAGCGCCTTGTTCATCCACTCAAAGTCGAAGGCGAGCGTCAGCGCCTGTCGCACCCGACGGTCGTTAAACGGCGCCTTTTCGTTGTTCAACGCCAGCCAGGTGGTGTTGGTCGAGACGCGGTTGGGTGTGGTCTGCTTCACAATCAGCCGGCTGTCGAAGTTGCGGCCGCGATACTGCGTCGCCCATTTTTTCGCGGAGCCCTCTTCGCGCAGATCGAAGGCGCCTGCCTTAAAGGCTTCAAACGCCACGTTATCGTCAAGGTAGTAGTCGTAGCGCAGCGTGTCGACATTAAAGCGGCCGCGATTGACCGGCAGATCCGCCGCCCAGTAGTTTTTTACCCGGCTGTACTCGATGTACTGGCCCAGCTTGTAGCGGCTGATGCGATAAGGGCCGCTGGAGAGCGGCGGCGCGCTTAGCGGCTCGTTGAACTTTCTGTTCTGCCAGTCGCGCTGCGACAGCACCGGCAGCGTCAGCAGCCCCAGCATTAAATCTTTGTCCGGCTTCGGCAGGTCGATGCGCACGCGCTGGCTGTCCAGCGCCCTGACCGTCACGCCGCGATAAACGACGCGAAACTGCGGCACGCCTTCGCGCATAAATTTATCGAAGGTAAAGGCGACATCCTGCGCGGTGATCGGCGTCGCGTCATGAAACTGCGCGCGCGGGTTGAGGCGGATCTCCATCCAGCGGAAATCGTCGCTGTAGCGCGCCGACTCGGCGATAAGCGGGTAGTAGCTGCCCGGCTCGTCGTCGGAGCTGGTGAATAAGCGATCGTAGAGCGTCTCGGTACCTGCGCCAGGGTTGCCGCGCGAGGCGTAGCGGTTAAAGTTGTCGTAAGTGCCGACCACCGCCAGCGTCAGATGGCCGCCTTTTGGCGCGCTGGGATCCGCATAGTCGAAGTGGCTAAAGCCGGGCGCGTATTTAGGCTCGCCCAGCGTGGCGAAGGCGCGGCTTTCCTGCACCTCTTGCGCCTGCAGCGGCGCGCAAAGCGCGCTGAGCAGCAGCAGCGTGATCGGGCGAAACAGCATAGGATGAGCGATCTCCTGTGATCGGTGGCGGCCTTATCCAGCCAGCGTCGCCAGGCTGCGGCTGCGGTAGTAGTCAATTAGCCGGTCCGGCTTCAGTGGGCGGCTGAACAGATAGCCCTGCATATGGCTGACGCCGTGCTTGACCAGCCAGGCCGCCTGTTCGCCCGTTTCCACGCCTTCTGCCACGGTTTTCAGATTCAGCTTCTTCGCCAGGTGCAGCACCGCATCCAGCACCGGCGAATTCAGGGTCTGCGTGCCGATGCTTTGCACGAAGCCGCGGTCGATTTTCAGATAGTCGAAAGGATACTTCTCCAGGTAAATCAGCGCGCTGTGGCCGGTGCCGAAGTCGTCGATGGCAATCTGAATATCGTTTTGATGCAGCCAGGCGAAGATCTCGCCGGCGTTTTTATCCCGCACCATGGTGCGCTCGGTCACTTCAAAAACATAGTTGAAATGGTTGCCAGGCATGGCGGCGATCCACTGTTTGACATCCTGCTGAAAACTTTCCGATGCCAGGTGCAGCGGCGACAGGTTAAGGCTCATATGGGTGCCGGCGGGCACGTAGGGGTTGAGCCGGTGCGCATCGCGCGCCACCAGTTCGAACAGATGGCGCGTCAGCGGAATAATCAGGTTAAGCGACTCCGCGTAGCTGATAAACATATCCGGCGGGATCATGCCCTCGCTGGGATGGGTCCAGCGCAGCAGCGCTTCCAGCCCGTAGGCGCGCCCGCTGAGCGTGCTGATCAGCGGCTGATACTCAACGTGAAACTCGCCGCGCTTGATGCCGAGCAGGATCTCTTTGCCCGGCCGCTGGTTAAGAGAGAGCAGCAGCCAGCAGCCGCCGCCCACCAGCAGCGACAGCAGAATGCCGCTCAGCACTATCAGGTGAACATCGCGCATCGACAGCGTATCGCCATAGAGCACGAACTGCAGCGGATAGCCGTTAAGCGGCAGCTGCATCAGCGGCTGCTGCGGCAGCTCGTCGTTGGCCATCACGCTCTGCCGCCAGCTGGTCAGCGCCGTGTTTTGCGCCACCAGCGCCATGCCGGAGATTTCCGGATGATAGGAGGCCAGCAGCTGATAGGGCGCCAGGTTGATATTGACGGTGGCCAGCACGCCGGACTGGACGCTTTGCGGATTACGCAGCCACAGTGCGAACACGGGTTTGCCGGGCTGCAGCGGCGTGCCGCTCAGCAGGCGCAGGTCGCGATTGCGGCTGAGATCGGTTTGATCGGAGATGGCGTTAAGCGGCAGATAAAACGCGCCGGTCGCCGAGGAACAAAAAGCGTAGCCCTCACGCACCAGTAAAATGGCGCGCAGATCGTTGGCGAAAGCGGCGCGGGAGGTCAGCTCCTGGCTGATGGCGTGACAGTCAAACTGAGTAAAAGAGAGCAGGGGGTCCAGCGTGTGGGCGATAAGCGCGTCCAGCGATTGCTGCAGGGCGTTGCGGCTGTCGTTTAGCAGCTGCTGATGTTGATGCTGCCGCTTGTGCCAGGTAAAGGTCAGCAGGACCAGCGTAAAAACAATAAAGAAAAGGCTGCCGAAAATCGCGCTGCTCCAGGCGATGCGGCGAGGATAAGTGGCCTGGCGCATCAGCGCCCTGGACAGTGGCATGAAGTGCTTTCCCCTTGTCTTATCTTTTATTATTGACTGTGCACGACTGCTCTCTGGCGAAGGTCATGAGAATATAACGAGACTGCAGGAAATGTCTCGTTATTCTTCTGATAAACAATCACTTTTACATTATTAGTACGCGGTTATCCGGCATAAGGGCGAAAAAAAACGCTGCCGAAGCAGCGTCTTGTTTTTCTCTGGCTGAGAAACGATCGAAGGTCAGGAACTAGCTGGGGTTACGGCTTAATACCCGACGCCCTTCGCGGTAGCGTTTTTTCCAGTAGCTGTCGTTAAGACTGGAGATCATCACGCCGCTGCTGGTAGAAGCATGGACGAAATTATCGTTGCCGAGATAGATGCCCACGTGGCGGCCGGTTGAGCCGGCGCGGAACAGCACCAGATCGCCAGGACGCAGCTTGCTGCGTGAAATCTCGTTGCCGGTGTCCTGCTGTTCAGAGGTTGAACGCGGCAGCTCTAAACCGAACTGATCGCGAAAAGTGCGCTGAACAAAAGCGGAACAGTCGATGCCACGTTTGTTGTCGCCGCCGAGGCGATAACGCACGCCTTTCCAGTCGGCATATTGTTCCATGATGCGGGACTTAACGTCCACGTTCCGCACCATCTCTTCGAATTCATCCTGAGACGCCTGAAGTAAAAAACCATTCTGGTTGTTAACTTCATGATTCTCGTTTTTTGCGTGTTGACCGGTACTGCTGCATGCCGAGAGGAGTGTTGCCAGCGCCACTGCAGGCACAATCCGCCAGATATATCTCAGTATTGGTTGAGACTTGACCATTGTTCGTATATTCCTTCGATGTCCTTACGACAGAATGTCGCCAGCCAGATGACAAAACGGATTGAGATTAATAAGCGTTGCAACCTAAGACAATTCCTTAATTACTAAAATGTGTTAACGAACACGTTTTTGCCTAAAAAGGAGCCGAATTTTCTGCTGCTACAGCCTCAACGTCATGGAGGTTAACTGATTCCAGACGCCGTGGCGAGTGCTTTTATGTAATTTCTAATAGCTTTTTTTGATGTGAAATCAGTCTGTAACAGACTGGTTACTTTATCCTCAAATTCGGGAAATTATCCCCAAAATAAGGGGTGAAAAAGCCGCCATTTCTTTCTGTAGGGGATTTTTTAAGAGCTTTCACGCTGGACAGCCGGGGAGAGGCGGCGCGAATGCGCCGAAATCATCATAATATTTTCTGTATCACGCTATTTGGTTAGCGTGCTAATAATTGTGGCGGGATTTTATTAAGCGCGGAGCCCTAAGAATATCGCTATTCTTTTATCCGCGCTTATCAATAAGATTTGCTTCTGTCCCACCGCCGCTATTTACGGCTTATATTTGCCCGGCAGCTTACGGTAGAAGAAGTTAACGATAGCGTCGCTCAGCGGCGTCAGCAGCACCCAGCTGAGTCCCACCAGCAGCACCGAAAGCGACCCTACGGCGATATCGGTAAACCAGTGCGCGCCCGCCATCACGCGCGGCAGCGCGAAGATCACTACAATCGCGGCGCCCACCAGAAACGCGCGGCAGCCGAAATAGCGCCACATAAAGCAGGCGAAAATCATTAGCATCATGCCGTGGTCGCCAGGGAAGCTGTTGGCGGAGGCGTCTTTGGCCGGAATACCGGTCAGCTCGCTGACGCGATGCGCGTTTTCAAAGAACAGCGTCGGACTTTTATGCTGCACCGGCAGCAGATGGCCAAGCTGATTCAGGATCACCGCGCTGAGCAGCATGGTGATGCCGATGGCCAGCAGGCGACGGCGGCCCGGCGGCGTTTCGCGGCGCCAGTAGACCAGGTAAAGCGCGCCCATCGCCAGCAGCGACACCAGATCGAAACCGCGGAAGTTGGTGATCGCCACCAGCAGGGCAAAGCCCGGATGATCGACCATCTGGTTATTAAAGCTGAAAAAGATCCCCTTATCGACGCCGGCCCAGAAACCGTGATCGGGCGGCAGATACCAGGAGAGAAACAACATAACGCCGAGGGCGTTGAGCAGCAGAATTGTGACAAGACGAGTTGCGCGCATCGTATTCACTCAAATAAAAAATAACGGCAGAAGCTAACCTGGCTAGTTTAAACGAAGCTTCAACAACTGAGACTGCAAACGATTCCAGTCCACCGGTTGCGAATGAATCAGCTCGATACGGCTGTCGGACGGCGTCTCCGCCAGGCGCTCTGCCTGCACGTCGCCGCCCTGACCGTTAAGGCGGAGCGCCCCTTGCGCGGTGCGCAGCACGCCTTTAAGGCGCTCGACCGGCGCCTGACGCGCCCAGGCGAGCAGCGCGTCGCCGTCGAACAGCGTATCGCCGTCAAACAGCCAGCCGCAGGCAACATAGCCCTGGCCTTCGTTTAACGCGCGACGCCAGCGCGCCTGGCCGTCGAGACGCAGCGCGGCAACGCCGCTGGCGCGCGCCGGAGAAGCATGATGATGCGCAGGCTGCGGCAGCGCTTGCGTATTCGTGCGCGGCTGAGCGAGCAGCTGGGGATCGATGGCGCCAAAGCGGGCGGTAATAAACGCGCGGTCGTTAAGAAACGCCTGCTGCCACTGCTGCAAACGCTGCCGATCGTCCGCATCCCAGAGGTCGCTTTTATTGCCGATAATCACATCGGCGGCCGCCAGCTGATCGCGAAAATTTTCGTTGGCGGTGACGCGCGCATCGGCCAGCTGGCGCGCGTCCAGCAGCGTCAGCGTGGCATCAAGCTGCAGATGCGGCTGGTAAGCCGGCGCGCTTAGCATCGCCAGCAGCTGACGCGGATGCCCCAGGCCGGTGGGCTCGATCAGCAGCCGATCGGGACGATTCTGCGTCAGCAGCCTGTTCAGCCCCACCTGCATCGGCAGGCCGTTGACGCAGCACATGCAGCCGCCGGGGATCTCTTTCAGCGCCGCGCCGCTGTCGCGCAGCAGCGCGCCGTCGATGCCGATTTCACCGAACTCGTTGACCAGAATCGCCCACTTCTCATGCTGCGGCTTGCTGGCCAGCAGATGGCGCAGCGTGGTGGTTTTCCCACTGCCGAGAAAGCCGGTGATAAGGTTGACGCGCGTCATGGCAGGAGCCTCCGTTAAACGAGAATGGCCGCGAAGGCGGCCACTAATGTTACTTTATAACATATTTTGCGTCTGTTAGTCGGCGCGGCTCATATAGCGGCGCTCGGCGATATGAATGCGGATACGATCGCCGTTGCTGAGGTATTCCGGCACCTGAATGCTCAGGCCGGTGCTCATGCCGGCGGGCTTGGTGCGCGCGCTGGCGGAGGCGCCTTTAATGCCCGGCGCGGTATCGACGATCTCCATATCCACGGTCTGCGGCAGCTCAAGCGCCAGCACCTGGCCCTCCATCGTCAGCACCTGAATGCCGGGAATGCCGCCTTCCGGGATAAACAGCAGCTCTTCTTCAATCTGATCTTTCTTGAAGGAGTAGGGCGTGTAGTCCTCGTCATCCATAAAGACATACTCGTCGCCGTCAATATAGGAGAAGGTGACGCTGCGGCGGCTGAGCTGAATAACGTCAAGGATATCGTCGCCTTTGAAACGCTCTTCTACCTTCAGACCGGTGCGGATATCGGTAAAGCGCATTTTATACAGCGTCACGGCGCCGCGCGCGCTCGGGCTCTGAATATCGATATCTTTCACCAGCAGCAGCTTGCCGTTGAAGCTCACCGCCATTCCTTTTTTGATCTCATTCGCTCTTGGCATTGCAACTCTCGCTTAAAGGAGGATTCCGATGCGCGCCACGTTACTCGCGCCAGCGAAAACAGGCAATATGGCGCCGGAAAAAATGCGGCCGGTTACGCAGTCATGGCTTTCCCCGATGGGGACTGCTATTGTCGCGGCTTATTCCCTGCTGGAGCGCATCATGCAATGCCGTAGTCAGTGCGGCGCCTGCTGTACCGCGCCCTCTATTTCTTCGCCTGTTCCCGGCATGCCCCACGGCAAACCCGCTAACACGCCCTGTATCCAGCTGGACGCGGATCTGCGCTGCAAGCTATTCGGCTCGCCGCTGCGGCCCGCGGTCTGCGCCGGTTTGCAGCCGTCGCGCGAGATGTGCGGCGACAGCCGTCGCGACGCCATGATCTATTTGCTGCAGCTGGAAGCGGACACCGCGCCCTGACAAAGCTGAAATTGCTGACGCTTTTCCTGCGCGCGCCCTTACCGTTACAGCACGCCTTTCAGCTTCTGCCGCTCTCACTTTCTCATCCCCCATTTGAAATGTGCGTAACGTCAAAAATCTGCTACGCATTTTACGCAATTTCTTGCATGGCCTGGAGCGCTGTACCAGACTCCTTGAAACGTTTCAGCGGTGTAGCGTCGCGCTTTGCGCGTGCTGGCAGCGCTTTAAACCACCATCAGGCTGAAACGATTCAATTTCAGTAAGCGAGGAGATCTATGTTCCAGCTCGAATTGCAGGCCATCCACACCGGAGCCCATGCACAAAACAAAGAAGAGGCGATCCGTCAGGTCGCCGCCGCACTGACGGCGGCCGGCAACGTGGCGGAGGGCTATGTCAACGGCATGCTGGCGCGCGAGCAGCAAACCTCAACCTTTTTGGGCAACGGCATCGCCATCCCGCACGGCACCACCGACACGCGCGACCTGGTGCAGAAAACCGGCGTGCAGGTGTTTCAGTTTCCGCAGGGCGTGACCTGGGGCGACGATCAGATCGCCTATGTGGCGATCGGCATCGCCGCGAAATCTGACGAGCACCTGGCGCTGCTGCGCCAGCTGACGCACGTGCTGAGCGACGACAGCGTCGCCGAGCAGCTGAAAACCGCCTCGGCGGAGGATCTGCGCGCGCTGCTGATGGGCGAAAAGCAGGCGGCCGAATTCAGCTTTGACACCTCGCTGATCACCTTAGACGTCGCCGCAAACGACCTGATTACGCTGCAGGCGCTGAACGCCGGGCGTCTGCAGGCCGCCGGCGCGGTCGACGCCAGCTTTGTCGCCGACGCGGTGGCCGCAACGCCGCTGAGCCTCGGCCAGGGCATCTGGCTCAGCGACAGCAGCCGCGGCAACCTGCGCAGCGCGGTGGCGGTCAGCCGTGCGGCTACCCCCGGCGAACAGGATGGAGAGAAAGTGGCGCTGCTGGTGACGGTTTCCGCCACCGACGATCGTCCGCTCGAAGTGCTGAGCTATCTCAGCGCGCTGCTGCTGAACGGCAAGGCGGATCGCCTGCTGAAGGCGGACGCGGCGGGCGTCTACGCGCTGCTGACCAGCGAAGTCGACGAGCAGGCCGAGGTGCTGAGCGCCGAGTTCACCATCCGCAACGAGCACGGGCTGCACGCGCGTCCCGGCACGGCGCTGGTGAGCATTATCAAACAGTTCAACAGCGATATTACCGTCACCAACCTCGACGGCAGCGGCAAGCCGGCTAACGGCCGCAGCCTGATGAAAGTGGTGGCGCTGGGCGTTAAAAAAGGCCATCGGCTGCGCTTTACCGCCAGCGGCGAAGATGCGCAGCAGGCGCTTAACGCCATCGAAGAGGCGATCAATTCTGGTCTGGGCGAGGGCGTAGCATGAGCAGACGTGTCGCAACTATTACCCTGAACCCTGCTTACGATCTGGTGGGTTTTACCCCGGAGATCGAGCGCGGCGAAGTGAACCTGGTGAAAACCACCGGCCTGCACGCGGCCGGTAAAGGCATTAACGTGGCGAAGGTGCTGAAAGATCTCGGCATCGACGTAACGGTCGGCGGTTTTCTCGGCAAAGAGAATCAGGACGGCTTTCAGCAGCTGTTCAGCGAGCTGGGTATCGCCAACCGTTTTCAGGTGGTGCCGGGCCGCACCCGTATCAACGTCAAGCTCACCGAGCAGAATAACGACGTCACCGACCTTAACTTCTCTGGCTTTGAGGTGAATCAGCAGGACTGGGATCGTTTTACCAGCGACTCCCTCACCTGGCTGGGTCAGTTCGACATGGTGTGCGTCAGCGGCAGCCTGCCGTCGGGCGTGCAGCCGGAAGCCTTTACCCGCTGGATGAGCGAACTGCGCACCCACTGCCCGTGCATTATTTTCGACAGCAGCCGCGAGGCGCTGGTGGCCGGCCTGAAAGCCGCGCCCTGGCTGGTAAAACCCAACCGCCGCGAGCTGGAAATTTGGGCCGGTCGCAAACTGCCGACGCTGCAGGATGTCATTGGCGCGGCGCATGAACTGCGCGAGCAGGGCATCGCCCATGTGGTGATTTCGCTGGGCGCCGAGGGCGCGCTCTGGGTCAACGCCTCAGGCGAATGGATCGCCAAACCGCCGGTGTGCGAGGTGGTCAGCACCGTGGGCGCGGGCGACTCCATGGTTGGCGGCCTGATTTACGGCCTGCTGATGCGCGAATCCAGTGAGCATACGCTGCGTCTTGCGACGGCGGTGGCGGCGATGGCCGTCAGCCAGAGCAACGTCGGCGTGACCGATCGTACCCAGTTGGCCGCGATGATGGCGCGCGTCGACTTACAACCCGTTAACTGACAGCAGGAGAGCGATAATGAAAACGCTGCTGATTAAAGATCCTTCTATTGGGCAGGCCTCGGCGTATATGGCGCAACAGCGCCTGGCCGCCGCCGCCGCGCAGGCTGGCGTTACCCTGACGGAAAACCCGGCGGACGCGGAGCTGGCCATCGTGCTCGGCCGCGACGTGCCGAACGACGCGGCGCTGAACGGCAAAGCGCTGTGGCGCGGCGACGTGCAGCAGGCGGTGCGCGCGCCTGAGCAGTTCTTTGCGCAGGCGAAGGCGGAAGCGAAACCCTGGCAGCCTGCGGCCGTCGCAACGGCTGCGGCGCCGACGGCTGTGCAGCCGAACGCGCAAAAACGCATTGTTGCGGTGACCGCCTGTCCGACCGGCGTGGCGCACACCTTTATGGCCGCCGAAGCTATTCAGGCGGAAGCGACCAAACGCGGCTGGTGGGTGAAAGTGGAAACCCGCGGCTCCGTCGGCGCGGGCAACGCCATTACGCCGGAAGAGGTGGCGGCGGCCGATCTGGTGATCGTGGCGGCGGATATCGAAGTCGATCTGGCGAAGTTCGCCGGCAAGCCGATGTACCGCACCTCGACCGGTCTGGCGCTGAAGAAAACCGCGCAGGAGCTGGATAAAGCGGTGGCCGAAGCGAAGCCTTACAAAGCGACCGGTGCGCAGAGCAGCGATGCGCAGGGCGACAAGAAAGAGAAAGCGGGCGCCTATCGTCACCTGCTGACCGGCGTCTCCTATATGCTGCCGATGGTGGTGGCGGGCGGCCTGAGCATCGCGCTCTCCTTCGCCTTCGGCATCACCGCCTTTAAAGAGCCGGGCACCCTGGCGGCGGCGCTGATGCAGATCGGCGGCGGCAGCGCCTTTGCGCTGATGGTGCCGGTGCTGGCGGGCTTTATCGCATTCTCTATCGCGGATCGTCCCGGTCTGACCCCAGGCCTGATCGGCGGCATGATCGCCACCAGCATCAACGCCGGCTTCCTTGGCGGCATCATCGCCGGTTTTATCGCTGGTTATGCGGCGAAGCTGATCAGCGGCAAGCTGAAGCTGCCGCAGAGTATGGAAGCGCTGAAGCCGATCCTGATTATCCCGCTGATCGCCAGCCTGATCACCGGCCTGCTGATGATCTTCGTGGTGGGCAAACCGGTTGCGGCGATCATGACCGGCCTGACCGCGTGGCTGGCGAATATGGGCACGGCCAATGCGGTGCTGCTGGGCGCAATTCTGGGCGGCATGATGTGTACCGATATGGGCGGCCCGGTAAATAAAGTGGCGTACGCCTTCGGCGTCGGCCTGCTGAGTTCGCAAACCTACGCGCCGATGGCGGCGATTATGGCCGCGGGCATGGTGCCGCCGCTGGCGATGGGCGTGGCGACGCTGGTGGCGCGTCGTAAGTTTAACAAAAGTCAGCAAGAGGGCGGTAAAGCGGCGCTGGTGCTCGGTCTCTGCTTTATCTCTGAGGGCGCGATCCCGTTCGCGGCGCGCGACCCGATGCGTGTCCTGCCGTGCTGTATCGTTGGTGGCGCATTGACCGGCGCGATCTCGATGTATATCGGCGCGAAGCTGATGGCGCCGCACGGCGGTTTGTTCGTGCTGCTGATCCCTGGCGCGATTACGCCGGTGCTGGGCTACCTGGTGTCGATTATTGTTGGCACGGCAGTGGCGGGACTGGGTTACGCGGTCCTGAAACGCCCGGAAGAGGAGCTGGCGAAAGCCTGATCCTTGCTATAAGAAAAAGGGAGCCAGCTGGCTTAATATTTGTCAGTTAAGCTCGTGTTCAGATAAGGCCGCTATTTTATTGAAATGGCGGCCTTTTCGTATACGCGTGTGAGCATGCTGATGCGGGCCACCGTGCCTCCTCTGCTGCCGGGCCGTCCTCGCGCCGCTGCGCGGTGCCTTCGGCTGCAACGTCGTGCCGGCCGGACCGTTCGGGTACGGCCATCCAGGCCTCCCCGAACTGCCTGTCGCATCCCTGCGACCGGCTCCTGGCACAACGTTTCCGCCTCAGCGCTGCGAATAGCCCTCTACAGCAGAGGAGGCGCAGTGGCCTCAGACAGGGTGCCCTTTGTAGCCGTAAAAACGCTGCCGTCCTTTTCCAGCAGCGCACACGGAAGCTTGCCAGCAGGCTGGGGCCGCTCAGGAGCGGGCATTTCGCAGCGCTGAACAGAGTGAGTCTGCCAGGAGAGCCCGCAGGGAGGCGGGCGAAAGGTGGGGCTGGAACAGGGAGGTTCCATCCCCGCCGGTCCGTCAGGCAGGCGAATGGCGTGAAGGTACCGCGTCAGCGGCGCGAGGACCGCCCGCCTCTGAGCGGCCCCAGACTGCGTTATCACCCCATGCTTAACTGACAAGCATTAAGCCATGCGGCTCCCTTTTTTAGTTTTTCTGCTCTGCCTTTAGCCAGGCGATCTCATCCTTCCAGATATCCGGATTAATGGTTTCCAGAATCAGCGGGATACCATCGAAGCGCGCATCCTTCATCAGCCAGCTAAACGGTGTTTTGCCGATATTGCCTTCGCCCAGGCTGTGATGACGGTCGACGCGGCTGCCGAAGGCGCTTTTGGCGTCGTTAAGGTGCATGCCGCGCAGATACTGGAAGCCGACGATGCGCTCGAACTCGGCAAAGGTCTCTTCGCACGCCGCTTCGGTACGCAGATCGTAGCCGCCCGCAAAGGCATGACAGGTATCAATACAGACGCCAACGCGTGATTTATCCTCAACGTGCTCGATAATCGTCGCCAGATGCTCAAAGCGGAAGCCGAGGTTGCTGCCCTGGCCGGCGGTATTCTCGATGACCGCCACCACCTGCGAGGTCTTATCCAGCGCGAAATTCACCGACTCGGCGATGCGCTTCAGGCACGCCTCTTCGTCTATCTTGTTCAGATGGCTGCCCGGATGGAAGTTAAGCAGCGTCAGACCCAGCTGCTCGGCGCGCTGCATTTCGTCAATAAAAGCGGCGCGCGACTTCTCCAGCGGCTCCGCTTCCGGATGGCCCAGGTTAATCAGAAAGCTGTCGTGCGGCAGGATCTGCTGCGGGCCAAAATGATATTTTTCGCAGGCGGCCTTAAAGGCGTTGATGGTCTCCGCCGAAAGCGGGGCCGCCTTCCACTGCCGCTGATTCTTGGTAAACAGGGCAAACGCGGTGGCTTCCAGTTCATGGGCACGAATCACTGCCTGCTCTACGCCGCCAGACGCGCTGACGTGTGCGCCGATATATTTCATGCCGCTTCTCCAGAAAAGGCTGCTAAAAGAAGCCCGCATCATACCCGATGCGTCTAATGCAAGAAATGCTGCGCCAGCAGATTGATGGCGCCGCCGCCGACGATCAGCCAGACAAACACCATCAGGCCCAGCAGCAGCGGTTTCGCGCCAGCCTGACGTAGCGCGCTAAAGCGCGTGGTCAGGCCGAGCGCCGCCATTGCCATCGCCAGCAGTAAATTAGCGAGCTGGTTAATATCGGCCACCCAGGCGGCGGGCAGCAGATGCAGGGAGTTAAACAGCGCCACGCCGATAAAGCCGAGCGCGAACCAGGGAAAGACGATGCCCTGACGCGGCGTCCCGTGCGGCGTGCGGCGCAGCCAGCCGCTCAGGCAGAGCAGAAACGGCGCCAGCATCATCACGCGCAGCATTTTGGCGATCACCGCGCTGTTCTCCGCATCCGGGCCGATGGCATGACCGGCGGCCACCACCTGCGCCACTTCATGAACGGTCGAACCGGTAAAAATGCCGAACTGCGCGGCGCTGAGCTGCGGAAAATGCGCCTGCGCCAGCAGCCAGAGTGGGGGATAGAGCAGGATCGCCAGCGTGCCGTAGAGCACCACGGTCGCGACCGCGACCGCCACCTTCGACGGCGCGGCCTTCACCACCGGCTCGGTGGCGAGCACCGCCGCCGCGCCGCAGATGCTGCTGCCCGCGCCGATCAGCCACACCGTCTCGCGATCGAGCTTCAGCAGCCTGATGCCCAGCAAACAGGTGACAAAGAAGGTGGCGCTCAGGGTCAGGGCGTCGATCAGCACGCCGCTCAGGCCGACGTCGGCAATCTGCTGCAGCGTAATGCGAAAGCCGAAGAGAATAATCCCCAGCCGTAGCAGTTTCTGCTTCGCCAGCAGCACGCCGGCGTCGCACTGGACGGCCAGCGACGGATAAAGGGTGTTGCCGACGATAATACCGAGCATAATCGCCAGCGTCAGCGCGCCCAGCCCCAGCCCGGCGAACTGCGGGCGCTGCGCCAGCCAGGCCGCGCCGCCGGCAATCGCCGCAGTCAGCAGCAGACCGGGAAAACGATGTTGAACAAAAAGGGGAAATCTGGGAAAACTCAGCTCTGCCATAACCTGCTCCTCGTGTTACGCAAAGCATGCGCCGCGCTGGCTTAAAAGTGAAATTGATAATATATTTATAATTAACCAGATAAACCGATAAGGCGGAAAGATGTTATTTGCCCGTTTGCGCCGCTGGGCCACCCTGATCAAAAAAGATGTGCTGACGCTGTGGTTCGCCTGCCGCGATCCGCGCACGCCATGGTGGTTTAAGCTGCTGGCCTTTGGGCTGGTGGCCTATGCGCTGAGCCCCATCGATCTGATCCCCGATTTTATTCCCGTCATCGGCCTGCTGGACGATGCGATCATCATTCCGCTAGGCGTGCTGATCCTGCTGCGACTGCTGCCGCGTGACGTGCGCATCAGCAGCACAGAGCGCGCCGAGGTGCAGCGCGCGCGCGGCAAAAAAGTGGTCAGCGGCTTCGGCCTGTTTCTGATGGTGCTGATCTGGCTGGCGGTGCTCTATTACCTTGTTCAGCGCTACGCCATGTAAGGAGAGCCGATGCATATCACGCTGCGTCAGATAGAAGTGTTTACCGAGGTGCTGAAAAGCGGCTCGACGACCCAGGCCTCGCAGCTGCTGTCGCTTTCGCAGTCGGCGGTCAGCGCGGCGCTGGCGGACCTGGAAGGCCAGCTTGGCGTGCAGCTGTTTGACCGCGTCGGCAAGCGGCTGGTGCTGAACGAACATGGCCGCCTGCTCTATCCGCGCGCCATCGGCCTGCTGGAGCAGGCGGGTGAAATCGAACAGCTGTTTAAAGAGGACAACGGGGCGATCCGCATCTACGCCAGCAGCACCATCGGCAACTATCTGCTGCCGGGCATGATCGCCGCCTACCGCCGCGACTTTCCCGGTCTGCCGCTGGAGCTGAGCGTCGGCAACAGCCAGGACGTAATCAACGCGGTGGCGGATTTTCGCGTCGACGTCGGTCTGATTGAAGGGCCGTGTCATATGACCGAACTGGTGAGCGATCCCTGGCTGGAGGATGAGCTGGTGGTATTCGCCGCGCCCGACGCGGAGATCCTGCGTCAGCCGGTGACGCTGGAGAGCCTCGGCAACGCGCCCTGGATCCTGCGCGAGCGCGGTTCCGGCACGCGCGAGATCGTCGACTATCTGCTGCTCTCGCATCTGCCCACCTTTCAGCTGGGCATGGAGCTGGGCAACTCCGAGGCGATCAAGCATGCAGTGCGGCACAATATGGGCATCAGCTGCCTGTCGCGACGGGTGATTGCCGATCTGCTGGAGGCGGGAACCTTAGTGGAGCTGGCCCTTCCGCTGCCGCGCCTGACGCGCACGCTCTACCGCATTCATCATCGCCAGAAGCACCTTTCCCGGGCGCTGGAGCGCTTTCTCTCCTACTGTCGCGAATAACACCAACCTTTTTTTGCTTATAATTCAGCGGCGATCATGAAGGTAACTAATAACACGGCGTCGATGCTATACAGAGCAGGGTGAATTGCTACAATCGCGCCTCATTTTTAGCGAGCCTAGTGTTTACACATGCATAACGACACAAATACAACACAACAACCTGCGTTACGACGCGAGTTAAAGGCGCGTCACCTGACGATGATCGCCATTGGCGGATCGATCGGCACCGGCCTGTTTGTCGCCTCTGGCGCCACCATCTCTCAGGCGGGACCGGGCGGCGCGCTGCTCTCCTACGCGCTGATCGGCCTGATGGTCTACTTCCTGATGACCAGCCTCGGCGAGCTGGCAGCCTTTATGCCGGTTTCCGGCTCTTTCGCCACCTACGGCGCAAAATATGTCGAAGAGGGCTTTGGCTTCGCGCTGGGCTGGAACTACTGGTACAACTGGGCGGTAACCATCGCCGTGGATCTCGTCGCCTCGCAGCTGGTGATGAACTACTGGTTCCCGGATACGCCGGGCTGGATCTGGAGCGCGCTGTTCCTCTGCCTGATGTTCCTGCTCAACGTCATCTCGGTAAAGGGCTTCGGCGAAGCGGAGTACTGGTTCTCGCTGATTAAAGTGGCGACGGTAATTATCTTTATCGTGGTCGGCGTGCTGATGATTATCGGCATTCTGCGCGGCGGCGAGCACGCCGGCTGGCATAACTGGCAGGTAGGCGACGCGCCGTTCGCGGGCGGATTTGCCGCCATGATAGGCGTGGCGATGATCGTTGGCTTTTCGTTCCAGGGCACCGAGCTGATCGGCATCGCGGCGGGCGAGTCGGAAGATCCGGCGAAAAACATTCCGCGCGCGGTGCGTCAGGTCTTCTGGCGTATTCTGCTGTTCTATATCTTCGCTATCCTGATCATCAGCCTGATCCTGCCCTACACCGATCCGCAGCTGCTGCATAACGACGTTACCGACATCAGCGTCAGCCCCTTTACCCTGGTGTTCCAGAATGCGGGCCTGCTCTCGGCGGCGGCGGTGATGAACGCGGTGATCCTCACTTCCGTGCTGTCAGCGGGCAACTCCGGCATGTACGCCTCGACGCGCATGCTCTATAACCTGGCGAGCGAAGGCAAAGCGCCGCGCATCTTCGCCCGGCTGTCGAAAGGCGGCGTGCCGCGCAACGCGCTGCTGGCGACCACCGTGGTGGCGGGCCTCTGCTTTCTGACCTCGAAGTTCGGCAATCAGGAGGTCTATCTGTGGCTGCTGAACACCTCGGGCATGACCGGTTTTATCGCCTGGCTGGGCATCGCCATCAGCCACTATCGCTTTCGTCGCGGCTATATCAAGCAGGGCCGTAGCCTTGAGGATCTGCCGTACCGCTCAGGCTTTTTCCCCGTTGGCCCGATCTTCGCCTTCGTGCTCTGCCTGATCATTACGCTGGGCCAGAACTATCAGGCCTTCCTGAACGACAGCATCGACTGGTACGGCGTCGCCGCCACCTATATCGGCATTCCGCTGTTTCTGCTGATCTGGATGGGCTACAAGCTGACGCGCGGCACTCGCTTCGTGAAGTACAGCGAAATGGAATTTCCGACGCATAAAGAGTGAAGCTAACCTGCGTTAGCGCCTTAAGCGCGGCCCCGGCCGCGCTTTTTTATTTAGGGTGCCGTTTTGTTTAAGTTGAAGAATTGATAATTATTATCATCTGCTCTATTGTGGCAGCGTTTTCGACCGAACCCCTAAGACAGGCATTTTATGACGGACTCAACTCTGCCCGCGCAGGGCGCTATGGGCCGCTATCATCAGGTATTGCGCCGCCGCATGCTGATGATCGCTGTACTGGTGCTGGCGATTGTCGCCTCGCTGGTGCTTGACTTTACCCTTGGCCCGGCCGGGCTCTCGCTGCCGACGCTGTGGCAGTCGCTGCTGCATCCCGCCACGGTTGACGCCGGCACGCGCGTTATCGTCTGGGACATTCGTTTGCCCTATGCGCTAATGGCGGTGGTGGTCGGCTTCTGCCTCGGACTGGCGGGCGCCGAGATGCAAACCATCCTGAACAACCCGCTGGCCAGCCCCTTTACCCTCGGCGTCTCCTCGGCGGCGGCCTTTGGCGCGGCGCTGGCGATTATTCTCGGCATCGGCATTCCCGGCGTGCCGGATCAGTGGCTGATCTCCGCTAACGCCTTTGTGTTTGCGCTGTTCGCCGCGCTGATGCTCGACGGCGTGACGCGCTGGACGCGGGTCTCCACGTCAGGCGTGGTGCTGTTCGGCATCGCGCTGGTGTTCACTTTTAACGCGCTGGTGTCGATGATGCAGTTTATCGCCAGCGAAGATACGCTGCAGGGGCTGGTGTTCTGGACCATGGGCAGCCTGGCGCGCGCCTCCTGGGAGAAGCTCGGCGTGCTGAGCGCGGCGTTCGCGCTGCTGCTGCCGTTCTCGCTGCTCAGCAGCTGGAAGCTGACCGCGCTGCGCCTCGGCGAAGATCGCGCGGTGAGCTTCGGCATCGACGTGCGCCGTCTGCGCCTGGCGACGCTGCTGCGCATCAGCATTCTCTCTGCGCTGGCGGTCGCCTTTGTCGGGCCGATCGGCTTTATCGGACTGGTGGCGCCGCATATCGCCCGCATGATTTTCGGCGAAGATCATCGCTACTATCTGCCCGCCAGCGCCCTGACCGGCGCGCTGGTGCTCTCTATGGCGTCGGTCGCCTCGAAGAACCTGATCCCCGGCGTGATTATTCCGGTCGGCATTGTGACGTCGCTGGTCGGCGTGCCGTTCTTCCTGAGCATTATTTTGCGCCATCGGGGGAATGTATGAATCAGGGACTGACGCTCAAACACTTTACGGCGGGCTACCCCAAACGCAAGGTGATTGAAGATCTCAGCGTGGCGCAGCTGCCGCGCGGCAAGATCACCGTGCTGCTGGGGCCGAACGGCTGCGGTAAATCGACGCTGCTGCGCGCGCTGGCCGGGCTGAATAAAGGGCAGGGCGAGCTGTGGCTCAACGGCGAAGAGCTGATGCAGCAGCCGTTTGCCCGTCGCGCCCAGCGCGTGGTTTATCTGCCGCAGTCGCTGCCGGCGGGGGTGCATCTGCACGTGCTGGAGTCGATTATTGTGGCGCAGCGCGCCTCCGGCGGTTTGCATAGCGCCGCCAGCGAAGCGGAAGTGATGTATCTGCTGGAGCAGCTCGGCATTTCGCATCTGGCGATGCGCTATCTCGATCAGCTTTCGGGCGGTCAGAAGCAGCTGGTCGGCCTGGCGCAGTCGCTGATCCGTCGTCCCGAGCTGCTGCTGCTGGATGAGCCGCTCAGCGCGCTGGATCTCAACTACCAGTTCCACGTGATGGATCTGGTGCGGCGCGAAACCGCCCAGCGCAATATCGTGACCGTGGTGGTGGTGCACGATATTAATATCGCCTTACGCCATGCGCACCATGCGCTGATGCTGAAAGAGGGCGCGCTGATAGCCGATGGCGTGCCGGATCGGGTGATTACGCCAGAGACGCTGGCGCAGGTTTACGGCGTAAAAGGACGCATCGAACACTGCTCGCAGGGCATGCCGCAGGTGATGATTGACGGGCTGGTCGGCGCGGAACTGGTTTAAACCGCGCGCAGCGGAGTTGAGAACGTGGTTGGCATGGCCCGAAGAGCAAAGCGTCCCGCGACAGGGACAAAAACGCCGGGAGCGTTTTTGCACAACGCAGCGCGTTAGCCCGTTAACGGGCGCACCTCAGGGATGAGGTGCGTATCTGCGCGGGCCGAGCTGGCAGGGATGCCGTTTTTGCGTCTTTGCGATCGGGCCATGCCAACCGCGTGTGCGCAATGCCTGTCGGCTGCACACCTTGCCAAACGTTCAGGGCCGCAGCGCGGCCCTGAACGACCTACACCAGCAGGTGCTGCGCATGGAAGCGCAGATGATCCTCAACGAAGGTCGCAATAAAGTAGTAGCTGTGGTCATAGCCCGGCTGCACGCGCAGCGTCAGCGGGAACCCCACCTCTTTCGCCACCACATCCAGCCGCTCCGGCTGTAGCTGATCCGCCAGGAACTGATCGCTGTCGCCCTGATCGATTAGCATCGGCAGACGCGACTGCACCTCACGCATCAGCGCGCAGCTGTCGTAGTCGCGCCAGGCCGCGCGATCCTCGCCCAGATAGGCGCTGAACGCTTTCTGCCCCCAGGGCACCTCGCATGGATTGACGATCGGCGCAAAGGCCGACGCCGAGGCAAAGCGGTTGCCGAGACGCAGCGCCAGCATCAGCGCGCCGTGACCGCCCATCGAATGCCCCATAATCGACTGCCGATCGCTGATATTGAAGTTGCCGGCGATCAGCGCGGGCAGCTCCTGGCTCAGGTAGTCGAACATGCGATAGTGCGCCGACCAGGGTGCCTGAGTGGCGTTGAGATAAAACCCCGCGCCCTGGCCCAGATCGTATGCCTCGTCATTGGCGACCGCCTCGCCGCGCGGGCTGGTGTCCGGCATAATCAGCACCAGCCCCAGCTCTGCCGCGACGCGCTGCGCGCCCGCTTTGGTGCTGAAGTTCTCATCGGTGCAGGTTAGCCCGGCGAGAAACCACACCGCGGGCGGCGGTGTGTCGCCTTGCGGACGGGGCAAAAAGATGCTGAAGGTCATCGGGCAGTTGAGCACGGCCGACTGATGCCGCCAGCGTTGCTGCCAGCCGCCGAACATCCGGTGTTCTTCCAGCAGTTCCAGCGTGGATGCCATAACGCCTCCCGATTACTTGTTAAAGTGCACCACCGAACGGATCGATTTCCCTTCATGCATCAGATCGAAGGCCTCATTGATCTCTTCCAGCGGCATGGTGTGGGTAATAAAGTCGTTCAGGGCAAACTTGCCGTCCAGATAATCCTGCACGATGCCCGGCAGCTGCGAGCGGCCCTTCACGCCGCCGAAGGCGGAGCCGCGCCAGACGCGACCGGTCACCAGCTGGAACGGACGGGTGGCGATCTCTTCGCCCGCGCCGGCCACGCCGATAATCACCGATTCGCCCCAGCCCTTGTGGCAGCACTCCAGCGCGGAGCGCATCACGTTGACGTTGCCGATACATTCAAAGGAGTAATCGACGCCGCCGTCGGTCATCTCGACGATAACCTCCTGAATCGGCTTCTCATAATCTTTCGGGTTCACCAGATCGGTGGCGCCCAGCTTGCGCGCCAGGTCGAACTTGCTGGTGTTGATGTCGATGCCGATGATGCGTCCCGCTTTCGCCATCTTCGCGCCGATAATCGCCGACAGGCCGATGCCGCCGAGGCCGAAAATCGCCACGGTGTCGCCTTCTTTCACTTTGGCGGTGTTCATTACCGCACCCATGCCGGTGGTGACGCCGCAGCCCAGCAGGCAGACTTCTTCCAGCGGTGCCTCTTTGCTGATTTTCGCCAGCGAAATTTCCGGCACCACGGTGTACTCGGAGAAGGTCGAGGTGCCCATGTAGTGGAAAATCGGCTTGCCGTCTTTAAAGAAGCGGGTGGTGCCGTCCGGCATCAGGCCTTTGCCCTGGGTCGCGCGGATCGCCTGGCAGAGGTTGGTCTTGCCTGACAGGCAGAATTTGCACTTGCCGCACTCCGGCGTGTAAAGCGGGATGACGTGATCGCCCACTTCGACGCTGGTGACGCCTTCGCCGACCGCTTCCACCACGCCGCCGCCTTCATGGCCGAGGATCGCCGGGAACACACCTTCCGGATCTTTGCCCGACAGGGTATAGGCATCGGTGTGGCACACGCCGGTGGCGACGATACGCACCAGCACTTCGCCTTTCTGCGGCGGCATCAAATCCACCTCTTCGATTTTCAGCGGTTCGCCAGCGGCCCAGGCAACGGCGGCGCGGGTTTTAATCATGTTCATGCAATCCCTCTTGCAGTCAGGTGGGGACGCGCCGGTGCGGTCGCGTCCGTGGGTCGTGATATCAATAAAAATAGCGCGAAATGGCGCAGTCAGTCGGCGACCTGCAGCGGATGCAGCAGCTGGTCATCCTGCGGACGGTCGTCAAACATGTCGATAATCAAATATTTCAGCGCCTCGACGTTGGGGGTAAAGGCGTCGCGTCGCCACATCAGCCAGGTGGCGGTGTCGCGATAAGCCGCTGGCAGCTGATGCGCCTGCACGCGGGCGCGCTCCGGCATCTGCTTCAGCACCGACTCCGGGATCATCGCCACGCCGGCGCCGCCCGCCACGCAGGCCATCATCGCGTGGTAGGACTGGATCTCCATCACGCTGCCGGGAGCGACGCCGCTGTCGCGATACCAGGCTTCCAGCTTCACGCGGTAGGAGCAGCTGTTGCGAAAGGCAAACAGGGTGTCGTTTTGCGCGTCGCGCGCGCTCTCCACCGGCGCATGATCGAGGCTGGTGATCAGCGTCAGGGTTTCGCGGAAGGCGATGCAGCCGTTGAGATCGTCATAGGGCGCCGGGCCGTCAACCAGCGCGGCGGCCAGCGTGCCCTCGCGCACCTTGTCGATAATCTCGCCGGAGGTGCTGGTGATCAGCGACAGCGCCACCTTCGGGAAGCGCTGGTGATAGGCGGCCAGCAGACCCGGCAGGCGCGTCGCGGCGGTGCTCTCCATCGAGCCGAGCGCGAAATTGCCGGCGGGTTCGCCCGCGCGCGCCATGCTTAGCGCCTCATCGCTCAACGTCAGAATGCGCTGGGCGTAGTTAAGAAAATTGTGGCCCATCGGCGACAGGCGGATGCGCTGTTTCTCGCGGATAAACAGGTCGACGCCGATCTCCTCTTCCAGCTGGCGCAGCCGCGTGGTGAGATTGGAGGGGACGCGATGGAGTTGTTCCGCGGCGCGCGCCAGCGAACCGGTTTCGGCCACGGAACAGAACATGCGTAGCTGGACAAGATCCATATATTCTCTTCTCGTAAACAACTTGATATGAATTATTCAGTTTTCGTGAGTTTAATAAGCTGGCATGTTATAAGCAAGTGATAATAAAACCGCAGGGGTAGGGACATGGCTTTTCGCGTGGCGCTTAGCGCCTTTCTGGCGCTGGTGGTGGTGATGGGGATTGGGCGTTTCGCCTTTACGCCGCAAGTGCCGCTGATGATACATGACGGCCAGCTGAGGCTGACCAGCGCCAGCCTGGTGGCGGCGCTCAACTATCTTGGCTACCTGTGCGGCTCTTTTGACGCAATGCGCGCGCGGCGTCGCGTCGAGCTGCGTTTACAGCTGGGCGTCTGGGGCGCGGTGATCCTGACGCTGCTTTCCGCCTGCGTCAGCGGCCCCTGGCTGCACGGCGCGGTGCGCTTTCTTATCGGCTGGGCGAGCGGCGTGGCGCTGGTGCTGATCGCCGCCTGGAGCAGTGAGCAGCTGCATCATTATGGGCGTCCCGGCCTGTCGGCGGCGGTGTTCGCCGGGCCGGGCGCAGGCATTTTCATCAGCGGCCTGCTGGCGGTGCAGCTGCACGCGTCGCAGACCTCCGCCGCGCTGGCGTGGGGCGCCTACGGCCTGCTGGCGCTGCTGATCATCGCCGCTATTGCGCGCTACCTGCCGCGCCGCGTCGGCGATCTGCATCGTCCCGATCAGACGCCGCAGCCGCTGGTGCTGACCGCCAACCTGCGGCGGCTGGTGCTGAGCTACAGCCTGGCGGGCTTCGGCTATATTCTGCCCGCCACCTTTCTGTCGCAGATGGCGGCAGCGCGCTTTCCCGATGGCGCGTTCGCCCAGTTCGTCTGGCCGATTTTCGGCGGCGCGGCGATGGTCGGCATCGCGCTGGGGATCGCGACCCGCGGCCTCGCCAGCAACAACCAGCGGCTGGCGCTGGTGCTCTGGGCGCAGGCGCTGGGCGTGGCGGCGGCGGCGTGGCTGCCGGGCTTTAGCGGCCTGCTGATCGGCGCGCTGCTGGTGGGCGGCGGCTTTCTGCTCGTGGTGCAGCTAGCGCTGGCCTACGCGCGCGAACTGGCGCCGCAGCATACGCGCTATATGGCGGGGCTGCTGACCACCGGCTACGCCGTCGGGCAGCTGGTAGGGCCGGTATTGTCGTCGCTCTCCACCGGGCTGCTGCATCGGCTGGAGCCGGCGCTGGGGATCGCCGGTCTGGGGCTGGCAGCTGGCGGAGTGCTGGTCTGGCGACGCGCGTGATGAAAAGCTTTCATCGCCGATTGGATTGATTACTGGATTACCCCAACGGAAAGCTTCACAATACGCGCTCAGAATTGAACCCGTCGGTCTCTCCGGCGGGCGTTACACCTGCGGAGATGAGTACGATGAGCACCCTGAGTCAGGAAGCGATCCTGGTCCACGAAGCGCTGCTGGCGCGAGGCCTGGAGACGCCGTTACGCGCGCCAACGCGTGAAATGGATGATGAAACCCGTAAGCGCCTGATCGCCGGCCACATGACCGAAGTCATGCAGCTGTTGAATCTGGATCTTGAGGATGACAGCCTGATGGAGACGCCGCATCGCATCGCCAAAATGTATGTGGACGAGGTCTTCTCCGGTCTGGACTACGCCAATTTCCCGAAAATCACCGTCATCGAAAACAAGATGAAAGTGGACGAGATGGTGACGGTGCGCGATATCACGCTGACCAGCACCTGCGAGCACCACTTTGTGATTATCGACGGCAAAGCCACCGTGGCCTATATTCCGAAAGAGAAGGTGATCGGCCTGTCGAAGATCAACCGTATCGTGCAGTTCTTCGCCCAGCGTCCGCAGGTGCAGGAGCGGCTGACCCAGCAGGTGCTGGTGGCGCTGCAAACCCTGCTCGGCACCAACAACGTCGCGGTGTCTATCGACGCGGTGCACTACTGCGTGAAGGCGCGCGGCGTGAAAGACGCTACCAGCGCCACCACCACGACCTCGCTGGGTGGCCTGTTTAAGTCGAGCCAGAACACCCGTCAGGAGTTCCTGCGCGCGGTGCGCCATATCTAATATTACTATTATGTGCCGATGAGGGTGAGCCGCCTGCGTCTGCTGTCAGGCGGCGGTGATCCACGCTAACAGGGACCGATATGCAACGTTATCATGCGCTGGATTTTATTCGCGGCTGCGCCATCCTCGGCATTTTGTTGCTCAATATCGTCGGTTTCGCCTTACCTTCCGCCGCCTATCTTAATCCCGCCTGGCATGGCGAACCTGCAGCCCGTGACGTCTGGAGCTGGGCGGTACTCGATGTGCTGGCGCAGCTGAAGTTTCTGACGCTGTTTGCCCTGCTGTTCGGCGCCGGTCTGCAGCTGCAGCTGCCGCGCGGCAGTCGCTGGCTCTCGTCGCGGCTGACGCTGCTGGCGCTGATCGGCCTGTTTCACGCCGTGGCGATGTGGGAAGGGGATATCCTGCTGGATTACGCCATCGTCGGCCTGATTGTCTGGCGCATGCTGCGCGACGCGCCCTCGACGCGCGGCCTGTTCAAAACCGGCGCGCTGCTCTACCTGATGGGCAGCGGCGTGCTGCTGATTTTCGGTTCGATCTCCGATCCGGAGCCGACCCGCTCATGGCTGCCGGGCGCGGCCGACCTCGAATATGAGCGCTTCTGGAAGCTGGCCGGCGGCTGGGAGGCGGTACAGAACCGGCTCGACCACCTCGCGTCCAGCCTGATGGCGCTGGCGTCGCAGTACGGCTGGCAGCTGGCCGGGCTGATGATGATGGGCGCGGCGCTACTGCGCTGCGGCTGGCTAACCGGCGGCTTTAGCCAACAGCACTATCGCCGCTGCGCCGCGCTGCTGCTGCTGGCGGGCTATGCCCTCGCGCTTTTCGGGGTAGCGACGCAGTGGATGCTGCACTGGTCGTTTCGCTGGAGCGCTTTCTACCTGCAGGTGCCGCGCGATCTCGCCAGCCCGCTTATCAGCCTCGGCTATGCCGCGCTGATTCTGGCATACTGGCCGCAGCTCGCCCGCTGGCGCGCCAGCCGGGCGATTCAGTGCGTCGGCCGCATGGCGCTGAGCAACTACCTGCTACAGACGCTGATCTGCACCACGCTGTTCTACCGCTTCGACCTCTTTATGCGCTTCGATCGCCTGCAGCTGCTGGCATTCGTGCCCGCTGTCTGGCTGGTCAATATTCTCTTCTCCGTAATCTGGCTGCGCTTTTTTCCGCAGGGTCCGCTGGAGTGGCTGTGGCGCCGCCTGACGCGCCTGGCGGCGGGCCGTCCGCCGCAGTCGCCTCTCTCCAGATAATGACGCTCATCACAAAGGTTGCATAATTGTATGTAACCGTTTTCATCAGTGTGACGTATTTCACGCTGCCGTCCTGCCGCGCCTGACAGAATAGCGCCGGGTTTACTTCCTGGCGTGATGCCTTTTTTTCCTCTGTGGAACAGCTGCATGATAACGATTCGTGATGTTGCCCGTCTGGCCGGCGTGTCGGTGGCGACCGTCTCACGCGTGCTGAATAACAGCAGCGCCGTTACCGCCGACACGCGCGATGCGGTGCTGCAGGCCGTGGAGTCGCTCGGCTACCGGCCTAACGCCAACGCGCAGGCGCTGGCGACGCAGGTGAGCGATACCATCGGCGTGGTGGTGATGGACGTCTCCGATCCCTTTTTTGGCGCACTGGTAAAAGCGGTGGATACCGTGGCGCAGCGCCTGCACAAACATGTGTTGATCAGCAACTCCTGGCATCAGGAAGACAAAGAGCGCCATGCAATTGAGGTGCTGATCCGTCAGCGCTGCAATGCGCTGGTGGTGCACGCGAAAACGCTTTCAGACCGTGAGCTGGCGGATTTTATGCAGCAGGTGCCGGGCATGGTGGTGGTCAACCGCATCGTGCCGGGCTTCGCCCATCGCTGCGTGAGCCTCGACAACGTGGCGGGCTCGCTGATGGCGACGCGCATGCTGCTGCAGCAGGGCCACAGCCGCATCGGCTATCTCTGCTCCAGCCATCCGATCGAAGATGTGCAGCAGCGGCGCGACGGCTGGCAGCAGGCGCTGGCGGAGCAGGGCATTCGGCCGCAGGAGAGCTGGATCGCCAGCGCCGAACCCGATATGCAGGGCGGCGAAGCGGCGATGGTTGAGCTGCTGGGACGTAACGTGCACCTCAGCGCTATTTTCGCCTATAACGACGGCATGGCGGCCGGTGCGCTTACCGCGCTGAAAGATAACGGCATTCAGGTGCCGCAGCATTTCTCTGTTATCGGCTTCGACGATATTCCCATGTCGCGCTACACCGATCCTCAATTAACAACGGTGCGCTATCCCATTGTTTCCATGGCGAAACTGGCGACAGAGCTGGCGCTGAGCGGCGCGGCGGGCCAGCTGGACGCCAGCGCCCAGCACGTCTTTATGCCGACCCTGGTGCGGCGTCATTCCGTGGCGCAGCGACAAAATGTGGAGTCGGTCACTAATTCAGGCGATGGCGCCATGTAACCGTTTTCAATCTGTGATTGTATTCACAGTTAATTAACATGCCGCTCTCTATGATGGCAGCGTCTTACCGGACTGAAACATTATGTAACGCCGCTATCACCGCAGCAGGCGCTGTTTCAGCAAGCCGTTGAAAAGCTTTATCACATCTTCAGGATGCGTTGTCGCACATGGAAGTCAGGTTTCTGGACGGCGGTTCAGCGGCGTAGCGTGATAGCACTCGCCCTGTGTTGACTCGCCGAATCATATTTTACCGAAAGCTCCTGCGCGCCTGACGCGTCTGAGCCAGTACTACCCTGCAAAAAACCGGAGATACCATGAATAAGAAGGTTTTCACGCTCACAGCTTTGGTTGCCAGCATGATGTTCGGCGCAACGGCACACGCAGCGGACACGCGTATCGGCGTGACCATCTATAAGTATGACGACAACTTTATGTCGATGGTGCGCAAAGACATCGAGAAAGAGGCGAAAAACCTCGGCGGCGTGCAGCTGCTGATGAATGACTCGCAGAACGACCAGTCCAAACAGAACGACCAGATCGACGTGCTGATGGCCAAAGGCGTGAAGGCGCTGGCGATCAACCTGGTGGATCCGGCGGCCGCGGCCGTGGTGATCGACAAAGCGCGCGGCAATGACGTGCCGGTGGTGTTCTTCAACAAAGAGCCAAACGCGAAAGTGCTGGCCAGCTACGACAAAGCCTACTATGTCGGCACCGACTCCAAAGAGTCCGGCATTATTCAGGGCAAACTGATTGAGAAGCACTGGAAAGCCTCGCCGAACTGGGACCTGAACAAAGATGGTCAGATCCAGTTCGTGCTGCTGAAAGGCGAGCCGGGCCACCCGGACGCCGAAGCGCGTACCAAATACGTCATCGATACCCTGAACCAGGACGGCATTAAAACGCAGCAGCTGGCGATGGATACCGCGATGTGGGATACCGCGCAGGCCAAAGACAAGATGGACGCGTGGCTCTCCGGCCCGAACGCCAACAAAATCGAAGTGGTGATCGCCAACAACGACGCCATGGCGATGGGCGCGGTTGAAGCGCTGAAGGCGCACAACAAGACCTCGATTCCGGTGTTCGGCGTCGATGCGCTGCCGGAAGCGCTGGCGCTGGTGAAGTCGGGCGCGCTGGCGGGCACCGTGCTGAACGATGCGGAGAACCAGGCGAAGGCGACGCTGGATATGGCGAAAAACCTGGCGGACGGCAAAGCCGCGACCGAAGGCACCAGCTATAAGATCACCGATAAAATCGTCCGCGTGCCTTACGTGCCGGTTGATAAAGAGAACCTGTCTCAGTTCCAGAAGTAATCCTGTCCGGGCGCGGCTGAGCCGCGCCCTGTTTTCACGTGACCAACGCTTTTTTTAGCCAGGTAAATTATGGCCAGTGATAATCCGACCGCGCAGCGTGAATATCTGCTGGAAATGACGAACGTCTCTAAATCATTTCCAGGGGTTAAAGCCTTAGATAATGTGAATTTAAAAGTGCGGCCTCACTCCGTTCATGCATTGATGGGTGAAAACGGCGCCGGTAAATCGACATTATTGAAATGCCTGTTTGGTATTTATAAAAAAGATACGGGGAGCATCCTGTTTCAGGGTGAGGAAATCGATTTTAAAAGTTCGAAAGAGGCGCTGGAAAACGGCGTGTCGATGGTGCATCAGGAGCTGAACCTGGTGTTGCAGCGCACCGTTATGGACAATATGTGGCTGGGCCGCTACCCGCGCAAAGGCCCGTTTGTCGATCAGGACAAAATGTATCGCGATACCAAAGCGATATTCGATGAGCTGGATATCGATATCGATCCGCGCGACAAAGTGGCGACGCTTTCGGTTTCGCAGATGCAGATGATCGAGATCGCCAAGGCGTTCTCCTACGACGCCAAAATCGTGATTATGGACGAGCCGACCTCGTCGCTGACCGAAAAAGAGGTGAACCATCTGTTCACCATTATTCGCAAGCTGAAAGATCGCGGCTGCGGCATTGTTTATATCTCGCACAAGATGGAAGAGATTTTCCAGCTGTGCGATGAGATTACCATTCTGCGCGACGGACAGTGGATCGCCACTCAGCCGCTGGAAGGGCTGGATATGGATAAGATCATCGCCATGATGGTCGGCCGCTCCCTGAACCAGCGCTTTCCCGACAAAACCAATGTGCCGGGCGAAACCATTCTTGAGGTGCGCAACTTAACCTCGCTGCGTCAGCCGTCAATTCGCGACGTTTCGTTCGATCTGCGTAAAGGGGAGATTCTGGGCATTGCCGGGCTGGTGGGCGCTAAGCGTACCGATATCGTTGAAACCCTGTTCGGGATCCGCGAGAAGGTGAGCGGCACCATTAAGCTGCACGGTAAGGCGATCAATAACCACAGCGCCAACGAAGCGATTAACCACGGTTTCGCGCTGGTAACCGAAGAGCGCCGCTCCACCGGGATTTACGCGTTCCTGGATATCGGGTTTAACTCGTTAATCTCCAATATCAAGAAGTACAAAAACAATATTGGCCTGCTCGATAATAAGCGGATGAAAAGCGACACCCAGTGGGTGATCGACGCCATGCGCGTGAAAACGCCGGGCCACCATACGCAAATTGGATCGCTTTCGGGCGGCAACCAGCAAAAGGTGATTATCGGCCGCTGGTTACTGACTCAGCCTGAAATACTGATGCTGGACGAACCGACGCGCGGCATTGACGTCGGGGCGAAATTCGAAATTTACCAGCTGATTTCCGAGCTGGCGAAGAAAGAGAAGGGCATCATTATTATCTCCTCCGAGATGCCGGAGCTGTTGGGCATTACCGATCGTATTCTGGTAATGAGCAACGGCCAGGTAGCGGGCATTGTAGATACCAAGACAACCACGCAGAACGAAATATTGCGTTTAGCGTCATTACACCTTTAATGAAGCAAGGGCTGTTAACATGAAAGCGACTACTAAAAAGAATGCGCTAACCTGGCTGAAAGAGGGCGGCATTTATGTCGTTCTGCTGGTTTTGCTGGCAATTATTATTTTCCAGGATCCGACGTTTTTAAGCCTGATGAACCTGAGTAATATTCTTACCCAGTCTTCGGTGCGTATTATTATCGCGCTGGGCGTGGCGGGGCTGATCGTGACGCAGGGCACCGACCTGTCGGCCGGTCGTCAGGTGGGTCTGGCGGCGGTGGTGGCGGCAACGCTGCTGCAGGCGATGGATAACGCCAATAAGGTGTTTCCGACGCTGGATACCGTGCCGATTCCGGTGGTGATTCTGGTGGTGTGCGTGATCGGCGGCCTGATCGGCCTGGTGAATGGCCTGATCATCGCCTACCTCAAGGTGACGCCGTTTATTACCACGCTCGGCACCATGATTATCGTCTACGGCATCAACTCACTCTATTACGATTTTGTCGGCGCGTCGCCGATTGCCGGGTTTGACAGCGGCTTCTCGAAGTTCGCTCAGGGCTTCCTGCGCTTTGGCGACTTCAAGCTCTCTTACATTACCTTTTACGCGATTGCCGCCATTATTTTCGTCTGGATCCTGTGGAACAAGACCCGCTTTGGTAAGAATATTTTTGCTATCGGCGGCAACCCGGAAGCGGCGAAAGTGTCTGGCGTTAACGTCAACTTCAACCTGATTCTGATCTATGCGCTCTCTGGCGTGTTCTACGCCTTCGGCGGCATGCTGGAAGCGGGCCGTATCGGCAGCGCCACCAACAACCTCGGCTTTATGTATGAGCTGGACGCCATCGCGGCGTGCGTGGTGGGCGGCGTTTCTTTTGCCGGCGGCGTAGGAACGGTGGCAGGCGTAGTGACCGGCGTGCTCATCTTTACCGTGATCAACTACGGTCTGACCTATATCGGCGTGAACCCTTACTGGCAGTACATTATCAAGGGCGGCATCATTATCTTCGCCGTGGCGCTGGATTCGCTGAAGTATTCGCGTAAGAAGTAATAATCCTGGCGTTCAGGCATGCTGCAAACAGCCTGGGCGTCAAAACGCGGATGGCAGGGTTCGAAGAGCAAAGCGTCCCGCGACAAGGATGTCGCGGGCCGAGCGAGCAGGGATGCCTTGAGCGACTTTGCGATCGAACCCTGCCATCCGCGTGAGCACATTATCTGTTTTTAAGAGCGGCCTGCGGGCCGCTCTTTCTATTTTCTATTTCCGCGCTTTCTGCTCGCTTTCCAGCAGCTGTTCCGGCGTCACCGCCGGATAACTCTGCGCATCTTCCGGCACCTGATGCACCGCCGGGATCGGCACCAGCGGGCCGAGGAAACGCGGCTCGCGCTTCATTACAAACAGATCGGCCAGCGCGCCGAGACGCGCGCCCACCTCGCGGAAGCGCACGCTGAGCATATTCTTCGGTGACGGCACCGCATAGCACTGCGCCTGAATGCCCATATGCAGGGCGATAAACAGCGCGCGCTCGCAGTGAAAACGCTGCGTGATGATGATGAAGTCGTTGGTGTCGAACACCTTGCGCGTGCGCACGATAGAGTCGAGGGTGCGGAAACCGGCGTAGTCCAGCACGATATCCTGCGGATCGACGCCGGCTTTAATCAGATCGCGGCGCATGGTCATGGGTTCGTTATAGCTGCTCATGGCGTTGTCGCCGCTCAGCAGCAGATAGTTCACCTTGCCGCTGTTATAGGCGTTGAGCGCGCCCTGAATGCGATAGAGGTAGTACTGGTTATAGACGCCGGTGCGGTAATACTTCGCCGTGCCCAGCACCACGCCAACCTGACGATGCGGCAGCGAGGCGACGTCTTCATAAATATAGGGCGCGGTTTTCCAGCTGATCCAGCGATCCAGGCCGAGCGCGGTCGCCACCACCAGTAAGATGATGAATAAAAGACCAATAAAGACGCGTTTCAACATACGCGTGGGCGCTCGGGGTCAGGGAAAATCGGTGCATCAAGGCTACTTGAGGACCTGCGCCGAAGCAAGTTAACGCCGGTTGGCTGATGGCTTTTTGCGCAGCGGCCGGGCCAGAAACGGCCCGGCGCGCTGTGATTAGATAGAGGTGCGACGATAGTGGCGATACTGCGGCAGCCAGAAATTGCTGGCGACCGCCTGCGACAGCACGTCTTCCGAGGTGACCACCGCCACGCCCGCCAGCTGCGCGGCTTTGCCAACTTCCATGGCGATGATCTTCGACACGCCCTGGATATCTTTGATCTCTGGCAGCACTGGACCTTCGCCTTCATTCACTAGCGGCGAACAGTCGGCCAGCGCGCGGCTTGCGGTCATCAGCATGGAGTCGGTGACGCGCGTTGCGCCCGCGGCGATCACACCGAGGCCGATGCCTGGGAAGATATAGGAGTTGTTGCACTGCGCGATCGGGTAGAGTTTGCCTTTCCAGCTTACCGGCGAGAAGGGGCTGCCGGTGGCGACCAGCGCCGCGCCGTCTGTCCAGGCGATGATATCCGCAGGCGTCGCTTCCACGCGCGAGGTCGGGTTAGAGAGCGGCATCACGATAGGACGCGGGCAGTGCTTGTGCATCTCGCGGATAATCTCTTCGGTAAAGAGGCCCGGCTGGCCGGAGACGCCGATGAGAATATCGGGACGCGCGTTGCGCACCACGTCAAGCAGCGAAATCGAATCGCTGGCGGTGTCCCAGGTTTTCAGGTTCTCGCTCTTCTGCACCAGCTTGCTCTGGAAGTCGAGCAGGTTCGGCAGCTTGTCGGTCAGCAGGCCGAAGCGGTCCACCATCAGTACGCGGGCGCGCGCTTCTTCGTCACTTAATCCTTCCGACTTCATCTGCGCGATAATCTGCTCGGCGATGCCGCATCCGGCGGAGCCTGCGCCGAGGAACACCACTTTTTGCTCGCACAGGCGGCTGCCTGCGGCGCGGCTGGCGGCGATCAGCGTGCCGACGGTGACGGCGGCGGTGCCCTGAATATCGTCATTGAAGCAGCAAATTTCGTCACGGTAGCGCTGCAGCAGCGGCATGGCGTTTTTCTGCGCGAAATCTTCAAACTGCAGCAGCACGTTCGGCCAGCGGCGTTTTACCGCCTGGATAAAGTCATTGACGAAGGCATCATACTCTTCGCCGGTGATGCGCGGATGACGCCAGCCCATATAGAGCGGGTCGTTGAGCAGCTGCTGGTTGTTGGTGCCGGCGTCCAGCACCACCGGCAGCGTATAGGCCGGCGAAATGCCGCCGCAGGCGGTATAGAGGGAAAGTTTGCCGATGGGAATGCCCATGCCGCCGATGCCCAAATCGCCGAGGCCGAGGATACGCTCGCCGTCGGTCACCACGATCACCTTCACGTTCTGCTTGGTGGCGTTTTGCAGCATATCTTCAATGCGATCGCGGTTGGGATAGGAGATAAACACGCCGCGCGCGCGACGGTAGATCTCAGAGAAGTGTTCACAGGCCGCGCCGACGGTCGGGGTGTAGATAATCGGCATCATCTCTTCAAGATGGTTGTCGAGCAGGCGGTAGAAAAGGGTTTCGTTGGTGTCCTGAATGTTGCGCAGGTAGACGTGCTTATCGTTATTGTTTTTAAAGTCCTGGAACTGACGCCAGGCGCGCTCTGCCTGCTCTTCAATGCTCTCGACCGCTTCAGGCAGCAGGCCGTTGAGGTTAAATTCGTTGCGCTCTTCCAGCGAGAAGGCGCTGCCTTTATTCAGTAGGGGAAATTCCAGCAGGATCGGGCCAGCGTAGGGGATGTACAGCGGACGCTTACTTTCGTACTCATGTTCCATGAATTGATGCTCCGGTTGCGGTGTTGTCTGGCAAAGCTCAGACGCCAGTCGTTCTTTTTTTGTGTTGCTGGCGCACGATCCTATGAAATTTCTCGCCGATGTACAGCTTTTGTAAATAAAAGATATTGTAAGTGTTTAAAAGCGTGTGCCGTGCCTCAGGCTTTGCGCAGCGTAACGCGTGTGAGCCGATCGCATCCCAGCGCGGCCAGGGTCGCCTGGGTGGCGGCAAACTGATCCAGCGTGGCGTTCTCCACTTCGGCCAGCGCGGCGGCTGCGATGTTTTCGCAGGCTTCGCCCTGCATATTGAGCAGGATCAGCGCGGCCTGCAGCGGCGGCAGGCTGGGGTTGAAAGCAGCGTTCTCGGCGTAGCGTCCGGTGACCAGCGCGCCCGTCGTGGTGCGCAGCGCAATGCCGCTGTGCGAGCCGCTGTAGGGCGCGTGGCTCTGATTGGCCGCCTCTGTTGCCGCCTGCGCCAGCGCGTCGCCCTGCGCCTGATAGCCGTGATCCACCTTATCCAGCAGCAGGGTGGTGATGTTGAGATCGCGCGGGCCGAAGGCGTCCGGCAAATAGTCGCCCAGCGTGCTGACGCTGCGGCCTGGCAGGCTGATGCGCAGATCGGTGCCGCTGTTCAGCTCGTTCATAAACTGGCGACAGTGGCCGCACGGCGTGTAGTTGACGGTAACGATCTCCAGGCGGCGTTCGCCGCGCAGCCAGGCGTGCGCGATAGCGCTCTGTTCGGCGTGCACCGTTTGCTGCATTGCCACGCCCGCGAACTCCATATTGGCGCCGAAATACCAGTGGCCGCTCACGCCGCGCGCCACGGCACCGACGTTGAAGCGCGACACCGGCGCGACCGCGCAGGCCGCCGCCAGCGGCAGCAGCGCCAGCGCGAGGGCGTCGGCGTCCAGCTGAGTTTGCTGCATCAGCGATGCGACCTGCTCCGGCGTCAGCGCCGCCTGAAACTGCGCGTCGTCAAGCACCGGACGCAGCGCGCTTTGCAGAGCAGCGGGCAGCGCCTCGAAGGCGGAGGTGAAACGTGGATGCATGATAGCCTCGTTAATATCAGGCGGCCGATTGCCGCCAGAGGGGTTATATGTGATCTGTATCGCTCTGACAATGCAACAGATTTGCATCGTTTCAACTTTGCGAGATCTCTCGCAAAGTTTTAGCCGATCGCGTGCAGCAGCAGCGGAAAAATAAAGGGCGCCAGCAGTGAGGTGATAATGCCGCACAGCACCAGCGCCAGTGAGCTAAACGCGCCTTCCTGGTAGTCCACTTCCGCCGCGCGCGCCGTGCCGAGCGCATGCGACGCGTTGCCGATCGCCAGGCCGCGCGCCGCGCGGGTTTTGATCCCCAGCAGGTTGAGCAGCATATGGCCGAACACCGCGCCGAGCACGCCGGCGATCAGCACGCAGATGGCGCTAATGGCGGGAATGCCGTGCAGCGAGGCGGAGACCGCCATGGCGATCGGCGTGGTGACCGATTTCGGCAAAATGGTGGCGGCGATTTCCGGCGTCGCGCCCATCCACAGCGCGATAGCGGTGCCGGAGACCATCGCGGTCAGGCTGCCAATAAAGCAGACACCGATCAGCGATTTCCAGCGCGCGCGGATTTGATGCATCTGCTCGTAGAGCGGCAGCGCCAGCGCGACCACCGCCGGCTGCAGCAGCTGGTTGAGGATCTGGCTGCCGGCGAAGTAGCGCGCGTAGGGGATGTGCAGCACTAGCAGCAGCGGAATAATGATCGCCATCGCCACCAGCAGCGGATTGAGGATCGAAATTTTCAGCTTCGCCGCCAGGCGACGCGCCAGCATAAAGGCGCCGACGCTCAGCGGCAGCGACCACCAGATATCACTCACTCGGCTTCTCCCGCACGCTGCGCGTATGAATTTTATGGGCGCTCCAGCCGACAATCGTCAGCACCAGAAAGGTACTCACCACCACCGAGACCACAATGGGGCCGAACTGCGCGCTCAGCACGTCGGTGTAGCTCATGATGCCGACGCTGATCGGCACAAACAGCAGCGCCATGTAGCGGATCAGCAGATGGCAGCCTGGCTTGACCCAGTCGACGGGAAGGATTTGCGTCGCCAGCAGGGCAAACAGCGTCAGCATGCCGAGGATGCTGCCGGGGATCGCGATGGGCAGCACGACGGCAAGGGCGTTGCCGGCATAGAGGCAGAGGTAGATGATGACGAAGGCGCGTAGGTAACGCCAGCACAGAGACAGCACGGTGGGCATAGCAGGCTCCTGGTTTCACTGCACAACATCATACGCGACACGGGATAAAAAAGGGCGACATTGCTGTCGCCCTTGATGACCGCAGAGAAGCTTGCGAGCGGGTGGCATGGACCGAAGAGCAAAGCGTCCTGCGCCAGGGATGGCGCAGGCCGAGCTGGCAGGGATGCCGTCTTTTGCGTCTTTGCGATCGGTCCATGCCACCCGCGACGGGCACGTTGCCCTGGCCTTTAGGGCGACAAATTTGTTGCCCTAAAGGTATTTCCCTTACTTAACCGGCATGCCCGGCTGCGCGCCGCTGTCGACCGACAGCACAAACAGATCTTTCCCGCCCGGACCCGCTGACAGCACCATGCCTTCCGACACGCCGAAACGCATCTTACGCGGCGCGAGGTTGGCAACGATAATCGTCATCTTGCCGATCAGCACCGAGGGATCCGGATAGGCGGCGCGGATACCGGAGAAAATCTGGCGCTTCTCGCCGCCCAGATCGAGCTGCAGACGCAGCAGCTTATCGGAGCCTTCCACCAGCTCGGCGTGCTCGATTAGCGCCACGCGCATATCGACTTTGGCGAAGTCGTCAATGGTAATGGTGTCGCCAATCGGCGCGTCCGCCAGCGGACCGGTCGCCGGCTGGCTGGCCGCGGCGGCATCTTCTTTCGACGCTTCAATCAGCGCGTTGATTTTGGTCATTTCGATACGTCCATAAAGCGCTTTAAACGGCGCGACCTGGTGATTAAGCAGCGGCTGCGCAATGGCGTCCCAGCGCAGTTCGCTGTTGAGGAACGCCTCGGCGCGCTCGCTCAGCGTCGGCAGCACCGGCTTCAGCCAGGTCATCAGCACGCGGAACAGGTTGATGCCCATCGAGCAGATCGCCTGCAGATCGGCGTCGCGACCCTCTTCCTTCGCCACCACCCACGGCGCCTGCTCGTCCACATAGCGGTTGGCCAGATCGGCCAGCGCCATGATTTCGCGAATGGCGCGGTTATACTCGCGGCTCGCCCAGGCGTCGCCAATCTTCTCGGAGGCGTCGACAAAGGTCTGATAGAGCGCCGGATCCGCCAGGTCGGCCGACAGCTGGCCGTTAAAGCGCTTGGTCAGGAAGCCGGCGTTGCGCGACGCCAGGTTCACCACCTTATTGACGATATCGGCGTTCACGCGCTGCACGAAATCTTCCAGGTTAAGGTCGATATCGTCGATGCGCGAAGAGAGCTTGGCGGCGTAGTAGTAGCGCAGGCTGTCGGCGTCCAGATGCTGCAGCCAGGTGCTCGCCTTAATAAAGGTGCCGCGCGATTTAGACATCTTGGCGCCATTCACCGTCACATAGCCGTGCACGAACAGATTGTTGGGCTTGCGGAAGTCGCTGCCTTCCAGCATCGCCGGCCAGAACAGGCTGTGGAAGTAGACGATATCCTTGCCGATAAAGTGGTACAGCTCGGTAGTGGAATCCTTCTTCCAGAACTCGTCGAAATCGAGATCGCCGCGCTTGTCGCACAGGTTCTTGAACGCGCCCATATAGCCGATCGGCGCGTCGAGCCAGACGTAAAAGTATTTGCCCGGCGCGTCGGGGATCTCGAAGCCGAAGTAGGGCGCGTCGCGCGAGATATCCCACTGCTGCAGGCCAGATTCGAACCACTCCTGCATTTTGTTCGCCACCTGCTCCTGCAGCGCGCCGGAGCGCGTCCAGGCCTGCAGCATGGCGCTGAACGACGGCAGATCAAAGAAGAAGTGCTCAGAGTCGCGCATCACCGGCGTCGCACCGGAGACCACCGACTTCGGCTCAATCAGCTCGGTCGGGCTGTAGGTCGCGCCGCACACTTCACAGTTGTCGCCGTACTGATCCGGCGATTTGCATTTCGGGCAGGTGCCTTTGACGAAACGGTCCGGCAGGAACATGCCTTTTTCTGGATCGTAAAGCTGAGAAATCGTGCGGTTTTTAATAAAACCGTTCTCTTTCAGGCGCGTGTAAATCAGCTCCGACAGCACGCGGTTCTCGTCGCTGTGCGTCGAGTGGTAGTTGTCGTAGCTGATATTGAACCCGGCGAAATCGACCTGATGTTCCTGACTCATGTCGGCGATCATCTGCTCCGGTGAAATGCCCAGCTGCTGCGCTTTCAGCATGATCGGCGTGCCGTGCGCGTCGTCGGCGCAGATGAAATAGACCTGATTGCCACGCATTCGCTGGTAACGCACCCAAATGTCTGCCTGGATATGCTCGAGCATGTGGCCGAGATGGATCGATCCGTTTGCGTACGGCAGGGCGCACGTTACCATTATTTTTTTCGCGACTTGAGTCATAGTTTGCGTAGCTTTCTGTTGATTGAAAAAACGGGCTTAGATGGTAACTCATGCCCTGGCGGGCGTAAACACAAGGGCGGCCTGGCGTCGACCGCGGCGACATCTGATATGATTGTTGTGTTACCGCTGAACCCAGCGACAGAGAAAATAACAAGGAGTGGGGATGACAGCACAATCCCGGACATCACATTCACCTGAAGCCTTGCGCGCCGTGGTTATGGGCGTGCTCAGCGGCTTCCGGCATCCGACCCTCGAGCGTAATCTTACCGCGCTGAAAGCGCTGCATCACGTGGCGCTGCTGGACGGCAAACTGCATATCGACCTCACGATGCCGTTCGCCTGGGCGAGCGCCTTTGAAGAGCTGAAGGCGCAGGCCAGCGCCGAACTGCTGCGCCTGACCGGCGCCGAGGCGATCGACTGGCGGCTGCGACACGATATCGCCACGCTGAAGCGCGTCAAGGGCCAGCCTGGCGTGAACGGCGTGAAAAACATCATCGCCGTCAGCTCCGGCAAAGGCGGCGTCGGCAAGTCGAGCACCGCGGTTAATATGGCGCTGGCGCTGGCGGCGGAAGGGGCGCGCGTCGGCATTCTCGACGCGGATATCTACGGCCCGTCGGTGCCGAATATGCTCGGCACCGAGCATGAGCGTCCCACCTCGCCCGACGGCACCCATATGGCGCCGATTATGGCGCACGGCCTCGCCACCAACTCCATCGGCTATCTGGTGACCGACGATAACGCCATGGTGTGGCGCGGCCCGATGGCGAGCAAAGCGCTGATGCAACTGCTCAACGAGACGCTGTGGCCCGATCTCGACTACCTGGTGCTCGACATGCCGCCCGGCACCGGCGACATTCAGCTGACGCTGGCGCAAAGCGTGCCGGTTACCGGCGCTATCGTGGTCACCACGCCGCAGGATATCGCGCTGATCGACGCGCGCAAAGGCATGGTGATGTTTGAGAAGGTCAACGTGCCGGTGCTGGGCGTGGTGGAGAACATGAGCCTGCATATCTGCAGCCACTGCGGCTTCCATGAGCCGATCTTCGGCACCGGCGGCGCAGAAAAGCTGGTGGCGGATTATCAGACGCAGCTGCTGGCGCAGCTGCCGCTGCATATTAACCTGCGCGAAGATCTGGATGACGGCGAACCCACGGTAATCCGCCGTCCGGAAAGCGAGTTTACCGCGCTCTATCGCCAGCTGGCGGGCCGCGTCGCGGCGCGTCTCTACTGGCAGGGCGAGGTGATCCCCGGCGACATCGCCTTCCGCGCGCTGTAAGCCTGCGCACCGCTGGCGTTTTCTCAGGACGTCAGCGGGAAGTGCATCAGCACATATTTTCCCTGCTCGCTCTCGCCCTGGGCGATAATCTTCCAGCCGTGCTTCAAATAGAACGCCTGCGCCGCCTTGTTCTGCAACAAACACTTCAGCGCGCCGGTGCTGGTGAAGCGCGTCTGCACTTTTTCCAGCAGCGCGCTGCCGACGCCGCGTCCCTGCCAGGCGGGATCGACATAGAGACTGTGCAGAAAGTTGTCGTTTTCCAGCACCCCGGCGAACCCGACGCGATGGCCCTCCAGCTCCGCCACCCAGACGGTTTCTCCCAGAATCACCGCGTCGAAATCCTCCAGCTGCCAGTGACTGCTGTCGAGCCAGCGCCAGTTATGACGACGCGCGGCCAGAAACAGGGTTCTCAGAAATGGACGATCGGCTTCGGTATACGAACGAATCTGCACGGATAAACTCCCTCAACACCTTTTCTACAAAATTAGCAGTTCTTCCATGAAAAGATAAACGGCGTTAAATCAAAGTGCTTTGCGTGTTTAATCAGGAAGCTTTGCGTGTAGAATGCCCAGGCGGCGTCAATAGCGGTGCGGTTTGCCGCGTTTGATAGCTTTCGTTTATCTGATTGATAACGACTGCGTATTAGAAGTTGGCCCGAAAATTTTGTAACGTAGATCACATCTTTTAGCGGAGGACTTCAAATGTCTATCATTAACACCAAAATCAAACCGTTCAAAAACGCTGCATTTAAAAACGGCGAGTTCATCGATGTAACTGAGAAAGACGTTGAAGGTAAATGGAGTGTTTTCTTCTTTTATCCAGCTGACTTCACCTTTGTTTGCCCGACCGAGCTGGGCGACGTGGCTGACCACTACGAAGAATTCCAGAAACTGGGCGTAGATATCTACTCTGTTTCTACCGACACCCACTTTACCCACAAAGCCTGGCACGGTTCTTCTGAAACCATCGCGAAAATCCAGTATGCGATGATCGGCGACCCGACTGGCGCGCTGACCCGCAACTTCGAAATCATGCGCGAAGCAGAAGGTCTGGCTGACCGCGGCACCTTCATCGTTGACCCGGAAGGCATCATCCAGGCAATCGAAATCACCGCTGAAGGTATCGGCCGCGACGCGTCTGACCTGCTGCGTAAAGTGAAAGCGGCACAGTACGTTGCTTCTCACCCAGGCGAAGTATGCCCGGCTAAATGGAAAGAAGGCGACGCTACTCTGGCTCCGTCTCTGGACCTGGTTGGCAAAATCTAATTTCGACCCGGCTTTTCGATCTTTCTCTATCGGGTGCTGCGGCACCCGATTTCTTCTGACAGGAACTCACTATGCTCGACACCAATTTAAAAATCCAGCTCAAGGCCTACCTTGAGAAATTAACCAAGCCTGTTGAGTTAATCGCCACCCTGGACGATGGCGCCAAATCAGCGGAAATTCGCGATTTGCTGGCAGATATCGCCAGCCTGTCTGAAAAAGTCAGCTTCCGCGAAGAGAACGATCGTCCGGTGCGTAAACCCTCATTCCTGATCACCAACCCTGGCTCACACAGCGGCCCGCGCTTTGCCGGTTCGCCGATGGGTCATGAGTTCACCTCACTGGTGCTGGCGCTGCTGCAGACCGGCGGTCATCCGTCGAAAGAGACGCAGAGCCTGCTGGACCAGGTTGCGGCGCTGGATAGCGACCTGCATTTCGAAACCTATTACTCGCTGTCATGCCACAACTGTCCTGACGTAGTGCAGGCGTTGAACCTGATGGCGATCATCAACCCGCGCGTCTCGCACACGGCGATTGACGGCGGCATGTTCCAGAACGAGATCGCCGAGCGCAACGTGATGGGCGTGCCGGCGGTTTACCTGAACGGCAAAGAGTTCGGTCAGGGCCGCATGAGCCTCGCTGAGATCGTCGGCAAGGTCGACACCAATGCAGAGAAACGCGCGGCGGAAGAGCTGAACAAGCGCGACGCCTATGAAGTGCTGATTGTCGGCAGCGGCCCGGCGGGCGCGGCGGCGGCGATCTACTCGGCGCGTAAAGGCATCCGTACCGGCCTGATGGGCGAGCGTTTCGGCGGCCAGGTGCTCGACACCGTGGATATCGAAAACTACATCTCCGTGCAGAAAACCGAAGGCGCGAAGCTGGCTGGCTCGCTGCGCGCCCACGTTGACGACTACGACGTTGACGTGATCGACACCCAGAGCGCCATCAAGCTGATCCCGGCGGCGAAAGCGGGCGGCCTGCACGCCATTGAAACCGCCTCAGGCGCGGTGCTGAAATCACGCAGCATTATCATCGCCACCGGCGCGCGCTGGCGCAACATGGGCGTACCGGGCGAAGAGCAGTATCGTACTAAGGGCGTGACCTACTGCCCGCACTGCGACGGTCCGCTGTTTAAAGGCAAGCGCGTCGCGGTCATTGGCGGCGGTAACTCCGGCGTGGAAGCGGCTATCGACCTGGCGGGTATCGTCGAGCACGTCACCCTGCTGGAGTTCGCGGGCGAAATGCGCGCCGATCAGGTGCTGCAGAACAAGCTGCGCAGCCTGAAAAACGTTGACGTGATCCTGAACGCGCAGACCACCGAAGTGAAAGGCGACGGCAGCAAAGTTACCGGCCTGGCCTATATCGATCGCAACAACCAGACGGCGCACGATATCGCGCTGAGCGGTATCTTCGTGCAGATTGGCCTGCTGCCGAACACCACCTGGCTGGAAGGCGCGGTCGAGCGCAATAAAGTGGGCGAGATCCTGATTGACGCCAAATGCGAAACCAGCCTGAAAGGCGTGTTCGCGGCGGGCGACTGCACCACGGTGCCGTACAAACAGATCATCATCGCCAGCGGCGAAGGCGCCAAAGCCTCGCTGAGCGCCTTTGACTATCTGATCCGCACTAAACCGGCTGAATAACTTTTTGCGATAGCCACGCAACCGCCCCGGGACCGCTGTCTCGGGGCTTTTTTTTAGTAGCCCGCCAGCGACATCAGCATCATCCATATCGGCGTCGTCACCGCCGCGAAGAGCGTGGAAAAAAGCATGCTCGCCGCCGCCGGCCCGGTCAGCACGTTGAACTTCTGCGACATCAGGTAGACGTTGACGCCGACCGCCATCGAACCCAGCAGCACCACCACCCGACTCTCCAGCGGCGGCAGACGCACCAGCCAGGCGATAGCCCAGATGGTCATCGGCTGCAAAATCAGCTTCAGCAAACAGATGGTATAGCTTTCGCGTAGCCCGTCGCGCACGCGGTAGTGCGCCAGGCTCATGCCGAGCGTCACCAGCGACAGCGGCGCGGCGATAGAGCCAAGCATGCGCAGCGGCTCGGCGGCGATGGCCGGCAGCGGCTGTTTCAAAAAGCTCCACGCGGTGCCGCTGAGGATGCCGATAATCAGCGGATTTTTCGCCACGCTGAGCAGGGTGCGCCCGATGCCCTGCAGCGAGAAGCTGCCCTGTTTCGCCCACTCCACCGAGAGGGTCAGCAGCGTCCAGAGGATCAGGCTATTGAATACCAGCACCAGCGCCACTGACGGCAGCGCCTGCGCACCAAGCAGCACCGTCGCTACCGGAATGCCCAGCATCACGTTATTGGAAAAGATGCCGCCAAGGGCGAAAACCGTGCCCGCGACGCCGTCGAGCTTAAACAGCCGCGCGCCCAGGATGCGGCCAAGGATGAAAATCAGCAGGCAGCTGCCGAAAAAGGCCAGCAGCAGCCGCACATCCACCGGCGGGCTTTTATAGAAGTCACTCATCACGCGGAACAGCATGCAGGGCAGGGCGACGTTGAACACAAAGCGGTTCATACCTTCGCTAATAGAAACCGGCCATTTGCCGATACGCGTCAGGGCGTAACCAAGAAGAATTAAAATAAACAGCGGAGCGGAAAGGTAAATCTGATGGGTAAGCGTATCAAGCAAGCTGGGCATGGCGCGTCTGTTATCTGCATCAGGTCACATCAGCCTAACATGTTGTTGCCAAAAGCGTCACCCAGCAGCGCAGCGTTTATCCCAGCCAGCGTCGCGCCTGCGCGTCGCTGATATCGCGATAATGGATGCGATGCAGCGTCTGGCCGCAGCTTCGGCAGCGGGCAGTAATATGAGTAGAAAAATAGCTTCTGCCATTCGGGGCAATGGCATTGGCACGAGTAATTACAACATCCTGCCAACGGTGCCAGTGCGGTATAAGCGAGAGCAGTTTCATCAGGTTCCTCTGAAACGGATAGCCAGGATTAAACAGCATGGTTTGCGGGCCCGGAGCATTAGGCTTGTTTTTTAGCCGCCATTGGTTGATCGAGATCATGCGGAACCGAGCTAACTGGTAATACCTCTTAAGAGGTAGGCGTATTGCTTTCGCCAGGCGCCTCTCTTATGCTGCTGGCGTAACATTCGACTCGGGGTGCCCTTCTTTGTGAAGGCTGAGAAATACCCGTAATACCTGATCTGGATAATGCCAGCGTAGGGAAGTCAGATGCCTGACCGCATTCGCCTTCTTGTTCGCCGGTTGGGAGTTATGATGATCCATCAACCTCAACGCTTTTCTGACGCGCACTTCGCGCCCGTTCTCGCCCGCTTCGTTCAACGCCAGCCGCTGGTGCACTGCATGACCAACGACGTGGTGCAGAACGTCACCGCCAACGTCCTGCTGGCGCTTCACGCTTCGCCCGCTATGGTGATCGATCCTGACGAGGCCACGCAGTTTGCCGCGATGGCCGACGCGTTGCTGATCAACGTCGGCACTCTGACCCGCGATCGCCGCGACGCCATGCTGGCGGCGGTGCAGGCCGCCAACGCGGCGCAAAAGCCTTGGGTGCTCGATCCGGTGGCGGTCGGGGCGCTGCGCCTGCGCAGCGAATTCTGCCAGCAGCTTCTTGCGCTGCGGCCTGCCGCGGTGCGCGGCAACGCGTCTGAAATTCTTGCGCTGGCGCAGCAGGGCGCGGGCGGGCGCGGCGTAGATTCGCAGCATCAGGCGGAGGCGGCGCTGGAGGCGGCGCGCGAGCTGGCGCAAAAGCATCAGACGCTGGTGGCGATCAGCGGCGAGGTCGATTACGTCACCGACGGCCATAAAACGCTGAGCATCGCTGGCGGCAGCGCGCTGATGACGCGCGTGGTCGGCACCGGCTGCGCGCTCTCCGCCGTGGTCGCCGCCTTTTGCAGCCTGCCGGGTGACAGGCGGGATAACGTCGCCAGCGCCTGCCGCATCATGACGCTGGCGGGCGAACGCGCCGCCGCCCAGACCGCCGCGCCCGGCAGCTTCGCCACGCTGTTTATCGATGCCCTGTGGCAGCTGGCACAGGAGGCGCGCGCATGAAACGTATCAACGCGCTGACGATTGCCGGCACCGATCCCAGCGGCGGCGCCGGCATCCAGGCCGACCTTAAAGCCTTTTCGGCGCTCGGCGCCTACGGCACCAGCGTCATCACCGCGCTGGTGGCGCAGAACACCCGTGGCGTACAGTCGGTTTATCGCATCGATCCCGCTTTTGTCGGCGCGCAGCTTGATTCGGTGCTGAGCGACGTGCGCATCGACACGGCGAAAATCGGCATGCTGTCGGAAACCGCCATCGTGCGTATTGTGGCGGAACAGCTAAAGCGCGCCGATATCCCGTTCGTGGTGCTGGACACGGTGATGGTGGCGAAAAGCGGCGATCCCTTGCTATCGCCTGACGCTATCGCCAGCGTGCGCGAGCTGCTGCTGCCGCAGGTGTCGCTGATCACCCCCAATCTGCCGGAGGCGGCGGCGCTGCTCGACTGTGCGCCAGCGCGCAGTGAAGAGGAGATGCTTGCCCAGGGCGAAGCGCTGCTGGCGCTCGGCTGTCAGGCGGTGCTGATGAAAGGCGGTCATCTCGGCGACAGCGAAAGCCCGGACTGGCTCATCGCCCGCGACGGCGCGCAGCGTTTTACCGCGCCGCGCGTCAATACGCGCCATACCCACGGCACCGGCTGCTCGCTCTCCGCCGCACTGGCGGCGCTGCGCCCGCGTTATGACGGCTGGGCCGACACCCTGCGCGAGGCGAAAAGCTGGCTGCAGCAGGCGCTTATCGAGGCCGATACGCTGGAGGTTGGCAACGGCATCGGGCCGGTGCATCACTTTCATCGCTGGTGGTAAACGTCAGAGAGAGAAAAGGCCAGCAGCGCTGGCCTTTTCAGGGATATTCAGGACGGATTACAGCGACTCGAACCACTCGCTGTTGCGTTCGGCGATAGGGGTAATAGAGAAAATCATCTCCTGCAAATGACGACGCATCGCCGCTTCGGCGGCATCGGCATCATGCGCCTTCAGCGCTGACAGGATCTCTTCATGCTGCTCAATCAGGCTTTCCGGCGGCGAGACCTCACTCAGCGTCAGAAAGCGCACCCGGTCCATCGCCGCTTTGATATTTTCTACCGTCTCCCACGCCAGTGCGCAGTGGATGCTCTCGGCGATCAGACGGTGAAATTCATCGTCAAGGCTGAGAAACGCCTGGCTGTCGTGGCGTTCCGCCGCCATCTTTTGCAGCTGAAGATTGTGCTCCAGCGCCATCAGCGCCACGGGCTCAATCTCCAGCGCCGCACGGCGCACCACCGACACCTCTACCGCTTCGCGAATAAAGCGGCCATCCGCGACGCGACGCGCGGAGATTTTGCGCACGAAGGTGCCGCGCTGCGGCAGCACCTGCACCAGTCCCGCCTCCGCCAGCTTGATAAAGGCTTCGCGCACCGGCTGACGCGACACGTTAAAGCGGGCCGACACTTCTTTTTCTGACAGCAGCGAACCCGGCTGGATGACGCAGGTCACGATATCCTTGCGCAGATAACGATAAATCTGCTGGTTAACCGGCTCGCTGGTGGTGATGGTATAGGCGATTGACATGCGGCATATCCGTATTACGGCTGGCCGCAGCCAGCCCGTTGGGAAAGTGTCAGTCTAATCAGCGCGCTGCGACTGCGCCAGTGCTTTTGATACTGAACAATTACAGCGAGTTGACCACCTGCGCCACCGTGGCGCGCGCGCCGTGCTCGCGCAGCTGCAGCCAGAAGCGCGTCAGCGTTGCCACCACCGCCGCATTCTGCGCCAGATCCTCGCCGAATACCGCTTTGATGCCCAGCAGCGCCCTGACGCGCGCTTCGCCCTCGGCGCTGTTGGCCACGCGCTCCGCCAGTTCCGCCTTCAGCGGATCGCGGATCTCGACCGGCGCGCCTTGCTCATCCACGCCGCCGACATAGCGCATCCAGCCCGCCACGCCCAGCAGCAGCAGATCGCAGTTGCTGCCATTTTTCAGGTGCCAGCGCACGCTGTCGAGCAGGCGCTGCGGCAGCTTCTGCGTGCCGTCGGTGGCGATCTGGTAAGTACGATGCTTAATCGCGCGGTTTTCATAGCGGGCGATCAGCGAGTCGGCATAGGCGGTGAGATCCACGCCCTGGGTGCGCAGCGTCGGCGCCTGCTGCTCCAGCATCAGCCTGCGCGCGGCGGTGCGCAGGTTCGCGTCGGCCATGCAGTCGCTAATATATTCATAGCCGGCTAAAAAGCCGAGATAGGCCAGAAACGAGTGGCTGCCGTTAAGCATGCGCAGCTTCATCTCTTCGAACGGCAGCACGTCGCTGACCAGCTCCGCGCCCGCCTGCTCCCAGGCTGGCCGACCGCTGACGAAGTTATCCTCGATCACCCACTGGAAAAAGGGTTCCGCTTCCACCGCAACCGGATCGCGACTGCCCAGGCGCTCGGTCAGCTGAGCAAAGGCGCTGTCGGTCATTGCCGGCACGATGCGATCGACCATGGTGGAAGGGAAGGTGACATGCTGCTGAATATAGTCCGCCAGCGCGCTATCCTGGCGCTGCGCCAGCTGCACGATCGCGTTGCGCGTGACGTGGCCGTTTTCCGGCATATTGTCGCAGGACATCACGCTGAACGGCGGCAGGCCCGCGTCGCGGCGGCGGCGGATCGCTGCCAGAATCAGGCCCGGCAGCGAGCGCGGCGCATCGGGATGGGCCAGGTCATGCACAATATCGGGATGGTCCGGGTTGAGATCGCCGCTGGCGGGATGATGGCAGTAGCCTTTTTCCGTCACCGTCATCGAAACGATCGCCACCTCTGGCTGGCTCATGGCGGCGATCACCGCCTCGATGCCGTCGCCTTTGCCGTGCAGCGCCGAGGTGATCACGCCGATCACGCGCGTCTGCAGCGAGTCGTCGGCCATCTCGGTGAGGGTATACAGATGATCCTGCTGACGCAGCGCCTGGATCAGATCGCCGCTGTTGAGGTTAACTTCACAATAGCCCCAGTCACTGCCCTGTTCCGCCAGTTTGTCGCTGCAGAGCGCCTGGTGCGCGCGATGGAACGCGCCGAAGCCGATATGCACCATGCGGGTTTTCAGTTGGCGGCGATCGTAGCGTGGGCGCTGCACGTCGGCGGGAAGGCGATCAATCTCTAACATAGTCCGTCCTTATGGCAAACGGGGCGTCCTGCGCCCCGTGATTCAGTCATATGCGTCTGTTTATACCGAAACGGGCTTGCTGCTCGCTTTCGGGCTGCGGATAACGAACAGCACCAGGAAGGCGCCGACGGCGGCGACAACGCCGGCCAGCACAAAGGCGCTGTCGAATTTGCCGGTGTGCTGCACGATAAACCCGGTGACGATCGGGCCGATGATGCCCGACAGGCTGCCCACCAGATGGATAAAGCCGCTGATGCTGCCGACGCGGCTCTTGTGCACCACGTCCTGAATAATCGCCCAGTAGATCGCGCCGGTGATGTAGAGGAAGAAAATCGAGATCGACATCATCATCACCGCAGAGTTGACCTCTTTTACCGTACCCGCCAGCGCCACACAAACGGCGGCGGCAAACAGTGAGACCACCAGCACAATTTTACGCGACAGCAGTAACTTGCCGGTAATATTGAAGATCTTGTCAGAGATCCAGCCGCCCAGCGCCAGGCCGACGAAGCCGACAATCCACGGGATCATGGTGGTAATCGACATCGATTTAATATCGAGGCCGTGCGCCTGCACCAGATAGGCCGGGAACCAGCTCAGGAAGAAAAACAGAATGTAGTTGTAGCAGAAGAAGGCGAAGGCGGTGACCAGGATAATCGGCTGACGCAGATAGTAGCCGAAGCCGTGCGACGCCTGCGCCAGATCCGCCTCTTCGCCCGGCTGCTCGGCTTTCAGCTGATCCACCAGCGCGCGCTCTTCTGCAGAGACGTGACGGCTTTTCGCCGGGTTGTCCGCCGAGACGAACAGCCAGATCGCCATCCACACCAGACCGATCAGGCAGATGATGACAAAGGCCGGACGCCAGCCGAAGGCGAGGGCGAGATAGCCGATAATCGGACCGGCCACCGCGCCGCCCAGCGGCGAACCGGCGCTCAGCAGGCCCATGGCGGTGGCGGCCTGTTTTTTCGGGAACCAGCCGTTAATCGCTTTATTGGCGGAGGCGCAGATCGGGCCTTCCGCCATGCCGAACAGCACGCGCAGGATCAGCATCGACCAGAAGCCAGTCGCCAGCGCGGTCATGCCGCAGAACAGCGACCACATGCCGACCGCGATGCCGAGCACGATTTTCGGTCCGAAGCGATCCGTGGCGACGCCGCCGACGAAGTTGAACAGCGCGTAGCCGAAGAAGAAGCTGCCGAAGATCATGCCGAACTGTTCGGCGTTGATCGCCAGATCTTTTTCTACCAGCGGTAAGGTCAGGGAGAGGGCAACACGATCGAGGTAATTGATCATGTAAACAAGAAACAACAGCAGTACGATTGTCCAGCGCAGATTTTTAAACATAGTGGCTCCAACGCTTTTTTATAGTGGTGTCGCCGGCAGCGCGCTGCCGGCTGAATCCCCGGTGAGGCAAGGTTACTGCATCGCTAACACGACCTTACAGCAGGTTCGGGGGTCTTTTTCGAACAGCGTCATGGCGCGTTCGATTTCGCCAAGCGAAAAGTAGTGCGTAACCAGTTTTTCCGGCTGGATCAGTCCCGCTTCCATCCATGCAATCACCTGCGGGAAGCGATGGCTGTTAAGACGAGAGGTGAACAGCGACAGCTCTTTGCTGGTCAGGCTTTGTTGCGTGATGCTGCACGGCTCGCCGGAAAAGCCGAGCAGACCGATGCGCGCGGCGGGCGAGGCGAGCGCCGCCGCCTCCGCCAGAATCGAAGGATGGCAGGCGGCGTCGATAATCAGCGTTGGCTGCAATCCTTCCAGCTGCCCCGCCAGCGGCACCTCGGCGTTGTTGAAGACGCGGTCCGCGCCGTTGGCCTGCGCCAGTTCGAGGCGCTCCGGCAGACGATCCACCACCAGCACCTGCGCCACCTTATAGACGCCTTTCAGCACCTGGATCGCCGTCAGGCCCATCGGACCGGCGCCGTAGATCAGCGCCACATCCTGCGGCTGCGGCTGGAGGAAGGCGGTGATGTTAGCGGCGATGGTGAACGGCTCCACCATGCTGGCGAGCTTGTCGGGAATGGTCTCGGGCAGCCGGTAGGCGTTGCCGGCCGGCGCGACCGCGTACTCGCTAAAGCCGCCGTCGCGGTGTACGCCGATAACGCTCAGCTGGGTGCAGACATTGGGACGGCCCACCGAGCAGGGATAGCAGTGGCCACAGCTGGCCACCGGATCGACCGCCACCCGTTCGCCGATGCGACCAGCGTCGACGCCGTCGCCCACCGCGTCAATCACGCCGAAAAATTCATGGCCGATCACGCGCGGATATTTCGCGAAGGGGTTGTGGCCGTGCCAGATATGCACGTCGGATCCGCAGATGCTGGCGTATTTCACCTTTACGCGCACCTCGCCCGCTGCGGGCGTCGGCAGAGGACGTTCCGCCAGCACCAGTTCGCCGGGTTGTTCAATCACAACACTTTTCATCATGCGCTCCTTACCAGTTCCACAGCGTGCCGTCTTCCAGACGGGCCACCGGCAAATAGGCGGGTTCGTAGGGATATTTCGCCGCCAGCTTCTCGTTAAACTCGATACCCAGGCCCGGCTTGTCACCCGGATGCATATAGCCATCTTCAAAGGTCCAGCTGGCGTTGAACAGCTCCATCATCTGCTCGGAGAAGCCCATATACTCCTGCACGCCAAAGTTCGGCACCCAGAGGTCGAAGTGCAGCGCCGCGGCCATGCAGACCGGCGACAGATCGGACGGGCCGTGCGAGCCGGTGCGCACCTGATAGAGCGAGGCGAAATCGGCGATGCGGCGCATGCCGGTAATGCCGCCAGCGTGGGTGATGGTGGTGCGAATATAGTCGATCAGCTGCTCTTCAATCAGCTGCTTGCAGTCCCAGATGCTGTTGAACACCTCGCCGACGGCAATCGGCGTCACGGTATGCTGGCGGATCAGGCGGAAGCATTCCTGGTTCTCGGCAGGCGTTGGATCCTCCATCCAGAACAGGCGGTAATCTTCGACGCTCTTGCCGAAGCGCGCGGCTTCGATCGGCGTCAGGCGGTGATGCATATCGTGCAGCAGATGTTCGTCGAAGCCGAATTTGTCGCGGATGGCGGCAAACAGCTTTGGCGTAAAGTCGAGATACTTCTCGGTGGACCAGAGCTGCTCTTCCGGCCAGTCGCCTTTGGTAGCAGGCTCATAGGCCAGGCCTTTTCCTTTTGCCATGCCGTAGGTGGTTTTCATGCCCGGCACGCCGCACTGGGCGCGGATCGCCTTGAAGCCCATCTCTTTGTGCTTCGCGTAGTCGTCCATCACCTCATCGATGGTGTGGCCGGTGGTGTGACAGTAAACCATCACGCCGGTGCGCGAAGCGCCGCCCAGCAGCTGATAGAGCGGCATATTGGCCGCTTTGCCTTTGATATCCCACAGCGCCATATCGACCGCAGAGATCGCCGACATGGTAACCGGCCCGCGACGCCAGTAGGCGCCTTTATAGAAGTACTGCCAGATATCTTCGATCTGATGCGCGTTGCGGCCGATCAGCTGCGGACAAACGTGATCTTTCAGGTAGGAGGCGACCGGCAGCTCCCGGCCGTTGAGCGTGGCGTCGCCGATGCCGGTGATGCCGTCATCAGTCGTGATCTTCAGCGTAACGAAGTTTCTGCCTGCGCAGGTGACAAAGACTTCAGCGTTAACAATTTTCATCTCTCGTGGCCTTCATTCAGCAATCAATGCTGAAAAAGTACGCGCATTTATACTACCATACAAGCTAGCGTTACAGAGTTGTGAAGGCAATCACAGAGAGAGTTATGCGCTCTGCCAGCCGTCAGAAATCGAGGCCAATCTGCTTTTACAGGCTGCATAAACGTTAAAACGCGGGCCAGGCTGCCCGCGTAAGCGTTATCTTACAGCCTGAAAGGCTGCCTCATGCCAGCAACGCACACTGGGGTGGCAGGCGGCAGCTCAGCGCGCCGGGCATCACTTCGATGTCGAATTCGCGGCCGGAGAGCGGCTCGCCGTCCAGATTAAAGGTCATCTCATTCGGCGAGACGATGCGCAGCGAGGTCAGCTTAGCGGTGACGATATTGGGGTTCTCATCGTTGCTGGTCAGGGAGTGCAGCAGGGTCGGCAGCAGCTCCTGCGCGGTGACGATGCTCAGATCGAGCTGGCCGTCATTGATCAGCGCCGACGGACACAGGCGCTGGCCGCCGCCTGCCTGACGGCCGTTGCCGACGCCGATCGCCAGCGCGTCGCCCTGCCACTGAAAGCCGGGGCCGGAAATCTCGCAGCTGTCGGGCTTTAGCGTGTCCATGCGCATCAGGCCGTGAATAAAATAGGAGACGCCGCCCAGCGCGGACTTCAGCTTCTCCGGCGTTTCGGTAGTGATACGCGTGCCGAAGCCGCCGGTCGCCATATTAATGAAATAGCGATCCTGATTAACCCGCGCCAGATCGATAACATGCGCCTTGCCCTGCACCGCGAGACGCAGCGCGGGCTCCATCTCGGCGGGAATGCCGACGCTGGTGGCGAAATCGTTGGCGGTGCCGAGCGGCAGAATGCCCAGCACCGGCCGCTGTTCCGCCGCGACAGCGGCCAGCGCGGTGGCTATCTCGTTAATGGTGCCGTCGCCGCCGCCGGCGACCACGGTCTCGGCGCCCAGCCGGATCGCCTCTTCAAGGTAGCGTTCGCCGTCGCCTTTCTCCCAGGTGACGCGCACGGCGATATCGAACCCTTCGTCGCGCAGCGTGGCGATCGCCGCGCGCAAATCCTCGTTGCCTGCCCCTTTGCCATTCAGAATGAGTAGAGTAAGCGGTTGTTTTACCATTGTCCGTTCCTTGAAAACCCACAAAGATTTCTGCTTATAGCATAGTCAGGCGGGAAAATTTACGGGAGAAAAGCGGAAAAAAGAAAACCCGCACGGGGGAGCCGGGCGGGTGAATGAGGTGGTTCCTGATACAACAGCTATTTATTGTTACTCGTTCGCAGCAGGCGCGACTATAAAGGAGCGCGCCGCAGCGGTCTGTGATCCTGTTCTAACTTCACTGGTTTAATTTCAGGACGTGAGTAATTTGTTATGGGGATCGCGCGTGCTGCTGCCGTCGGTGAAGTTGCGCAGCAGCAGGGCGAACCCCAGCTCGACGTCCGCAGGCACCGGCATCCAGACGCGATGACCGTCGCCAGGCGCTACCTCAATCGCCGCGCCGCGCGCGTCCTGCAGTGCCTCCAGCGTGCAGTTAAGGTTGCCGTTCGGCGTCATAATCTCCAGGCTGTCGCCGCGCAGAAACTTATTCTTCACCGCCACCTCCGCCCAGTCGCCGCGCCGCTCGCCGGTAAATTCGCCGACAAACTGCTGACGTTCTGAAATCGAATAGCCCTGCGCGTAGTTCTGATAGCTGTCGTGGGTGTGACGGCGTAAAAAGCCTTCGGTATAGCCGCGATGCGCCAGCCCTTCCAGCGTGACGAGCAGCTCAGGATCGAAGGGTTTTCCAGCGGCGGCGTCGTCAATGGCGCGGCGGTAGACCTGCGCCGTGCGCGCGCAGTAGTAGAAGGATTTGGTGCGGCCTTCGATCTTCAGCGAATGGACGCCCATCTTGCTCAGGCGTTCGACGTGCGCCACCGCGCGCAGATCCTTCGAGTTCATGATGTAGGTGCCGTGCTCATCTTCAAATGCGCTCATCACCTCGCCCGGCTTCATCTTCTCTTCCAGCAGAAAAACCTTGTCGGTGGGCTGGCCCAGTCCCAGCGTCGGCGTTACCTGCTGCACCTCGACGATATTGCCCACCTCGTCCTGCTTGCCTTCCTCGACCTTATATTCCCAGCGGCAGGCGTTGGTGCAGGTACCCTGATTGGGGTCGCGCTTGTTCATATAGCCGGAAAGCAGGCAGCGGCCGGAGTAGGCCATGCAGAGCGCGCCGTGCACGAAGATTTCAATTTCCATCTCCGGCACCTGCTGGCGGATCTCGGCGATCTCTTCCAGCGACAGCTCGCGCGACAGGATCACGCGCGTTAGCCCCATCTGCTGCCAGAACTTCACCGTCGCCCAGTTGACCGCATTGGCCTGCACGGACAGGTGGATCGGCATCTGCGGAAAGGCGTCGCGCACCAGCATGATCAGGCCGGGATCGGACATGATCAGTGCGTCCGGCTGCATCTCCACCACCGGCGTCAGGTCGCGAATAAAGGTTTTCAGCTTGGCGTTATGCGGCGCGATATTGACCACCACGTAGAACTTCTTGCCCAGCGCGTGCGCTTCATTGATGCCTTTGGCAAGGTTGTCGTGGGTAAATTCGTTGTTGCGCACGCGCAGGCTGTAGCGCGGCTGGCCGGCATAGACCGCGTCCGCGCCGTAGGCGAAGGCGTAGCGCATATTCTTCAGCGTTCCCGCAGGAGAAAGCAGTTCGGGTTTCATGATCTTCTCACTGATGTCAGGTCAGCATGCCGCCTGGTGCGGCATGTGCAGTGGCCGTCAATGAGACGGCCCGGCAAAAGGTGCGGAATTGTAGGCGGCGGCGAGGCGAAGTCAATTGATCTAGATCAACTGGCACAGATCCGCTTCCCAGCGGTAGCCCATGCCGTAGACGGCACGGATAAACGGCTGGTCGGCGTCGAGATTTTCCAGCTTGCGGCGCAGATTTTTAATATGGCTGTCGATGGTGCGGTCGGTGACGACGCGGTAGTCGTCGTACAGATGGTTGAGCAGCTGCTCGCGCGAAAAGACTTTTCCCGGCTCCAGCGCCAGGGTTTTCAGCAGCCGGAACTCGGCGGGCGTCAGCTCCAGCGGCTGGTCGCGCCAGCTCGCCTGGAAGCGGCCTTCGTCGACCTTGAGCAGCGATGCCTTGCCGGGCTCTTCCGGCGCGCGCTTCACGCGGCGCAGAATCGTTTTTACCCGCGCCACCACTTCGCGCGGGCTAAAGGGCTTACAGATATAGTCGTCCGCGCCGATCTCCAGCCCAAGCAGACGATCGATCTCCTCGGTGCGCGCCGTCACCATAATGATCGGCAGGTCAGAGAAGCGGCGAATTTCGCGGCACAGCGTCAGGCCGTCGCTGCCGGGCAGCATCAGATCCAGCAGCATCAGATCGGGCGGCGTCTGCTGGACGAAAGGCAGCACCTCGTTGCCGTGGGCGATATGGTGGGTTCGGTAGTTAGAGGCTTCCAGATAGTCGATCATCAGCTGCGCCAGCTTCGGCTCATCTTCCACTACCAGAATCAGCGGGTCGGTTTTTTCGGGGATCATCGTCAGTCACGGCTGGGGAACATAGCGCAATTGTAGCGCGATTTTCAGTCCACCTAAATCAGAGTGCTCCGCAGCGATATGGCCGCCGTGCGCGTCGACGATGTTTTTGCAGATCGCCAGCCCCAGCCCCGAACCGCCGCTGGCGCGATTGCGCGACCCTTCGGTGCGGAAAAAGCGCTCGAAAATCTGCGCCTGCTGCTGCGCGTCCACGCCCGGCGCGCTGTCGGCCACGCTCAGCTGCCAGTACGGCGCCTCATACCAGAGCCGCACCTCGACCTGACCCGGCGCGTCGGTGTAGCGCAGGCTGTTTTCCAGCAGGTTGGTGAACAGCTGCATCAGGCGGCCGGGATCGCCGAAGAAGGGCGCTTCGTCCGGCAGCTGCAGCGTGAGCGTCAGCCCGTGGCTGCGATAGCGTTCGTTAAAGCTGCCGGCAGTGACTTCCAGCAGCTGCACCAGATCGGTGGCCTGTTTGCGGTAGGCGAGGGCGCCTTCGTCGGAGAGCGAGAGCTGATGCAGATCGTCCACCAGCTTGCTCAGCACGCCTACTTCGCTCTGCAGCGAGCCGATCGCCTCCGGCGTCAGCTTGCGCACGCCATCCTGCATCGCCTCCAGCTCGCCGCGCATAATCGCCAGCGGGGTGCGCAGCTCGTGGGAGATGTCGGCCATAAAGGCGCGCCGCATGCTTTCGTTCTTCTCCAGCGAACTGGCGAGGCGGTTAAAGTCCTGCGCCAGCTGGCCCAGCTCGTCATAGCTGCCGACCTCGACGCGGGTGGCGAAGTTCCCCGCCGCCAGATGGTGCGTGCCCGCCACCAGCCGCTTGACCGGCGCCAGCAGGCCGCGCGACATCAGCCAGGTGACCAGCGCCGCCAGCAGCGTCGACAGGCCGACAATCAGCCAGCTGGTGCGCTTCTGCTGGTGATCGAAATTGATATCGGTGCTGCGCGTCAGCCGCTCCGGCGGCGACCCCACCACCCAGCCGACGATTTTGCCGTTGCTGGTGGTGATATTGCGCCGCGAGCCTTCCGGCGGCACTGGCGCGCGCGGCCCCACCAGCACTTTGTACTGCTGGTCGATAATCCAGAACTGGGTACGCCAGCCGTGCGGCGGCAGCTGATTATTGCTGTCGGGATTCTGCTCCAGCGAGCGCAGCATGGTGAACACCAGCCGATCGTTATGGCGCAGAAAATCCCAGTTGCCGTGCTGTTCATACTGATCGGCCAGCGCGTCGCCAAGCATGGCGAGCCGCTGCTCGTTGCCGCGCTTGATATAGTCGACGAAGCCGTGCTCGAAGCTGAGACGCACGCCCCAGTGCATGGTGATCAGCACCAGCATGCAGGTGGAAAAAATGGCTAAAAAGAGTTTGGCGCTGATGCCCAGGCGCAACGGGGACTTCATGATTTTCTCCGGCGTCGCAGATCGACGTTTTGACTGATTTCCTTCGGCACACGCCAGAACACCAGCGCGGGCAGCGCGATAATCAGCGCCATGCAGGCGTAGGCGATAACGAACATACTGTGGGTGTTGTCGCTGCTGCCGAGCGCGTCCTGGCCGAACGCGCCGAGCAGCAGGCCGGCGATCGTGACGCCGATGCTCATTGACAGCTGCATAATCATCGACAGCAGGCTGTTGCCGCTGGAGGCGAGCGCGTCGGGCAGATCTTTCAGCGTCAGGGTGTTCATCGACGAGAAGCGCAGCGCGTTCACCATGCCCTGCATCAGCAGCACCAGCGGCAGCAGCCACAGCCAGCCGAGCAGCGCCACCAGCGGAAAGAGCAGCACCACCACGGCGAGCGCCAGCGTGGTGCCGACCAGCGCGTTACGGTAGCCGAACAGGTTGACGATGCGCACTACCACGCGCTTGATGCCCATATTGCCGAGCACCATCGGGATCATCATCAGCCCGGCGTGAAACGGCGTGAAGCCCATACCGACCTGCAGAAAAATCGGCGTCATAAAGGGCAGCATGCCGCTGCCGATGCGGCCCAAAAAGCTGCCGAGCAGGCCGATAGAGTAGAGGCGGTTGTCGAATAGCTTCAGGCTGAACAGCGCGTTGTCGTTGTGGCGCGCGTGCAGCAAATAGAACAGCAGCGAAAAGACGCCGATCAGGATCATCGCGCCCAGCAGCAGCGACGAGCCGCCGCTGCTGCGCTGACCGTCGAGCGCCAGGGTCAGCGTCGCCATGCCGGCGGCCAGCAGCAAGAAGCCGATAAAATCGAAGCGTCGCGTCTGCATTGAGTAGTTGGGCATCAGCGTGAGGGTGGCGATGGCGCCGACGATGCCGACGGGAATGTTGATCAGGAAGATCCAGTGCCAGCTGGCGTACTCCACCAGCACGCCGCCCAGCGCCGGGCCGACCAGCGGGCCAATCTGTCCGGGCAGGGTGACGAAGGTCATCGCTGACATATACTGCTCGCGCGGCACGATTTTCATCACCGTCAGGCGCCCGACCGGCACCATCATCGCGCCGCCGATGCCCTGCACCACGCGCGCCATCACCAGCTGATCCAGCGTCGAGGAGAGGGCGCACAGCAGCGAACCGACGCTGAACAGCACGATGGCGCTAAAAAAGATATTGCGCACGCCGAAGCGGTCCGCCAGCCAGCCGCTGACCGGCAGGGTCACCGCCACCGTCAGCACGTAGGAGACGATCACCGAATGCATATGCAGCGGGCTGACGCCCAGGTCATGCGCCATCGCGGGGATGGCGGTGTTGACGATGGTGGTGTCCAGCGTCTGCATAAAGAAGCCGAAGGCGACAATCCACAGCTGCCAGCGAACCGTGGCGTTTTGGGCGTTCATCAACACTCTCCTGCTTAAAGCCAGTTTTCGCTGAGCAAACCTTCCACCCGATTGAATTCGCGCAGGTTATTTGACACCAGAGTCAGGCCCAGGCTGCGCGCATGCGCGGCGATATGCAGATCGTTCGCCCCGACTGGCGTCCCTTTACGCTCAAGATCGGCGCGAATAGCGCCGTAGTGAAAAGCGGCCCTGGCGTCGTAGCTCAGCACGTCGAGACGAGACACGAAATCCTCAACGACGCGTAGATTGCGATCGGGGAACTGACTTTTCTCGGCACCGTAATAGAGTTCCGCCAGCGTAATGGAGGAGATCACCATGCGCCCCAGTTGCGCGTTGAACTTGCTCAGCATCTCTATGGGCCGCCGCTTTATCACATAGATAACAATGTTGGTATCCAGCATATAACGATGCATCACAACGCTTCCCGTTCATCAGTTGGCGGCGTGGTTCGCTCCGACAGAAAGTCGTCGCTGACGCACTGTTCGCTCAGGAAAAAACTGTCCCAGGCATGCTCGACCGGCGCGATAATGCGTTCATTGCCCACCGCCCGGACGGTCACGTTTTTCACGTTTTCCGGAAAACGCACATCGGCGGGAATACGTACGTTTTGCGTGCGATTGCTGGTAAAAATAGTGCCTTGCGACATAAAACGTCCTCTTTAAATGGTGGTTAATTATTGCGCATTATGCTCTATAGCAAAGGTATAGAGCAACTACTCGCGCGCCAGTTCACGACGTTTTTGCCTGCGCCGCAGCTTATCCATATAGAGATAAACCACCGGCGTAGTGTAGAGCGTCAGCAGCTGGCTCATAATCAGTCCGCCTGCGATGGTGATACCGAGCGGCTGACGCAGCTCTGCGCCGTCGCCGCTGGTGATCACCAGCGGCAGCGCGCCGAACAGCGCGGCGAGCGTGGTCATCAGTATCGGGCGAAAGCGCAGCAGACAGGCCTGGAAAATAGCGTCGCGCGCGCTCAGGTTGCCGCTGCGCTGGGCATCAAGAGCAAAATCCACCATCATGATGGCGTTCTTCTTCACGATGCCGATCAGCAGCAGAATACCGATCAGGGCGATCAGGCTGAAAGGCGTATTGAACAGCGTCAGCGCCAGCAGCGCGCCGACCCCGGCCGAGGGCAGCGTCGAGAGAATGGTCAGCGGATGAACATAGCTCTCGTAGAGGATCCCCAGCACGATATAGACGGCGGCGATGGCGGCCAGCATCAGCCACAGCTGGCTGCTCTGCGACTGCTCAAACACCTGCGCGGTGCCGGCGAAGCTGCCGCGCACGCTGGAGGGCACGCCGATGGCGGTCATGGTGCGGTCGATGGCCGCCGAGGCCTCCGACAGCGACACCCCTTCCGGCAGGTTGAAGGAGATGGTCGAGGCGGCGGAAAGTCCCTCATGGTTAACCGACAGCGGCGCGTTGGCGGGCTGCCAGCGGGCGAACCACGCCAGTGGGATCGGCTTGCCGTCGCCGTTAATCACGAACATCTGATCCAACGCGCTGATATCCTGGGTGTAGCGCGGGTCGACCTCCATCACCACTTTGTACTGATTCAGCGGCTGATAGATGGTAGAGATCTGCCGCTGGCCGAAGGCGTTGTTCAGCAGGGCGTTCGCCTCGGAGACGTCGATGCCGAGGCGCGACATGCTCTCGCGGTCGTAGATCAACGCCATCTCGCTGCCTTTATCCTGCTGATCGGAGTTGACGTCCGCCAGCTGCGGCAGCGCCGAGAAGGCCTGGCGGATTTTCGGCTCCCATTCGCGCAGCGCGGCGAGATCGTCGGAGAGCAGCGAATACTGATAGCTGGCGTTCGACTCGCGGCCGCCGGCGCGCAGATCCTGCACCGCGTTGAGATAGAGATTTGCGCCTGGCTCTTTCGCCAGCTTCGCGCGCAGCCGGGCGATCACCGCCTGCGCGTTCTCGCTGCGTTCCGAGAGCGGCTTCAGCGAAATAAACATCGAGCCGCTGTTGGTGCGCATCCCGCCGGTAAAGCCGACGACGCTTTCAACCGCCGGATCGGCTTTTACGATCACCATAAAATCTTGCAGCTTCTGCCGCATCGCCTGAAAAGAGATGCTCTGATCGGCGGAGATCGAGCCGGAGAGGCGGCCGGTATCCTGTTCCGGCATAAAGGTTTTCGGCACCTGGATAAACAGCCAGACGGTCAGCGCGACGGTGGCGAACAGCAGCAGCAGCACCCAGCGCGCATGGTTCAGCACCCAGCCCAGCGAGCGGCCGTATCCCTGCTGGATCGCCAGCAGCATCCGGCCGGCGCCGCGCCGACGCGGCTGGCTGCGCGGCGCGTGCGGCTTCAGCAAATAGGCGCACATCATCGGCGTCAGGGTAAGGGAAACCACCATCGAGATGGCGATCGCCACCGACAGCGTAATGGCGAACTCCGAGAAGAAGCGGCCAATCAGCCCGCCGGTCATCAGCAGCGGCAAAAATACGGCGATCAGCGACAGGCTCATCGACAGCACGGTAAAGCCCACTTCCCGCACGCCGGTCAGCGCCGCCTGTAACGGTTTCATGCCCGCCTCGACGTGGCGTGCAATATTCTCCAGCACCACGATGGCGTCATCCACCACGAAACCGGTGGCGATGGTCAGCGCCATCAGCGACAGGTTATTCAGGCTAAAGCCGCACAGATACATGGCGGCGAAGGTGCCGATCAGCGACACCGGCACGGCGGCGGCGGGGATCAGCGTGGCGCGGGCGGAGCGCAGAAAAACGAACACCACCATAATCACCAGCGCCACGGCGATGGTCAGCGACTGCTCCACTTCATGCAGCGAAGCACGAATGGTCGGCGAGCGGTCCTGCGCGATCTGCAGATTGATGGCGGCGGGAATGGTCTGGTGCAGCGTCGGCAGCTCGGCGCGAATGCGATCCACGGTGTCGATCACGTTCGCCTCCGGGGTTTTACGCACCAGCAGCAGCACCGCCGGCTTGCCGTCCGCCATCCCGGCGTTGCGCACGTCCTGTACCGAATCCTGCACGCTGGCGACGTCGGCCAGCTTTACCGCCGCGCCGTTGCTGTAGTGCACCACCAGCGGCGCGTAGTCGCTGGCGGTTTTCAGTTCATCGTTGGTGCGCAGCTGCCAGCGCTGCTGAGGATCTTCCAGCGCGCCCTGCGGCCGACGCTGGTTGGCGTTGGCGATCGCCTCGCGCACCGCGTCCAGCGAGACGCCCTGATTGAACAGCGCCTGCGGATTCAGCGCGACGCGCACCGCAGGCAGCGAGCTGCCGCCGACCGTGACGTCGCCGACGCCTTCGATCTGCGACAGCTTCTGCGCCAGCTGGGTCGAGGCGTAGTCGTAGAGCTGGCCCGGATTATAGATATCCGAGGTCAGCGTCATGATCATAATCGGCGCGTCAGACGGGTTGACCTTGCGGTATGTCGGGCGGCTCGGCATCCCGGTCGGCAGCAGGCTCTGCGCCGCGTTGATCGCCGCCTGCACGTCGCGCGCGGCGCCGTTGATGTCGCGGTCGAAGTCGAGCACCAGGATAATGCGCGTGCTGCCGAGCGAGCTGGTGGAGGTCATCTCGCTGACGCCGGCGATGCGCCCCAGCGAACGCTCCAGCGGCGTCGCCACTGACGACGCCATAATCTCTGGCGACGCGCCCGGCAGCGAGGCGGAAATCACAATCACCGGAAAGTCCACCTGCGGCAGCGGCGCGACCGGCAGCAGGCGAAAGCCGAGCACGCCCGCCAGCGCAATGGCGAGAGTCAGCAGGGTGGTGGCCACCGGGCGGTGAATAAACAGCGCGAAGAACCTCACTGCTCCGCCTCCCGGCCGCTAAAGCGGCGCCGCGCGGCGCGTCCCAGGCGGTCGAACAGCAGATAGATCACCGGCGTGGTGAACAGCGTCAGCACCTGGCTCAGGATCAGCCCGCCCACCATGGCGATGCCGAGCGGATGGCGCAGCTCCGCGCCGACGCCGCTGCTGAGCATCAGCGGCAGCGCGCCCAGCAGCGCTGCCAGCGTGGTCATCAGGATCGGACGAAAGCGCAGCAGGCACGCCTGATAGATGGCGTCGTAGGGTGCCATGCCCTGTTCGCGCTCGGCGGCCAGCGCGAAGTCGATCATCATGATGGCGTTCTTCTTCACGATGCCGATCAGCAGAATAATGCCGATAATGGCGACGATATCCAGCTCGCCGCCGCTCAGCATCAGCGCCAGCAGCGCGCCAACGCCGGCGGTGGGCAGCGTCGAAAGAATGGTGATGGGGTGGATAAAGCTCTCATAGAGCACGCCTAGCACGATATACATGGCGACGATGGCCGCGACGATCAGCCAGACGGTGCTGGTGAGCGCCGCCTCAAACGCCAGCGTGCTGCCCTGGAACTGGGTCATCAGCTCCGCGGGCATGCCGAGCTGCGCTTCCGCCGCGCTGACCGCCTTCACCGCGTCGCCCAGGGAATAGCCGTCGGCGACGTTGAAAGAGAAGGTCGCCGACGGGAACTGGTCGAGGTGGTTGACGCTCAGCGCGGTGTGACGCTGCTCAACGCTGGCGATGGCGCTCAGCGGCACGCTGCCGCCGTCGCTGCTGGTGAGGCGGATGCCCTCCAGTCCCGCCAGCCCCGGCGTGGCGCGGTTATCCTGCTCCAGCACCACGCGGTACTGGTTCGCCTGGGTGTAGATAGTGGAGATCAGGCGCTGGCCAAAGGCGTTATAGAGCGCGTTGTCGACGTCCGCCATGCTGATGCCGAGGCGGCTGGCGCTGTCGCGATCGACGTTGACGTAGGCTTCCAGCCCCTGATCCTGCCAGTCGCTGCTGATATCGCGCAGCGCGGGCGACTGACGCAGCGCCTCCAGCAGCTGCGGCACCCAGTTGCTGAGCGACGCCAGCGAGCCGGACTGCAGCGTGAACTGATAGGGCGTGCGGCTTGCCTGGGTTTCGATGGTGAGATCCTGCACCGGCTGCAGCCAGAGCGTGACGCCGGGAAGCTGGCTGACCTGCTGCTGCAGCCGCTGCTGCACCTGCGGAATGCGATCGTCGCGCTCGCTCAGCGGCTTGAGGTTGATCTGCAGGCGCGCGCTGTTGAGCGCGGCGTTAGTGCCGTCGACGCCGACAAAAGAGGTCATGCTCTGCACCGCCGGATCTTTCATGATCAGCGAGGCGACGTCGCGCGTGCGCGCCGCCATGCTGGCGTAGGAGGCGCTTTGCGGCGCCTGCAGCGTGCCCTGAATAATGGAGTTATCCTGCTGCGGAAAAAAGCCCTTCGGGATCAGCACCCACAGCAGCACCGTCAGCAGCAGCGTGCCGAGCGCCACCGACAGCGTCAGCCAGGGATGCGCCAGCACCTTGCGCAGCCAGCCGCCGTAACCGGCGATCACCCGCTCGAAAAAGGCTTCGCTGGCGCGCGAAAAGCGGTTCTGCTTGCGCAGCGACTCGGCGCTCAGCATGCGCGCGCACATCATCGGCGTCAGCGTCAGCGACACCACGGCGGAGATGAGGATCGCTACCGCCAGCGTCACGGCGAACTCGCGGAACAGGCGGCCGATTACGTCGCCCATAAACAGCAGCGGGATCAGCACCGCGATCAGCGAAAAGGTGAGGGAGATAATGGTAAAGCCGATTTCGCCCGCGCCTTTGAGCGCCGCGTCCAGCGGTTTTTCGCCTTTCTCCAGATAGCGCGTGATGTTCTCGATCACCACAATGGCGTCGTCCACCACGAAGCCGGTGGCGATGGTCAGCGCCATCAGCGTCAGGTTATTAATGGAGAAGCCGAGGAAGTACATCGCGGCGAAGGTGCCCACCAGCGACAGCGGCACGGCGACGGCGGGAATAATCGTCGCCGGCACGTTGCGCAGAAACAGGTAGATAATCATCACCACCAGGCCGATGGCCAGCATCAGCTCGTGCTGGGTATCGGTGACCGAGGCGCGAATATTGGTGGTGCGGTCGGTCAGCAGCTGAACCTTGACCGACTTCGGCAGCGAGGCGGTGAGCGACGGCAGCAGCGCGCGGATATTGTCGGCGGTGGCGATAATGTTGGCGCCCGGCTGACGCTGCACGTTAAGCACGATGGCGGCTTCGCGGTTCGCCCAGGCGCCGAGCCAGCTATTTTCCGCGCCCTGTTCGATGGTGGCGACGTCGCCGAGCCGCACCGGCGCGCCGTTGTTATAGCTGACGATCAGCTGGCGGTAATCTTCTGCCGACTTCATCTGATCGTTGGCGGAGAGGGTAATCGAGCGCTCCGGGCCGTCGAGGCTGCCTTTCGCCGAGTTGACGTTGGCGCTGCTGATGGCGGTGCGCACCTGCTCGCTGGTCAGGCCGAGCGCCGCCAGCGCCTGCGCGTTCATTTTCACCCGCACCGCCGGACGCTGGCCGCCGGAGAGCGTCACCAGCCCGACGCCGGAAACCTGGGAGATTTTCTGCGCCACGCGCGTCTCCACCATATCCTGTACCTGGGTCAGCGGCATGCTGCTGGTGGTGACCGCCAGCGTCATGATGGGCGGATCGGCGGGATTCACCTTGCTGTAGACTGGCGGATTGGGCAGGTCGTTGGGCAGCAGGCTGGTGGCGGCGTTGATGGCGGCCTGCACTTCCTGCTCGGCGACGTCGAGCGGCAGCGAGAGCTGGAACTGCAGGGTGATCACCGAGGCGCCGCCGGAGCTTTGCGACGCCATCTGCTTCAGCCCCGACATCTGGCCGAACTGGCGCTCAAGCGGCGCGGTAATAGCGGAAGTGGTGACGTCCGGGCTGGCGCCGGGATAGAGCGTCACCACCTGAATGGTAGGATAGTCCACTTCCGGCAGCGCCGACACCGGCAGAAAACGGTAGCCGAGAATGCCCGCCAGCAGAATGGCGATCATTAACAGCGTGGTGGCGACCGGACGTAAAATAAACTGACGCGACGGCCCGCCGCTGGCGTCAGGAGGCATCACCTGCATTACTCGCGCGCTCCTTTCGCCGGCTGCGCCGCGCGGCTGCTTTTCAGCGCGGTGCTCTGCGGCGCAACCACTTCGACCTGGGCGCCCTCTGTCAGGCGATCCAGCCCGTCGGTCACCACGCGTTCCCCCGCGCTCAGCCCGGCGCTGATCACCACCTGCTGGCTATTCTGCAGCCCGGCGGTGACGCTCTTCTTGCTCACTTTATTGTCGCTGTTCACCACCCAGACGAAATGGCCCTCGTTGCCCATCTGCAGCGCGGCGGTGGGGATGACGATCGCATCCTGCAGGGTGTTGACCTTCAGCCGTGCGTTGACGAACTGGTTGGGAAAGAGCTTGTCGTCCTGATTGTCGAAGCGCGCTTTCATCTTGATGGTGCCGGTGGTGACGTCGATCTGGTTGTCGATGCTGAGCAGCGCGCCCTGGGTCAGCAGCGTCTGGTTGCTGCGATCCCAGGCCTCGACCAGCAGCGGCTGGCCGCTTTTTTGCGCCTGCATGATGTCGGGCAGCGCGTTTTCCGCCAGGCTGAACACCACGTCGATGGGATGGGTCTGGGTGATCACCACCAGGCCACTGGTGTCGCCGCTGGTGATGTAGTTGCCCACGTCGACCTGTTTCAGGCCGACGCGGCCAGCGATCGGCGCGGTAATGCGGCTGTAGGTCAGGTTAAGCTGGGCGCTGGCGACGCTGCCTTCGTCCGCCTTAATCGTGCCCTGGGTTTCGCTCACCAGCGAGCGCTGCGTATCCAGCTCCTGCTGCGATACCAGCGAGGTTTTCGCCAGCTTCTCAAAGCGCGCCAGATCGCGCCGCGCGTTCGCCAGCGTCGCCTGATCCTTCGCCAGCTGGCCCTGCGCCTGGGTCAGCGCCACCTGATAGGGACGCGGATCGATCTCCGCCAGCAGCTGACCCGCCTGCACCTGCTGCCCTTCCTGAAAGTGCAGCGCCATCAGTTCGCCGTCGACGCGGCTGCGCACCGTTACGGTACTGGCGGCGGTAACGGTGCCCAACCCGTTAAGAAAGTGCGGCACGCTCTGGCTCTCGGCGGTCGCGGCCTGAACCGGCGCCAGCGGTCGCGCCGCGCCGCCGCCTTTGCCACGGTGCGGGCGGGCGTCGGTTTGGGTGTCGGTGTCGGGCTGCGCGGGATGGTGCCACCAGAAATATCCGCCTGCGGCGACGGCAATCACCGCCAGCGCAATCAGGCTCTTTTTCAACAAGGAAGGTCGGTTCATCTTATCGTTTGCTCTCCAGCTGTGTCGAAATTCCCAAAACGCAGGCTAAAAGACGGCAACCTGCAAATAGAGGAGTGTAGACCCGTAAAGCGGGCAGAAGTTGAAGGAATTAAGGATATCTGTCAGGCCGGCGTAAGTATCCCTCTCCGAACAAACTTATCGAGGAATTACGCATAAAGCGGCGTTTTGGCTTTTGCTATGCTCACTAACAGGCCATGAGATATTTAAGGAGGAAATAATGAGTCAGGTTGAAACCCGTCAGCTCGGCGATACCGGCATCCAGGTGCCGCGGCTGACCTTTGGCGGCAACGTGTTCGGCTGGACGCTGGATCAGGCGCACTCTTTTTCCCTGCTGGATGCGCTGGTGGAGAAAGGGCTGTGGTTTATCGATACCGCCGATGTCTATTCGCGCTGGGCGCCGGGCAACCAGGGCGGCGAATCGGAAACCATTATCGGCAACTGGCTGAAAAAAAGCGGCAAGCGCGATCGCATCGTGCTGGCGACTAAGGTAGGCATGGAACTCTCGCCGGAGAAAACCGGCCTGAAGCCGCAGTATATTCGTCAGGCGGTAGAGGATTCGCTGCGTCGTCTGCAAACCGACTATATCGATCTCTATCAGGCGCACCGCGACGACAGCGACACGCCGCTGGCGGAGACGCTGGCCGCGTTCGATTCGCTGATCAAAGAGGGCAAGGTGCGCGCGATCGGCGCCTCAAACTACAGCGCACCGCGTCTGCAGGAGGCGCTGAAGGTGAGCGAAGAGCACGGGCTGGCCCATTACGCTACCCTGCAGCCAGAGTACAATCTCTACGATCGCGCAGGCTATGAGTCGGCGCTAGAGGCGGTGGCGACGCAGCACGGGCTGGGGGTGATTAACTACTATTCGCTGGCGAGCGGCTTTCTCAGCGGCAAATACCGCCGTGCGGAGGACGCGAGCAAAAGCGCGCGCGGGCAGGGCGTGGTGGAGAAATATCTTAATCCGCGCGGGCTGGCGATTCTCGCCGCGCTCGACGAGATCGCCAACGCCCACGGCGTGACGCCGACCCAGGTGGCGCTGGCGTGGCAGATTGCCCGGCCGAGCATTACCGCACCTATCGTCAGCGCCACCTCGCTGGCGCAGCTGGAGGATCTGATCGGCGCCACACGGCTGCGGCTGACGGCGGACGAGATCGAAAAACTGGCGCAGGCCAGCAGCTGATTCCCGCCGACGAGGCGCTCTGGCGCCTCGTCTGTAATTTGCGTGCCATTCTGTGCGTTTAGCGCAGCCGCGTTTCCGTTCAGCGATCCCCTTCACAATTGCTTGAAGAAACTGTCTCTTTGTTTATTCGTGCGCACATTTTTACAAAAGTTGAACTTTTTGCAGCACTATCCTCTGCGTGGAAACAACCTTCATTCAGATAAGAAGAACGATCATGAACAGAAAAAAAGCAGTGCAACACTTCCCGCTGCGCCGCCTGGCGGCTGGCTCCCTGATGTTTGCCATGCTGAGCGCCTCTGCTGTGGCCGCAGATGCCTTTAGCGCCGACTCGCCCTATATGTTTGGCGACTGGAACGGTTCGCGAACGCAGCTGGAAAATGACGGCGTTAAATTTGACGTCAACTACACCATGGAAAGCGCATCGAACCTCGGCGGCGGCGCCGATACTAACACCTCAATGCGCTACAGCGATCAGTGGGCGTTCGGCGCCAACCTCGATCTGGAGAAGCTGCTCGGCTGGCAGGATGCGCAGTTCCAGGCCACCATCACCAACCGCGACGGCCAGAATATTTCCGAACAGGTCGGCGATCGCCGTGCCGGCATGCTCTCATCGGTACAGGAAGTCTATGGACGCGGGCAGACCTGGCGTCTGACGCAGTTCTGGCTGAGCAAAGGGCTGTTTGACGACGTGGTCAACCTGAAAGCGGGTCGCGTCACCGTCGGCGAGGATTTCGACAACTTCGACAGCAAGTTCCAGAACCTGGCGTTCGGCAGCGGCCAGGCGGGCAACTGGCGCGGCGACCGCTGGTTTAACTGGCCGGTGTCGCAGTGGGGCGGCCGCGTGAAGCTCAACATCACGCCAGAGGTGTTCTTCCAGGTGGGCTTCTACAACCAGAACCCGGCTAACTACGATCGCGGCGACGGCTTCCGCCTCGACACCAGCAACTCCGAGGGCAATCTGGTGCCGGTCGAGCTGGGCTGGAAACCGACGCTCGGTCCGGACAAGCTGCCGGGTAACTACCGCATCGGCTACTACTACTCCTCGGTCAACGGCGACGTCTACGGCAGCTGGCGCGACGGCGGCTATCAGGACAAGGCGCACGCCTACGGCGGCTATGTGCTGCTGCAGCAGCAGCTGACCGCGCAGGGCGGCGACGCCAGCCGCGGCCTCGGCGTGTCGGTGCAGGCGGTGATGAACGATCACAAAACCTCGAAAACCGATAACTATCAGTCGATCGCCTTTACCTGGGCGGGTCCGTTCGACGCGCGTCCTGAGGATGAGATCGGCGTAGCGGCGGCGCGTATTCACGTTAACAGCGACTACACGCGTGCGCAGCGTCAGCAGAACGCCGCCAACGGCGAAACGGATTTCGACAGCCCGACCTATCTGCCGATTCAGGATGGTTCGGAGTATAACTATGAGGTTTACTACAACGTGAAGCTGGCGAAATGGCTGCAGGTGCGTCCGAACCTGCAATATATCGTCGCGCCGGGCGCGGTGAGCGAAGTGAAGGATGCCTTTGTCGGCGGCATCAGCGCCAATATCAACTTCTGATAGCGCAGCGGCCTGAAGTTTGCACTCTCAGGCCGCACACACGTATCTGAGCGGATGGCATGGCTCTTCGGGCCATGCCATCCGCGTTAGCGCAATACTCTCCCCGCCTGCTTCTCTTTCGCTTAGCGAAACATCACCTCTGCCCAGCGCGCCAGGCCGGCCGTGACCGAGCCGAAATCATCGCCGCTGGCGATCGGCGTCTCCGGCAGCGCCTGCTGCAGCGCGGCGCGCAGCACCGGCGAACGCGCGCTGCCGCCCGTCAGATAGATCACTTCCGGTTTCGCGTCGCAGCTGGCGAGCGCCAGATGCACCTGCTCCAGAATACGTTCCAGCGGCTGGTTGATCGCCTCCTGCAGCAGGGTGTCGCTGATGGCGGCGTGCAGCTGCGGCGCGATAAACTCCAGGCTGGCGTCAAAGGCGGCGCGGTCGGACAGGGCGATTTTGCTCTCCTCCGCCGCGCGCACCAGACGATAGCCGAGCTTCTGCTGCCAGACCTTCAGCAGACGCGCCACCTGTTCGCCTTGCTCGGCGTCGCGCACCAGATCGCGCAGCAGCTTGCCGCAGGCGGCGGAGTAAAACTCGCTCTGCGCCGGCACGTCGTTGATCGCCACCGCGTTCCACCACGGCAGCGCGGGCAGGGCGGTGCCTTTCTGCGTCTTGCCGCCCAGCCCGAGCAGCGGCATCAGAGTTTTGAACGCCAGCATAATGTCGAGATCGTTGCCGCCGACGCGGCAGCCGCTGTGGCCGAGCAGGCTGGCACGTCGATCCGACAGCGTGCGCCACTCCGGCCCCATCAGCAGCATCGAGCAGTCGGTGGTGCCGCCGCCGATATCCACCACCAGCACCCGCGTCTCGCGCGTCAGCGTCGCCTCGAAATCGAGACCGGCTGCCACCGGCTCGAACTGAAACTCTACGTCGCGGAAACCGGCGCGCTTCGCCGCGCGCAGCAGAATGTTCTGCGCCTGCGCGTTGGCCTCATCGCCGCCGAGTCCCTGAAAGTTAATAGGACGGCCGATAACCGCCTGATCGATGGCGCCGTCGAGCTGCGCTTCGCCCTGCGCGCGAATATGGCGCATCATGGCGCACACCAGATCTTCAAACAGCGCGATCTGCTGCGGCTTCAGCCCGCTGGCGCCAAGAAAGGATTTTGGGGATTTAACGAACCAGGTCTCTTCCGGGTCGACCATATAGTGCTGCAGCGCGGTGAGGCCGAACTGCACGCTGTTGGCCGTGACCTCGATGTCTTCTTCGCGGTTATAGCGCAGCGCACGCTGCAGCAGCGCCGTGGTTTCTTCGTCCGGCGTCGCTACCTGGTGGTGACGGTAGAGCCATTCGCTTACCGCTTCGCGCGTGGGTGCGGCTATCATCGACGGCAGCAGGCGCTGGCCATTCTCCAGCGTCAGCAGGCGCGGCGTGCCGTTTTCGCACACCGCAATGGAACAGTTCGCCGTACCGTAATCGAAACCAATGAACATCTGATGCCCCTCCCGGAAAAAAGGGGGCGACTTTAGCGCAGCTTGCGAGGGCTGGCAAGCGGCTCAGCGCGCCGGCGGAGCGTAGACCGCCAGCCGGCCGCGTCCCGCTTTTTTGGCGTTGTAACAGGCGATATCCGCCTGCGACAGCACCTCCGCGCCGATATTATTGTCGGCGGAAATCTGCGTCAGCCCGGCGCTGGCGCCGACCTGAAAAACGGCGCCCTGCCAGCTGAAGGCGTAGCCGTTGACCGCCGCAACGATGCGCTGCACCACCTCGCGCCCCTGCGCCAGCGGGCACTCCGGCATCAGCAGGGCGAACTCGTCGCCGCCGAGGCGCGCCAGAAAATCGCTGCCGCGCAGCGCGTGCTGCATCAGCTCGGCGAGTTCGCGCAGCAGCGCGTCGCCCGCCGCGTGTCCGGCAGTATCGTTAACCGCTTTGAATTTATCCAGGTCGATAAAAGCCAGCACATGCTGATGCTGGCGCTCGACGGCGTCGCTCAGCAGCCGCTGCAGCTGGCGTTCAAAGCTGGCGCGGTTGGGCAGCCGGGTCAGGGTGTCGTGCAGCGCGCTGTAGCTGAGGCGCTTCATCATCTTGCGCGACTCGCTGACGTCCTGAATCACCATCACCGCGCCGATCTCCTCGCCTTCCAGCGTGCGCAGCGGCGTAATGCTGTAGTGGATCTCCACCACGGTGCCGTCGGCGGCGTGCAGCACCAGCTCGTCATCGAGATCCGGCGTGGTCTTCTCCACTGGCAGACGGCGCAGCAGCAGATTTTCCACCGGCGTCCCGTGGCGGCCGTGGCTGATCTGCAGCAGCGCGCTCAGCGGCTGGCCCGCCGCCTCCTGCTCGCGGCGGCCGCTCATCTTCTCCGCCACCGGATTCATAAAGGTGACGCGCATCTCACTGTCGGTGCTGATCACCGCCTCGCCGATAGAGTCGAGGGTGATCGCCATACGCTCTTTTTCCTGAAACAGCGCGTCGTTCGCCAGCGTAATGCGCTCCATCAGGCGTCGGTTAGTCTGCTCGCTCTGTTTTAGCGCAGAGATATCGATAATCTGCGCGATAAAGTAGAGCGGATGGCGCGCGGCGTCGCGCACCAGCGACACCGTCAGGCGCGCCCAGACGATGTCGCCGCTTTTGCGAAAGTAGCGCTTCTCGATGGTGTAGGCGTCAACGTCGCCGCGCAGCAGCTTGTCTGCATGCTGCAGATCGTTCTCCAGATCGTCAGGATGGGTGATCTGCTGAAAGGTCAGCTTTCTCAGCTCGGCGGCGGGAAAGCCCAGCGTCTGGCAGAGAGAATTATTGACCTGCAGCCAGACGCCCTCCGGCGAGACCAGCGCCATGCCGATGGCGGAATACTCCATCGCGTGGCGAAAACGGGTTTCGCTTTCGCTGATGTGGTGCTTCTCGCGCCGAAACGCATCCATCACCAGCGCCATCACGTGGCTGGGGATCAGCACCAGCAGGAAGGGCACCCAGTTGGCGATCTGGCCGGGCGCGTTGTTGCGCGTCTCCACCGTCACCAGCCCCAGCGCCAGCATCAGCGACACCGCACAGGCGTTAAGCAGAAACAGCAGAAACGCATCCCGCTTCGGCAGGCGCACCGCGCACCAGAACAGGATCACCACGATGCAGGTAAAAGGCCAGGGCATAAAGCGCAGCGCCAGCCAGGTGGCGCCGAGGGTCAGCAGCAGAGTAAAGAGAAACTCCGCCAGCCGACGCAGGCTGAGCGCGCTGGTGCGCAGCGGCCAGGGCATCAGCAGCAGCACCGGGCCCAGCGCCAGCATGCCGATCACTTCAGAAATCACCCAGGTAGAGAGAAAGGAAAAGCGCCCGCTGCCGCTGATATTCAGCACCCACAGCGCCAGCAGGCCGCCCAGCAGCGGTGTCAGCAGGCCGACCGACAGCATAAAGCGCAGCCAGTCGAGCAGCGAGTTCAGCGGCGCGTGACGCTTCAGCAGCGCGCGCAGCAGCACGCCGCCGACGATCCCCTGCAGCAGGTTGATCAGCGTAAACAGCAGATTGGCCGGATTGGGGCCGAGTATCAGGCCATTGGCCAGCGCGGTGCCTGCGGCGCAGGCCAGCAGCAGCAGCGGCGCGTGACGGGAAGGTGTGCGAAACACCACGACGGTCATCAGCGACGTGGCGAACCAGAGCGGCGAAATGCGGCCGCTGAAGACGATCAGCTCCAGACAAAATAGCGTCAGCGCAAAGGCGATCGCCCCGAGGATCAGGGCGCTCAGCAGGCGGTTTTGCGGTCTGTCCGGCGAGGACAACAGTTCAACACTCATTCACTAACCCGGCAACGCGCACAGCGTCAATATGACGAAAAATGCGCCAGTCATTCTCTTTTGGGCATGCTAGCACATCGCTGCAGGGATGCGGCCGTTAAATCAAATTTGTGCGATATTCAACGAATTGACTGGCCCTTTTTCAGCAAAAAAGGGCGCAGCGCGCTCAGGGACGGAACAGATCGGCGCGGGTAAACGGTTTTTCCAGCCCGGCGATATCGGCAGAGAAACGTTCAAGAAACTGTTGCGTTGTGGCTTTGCGACCGTGGCCCAGCAGCAGCAGCGGCACTAAAAAGGCGACGCCGATCTGCGGCCAGCTAAAGCCCTTCAACGCGGTGCGACGCTGGCTAAGCAGAAAGGCGGAGCTGAGGGTAAAGCCGAGCAGTAGCCCGGTGGCGACTTCGCTGGCGGAGTGCGCGTGGATCACCAGACGCGAGAAGCCGACCATCAGCGGGATCAGGTAGCCGACGGCGATAGCGCCCAGGCGCAGCAGCGGCGGCCAGCGGCCGGAGACCAGCCACAGCATCACCGGCCACAGGGTCGCTGACATCGCGCTGTGGCCGCTGAAGCCGGTAAAATTGAACCGGGCGCTGCCGATGCCGAAGCCGAGAAACAGAATTTTCGACAGGCTCACCAGCAGGCCCGCCAGACCAAAGGCGAGCAGCCAGTACCAGACCGTGCGGCGGTTATCGCTCTTCCACGGCAGGATCAACGCGATAATGACCGCGGTCGGGATCAGCAGCATGCTGTCGCCAAAGTAGGTCAGAGTTCTCCAGTGCATAAGCTTCCTTTATGGTGGGCTGGCATCGCGCGCCCGCGCTATCGCGGGGAATGACGCAGGCTTCCGCTGCCTGATGCGCCAGCCGCATCCGTTGTTATCAGTCTGGACCCAGTTTATCGGGTAACGGCTGCGGTTTGAAAAGGGGAAATTCTGAAATGGCGTCAGCGGCTTTTCTCTGGCGTCAAAAGAATGAAATCCCTATACTTAGCGCCTACTAAACCCTCTCCATTCCGTCCTGCGTCAAAACGCCTAATCCGCGTACAGCGCAGGCTCCAGTATCAGGTCTTTAAAAAGTATGACTGACAAGTCTCATCAGTGCGTGATTGTGGGCATTGCCGGTGCCTCCGCATCCGGAAAAAGTTTAATCGCCAGCACGCTCTACCGCGAAATCCGTGACCAGGTCGGTGACGAGCATATCGGGGTTATCCCGGAAGATGCCTATTATAAGGACCAGAGTCACCTCACCATGGAAGAGAGGGTGAAAACCAACTACGACCATCCGAGCGCGATGGATCACGACCTGCTGCTGCAGCACCTGCAGGCGCTAAAGGCGGGCCAGGATATCGATCTGCCGGTTTACAGCTACGTCGAGCACACCCGCACGCGTGACAGCATCCATCTGAAGCCGAAAAAGGTGATTATCCTCGAAGGGATCCTGCTGCTCACCGACGCGCGGCTGCGTCAGGAGCTGAACTTCTCGATTTTCGTCGATACCCCGCTGGATATCTGCCTGATGCGCCGCATGAAGCGCGACGTCAACGAGCGCGGCCGCTCCATGGACTCGGTGATGAGCCAGTATCAGAAAACCGTGCGCCCGATGTTCCTGCAGTTTATCGAGCCGTCGAAGCAGTACGCCGATATTATCGTGCCGCGCGGCGGGAAAAACCGCATCGCCATTGATATCCTTAAGGCCAAAATCAATCAGTTTTTCGAATAGGCGCGTCGGGTCAGACGCGCGGCGAACCGCCTGTTACGCGCGTTTCAGGCGGTTCGCTACACTTATATCATGGAGACAGCCGAATGAGATTATGTGACCGCGACATTGAAGCCTGGCTGGACGACGGCCGGTTAGCCATCGATCCGCGCCCGCCGGTGGAGCGCATTAACGGCGCCACCGTGGATGTGCGTCTGGGCAACCAGTTTCGTACTTTCCGCGGCCACACCGCGGCGTTTATCGATTTAAGCGGTCCGAAAGATGAGGTGAGCGCCGCGCTGGATCGCGTGATGAGCGATGAAATCGTGCTGCCGGAAGGTGAGGCCTTTTTCCTCCATCCCGGCGAACTGGCGCTGGCGGTTACCTTTGAATCGGTCACCATACCGGACGATCTGGTGGGCTGGCTCGACGGCCGCTCTTCGCTGGCGCGTCTCGGCCTGATGGTGCACGTTACCGCGCACCGCATCGATCCCGGCTGGCAGGGGCGCATCGTGCTGGAGTTCTATAATTCCGGCAAGCTGCCGCTGGCGCTGCGTCCCGGCATGCTGATCGGCGCGCTGAGCTTTGAGCCACTCTCCGGTCCGGCGGCGCGGCCCTATAACCGTCGCGAAGACGCCAAATATCGCGGACAGCAGGGCGCTGTCGCCAGTCGTATCGACAAAGATTAAACCGCGAACATGGGGATGTAATGAAGAGAGTGATAACCACGCTGGCCATTTTACTGGTGGTCATCGTTGCCGGCATGACCGCGCTGGTGCTGCTGGTCAATCCAAACGATTTTCGATCCTATATGGTGAAACAGGTCGAACAGCGCAGTGGTTATCGGCTGGAGGTGGGCGGCGATCTGCGCTGGCACGTCTGGCCTAAGCTCAGCATCCTTGCCGGGCGCATGAGCCTTACCGCACCCGGCGCGTCGCAGCCGCTGGTGACGGCGGAAAACATGCGTCTCGACGTCAATCTCTGGCCGCTGCTGTCGCATCAGCTCAGCGTCAGCCAGGTGATGCTCAGCAACGCCGTGGTGCGCGCCACGCCGGAAAGCGCGGCGCAGCAGCCGCACAACGCGCCGGTCGCGCCCGGTCGCAGCGAGGCGAGCGCGCCGGCCGGCGGCTGGTCGTTCGACATCAGTCAGCTGCGCGTCGCCGACAGTTTGCTGATCTGGCGCCAGCCCGGCGGCGACGAATACAACTTCCGCGATTTTAACCTCAATCTGAATCAGGACGCCCGCCATCAGGCGACGATTGCCCTTAGCACCAGCCTGACGCGCAACCAGCGCAACGCCACGCTGTCGCTCAAGGGGCAGCTTGACGCCGCGCAGTACCCGCACCGCCTGAGCGGCAAAATCGACGAACTTAACTACGCGCTGAGCGGCGCCAATATCCCGCCGCAGGGCGTGAAGGGCACGCTGAGCGCGCAGGGCAGCTGGCGCGCCGAGACGCAGCAGTTTGCGCTGACGCAGATGCAGCTCAGCGCCAACGACAGCGCGCTGTCCGGCTCGGCAAGCGGCACCCTGACGGCGCCGCAGCAGCTTGCGCTGCAGCTGCACGCCACCCAGCTTAATCTCGACAACCTGATGTCCGGCGCGCCGCAGAGCAGCGAACGCGGCGCGCAGCACGCCACGGTAGCGCGCGCGCCGGTGATTGCCGCGCCGCGCGTGCAGAACAACAGCGACTCGCCGCTTAACGACGTGAACCTGGCGCTGGATCTCAAGGCGGACAGCGCGGTGTGGCGCGGTCTGACGCTGCAATCCTTCGCGCTCGACGCCACTAACCAGCAGGGACTGATGACGCTGCGCGTGCTGAGCGGCAAGCTGGGCGACGGCGATTTCTCCTTGCCGGGCACGGTAGATATCCGCCAGCCGGAAACGCGCGTGGCGCTGCAGCCGGTGCTGCACAACGTCGCCATACAGCCGCTGCTCGCCGCCCTTGCACTGCCGCAAACGCTGCAGGGCAACGTCTCGCTTAATGGCGATCTCGGCGGCGAGGGGCTGACGCTGGAGGCGGCGAAACGCCAGTGGCGCGGCGAGGCGCAGCTGCGCGCCAGCGACGTGAAGCTGGCGCAGATCAATCTGCAGCAGATGGTGCGCCGCGCGGTCGAGCGCGCCAGCGACAAGGTCAGCAGCGACGAAGGCGCCGATCAGGGCATTCGCCAGCTTGAGGGCGACGTCACGCTGGACAACGGCGTGCTGCGCTTCGACAGGCTGCAGGGCGAGGGCGATCGCCTGCGCCTGCAGGCCGCAGGCGCAGTGAATATGGCGCAGCAGCAGCTGGATGTCACCTTCGGTTTGACGCTCAGCGGCTGGAAAGGCGACGAGCGGCTGACGGCGCTGCTGTCGCAGCAGCCGATTCCGCTGCGCATGTACGGCAGCTGGAACAATGTGCAGTATTCGCTGCCGGTCGATCAGGTGCTGCGTCAGCAGCTGCAGAGCGAGGCGAAGTCGCGCCTCAACGAGTGGCTCGATCGCCAGCCGAAAAACAGTGATAAAGAGAACCTGCGCAAGCTGCTGCGTCCGTAGCTACACCTCGTAATCGGGATCCTGCGGCTGTTGCAGGATCTCCACCTTCTGAACCCGATGATTTTCAACCTGCAGGATGCGCAGCAGATAGCTGCCGACCTGCAGCGTTTCGCCCTCGGCGGGAATATGCTGCAGGCTGTCCATCAGCAGACCCGCCAGCGTATGGTAGCTGCGGCGTTCATCCAGCGGCAGCCTGACGTAGAGCGCTAAATCCTCCAGCGGAATATTGCCGTTGACGATCCAGCGGTTTTCGCCCTGCGCCTGCACGTCGTAGCGCGCGTCAATCTCTTCGCCCTCCAGCGGCAGGTTGCCGGCGATGGTTTCCATCAGATCGCTGAGCGTCACCACGCCCTCCACCGAGCCGAACTCATCCACCACAAAGGCGAAATGGGTGCGCGCCTGGCGAAACTGCTCCAGCGCCTGCAGCAGCGTCAGGCGCTCGTGAAACACCAGCGGCTGTCGGATCAGCGCGCGCAAATCCAGCGACTGCTGGTGCAGCGCCTGATGCAGTAGATCGATAGCGTGCACCACGCCGAGCAGTTCATTGCTCTGATCGGTGATCAGCAGGCGCGTATGCTGATTGCGGTCAAGACGCGCCATGATTTCCGCCGGATCGTCGTCGAGATTAATGTGCTCGACGTCGTGACGTGAGGTCATGATGCTGTTGACGTGGCGCTGGGCAAAGCCAAGCACGCGGGCGATCATCACCCGCTCCTGACGGTTAAACAGCGCGTGGCGATCGCTGTCGGCAATCAGCGAGGCGCTCTGCGGATCGAGTTCGGCATGGTCCGCCTCGCCGCGCAGCAGCCGCAACACCGTTTCCGCCGTGCGCTGGCGCAGCGGCCGGCCGGCCGACAGCGCACGGCGGCGGTTGCGCTGCGCCAGCTGGTTAAACGCTTCAATCACTATCGAGAAGCCGATCGCCGCATAGAGATAGCCTTTGGGGATAACGAAACCGAGCCCTTCCGCCACCAGGCTAAAGCCGATCATCAGCAGAAAGCTCAGGCAGAGAATAACAATAGTGGGATGGCGGTTAACGAAGCGCGTCAGCGGCTTGCTGGCCAGCAGCATCAGCAGGATAGCAATGGTGACCGCCGTCATCATTACCGGCAGCTGATTGACCATGCCGACGGCGGTGATCACCGCGTCCAGCGAAAATATCGCGTCCAGCACCACGATTTGCGCCACCACCGGCCAGAATTTAGCGCCGCGATTTTGTTGATTCTGGCCGTGATCCTGACCTTCGAGCCGGCTGTTCAGCTCGGTGGTGGCCTTGAACAGCAGAAACAGACCGCCCAGCAGCAGCAGCAGATCGCGCGCGCTGAAGGGGTGACCGCGCAGCGTGAAGAGCGGCTGCGTCAGGGTGACCAGCCAGGAAAGGGACGCCAGCAGCAGTAAACGGCACAGCAACGCCAGCAGTAAACCGATGACGCGCGCCCGATCGCGATCCTTGCCGGGCAGTTTCTCCACCAGAATAGCGATAAACACCAGATTATCGATCCCCAACACCAGCTCCAGAACGATTAGCGTCACTAACCCTGCCCAGAGCGAGGGATCCGCAAATACCTCCAACATGCCTTAGCCGCCTGAATATATCGAAGTCAGTAAAATCTGAGGATAGTGGAGTGCAGGGCAGGGCACAACTCGCCGCCGCGCCTGCGATGCAGCCCGATAAAGGTCAATAAAGAGTAGATTGTGTGCTGTTTGTTTCCGCATTCTGTCTGATTTATGTAAAGCGGGGACGAGAGCGGGCTGAATAACTGATGAATCGAGAGAGGAAATAGCGTCACCACGCGTACTTTATTTGCGCAGCGAGTATGGAATTATTCTGATTTTCGCTCAGGGTATTGCACTTTCAATTTTACCGCCTGGCGGGCCTCAATACTAATTACTGGTAGTCTTTTTCCTAAAATAGTCAGGGGAGGGCGGGGCCTACTTGTAAAGAAGCCAGTAATAACTAGTATAGCAACGTGCTGGTAAAAGTCTGCGCTTATGTTGATATTCGCCCACAGATTTGGCACCCAATGTTGTGAATTGTGATCTGATCCCGTTGGACTGCATCAGGCAGCCGGTTTGGGAATAGCAGACCGGAAAACAGGATATCAAAAGCGGTATTGGCAGCGACAGCCAAGGGCGGTAGCGTGCCTGAAACGCCTTTTACGTTGAGAAAACAATCAGTGCGTCGCCGCAGGTTAAGTCAGAGTAATCTGTTGGTATTCTTCACAATTTTCCTGTTCTCTTGATCGGGTAAATGGCGTGAACGCACCCAGGAACTCCCCTCAGTTACGCCTATGTCGACGAGAAACTGATTCGCTCAATTATTACACAGCTTAGGGCGTCACGGGTTTAAGGAAATAAAATAAAGAGTTAAATATGCGCGATACTGAAATTACCTTTAAAAGTCTTTTTACTAAATTGTTGTTGGCCGGGTCAGATTTAATTTGTTTTAACGCCGCGTTATTCATCGCTCTGGCGTTAATTAATATGATGACGGATTCACCGCTGGCAGATATTTCCGAAAAAGATCTGCATTTGAAAATTGCTACGCACATTTTCCTGTCAGTAATTTGCGTCGGCTGGTTCTGGGTAAGGCTGCGTCACTTTACTTACCGCAAACCTTTCTGGTTCGAGCTGAAAGAAGTTTTTCGTACCATTCTTATTTTTTCCATTATCGACCTGTCGATTACCGCGCTGTCGCAGTGGCAAATGTCGCGTTTTGTCTGGGTACTGACCTGGCTGCTGGCGCTGGTGTTGATTCCGCTGTCGCGCGCCGTGGTGAAGCATCTGCTTAATCATTACGGCCTGTGGAAAAAACAGACCATTATTATCGGCAGCAGCAAAAATGCCCAGGAAGCCTGGCAGGCGCTGCAGAGCGAAGAGGTGATGGGTTTCGACGTTATCGCCTTCTACGACGTCGACGGCAGCTGCCCGCAGGCGAGCATCTCCGGCGTGCCGGTGCTGCGCGAAGAGGCGGAACTCTGGAACCTGACCCACAGCGAAACACAATTTATCGTTGCGGTTGAGTTCGAGCAGAGTCAGTATCGCGATATGTGGTTGAAGAATCTGGCGATGCACAACTGCCGCTCCGTCTCCGTGATCCCGACGCTGCGCGGCGTGCCGCTCTACGGCACCGACATGGCCTACATCTTCAGCCATGAAGTGATGATCCTGCGCGTCAACAACAACCTGGCGAAGCGCACCTCGCGCTTCCTGAAACGCGCATTCGACATCGTCGGCGCGCTGTCAATTATCCTGATGCTGCTGCCTGCGCTGCTGGTGCTCGGCTTTATGGTGGGACGCGACGGCGGCCCGCCGATTTACGGACACGAACGCGTCGGCCTGAACGGTCGCAAGTTCAAATGTTTGAAGTTCCGTTCGATGGTGATCAACTCTAAAGAGGTGCTGGAAGAGGTGCTGCGCACCGATCCGGTGGCGCGCGCCGAGTGGGACAAAGATTTCAAACTGAAAAACGATCCACGCATCACCAAAGTCGGCCACTTTATCCGTAAGACCAGTCTGGATGAGCTGCCGCAGCTGTGGAACGTGGTGCGCGGCGACATGAGCCTCGTCGGTCCGCGCCCGGTGATTGAAGATGAACTTTGTCGTTATGCCGGGGATGTCGACTACTACCTGATGGCGAAGCCAGGCATGACGGGATTGTGGCAGGTCAGCGGTCGTAACGACGTTGATTACGAAACGCGCGTCTATTTCGACTCGTGGTACGTAAAAAACTGGTCGCTGTGGAACGATATCGCCATTCTGTTCAAAACGGTCGGTGTCGTACTGAAGCGCGATGGGGCGTATTGATAGCAGGCGAGTGCAGGGAGCCTGATGCAAGGGCTCCCGGATGTGCGCGCCGCCGCTGGCAACGTCATTGGCGATAGCTGCCATTATCGTGGCTGAAGGAAGCCGTTAAGGGATAAAAGGGGCAAAAGAGCGCGTTTGCTTATTTCGTCCTGCTAAACGGCAGCAACAAAGAGAGTAAGGGAGTAAAGGATAATGACAGACATTTTCAGTGCTTAGGCTGGCGAGTTTATTTTTTTTCAGCGCTTACACAGCGGCGTTTTCGCCTCTATCAATCAATAACTGATAGCGAAGATCTAAATGATTACAATCAAAACGAAATTGATACCCATGCTGGTATCCGCCACATTTCTCTCAGGGTGTACGGTTGTTCCTGGCCAGCACCTTTCCACTAGCGGAAAAGATGTCGTCGAGCAGCAGGACAGCAACTATGACATCGACAAATATGTCAATGTCTTCCCGTTAACGCCGCGCCTGGTCGAGCAGATGCGTCCCAAGCCGCTGGTGGCGCAAGCTAACCCGGGGCTGCAGAACGAAATTCAAAACTATGAATACCGCATCGGCATCGGCGACGTCATTAACGTTACCGTCTGGGATCACCCGGAGCTGACCACGCCAGCCGGCCAGTACCGCAGCGCCAGCGACACCGGCAACTGGGTGCACTCCGACGGCACCATCTTCTACCCCTATATCGGCAAAGTGCGCGTCGTCGGCCGTACGGTCACCGAAGTGCGCACCGAAATTGCGCGTCGCCTCGCGCAGTATATCGAGAGCCCGCAGGTTGACGTCAGCATCGCCTCCTTTAAGTCGCAGAAAACCTACGTGACCGGCGCCGTGACCACCTCTGGCCAGCAGGCGATCACTAACGTGCCGCTGACGGTGCTGGACGCCATCAACGCCGCGGGCGGCCTGGCGGCGGACGCCGACTGGCGCAACGTGGTGCTGACCCACAACGGCACCGAGCAGCGCATCTCGCTGCAGGCGCTGATGCAGAACGGCGACCTGAGCCAGAACCATCTGCTCTATCCGGGCGATATCCTCTATGTGCCGCGCAACGACGATCTGAAGGTCTTCGTGATGGGCGAAGTGCGTCAGCAGTCAACGCTGAAAATGGACCGCAGCGGCATGACGCTGGCCGAAGCGCTGGGCAACGCGCAGGGCATGGATCAGACGGCGGCGGACGCCACCGGCGTCTTCGTTATTCGTCCGATCCGCGGCACCAACCGCACCAAGATCGCCAACATCTATCAGCTGAACACCAAAGATGCGGCGGCGATGGTGATGGGCACCGAATTCCAACTTGAGCCATACGACATCGTCTATGTCACCTCTACGCCGCTCACGCGCTGGAACCGCGTGATTTCGCAGCTGCTGCCGACCATTGCCGGCATCAACGATGCAAGCGAGGCGGCGCTGCGTTTCCGCAACTGGTCGAACTAGGTTTAGCCATGATTACGTCCGTGTTAGTGGTTTGCGTCGGCAACATCTGCCGCTCTCCTACCGGAGAGCGCTTACTGAAGCGCGCGCTGCCGGAAAAACGCATCGCCTCGGCGGGGCTCAGCGCCCTCAAGGGCTATCCGGCGGATCGCACCGCCAGCGAGGTGGCCGCGCAACATGGCCTCTCGCTGGAGGGGCATCAGGCGCAGCAGTTAACCGCCAGTATGTGCCGCGATTTCGACCTGATTCTGGTGATGGAGAAGCGCCACATCGAACAGGTCAATCGCATCGATCCAGCCGCGCGCGGAAAAACCATGCTGCTTGGGCACTGGCTCAACCAACACGAAATCGCGGATCCGTACAGAAAGAGTCGTGAGGCCTTTGAAGAGGTTTACGGGTTACTGGAAAGCGCTACCCAGAAATGGGTCAACGTATTAAGCCGATAGTTGGGATTATCCATGAATATTAAAAATAAGGTCATGACCGCGCCGCGAGAGGAGTCAGCTGGATTCGATCTCGGCCACCTTTTGGGACAGCTGATCGATCACCGCTGGATCATTGTCGCCGTTACCGCCTTCTTTATGCTGGTGGGAACGCTCTACACACTGTTTGCCACGCCGATTTACAGCGCCGACGCCATGGTGCAGGTGGAGCAGAAAAACAGCAGCACCGTGCTTTCCGATCTGCAAAGCATTATTCCGGCCACGCCGGAGTCCGATACCGAGATTCAGATCCTTGAATCGCGCATGGTGATCGGCAAGACCGTGAGCGATCTCGGTCTCGACACCGTTATCGAGCAGAAATACTTCCCGATCATCGGCAAAGGTCTGTCGCGCCTGATGGGCAACAAACCGGCGCAGATCGCTATTTCGCGTCTGGAAATCCCGCGCACCATCGACAAGCGTAACGTCGAGCTGGAAGTCAACAGCCCGACCACCTACACCGTCAGCAAAGATGGCGACGAGCTGTTTAAGGGCCAGGTCGGCCGTCTGGAGCAGCACGGCGAGATCACCATGCTGGTGAGCGACATTCAGGCGGAAGAGGGCACCAGCTTCACCGTCACCAAGCTGAACGAGCTGCAGGCGATCAACTCGGTGCTGGCGAACCTGACCGTTGCCGACAAAGGCAAAGACACCGGCGTGCTGGGCCTGCAGTATGTGGGCGAAGATCCGGAGCACATCAGCAAGGTGCTAAACCAGATCGTCAACAACTATCTGCTGCAGAACGTCGAGCGCAAATCAGAGCAGGCGGAAAAGAGCCTGGAGTTTCTGCGCAATCAGCTGCCGCAGGTGCGCGCCAAGCTGGATGACGCTGAGAACAAGCTGAACACCTTCCGTCGTCAGAACGAATCGGTGGATATGTCGCTGGAAGCGAAGTCGGCCCTCGACTCCTCTGTCAGCGTGCAGAGCCAGCTGAACGAGCTGACCTTCCGCGAAGCTGAAGTGTCGCAGCTGTTCACCAAAGATCACCCGACCTACCGCGCGCTGCTGGAAAAACGCAAAACGCTGGAAGGCGAGCAGGCGCAGCTGAACAAGAAAATCTCCCAGATGCCGCAGACGCAGCAAGAGATCCTGCGCCTGACGCGTGACGTGCAGGCGGGTCAGGAAATCTACATGCAGCTGCTGAACCGTCAGCAGGAGCTCGGCATCAGCAAGGCCAGCACCGTGGGTGACGTGCGCATCATCGACAACGCGGAAACGGCCAACGCGCCGGTCGCGCCGAAGAAAACGCTGATCATCGCCGCCAGCCTGCTGCTGGGCCTGGTGGTCTCGGTCGGTCTGGTGCTGCTGAAAGCGCTGCTGCATCACGGCATCGAGAACCCGGAACAGCTGGAAGAGCTGGGCATGAACGTCTATGCCAGCGTGCCGCTCTCTGAATGGCAGCGCAAGAAAGACACCGAAGCGCTGGCGCGTCGCGGTCATAAAGTGAAGACCGATCCGCACGAAACGCTGCTGGCGCTGGGCAACCCGACCGACCTCTCTATCGAGGCGATCCGTAGCCTGCGCACCAGCCTGCACTTCGCGATGATGGAAGCGAAAAACAATATCCTGATGATCACCGGCGCCAGCCCAGGCATTGGTAAAACCTTTATCTGCGCCAACCTGGCGACGCTGGTGGCGAAAGCGGGTCAGCGCGTGCTGTTCATCGACGGCGATATGCGTCGTGGCTATACCCACGACCTGATCGGCGCCGAGAACAAATCAGGCCTCTCTAACGTGCTGTCAGGCAAAACCGAGTTCAGCCCGGCACTTATCCAGCACGGTCCGTACGGCTTCGACTTCCTGCCGCGTGGCCAGGTGCCGCCGAACCCGTCTGAGCTGCTGATGCACCGCCGCATGGGCGAGCTGCTGGAGTGGGCGAGCAAGAACTACGACCTGGTGCTGATTGATACGCCGCCGATTCTGGCCGTCACCGACGCCTCGATTATCGGCAAGCTGGCCGGCACCTCGCTGATGGTGGCGCGTTTCGAAACCAACACCGCGAAAGAGATCGACGTCAGCTTCAAGCGCTTCGCGCAGAACGGCATCGAGATCAAAGGCGTGATCCTCAACGCCGTGGTGCGTAAGGCCGCTAACGCCTACGGATATGGCTACGACTATTACGACTACGAATATGGTAAGCCGACCAAAAGCTAACCTTTGACGATTAACGGGGCGGTGAAACCGCCCCTTTTTATCGCCGCTTAAAGACGACACGCAACGATGTACACAGGTGATTCTGTGTTTCGCGCCAGACGCCACGCATAACACGCATAATCGGGCGGGCGCCCATAACAGAATGGTTCAGCGACAAGGCACGCGCCTCCGCGCAGCGTTGCGCCGGCATCAGGCGCACGGGCTCTTGAGCTGACAACGTGTGGAATTAAGGGATCACACCATGGCTCCATATTGGTATATATCAGGGTTTCTGCTGCTGATTTCGGTCGTGGAAATCTTGCTGAAAAAAGACGAACGCACCACCCATATCCTGACCTATTTGCTCTGCATCGCCGCCGCGACGCTGGTGGTGTTCGGCGGTATCCGCGGTCTCGGCACCGGCATGGATGACTATCAGTACCGCAGCTTCTTCGCCGACTTTATTAACCGTATTCAGGTGAACGGCTTCGCCGAAACGGTGGCCTTTTTCCGCTATGAACCGCTGATTTTCGGCCTGGCCTATCTGACCAGCCTGTTTTCGCACAACGCCGATATCTTCCTGTTTATCTTCTGCCTGCTGGCGGTCTCGGTGAACGCGGTCTTCTTTAAAAAGATGTCGCCCTATCCGATCCTCGCGCTGGCGCTCTACTCGGCGCATATCTTCATCAACAAAGATATGAACCAGATCCGCTTCGGCCTCAGCTCGGCACTGTTTCTCGGCGTCATCTGGTATATCTACCTGAAGCGCTACTGGATGGCGCTGGCCTTTACGCTGCTCTCCTTTTTCAGCCACAACACCGCGGTGATGGTGGTCACTATCGTGCCGTTCCTGTTTATCCGCGACTCACGCTGGTGGCCGGTGGCGATTATCCTGCTGAGCATTCCCGCGTCGAAAGTCGGCGGCACCAGCTTTATCTCGCTGATCTCGGCGCATCTGGGATCGCTAGGGGAGAGGGCCGAAGGCTACAGCAACGAAACCTCCAACGCCGGCGAGGGCAGCATCTTCTCAGTGTCGAACCTGAAGAACATCATGCTGGTGTGCATCTTCGTCTACTTCCTGCTGAGCGACTCGATTAAAAAGTATAATTATCAGCAGTATCGCCTGAACTATTTGCTGGTACTGACCTTCGCCATCGGCGGCGGCATCCGTATCTTCTTCTATAACTATTCGTCAGGCGCGCGCCTCTCCAACTATTTGTTGCAGGTCGAGCCGATTATTCTGGCCTCGCTGGTCTATCAGGTGAAACCGATACTCAAGCCGGCCATGTTCGCGATGTTCGCTTTCTTTCTTGTCTATTACCTCTATTACAACACGATTTCCCTGAAGCAGGCCGTTGTCGGCTATGAAGTGGCTCAGCAATTCAGGTTATTCCATTAAACGGAGAGGTAACATGACTAAATCCCTTATCGCCGCCGTGATCCTGTCAGCCTCCTGCTTCGCGCAGGCGGCCGACGGTCGAGGCGCATTTATTATCGACGCCTATGGCGACTCCACCACCGCTGGCGTGATGTCGTCAGGCGGGAAAAATATCATTACGCCAGGCAACGAGATGGCTTACCTGCAGAAAATGCTGCAGAGCAAATATGGCAGCGCTATCGAGGTGAAAAATCACGGCGTGCCGGGCGCGCAGGCGGCGGAGCTGCTTTATAAGAAGGGAACAGAGGATGCCAGCGGCTGGAGCGAGCGCATGGCGAACTCCGATGCGCAGCTGATCCTGCTGAACTACGCCATCAACGACGCGCGTCACTTCTATTTCAAGGACAAAAACACCCATCTGGAGAGCCCGGAAGAGTATGGCCGCATCATCACCGCGCTGGTGAAAGAGGCGAAGGCGCACCATAAGCTGGTGGTGCTGCAGGAGCCGAATCCCATCTGCGGCAAGGTCGAGCGCTGGAACGTCTGGCCCTACGTCTACCAGCTGAATGAGGTGGCGAAGGCGCAGAACGTGCCGGTGGTGAAGCAGTGGACGGCGATTAAGGCGAAGCGCGACTGGCAGAGCGCCATGTCGGCGGACTGTATTCACCCGTCCGAATCGCTTTATCAGCAGAAAGCGCAGCAGACCTTTGATGTCATCAGTGCCAACTTCGGTAAAGAGCTGTCGCAGTCCGGCAGCTAAATCTTATCCGTCTCTGTGGCTTCAGGAGTTGTCATGTACGTATTAATCATGGTGGTGTCGTTCTGCCTGGCGCTGCTCTTTCTGCGCGCCACGTCGTTCCATAAAGGCATTTATAACGGCAGCGGTATTAAAAGTATCTCGGGGCTGCGCGCGCTGCTGGCGAGCATCGTCGCCTTTTCCCATCTGGTGCACTATCTCTATTCGCTCGACGGCAACTGGATCTTCGATAAGGACTATTTCGTCTGGTTCTCTGAAGGCAACTTTTTCGTCAACGCCGGCAAGTTCGGCGTGCTGCTGTTCTTTATGATCTCGGCGTTCCTGTTCTATCGCTGGCTGGACAACGACGGCATGCCGGCGAGCCAGCTCACCTGGAAGCTGCTGAAATCGCGCGTGCGCCGCATCGTGCCGATGTTCTGGTTCTCCGGGCTGGTGATCATTCTGGTCGGCCTGGTGCAGGGCGGCCTGCATATCAACGCCCACAGCCTGACCGATGCGGCGCTCTGGCTGCTGTTCGTCGGCAGCTACCATATAGGCGACTTTCTCACCGCTGATGTCAACGCCGGTGTGGAGTGGACGCTGCGTCTGGAATGGCTGCTCTATCTCTCGATCCCGCTGATTTTCGTGGCGAACCGCGCGACTCAGGGCAAATACAAAACTCTGCTGATCCTCGGCTCAATCGGCGCCATCTTCTGCGTCGCCGTCGCGCTGCGCCTGTGGGGCAAAACCTATACCGACCCGCGTCCGGTGCTCGGCTTCGCGATGGGCTACTTCGCCTATACCTGGCGCGATCGGCTGGCCTGCTTCAAACAGTCGCGCACGGCAGGCGTGCTCTGCATCCTGCTGGCAATTTTCGCGCTTGCCTTTACCAGCAACGCCTTCTGGTATCTGGTGTTCCTCTGCTGTCTGACGGCGATCTTCTTCGTGGTGAGCAGCGGCAACAACCTGCTGGGCATGCTGGAGAACAAAACCCTGATGTCGATCGGCGAGGTGAGCTACAGCCTGTATCTGATCCACGGCGTGGTGCTCTACTTTATCAAGCAGATCCCGCTGAGCGCGGTGCCGCACAATATGGTGGTCTACACCCTGATCGCCACGCTGTTTTTTATTCTTTCGTTCTATGTGGCGAAGATGACCTATCTCTATGTTGAAAAGCCTTTTATCGGCAGCAGCAACAAGAAAAAGGTGGCGGCAGAGGTGTCGCCAGCCAGTCAGGACCGCTCAGGTAACCCTTACTGATTGACGGGAGTGCGCCCGACGCCGCCGCGCGGGGCGCACCCCTTTTTTCTCGATTTCAGCCCTGTTTTTAAGAGGTACTGGCATGAAGGACATTCGTTTCTCCATTGTAATACCCGCGTATAACGCCTCGCAGTCGATCGTGGCAACGCTGGATTGCGTGAAGGCGCAGAGCTATCGCAATTTCGAAGTGATCATCGTTGACGACAAATCCGCCGATGCGGCGGCGCTGGCGGAGGTGGTTAACGGCGAACGCTATCAGGATCTGGGCATTAACCTGGTGCTCTCCGAGGTGAAACTGAACGGCGCAGGCGCGCGCAACAAGGGGATTGAGCTGGCGACCGGCGACTATATCAGCTTTCTCGACGCCGACGACGAGTGGCACGCTGACAAGCTGCTGGAGACCAGCCGCAAAATTCAGGAGCTGGAAGCGCAGGGCAAAAGCAAATTCATTATCTACAGCCAGGTCAACATCTATCAGGACGGCAGCTTCCTGAAGGTGATGCCGATGCAGACGCCAGGCAAAAACGAGACCGTGGCGGAGTACCTGTTCGGCTGTTACGGCTTTATGCAGACCAGCACGCTGGTGCTGAAGCGCGAAGATGCCGCGCGCATCCAGTTCGACACGCGCTATATCCGCCACCAGGATTACGACTTCTGCATTCGCGCCGATCGTCTCGGCTATGAATTCGTGATGATCCCGCGTCCGCTGGCGACCTACCATCTGGTGACGAAGTTTGGATCCAAGCATAAAGGCGAATCGGTGAAATATTCGCTTTTCTGGCTGGATGCCATGAAGCCGCATCTGACCGCGCGCGACGTGCACACCTATAAGGCCTTTAAACTGCCGCTGCGTTACAAAATGGACGGCAAGTCGCTGATGGCGAGCCTGAGCTTCGCCCGCTACTTCTTTCTCACCAATAAAGACAATCAGTCCTACTTCCTCAACCGCGTCAAAGACAAGCTTCGGGCGCGGCTGGGCGGTGAAAAAGCGGTTTCCTGATCTTCTTCTCTGCTCCCCGGCGCGGGGAGCGCTTTCCCGGAACGACTCTTTTATTCAGGTATGAAAATGACGAACCAAGTTGGCACCGTTGGCATTGTGATGCCGATGTATAACGCACGTCAGACGGTTTTGCGCGCCGTGCAATCGGTGATGAATCAGACCTGGCCGGACTGGCACCTTTACCTGATCAACGACAAATCCACCGACGATTCGCTGGCGCTGGTGCGCGAGCACTGCCAGGATCCGCGCATCACCATCCTCGACAACGAGGTGAACCTTGGCGCGGCAGAAACCCGCAACGTCGGACTGCGCGCGGCGAAAGAGGAGATCATCGCTTTTCTCGACAGCGATGACGAATGGCACGTCGACAAACTGGCACAGCAGGCCGCCGCTATCGCCGCGGGCGATGACTTCGTGATTACCGAATATCACTACAAAACCAAAAACGCCGATCACGATATCACCTACAGCAAGCCTTACCTTCAGCAGGAAAACTTCGTGAAGAAGCAGTATCGCGTCTGCTTCTCCTCGGTCTGCTTCCGCCGTCCGCCGCAGGGGATTTTCTTCCAGCGTAAAGGGCACGAAGACTTCCTGTTCCTCTATGAACTTTTCACCCGCTACAAACAGGCGCGCGTGATTCAGAGCATTCTCGTCAACTATTACGAATTAGGCGATTCCCTTTCGCGCAACAAGAACAAAGCGGCGAAGTGGCACCTGGAATTATTAAGAATTATCTATAAAAACAATCCTTTAAAAATCTATTACTATTACGGCTGGTATATGGTGAACGGCGTGCTGTTTACCCTTAAGCATCGATAACCGGATTGTCTTTTTACTCTTTTGAGGTGGGTAGCGTTAAATGAAAAAAATTGTCCTGGTGATCAAAGATGCCTATTCGTACGCCGGCACTGAGAACATCTGCAACTTTATGTCCGAGTGTCTGGGCGAAACGCACGACGTCACCATCTATTCGCTGGAAGGCAGCGGTAAAACCTTCTACCCCTTTGAGCAGGTAAAAGAGATCGTCAGCTTCGAGGGACACAGCAACCCGATTAAAAGCATCGTGAAGCGCATTCACGATGAAGCCTTCGACAGCGTGTTCCTGATCAGCATGGGGCGCCTGAGCGTGATGTTCGCCTTCTGGAGCCTGCTCTCCGGCAAGAAGAAACGCTTCAAGGCCTACGCCTGCGAACATATCGCCATCAACTCCTTCAGCAAGCCGATAAAACTCCTCAAGTACCTGCTGCTGCGCTACTACGATCAGGTCATCGTCCTGACCGACAAAGACCATCAGGTCTTCTCCCGCTGGCGCATCCCCAGTAAGCAAATCCCCAACCCGGTGGTCTACAAAGCCTTCGAGCGTAAGACGCGCAGTCGTCAGGCGCTGGCGGTCGGCCGTCTTGATCACCAGAAAGGGTTCGATCTGCTGCTGGATATCTGGCGCGACTTTGTGCAGACCCATCCTGAGTGGACGCTGGCGATCGCCGGCGACGGCGAGCTGCGCCAGCAGCTGGAGGATCAGGCGGCGGCGCTCGGCATCACCGGCAGCGTCAACTTTGTCGGCCGCGTCAGCAATATCAACGACTACTATCGCGACAGCGATATGGCGCTGATGACCTCGCGCTATGAAGGGCTGCCGCTGGTGCTGCTGGAGGCCAAATCCTGGTCGCTGCCGGTGGTGGCCTATGACTGCCCGACGGGTCCGCAGGAGATTATCAACCAGGGCGAAGATGGCTTCCTGGTGCCGATGAACGACAAGACGACCTTCCTGGCGCGCATGGATCAGCTCGCCAGCGACGACGCGCTGTTCTACGCCATGAGTCAAAACACCAAAACCACCGCGCTGAAATTCGACGGCAAGCAGATTAAGCAGAGCTGGCTGGCGCTGGTTTAACGGCGGCAGGGAAGGGCCACATTGCAACGAGCCTCAGGGAACACGTTATGGCCCATTGCGCGGCCCCATCGACTACGGGATTAGATGCATGAAAAGAAGAGAAGTCTTGCAGACCGCAGCCTCCTCCATTGTTGCCGCACTCTCCGTCAGTGCGTTCTCCAGCCACGCCGCCAAAAGCAGCGGCGTTGCCCTGAAAGCCATCGAGCCGTCGGCGCTGCCGAAAGGCGACGTGCCGATTCTGACGCCGGAAAACCTCTACGCCATGCCGCCGCAGTTCTGGCAGAACTTTGAAGGCGAGCTGTGGATCGGTAAAGCGGGCAGCGACGCCAGCCAGCCGGGAAATCAGATCCCGCTGTTTCTGCGCGACGCCAGCGGCAAACTGTCGCAGATCACCCAGCCCGTTGCGCTCAATAAAGGCAGTTTCGCGCGCTTTATGCATGACAATGCGGCGCTGATCGCCGATCCGGCGCACTCCATGACGGTGAAAGAGCGTGACGGCACCACGCTGTTCTCTATTCCCGACGTCAGCCGACCGGGCCAGGCGGCGTTCAGCCAGCGTCTGGCGCAGCCGGGCGGCTATCAGCTGATTGGTGAAATCGCCTCGGTAGAAGAGCTGCGTAAAACCCGCCCGCTGTTTGAAGGGGCGAAGATCAAGCTGAAAAGCTGGCATGAAGGGCTGGAAGTGGGCGGCGGCGAGTTTATCGGCAGCTTCCAGCAGGCAGCCGATGATGGCGGCGTTAACTTCGCCGGCGAAGGCTTTCACTGGCGTCGCGTGGTGGACGATTTCAACCGCCTGTCGCTGTTTGACTTTGGCGCCATCGCCGACGGCAAAACCGACGCCGCGCCCGCTATCAAGGCGATGTATCAGTGGTCGGAACAGGCGGAGCAGCCCATCTGCGTGCAGTTTCCCGCCGGCACCTTTTTTGTCTCCGCCTGCGACTTCGGCGATAAAGGGCGGCGCTTCTTCCGCATCTCCGGCGCCATGGTCAACTTTGGTTACTTCCCGGCCACCACGCTGGTCTCTGACGGTCAGTCGGACTTTATTTTCGACGTCAACGCGCGCTGGGTGGAGATCTCCAACCTGATCTTCAACGGCAACAGCGACAAACACCCCAACCAGCAGGGCCTGTTCCGCAACACCTGCCAGGGCGGCCAGTTCTTCCGCGGCGCCTGCCTGCGTTTCAACGCTGTTGGCGGCACCGCGCTCAGCCTGCTCGATACGCTGGATTGCAAAATCGACCAGTGGTACGCCTCACGCTGCACCGGCGACGTGATCAAAGCGGGCTGGTCGGGCCGTAAAGCGGGCGCCTGGGATCACAGCACCGCGATTGAACTCTCTAACTTTAACGCCCAGAACTGTCGCGGCGGCATGGTGCTGAACCTGCCGCGCTGCAGCCAGTCGCTGATCCACAACGGCTGGATCGAGCACTGCGACCACCCGGGCGATATCTCCAACGGCCAGTGGATCGTCGACGCGCTGAGCCTGGAAGATTGCAAAAACCCGCTGATTGCCCACAACTCGCGCCTCAATATGCGCCAGACCAACCTGCAGTCCGGCAGCTGGATCGATAACTCTGAGCAGGGCGAGCGCTGGCTCAACGTTTGGGAGATGGGATCGACGCGCGTGGAGTCGTACGGTGTCGCCATTGACGGCAGCCTGAAATATAACTACATCACCTCGCGCTGGCGGCTGGAGAACAACAGCGACCAGCAGACGTGGTTCGAGCTTGGCACCCTCTATTCCCCGACCGTCGGCGACGCCTGGGAGATTGAAATCTTTGGCCAGTCGGAGTTCAGCAACGGCAGCACCAGCCAGCCGCTGATGAACCCGATCGCCGATCGCGCCACCGGCGGCCGCGCGGTGATCCAGCTGCAGCGCAAGAAGAGCAAAGCAGAAGCGAGCTGGTCGGCGGAAGGCAGTAGCCCGGTGGTCGAGGTGCGCTACGTCGCCGCTAACGACAGCGAAGTGCGCATCTTCGTCAAGCTGGCGGGCTGGACACCGTCGGCGGTGGTGCTGATGAAAACCACCAGCAAAGATCGCTTCGCCACCGGCCGCTGCGCGCGCGTCGACGCGCGCATGGAGAAAGGCACGCCGCCGTCCGGCAATGTGGCCGCGCCGCAGCGCTTTAGCCTGCACAACGGCAAAGCGGGCATCGGCGGCAACGAGCAGGGCGATCTGCTGCTGGCGTCGCGCGCGCTCAGCGCCGAGCAGGTGGACACCAGTAAACCGAAAGGCTTTATCTCGATGGTGATCAACGGCGAGCAGTGCGCCGTGCCCTATTTCGCCCTCAAAGGGTAGTTTTAGTTATCGCGCCCAGGGAAGGGCGCGAGCAGTATCCTCTGGAGCGCTTTTTTGATGGTCTTTTTTGGCATTTTTTAACGACAGAGTTCACTTTGCCCGTTCAGGATATGGCGGCTTGTTTACCCGGCGCATCGCATCTGCACCCGGTCGGGTAGAAAATTAGAAGAAATTTTTCGGAGTTTTTTTGATGAAAATTTTATTGGTGGGTAACCATACGTGTGGGAATCGCGGGGATGGCGCGATTCTCCGTGGGTTGATCGACTCAATCCACGCTGCCCGCGGTGATGTAGAGATTGAGGTGATCAGCCGTTATCCCACAAGCTCTGGGTATCTGCTCCAGCAGGAGATCAAACAGGATTCGCTGTTTCTGCATAACAGCAAATCGGCAAAGGGCCTGGCCGGCACCATCAAGCGCAAGGTGGCCAACCGCCTGATGCCGAACATTATGATGGCGCATCTCGGCAAAGGCGGCCCGTTTAAATCGTTTGCCGTGCCGGCGCATCTTGCCGCTTTCGCCGACAGCCTGAAGCAGTACGACGCCATTATTCAGGTTGGCGGCTCGTTCTTTGTCGATCTCTACGGCGTCACGCAGTTCGACCATGCGCTGTGCGCCCTGATGGCGAAGAAGCCCATCTGGCTGATTGGCCACTCGGTGGGTCCGTTTCAGAACCCGCGCGTCAACGCGCTGGCGAATTTCGTCTTTGACCGCGTCGACCGCCTGGTGCTGCGCGAGTCGGTCAGCCTGGACTTAATGAAAAAAGATGGCGTAACAACGCGCAAGGTGGCGCCAGGGGTGGACACCGCCTTTCTGGTGCGCGCGCGCAGCGTCGAGCAGCCGAGCCACAATCTGCTGCACTGGCAGGCGATCATCAGCCGCCGCAAAACCATCGCCATTACCGTGCGCGAGCTGGCGCCGTTCGACAAACGGCTCGGCGTCACGCAGAAAGAGTATGAAGCCGCCTTTGGCCGCGTGATCAACGCGATGATTGCCGAAGGCTATCAGGTAGTCGCGTTTTCAACCTGCACCGGCATCGACAGCTACGCCAAAGATGACCGCATGGTGGCGCTGACGCTGCGCGACAGCGTCGATCACCCTGAGCATTATCAGGTCATCATGGATGAGTTTAACGATCTGGAGCTGGGTATTTTGCTGAGCCACTGCCATCTCACCATCGGCACGCGACTGCACTCCGCCATTATCTCCATGAACTTCGGCACGCCGGCCGTGGCGATTAACTATGAACACAAATCGCTGGGCGTGATGAATCAGCTCGGGCTGCCGCAGATGGCGACCGACGTGAAGAGCCTGATGGACGGCTCGCTGATCGGCAAAGTAAAAAAGGTGCTGGCGGACTATGACGCCATCAAACAGCAGGTCGACACGGCGGTTGCGCACGAGCGTGAAGTCGGAAACCGGATCACAGAAGAGATCCTCAACGTATTGGGGTAATGCTATGAAACTGACTTTTTTCACCATGCGTTTCCCGGTCGCCTCTGAGACCTTCGTGCTGAACCAGGTGACCCATTTTATCGACGCCGGCTACGACGTTGAAATCATCTCTGTTTTTCCCGGCGATCTGGTGAACCGCCACGCGGCGTTCGACGAGTATCATCTGGCGGCGCGCACCCACTATCTGCTGCCGGAAGAGAAGGTGTCGAATATCGACAAGCTCAACCAGCGGCTGAAGCTGGTGCTGCCGAAGGTGGCAAAACCGGCGCTGATCCGCTCGCTGAACGTGCGCCGCTACGGCGCGCAGTCCAGCAAACTGTTGCTGCCTTCGATCGTGGCGAACACCAGCCAGCCCTATACCGCCGACGTGTTCCTTGTGCACTTCGGCTATGCGGGCGCGCTGGCCAACAAGCTGCGCGAACTGGGCGTGCTGGTGGGCAAACAGGCGACGGTGTTTCACGGCGCCGATATTTCGCGCCGACATATTCTGGAAGAGCACAAGCAGGACTACGTCAATCTGTTCGAGCAGAGCGAGCTGCTGCTGCCGATCAGCCATCTCTGGGAGCGCAAGCTGATCGAGATGGGCTGTCCGCCGGAGAAGATCCACGTGACGCGCATGGGCATCGAGCCGGAGAAGTTTAACTTCCAGCCGCGTCAGGCGTTTCATTCGCCGCTGCGCATCGTCTCCGTGGCGCGCCTCACCGAGAAGAAGGGACTCGACGTGGCGGTGAAGGCCAGCGAGATCCTCAAGCAGCGCGGCGGCCAGTTTGAGTTCACCATTATCGGCAACGGCGATCAGGATGAGATGATGCGTCAGCATATCGCCAACGCCGGGCTGGAAGACTGCGTCAGCATGCCGGGCTTTAAGCCGCAGGAGGAGATCCGCGCGGCGCTCAGCGAGGCGGATATCTTCCTGCTGCCCTCTAAAACCGCCGCCGACGGCGATATGGAAGGGATCCCGGTGGCGCTGATGGAGGCGATGGCGGTGGGCCTGCCGGTGGTCTCTACCTTCCACAGCGGTATTCCCGAGCTGATTGAGAACAATGTCTCAGGCTGGCTGGTGCCGGAGGATGACGCCGAGGCGCTGGCCGACACGCTGCTGAAGCTGTCGCAGGGCGATGTCGACGTCGCGCCGGTGGTGGCGGCGGCGCGCCATAAGGTGGAAACGGAGTTTAACCAGCATATCGCCTACGGCGAGCTGGCGCAGTTACTGGAGCGGCTGGCGTGAATGGTTTGAAAAAACAGGCGGTCTGGCTGTTCGGCAGCACCTGTTTTGCCGCGCTGCTGCAGGTGTTGCAGCTCAGCGTGCTGGCGCGCAGGCTGGAGGCGCACGAGCTGGGGCTGCTGGCGATCATCAACGCCATTCTGGCGGTCGCCACCGTGCTGCAGGATATGGGGATGAGCAGCTATATCGTTCATCGCCAGCAGATCACCCGGCGCGAGCAGAGCACCATCTACTGGGTTAACGTGTCGCTCAGCCTGATGACCGGCCTGATCCTGCTGGGCATCGCTTATCCGATCGCCTGGTTCTACCATCTGCCGGAGCTGGTGGGGCTGATTATGCTCACCAGCCTCAATTTCCTTGTGCTGGGCCATCTGTCGCAGTATCAGGCGCACTTTATCAAAACCAAACGCATGGTGCTGCTCGCAAAGATCGAGATGGCGACCAAGCTGTTTGCGTTTGCCTGCACGCTACTGATGCTCTACTTCACCTCGCTGACCGTGGCGGCGGCGATCCTCGGCCTGTTTATCAACGCCTTTACCCGCATTCTCTGCATGATCGCCTTCGGCGAGAAGGCATGGCGGCCCACCTGGGCGTTTGATAAAGCCACCTTTGTCGGCGCGGTGCGCTACGGCGCCTATCAGCTTGGCTCGCAGACCATCAATCAGCTGCGCACCCAGGCGGACGCACTGATTGTCGGCAAGGTGATGGGCGCGGAGATGCTCGGCATCTACTCGCTGGCGAAAGAGCTGATCCTTCAGCCGCTCAAGCTGGTGTCGCCGGTGATTAACCGCCTGGCGCTGCCGCGCTTCGCCGAGAAGCAGCAGGATCCCGAGCAGCTGAAACGGCTGTTCCTCAAGGGCACCTTCGTCATTATGCTGTTCAGCAGCGCAATGTACCTCGCCATCGGCATTCTGTCGCCGGTGATCGTACGCGTGCTTTACGGCGCCTCCCATGAGCAGGTTTACCATCTGATCCCGCTGATGCTGCTGTTCGGCATGCTGCGTCCGATGGGCGGGCTGACCGGCGCCATTTCCCAGGCGAACGGACGTACCAACGTCGAGTTTTACTGGAATATCGTGGCGAGCCTGGTGGTGCTGGCGGTGCTGGCAACCACCTTTATCTGGCCCAACGTGCTCTACGTGGCGCTGACGCTCTCTATCTCGCAGGTGCTGATCTCCGCCTTCGCCCATCCGTTCTTTATCAAACCGGTTATCGGCATCCGCTTTATGCCCTATGCGCGGCAGTGGGTCTCGGTCTCGGCGCTGTTCATCGTGGTGATTGCGCTGGTGAACCATTTCAACCTGTTTGTGATGCCGGAGTGGTTTGCCGGCTGGCTCTGATCCACACCTCTTCTCGGGCGGCCACTGTGCCGCCCGAGTCTTTTTTAGCCTGGCATTAACCCCTGTCGGCAACGGCTGTGGCAGGCGGTTTTTCCGGGCGGGTTAGCGCTTGTCTTTACTCGCTTTATGGCGCGGCTGAACAGTGGGAAAAAGATGAATTTCTAAGGGATGACAGGCATTTAGTGTCGGATTTTCGGATAAAGATTATACTTGCAGTTCTGGCCGATCCTGCATAATCGACCGCACGTATTCACTTCATGAAATGGAAAAAATATGACCAAGCTTAAAGCAGTAATCCCGGTTGCGGGTCTCGGTATGCATATGCTCCCGGCGACGAAAGCAATTCCAAAAGAGATGCTGCCTGTCGTTGATAAGCCGATGATTCAATACATCATTGATGAGTGCGTTGCAGCGGGCATCAAAGAGATCGTGCTGGTCACCCATGCTTCCAAAAATGCGGTGGAAAACCACTTCGACACCACCTACGAGCTGGAAGCGCTGCTGGAAGCGCGCGTCAAGCGTCAGCTGCTGAGCGAAGTGCAGTCAATTTGCCCGCCGGGCGTGACCATCATGAACGTGCGCCAGGCGCAGCCGCTGGGCCTCGGCCACTCTATTCTCTGCGCGCGCCCGATGATTGGCGACAACCCGTTTGTGGTGGTGCTGCCGGACGTGCTGCTGGATGATTCCACCGCCGACCACCTGCGCTACAACCTTGCCGCTATGGTGGCGCGTTTTGAAGAGACCGGCCACAGCCAGGTGCTGGCGCAGCATATGCCCACCGCCGATCTCTCTGAATACTCTGTGATCACCACCGAGCAGCCGCTGGACAACCCGGGCGACGTCAGCACGATCACCGACTTCGTCGAGAAACCGGAAGAGCCGGCGCCGCTGAACTCCGATCTGGCTGCCGTGGGCCGCTATGTGCTTTCCGCCGACATCTGGGGCGAGCTGGAGCGCACCGAGCCAGGCGCGTGGGGCCGTATTCAGCTGACTGACGCTATCGCCAGCCTGAGCCAGAAGAAGCCGGTAGACGCCGCGCTGCTGACCGGTCGCAGCTTTGACTGTGGTCGCAAGCTCGGCTACATGCAGGCATTCGTCTCTTACGGCCTGCGCAGCAACGCCATGGGACAGGAATTCCGCGCCGCCATTGAGAAAATTCTGGCAAAATAACCTTTTCTCACGTTTTGCCGCGCATCGACGCGGCAGCTTAGACAGGAGCACACATGGCTATTTTGGTAACGGGCGGGGCGGGATACATCGGCTCGCATACGGTGCTGGCGTTATTGCAGCGCGGCGACGACGTTGTAGTACTGGATAACCTGTGCAACGCCTCGCGCGAGGCGATTAACCGCGTCGAGAAGCTGGCCGGTAAAAAAGCGACCTTCGTTGAAGGCGATATCCGCGACCGCGCCTGCCTGCGCGATCTGTTCGCCAGCCACGCTATCTCCGCGGTGATCCACTTCGCTGCGCTGAAGGCGGTGGGGGAATCGACCCGCATGCCGCTGGAGTATTACGAGAACAACGTCGCCGGCACCGTGGTGCTGCTGGAAGAGATGCGCGCCGCGGGCGTGTTCGATTTTATCTTCAGCTCCTCCGCCACCGTTTACGGCGCCGACGCGCCGGTTCCCTATGTGGAAACCACGCCGATCGGCGGCACCACCAGTCCTTACGGCACCTCCAAACTGATGATCGAGCTGGTGATGCGTGACTTCGCCTTCGCCGAACCGAAATTCAAAGCTATCGCGCTGCGCTACTTCAACCCGGTAGGCGCGCACGAGTCAGGCGAAATCGGCGAAGACCCGAGCGGCATTCCCAACAACCTGCTGCCTTATATCGCGCAGGTAGCGATTGGCCGTCTGCCGCAGCTCGGCGTGTTCGGCGGCGATTATCCGACGCCGGACGGCACCTGTCAGCGCGACTATATTCACGTGGTCGACCTGGCGGAAGGGCACCTGAAAGCGCTGGACCATTTGCCGAAGGTTGAAGGTTATAAGGCCTACAATCTGGGCGCGGGCAAGGGCTATTCGGTGCTGGAGATGATTAAGGCGTTTGAAGCCGCCTCCGGCAAACAGATTCCTTACGAGATCAAACCGCGCCGCGACGGCGACCTGGCGGCCTTCTGGGCTGACGCCAGCCTGGCGGATAAGGAGCTGGACTGGCGGGTGTCGCGCGGGATCGAAGAGATGATGCGCGATACCTGGAACTGGCAGAGTAAGAACCCGAACGGGTTTCGCTAAGTTTGCAGCAAATCGCTAACCCGGCTCAGGCCGGGTTTTTTATGGCTATAGTTTCGCAAAGCTAACTGGGCAAAACGCCTTTGTTTGTTTTCTGCTCAATCAAACCTGATGTAATGCCGATATCACTTACAGAATTTTCCTGGAGTCTATACTCTCCACGGCTGTTTACCTACCTACTGGTGAAAACCTTCGTGTGCCACATCAAAGCACAAGAGTGAATGCGCTACTATGCTGTTTTATAGGGATAACTTGACTTGTGTAACAATGAGACTGGGTTAAGCAACCATAAAGCTTATGACACAAACAATAAAGCAATAACCATGTTAATTCGGCTGCACAAATTGTAATATTTGCGGTGGTCTTTGACGGAAGCCGTTGCGTCAAATAAGACAGGAAAAAACAGTTTAAGTGATGATTAATTCATCATACAGCCGATTGGTTGCTGCAAGCCAAGGGCGGTAGCGTGGCTATTTTCTCTCATTTAGGTTTTTTTTGAGCATGGGTACAAGCAAAGACTAAAAGTAACAAAATGTGACGATGTTTTAGATGCTCATTGATTTTATCGTATCCTGTATGCGGCAACGTGAGCTATCTGGCTTAAGCCGGGCATCTAGTCACATGCTTAAACACGTGGCGTAAACAATTTTAAGTTCTACTCTGTAGCTAAGTGTTTGATTGGAATATAAACATGCGCAGGGGGACGTGTCGTGAAGGATGAATGGTAGACTATGAAAATCTTAGTAACGGGTGGTGCTGGCTTTATCGGTTCGGCAGTCGTCAGACATATTATCAATGAAACGCAAGATGAAGTCATCAATGTGGATAAATTGACTTACGCTGGCAATCTTGAGTCATTGAAAGAGGTTGCTGACAGTTCACGTTATCATTTCCAACAAGCCGATATCTGCGATACTGTGGCAATAGCTGCCATCATGAAAGATTTTCAGCCTGACGCCGTGATGCATCTGGCTGCGGAGAGTCATGTAGATCGTTCAATTACAGGGCCCGCAGAGTTCGTTCAAACTAACGTAGTCGGTACATATAGCTTACTGGAAGCATGTCGTCAGTATTGGTCAGGTCTTAACGAACAACGCAAGCAGGCGTTTCGTTTTCATCATATCTCTACTGATGAAGTGTACGGTGACTTGCCGCATCCCGATGAGATGAGTGGCGAGCTGCCTCTTTTTACGGAAACTACGCCATACGCACCTAGCAGTCCTTACTCTTCAACCAAAGCTGCCAGCGATCATCTTGTACGTGCCTGGGGCAGAACCTATAAATTGCCAGTCATTATTACCAATTGCTCAAACAATTATGGTCCCTATCATTTTCCCGAAAAATTGATCCCGTTGATTATTAGCAACGCGCTGGAAGGCAAACCACTTCCGATTTATGGGAAGGGGGATCAGATTCGCGACTGGCTTTACGTAGAAGATCATGCTCGCGCTCTTTATACCGTCGTCGTCAAGGCTCAACCTGGCACCACTTATAATATCGGTGGCCATAATGAAAAGAGAAACATTGATGTAGTCTATAAGGTGTGCGAATTGCTTGATGAGTTAATGCCAAAAGCAGATAAATATCAGAAGCAGATTACTTACGTAGCTGACCGTCCAGGCCACGATCGCCGTTACGCTATCGACTCCAGCAAAATCCAGCGCGATTTGGGCTGGAAACCTGAGGAAACGTTCGAAACCGGTTTACGCAAAACAGTTGAATGGTATTTAAATAATGCTGAATGGGTCAATAACGTCAAAAGTGGTGCCTATCAAAACTGGATTGAACAAAATTATGAGAAACGTGATTAATGAACATTCTTTTATTTGGTAAAAACGGTCAGGTGGGTTGGGAATTACAGCGTGCTCTCGCACCATTGGGAAATGTAATTGCACTCGATTCGCGCTCCTCTCAATACTGTGGTAATTTCAATGATCCTACTGGTGTTGCTGAAACGGTCAGAGCCATCAAACCTCAAATTATTGTCAATGCCGCTGCTTACACGGCTGTTGATAAAGCCGAAGGCGATAAGGAAAACGCCAGATGTATAAATGCACTGGCAGTTACTGAAATAGCTAAAGCGGCAGAAGAGATTGGAGCATGGTTTATCCATTATTCAACCGACTACGTTTTCGATGGTCAGGGCGATACTCCATGGCGAGAAGATGATGCAACGGGGCCTTTAAGCGTTTATGGATCTACAAAGTTAGAAGGTGAAAGAGGGCTTCAGCAACATTGCTCGCGTCATTTAATATTTCGTACAAGTTGGGTTTATGCAGCTCGAGGAAATAATTTCGCCAAGACTATGATTAAATTGGCAAAAGAGCGCGACACAATTTCCGTCATTAATGATCAGCATGGAGCCCCTACGGGAGCCGATCTGATAGCTGACTGCACGGCGCATGCAATTAGAATTGCGCTTGTGAATAAAAATGTTGCTGGAATTTATCATCTAATTGCATCGGGCGAAACGACATGGTATGCCTATGCTAATAAAGTCATTAAGATAGCCAAACAACGAGGCTTAGAGCTTGCCGTACAGACTATTAATCCTGTAACTACAAGCGCATTTCCGACACCAGCGAAACGCCCAGCAAACTCTCGTCTTAATACGGAAAAATTTCAGCGTACTTTCAATTTGACCTTGCCAGAATGGCAAGTAGGTGTTGAACGTATGTTAAATGAAACTATCGGATAATAGTAACAGGCAACTAGCAGTTGTCTGGATCAGAAGGTGATAATGTGAAAAAGAATAAAGGTATTATCCTCGCTGGCGGATCAGGAACTCGTCTTTACCCGGTAACTATGGCAGTGAGTAAGCAATTGTTACCTGTATATGATAAACCCATGATCTATTATCCGCTCAGCACGCTGATGCTGGCTGGGATCACTGACATTCTCATCATCAGCACACCCCAGGATACACCACGTTTTGAAAGTTTGTTAGGTGATGGCTCGCAATGGGGATTATCTATTCAGTACAAAGTGCAACCAAGTCCAGATGGGCTTGCGCAAGCCTTTATTATTGGCGAGGAATTTATTGGCGAGGATTCGGTTGCCTTGATCCTTGGCGATAATATTTTTTACGGTCACGATCTTAACAAGCAGCTAGAAGTTGCGTCCCAAAAAGAGCAAGGTGCCACTGTATTTGCCTATCACGTCATGGATCCAGAGCGTTACGGCGTTGTAGAATTCGACGAAAATGGTAAAGCTATTTCTCTGGTAGAGAAGCCTGAAAATCCAAAAAGTAATTATGCAGTTACTGGACTCTATTTTTATGATAATAGCGTAGTGAATATGGCAAAAAATCTTCAGCCATCACCGCGTGGAGAGCTAGAAATCACAGATATTAACCGTATCTATATGGAAAAAGGTCAGCTGTCAGTTTCTATTATGGGAAGAGGACATGCCTGGCTAGATACTGGTACTCATCAGAGTTTAATGGAAGCAAATAATTTTATTCAGACCATTGAATCTCGTCAGGGGCTAAAGGTGGCTTGCCCAGAAGAAATTGCTTACCGCATGAATTTCATCAACAAAGATCAATTAAAAATTTTGGCAAAGCCATATCTCAAAAATGAATATGGTAAATATTTGATGGCATTAGTAGATGGGCGTTTGTAATGAAAATCATTGATACAGATATTTCAGATGTAAAAATTATCGAGCCAGCAGTATTTGGCGACGAAAGAGGTTTCTTTATGGAAACCTGGCAACAAAAAAAATTCGAAGAACTGGTTTGCCCACGTCAGTTTGTCCAGGATAATCACTCTAAATCAGCAAAAGGAATCTTGCGAGGTTTACATTACCAGACAAAGAACACGCAAGGTAAGCTAGTAAGAGTAGTATCAGGTGAAGTGTTCGACGTCGCTGTTGATATGCGTCAGGCTTCTCCAACTTTCGGGAAATGGGTAGGTGTCCATCTGTCAGCTGATAATAAAAGACAGCTTTGGGTACCTGAAGGTTTTGCTCATGGTTTTTATGTAATATCAGATAGTGCTGAATTTGTATATAAATGTACTGATTACTATAACCCAGCTGCCGAGCATTCTTTATTATGGAATGATGAAAAAATTGGCATAAACTGGCCTATGGGTGAAAGTGAAGAACCATTGCTTTCCCTTAAGGACAAACAGGGCACTCCTTTCGATTCGGCTGTTTATTTTTAAATTAATATCAATCGTAGAGTTAATATCTCTACGTTTGATTTTTTATATTTTAAATTGCCATAAGTTTTTTCCGCAAGAAAAGTTGACGATGATATGATTGACTATGGCACTGTCAGTATATTAATGGGCACTTTTAATGGTGAGAGATACATAAAGCAGCAGTTAGATTCAATATTTTCTCAAACCTATAAAAACTGGGTGTTATATGTGTCTGATGACGGTTCAACAGATAATACATTAAATATTATTCGCGACTTCAAAGATAGTCTTCCTGATGGGAAAATTGTTTTATTGAATGGTCCTGGTAAGGGGTTTTCTGCAAACTTCCTGAATTTGCTCAGGAACAATAGTATCAATTCACCATATTATGCATTTAGCGATCAAGACGATATTTGGCTCGATAAAAAACTTGAGGTTTCCCTTAAGCATGTTAGTAGGCTAGAATCATTAGGGAACAAACAAGTTTTATATGGTGGAAGAACGACGCTTATTAATAACAAACTGGAAATACTTGGTTTTTCGCCACTCTTCAAAAAAAACTTTTCATTTAACAATGCACTTATACAAAGTTTTTCTGGCGGCAATACGATGTTTTTTAATCACGCCCTGAAAGAACTGGTAGAAAGATTGCCCCCTGAAATTAATATCGTATCTCACGATTGGTTCCTTTACATCTTGTGTAGTGGAGTGGGTGGTAAAATATATTATGATCCGATCTCTTTTACACATTATCGTCAGCATGATGGAAACCTGGTAGGCAGTAATAATGGCTTGATTTCTAAGTTTAAAAGATTGAGACGACTGTTCGATGGTGACTTTAAAAAATGGACTGATTTGAATGATGTAGCTCTTGCATTTTATGAGCAGAATTTAACTTTATGTAATCAAAAAGTTCTACATGATTTCAGAAAATGTGGTAGCCCTGGTCTAACTTTGAGATTAAGAAGTTTTCTAAAAGCAAAGCTATATCGTCAAAATATTACAGAAACTTTAATTTTTATGCTGATGAGCATGTTAAATAAATTAAAATAGGAAGATTATTGTCAATGAAGAGGTTAATAAACGTTTTTTTACGGCTTTTTATAAAGACTCTTATATTTTTTTATTATGGGATTCTTTCTCTAAAAGACAGTATAAAAATAAAAAAGTACAATAATACTATTGTAAAAAAAGAATTTTCTGGCGGCAATGTCATGCTGTTAGCTTTATATGA
>NZ_MWUE01000023.1 GCF_002077695.1 Pantoea latae
CTCGAGTGCCCACACAGATTGTCTGATAAATTGTTAAAGAGCGGTGCAGTCAGCGGCTGAGCCTGCTGCTGCGAGGTGGCGTATATTACGCTACTCTCCTTCGGAGTCAACCCCTTTTTTCAGGGACTTCATCCGGCGACTCAGCTGCCTGAGTCTCCTGAACACCGCATTCCGTAAGCCGTTGTGCCGTGTCAGTGGAGGCGCATTATAGGGAGTTCTTCCGGGCTGACAAGCATTTCTTTAAAAATAATTACTGCATGCCTCTTTTTTAAGCGAAAGGCGCAAAAGCAGGCGTTTTCCGCTGAAAAACCGCACAGAAGCGGGCATTGCCGCTGGAAAATTGCCACAATAACGCGTCGTGCCGATGCTATGCTCTCTCTTCGGCCTCTCGCCCGCTACTGACATATATAGAAGGATTTTCGATGATACGATCCGCGCGCAGTATGGCCGGTTTGCCATGGATAGCCGCAATGGCGTTCTTTATGCAGGCACTGGACGCCACGATCCTCAACACCGCACTACCCGCCATCGCCACCAGTCTCGACCGCTCTCCTCTGGCTATGCAGTCCGCCGTAATCAGCTACACGCTTACCGTAGCTATGCTTATTCCCGTGAGCGGCTGGCTCGCCGACCGCTTCGGCACGCGCAAAGTGTTTATCATCGCCGTTTCGCTCTTTACGCTCGGTTCGCTGGCCTGCGCCCTGTCGCAGTCGCTGATGGTGCTGGTCATTTCACGCATCGTGCAGGGTGTCGGCGGGGCGATGATGATGCCGGTGGCGCGTCTGGCGCTGCTGCGTGCCTATCCGCGTAGCGAACTCCTGCCGGTACTGAACTTCGTCACCATGCCTGGCCTGGTCGGCCCGATCCTTGGGCCGCTGCTGGGCGGCCTGCTGGTCACCTATGCGACCTGGCACTGGATATTCTTAATCAACATTCCCGTCGGCATTCTTGGCATTTTGTATGCGCGCAAATATATGCCTGATTTTACCTTGCCCAAACGCCGCTTCGATTTTCTCGGCTTTCTGCTGTTTGGTGCCGGGCTGGTGCTGCTGTCGATCGGCATCGAGCTGTTCGGCGAGCGTATCGTCTCCGCCTGGCTCGCTTCCGGCGTGCTGATCGCCGGCGTGCTACTGCTGCTCCTTTATATAGTCCATGCGCGCCGTCACCCTGCCCCTCTGATCAGCCTGCCGATGTTTAAAACGCGCACCTTCTCGGTCGGCATTATCGGCAATATCGCCTCGCGCCTCGGCACCGGCTGCGTGCCTTTTCTGATGCCGCTGATGCTACAGGTGGGATTTGGCTTCTCGGCGGTGGTGGCGGGCTGCATGATGGCGCCGACGGCAGTCGGCTCGATTCTGGCGAAATCCACGGTGACGCAGGTGCTGCGCCTGTTCGGCTATCGCCGCACGCTGGTCGGCATCACCGTGATCATCGGCATTCTGATTGCCAGCTTTTCGCTGCAGTCGCCGTCTGAAAGCGTTGTGTTGCTGTTGCTGCCGCTGTTTATTCTCGGCATGTCGATGTCAACGCAGTTTACGGCGATGAACACCATTACGCTGGCCGACCTGAATGATGAGAACGCCAGCGGCGGCAACAGCGTGCTGGCAGTGACGCAGCAGCTGTCGATCAGTTTCGGCGTCGCAGTGAGCGCGGCGGTGCTGCGCTTTTATCAGGAATTTGAAACCGGCACCGTCGAGCAGTTCCACGCCACTTTCCTGACAATGGGCATCGTTACGGTGATCTCCGCCTTTACCTTTGCGCTGCTGCGCCCCGGCGACGGCCGTCACCTGATCACCAACCGCGATAAAAAGAAGAAAACCGCCTAGCTCGAGGCGCGAACCACCAGCTCCGGCGTCAGCACCAGGGTTTGCTGGCTGGCGTCGGGGTCCGCCAGGCGATGAAGTAAGGTATCAATCGCCAGCTGGCCCAGCTCATCTTTCGGCTGGTGAATAGTCGTCAGCGGCGGCGTCAGGTAGCGCGCCAGCTCGATATCGTCATAGCCCATCACCGCGATATCCTGCGGAATGCGCAGACCCGCTTCAAACAGCGCGTGATAGACGCCGACTGCCATCGCATCATTGCTGGCGAACACCGCCTGCGGCGGCGTCTCCAGCGCCAGCAGCGCCGTCATGGCGCTGTAGCCACCCTGAAATTCGAAATCACTGTTGATCACATAGCCGGCCGGGATTGCCAGGCCATTTTTTTCCATCGCATGGTAGTAGCCCTGAAGGCGCATGCGCCCCGGGGTTTTATCCAGCGGGCCGGAAATGCAGGCGATGCGGGTATAGCCGCGATCGATCAGATGCTGCGTCGCCATCTCACCGCCGAGCAGCGCATTATCCTGAATAATGTCGCCGCGCCCTTCAAACGGCGCCCAGTCCATCATTACGGTGGGGATAGCAGGATAGCGGTTAAGGATCGCCGCCGACGGCAGATGGCTTTCGGTGCACATGATCAGCAGTCCGTCGACGCGCTTTTGCAGCAGCGTTTCCAGGCTGCGGTTCATGCGCTCTTCGTCGCCCGCCGTGTTGCAGAGGATCAGGCTGTAACCGCGCTCGTAGCAGCTCTCTTCAACGCCGCGCACCACTTCAGCGTAGAACGGGTTGCTGCTGGCGGTCAGCAGCATGCCGATGGTGTGCGTCTGGTTAAGCTTGAGGCTGCGCGCCAGCGCCGAGGGCGCATAGTTGAGCGCGCTGATCGCCCGGTCGACTTTCTCGCGCACCGCCTCGCTGACGAAACGGTTGTTGTTGATCACGTGCGAGACGGTAGAGGTGGAGACGCCCGCCATGCGGGCGACATCTTTCATGGTCGCCAAGGCTTAACCCTGCTGAAGTAAAAAGTCGTCGATTTCCGCGCGCCACGGCACGGAGGGCTGCGCGCCTGGACGAGTGACGGCAATCGCCGCCGCCGCATGGGCGAAGCGCACCGCGTCATGCAGGCTTTTGCCTTCCAGCCGCGCCGTGATAAACGCGCCGTTAAAGGTATCTCCAGCCGCAATAGTGTCTACCGCCTTCACCGTAAAGCCGGCGATGCGCTGCCCTTTGCCCTGCTCGCTCAGCCAGACGCCGCGGCGTCCCAAGGTAATCAGCACGGTAGCAATGCCTTTAGCGTGCAGCGCCTCGGCGGCGCGCGCGGCGTCGTCATCGCTGGCAACGGCGATGCCGGTCAGGCTTTCCGCTTCGGTTTCATTCGGCGTAATGATATCCACCAGCGCCAGCAGTTCGTCATCGAGCGACGTTGCCGGCGCGGGATTAAGGATCACCTGCGTCTGATGCGCGCGCGCGATCTTCGCCGCAGCCAGCACGCTTTCCAGCGGCGACTCCAGCTGCATCAGCAGCGCCGACGCGTCCGCAATAACCTGCTGATGGCGCGCGACGCAGTCGGGCGTCAGAGCCGCATTGGCGCCGGCGCAGATGCCGATGCTGTTCTCCCCTTCGCCGTTGACGAAAATCAGCGCCACGCCGGTCGGTTCACCGCTGACGGTTTCCACCGACGCGGTATCGATACGGTCCTGCGCCAGCTGCGCGCGGATGCGTTCGCCGATGGCGTCGTCGCCAAGGCAGGCGATAAAGGCGATGTCCGCACCAGCGCGTCCTGCCGCCACCGCCTGATTGGCCCCTTTGCCGCCAAACGCCACGTTATACTGCTCCCCGATCACCGTTTCGCCGGGACGGGGAAAGTGCGTCAGGTTAAGAATGTGGTCAGCATTAATGCTGCCGAGAACGGCCAGTTTTGCGCTTTTGCTCATAGGGTGTGATCCAGAAAGAGTGCGCCACCGGTTTAAGGGTGGCGCATTGCCCTGCTTTTCTTTGAGTTATTTGGTGACCAGTTTCAGGTCAACGGGATTGATGCCCTGCACTTTTTCACCTTTCAGCACTTTATCGGCGGTATCCACGCCAATCATGCCGATCTTATCCGGCATCTGAGCGACCGTCGCCGCCAGCTTGCCGCCTTCGACCGCTTTCACGCCGTCAGCGGTGCCGTCAAAGCCGACTACCACGACATCAGATTTCCCGGCGGTTTGCAATGCGCGTAACGCGCCAAGCGCCATTTCATCATTTTGCGCAAACACCGCCTGCACGTCCGGATGCGCCTGCAGCAGGTTCTGCATCACGTTCAGGCCTTTGGTGCGATCGAAGTCCGCCGGCTGGCTCGCCAGCACCTGAAATTTATGCGCGTCTGACGCCTGCTTAAAGCCTTCGCCGCGCTCGCGCGCCGCCGAGGTGCCGGCAATGCCCTGCAGTTCGATAATTTTCGCGCTGTCGCCCAGACGCTTAGCAATGTAGTCGCCCGCCATTTTTCCGCCGAAGCGGTTGTCAGAGGCGACATGGCTCACCACCTTGCCCTGCGCCGCCACGCGGTCCAGCGTGATCACCGGGATATTAGCCTGGTTGGCCATTTTCACCGCGTTGCCGACCGCATCGGAGTCGGTAGGGTTGATCAGCAGCAGTTTTGCGCCGCGCACGGTGAGATCCTGCACGTTAGCCAGCTCTTTTGCCGGGTTGTTCTGCGAATCGAGCACCACCAGGTTGTAGCCCAGTTTGTCAGCCTCTTTCTGCGCGCCCTCTTTCAGCGAGACGAAGAAGGGGTTATTCAGCGTAGACACCACCAGCGCGATGGTATCTTTCGCCACTGCGCTGGCGCTCAATGTCGCGCCGAGGATCACAGCCAGTGCGGTCAACTTTTTCATCATTTCATCCTGTGTAAAGGTCAGAGTTATTTGCTGCTTTTGTTATCTACCAGCACCGCCAGCAGGATGACCACCGCTTTAACGATCATCTGGTAGTAGGAAGAGACGCCCATCAGGTTCAGGCCGTTATTGAGAAAGCCGAGGATCAGCGCGCCGATCAGGGTGCCCATAATGCGCCCTTTGCCGCCCGCCAGGCTGGTGCCGCCCAGCACCACCGCCGCGATAGCATCCAGCTCGTAGCCGGTGCCCGCCGTCGGCTGCGCGGAAGAGAGGCGCGCCACTTCAATCGTGCCCGCCAGCGCCGCCAGCATGCCGCTCAGGGCATAGACGATCACTTTTACGCGGTTCACGTTGATGCCGGAGAGGCGCGTCGCCGCTTCATTGCCGCCCAGCGCGTAGATATAGCGGCCGAGGCGCGTGTGGTGCAGCATGTACCAGGCGAGCAGGAAGACGACGGCCATCAGCCACACCGGCGTCGGAATGCCCAGCGGACGACCAATGCCGAACCAGCCGAAGAGATCGGCGTTGTCGTTGAAGCCGGTGTTGATCGGGCTGCCGTCGGTGTAAACCATGGTGACGCCGCGCAGCAGCAGCATCATCACCAGCGTGGCGATAAAGGCCTGCACCTTGCCGCGTGCGACGATGGTGCCGGTCACGGCGCCGATAGCCGCTCCCAGCGCCAGCGCGCCCGCCACCGCCACCAGCGCGTTCACCTCCATGCCCACCAGCGAGGCGGCGACCGCACCCGTCAGCGCCAGCAGCGATCCCACCGAGAGATCGATGCCGGAGGTCAGGATCACCAGCGTCATGCCGACCGCCATAATGGCGTTGACCGAGGTCTGCTGCAGAATATTGAACAGGTTCGCTACGGTGAAGAAGTTAGGACTCTGGCTTGCCACCACCGCGATCAACACGATGAGCGCAATCAGGGATTTCTGCTCCATCAGCCAGGCTTTGCTAAACCAGCGACGGCTGGACGGTAAGGTTTGGGTACTCATACAACTAAATCCTCGCTGTGTTGCTTGCCGACGGCTGCCGCCATTAACGATTCCTGCGTCGCCTGCTCACGGGTAAATTCGCCGCCTGAGCGGCCTTCATGCATCACCAGGATGCGGTCGCTCATGCCGAGCACTTCCGGCATCTCCGACGACACCAGGATGATGCTCAGCCCTTCGGCCTTGAACTGGTTGATCAGCTGGTAAATCTCTTTTTTCGCCCCGACGTCAACGCCGCGCGTCGGTTCGTCCAGGATCAGCACGTTGGGACGCGTCATCAGCCCGCGCGCGATGGCCACTTTCTGCTGATTGCCGCCGGAAAGCAGGCCGATCGCCTGATCCATCGACGGCGTTTTGATATTGAACAGCCGGATAAAATCGCCCACCGCCAGCTGTTCAGCGGCGTGTTTTAGCGCGCCGCCGTGGCTGAAGTAGCGCAGCGCGGTCAGCGACATGTTCTCTTTTACCGACATCCCCAGCACCAGCCCGTCGCGTTTGCGGTCTTCGGAGATGTAGACGATGCCGCTGGCCAGCCCGTCCTGCGGCGCGCGTGTCGTCACTTCACGACCGTCGAGCCAGACGCGGCCTTTGCTGCGCGGCAAGGCGCCGTAGAGTAGCTTCATCAGTTCAGTGCGTCCGGCGCCCATCAGCCCGGAAACGCCGAGGATTTCACCTTTGCGCAGCGTAAAGCTGACGTCGTGCACGCCCGGCCCGCTCAGGTTCTCAACCTTAAGGCGAACGTCGCCCGGCGTTTGATCGAGGCGCGGATACTGATCTTCCAGCTTGCGGCCGACCATCATCTCGATCAGGCTCTCTTCGCTGAGATCCTTCACCGGGCGCTCGGCGATAAACTGCCCGTCGCGGAACACCGTGACGTCGTCGCAAATCTCGAAGATCTCTTTCATGCGGTGAGAGATATAGACAATGCCGCAGCCCTGCGCCTTCAGCTCGTTGATGACGCGAAACAGCGACAGGGTTTCGGTATCAGTCAGCGCGTCGGTCGGCTCATCCATGATGATCACCTGCGACTTAAAGCTCAGGACCTTGGCGATCTCCACCATCTGCTGATCGCCAATCGAGAGATCGCCCACCAGCTTGTGGCTGTTGAAGCGCAGGTTAAGACGCTTCAGCAGCGCGTCCGCCTCGGCATACATCCGCTTCCAGTCGATGCGGCCGAAGCGGTTAACGAATTCGCGGCCCAGGAAGATGTTCTCCGCCACGGTCAGCTGGGGGATCAGGTTCAGCTCCTGATGAATAATGCCAATGCCCGCCTCCTGCGACGCCTTGGGGCCGCTGAAGGTGGTCTCTTCGCCGAGCCAGCGCAGCGAACCCGCGTCGCGGCTGTAGATGCCGGTCAGCACCTTCATCATGGTGGACTTGCCGGCGCCGTTCTCGCCGACCAGCGCCATCACGCGTCCCGGATAGACCGCCAGCGACGCGTTCTTTAACGCCTTTACGCCGGGAAAGGATTTTTCAATCCCCTGGAGCTGTAATAAGGGTTGCATAACGGCCTCAGAAGGTGACGCCAGCGCTCAGGATGACATTCGCAAACGGAGAGCACTCTCCGCTGCGAATGACCGCCTGACTGCGTTGCGTCTGTTGTTTGAACTGTTCGTGGCTGATGTAGCGTACGGCGATGTTATTTCCCTGGTGCTGTTGCAAGGCTTCGAGCACGGCGAGAAGTTCACTGTGGAGCTGCGGATTATGCTGCTTGATCTCCTCCGCTATCAGGGCGCTTTCCACCTGCATCTCCAGCGTGACAGCCTGCACCACCTGCATAAAATCGGGCGTGCCCGGCGTCAGCGCCAGATCGATGCGCTGCGGCCCTGCCGGGATCGGCAAGCCGGCATCGGCAATGGTCAGCGTATCCGTATGGCCCAGGCGGGCAATCACGTAAGAGAGTTCAGCGTTTAACAGGCGACCTTTTTTCATTTTCTGCTCCAGAGCGAAACGTTTCGCTCGCGGCAGTGTATGAAATAGCGGCGGTAACTCAACGGGAGAGATCGAGAAGTGTGATCGCTATCGAAACGTTTCGCTCACGCGCGCAGGAATTTGGTTTAGGAGAGAGAGCGGGCCGCTGACGCAGCCCGGCAGGAAGGGTATTACGGCGCTTTGCGCACCTGTTTCACGTCAAGCTCGATGCTGTTGAAATCTTTGTCCAGTTCGCCCGTCAGCTCAACGCGATCTTTCGGCGTAATCGTCAGACCATCCCAGCGCTTGTGGTCGATCTCGACTTTCATGGTGCCTGTGGCGTCGCGGAACAGATAGTCCTCATCGCCGATCTGCTTCTCCAGCTGGCCGCGTACGGTGATCCAGCTGTCATCTTTCATCTCTTCCGCCTGCTTAACGGTGACGACGCTGCTCTGATCGTTTTGAAAACCGCCCTGTTTCGCCTGAACAGCTGGCGCATTCGTATCGACAAATCCGCCCTGCGTGGCAGCGAAAACCGGCGCGCTGGTCAGCGCGAAAATAGCGAGAAGTGCGGCATGTTTTTTCATCTTTTACCCCTGTGTCCATGAATGTAGGTGTGCGATGTCCTCAATTACAGCAGGAACTTCTTAACAGGATCTTAAGGGACAAAAATAGGCGAAAAGTCGCGATATAGCCTGTACAAGCCGCGTTCTGCTTCGTATAAAGCTTTTTCGGATAAAGGAGAGCATATGCGTATCTTACTGATCGAGGACGATCGGCTGATTGGCGACGGCATCAAGGCAGGCCTGGGCAAACTGGGCTTTAGCGTTGACTGGTTTGTTTCCGGCGATGAGGGTTTCGCCGCGCTGGAGGCCGCGCCCTGGGATGCGGTAATCCTCGACCTGTCGCTGCCGCAGCGCGACGGCCTCGATATTCTGCGCGCCTGGCGGCAGCAGGGCGCGGACGTGCCGGTGCTGATCCTGACCGCGCGCGACGCGCTCGATCAGCGTGTCGAAGGCTTGCAGCTGGGCGCGGACGACTATCTCTGCAAACCTTTCGCCCTGACAGAAGTCGCCGCGCGGCTACAGGCACTTATCCGCCGCCGCCACGGCCAGCTGCAGCCGGAACTGCGTCACGGTAGCGTCATTATGCAGCCCGCCAGCCACAGCGTAACGCGGGATGGCGAAGCTGTAACCTTGAAAAGCCGGGAGCTGGCGCTGCTGGAGCTCTTTCTACGCCATCCCGGCCGGGTGCTGACGCGTGCGCAGCTGGAGGAGAAGCTTTACAGCTGGGACGCCGACGTCTCCAGCAACGCGGTTGAAGTGCATATTCATCACCTGCGCAAAAAACTCGGCGTCGCCTTTATCCGCACCGTGCACGGCGTCGGCTATACCCTGGGAGAGGCGGAATGAGCCTGTTTCTCCGGCTCGGCGTCGGCTTCGTGCTGCTGCTCGGCCTCTGCTGGGGCAGCGCCAGCCTGAGCGCCTGGTTCCAGACGCGCGACACCATCAACGAGCTGTTCGACACGCAGCAGCTGCTGTTCGCCAAGCGCCTGATCACGCTCGATCTCACCGCGCCCGAACGCGCCGCGCTGCCGAAAAACAAGGCGCTGCTGCGCCATCATCGCGGCGATCAGGATGACGACGCCCTCGCCTTCGCCATTTTCACCCGCGACGGCCGGCCAGTGCTGAACGACGGCGAAAACGGCCGCAGGCTGCCGTTCGACGCCGAGGCGCAGGGATTTCACGACGGTCAGCTCACCGACGATGATGATGCCTGGCGCTTTGTCTGGCTAACGACGCCGGATGGTCAGCATCGCATCGTGGTCGGCCAGGAGTGGGAATACCGCGACGATATGGCGCAAGCGCTGGTGCAGAGCAGCATTCTGCCCTGGCTGATTGCGCTGCCATTGATGCTGCTGCTGTTGCTTGGGCTGGTGTGGCGCGAGCTGCGCCCGCTGAAGCGCATCACCCAACTTCTGGCGCAGCGCGCGCCGGACGACGACGCACCGCTGAACGCCGGCCGGGTGCCGCAGGAAGTTAAGCCGCTAACCGAGGCGCTGAACGGGCTGTTCAGCCGCATCGGCGCGATGGTGCAGCGCGAGCGCCGTTTTACCGCCGACGCCGCCCATGAGCTGCGCAGCCCGCTGGCGGCGCTGCGCGTGCAGAGTGAGGTGGTGCAGCTGGCGGCAGACGATGCGGCGATGCGGCAGCACGCCTTGCAGCAGCTGGACGCCGGCATTCAGCGCGCCACGCGGCTGGTGGATCAGCTGCTGGCGCTGTCGCGCGCCGAGGCCGATGACGCGCGCGGCGCGTTTCAGCCTGTCGACCTGCAACGCCTGCTGCAGACGGCGCTGGCCGAACAGCTGCCGCACGCCGATCGCGCGGGCGTCGCGCTGCGTCTGGAAAGCCGCGCCGAACCGGTGATACAGGGCCATCCGCTGCTGCTGTCGCTGCTGGTGCGCAACCTGCTGGACAACGCCATCCGCTACACGCCTGAAGGCAGCGAAGTCAGGATAGTGCTGGAGAGCCGCAGCATATGCGTCGAAGATAACGGCAAGGGATTAAGCGAGGCGGAGATGCAGCGTCTGGGTGAACGCTTCTGGCGGCCGCCGGGGCAGGAGAAGAGCGGCAGCGGGCTGGGCCTGTCGATTGTGCGCAACGTCGCGCAGCTGCACGGCATGCGGCTCAGCTTTAGCCAGCGGCAGGGCGGCGGATTGCTCGTCGCCCTGCGCTGGTAACCGTTAGATCTCGACCTGGGTGCCCAGCTCGATCACCCGGTTCGGCGGGATCTCGAACTGGTCAGGGGCGCGCAGGGCATTGCGCTGCAGCGCCAGGAAGAGCTTGCCGCGCAGGCGCAGATACCACGGACGTTTGCCCATAATCAGCGACTCGTGCGACATAAAGAACGACGTCTCCATCATGCGACAGTTCAGCCCCTCCAGACCGCAGCGGTGGAAAATTTCCTCTACGTTGGGCGTTTCACGCCAGCCGTAGCTGGCGACCACGCGCCAGAAGGTGGGCGACAGTTGCTCAATGGCGACACGGCGCACGTTGTGTACGTAAGGCGCGTCCTCAGTGCGCAGCGTCAAAAAGACCACCCGCTCGTGCAGCACCTTGTTGTGCTTGAGGTTGTGCAGCAGCGCAAAGGGAATGACATTCAGCGCGCGCGACATATAAACGGCGGTGCCCGGCACGCGCACCGGCGGCGATTTCTCCAGCGAGGCGATCATCGCCTCCAGCGAGTTGCCGTGCTCATGCATCCGGCGCAGCAGGCGGAAGCGCTCGCTTTTCCAGGTGGTCATAATCAGGAACATAATCAGCCCCAGACAGATCGGCAGCCAGCCGCCGGAGAAGAGCTTAATCAGGTTGGCGGAGAAGAGCGGCACGTCGATGCAGAGGAACAGCGTCAGGATCAAACCGACCGCCAGCTTGTTCCAGTGCCAGTTTTTCACGGCGACGGTGCAGGAGAGGATCGACGTCAGCACCATGGTGCCGGTAACCGCGATGCCGTAGGCCGCCGCCAGGTTACTGGAGTGCTCGAAGCTGATAATCACGATCAGCACGGCGAAGTAGAGCACCCAGTTAATCATTGGCACGTAGATCTGGCCGGACTCCATCTCCGAGGTGTGGATGATACGCATACCCGGCAGATAGCCCAGACGCACCGCCTGGCGCGTCAGCGAGAAGACGCCAGAGATCACCGCCTGCGAGGCGATAACTGTCGCCAGCGTCGCCAGGATCAGCAGCGGGATCAGCGCCCAGTCCGGCGCCAGCAGAAAGAAGGGGTTTTTAATCGCTTTGGGATCGCTGAGCAGCAGCGCGCCCTGGCCGAAGTAGTTCAGCACCAGCGACGGCAGCACCACGATAAACCAGGCGATGCGGATCGGCAGTTTGCCGAAGTGGCCCATATCCGCGTAGAGCGCCTCCACGCCGGTGATCGCCAGCACCACCGCGCCCAGCGCAAAAAAGGAAATGGTTTTGTAGTGCACGAAGAAGCTGACCGCCCAGGCCGGATTAAGCGCCTGCAGCACATCCGGGTTTTTCATAATGCCGCTCACGCCCAGGATCGCCAGCGTGGCAAACCAGACCAGCATCACCGGCGCGAAGAGCTTGCCGACCATGCCGGTGCCGTGTTTCTGAATAATAAACAACAGCGTCAGCACCGCGATGGAGAGCGGAACGATATAGGGATCAAGCGACGGCGCGGCAATTTCCAGCCCCTCTATCGCCGACATCACGGAGATGGCGGGCGTAATCACCACCTCACCATAGAAAAAGCTGCCGCCAATGAGCCCCATAATCACCAGCGCCGCCGTGGCGCGCGCGCCGGTATTGCGCCCCGCCAGCGACATCAGCGTCAATATGCCGCCTTCGCCGGCGTTATCCGCGCGCATCACGTAGCTGATATATTTCAGCGACACCACCAGCAGCAGCAGCCAGAAAATCAGCGACAAAAAGCCGTAAACCGCTTCGCGTTCCACGCCGAAGCCAAACTGACCGGAGAGACACTCTCGCAGAGTATAAAGCGGGCTGGTGCCGATATCGCCATACACCACGCCAATCGCCGCCAGCGTCAACGCGCTAAGTGATTGCTTATTATCCGAGCTCATAAAGTTATCTTTTGTTGGAGCGAGAGGCGCAAAACCTTATCACTCTTGCCAGCAAAAAGCGCACAGTATGCGCCTGTTTCCCAAAAAGCCAGACCTCTGCCGTCGCCGCACAGCCTGTCCGCCGCCCATTTTTCTCGCGGCCTTACAAGCCGCAGCGGCATTATGCGATAGTTGGATTTTGTGACACAAAAAAGCGGACGGCAATCAACGCTTTCACGCATCATAATCAGTAGAGTAGTGCGCCTGCCATAATGCGACGGCAGCTGAAACAGAAGGACAATGAAGTGATTATGGCTCAACCCCATCTTTTGGCGGAAAGAATTTCTCGCCTCAGCAATGCCCTGGAGAAAGGCCTGTACGAGCGCCACGACGCCATCCGCCTCTGTTTGCTGGCGGCGCTGAGCGGCGAAAGCGTGTTCCTGCTTGGGCCGCCCGGCATCGCGAAAAGCCTGATCGCCCGCCGCTTAAAATACGCTTTTCAGCACGCCCGCGCCTTTGAATACCTGATGACGCGCTTTTCAACGCCAGAAGAAGTCTTCGGCCCGCTGTCGATTCAGGCGTTAAAAGATGAAGGGCGCTACCAGCGCCTGACCAAAGGCTATCTGCCTGACGCGGAAATTGTTTTTCTCGATGAGATCTGGAAAGCGGGCCCCGCTATCCTCAATACCCTGCTGACCGCCATCAACGAGCGGCGCTTTCGCAACGGCGACAGCGAGGAAAAAATCCCGATGCGCCTGCTGGTCACCGCGTCGAACGAGCTGCCGGAAGCGGACAGCGGGCTGGAGGCGCTCTACGACCGCATGCTGATCCGCCTGTGGCTCGACAACGTGCATGAGAAGCAGAACTTCCGCAGCATGCTGACCCACCAGCAGGACGAGAACGCCAACCCGGTTGCGGAAGCGCTGCGCATCAGCGATGAAGAGTACCATCAGTGGCAGCAGGGCATCAGCCAGGTCAGCCTGCCGGACAATGTCTTCGAACTGATTTATCAGCTGCGTCAGCAGCTGGAAACGCTGCCAGACGCGCCCTATATCTCCGATCGCCGCTGGAAAAAAGCGATTCACCTGCTGCAGGCGAGCGCGTTCTACAGCGGCCGCAGCGCCATCGCGCCGATCGATCTGGTGCTGCTCAAAGATTGCCTGTGGCACGACGTCGCCTCGATGCAGGTGCTGGAGCGCGCCATCGATCAGCTAATGACGCAGCAGGCGTGGCAACAGCAGACGCTGCTGCTCAGGCTGCAGCAGATTAAGACGCGTCGTCTGGCGCTGCAGCAGCAGCAAAGCGTGGCGCAGGCGATCGCCCTGGAAAAACACAGCGGCATGTTCAGCCGCAAGCCGCACTACGACCTTCCCGCCAGCCTCACCGACGAACAGCTCACCCTGATGCTGCAACAGCCGCTGACGCTGCACGATATGCAGGTTTCCCATGTGGTGATCGCCCGCGACGCGCTGGAGCAGTGGCTGCTGAAGGGCGGCGAGGTGCGCGGCAAGCTGAACGGCATCGGTTTCGCCCAGACGCTGGATCTGCTGGTGGACGCGCAGCACTGTCTGGCACTGCGCGACGTCAGCCTGCAAACGGTGCGCCTGACGCTGCCCGGCGTCACAGCGCACAGCGAACTGCCGGCGGAAATCAGCGAGGCGCTCGACGAGCTGGAGACGCAGCTGCGCGCGCAGCGCCATCAGTTCAGCCAGCATCAGCGCTGTTTGTTTATCAGCGATGACTGGCTGGCGCGCATCGAAACCAGCCTGCAGGATGTCGCCGATCAGCTGAAACAGGCGCGTAAATGATCTCACTGGAGACGCTCAGCGCCCTGCTCTCTGTCGGCGAAGCCGAACTGATCGAAGAGCTGATCCTCGCGCTGCTCGCCTCGCCGCAGCTGGCGATCTTTTTTGAAAAATTCCCTGGCCTGAAGCAGGCGATGCTGCGCGACGTGCCGCGCTGGAAAGCCGAAATCAACGCCGAGCTAAAAGCGACGCCGGTGCCGGAGGCGCTGGCCAGCGAGTTTCAGCTGTTCCAGCGCGCGCAGCTGCTTAGCCATCACGACTTCAGCCAGCAGCTGTCGGAGATAGTCAGCGCGCTGACGCCGCTCTCGTCGCCCTTTCTTGAGGAGGCGCAGCGGCTGCTGCAGCACCTCGATCCGCATCAGCTGAGCGGCGCGCAGCATACGCTGTTTCTGCAGCGCTGGCGCCTGAGCCTGACGCTGCAAACCCTGACGCTTAACGAGCAGCTGCTGGAGCAGCAGCGCGAACGGCTGATGGCCGAGCTACAGCAGCGCATGGCGCTGAGCGGCCAGCTGGCGCCGCTGCTGAGCGACGACGACGAAGCGGCCGCTGGTCGCTTATGGGATATGAGCAAGGCGCCGCTGCAGCACGGCAGCTATCAGCTGATGCTGGAGTATGGCGATTTTCTCGCGCAGCAGCCGGAGCTGCTGGCGCTGGCGCAGCAGCTGGGCCGCAGCCGCGAGGCGAAGTCGGTACCCGCGCAGGAGGCGCCGCTGGAGGCGTTCCACCAGCTGGTGCGCGAGCCGGACGCGGTGCCGGAAGAGGTCAGCGGCATTCATCAGAGCGACGACGTGCTGCGCCTGCTGCCGCCGGAGCTGGCCACCATCAGCATCAGCGAGCTGGAGCTGGAGTTTTACCGCCGTCTGGTGGAGAAGCGGCTGCTGACTTATAAACTGCAGGGCGACGCCTGGCATGAAAAGGTCACGCTGCGCCCGGTCAGCCACCAGCAGCACGAAGAGCAGCCGCGCGGCCCCTTTATCGTCTGCGTCGACACCTCAGGCTCGATGGGCGGCTTCAACGAGCGCTGCGCCAAAGCCTTTTGCCTCGCGCTGCTCAAGGTGGCGCTGGCCGATCGCCGCCGCTGCTACATTATGCTGTTCGCCCACGACGTCATCGGCTATGAGCTGACCGGCGACGACGGGCTGGAGCAGGCGATCCGCTTTCTGAGTCAGCGGTTTCGCGGCGGCACCGATCTCGCCGCCTGTCTCTCGGCGGTGGTGAAGCGCATGGAGGGATCGCTGTGGCAGGAGGCCGACGCCGTGATCGTCTCCGACTTTATCGCCCAGCGCCTGCCGGACGAGATCGTCACGGCGGTTAAGCGACGTCAGCAACAGCAGCAGCAGCGCTTTCACGCCGTGGCGATGTCGGCCCACGGCAAGCCCGGCATTTTGCGCATCTTCGATCATATCTGGCGTTTCGATACCGGCATGAAAAGCCGCCTGCTGCGCCGCTGGCGGCGTTAGTCACAGGGCAGAAATCCTTATTTGCTATAGTGAATGACCCGCTGTGTTTATTCAGCTAACGGAGTTCACTGTGACAACCGCACAACAACATGATTCTTTACCGGCGCCGACCCGTACGGTCCGCCTTTCCGGCAGCAGCGTCGCAGAAAAACGCGCTGAGCTGCTGGCTTACTACACGCAAACCTGGGAACTCTATGAAAGCCTGTTCGATTGTCTCGCCGACGATCGCGCCTGGTTCACCAAAGCCATTACCCTGCGCCACCCGCTGATCTTCTATTTTGGTCATACCGCCTCGTTCTATATCAATAAGCTGATGGCGGGCCGCTATATTGACGGACGCATTGACGATCGCATCGAGGCGATGATGGCGATCGGCGTGGATGAGATGAGCTGGGATGACCTCGACGACAGCCACTACGCCTGGCCCAGCGTGCAGGAGGTGCGCGACTACCGCGGCAAGGTGAAAAACCTGGTGACGCGCTTTATTGAGACTATGCCGCTGGCGCTGCCGATTGACTGGGAAAGCCCGGCCTGGGTGATCCTGATGGGCATAGAACACGAGCGTATCCATCTGGAAACCTCCAGCGTGCTGATGCGCCAGCTGCCCGTCGAGTGGGTAAAAACCCAGCCGCAGTGGCCGGTCTGTCAGGAAGCGCGCCATGCGCGGGAAGCGGTGCCCGTTAACAGCCTGGTTGCCATGCCCGGCGGCGTCGTCACGCAGGGAAAAAGCGACGACACCTACGGCTGGGACAATGAATATGGCAGCCTGGCCACCGAGCTGCAGCCGTTCCAGGCGAGCAAGATGCTGGTCAGCAACGCCGAATTTTTTGAATTCGTGGCGGCGGGTGGCTACCAGCAGCGCCGCTACTGGGACGACGAAGGCTGGGGCTGGCGCAGCTTCGCCGAGGCGCAGATGCCGACCTTCTGGGTGGGCGATGCGCAGCAGCCGGACGCGCTAAAACTGCGTCTGATGACCGAAGAGGTGGCGATGCCCTGGGACTGGCCGGCTGAGGTGAACCAGCTGGAGGCCGCCGCGTTTTGCCGCTGGAAAGCAGAGCAGACCGACACATCGGTGCAGCTGCCGTGCGAGGCGGAGTGGATGCAGCTGCGCGAGCAGGTCGAGGGCGATCAGCCGACCTGGCAGCAGGCGCCGGGCAACCTGAACCTGGCGTACTGGGCATCATCCTGCGCCGTCGACCGCTTCGCGCAGGGTGACTTTTTCGACGTGGTGGGCAACGTCTGGCAGTGGACCACCACGCCGATCAACGGTTTTGAAGGGTTTCGCGTGCATCCGCTCTACGATGACTTCTCTACCCCGACATTCGACGGCAAGCATTCGATTATCAAGGGTGGCAGCTGGATCTCCACCGGTAACGAAGCGCTGAAGTCGTCGCGCTACGCGTTTCGTCGCCACTTTTTCCAGCACGCGGGCTTCCGCTACGTCGTCTCTTCCCATCAGGAATCGATGACGCTTAACCCCTACGAAACTGACGAGATGGTGTCGCAGTATCTCGACTTCCAGTACGGCCCGCGCTATTTCAGTGTCGCCAACTACGCCGAAGCGCTGGTGGCGCAGGCACTGCCTCACTGCCAGGCGCGCGGCAGCGCACTCGATATCGGCTGTGCCACCGGCCGCGCCAGCTTCGAACTGGCGCGCCATTTCGAACGGGTGATCGGGATGGATTATTCGGCGCGCTTTATCGACGTGGCGCAGCAGCTCGCTTCCGGTGAAGATTTCCGCTACGTGGTGCCGGAAGAGGGCGAGCTGGTGGCGTATCGCCAGGCGCGTCTGAAAGATGTTGGCCTGGAGGTGGAACAGGCGCAGCGCATTCAGTTCGTTCAGGGCGACGCCTGCAACCTGAAACCGCAGCCTGCCGAATACGATCTGGTGCTGGCCGCCAATCTGATCGATCGCCTGCGTCAGCCGCAGCGCTTTTTGCAGGATATCGCGCCGATGATCCGCTCCGGCGGCCTGCTGCTGCTCTCCTCGCCCTACACCTGGCTGGAGGACTTTACGCCGAAAGAGAACTGGCTGGGCGGCATCCGCGAGAACGGCGAAGCGCTTACCACACTGCAGGCGCTGCAGCGTCTGCTGGCGGCGCAGTTCGAACCCGTCGGCGATCCCCAGGATCTGCCCTTCGTTATCCGCGAAACCGCGCGCAAATATCAGCATACGCTGGCGCAGGTTACGCTGTGGCGTAAGCGTTAAACGCAACGGCAGCGGCGTTTGCCGCTGCCGGAGATTGCCTGTCGTCCCTTTTTGCTGCACATTCTCCTCTGTTCATAGAAGAAGAGCTAACACGAGGATGACATGGCCGACTCACTGCAACTGGACAACCTGGATCGCGGGATCCTGAACGCGCTGCTGGACAACGCCCGCACCGCTTACGCCGAGCTGGCGAAACAGTTCAACGTCAGCCCGGGCACCATCCATGTCCGCGTTGAGAAGATGAAACAGGCCGGCATTATTCTCGGCACGCGCGTGGAGATCGATCCGCGCCGGCTGGGGTTCGACGTCTGCTGCTTTATCGGCATCATCCTGAAGAGCGCACGCGACTACCCTGCCGCGCTGAGCAAGCTGGAGGCGCTGGATGAAGTAGTCGAAGCCTGGTACACCACCGGTCACTACAGCATCTTTATTAAGGTGATGTGCCGATCCATCGACGCGCTACAGCAGGTGCTGATCAACAAGATCCAGACCATCGATGAAATTCAGTCCACCGAAACGCTGATCTCGCTGCAAAACCCGATCATGCGCACCATCAAACCCTGATCCTTTTTTTTCTGTGCACAAACTTATCCCCGACGAACGCCGCCTGTACCAACGGCTGCGTTCGCCTCGCCATTTCTATTAACCCTGTTTTCCACAGGTGGATCACGGCTTGATCACAGCGTACAATGCTCGCCTTTATTCCGGGGAGAGCATCATGGCCGACATTACTTTAATCAGTGGCAGCACGCTGGGCAGCGCCGAATATGTGGCCGAACATCTGGAAGAGAAGCTGCAGGAAGCGGGTTTCTCTACCGAGCTGCTGCATGGTCCCGCGCTGGACGAGCTGCCGCTGCAGGGCATCTGGCTGGTGGTCAGCTCGACCCACGGCGCCGGCGAACTGCCTGATAATCTGCAGCCTTTATATGAGGCGATTGCGGAGAGCCAGCCCGATCTGTCGGCGGTGCGCTTTGGCGCGGTCGGCCTGGGCAACCACGAATACGATCTCTTTTGCGGCGCGATACGCTCGCTGGACGATCTGTTAATCGCACGCGGCGCGCAGCGCATCGGCGATCGTCTCGAAATCGACGTGCTGGAGCATGAAATCCCCGAAGATCCGGCGGAAGCCTGGCTAAGCGGCTGGACCACGCATATTTGATCGGATCCTTTGCCGCAGGGGATCGGGTATTGCATCGGATCCCCAGTTAAAAACTCTGTTTTTTTCCGATCTCGTTACGATCGTTTGTGGATAACCAGGCTGGAATACTGCGTAAAACCGGTAGTTATCCAGATAACAACCGCTGATGCTTTTGTGAGCTGTGCATAACTCCCTGTTTTGATCCCAGCTTATACGGATCGGGATCACCGATCATTCACAGCAAAGGATCCTCGCTATCTGTCTGATAAATTTTCGCTTTTCACGCTTATCCACAGACAGGCGCGATCCTAATAAAGAGATCTAACAGAAAGATCATATACAGAATAAAGATCCTTTCTTTTAAACCCGCGGATCCCGCCGCTTTCACCCTCGGCGGAATTTCAGTAGAATCCACCGCCCAGGGCAACGATCCCTGCCTGTTCATCAACGAGGTACCACTTCATGTTTTATCCAGATCCCTTTGACGTCATCGTAATTGGTGGTGGTCATGCGGGCACAGAAGCCGCGATGGCTGCTGCTCGAATGGGTCAGCAAACTCTGTTACTCACCCATAACATTGATACGCTTGGACAAATGTCCTGCAACCCGGCGATCGGTGGCATTGGAAAGGGACATCTGGTTAAGGAAGTGGATGCCTTAGGCGGTCTGATGGCCACCGCGATCGACAAAGCGGGTATCCAGTTTAGGATACTAAACAGCAGCAAAGGTCCGGCGGTGCGCGCTACCCGTGCGCAGGCGGATCGCGTGCTGTATCGCCAGGCGGTACGCATCGCGCTGGAGAACCAGCCCAACCTGATGATCTTCCAGCAGGCGGTAGACGATCTTATCGTGGAAAACGATCGCGTGGTCGGCGCCGTCACGCAGATGGGACTGAAATTCCGCGCGAAGGCGGTGGTACTTACCGTCGGCACCTTCCTCGACGGAAAAATTCATATCGGACTGGATAACTACAGCGGCGGTCGCGCCGGGGATCCGCCGTCGATACCGCTGGCGAAGCGTCTGCGTGCGCTGCCGCTGCGCGTTAGCCGTCTGAAAACCGGTACGCCGCCGCGCATCGACGCGCGCACCATCGATTTCTCCGTGCTCAGCCCGCAGCATGGCGATAACCCGATGCCGGTCTTCTCGTTCATGGGGGATGCGTCGCAGCATCCGCAGCAGGTTCCCTGCTGGATCACCTATACCAATGAGCAGACCCATGAAGTGATCCGCAATAACCTCGATCGCAGCCCGATGTATGCCGGGATCATCGAAGGGATCGGCCCGCGCTACTGCCCGTCGATCGAAGACAAGGTCATGCGCTTCGCCGATCGCAACGCGCATCAGATCTTCCTTGAGCCGGAAGGGCTGACCAGCAACGAAATTTACCCGAACGGCATCTCTACCAGCCTGCCGTTCGACGTGCAGATGCAGATCGTCCGCTCGATGAAGGGACTGGAGAACGCGAAAATCGTTCGTCCGGGCTACGCGATCGAGTATGACTTTTTCGATCCGCGCGATCTCAAGCCGACGCTGGAGAGCAAATATATTCACGGGCTGTTCTTCGCCGGCCAGATCAACGGCACCACCGGCTACGAAGAGGCGGCCGCGCAGGGTCTGCTGGCCGGCCTTAACGCCGGACGTCACGCCGCCGACAAAGAGGGCTGGGCGCCGCGTCGCGATCAGGCCTACCTGGGCGTGCTGGTGGACGACCTCTGCACGCTGGGCACCAAAGAGCCGTACCGTATGTTTACCTCGCGCGCCGAGTATCGTCTGATGCTGCGCGAAGACAACGCCGATCTGCGCCTGACCGAAGCCGGTCGCGAACTGGGCCTGGTGGACGACGCACGCTGGGCGCGCTTCAACCAGAAGCTGGAAGCAATTGAACAAGAGCGTCAGCGTCTGCGCGATTTCTGGGTGCATCCGAAGTCGGAAAACGTCGAGGAAGTTAATACCCTGCTCAACAGCGCGCTGACCAAAGAGGCGAGCGGCGAAGATCTGCTGCGCCGTCCGGAAATGACCTACGCTCAGCTCACCGCGCTGCCGAGCTTCGGCCCGTCGCTGGCTGACGCGCAGGCGGCCGAGCAGGTTGAGATTCAGGTGAAGTATGAAGGCTACATTGCGCGCCAGCAGGAAGAGATCGATCGCCAGCTGCGCAATGAAAACACCCTGCTGCCGGCTGAGCTGGATTACCGTCAGGTCAACGGCCTGTCGAACGAGGTGATCGCCAAGCTTAACGATCATAAGCCCTCATCTATCGGCCAGGCGTCGCGCATCTCCGGTATCACGCCGGCGGCCATCTCGATTCTGTTGATTTACCTGAAAAAACAAGGGCTGCTGCGCAAAAGCGCCTGACCTGAAACGGGGCGAGTCCCGCTCGCCCCCGCTGACTGGACTCATGCTGTGATCACAAAACTCACTTCGCTGCTTAAGGCAGCCGGTATTTCCCTCTCCGATCAACAAAAAGAGCAGCTGGTCGCCTACGTCGGCCTGCTGGACAAGTGGAACAAGGCCTACAACCTGACCTCGGTACGCGATCCGCAGCAGATGCTGGTGCGCCATATACTCGACAGCATCGTGGTGGCGCCGCATCTCAAGGGCGAACGCTTTATCGATGTTGGCACCGGGCCGGGTCTGCCCGGTATTCCGCTCGCCATCGTTCTGCCGCAGGCGCACTTCACGCTGCTCGACAGCCTGGGCAAGCGCGTGCGCTTTTTGCGCCAGGTGCAGCATGAGCTGGGATTAACCAACGTTACGCCGGTGCAGAGCAGGGTAGAAGCGTTCCCGTCTGAACCGCCGTTTGACGGCGTGATCAGCCGCGCCTTCGCCTCGCTGCAGGATATGGTGAGCTGGTGCCACCATCTGCCTTCTGCTCAGGGCTGCTTTTATGCGCTGAAAGGGGTGCGTCCGGATGAGGAGATTGCCAGCCTGCCGGCCGGTTTTCGCCTGGTCTCGGTGAACGCGCTGAACGTACCGGAACTGGACGGCGAGCGCCATCTGGTGGTGATCGCCCGCGAATAGCCCTAAAGGGAGCAGGGATTAAGCCTGGCGACGGCGTTTGGCTTACTGCAGACGCTGTTTAAAAATCAGGCATTCGATGCGGCCGCGCCGTCCAGTTTTAATCGTGGCGGCCGCGGAATAAGGTTAACAACAGAGGCGGAAATTATCCGAAAAGCTCTGTTACATTTAACGTTTAATTCACATTTATTTATCAGGAAGATCACTTCTGCGGTCAACGAAGCGGGAGCAGATAATCACGTGGGAAAATATATCAGGGTAATAACTCCGCGTGCGTAATATCAATTTAACGTTCTTAACGCACTCTGGGTTGTCAATGCGCCGTTTTTATCGAAAATAGCGCGGATTTAGCCCGCTGATAATTGCAACTCACTGATTTAATTGCTTTCAAGCGTGATATAATAGCCTTCAATATTGTTTGTCACCAATTTTGAAGTGGGGCAGGGTGTTTAGAATGTGATCTAAAGCACGCTTTAAACGCAAGTCTAATGCGGAATTTCACCTGAATCGGTCGCTGATTCCACCTGACGATGTTTAGAAAAATAGCCGTTCGGAAAGAAATTTAAATAATTGTTCACCTTTTGGCTACTTACGGATTGAAATCGCAGGTGCGGCCCGTATAATTTGCACGGCTTTTGCTGCTTGACTCGAGTGAGTAAAGGCAGTCTTATACGACACGCGACATACCCCTTATGGGGCAGGAGAGTAACAGCGCCATGTCAGTGTCTCTTTACAGTGTGAAATTCGCCCGAACCGTGCTGGCTATCCAGCTGGTGACTCTGGTCATCATCGGCGCTCTCTTTGCCCTGAAAGATGTCACATGGGGCGTCTCTGCGCTGGCTGGCGGAGCGGCAGCCTGGCTGCCGAACGTGTTGTTCATGTTTTTAGCCTGGCGCCTGCAAGGGCAATCCCCGGCTTCCGGACGGGTTGCGTGGAGTTTCGCTCTCGGCGAAATCGGCAAAGTCATCGCAACCATCGTGTTGCTCATTGTGGCGTTGGGTGTTTTCAGAGCGGTTTTCTGGCCGCTCGGGATAACCTGGTTATCGGTGCTGGTGGTTCAGATGTTGGCACCGGCGGTAATTAACAACAAAGGGTAAAAGGCATCATGGCTGCAGGAGAAACTCAAACTCCGCAAGAGTACATCGGTCACCATCTGACGCACCTTCAGTTGGACCTGCGTACCTTCGAGTTAGTGAATGCTCACGACGCTCCCGCGACGTTCTGGGCATTAAATATCGATTCAATGTTTTTCTCTCTGGTGCTGGGATTCATCTTCCTGGTGTTGTTCCGCAAAGTGGCGAAAAGCGTCACCAGCGGCGTGCCAGGGAAAATGCAGGCTGCTATCGAACTGGTCGTCGGCTTCGTTGATGGCAACGTGCGCGACATGTACCACGGTAAAAGCAAACTTATCGCCCCGCTGGCTCTGACGATTTTCGTCTGGGTCTTCCTGATGAACTTCATGGATCTGCTGCCTATCGACCTGCTGCCGTATATCGGCGAGCATTGGCTGGGCCTGCCGGCGCTGCGCGTCGTGCCGTCCGCGGACGTGAACATCACGCTGTCTATGGCGTTGGGCGTATTTATTTTGATTCTGTTCTACAGCATCAAAATGAAAGGTGTAGGCGGCTTCGCGAAAGAGCTGACGCTGCAGCCTTTTAATCACCCGATCTTCATCCCCATCAACCTGATCCTTGAAGGCGTTAGCCTGCTGTCCAAACCGGTTTCACTCGGTCTGCGACTGTTCGGCAACATGTATGCGGGTGAGCTGATCTTTATCCTTATTGCCGGTCTGTTGCCGTGGTGGTCGCAGTGGGTGCTGAATGTGCCGTGGGCCATTTTCCACATCCTGATCATCTCGTTGCAGGCTTTCATTTTCATGGTCCTCACGATTGTCTATCTGTCGATGGCATCTGAAGAACATTGATTTTTTTCTCAACACTAAGCGTTTAACTGAAACAAACTGGAGACTGTCATGGAAAACCTGAATATGGATCTGCTGTACATGGCTGCCGCTGTGATGATGGGCCTGGCGGCAATCGGTGCTGCGATCGGTATCGGCATCCTCGGAGGTAAATTCCTGGAAGGCGCCGCGCGCCAGCCGGATCTGATCCCTCTGCTGCGTACGCAGTTCTTTGTTGTAATGGGTCTGGTGGATGCAATCCCGATGATCGCTGTTGGTCTGGGTCTCTATGTGATGTTTGCTGTCGCCTAAAGCCTGTCGCTGTTAGTTCATTCGGCGCACGACGTGCTACGAATGAACGGTTCTGCCGCTTATCGCTGAGATAACGGCAGATAAGTTACTCACTTAATTAGAGGCATTGTGCAGTGAACATTAACGCAACAATCCTCGGCCAGGCCATCGCGTTCATCCTGTTTGTCGCGTTCTGCATGAAGTACGTATGGCCGCCGATCATGGCAGCCATCGAAAAGCGCCAGAAAGAAATTGCTGAAGGCCTTGCTTCTGCTGAACGCGCGAAGAAAGATTTGGATCTCGCGCAGGCTAATGCGACCGACCAGCTGAAAAAAGCGAAGGAAGAAGCTCAGGTCATTATCGAGCAGGCGAACAAACGCCGCACTCAGATTCTGGACGAAGCGAAAACTGAAGCTGAGAACGAACGTAACCGCATCGTGGCGCAAGCGCAGGCAGAGATCGACGCCGAGCGTAAACGTGCCCGCGAAGAGCTGCGTAAGCAAGTCGCGTTGCTGGCAATGGCTGGCGCCGAGAAGATCATCGAACGTTCCGTGGATGAAGCTGCTAACAGCGACATCGTTGATAAACTGGTCGCTGAACTGTAAGGAGGGAGGGGCTGATGTCTGAACTGATTACTGTAGCTCGCCCCTACGCCAAAGCAGCTTTTGACTTTGCTGTTGAGCATCAAAGTATCGAACGCTGGCAATCTATGCTGGCGTTTGCCGCGACCGTAGCACGCAATGAGCAAATGGCCGATCTTCTCTCTGGCGCGCTGGCGCCGGAAGCGTTGTCGGCTTCTTTCATTGCCGTCTGCGGCGATCAATTAGATGAGCAGGGCCAGAACCTGATTAAGGTGATGGCTGAGAACGGACGTTTGACCGCGCTTCCGGCTGTACTGGAGCAGTTCATTCAACTGCGCGACGCCTATGAGGCGACGGCGGAAGTTGACGTGATTTCCGCCAGTACGCTGAGTGACAGCCAGCTGACCAAAATCAGCGCCGCGATGGAAAAACGTCTGTCACGCAAAGTTAAGCTGAATTGCAAAATTGATAAGTCTGTCATGGCAGGCGTGATCATCCGTGCGGGTGATCTGGTGATTGATGGCAGCGTGCGCGGCCGTCTTGAGCGTCTGGCAGACGCCTTGCAGTCTTAAGGGGACTGGAGCATATGCAACTGAATTCCACCGAAATCAGCGAACTGATCAAGCAGCGCATTGCTCAGTTCAATGTCGTGAGCGAAGCTCACAACGAAGGTACTATCGTCTCTGTAAGCGACGGTATCATCCGCGTACACGGCCTGGCCGATGTGATGCAGGGTGAGATGATCGCCCTGCCGGGCAACCGTTACGCTATCGCCCTGAACCTCGAGCGCGACTCTGTCGGCGCCGTGGTAATGGGTCCGTACGCTGACCTCGCCGAAGGCATGAAGGTCAAGTGTACTGGCCGTATTCTGGAAGTGCCGGTCGGTCGTGGCCTGCTGGGCCGCGTGGTGAACACCCTGGGTGCACCCATCGACGGCAAAGGCGCGATCGACAACGACGGCTTCTCGCCGGTTGAAGTGATCGCACCGGGCGTTATCGACCGTCAGTCAGTCGACGAGCCGGTTCAGACCGGTTACAAATCTGTCGATGCGATGATTCCAATCGGTCGTGGCCAGCGTGAGCTGATCATCGGCGACCGTCAGACCGGTAAAACCGCGCTGGCGATCGACGCCATCATCAACCAGCGCGATTCCGGCATCAAGTGCGTCTACGTCGCAATTGGCCAGAAAGCCTCTACCATCGCCAACGTGGTGCGTAAGCTGGAAGAACACAACGCGCTGTCGAACACCATCGTGGTGGTCGCGTCCGCGTCTGAATCCGCTGCACTGCAGTACCTGGCGCCCTACTCCGGCTGCGCCATGGGCGAATACTTCCGCGACCGCGGCGAAGATGCGCTGATCGTATACGATGACCTCTCTAAGCAGGCTGTCGCTTACCGTCAGATCTCTCTGCTGCTGCGCCGTCCGCCGGGCCGTGAAGCGTTCCCGGGCGACGTGTTCTATCTCCACTCTCGTCTGCTGGAGCGTGCGTCACGCGTAAGCGCTGACTACGTTGAGCGTTTCACCAACGGCGAAGTAAAAGGTAAAACCGGTTCACTGACCGCGCTGCCGATCATCGAAACCCAGGCGGGCGACGTTTCTGCGTTCGTTCCGACCAACGTAATCTCGATTACCGACGGTCAGATCTTCCTGGAATCGAACCTGTTCAACTCCGGTATTCGTCCGGCGGTTAACCCAGGTATCTCCGTATCGCGCGTTGGTGGTGCTGCTCAGACCAAGATCATCAAGAAACTGTCTGGCGGCATCCGTACCGCGCTGGCGCAGTATCGTGAGCTGGCGGCGTTCTCGCAGTTCGCTTCCGATCTGGATGACGCGACCCGCAAACAGCTGAGCCACGGTCAGAAAGTGACCGAGCTGCTGAAACAGAAACAGTATGCGCCGATGTCTGTCGCGCAGCAGGGTCTGGTGCTGTTTGCTGCTGAGCGCGGCTACCTGAACGACGTTGAACTGGCGAAGATCCTGAGCTTCGAAGCTGCGCTGCTGGCGTTCGCAGACCGCGACCACGCCGAGCTGATGCAGGAAATCAACCAAACTGGTAACTACAACAACGACATCGAAGCCAAGCTGAAAGGCCTGCTCGATACGTTTAAAGCAACCCAGTCCTGGTAATGTCTGGCGGCCTGTCTGAAAAGGCAGGCCGCAAGGCTTTGAGGAGAAGCTTATGGCCGGCGCAAAAGAGATACGTAACAAGATTGGAAGCGTGAAAAACACGCAGAAAATCACCAAAGCGATGGAAATGGTCGCCGCCTCCAAAATGCGTAAAACGCAGGAACGCATGGCGGCCAGCCGTCCGTATGCAGATACCATGCGCAAAGTGATCGGTCACCTTGCGTTAGGTAATCTGGAATACAAGCACCCTTACCTGCAAGAGCGCGACGTTAAGCGCGTCGGCTACCTGGTCGTTTCCACTGACCGCGGGCTTTGTGGTGGTTTGAACATTAACCTGTTCAAAAAATTGCTGGCAGATATGAAGGCCTGGTCCGATAAAGGCGTACAGAGCGATCTGTCGATCATCGGCTCCAAAGGTCTGGCGTTCTTCGGCTCCGTAGGCGGCAACATCGTGGCTCAGGTCACCGGCATGGGCGACAAACCTGCCCTGTCCGATCTGATTGGCCCGGTAAAAGTGATGTTGCAGGCTTACGACGAAGGGCGTATCGACAAGCTCTATGTCGTCAGCAACAAGTTCAATAACACCATGTCTCAGACTCCGACCATTACCCAACTGCTGCCGTTACCGCCAGCGGAAGGTGAAGAAGAGATGAAGGCGAAGACCTGGGATTACCTGTACGAACCCGATCCGAAAGCGCTGCTGGATACCCTGCTGCGTCGTTATGTCGAATCGCAGGTTTATCAGGGTGTGGTGGAAAACCTGGCCAGTGAGCAGGCCGCACGTATGGTGGCGATGAAAGCCGCAACCGACAACGGCGGAAATCTGATCAAAGAGCTGCAGTTGGTGTACAACAAAGCTCGTCAGGCCAGCATCACCCAGGAACTCACCGAGATCGTCTCGGGAGCCTCCGCGGTTTAACCAGGTAAGAATTAGGTAGAGGATTCAAGATGGCAGCTGGAAAGATTGTCCAGATTATCGGCGCCGTAGTTGACGTCGAATTCCCTCAGGACGCGGTACCGCAAGTGTACAACGCCCTTGAGGTTAAGAATGGTGATGCTCGTCTGGTGCTGGAAGTTCAGCAGCAGCTGGGCGGCGGCGTGGTGCGTACCATCGCCATGGGCTCTTCTGATGGCCTGAAGCGCGGTCTGGAAGTTGTTGACCTGAAAAAACCGATCCAGGTTCCGGTGGGTAAAGCCACCCTCGGCCGTATCATGAACGTGCTGGGCGAGCCGATCGACATGAAAGGCGACATCAAAGAAGAAGACGGCAGCGCAGTAGAGATCTCCTCTATTCACCGCGCGGCGCCTTCTTATGAAGATCAGTCTAACTCGCAGGAACTGCTGGAAACCGGCATCAAGGTTATCGACCTGATGTGTCCGTTCGCCAAAGGCGGTAAAGTCGGCCTGTTCGGCGGCGCGGGCGTAGGTAAAACCGTAAACATGATGGAGCTGATCCGTAACATCGCGGCTGAGCACTCAGGTTACTCGGTATTTGCCGGCGTGGGCGAGCGTACTCGTGAGGGTAACGACTTCTACCACGAGATGACCGATTCTAACGTAATCGACAAAGTTGCGCTGGTGTATGGCCAGATGAACGAGCCGCCGGGTAACCGTCTGCGCGTCGCACTGACCGGTCTGACCATGGCGGAAAAATTCCGTGACGAAGGCCGCGACGTTCTGCTGTTCATCGACAACATCTATCGTTATACCCTGGCCGGTACGGAAGTTTCCGCACTGCTGGGTCGTATGCCGTCAGCGGTAGGCTACCAGCCGACGCTGGCCGAAGAGATGGGCGTGCTGCAGGAGCGTATTACCTCCACCCGCACCGGTTCAATCACCTCCGTACAGGCCGTTTACGTTCCTGCGGATGACTTGACTGACCCGTCGCCGGCGACCACCTTCGCCCACCTGGACTCAACCGTTACCCTGAGCCGTCAGATCGCCTCTCTGGGTATCTACCCGGCCGTTGACCCGCTGGACTCCACCAGCCGTCAGCTGGATCCGCTGGTGGTTGGCCAGGAGCACTACGACGTTGCGCGCGGCGTGCAGTCTCTGCTGCAGCGCTACCAGGAACTGAAAGACATCATCGCCATCCTCGGTATGGACGAGCTGTCTGAAGACGACAAACTGCTGGTGGCACGCGCGCGTAAGATCCAGCGCTTCCTGTCTCAGCCGTTCTTCGTAGCCGAAGTCTTCACCGGTTCACCAGGTAAGTACGTTACGCTGAAAGACACTATCCGTGGCTTTAAAGGCATTATGGACGGCGAGTTCGACCATCTGCCAGAGCAGGCTTTCTACATGGTCGGCGCTATCGAAGAAGCCGTGGAAAAAGCGAAGAAACTGTAATAACGGTTTCCCGGGAGGACAGATATGGCTATGACTTATCACCTGGACGTCGTCAGCGCGGAGAAACAGCTTTTCTCCGGCCTGGTGCAGAAAATTCAGGTGTCAGGTAGCGAAGGCGAACTGGGGATCTTCCCTGGCCACGCGCCGCTGCTGACTGCCATCAAGCCTGGAATGATCCGTATCGTGAAGCAGCACGGCGAAGAGGAGTTTATTTACCTCTCTGGCGGCGTGCTGGAAGTGCAGCCGGGCAGCACCACCGTTCTGGCCGATACCGCTATCCGCGGTACTGACCTGGATGAAGCGCGTGCGCTGGAAGCGAAACGCAAAGCAGAAGAGCATATGAACAGCAGCCACGGTGACGTGGACTACGCTCAGGCCTCTGCGGAGCTGGCGAAAGCCATTGCTAAACTGCGCGTGATCGAGCTGACCAAAAAAGCGATGTGATCAGGCTTTATGCGTCACGAAATGCCAGCCCTTCGGGCTGGCATTTTTTTTGTCCGCGCGTCGCTGGCGGCGCGCGCCTAATTTCGACCTGAGAAAAATGTAGTAATCTCAGAGGTAAACCGTTTAACTTTCGCATGTCAAAAACTCTGTCAGGATGGTTATGTCTAACAGCGCAATGAGCGTGGTGATCCTTGCTGCCGGCAAGGGCACCCGTATGTATTCCGATCTGCCCAAAGTTCTGCACACCCTTGCAGGCAAGCCCATGGTTCAGCACGTGATCGACGCCGCCACCGGCCTCGGCGCGCAGCATATTCATCTGGTCTACGGCCACGGCGGCGACCGCCTGAAGGCGACGCTGACCGAGCCGTCGCTTAACTGGGTGCTGCAGGCGGAGCAGCTGGGCACCGGTCACGCGATGCAGCAGGCGGCGCCCGCCTTCGCCGACGACGAAGATATTCTGATGCTCTACGGCGATGTGCCGCTGATCTCTCAGGAGACGCTGCAGCGCCTGCGCGACGCTAAACCCGAAGGCGGCATCGGCCTGCTGACGGTGGTGCTGGACGACCCGAGCGGCTACGGGCGCATCGTGCGCGAAAAAGAGGCCATTGTCGGCATCGTCGAGCAGAAAGACGCCTCGCCCGACCAGCTGAAAATCACTGAAATCAACACCGGCATCCTGATCGCCAACGGCGGTGACCTGAAGCGCTGGCTGGCGCAGCTCACCAACAACAACGCGCAGGGCGAATACTACATCACCGATATTATTGCGCTGGCGCATCAGGAAGGCCGCCGCATCAACGCGGTGCATCCGGCGCGCGCCAGCGAGACCGACGGCGTCAACAACCGCCTGCAGCTGGCGACGCTGGAGCGGGTTTATCAGCACGAACAGGCGGAAAAACTGCTGCTGGCGGGCGTAATGCTGCGCGATCCGGCGCGCTTCGATCTGCGCGGCGTGCTGCGTCACGGCCGCGACGTTGAGATTGACGTCAATGTGATTATTGAAGGCCAGGTAAAACTGGGCGATCGGGTGAAAATCGGCGCGGGCTGCATCATTAAAAACAGCGTGATTGGCGACGACTGTGAAATCAGCCCCTATTCGGTAATCGAGGATGCCAGCCTCGCCGCCGACTGCACCGTCGGGCCTTTTGCCCGTCTGCGTCCCGGCAGCGAGCTGGCGCAGGCCGCGCACGTCGGCAACTTCGTCGAGATGAAAAAGGCGACGCTGGGCAAAGGTTCGAAGGCAGGACATCTGAGCTATCTCGGCGACGCGGAGATCGGCGCCAACGTCAATATCGGCGCGGGCACCATCACCTGCAACTACGACGGCGCCAACAAATCGAAAACGGTCATTGGCGACAACGTCTTCGTCGGCTCCGACACCCAGCTGGTGGCGCCGGTCAACGTAGCGGCGGGCGCCACTATCGCGGCGGGCACCACGGTGATGAAAGACGTGACCGAGGCCGCGCTGGTCTACAACCGTAAAGAGCAGAACAGCAAAGCGAGCTGGCAGCGTCCGGCGAAGAAAAAGTGATTTTTAGCGGCCAGCCGCGTGCTGGCCGCCGCAGTAACACAATAATAATCCCCACTCTCTACAAGGCTCGGGGAGCCCGGCAAAGCCGGTTATCAGGTCGTATGACAACGAAAGATGGCCGAAAGCCATCAGGTCAGGAATAACATTTATGTGTGGAATTGTAGGTGCAGTAGCGCAGCGCGATATCGCAGAGATCCTGCTGGAAGGTCTGCGTCGCCTGGAGTATCGCGGGTATGATTCGGCCGGTCTGGCCGTGGTCGATCGTCAGGGGCACGTGACGCGCCTTCGTCGCGTCGGCAAGGTGCAGATGCTGGCGGAGGCCGCCGAGCAGCAGCCGCTAATCGGCGGCACCGGCATCGCCCATACGCGCTGGGCAACGCACGGCGAACCGTCGGAAGCCAACGCGCATCCGCACGTCTCCGGGCCGATTATCGTGGTGCACAACGGGATTATCGAAAACCATGAGCCGCTGCGCGAAGCGCTGACGGCGCGCGGCTATCGCTTCGTCTCCGAAACCGACACCGAAGTGGTGGCGCATCTGGTGCACTGGGAGCAGAAACAGGGCGGCACGCTGCGCGAAGTGGTGCTGCGCGTTATTCCCCAGCTGCGCGGCGCCTATGGCATGGTGATCATGGACAGCCGCGATCCGTCGCTGCTGGTGGCCGCGCGCTCAGGCAGTCCGCTGGTGATTGGCCGCGGCGTCGGTGAGAACTTTATCGCCTCCGATCAGCTGGCGCTGCTGCCGGTAACGCGCCGCTTTATCTATCTGGAAGAGGGCGACATCGCCGAAGTCAGCCGTCGCGACGTCACTATCGTCGATCGCGCGGGCAATGCGGTGCAGCGTGCCGAGATCGAATCGAGCGTGCAGTATGACGCCGGCGATAAAGGCCTTTACCGCCACTATATGCAGAAAGAGATCTACGAACAGCCGATGGCGATTAAAAACACCTTAACCGGTCGTTTCAGCCACGGCGAAGTCGATCTCAGCGAGCTGGGTCCGCGCGCTGAAGCGCTGCTGAGCCAGGTCGAGCATATTCAGATCATCGCCTGCGGCACCTCCTATAACTCCGGCATGGTGGCGCGCTACTGGTTTGAGTCGCTGGCGAACATCCCGTGTGACGTCGAGATTGCCTCTGAATTTCGCTATCGCAAATCCGCAGTGCGTAAAAACAGCCTGCTGATCACCCTGTCGCAGTCTGGCGAAACCGCCGATACGCTGGCGGCGCTGCGCCTTTCAAAAGAGCTGGGCTACCTCGGTTCGCTGGCGATCTGCAACGTGGCCGGCTCGTCGCTGGTGCGCGAGTCCGATCTGGCGCTGATGACCAAAGCGGGCACCGAAATCGGCGTCGCCTCGACCAAAGCCTTTACCACCCAGCTGACCGTGCTGCTGATGCTGGTGGCGAAGCTGGGCCGCCTGCGCGGCATGTCGGCAGAGATCGAACATGATATCGTGCACGGCCTGCAGGCGCTGCCGAGCCGCATCGAGCAGATGCTGGCGCAGGACAAGCGTATCGAGCTGCTGGCGGAAGATTTCTCCGACAAGCATCACGCGCTGTTCCTCGGTCGCGGCGATCAGTACCCAATCGCCATGGAAGGGGCGCTCAAGCTGAAAGAGATCTCCTATATCCACGCGGAAGCCTACGCCGCTGGCGAGCTGAAGCACGGCCCGCTGGCGCTGATCGACGCCGATATGCCGGTGATCGTGGTGGCGCCCAACAACGAGCTGCTGGAAAAACTGAAGTCGAATATTGAAGAGGTGCGCGCGCGCGGCGGCCTGCTGTACGTGTTCGCCGATCAGGACGCCGGCTTTAGCGACAGCGACGGCATGAAGATTATCTCCTTGCCGCACGTGGAAGAGGTGATCGCGCCGATCTTCTACACTGTGCCGCTGCAGCTGCTCTCCTATCACGTCGCGCTGATTAAAGGCACCGACGTGGACCAGCCGAGAAACCTGGCGAAGTCCGTCACGGTAGAGTAATTATTTAATTCATTATGTATCCGGTAATAAATGACAGTTATTACCGGATTTTTTTGTTTCCCCTATTGAAATTCCCTGTTTCTTTTGAAGAAAGCTTTTACTATCCTTAAGTTGCTATTAAACCCACACATATTTTATGTTCGCTTAATTATTCATGTTAAAAGAATGTTCTTTTTGCGATGTCTTTACGGACATTACCCCGGTTGTTTCTTTTCAAATGAGAAAGCGCTAGTAAACCAGGTAAGATGCGATACGTACTCCGTATTACATCAAGCAAATACGCTGTCGTTATATGTGTTTTTTCCTATTTTGAACGATCATGTTATGGGATTTGTTAATTTTAAATTTAAGGTGATTTTTTAAACCGCAAGAGTCTCTTGAGTTTTTTTTCAGCGCAAAGATAATAAGAGAAAAGCGTAATAAAATTACTAATAGTGATATTTATTTTATTGAGGGATTTTTATGCATGGACGCAATGAATACCGGGAAAATTTAATTCGTATGCTGGCGTGTAGCGCTTTTTCTGCAGCCGCGCTGGCTGCTACAGGCTTAAGCTGTTACAGCATCAGCAGAAGGTGCGTCATGCTCTCAGTGACCGTCTGGCTACGTGCCCGCCGCTCCCACCGTGTATCACCCTTACACGCGTCGCGCTTTATGACCAGGCTGGGTGCCGCTGCAGAAGCTGGATAATCTATCGCAAACATAAGGAAAAGCATTATGAACTGGACGCATGTACTGTTGGCTGGCTACGCAGGAGCCGTGATTTCTGCGGTTGTCGCGCTGATGCGTAAAAAAGGCTGGATTGGGCGAATTAGCGCTATCGTACTGACGTTAGCGGCGATTGCGCTCTGGAATGTTATGGATGCATATTATTTAAAAAATCAGACTAACCAGAATATAGATCAGCAGCTGGATGCTGCCATGGCAAGCATGCCAACCTGGCAGGTGCTAAAAGAGCAGGAGCCGGAAAAGGTGGAGCAAATACGTGCTCAGGCTGCATTGATGATAAAGGCGGGCAAGCGCGAGCAGCAGGTTATTGACTCTATACAGCCGCAAATCCTGGCCATCCAGAAAAATCGGCTGGCGTATGCGCCGGACGAACAGGTTGTGGCGGTGATGCAGGTTAATGTTGCTCAAATTGAAGCCGTGCAGCAGGTCAGCGATGATGCCTGCTACCGATTCCTTTTCCCCGAGGTTAAAGGCGGGATAAACCCCACCAAACTCATTCCTCAGACTGTAATGTCACAGCGAATAAAAGCAGATGTGGCGATGATGCGCGCCGCCTGGGGGCCTGACAAACATATTGTCACTAGCGAAGAGCGGCAGCATGCGCAACTCAGCGCGCGCAAAGTGATACAAATGATGGTGCCGACATATGGTCAGAACCTGGAAATCTTAAACGATCCGCGCAAAGGAGCGGAGAAAGAAAAGATAACCTGCAATCTCTATAAAGATCTGTGGCGCAATGTACTGGCGCTGCCGCAAAACGAAGCCGCAGGTATTATTCGTATGGCGATGACTGCAGAATAGCCGTACAGATTATGGGCGCGACAGTAGTTGATCGCTGAACCGCCCGCTAGACTGCTTTTGTAGTCCGATCTTTGTCATAAATCTGTCATATTTCCTACATTTCACTGTCATCAAACTGTCCTATTTTCCCTCCTGCAGCAATCACTGACTCCAACTACAACGGCTTCAAGCCTGAGATAAACTCCCCTGGAGGGAACATGACACTGATGCGTAGCACCGTAGCCCGAATCCTTACCGCCACTCTCGCCGTCAGCGCGGTCTCTGCCTTTGCAGCCACCGATTTGACGGGCGCGGGCGGTACTTTCCCGGCGCCGGTTTATGCCAAGTGGGCAGCAGAATATCAGCAAGCCACCGGTAGCAAAGTTAACTACCAGGGCATTGGTTCATCCGGCGGCGTTAAGCAGATCATCGCGAAAACCGTGGATTTCGGTGCGTCAGATGCGCCGATGAAAGAGGAAGACCTGCAGAAAAACGGCCTGTTTCAGTTCCCGACCGTGATTGGCGGCGTTGTGCTGGCCGTGAACATTCCGGGCGTGAAATCAGGCGGCCTGACGCTCGACGGCAAAACCGTTGGCGACATCTACCTGGGCAACATCAAAAAGTGGAACGATCCGGCGATCGCTAAGCTGAACCCGGGCGTAAAACTGCCAGAGACCAATATCAACGTGGTGCGCCGCGCGGATGGTTCCGGCACCTCCTTCGTTTTCACCAGCTACCTGGCGAAGGTGAACGAAGAGTGGAACAGCAAAATCGGCAAAGGCAACACCGTTAACTGGCCGACCGGTCTGGGCGGCAAAGGCAACGACGGCGTTGCGGCGTTCGTTCAGCGTCTGCCGGGCTCTATCGGCTACGTGGAATACGCCTATGCCAAGCAGAACAACCTGACCTACACCAAACTGGTCGACGCTGACGGCAAGCCGGTCGCGCCGAGCGAAACCAGCTTCTCTAACGCGGCGAAAGGCGCGGACTGGAGCAAATCCTTCGCGCAGGACCTGACCTTCCAGAAAGGCAATGATGCGTGGCCGATCACCTCCACCACCTTCATTCTGGTCTACAAAGATCAGGCGAACGCCGAGAAAGGCAGCGAAGTGCTGAAATTCTTCGACTGGGCCTACAAAAACGGCGACAAAACCGCGACCAGCCTGGACTACGCAACCCTGCCGGAGAGCGTAACGCAGCAGATCCGCGACGCCTGGAAAGCCAATATCAAAGACAGTTCAGGCAAGGCGCTGTACCAGTAAGCGAACAACTCCGGCCGGACGCGCGTCCGGCCAGATCGACGGGCGGCCGCGCGCCGCCCTGACAACTTCTGAAGAATGAGACTTCTATGGCTGCAACGAAGCCGGCATTCAAAGCCCCCGGTAAGCAAGGTGACATGATTTTCGGCGCGCTGGTTAAACTGGCTGCGCTGATTGTGCTGTTGCTGTTGGGCGGCATTATCGTCTCCCTGATTTTCTCCTCCTGGCCAAGCATCCAGAAATTTGGGTTTTCCTTCTTGTGGAACAAAACCTGGGATGCGCCGAACGAAGAATTTGGCGCGCTGGTGCCGATTTACGGCACCCTCGTGACCTCGCTGATTGCGTTAATCATCGCCGTGCCGGTGAGCTTCGGCATCGCGCTGTTCCTCACCGAACTCTCGCCCGGCTGGCTGCGCCGTCCGCTCGGCACCGCCATTGAGCTGCTGGCGGCGATCCCCAGCATCGTTTACGGCATGTGGGGCCTGTTTATCTTCGCGCCGCTGTTTGCTGAGTATTTCCAGACGCCGGTCGGCGAGGTGATGTCGACCATTCCGTTCGTCGGCGCGCTCTTTTCCGGCCCGGCCTTCGGCATCGGCATTCTGGCGGCGGGCGTGATTCTGGCGATCATGATCATTCCTTACATCGCCTCGGTGATGCGCGATGTGTTCGAGCAGACGCCGGTGATGATGAAAGAGTCCGCCTACGGCATCGGCTGCACCACCTGGGAAGTGATCTGGCGCATCGTGCTGCCGTTCACCAAAAACGGCGTGATTGGCGGCGTGATGCTCGGCCTCGGGCGCGCCCTCGGCGAAACCATGGCGGTGACCTTTATTATTGGCAACACCTACCAGCTCGACAGCCCTTCGCTGTTTATGCCGGGCAACAGCATCACCTCCGCGCTGGCGAACGAGTTCGCCGAAGCTGAATCGGGCGTGCATGTCGCCGCGCTGATGGAGCTGGGGCTGATCCTGTTTGTTATCACCTTTATCGTGCTGGCGATTTCCAAATTAATGATCCTGCGCCTCGCGAAGCGTGAAGGAGCGCGCTCATGACGACGATTGAACTGCAGGCTCGCGCCGAACTGGACGCGTCACGCCGCAAAATGCAGGCGTGGCGCAGCACCAAGAACAAGATCGCGCTGGCGCTGTCGCTGCTGACCATGGCCTTCGGCCTGTTCTGGCTGGTGTGGATCCTCTTCACCACCGTTACGCGCGGCGTAGACGGGCTGAGCTGGTCGCTGTTCACCGAATCAACGCCGCCGCCCAACACCGCCGGCGGCGGGCTGGCCAACGCCCTGGCGGGCAGCGGCCTGCTGATTTTATGGTCGACGGTGATTGGCACGCCGCTGGGCATTCTGGCGGGCGTCTATCTGGCGGAATATGGCCGCAAGTCGGCGCTGGCGGAAGTGATCCGCTTTATTAACGACATCCTGCTCTCGGCGCCGTCGATCGTGGTCGGCCTGTTTGTCTACACCATCGTAGTGGCGCAGATGCAGCATTTCTCCGGCTGGGCGGGCGTGATTGCGCTGGCGCTGCTGCAGATTCCTATCGTGATCCGCACCACGGAAAACATGCTGCGGCTGGTGCCGGACAGCATGCGTGAAGCGGCCTACGCGCTCGGCACGCCGAAGTGGAAGATGATCTCCGCCATTACGCTGAAGGCGTCGGTGTCGGGCATCCTGACCGGCGTGCTGCTGGCGATCGCCCGTATCGCGGGGGAAACCGCGCCGCTGCTGTTTACCGCGCTGTCGAATCAGTTCTGGTCCACCGATATGATGCAGCCGCTGGCGAACCTGCCGGTCACCATCTTTAAATTCGCGATGAGCCCCTTTGCCGAGTGGCAGAGCCTGGCTTGGGCGGGCGTGCTGATTATCACGCTTTGCGTGCTGCTGCTGAATATCCTGGCGCGCGTGATCTTCACCAAGAGCAAAAACAGCTAACCTTCGGCGCTGCTCAGGCGGCGCCGTTTAAGAGAGACGAGCAATGAGCATCGCGACTTCCAACAGCGGTAAAATTCAGGTGCGCAACCTGAACTTCTATTACGGTAAATTTCACGCGCTGAAGAACATCAACCTGGATATCGCCAGGAACCAGGTCACCGCGTTTATCGGTCCGTCAGGCTGCGGCAAATCGACCCTGCTGCGCACCTTTAACAAAATGTATTCGCTCTATCCCGATCAGCGCGCCGAAGGCGACATTCTGCTGGATGGCGACAATATTCTCGCCTCCAGCCAGGATATCGCCCTGCTGCGCGCCCGCGTCGGCATGGTGTTTCAGAAACCGACTCCGTTCCCGATGTCGATCTACGACAATATCGCCTTTGGCGTGCGTCTGTTTGAAAAGCTGTCGCGCGCCGATATGGACGAGCGCGTACAGTGGGCGCTGAGCAAGGCGGCGCTGTGGAATGAAACCAAAGACAAGCTGCATCAGAGCGGTTACAGTCTCTCCGGCGGTCAGCAGCAGCGCCTGTGCATCGCGCGCGGCATCGCCATTCGCCCGGAAGTGCTGCTGCTGGACGAGCCCTGCTCCGCGCTCGACCCGATCTCGACCGGCCGCATTGAAGAGCTGATCACCGAGCTGAAGCAGGACTACACCGTGGTGATCGTGACGCATAATATGCAGCAGGCGGCGCGCTGCTCCGATCATACCGCCTTTATGTATCTGGGCGAGCTGATTGAATTCAGCGACACCGACCGCCTGTTCACCAAACCGGCGCAGAAGCAGACCGAAGATTACATTACCGGCCGCTACGGCTGATTCTCAGGAGATAGCCATGGATAACCTCAATCTGAACAAACATATCTCCGGTCAGTTCAATGCGGAGCTGGAGCATATTCGCACCCAGGTGATGATCATGGGCGGCATGGTGGAGCAGCAGCTGACCGACGCCATCACCGCGATGCACAACCTTGACGGCGAACTGGCGCAGCGCGTGATCGACGGCGACCAGAAGGTCAATATGATGGAAGTGGAGATCGATGAGGCCTGCGTGCGCATCATCGCCAAGCGCCAGCCCACCGCCAGCGACCTGCGTCTGGTGATGGCGATCATCAAGACCATCTCCGAACTGGAACGCATCGGCGACGTGGCGGAAAAAATCAGCCGCACCGCGCTGGAGAAGTTCGGCCAGCAGCATATGCCGCTGCTGGTGAGCCTGGAGTCGCTGGGACGTCATACCGTCGAGATGCTGCATGACGTGCTGGACGCCTTCGCGCGCATGGATCTCAACGAAGCGATTCAGATCTACCGCGAAGATAAAAAGGTTGATAAAGAGTATGAAGGCATTGTGCGCCAGCTGATGACCTACATGATGGAAGATCCGCGCACCATTCCGAGCGTGCTGACCGCGCTGTTCTGCGCTCGCGCCATCGAGCGTATCGGCGACCGCTGTCAGAACATCTGCGAAATTATCTTCTATTTCGTCAAAGGTCAGGACTTCCGCCACGTCGGCGGCGATAAGCTGGACGAGCTGCTCTCCGGCGACGACGGCTCCAACAAACCCTCCTGATTATCCTCCGCCGTGCGCCGCCTGGTGCACGGCTCGCCGCTTTTTCTGTCACACGCAACCGTTTCCTTTATATACTTGGCGCACTTTTTCCCGATTAAGGTGCTGATTCATGTCTCTTTCCCGCAGTAAGCAGAGCGTAACGCCGGCGAAGGCGATGCTGGCCGCGGTCAGCGGTTACGCCATGGATGGATTCGATCTGCTGATCCTGGGGTTTATGCTGCCGGCGATTAGCCTGTCGCTGGCGCTGGATCCGTCGCAGGCGGGGTCGCTGGTCACCTGGACGCTGATTGGCGCGGTGATCGGCGGCATTCTGTTCGGCCATCTCAGCGATCGCTTTGGCCGCATTCGCATTCTCACCGTCACCATTCTGATGTTCTCGGTTTTCACCGGGCTGTGCGCAGTGGCGCAGGGCTACTGGGATCTGCTGGCGTATCGCACGCTGGCGGGCATGGGGCTGGGCGGCGAGTTTGGCATCGGTATGGCGCTGATCGCCGAGGCCTGGCCGGCGGAAAAGCGCAACCGCGCCTCGGCGTGGGTTGGCATCGGCTGGCAGCTCGGCGTGCTGCTGGCGGCCTTTATCACCCCGCCGCTGCTGGGCGTGATCGGCTGGCGCGGCATGTTTCTGGTCGGCCTGCTGCCAGCGCTCTTTTCCTTTATGCTGCGGCGCAGCATGGGCGAGCCGGAGGCCTTTACCCGTCAGGCGCAGAGCGCGCCGTCGCTGTCGTTCGCCGCGCGTCTGAAAATGCTGGTACAGGATCGCGCCACGGCGAAAGCGAGCCTCGGCATCTTTATCCTGACCTCGGTGCAGAATTTCGGCTATTACGGGCTGATGATTTGGATGCCAAGCTATCTCTCGGCTAACTTCGGCTTCAGCCTGACCAAATCGGGCCTGTGGACCGCGGTCACGGTGGTCGGCATGACCTTCGGCATCTGGCTGTTCGGCGTGCTGGCGGATCGCTTTGCGCGCTGGAAGATTTTCCTGCTCTATCAGTTCGGTGCCGTGGCGATGGTGGTGATTTACGCCCAGCTGCGCGACCCCACCGTGATGCTGTTTACCGGCGCGCTGATGGGCATGTTCGTCAACGGCATGATCGGCGGCTACGGCGCGCTGATCTCCGACACCTTTCCGCCGCAGGCGCGCGCCACGGCGCAGAACGTGTTGTTTAATCTCGGGCGCGGCGTCGGCGGCTTCGGCCCGCTGGTGATTGGCCTGCTGGCAGCGAAGATCTCTTTTGTCGCGGCGATTACCCTGCTGGCGCTGATCTACCTGCTGGATATCGTTGCCACACTCTTTCTGCTGCCGAAAAAGCAGGGCAACGACGATTCGCTGGGCGCGATTGGGTAAGTCGCAGAGGATTAGTCGGCGACCAGCTGCCAGCCGCGTGCGCGCCACAGGGCGGGCAGCTCCGCCATATCGGTAAAGCGCGTCACCAGCGGGTGATCGATGTCGGGATTGTGCGCGTCCGCGCAGTAGTAGAAGACCGGGATGCCCGCCGCAATGCCGGAACGCGCGCCCGCTTCCGAATCATCCACCAGAATGCAGCGCTCTACCGGCAGCTGCATCTGCCCGGCGGCGTGGTGCATCAGCGCCGGATCGGGCTTCCAGCGCCCGATATCGTAGCCGCTGTAGAGTCGGTCGCGAAACCAGGGCAGCATGCCGGTCAGCCCCAGCGAGTGCTGCATCTTTTTAACCGTGCCGTTGGAGACGACGCACATCGGCACGGTAATTTTCTCCACCAGCGCCTTCGCGCCGGGAATTTCCGTCAGCGACGCGTCGAACAGGCGCGCCACCTCGGCGCGATAGTCGGTTTCAAACGTCGCCTGCGGCAGCGTGGTGTGATGCCTGTCGGCCACGTCGCGAATAATGTCGTAGAGCTGAACCCCTTTATACCTCTCAAACATCTCCTGCAGGGAGCAGTCGATCCCGTAGCGGGCAAAGGTGTTGACGTAGGCCTCGGTGCAGAGTCGCTCGCTGTCCACCAGGGTCCCGTCGCAGTCAAAAAACACACACTCTACTGACATCTGTCGCCATCCTCTTGTTTTCGGGAGAGCCCACACTTTAACCTAATCGCGGCAGATTGCGATCCCGGAAACGGTTGCGAAAAATCATTGTATTGGCGCGGCAAAGCGGTCAGGATACGCGCCGAGTTCTTTTCATCAGGATCGTTGGCATGAGTAAACAAGGCCTTTTGCAGTGCGTTTTTAAGCTGCAGGAACACGGCACCACGGTGCGCACCGAGGTTATCGCCGGTGTCACCACTTTCCTGACGATGGTCTACATCGTCTTCGTTAACCCGCAGATCCTCGGCGTGGCCGGCATGGACACCCAGGCGGTGTTCGTCACCACCTGCCTGATTGCCGCCTTCGGCAGTATTCTGATGGGGCTGTTCGCCAACCTGCCGGTGGCGCTGGCGCCGGCGATGGGGCTAAACGCCTTTTTCGCCTTCGTGGTGGTCGGCGCGATGGGCTATTCGTGGCAGGTGGGCATGGGCGCCATTTTCTGGGGCGCGCTGGGCCTGCTGATCCTGACGCTGCTGCGCGTGCGCTACTGGATGATCGCCAATATCCCGCTGAGCCTGCGCGTTGGCATTACCGCCGGCATCGGCTTGTTTATTGCCATGATGGGCCTGAAAAACGCCGGCATTATCGTTGCCAATCCCGACACCATCGCCGCGGTCGGCAATCTGACCTCGCACAGCGTGCTGCTCGGCGCGCTCGGCTTCTTTATTATCGCCATTCTGGCGTCGCGCAATATTCATGCGGCGGTGCTGATCTCAATGGTGATCACCACGGCTCTCGGCTGGGCGCTCGGCGACGTGAAGTTTGTCGGCGTTTTCTCCGCGCCGCCGGCGATTAACAGCGTGGTTGGCCAGGTGGACATTAAAGGCGCGTTCAATATCGGCATGGCGGGCGTGATCTTCTCTTTTATGCTGGTTAACCTGTTTGACTCTTCCGGCACCCTGATCGGCGTGACCGATAAAGCGGGCCTGACCGATGAGAAAGGCACCTTTCCGCGCATGAAGCAGGCACTGTTCGTCGACAGCTTCAGCTCGGTAACCGGCGCGCTGGCGGGCACCTCGTCAGTGACCGCTTACATCGAAAGTTCGTCCGGCGTGGCCATCGGCGGCCGCACCGGATTGATGGCGGTGGTGACCGGCGTGCTTTTTCTGCTGGTGATGTTCCTGTCGCCGCTGGCGGCGATGGTGCCAGGCTATGCGGCCGCAGGCGCGCTGATTTACGTTGGCGTGCTGATGACCGCTAGCCTGTCACGCGTGCGCTGGGACGATCTTACTGAAGCGGTGCCGGCTTTCGTCACCGCGGCGATGATGCCGTTCAGCTTCTCGATTACCGAAGGCATCGCGCTGGGCTTTATCGCCTACTGCGTGATGAAACTGGGCACCGGCCGCTGGCGCGAAATTAGCCCCTGCGTGGTGGTAGTGGCGCTGATGTTCGTGCTGAAAATCGCGTTTATCGACGCGCATTAAAGAGAAGGCCGCTATGCGGCCTTTTTTACATCTCTGGCCGGGCGCTGCGCTCCAGCGGCGAGCTGGTCAGCCGCAGCGTGCGCGGCCCGATATTCGGCTTGCTCATCTCTACGTCGCGCAGCGCATGCCACTGCTGGGACGCATCGACTTCCCACAGGTGCAGACGCTGCGTGGCGGGCGACAGGGCGCATGACCAGACCAGCGTCGGCTCCGCGTCGCACACCGCCTGAATATCGGGGTAGCTCGTCGAGCGCAGACGCCCGGCCGCAGGCTGCAGCCGCAGCGACGCCATATGGTCGTCGCCTTCGCCGGTCAGCTTGAGAATGCTCTGACGCAGCGTCCAGATCTGCGTCACCGCCTCCATAAAATCCTGCTGCGCATTGATCCAGGCGCGTTCGCCCGAGGTCAGCGCCTGCATCAACTGCTCCTGCGTCTGACGACTGTGGGCGCGAACGATCTCCATATCCAGCCCGGCGCGGCCGCCTTCCTCCGCCAGCAGTACGCCGACGATATTGCCAGCATAGGCGATGCTGAAATCAGGCAGATCGCGATCGGCAAAGGCGGGACGGCCATTGCTGTGGGTAACGAGCGTGGGAAGGGTGTGGATGCCGTAAACGCGCAGCATCAACTGCGCCAGCATCAGGCGGGCAATAAGAAAACGTCCACGTCGCTTATCAGGAAGCAGGCGCGCCTGATCGATCACCTCCTGCGGCATGCGCATGGCGTCGGCAACGATGCCAGCATCGCCCATCCAACGTACAAAATGACCCGCCATCTGTCGCTCCGTGAAAATGGTCACTTAATCATCAGGGGCGCATTGTAAGAATTTTCTGAGCACATTGCATCCGGCATGAAACAGAATCGGGCAATATTCAGAATTGACTGATAAAAGCGGCGGGAAGAGAAGAGCCGCTGCGCGCTGGCGCAGCGGATAGCGCGTCAGGCAAACTGACAGGCCTGTTCAAAACGCAGGCGCGGCAGGCGCTGATGCAGTTTTTCCGCATCGCCGTAGCCGAGGTTAATCAACAGATTGACCTGCCAGCTGCTGCCGGCGAAAAACGCCTCGTTGATTTTCGCCGGATCGAAGCCGGACATCGGGCCGGCATCGAGGCCGAGCGAACGCGCCGCCAGAATCAGATAACCCGCCTGCAGGCTACTGTTGCGAAAGGCGGTCTCTTTCGCCAGTTCCGGGCTGCCGGTGAACCAGCTGCGCGCGTCAGCGTGCGGAAACAGCTGCGGCAGCTGCTCGTAGAATGCCAGATCGTGAGCTACGATCACCGTCACCGGCGCGGTCATGGTCTTTTCCAGATTGCCAGACGACAGCGCGGGCTTCAGCTTCTCTTTGCCTTCCTGCGAGGTGACGAACACGAAGCGGCCAGGGGAACAGTTGGCCGAGGTTGGGCCCAGCGCGGTCAGCGCGTAGAGCTGCTCCAGCACGCCGGCTTCAAGAGGTTTGTTCTGCCAGTAACTATGGGTGCGGGCCTGGTTAAAAAGCTGGTCCAGCGCGGGTTGGTCGAGCGGGGTCTGCATTCTACTCTCCTTTGTCTGGCGGAAACGGCCGCCTGAGGCTTGTCGTGTCGAAGGCGCATCGGCAAAGCCAACGCGGTCTTCTCTCGTTTATACCCCAAGGGCCGTGCGCCGCCAAATAGCAAAGGCGCAAATAAGCAGAAGCTATGGTGAGGCGATGGTCACTTGCCAATACAGAAGCTGGAGAATATCCGTCCCAGCAGATCGTCAGAGGTAAACTCGCCGGTGATCTCGCTCAGCGCCTGCTGCGCCAGACGCAGCTCTTCCGCCAGCAGTTCGCCCGCCCAGGCGCCCAGCAGCTGCGCCTTGCCCTGCTGTAAATGCGTCGCCGCTAACTCCAGCGCCTGAAGATGACGACGGCGCGCCAGGAAGCCGCCTTCCATATTGCCGGAAAAGCCCATCGACTGTTTCAGATGGTCGCGCAGCGCCTCGACGCCCGCGCCGGTGCGCGCCGAGAGCCGGATCAGTGAGTGGCTGTTCACTTCCGTCAGGCCCAGCGTTTCGCCAGTGACGTCCGCTTTGTTGCGCACCACGGTAATCGGCAGCGCCGCGGGCAGACGCGAAACAAAGTCGGGCCAGATTTGCGCCGCTTCCGTGGCGTCGGTGGTGGTGCCGTCCACCATAAACAGCACGCGATCCGCCTGTTCAATCTCCTGCCAGGCGCGCTCGATGCCGATACGCTCGACCTCGTCGCTGGCCTCGCGCAGCCCGGCGGTATCGATGATATGCAGCGGCATGCCGTCGATATGAATATGCTCGCGCAGCACGTCGCGCGTGGTGCCGGCGATATCGGTGACGATCGCCGCGTCGCGGCCGGCCAGCGCGTTGAGCAGGCTCGACTTCCCGGCGTTCGGGCGACCTGCGATCACCACCTTCATGCCCTCGCGCAGCAGGCTGCCCTGACGCGCCTCGGCGCGCACGCCATCCAGCTCGACGATCACGTCGTCGAGCTGCGCTTCGATTTTGCCGTCGGAAAGAAAATCGATCTCCTCATCGGGGAAGTCGATAGCCGCCTCGACATAGATGCGCAGGTGAGTAAGGGCTTCCACCAGCTGATTGATGCGGGTGGAGAAAACGCCCTGCAGCGAGTTCACCGCCGAACGCGCCGCCTGCTCGGAGCTGGCGTCAATCAGATCGGCGATCGCTTCGGCCTGCGCCAGATCGAGCTTGTCGTTGAGAAAGGCGCGCTCAGAGAACTCGCCCGGCTGGGCGATGCGCACGCCCGGCAGCGCGACGATGCGTTTCAGCAGCAGATCGAGGATCACCGGGCCGCCGTGGCCCTGCAGCTCCAGCACATCCTCGCCGGTAAAGGAGTTCGGGCCGGGAAACCACAGCGCGATGCCCTGATCCAGCACGCTGCCGTCGGCGTCTTTAAACGGCAGATAGTCGGCGTAGCGCGCCTTCGGCAACTTGCCGAGCACCTGCTGCGCCACCTCAGCGGCGCGCGCGCCGGAAATACGCAAAATACCGACGCCGCCGCGTCCGGGAGGCGTCGCCTGGGCGACGATAGTATCGCTGTGGCTCATGGATTTTTCTCTCGCTAAAAAATAAGGCGGTCGTAATGACCGCCTCAGGGTAAACCAGATTGTCAGACGGGCGTAAGCGCGTTACGCCTTCTTCTTGTCGCGGCTGTGCAGACCGCGTTTTTCCAGCCCGCGATAAATCAGCTGCTGCTGGAGAATGGTGACCAGGTTGCTGACGATGTAGTACAGCACCAGACCTGACGGGAACCACAGGAAGAACACGGTAAAGATAACCGGCATATAGGTCATGATCTTCTGCTGCATCGGATCGGTCACGGTAGTCGGTGACATCTTCTGAATGAAGAACATGGTGATGCCCATCAGAATCGGCAGGATGTAGTAGGGGTCCTGCGCCGACAGGTCATGGATCCAGAGTACGAACGGCGCGTGGCGCAGCTCCACCGAACCAGACAGCATGTAGTAAAGCGCAAGGAAGATCGGCATCTGGATAACCAGCGGCAGACAGCCGCCCAGCGGGTTGACCTTCTCCGCTTTATACAGCGCCATCATCTCCTGACTCTGCTTCTGCTTATCGTCGCCCAGGCGCTCGCGCATCGCCTGAATCTTCGGCTGCAGCATGCGCATTTTCGCCATCGAGGTGTACTGCGCTTTGGTCAGCGGGTACATGATGCCGCGCACGATAAAGGTGATGACGATAATGGAGAAGCCCCAGTTACCGATAAAGCTGTGGATAAACTTCAGCAGCTTGAACAGCGGCTGAGAGATAAACCACAGCCAGCCGTAGTCGACCGTCAGGTCGAGATGCGGCGCGACGGCAGCCATCTTGTCCTGAATTTCCGGACCGACCCACAGCGTGGCGCCCAGATCCTGCTGCTGACCCGCCGCCACGGTTACCGGCGCAGATTTATAGCCGATCGCCGCCACGCCGTTGCCCAGGTTGCTGGTGTAGAGCGCGTTGTTGCCAGCGGTGCGCGGCACCCATGCGGTCGCGAAGTACTGCTGCAGCATCGCCACCCAGCCGTTGCTGGTGGTGGTGCTCAGGTTTTCGTTATCCGCGATGGTGTCGAACTTGTACTTTTCGTACTTCTCGTCGCTGGTGGAGTAGGCCGCGCCGCGGAAGGTATGCAGCGCAAAGTTGTTGCTGCCGGTGTCGCGATGCTTAGGCAGATCGATGGTCTGCTTCAGCTGGCCGAACAGCGACACTTCCAGCGGCTGCTGCGTGGTGTTGTTGACGTTGTAGTTCACGTCCACCGCGTACTCGCCGCGCTTGAAGACGAAGGTTTTGGTGTAAACCACGCCGTTTTCCGCGGTGTAGGTCATCGGCACGCGCAGTTCGGTCTGGCCGTCGGCCATTTCGAAGTGATCCTGTGCGGCGGTGAACAGCGGACGCGCGCCGTTGTTCGGGTTATCCGGACCGTTGCGGCCAGTCAGCCCGCTCTGTGCCTGGTAAACGAAGGACGGCGTGGTCTCCAGCAGCTGGAACGGCTGGTCGGAACCCAGTTTGTCCGGGTAGGTCAGCAGCTGTGCTTGCTCGACATCGCCACCGCGGGTGTTGATATTCAATGACAGGACATCAGTCTTAACGGTGATCGTTTTGCCCTGGCCGCTGGCCGGTACGCCCTGGCTGGCGGCATCACCTGCTGCGCTGTTGGTGTTTTGCGTGGTCTGGGTCTGCTGCGGCTGCGGAGCGTGGTCCGTCTGCCAGGCTTGCCAGATCATGAAAGACACGAACAGAAAAGCGATGAGAAAGAGATTGCGTTGCGAATCCATCGTTAATGTTCTCTGGTATCAAAGGTTTTTTGGCGGCACAGGATCGTCACCACCCGGGTTCAAAGGGTGGCATTTTAATACGCGTTTGAGTGTCAACCAACTGCCTTTTATCAGGCCAAACCTGCGTAACGCCTCAATTCCATAATGAGAGCAGGTTGGCTGAAACCGACAGTGTGGTCCCAGCAAGGGGCTGATGCCGCGCTGATAGACGCGGATCAGGACGATCAGGAGCCGCGCGCCAGGCGACAGTGACGACGCCATAACTTCTCCAACGCTTCCGCCAACGTACGGTTGTCGAGGTCGGCAATCCCCTTTTTCGCCACAACGACGAAATCCATCGCCGGCAATTCATGCTGACGCAGACGAAAGCTTTCACGGGTCAGACGTTTGATCCGGTTGCGTTCGTGCGCGCGCTTGACGTGCTTTTTAGCGACGGTAAGACCGATGCGGGGATGCCCCAGCGAATTAAGGCGGCCGAGGATGGTGATTTGCGGCGTGCCAGCCCGTTGTGGCTGCTGGAAGACGAAAGTGAAATGAGTGGGAGTTAACAAACGTAACTCCCTGGGAAATGCGAGCTTAACCACGAGGGTTAGCTTTTATTACTTAGAAACGGTCAGACGAGAACGGCCTTTAGCACGACGACGTGCCAGAACCTGACGACCATTTTTGGTTGCCATACGAGCACGGAAGCCGTGAGAACGGTTGCGCTTCAGTACGGACGGTTGAAAAGTGCGTTTCATGGCGATTTCTACCTAAACTTGAAAAATTTCACTGGGTGACGCGTTATGTGGGCCAGTAAAACGACCAACGCCTCAATGTGTCTTTAATAAAGAGGCGGGATTGTAATAATTGTACAGTCCGGAGTCAATTTACTTCGCTGGTCGCGGTACCTGGAAACCCGGATACAGCCCGCTGAGTCCGGGCATTGGGCAGAGCGCGACAACGCCGGGGGAAGAATTATACGGCCTCCGCTTTAAAGCGCAAGGATCCTGCGGGATCTTCTTACGATCGGCGGCCTGAAAAAGCGGGCTAAAACGAGAGGTCGCCTGAAAAAGCCCGCTTTTGCCAACGATCCCCGCAGCTTTTTTCGCCAGCAGGCGTAAACTGTTTTACCTGTCCACGGCCTGTGGATAAAAAGGATCAAAACTGTGTAGAAAGTGAAGATCTCTGACTCGCTTTGCGCTATGATCCGCCCTTCCGCTGACGATCCGGTCGCGATCCCAGGGGCGGAAACCGCTGATAGCGGTCGCAGGCGCTTTCTACCGTCTGTGTCAAAAATGAACGTTTCTTTATTAGCGCCTACTATTTCTTATCGATTTTGTACAAGTGGAGTCCGCCGTGTCACTTACGCTCTGGCAACAGTGTCTTGCCCGTTTGCAGGATGAGCTTCCTGCCACCGAATTCAGCATGTGGATTCGACCGCTGCAGGCGGAGTTAAACGACAATACGCTGGCCTTGTATGCACCAAATCGGTTTGTGCTCGACTGGGTACGAGATAAATATATTAATAATATCAACGGGCTGCTCAACGAGTTTTGCGGCGTAGACGTGCCTTTGCTGCGTTTTGAAGTCGGCACGCGCCCGGTACAGCAGCAGCCCGCGGCGATGAGCCAGCCGGCAATGGCGAGCGTCAGCGCGCCCGCGCCGGTCGAGAGCCGTCCCGCGCCCGCGCAGATCCTGCGCCCAAGCTGGGACAACGTCCCGGCGCCGGCCGATGTGACCTACCGCTCCAACGTGAACAACCGCCATAACTTCGACAACTTCGTCGAGGGTAAGTCCAACCAGCTGGCGCGCGCGGCGGCGCGTCAGGTTGCGGACAACCCTGGCGGCGCCTATAACCCGCTCTTCCTTTATGGCGGCACCGGTCTCGGTAAAACGCACCTGCTGCATGCGGTGGGCAACGGCATCATCGCGCGCAAGCCGAACGCCAAAGTGGTTTACATGCACTCCGAGCGCTTTGTGCAGGACATGGTCAAAGCGCTGCAAAACAACGCTATCGAAGAGTTCAAGCGTTACTACCGCTCGGTGGATGCGCTGCTTATCGATGACATTCAGTTCTTCGCCAATAAAGAGCGCTCGCAGGAGGAGTTTTTCCACACCTTCAACGCGCTGCTGGAAGGCAATCAGCAAATCATTCTGACCTCGGACCGTTATCCTAAAGAGATCAACGGCGTGGAAGATCGTCTGAAATCCCGCTTTGGCTGGGGACTGACGGTCGCCATCGAGCCGCCGGAGCTGGAGACGCGCGTGGCGATCCTGATGAAAAAGGCGGATGAGAACGATATCCGCCTGCCGGGCGAAGTTGCCTTTTTTATCGCTAAACGGCTGCGCTCCAACGTGCGCGAGCTGGAAGGGGCGCTGAACCGCGTTATCGCCAACGCCAACTTTACCGGCCGCGCCATTACCATCGATTTCGTGCGCGAAGCGCTGCGCGATCTGCTGGCGCTGCAGGAAAAGCTGGTCACCATCGACAATATCCAGAAGACGGTGGCCGAGTATTACAAGATTAAGGTCGCGGATCTGCTCTCCAAGCGCCGTTCGCGTTCGGTCGCGCGTCCTCGCCAGATGGCGATGGCGATGGCGAAAGAGCTGACGAACCACAGTCTGCCGGAGATCGGCGACGCCTTTGGCGGCCGCGACCACACCACGGTGCTTCACGCCTGCCGTAAAATCGAGCAGCTGCGCGAAGAGAGCCACGACATAAAAGAAGATTTCTCTAATCTCATCCGAACTTTATCCTCCTGACGCTATGAAATTTATTGTTGAACGTGAGCAGTTGCTAAAGCCGCTGCAGCAAGTCAGCGGCCCGTTAGGCGGTCGTCCAACGCTGCCGATCCTGGGAAATCTGTTGATGCAGGTTAACGACGGCACGCTGTTGCTGACCGGCACCGACCTGGAAATGGAGATGGTGGCGCGCGTGGCGCTGACCCAGCCGCACGAGCCGGGCGCGACCACCGTGCCGGCGCGTAAGTTCCTCGACATCTGTCGTGGACTGCCGGAAGGCGCGGAGATCAACGTTACGCTGGAAGGCGAACGAATGCTGGTGCGCTCCGGGCGCAGCCGCTTCTCGCTGTCGACCCTGCCGGCCAGCGACTTCCCTAATCTGGACGACTGGCAGAGCGAAGTGGAGTTTACGCTGCCGCAGGCGACGCTGAAGCGCCTGATCGAGGCGACGCAGTTCTCCATGGCGCATCAGGATGTGCGTTACTACCTTAACGGCATGCTGTTCGAGACCGAAGGCGAAGAGCTGCGCACCGTGGCCACCGACGGCCACCGTCTGGCGGTCTGTTCGATGCCGATTGGCCAGGCGCTGCCGAACCATTCGGTGATCGTGCCGCGTAAAGGGGTGATTGAGCTGCTGCGTCTGCTGGACGGCGGCGAAACGCCGCTGCAGGTACAAATCGGCAGCAGCAATATCCGCGCCCACGTCGGCGACTTTATCTTTACCTCTAAGCTGGTGGATGGCCGCTTCCCCGACTATCGCCGCGTGCTGCCGAAAAATCCCGATAAGGTGCTGGAAGCGGGCTGCGATATTCTTAAGCAGGCCTTTGCGCGCGCCGCCATTCTGTCGAATGAGAAATTCCGCGGCGTTCGCCTCTATATCACCGAGAATCAACTGAAGATCACCGCCAACAACCCTGAACAGGAAGAGGCGGAAGAGATGCTGGACGTCACCTACGGCGGCAGCGAGCTGGAGATCGGCTTTAACGTCAGCTATGTGCTGGACGTGCTAAATGCGCTGAAGTGCGAGAGCGTGCGACTGCTGCTGACCGATTCGGTGTCGAGCGTGCAGATTGAAGATCTCGCCAGTCCGGCAGCGGCCTACGTCGTGATGCCCATGCGCTTGTAGGATATATCGGCCTGGCTTACTTGCTACTTTGCGTCCGGGCAGTGCTCGTCCCTGGTCACATACTTTAGTATGCTCACAGGGCCTGCGCGCTGGCCGGACGCAAAGTAGCGGCGACGCCGACGGCCTGGATCGCCTGAATAACGACACTTCTTAAATGCCTTCACGCTGGACTGATTCATGGCTTTAACCCGCCTCCTTATCAAAGACTTTCGTAATATCGAGCAGGCCGATCTGGCGCTGGCGCCGGGGTTTAACTTCCTGGTCGGGGCGAACGGCAGCGGCAAAACCAGCGTGCTGGAGGCGATCTACACGCTGGGCCACGGCCGCGCGTTTCGCAGCCTGCAGGCGGGACGCGTGATCCGCCACGACGAGGCCGCCTTTGTGCTGCACGGCCGCATTGAGAGCAGCGAACGGGAAATATCGGTCGGCCTGACCAAGAACCGCGCGGGCGACAGCAAGGTGCGCATCGACGGCAGCGACGGCCATAAAGTCGCCGAGCTGGCGCAGCTGCTGCCGATGCAGTTAATTACGCCCGAAGGGTTTACTTTGCTCAACGGCGGCCCCAAATACCGTAGAGCCTATGTCGACTGGGGCTGTTTTCACAACACGCCCGGTTTCTTTAACGCCTGGAGCAATTTGCGGCGGCTGCTAAAGCAGCGCAACGCCGCGCTGCGCCAGGTCACGCGCTATAGCCAAATCCGCGCCTGGGACCAGGAGCTGGTGCCGCTGGCGGAGCAGATCAGCCAGTGGCGCGCAGAGTACAGCGACGCCATTTCTGCGGAGATCGTCGCCACCTGCGCGCAGTTTTTGCCGGAATTCGCGCTGAACTTCTCTTTTCAGCGCGGCTGGGACAAAGAGAGCGCCTACGGCGAGCTGCTGGAGCGCAATTTCGAACGCGATCGCGCGTTAACCTACACCGCCAGCGGCCCGCATAAAGCGGATTTCCGCATTCGCGCCGACGGCACGCCGGTCGAAGATCTGCTGTCGCGCGGCCAGTTAAAACTATTGATGTGTGCATTGCGTCTGGCGCAGGGCGAGTTCCTGACGCGCCAGAGCGGACGCCGCTGTCTTTACCTGATTGATGACTTCGCCTCCGAGCTGGATGACAGCCGTCGACGCCTGCTGGCGCAGCGACTGAAAGCCACGCAGGCTCAGGTGTTTGTCAGCGCTATCGCCACCGATCATGTCATCGATATGAGTGACGAAAAGGGCAAGATGTTCCGCGTGGAACAGGGTAAAATAGCGGTTCAACCTGAAGATTAAATGAGCGAGAAACGTTGATGTCGAATTCTTATGACTCCTCAAGTATCAAAGTTCTAAAAGGGCTGGATGCGGTACGCAAACGCCCGGGTATGTATATCGGCGATACGGATGACGGCACCGGTCTGCACCACATGGTATTCGAGGTCGTGGATAACGCAATCGACGAAGCGCTCGCCGGTCACTGTAGTGATATCGTCGTGACCATTCATGCCGATAATTCCGTTTCCGTTCAGGATGATGGCCGTGGCATTCCCACCGGCATTCACGAAGAAGAGGGCGTTTCCGCTGCGGAAGTGATCATGACCGTGCTGCACGCAGGCGGCAAGTTCGACGACAACTCCTATAAAGTGTCGGGCGGCCTGCACGGCGTGGGCGTCTCGGTGGTTAATGCCCTGTCGCAGAAGCTGGAGCTGACCATTCGTCGCGAAGGCAAAGTGCACCAGCAGACCTACGTGCACGGCGTGCCGCAGGCGCCGCTGAACGTCACCGGCGAAACCGATCTGACCGGTACCCGCGTGCGCTTCTGGCCGAGCCATGAGACGTTCACCAACGTGGTCGAATTCGAATACGAAATCCTGGCGAAACGCCTGCGCGAGCTGTCGTTCCTGAACTCCGGCGTGTCGATTCGTCTGGAAGACAAGCGCGACGGCAAGGCCGATCACTTCCACTACGAAGGCGGCATCAAGGCGTTCGTCGAATACCTGAACAAGAACAAAACCCCGATCCACCCGAATGTGTTCTATTTCTCCACCGAGAAAGACGGCATTGGCGTGGAAGTGGCGCTGCAGTGGAATGACGGCTTCCAGGAGAACATCTACTGCTTCACCAACAACATTCCGCAGCGCGACGGCGGCACGCACCTGGCGGGCTTCCGCGCCGCGATGACGCGTACGCTGAATGCCTATATGGACAAAGAGGGCTACAGCAAGAAGGCGAAGGTCAGCGCTACCGGCGATGACGCCCGCGAAGGCCTGGTTGCCGTGGTGTCGGTCAAAGTGCCGGATCCCAAATTCTCCTCGCAGACCAAAGACAAGCTGGTGTCGTCTGAGGTGAAATCTGCGGTAGAGCAGCAGATGAACGAGCTGCTGAGCGAATACCTGCTGGAAAACCCGAGCGACGCTAAAATCGTGGTCGGCAAGATCATCGATGCGGCGCGCGCGCGTGAAGCGGCGCGTCGCGCCCGTGAAATGACCCGTCGTAAAGGCGCGCTCGACCTCGCAGGCCTGCCGGGCAAGCTGGCGGATTGTCAGGAGCGCGATCCGGCGCTCTCTGAAATCTACCTGGTGGAGGGTGACTCCGCAGGCGGCTCGGCGAAACAGGGCCGTAACCGTAAGAATCAGGCGATTCTGCCGCTGAAGGGTAAAATCCTTAACGTAGAAAAAGCGCGTTTCGACAAGATGCTCTCTTCGCAGGAAGTGGCGACGCTGATCACCGCGCTGGGCTGCGGCATCGGCCGCGACGAGTACAACCCGGACAAGCTGCGCTACCACAGCATCATTATCATGACCGATGCGGACGTCGACGGCTCGCACATCCGTACGCTGCTGTTGACCTTCTTCTATCGTCAGATGCCGGAAATCATCGAGCGTGGCCACGTTTATATCGCGCAGCCGCCGCTCTACAAGGTGAAGAAAGGCAAGCAGGAGCAGTACATCAAAGACGATGAGGCGATGGATCAGTATCAGATCGCCATCGCGCTGGACGGCGCGACGCTGCACACCAACGCCAGCGCGCCGGCGCTGGGCGGCGAGCCGCTGGAAAACCTGGTGGCGGAGTTCAACAGCACGCAGAAGATGATCAAGCGCATGGAGCGTCGCTATCCGGTCGCGCTGCTGCGCGCGCTGGTTTACCATCCGACGCTGAGCGACCTGAGCAATGAAGCAGAGGTTCAGGGCTGGCTGGACGCGCTGGTGGCGTTCCTGAGCGAGCGCGAAGCGCACGGCAGCACCTACGTTGCGCAGGTGCGCGCCAACCGCGAGCAGAACCTGTTCGAACCGGTGCTGCGCGTGCGCACGCACGGCGTCGACACCGACTACACGCTGGACGCCGATTTCGTTCAGGGGCCGGAATACCGCAAAATCAACGTGCTGGGCGAGAAGCTGCGCGGCCTGATTGAGGAAGACGCCTACATCGAACGCGGCGAGCGCCGTCAGCCGGTCGCCAGCTTCGAGCAGGCTATCGAGTGGCTGGTGAAAGAGTCGCGTCGCGGTCTGTCGGTACAGCGTTATAAAGGTCTGGGCGAGATGAACGCCGAGCAGCTGTGGGAAACCACCATGGATCCCGACAGCCGTCGCATGCTGCGCGTCACCATCAAAGACGCCATCGCCGCCGACCAGCTCTTCACCACGCTGATGGGCGATGCGGTTGAGCCGCGCCGCGCCTTTATCGAAGAGAACGCGCTGAAAGCGGCGAATATCGATATTTAAGCTTACATACGGCGATTAAAGCTAAAGCGCGGGTGACAGAAACCGAAGAGCAAAGCGTCCCGCGACAAGGACAAAAACGCCGGGAGCGTTTTTGAACAACGCAGCGCGTTGGCCCGTTTACGGGTGCGCCTCAGGAAGAGGCGCGTATTTGCGCGGGCCGAGCGGTCAGGGATGACGAACAGCGACTTTGCGATCGGTTTCTGTCACCCACGCCGGCTCCAGCTTGCGAACCCTTCCCAGCGGGAAGGGTTTTTTTATGCCTGACGCGCCGCGAAACTGGTCATTGTGAGCGAGATCGCGCTAGCATTTAAGCCAAACCCTGACTTAACGAGGACGCTATGGCGATTAAACTGGTAGCAATTGATATGGACGGCACGCTGCTTAACCCGCAGCACGAGATCACCGCTGGCGTAAAATCGGCCATCGATCGCGCACATAAAAAAGGGGTCGCCGTGGTGCTGGCGACCGGTCGTCCCTATGTCGGCATCCAGCGTTACCTGATGGAGCTAGGCCTGGTCGACGAAGGCCAGTATTGCATCAGCTACAACGGCGCGCTGGTGCAGCAGGCCAAAGATGGCGAGTGCGTGGCGGAGATCACGCTGGGGTTCGACGACTACCTCTACATCGAACAGCTGTCGCGCGAACTGGGCGTGCATTTTCAGGCGTTCGACAAATCCTCGCTCTATACGCCGAACAAAGATCTCAGCGAGTACACCATCCATGAGGCGAGCCTGACCGGCATTCCGGTGCGCTATCGCGCGGTGGAAGAGATGGATCGCGCGACGCGCTTTCCCAAGCTGATGATGATCGACAAGCCCGATCTGCTGGATGCTGCCATTCAGCGCCTGCCGGCGAAAGCGCAGCAGAACTACACCATCCTCAAAAGCGCGCCCTACTATCTGGAAATTCTCGACCGCCGCGTCAACAAAGGCCAGGGCGTCAAAATGCTGGCGGAGAAGCTGGGCCTGGCGCGCGACGAAGTGATGGCGATTGGCGACCAGGAGAATGACCTGGCGATGATCGAGTACGCCGGCATGGGCGTCGCAATGGGCAACGCGATCGACTCCGTTAAGCAGATCGCCCAGTTCGTCACCAAAACCAATATGGAAGACGGCGTGGCGCACGCCATCGAAGAGCTGGTGCTCTAATCCCCCACGGACGGCGCTGCGCCGTCCGACCTCACGTTTTTCGCTTCCCGCGCAGGCCAGAAGATGTTGCCTGTCTGTTATGTGATCTGCATTGTAGTACAACTTTGTTTAAGGGTACTACAATCGGCGACACGCCTTGTTCGCTGAGGGCAACCGGTTATCGAGGCGCATCGCACAGCCTCGATACGCTGAATGCGTCGCGCTGACGCCATGCTCTGAGGATCACACCATGAATCACCCTCTTCACCTCAGCACCATTAAAAAAATGAACCTGCGCATCATGCCTTTTATCATGGTGCTCTACCTTATCGCCTATATCGACCGCGCCAATATCTCGGTCGCCGCGCTGCAAATGAACGCCGATTTGGCGATGACAGCCGAGATGTACGGCATCGCCGCCGGTATTTTCTATGTCACCTACATTATCTTCGAGGTGCCGAGCAACGTGCTGCTGACGCGCGTCGGCGCGCGCCGCTGGATCGCCCGCATCATGGTGAGCTGGGGCATTATCGCCGCCGGCATGAGCCTGGTGCAGACGCCGACGCAGCTCTACGTGATGCGCTTTTTGCTCGGCGCGGCGGAAGCGGGCTTTACGCCCGGCATCATTTTCTACCTTAGCTGCTGGTATCCGCGCAGCGATCGCGCCCGCGCGATGTCGTTGTTCTATATCGGCGCGGCGCTGGCGTCGGTGATCGGCCTGCCGCTCTCCGGCAGCCTGCTTAACCTGCACGGCATGCTGGGGGTCGAAGGCTGGCGCTGGCTGTTTCTGCTGGAGGGCATTCCGGCCTTTGTATTGGGCATCGTCACCTGGTTCTATCTGGACGATGCGCCAGCCCGCGCGCGCTGGCTGACGGCGGAACAGCGCGACTATTTGCAGCAGACGCTGGCGCGCGACGAGCAGCATGCGGCGATACGCGATCATAACTGGCGCGTGGCGCTCACAAGCCGGCGCGTCTGGACGCTCAGTTTGCTGTGGCTGCTGCAGGCGTTCGGCACCATCGGCATTACCCTGTTCCTGCCGCTGATCGTCAAGGCGGTGGCGGCGGATCGCAGCAACCTGACGGTCAGCCTGCTGTCGGCGGTGCCTTTCCTGTTCGCCTGCATCTTTATGTACCTTAACGGTCGCCATTCCGATCGCACCGGCGAACGGGCGCGCCATCTCGGCCTGCCGCTAATGGCGTCGGGTCTGCTGCTGCTGGCGGCGCTGGCGGTGCCGCAGCAGTGGATGGCCTACCTGCTGCTGGTGCTGATGGTGGGCCTTAACTGGGCGATTACGCCGGTTTTCTGGGCGGTCACCACCGAAACGGTTTCTGGCGTGGCGGGCGCGGCGTCGGTGGCGCTGATCAATGCGGTGGCTAATATCGCCGGGCTGGCGTTTCCGCCGGTGATGGGACGCATTAAAGATGCGACCAACAGCTATAACGACGGCCTGCTGATTGTGGCGGGCGCGCTTATCCTCGGCGGCGTGCTGGGGCTGATGGTCGGGCGCAGGCGGGCGATTGAAGGAGCATCCGCGGCGAAGCCTAAATCAGAGCTGCATCTTTAGCGCTTTTGGCGTAGCGTGTGGGGCAACATTTTTTTGTCAGGTTGCCCTATGCGCGAAAAACAGATCACCTTCAGCCCGCGACATCATCAGCTGACCAACAGCAACGTCTGGACCGCCGACAGCCAGTGGCTCGCTTTCGATGTCCGCCCGTCGGGCGCCTCTTTTACCAGCGACACCATTGAGCGGGTCAACGTTGAGAGCGGCGAGGTCGAGGTGCTCTATCGCGCCACCGACGGCGCGCACGTTGGCGTGGTCACCGTTAGCCCCGATCTGCCGCCGCGTTATCTCTGCATTCACGGTCCAGAACAGCCAGACGCCGACTGGCACTACGACTTCCATCATCGACGCGGCGTTATCGTCCAGAACGGCCGCGCGCAAAACCTCGACGCCTGCGATATCACGCCGCCTTTTACCCCCGGCGCGCTGCGCGGCGGCTCGCATGTGCATCTCTTCAGCCCGGACGGCTCACGCGTCAGCTTCACCTACAACGACCATGTGATGCATGAGAAAGACGTGACGGAGGATCTGCGCAACGTCGGCGTTGCGGTGCCGCTGCGCGCGGTCGCGCCGGTCAAACAGCATCCGCGTGAATATGACGGCAGCCACTTTTGTGTGCTGATCAGCCGTACCACCGCGACGCCGCAACCGGGCAGCGACGAGATTAATCGCGCTTACGAAGAGGGCTGGATCGGCACGCGCGGCTACCAGAAAGAGGACGGCAGCTGGCAGCGCTGGGCCATCGCCTTTATCGGTGACACGCTCTCCGCCGCCGGCGAGAAACAGCCGGAAGTCTTTATCGTCGACCTGCCGGAGGCGCTGGAGGATTACGCCCGTCCGGGCGACGATCCGCTGGAGGGCAGTGAAAACGGCCTGCCTGCGCCGCCGGCGGGCGTGCAGCAGCGTCGCCTGACGTTTACCACGCGTGGGCTGGCTCAGCAGCCACGCCACTGGCTGCGCAGCGCGCCGGACGGCAGCGCCATTGCGTTTCTGATGGCGGATGCGCAAGGAGTGATCCAGCTCTGGACAGTCTCGCCCAACGGCGGCGCGCCGCGTCAGGTGACGCAGCTGGCGCAGGGGGTTCAGTCGGCGTTTAGCTGGCATCCGCAGGGCGCGGCGATCGCCTTTATCAGCGACGATCGGGTCATGTGCTGCGATATCAGCAGCGGCGCGTGCCAGCCGTTAACCGAACGCGGCGAGCAGCCGCCGAGCGGCGACGCGGTGGTCTGGTCGCCGGACGGCCGTCAGATCGCCTTTATGCGCGAGGTCGACGGCTGGCGCCAGCTCTTTACTGTGCCGGCGTAGCCGTCGGATAGGGCGCTGCCTGCGCCAGATTCTCCTGCGTGTGGTTTTGCTTCTCGCTCTGAAGAATGCGCTCACGCGGGGAATCGATCGAGCGGTCGTCATCGCTGCGCGCATAGTCCCACGGCAGCAGCAGCGTATCCAGCACGGCGGAAAAAGGCAGGTCGATCAGCGCCAGCGGCTTAAGCGCCCAGCTGCTGTGATCGTCGACCAGCACCTCGGCGCTGGCGCGCGTGCCGGGGTAGTAGCCCTGATTCGGACCAGTATGTGACATCACGCTGGAGCAGCCTGAACTCATAAAGGTGCAGCAGGCCAGCGCGCTCGCCAGAGGAAAAGTCTTCAGTAATTTCATCTTCATCATCCCTTCAGCTACGGCGGTCGCCGCGCTGAGTTGGCTCGTCCGTTATCTCCCTGCTCTGCGGCAAGGTGCGTTATGCCAGACGAAAGGTCCCCTGAGTGTATGCCATTTCAGCAGAGTGGCGAAAAAAATTGCGTTTCGCCTCTTGAAAGCAAAAGGGGCATACCCATTTTATCACTACGGACGCACTCGCTGTCGCCGACAGGGGCATCGGGGCGCCGCGCGACCTGTCCATTGTGGAAGGTTGCCAAAACTTGCTGAATATCAGGAGTCATTCCATGCGTAATTTTGATCTTGCTCCACTTTATCGCTCTGCCATCGGTTTCGATCGTTTGTTTAACCTGCTGGAATCGAATCAGAACCAGAGCAATGGTGGTTATCCTCCGTACAACGTTGAGCTGGTCAGCGAAAATCACTATCGCATTACCATTGCGGTGGCGGGCTTTGCTCAGAACGAGCTGGACATCACCGCTCACGACAACGTGCTGATCGTGCGCGGCGCGCATCCTGAAGAGCAGGTCGAGCGCAAATACCTGTATCAGGGTATCGCCGAACGCAACTTCGAGCGCAAATTCCAGCTGGCCGACCATATCGTGGTGCGTGACGCCCGGCTGGAAAATGGCCTGTTGAGCATCGATCTGGAACGCATCGTCCCCGAAGAGGCGAAACCGCGCCGGATTGAAATTCTGAACTAATCAGAATCAACGAAAAGAAAACGCCGCTGATGCGGCGTTTTTTTATGGCTGCGATCGGGGGTGGGAGCGCATCGCCAGGCGCTGGCTCACCAGGCCGCCGAACACGTTGACCAGCAGGCCGAAAATAATCACCGTCGCGCCCAGCATCTGCTGCGCCGACAGCCGCTCGCCCAGCACCAGCGCGGCGCTTAAAATGCCGATCACCGGCACCAGCAGCGACAGCGGCGCCACGCGCCAGGTTTCATAGCGGCTCAACAGGTTGCCCCAGATGGCGTAGCCGACGATGGTGGCGATAAACGCGAGATAGATCAGCGCCAGCACGGTTTGCAGCGAAATATGCGTCAGGCTGAACAGGATGGCGCGCTCGCCTTCGAACAGCCATGAGCAGGCGAAAAAAGGCAGCACCGGCACCAGCGCGCTCCACACCACCAGCGACATCACCGGCACCTTGCGGTTGCGCAGGATAATCTTGTTGGTGATATTGCCCAGCCCCCACGACAGCGCCGCTGCCAGCGTCAGCATCATGGTGGTCAGGGTAATGCCCGCCGCCGACTGCCCCTCCATGCCCGCCGTCGCCAGCATAAACATCCCGAGCGTGGCGATCAGCACGCCGGCAATATGGTTCCAGCGTAATTTTTCCGCCAGCAGCAGCGCGCCGAGCAGCAGGGTGAAAAAGGCTTGCGCCTGCAGCACCAGTGACGCCAGCCCGGCCGGCATGCCGAGCTTGATGGCCAGGAACAGAAAGGCGAACTGGCCAAAGCTGATGGTCATGCCGTACACCACCAGCCAGCGCAGCGGAATAGCGGGACGGCGCACGAAAAAGATCGCCGGAAACGCCACCAGGGAAAAACGCAGGCCCGCCAGCAAAAAGGGCGGCATGCCCTGCAAGCCCAGCTTGATCACCACGAAATTGACCCCCCAGGCGACCACGACGCAGAGCGCCAGCAACATATCTTTAACTGACATACGCTTTCCTCTGCCGTCAGGCGCTGACCGTCATCGGCGTGGCGATATCAGCATAGCTGGCGTCGCCGATGATACGGCGGTAGTCGTCGGCGTTCAGGGCGATCGATTTTTCCAGCGCGCCGGCGTTGAACCACAGCGTGCCGACGTCGCGCAGGCGCGCATCGACGCGCAGCGCCAGCCGGTCATCAAAACTAAATGGCGGCACCGCGCCCATCACGCACTGCGTCAGCGACTGCGCCATCTCAGGCGCGGCGAAGCTCGACTTCTTGCCGCCGATGGCGCGCGCCGCGCTTTTGAAGTTGATTTTGCAGTCGCCCGGCACGATCGCCAGCAGAAAGCGCGAGCCGCCGCCGTCCGGCATCGCCACTTCCAGCACCATCGCCTTCGCCGCCTGGCTCAGCGCATTGCCGCGCAGCGCGCTAATGGCGTCGGTCTGGCCGATGGCCTCATGCTCGACCACGCGATAATCCGCCTGCTGCCGATCCAGCAGCGCGGTAATGTTTGCAAACGTCGTCATCCTGTTCTCCTCGTCTTGCCAGGCTGCGCCTCAGGCGTCAGCTCCACGCGATTGCGCGTTTCATTTTTTTGTCGGTCAGGCCGAAAAAGAAGCCCATGGTAATGCGGGTATCGCCTTCAACCCGGTCGATCTCGTGATAAAAGGCGGGATTAAACAAGTAGATATCGCCGCTGCGCGGCGTGAATTCGCAGGTTTCGCTCTGCGCCGTCACGCCGCTCTGATAGCCCAGCTCGCCCGGCGTTTTGAACGCTTCATCCTCTGGCTGCCACTTTTTATTGAAGATGCGCAGCCCGCCGCCCGCGTTGCACTCTTGCAGACAGACCACGCAGCTCAGCTGATGCAGGATCTGCGTGACTGCGAGGCCGCTGCCGGCGGCGTCGCGCACGATATTGTCGTTATGCAGCGGATTGGCGACGCCATCAGCGTGGAAACGCACAATCGATCCGGCGTAGCTGCCCAGCGCCGGCTCACAGGCGGTTTGCAGGCTCTCCAGCTTGAGGGCATGACGCACCCACTCGTAGATCTGCAGGCGCAGCGCGGCGAGCGACGGCGGCAGCGCCGGTTCGATATCGCGCCATTCGGTGAAATAGTTTTCCGGCGCCGCCGTGTGTTTCGCCAGGTAAGGGCCCAGCGTGGTCAGCGCGCCGTTGGGATAGTGCGACACGCGGATCTTCTCGCGGCAGCGCTGTAAATCCGCCACCACCTCCTGACGATCCTCGTCGGTGAGGAAGTTGCGCAGCACCAGCAGCGGCACGCGCGCCGTGACGATATCGTCCAGCCAGGTCGTCTCGACAAACATGCTGGGATTGATCACGCGTATCTGATTGAAAATGGCCATGATGATTACTCCCCCAAAGGAATTTCCCGTAGTTCATGGTTAGCCATACGCCGCCAGCTGGCGGCGTCGCCCAGGGTTGGAACAGGTTCAGACGAGATAAAGGTGCAGCGGTCCTGCTGCAAAGCGTGCAGCGTAAAATAGTGCGGATAAGGGGTGTCCTGCGGATGCCACTGCCAGGCCCAGGCGCGATCCCGGGTGACGAAAATCGCGTTGCCCGCGCTGCCGCCCGGCTCTACCTGCGCCAGCCTGTCGCGCAGATAGTCGCGCGTGAAGTCGGCGGGCGTAATGCGATCCACCAGATATTCCAGATACTCCGCCGAATCGAAGCGGGAGGCCGCCATGCCGAGACGCGCGTAGACCGTCGGCATAAAGCCGTTGTGCATCATGTACCAGCGCGTGCCTGCGCTGTCGCGCAGCAGCGGATGGGAAAATTCCAGCCCCTGATTTTTGCTCAGCGTGGCGTGGCGCACGTGCACCGCCAGAAAGCGTCCCTTAATGCGATCGACATCGATAGCGGGCAGCGCGTCGGCGAAGCGGCCGCTGCCGCGCAGCGTCTTGATCTCGCCATCTTCCAGCCATAAACAGCCCCAGCCGTTGGGATGCTCTTTAATCGGGCCGTCGTGGCAGGCGGTTTCTCCGCAGCTCATGGCGCGCGCCGCGTCCAGCACCTGCGCCGCGTCAAAGTCGCCCTGCGCCAGAATCATTCTGCACATAATAAATTTCCTCCTGAAACAGCGGCGGCGTTACGCACCATGCTGTTAAACACCGCCAGAATATCGTCGCGGCCGGCCGCCGTGAGGCGCAACACGCCGAGGATGCCGGCATGGCGCGTCAAATCCGCATAGAGCGACGAGCGGCGCGAAACCTGCAGGCCGGGCAGCGCCAGCGGCGGCAGCAGTGCGCCCTGATGATGCTCAGCGATCCAGTTCTCCGCCTGACGCAGCTGCGCGGGCTGGCGCAGACGCAGCTGGCCGACGGCGTGCGGCGGCGCGGAGAAGCGCAGCGCGGGCATCGCGCCGCCCGCTTCCAGCAGAAAGGCGATCTCCGCCCAGTTAATGCCGGTCGTCTCCTGCACCAGATTCACCACGCCCATCCCGGAAAGACGAAAGCCCATCTCCAGAAAATGCGGCACGCCATCCACCACGATGAAATCAATATGAAAGGCGCCGAGCCGGTAGCCGAAGGTTTCGCAGCAGAATGTCATCAGGCTGGCGAAGGCGGACGGCAACGCCTCGGCCGCAACCGCGACATGGCCCGATTCATAAAAGCTGACGCCGCCCTGCGCGTCACGCTGCTGCTCGATGACTTTCTGGCAGCAGGTCAGGGCGTAAGGACGGCCGTCGTGCACCACGCCCTGCAGCGAATACTCGTCGCCCTCCAGCCAGCTTTCGACGATAAAGCCGCTAAAGCCGCGGCCACCGTAGTTCATGGTCTCGTCCAGCCTGCGCACCACGACGCCAAGCTGCGCCGGCGACTCAACCAGCCAGATGCCGAGCCCGCCGCCGCCGTCCACCGGCTTAATCACGCAGGGATAGAGCAGCGCCTCGCGCGCATCGAGAATGCTGAGCGGCGAGGCGAAGAAGCGAAACTCCGGCTGCGGAAAGCGCGGCCAGGCCTTTTTCAGCGCCATCCGCTGGGCATACTTATCCAGCGGAATAAAGGTGCGCGGCGCATCCGGCCCCGCCAGGATTTCGCGCACCCGACCGGCGCTGGCGTTGTAGGCTTCAAAACCGGCCAGCACCACGCGCGGGTGCTCCAGCAGGCCGGCGTGCAGGTACGCCTGCAGCACCTCCCAGGGATTTTCCGGCCGGTCGAGGCGAATAATCAGATCAAACGGCAGCGTCAGGCTCAGCGTCTGGTAGTCGACAAAATCGCTCATCTCCGCCAGCACGGTAAAATAGCCGTCGCGCTTCGCCACCTCACAGTAGGGGTTCTGGCCGTCGCGCGTGGCGCCTATTTGCAGGAAAATCTTTCTCATCGCTCCGCCTTACCGGGATCAGCGCCCGGAGATCACTTCGGTGACGGTATCCTGCAGGACGCCGTTATTAACCTGAATCACCGCTTTGTGCGGATCGAAGCGCAGCACGCGCGACAGCGGATCGGCGCTTTTGCCCTCCAGCAGGGAACTCACCTGGCTGCTGCGCCAGCAGTGACGCAACTGGGCGAGATCCAGCCCGGAAAGCTGGCTAAGCTGCTGCGCCAGCGCCGCGTCGTCGCGCTCGCCGTCCAGCAGCTGGCGGATCGCCGACGCGTCCAGCGCGATGCGCTGCTGCGTTAGCCAGCTGTTCAGCTGGCTGCCCTGGGCGATAAAGGGGGAATAGATCATGCAGATCAGCTGGTTCTCGTCGAGGCCGAAGGTCTCTTCGGCGAAGCGCGCCGCACGCTGGCGCTGCTGCTCAATCGCGGCGTCGTCCTGATAGCGCGCCGCCATCTCGGCGATCAGCGGCGGCGGAAAGTCTTTCTGCGCCATCAGCCCCAGCGCGAAGCGCACATATTCGCGAATGCCTTCGGCGTAGCTGCGCTGCAGCAGCGTTTCCGCACGCAGGCCGCGAATATGCGCCATCAGCGTCGGGTTGCCGCAGTCTGATTCGGAAAAGCTGAACATCAGCGCGTCAAAGCGGAAGCGCATAAAGTCATTAAGCAGCGCCCAGTGCGCGCCGGCTTCATATGCGGTGTCCTGATAGATATTGAAGAACAGCGGATCGCGCGTCAGCTGATGCATGATGCGGCGCGCGGGCGTTACGCCCTCCGCGCCGTGGATAGCGGCTGAATAGCGTTCGGCCACGCCGTCAAGTGTCTGCAAAAAGCCGCGGAAGCCCTGATCTTTCTTCGCTGTCGGCGCGTCGAACAGGCGCGAAAGGTGGCGCGCCCAGGCGACATAGGCGGTCTGCTCCTGCGGCGAGTCACCGGTCACGATAAGATCCACGCCGCCGTCATAGTGGGCGGCGAGGCCGAACGAGTTCACCATGCTGAGATTGCAGGCGTTGCAGAAGGTGGAGCGCGCGTCGGCGCGGAAGCGGTGGCCATTCATCAGCACGTCGTCGCGATTTTGCTGGCGTACCGATTCAGGCAGAGGAAGATGACGTTCGAAAGGGCGGATCTGCTGACCGTCGACGATCAGACACTCCACCAGGGCGTCGTGGTGCATCCCCAGCGCGCGATAAACGCGGTCGATATTCTCCATCACGCTGTCATTCATCGCGGCGTGGCGGTTGGTGCTGACGCGCAGGCGAAAGGTGTCGCCGCGCTGCTGCCAGATCACCCCCTGAATGTAACGCACGTACGCCACCATATAGCTGCTGTCTTTGCCGCCGCCGTAAGCGAGCAGAATGCGGTTGCGCGACAGGCGTTCCCCGTCGGGCAGCGCAGCAAGCAGACGATAAGAGCATCGTTTAGCGGAATCGATGATTGCCGGCGTCAGGTAGCCTTCAATTTCTCTCATCATGGTGGAAAGATTATTCATTTTTCACGTTTTCCTTTGGCGGTTAAATTCGTTTAAATGCAGTGGAACCTGCGGATTCCCTGAAAAACAGGCCATGAAGCGGTGCAGCAATGAATGTCTCAGCGGGTGCGTTAGCCCGCGCGTCGGGATTAACAATAATTAAGAGATGCAGCTTAAAGTACTTTGAATGTACTCTCTTGAATACGCACAGATCAGTACGATATGGGGTGGAACAGATGCCCGGTGAAACGGACGAACAGGAGAGTCAAAGCAGCCGTTACCGCCAGATAGCCGAGCAGATCAAGCAGGCTATCCGCAGCGGTTCGCTGCTGCCCGACAGCCGGTTGCCCTCGGTGCGCACGCTGGCGACGCAGTACAGCGTTAGCCTGACGACCGCGCTGAAAACGTTACGCACGCTGGAGGATGAGCGCTTTGCGGTGGCGAAACCGAAGTCGGGTTTCTTTGTGGCGGCGCGCCTGACGGAGAAAGAGGCGCCGACGATGGCGCAGCCGCGGCTGGTGGCGCCGCTGGATGAACAGACCGAAATGCATCTGGCGATCCTCGGATCGGAGTGCCGCGTGCGTCTCGACCTGGCGAACGGCGACAGCGCGCTCTATCCGGTGAAAAAGATCGGGCTGCTGATGCGCCAGATGGGATACAGCAAGCCGGCGCTGCTGGGCAACACCGTAAAAGGCACCGGCTATCTGCCGCTCAAGCATGAGATCGCGCGCCGCGCGGTGGAGTATGGCTGCAACATCAGCGCCGACGATATCCTGATCACCAACGGCTGCATCGAGGCGGTGTCGCTGTCGCTGCGCGCCACGCTGCAGCCGGGCGACGTAGTGGCGGTGGAGTCGCCCTGCTACTTTGTGCTGCTGCAGATGCTGCACAACCTGAACCTGCGCGTGATTGAGGTCGACGCCGGGCCGGAAGGCTACGTCGACGTGGAAAAGCTCACCGCGCTGTTTCGCCGCAAAGCGGTGCAGGCGTTTCTCACCATCAGCAACGTCAACAATCCGCTCGGCAAATCGATTCCTAACGAGCAGAAGGCCTATATCGCTCGCCAGGCCGATGAGAATGATGTGGTGATCGTTGAAGATGACATTTTCGGCGATACCGCGTTCGGCGAGCGGCGCCCCTTTCCGATGCGCGCCTTCAGCCCCAACGCCATTCTGTGCAGCGGCTTTTCAAAAACCGTTGCGCCCGGCATCCGCATCGGCTGGGTGCACAGCGTCAACTACATGCGCAAAATCGCCTCGCTGAAATACACCTCGACCATGGGCACCTCGACGCTGTCGCAGGCGGCGATCGCCGAGCTGCTGCGCAGCGGCGGCTATGACGCCCATCTGCGCAAGCTGCGGCGCGAGCTGGCGAGCCAGATCAGGCAGATGCGGCAGTCGCTGCTGCGTGAATTCCCGGCGGGCACACGGGTTTCGGAGCCGGAAGGGGGCTATGTGCTGTGGGTAGAGATGCCGCCGCGGGCGCTCAACGTGCGCGCGCTGTTTCTCAAGGCGCGCAACGCCGGCATCGGCATCGCGCCGGGCCATATCTTCGCCACTGACGATCGCTACGATCGCTGTTTTCGGCTTAATGCGGGTTTTGGCTGGAACGAGGAGGTCGAGCAGGCGATCCGCCAGCTGGCGCAGTGGTGTCGGGAGTCGCTGCTGGAGGAGTGAGCGCCGGCCAGGCCGGCGCGCATGCAGGCCACCGGCTTACAGCTGCTCGGCAAACGCCTTTTCCACCTCTTGCGCCAGAATTTGCACCGCGCGCTCGATATTCTCAGCGTCCGGCACATAGTTCATGCGCATGCACTGATGGGTGTGCGGCCACGCCTGCTCCAGACCGGGGAAGAAAAAGTGGCCCGGCACCATCAATACGCCGCGCGCCTTCAGGCGCTGATAGAGCGCTTCGGTGCTGATCGGCAGATCGCGGAACCACAGCCAGAGAAAAATCGCCCCTTCCGGCTTGTGGATCAGGCAGCGATCTTCCGGCAGATAGCGGCGAAGAATCGCAATCGTTTCAGTGACTTTCGCCTGATAGAACGGCTTGATCACCTCTTCCGACAGCCGCAGCAGGTCGCCGCGCTGGATCATTTCGGCGGCGATGGCGGGACCGATGCTGCCAGGCGCCAGGCTGATAATGCCGTTCATATTGCTGATGGCGCCGATGGTCTTCTCGTCGGCGACGATAATGCCGCAGCGCGCGCCGGGCAGACCGAGTTTCGACAGGCTCATGCAGAGAATAATATTCGGGTTCCACAGCGGGCGTGCGTCGCTGAAGATAATGCCGGGGAAGGGCACGCCGTAGGCGTTGTCGATCAGCAGCGGCACGTTATGCTGCTGCGCCAGCGCGTCGAGCTGCATCAGCTCGTCGTCGGTCACCACGTTGCCGGTCGGGTTGGTGGGGCGCGAAACGCAGATCAGGCCGATATCGTCATGCATCGGCAGGTGATCGAAATCGACGTGATATTTAAACTGGCCTTCCGGCAGCAGCTCGATGTTGGGCTTGGCGGAAATGAACAGCCCTTCGTCCAGTCCGGCGTCGGCGTAGCCCAGATATTCCGGCGCCAGCGGAAAGAGCACGCGCTTTTTGCTGCCGTCGGCGCGGCGGCCGGCGAACAGATTAAACAGGTAGAAAAAGGCGCTCTGGCTGCCGTTGGTCAGGGCGATGTTGTTTGCCGTCACCGGCCAGCCCAGTTCGCTGCTGAGCAGCGTCGCCAGCGCGTTGAGCAGCGTCGCTTTGCCGCGCGGACCGTCATAGTTGCAGAGCGCTTCGCTCAGCTTGCCTTCTTCATGCATCTGCTGCAGCAGCTGCTGGAAATAATCATTCATCGCCGGGATCTGCGCCGGATTGCCGCCGCCGAGCATAATGGTGCCGGGCGTGCGCAGGCCTGCGCCCATATCTTCCATCAGACGTGAGATGCCGGTGTGCTGGGTAAACTTGTCGCCGAACTGAGAAAAAGACATATAAAAGTTAAAAACGTGTGACGAATGGGGGATCAACGATAACGCCCGCCAGCGGCGGGCGCAATGGGAAGGGCGGATTACTTGAGAATGTCGGGGTTAACGCAGTTCTTTTCCACCTTGCCATCTAGCGCGGCGATCAGGTTCTCTACCGCGTCCTGCGCCATGCCGTAGCGCGTCTCATGAGTAGCGGAACCGATATGCGGCAGCGCCACCACGTTCGGCAGCGAAAAAAGCGGCGACGCGGTCAGCGGCTCCTGTTCGAACACGTCGAGGCCCGCCGCGTGAAGGATGCCCGCTTTCAGCGCGGCGATCAGCGCCTCTTCGTCGACCACCGGACCGCGCCCGGCGTTGATCAGAATGGCGCTCGGCTTCATCAGCTTCAGCTGCGCCGCGCCGATCATATGGTGCGTCTGCTCGGTCAGCGGCAGGCTGATGCAGACGAAGTCGCTCTCTTTCAGCAGCGTCTCCAGATCGCAGCGCTGCGCGCCGAAGCGCGACTGCGCCTCTTCATGCTCGCGGCGCGCGTTATAGAGCACCTTCATGCCGAAGCCCAGATGGGCGCGCTGCGCCAGCGCCATGCCGATGCGGCCCATGCCGAGAATGCCCAGCGTTTTGTGGTGCACGTCGATGCCGAACTTGTCCGGCCCGATGCTCTTGTTCCACTGGCCCGCTTTCACCCAGGCGTCCAGCTCGGTCACGCGGCGCGCGCTGCTCAGCACCAGCGCCATCATAGTATCCGCCACCGTTTCGGTCAGCACCGTCGGGGTATGCATCAGCAGCACATGACGCTGATTGAGCGCCTCGACGTCGAAGTTGTCGTAACCCACCGACACGGTCGAGCAGGCGCGCAGCTTCGGCATCTTCGCCAGCAGCTCGCCGTCGACCTTGCCGCCGGAGCCGATTAGCCCTTCGGCCTGTGCCAGCGCGTCAGCGTGCTGCTGCTGGCTTTCCGGCGACAGGTCTTTGATCTCGGTTACGCTGAAGTGGGCGTCGAGCCGGGCGCGCAGATCGTCCGGCAGGCTTTTATACAGAATCACGGATGGTTTCATCGTTCGCTCCCTGTAAAACGTGTGACGGGCGACACACAGGTCGCCCGGAGAAGAAGAGGGTCAGCGCTTACGCTTTCAGGCGTGTTTCGCGCCGTGCAGCGGCGGCGTTTTGTTTTCGGCCGGCTTGACGATTAACGTCAGCCATACCGAAACCAGCAGCGCGGCGCCCATAAAGATATAGGAGGCCGACGGACTGCCCGTCGCTCCATTAAGATAGCCGACAATCCAGGAACCGACGAACGAACCCAGCGCGCCCATGCTGTTGATCAGCGCCATCGCGCCGCCGGAAACGTTGCGCGGCAGCATTTCCGGGATGATGGCGAAGAAGGGGCCGTAGGGCGCATACATCGCGCCGCCTGCGATCACCAGCAGCGCATAGGAGAGCCAGAAGTTGTCGGAACCCACCAGATAGGAGCCGAGGAACGCCAGCGCGCCAATCAGCAGCAGCGGCCAGACGAAGAGCTTACGGTTCTGCATTTTGTCAGACGCCCAGGAGACGACGATCATCGCGATGGTTGCCGCCAGATAAGGCACCGCCGACAGCCAGCCCGCTTCCACCATGCCCATCTGCGTGCCGTTGCGCAGAATCGACGGCAGCCACAGCACAAAACCGTACACGCCGATGCTCCAGGCAAAATATTGCATGCAGAGCAGGATCACGTTGCGGTTGCGGAACGCTTCGCTGTAGTTGCGCACCGCCTTGATGTTCTCCTGCTCTTTTTTCAGCTGCGCGGCCAGCGCGGCTTTCTCTTCGGTGCTCATCCAGCGCGACTGCTCCGGCTTATCCTGCACCATAAACCACCAGGCGACGGCCCAGATCACCGCCGGGATGCCTTCGAAGATAAACATTTCGCGCCAGCCGAAGGCGTCGATCAGATAGCCCGACACCACCGACATCCACAGCACCGTCACCGGGTTGCCGAGGATCAAAAAGGTATTGGCGCGTGAGCGCTCCGATTTGGTGAACCAGTTGCTGATGTAGATCAGCATCGCCGGCATCACCGCCGCTTCCACCACGCCAAGGGCGAAGCGGATCGCCGCCAGCATCGGGATATTGCTCACCACGCCGGTCAGCGAGGCGCAGACGCCCCACAGCACCAGGCACCAGAAAATCAGTTTTTTTACGCTGCGGCGTTCGGCGTAGACCGCGCCGGGGATCTGGAAAAAGAAGTAGCCGAGAAAAAAGAGCGCGCCCAGCAGCGAGGACATGCCTTTAGTGATGCCGAGGTCGTCGTTGATGCCCGCGGCAGAGGCGAAGCTAAAGTTTGCGCGATCCAGATACGCCAGGCTGTAGGTGATAAACACGATGGGCATGATATACCACCAGCGTTTCGGCGCGATTGTCTGCGTTTTCATGCGGTTCTCCTCTGATAGTGCGGATGCAGGCTAGAAATCGCCTAACTCGCTGCGTGTCGGCAGCCCTTCGCTGTCGCCGATCACCTGGATCGCCAGCGAACCGATTCTGTTGCCGCGCTTAATCGCCTGCGGCAGCGTTTTACCTTCCAGCAGCGCGCTGATCACGCCGACGGCAAAGCCGTCGCCCGCGCCGACCGTGTCCACCACGTTCTCGACGCGGATCGCCTCGACCTGACCCTGTTCGCCCTGCGCGGTTTTATACCAGGCGCCGTCGCAGCCGGTTTTGATCACCACCGCTTTCACCCCTTTATCGAGGTAGAAATCGGCGATCGCTTCCGGCTGGCGATAGCCGGTCAGGATATAGCCCTCTTTTTCGCCCGGTAGCACCCAGTCGGCGTAGCCCGCCAGATGGTTAAGCTGCTGGCGCATCTGCTCTTCGCTGCGCCACAGCACCGGCCGCAAATTGGGATCGAAAGAGATGGTTTTGCCACGCGCGCGCATCTCCTGCGCGCTGTGCTTCAGCAGCGCCAGCGAACTGTCGGAGAGCGCGGCCGCGACGCCGCTCAGGTGCAGATGGCGCGCGGCGCCGAAGTAGTCGCTGTTGAAATCGTCGACGGAAAGATGGCTGGCGGCGGAGCCTTTACGGAAATACTCCACCAGCGGATCGGAGCCGTCGTCGACTTTGGATTTCAGCTGAAAGCCGGTGGGATAGCGCGCATCTTGCGTCACCTGACGGTGATCGACGCCTTCACTCTCCAGCACCTGACAAATAAAGCGGCCGAAGCTGTCGTCGCCGACGCGGCTGACCCAGCCGACGTTCAGACCGAGGCGCGCCAGCCCGATGGCGACGTTAAGCTCCGCGCCCGCCGCGCGCTTGATAAAGGTTTCCGCGGCGGCGAGATCGCCGGTTTCCCGCGCCACGAACATCGCCATCGCCTCGCCGATGGTGACGACGTCGAGCGTGCCGTTAGCCAGAGTAGTCATCTTCTCTCCTTACAGAGTGCGCAGCAGCGACACGTAGTGGCGGGTGACCGCCAGCAAATCCTCGCCTTCCAGCGGGAATTCAATGCCGCGCGGCGCGTCGTTCGGCAGCTGGCGCAGCAGCTGGCGCCAGTCCGCTTTCGCCTCGTCCAGCGCCACCGCGCGATAGCTGTCGCCATGCGGCTCGGCGGCCTTGACGTGAATATAACGCACGAAGCGGCCAAGCTGCGTCGCCGCCGTCTGCGCGTTCTCCTGCGTCCAGAGCCAGTTGCCCATATCGAAGGTCATCCCCACCGGCAGGTTCGCCTGCTCCGCCGCCTGGAAAAATTGCAGCGAAGGGGCAAGTTTGCCGTTGGCGGTTTGATCGTTTTCTACCGCCAGCTCAAGCGGGTAGCGTTCGCTGAGCGCGCGCAGATCCGCGTCGTGCAACTCGCCGCTGAATCCGCCCAGCGCCAGCTTGAGGCGCTGCGCATTCAGCTGTTGAGCCTCTTTAAGGTAGTTCTCCAGCTGCGGATTTAGCACGCCGTCGTCACAAAACAGCGTGTCGGGCACCGAGTAGCTGGCGCGCAGCTGATGCTGTTCAATCGCCTGCGCCAGCGCGGGCAGGTCGGCGAGCGTCGCCGCGTCGAACAGCTCGCGGCGGATTTCGACGCCGTCGGCGCCGGCCTGCTGGATCAGCGGCAGCAGCGCCTGCTGGCCGCCCAGCGCGGCGACCTGGTGCTGTCCGTAAGCGGCGGTCACCACGATAATTTCAGCGTTCATCGTCCCTCCTGAAAGGCGCATTAAGCAAAATTCACAGGGAAAACGTTAATTGGAACCGGTTCCAAAGCAAAGAGGCAGAGGCTGAAACTATGATCGTGCTCACGAAGCGAGCACGAGAGAAGGGGAAAGAGAGAGGATCAGGGCAGAGGCTGGCTGGAGCCGCGCACCACCAGCTCGCCGGAGAAAACCTGTTCGCCAGGCTGCCCGGCGCTGCCCTCGATACGGGCGATCAGCCGCTCCAGCGCCGCGTAGCCAATTTGCCAGGTCGGCTGGCGCAGCGTGGTGATGCCGACGCCAGCCAGCGCAGCCCATTCCAGCTCGTCGAAGCCGAGCAGGCCGATATTTTCGCCCCAGCGCAGCCCGACGCGCTGCATGGCGCGCGCCACCTGCAGCGTCATCGCGCCGTTCGCCACCATCACCGCCGCGCGCTTGCCCTTGTGGCGTCGCGCGTAGTCGAGCAGCAGCTTATCCAGCGCCGCAGGCTGATGCAGCGGCACCTCGGCATTCTCATGGATAACATCCGGTCTGTCGGCGAGCCGCTGGCGAAACGCCTGCAGGCGCTCGCGGCGCGTGTTGACGCTGCCCAGCGGCTCGCTTAAGAACAGCAGCGCCTGATAGCGGTTATCCAGCAGATGCTGCGTGGCGATCGTCGCCGCTTCCGCGTTGTTTAACCCGACCACGTCACAGGCGAAATCGGGTATTTTGCGGTCGATCAGCACCATCGGCAGCAGCGACTGCTGCAGGCGGTTCAGCGCCTCTTCGCGCATGCCGACGGCGTTGACCACCACGCCCTCAACCTGATAGCTGCTCAGCAGCTGAAGATAGTGCTGCTCCAGGTCCACCTCATTGTTGGTGTTGCACATCAGCAGCGTGAAGCCGCGCTCGCGACAGGCGGCTTCGATACCGCACATCACATCCACCGAATAGGGGTTGGTGATGTCGGCGATAATTAACCCGATCAGGCGTGTGCGGCCGCGCTTCAGTCCGCGCGCCATCTGGCTGGGACGGTAGTCCAGCTCAGCGATCGCCTGTTCGATACGGGCTTTCAGATCGGCGGAAAGAAGATGCTGCTCGCCATTGAGATAGCGAGACACGCTGGTTTTACCGGTTCGCGCGCTGCGAGCGACATCGCTAATGGTGGCGCGAGGCGGTCTGTTCTTCATGTCGGGTCCTGTAGAAAGAGAAACAGGCAGAGACTAGCACAGCCGACGCGCGTCGCAAAAAAGGCGTGCCTCAGTGCGGCGCGCTATCCAGCCAGGGCTGACGCAGCAGCTGCAGCTGCTCTGGCGGCGCGCCGTTAAGCATCTGCACCAGCAGGTCGGCGAGCTGATCGCCGGTTTCACGCTCCGAAGCCTGACGAATGGCGATCACCGGCGCCTCGACGATCGCCTCGCGCGGCAGGCCCTCCCAGGCATAGAGGCGCAGCGCCTGCGGACCGGTAAGACGCTTCGCCTGCTGCGCCGCCAGCGCCGCGCCTTCCGCCAGCGCGCTGCTGTCGGTGATAATCGCCTGTAGCGAAGGATCCTGCGCCAGCCAGAGCGCGCTCTGCTGATAGCCGGCGCGGCGCGACGGCGGCACGGCGACGAGATGCGCTGGTACGACGGCGCCCATGGCGTCGAGAAAACCCTGACGGCGATCGCGCACAAAGGTGGTCTCTTCATCGCTCCCCAGCCAGGCGATGCGCGTCAGTCCCTGCTGCAGGCAGGCTTCCACCGCCAGACGCGAGCCGTGGTAATGGTCGACGTCGAGCCAGGCGTAGGGCTGCGGCAGGTCGCTGCGGCCGAGGGTGATAAAGCGGAAATTTTTTTGCTGCAGGCTCAGCAGACGCGCGTCCTGCGGCGCGGTATGCGTCACGATCAGCGCGTCCAGCACCCGGCTGCGCAGCAGCCGCGTCAGGGTGCGCGGCCCGTCGTACGGCTTGTCAGCCAGCAGCAGCAGGTCGATCTCCTGCTGCGCAAGGCGCTGATCGAGCGTCAGCAGCATCTCGCTAAAGCGGCAGTCGCTGATGGGCGAAGTGGTGACGGGAAACACCAGGCCGACCGCATTGGCGCGACCGGTTTTCAGACGGCGGGCGGCGGCGTTGGGACGATAGCCGCGGCGCTGCGCCTCTTCTTCGACGCGCTTGCGCGTCTCTTCCGCCACGTCTTCATAGCCGTTTAACGCCCGGCTAACCGTGGTGACGGACAACCCTAATACGCTGGCAATGGCCTTAAGTGACATGCTGGACGACTCGCTGAACACGTTTTTTTCACGCTAACATAAAGCCTGTTTTGGCACTACAGATTGCGTTCCGTGTAAGGAAAATTTGTCGAAACAGGCGCGTAAAAATGTCAAAAAACGCCCCTTTCAGGGCGTTTCCGATCAGTTTATCGGGCTGAGGGTGATCTCTACGCGGCGATTCTGCGCCTTGCCCGCTTCGGTGCTGTTGGTGGCGACCGGGTTATCTGGCCCCAGACCCTGGGTGCGCAGGCGATCTGCCGCGACACCCTGGGTGATCAGCGCGCTGGCGACGCTCTCCGCACGCTGCTGCGACAGACGCATATTCAGCGCGCGCGAGCCGGTGCTGTCGGTGTAGCCCACCACGTTTACCGCGGTTTTCGGATACTCTTTCAGCACCATGGCGACGCCGGTCAGGGTATTGGCGCCCGCGGCTTTCAGGCTGCTGCTGCTGGAGTCGAAGGTGACGTTATTGGGCATATTCAGCACGATATTGTCGCCCTGACGCGTCACGCTGACGCCGGTGCCGCGCATTTTTTCGCGCAGTTTCGCTTCCTGCACGTCCATGTAGTAGCCGATGCCGCCGCCCAGCGCCGCGCCGGAGGCCGCGCCAATCAGCGCACCTTTGCCGCGATCTTTCTTCGAGGAGGAGAGAACGCCGACGCCGGCGCCCATCAGCGCGCCAAGACCGGCGCCGATGCCGGATTTGCCGGCCTGTGATTCGTTGGTATAGGGGTTAACGGTGCAACCCGACAGCGCAAGGCTGCCGCTCAGTAACAGGCAAAGCGTAAATGTTTTTTTATACATGCTCATTCCCTCAATCAAACAAGACGTAACGTCTTAAAGCGGCGGAATTATGCCGCTTTAAACAGGAGAAAGGGTGAGGGAAACTCTTATTTTGTCGGCGTTGCGCCTAAAAGGTTGTCAGGATGACAAAAACAGTTGGTCTGATGATCGCAGATCAGGCCACAGGCCTGCATAAAGGAGTAGCAAATTGTCGGTCCGACGAATTTAAAACCACGCTGCTTTAAAGCCTTCGACAGCGCTATTGCCTGTTCCGAGGTGGTTGGTGCCTCTTTATAATGAGCAAAGTGGTGCACAAGCGGCTGGTTATCAACAAAACTCCACACGAAGCGCGCAAAATCCTCGCCTTTCGCCTCCATTGCCAGATAAGCGCGCGCGTTGCCGATAATGGCGGCCAGTTTGCCGCGATGGCGTATCAGGCCGCTATCCTGCATCAGACGCGCCAGCTCTTCGTCATCCATTAAACCGACCTTCTGGGGATCGAATCCGTGAAAGGCGCGACGATAGTTTTCGCGCTTTTTCAGCACGGTAATCCACGAGAGTCCCGCCTGCTGGCCTTCCAGGCAGAGCATCTCAAACAGCGCCTGGTTGTGGGTTTGCGCAATGCCCCACTCGCGATCGTGATAGGCCATATAAAGCGCATCCTGGGTAACCCAGCCGCATCGTTGCATGTTCTATATCCTTATAAAGAAAAAAATGTTGGCGAGGCTTGATCTTACGTATAGTCGGTTAATAGTTAAACAGCAGGCGTGATAAAACAGCCTATTACTTACGCCGCTTTACTCTCTTCAGCCTTGTCGGGAGTTTTCATGTCGCAGAAAAGTCAGTGTGCCCGCCAGCGCCTTACCACGCTGGCGCTGCGTAGTGCGTTGCTTTTTTGCTTTGCAGCGCCCCTGTTCGCCTGGAGCGGTACGACGCTGTCATCAGTGGATGACGGCGCGCGCGCAGCTCCCGATTACGACACCATCCTTGCGGAAAAAATTTCCCGAAATCGCCTGGTGTTCGGCGACGACGCGCAGGTTAGCCTGCTGGACGCGGCGCTGAACTCGCCGACGGCGCTTACGCTGCGCGTCGAGCCGGTGCCAACCGGCTCGCGCTACAGCGCCGGCTGGGCGATGCCGCTGGGAGGGCCGCTGACCACCGGGCCGGTGGCGCAGTACGCTCCAGCGCTGGCGCCGGCTGAGTGCGCGCAGTGCGACGTCAGCCGCGACGGCGTCGCGACGCTGGGCTGGCGCGTCGACTCGCAACTGGAGGGGATCGCGCCCTACGCGCAGCTTAGCTACAGCTATCTGCCGGGCGATAGCCTGACCGGCGCGGCGCGCGACCGGCCGCTGGATGACGCGGCAGTGCGCGAATCGGGCTGGGTCGATCTCAGCGTCGGGGCACATATTCCCTTAAATCAGTATGTGGCGGCGTTCGCGGCGTTCTCGCAAAGCGACGCGCTCAACAGCGGCGAGCAGTTTATTTACAGCCTCGGCGTGAGCGCCAGTTTTTAACTCGGGGCATAAAATGAGAAAGGGCGGGTAAGTTACGCCATATAATAAGCGCGCTAATCATAATAGTGGTAATAATATGCGCGAACAATTTTTAATCCTCGGCCGTGAATGCGCGGCTTTTTTATTTGCAACACTGTTTCTCGTCGCCATGATGTCGGCTATCTATATCGACGTTAACTGGATGAACGACGCCATGCATGAAACCTCGCTGACGGAAACGCTGCAGGAGGTGATGCTCGCCTCGGTCGCGGTGATGTTTTTCCTGTCGTCGCGTCGTCGCGCGGCCCAGCGCGGCGCGCTGATCCTGATCGGCGGCTTCTACAGCTGCATGCTGATCCGCGAGCTGGACTTCGTCTTCGACGTCGTCGAGCACGGCAGCTGGGTCTGGTTCGCGCTGGCAACCGCCGCCGCCAGCCTGGCGCTGGCGCTGCGCGCGCCGCGCGGCACGCTGGAGGGGCTGGTGGCGTTTGTCACCCACCGCAGCTGGCTGATGACCGCCAGCGGCCTGCTGATCGTGCTGGTGTTCTCTCGCCTGTTCGGCATGCACCAGCTGTGGCAGCACCTGATGCTGGACGGCTATAACCGCGTGGTAAAAAACATCGCGGAAGAGGGCACCGAGCTGCTGGGCTACAGCATCTGCTGGCTCGCCTCGGTGCTATATCTGTGGCAAACGCGTCCGGCGCGCGCCGCCGCTACCGCCGCCGAGCCGATCGCCCATTCTCTTGCCGCCGAACCTGCGTCATACTCCTCGTAAGCTCCGCCTTTTTTGGCGCGTCCGGGCGTTAAAAAAGGTACAATAGAGACTTGTGCGCCGGTGCTCTGCCGGCGCAACGTGCAGGTCAACGTCAGGTTTCATCATGTCAGTCAAAATTCTTACTTCTACGCTTATTGGTCTGGATGCCTTTCGTCAGGATCCGCGTCAGGCGCTGCAACAGGCGGAAAACGGCACGCTGGCGGTGCTCGATAACTACGCGCCGGTGCTCTACGCCGTGACGCCTGAGCGGCTGGCGCATCTGCTGGCGCTGGAGGCGGCGACGCAGCACCGCAGCGACGTGACGCTGGACGACAGTCTGTATGACGACCTGCCTGCCGCGCTGCCAACGCCGGCGGGAAAATTCGCCATGTATGCAGGCTGGCAGCCCGACGCCGATTTCCAGCGTCAGGCCGCTATCTGGGGCGTGGCGCTGAGCGAGCCGGTCACGCCCGCCGAGCTGGCCGCCTTTGTCGCCTACTGGCAGGCGGAAGGCCGCCTGTTTCATCACGTGCAGTGGCAGCAGAAGCTGGCGCGCAGCGTGCAGATGAACCGCGCCGCCAGCGGCGGCCAGCCGAAACGCGACATCACGCAAATCAGCAATACTGATTACAACATTCCCGATGGGTTTCGAGGTGAGTAATGAAAACGCCGACCGATCTGTTCAGCCGTCTGAAAAAAATGATGCCCGCCAACGTCCAGCCGAAATTCACCAGCGGTGAAGAGCTGCTGGCGTGGAATCAGGAGCAGGGCCGCCTGCGTTCGGAGTCCATCGTGCGTGAAAACCGCGCCATGAAAATGCAGCGCGTGATGGGGCGATCCGGCATTCGCGAGCTGCATATGAACTGCTCGTTCGACAACTATCGCGTCGAGAATGAGGGCCAGCGCAGAGCGTTAACCATGGCGCGCCAGTACGCCAACGATTTTGAGGGCAGCATCGCCAGCTTCGTCTTTTCCGGCCGTCCCGGTACCGGCAAAAACCATCTGGCGGCGGCTATCGGCAACGATCTGATCCTGCGCGGCAAAAGCGTGCTGATCGTCACCGTGGCGGATTTAATGTCCAGCATGAAGGGCACCTTCAGCGGCGGCAGCGACATTACCGAAGAGCGCCTGCTGCACGATCTCAGCACCGTCGATCTGCTGGTGATTGACGAGATCGGCATGCAGAGCGAATCGCGCTATGAAAAGGTGATCATCAACCAGATCGTCGACCGCCGCTCCTCGTCGAAACGCCCGACCGGGATGCTCTCTAACCTCGATCCCGCCGGCATGAATACGCTGCTGGGTGAGCGCGTGATGGATCGTATGCGCCTTGGCAACAGCATGTGGGTGCGCTTCGACTGGGAAAGCTACCGCAGCCGCGTGCGCGGCGACGAGTACTAACGCGCGCGTTCTGCTGCAAAAAACCGGGGGTGCCCCGGTTTTTTTACGCCTTTTTCCACCCTCTGCAACTTGTGTGAAACAGCGCGCAAAAGTGCCAGATAAGGCGCTCTCTGACGCTGTTACACTGAAGTTATGTTGCCTGTCAGAGGAGCGCATAAAATATGGGTAAAGGTCCTGCACTACTCAGACTCAACAATCAAAAGCGCGTGATGACGCAGCTACGTCGCCTGCGCGTCACGTCGCGTCAGGATTTAGCCCACCTGTTGTCGCTCAGCAAAAATACGGTGTCGCTGATCGTCGATGAACTGCTGGAGAAGGCGCTGGTGCAGGAGCTGGGTCCGGTCAGCGTCTCCGCCGCCGGACGGCCGAAGATTGAGATCGCCCTGCTGCCGGAAAAGCTGAAAAGCGCCGGCGTAATGGTGGAGCGCAACGCGATTTACTGGCGCGTCTGCGACTACTTTTCGCAGGTGATGGTGGAGCAGACGCGCCGCGTCGACACCAGCAACCCGAAAAAGCTGCTGGATGAGGTGGCGAACCTGTGCGGCGAGCTGGCGCAGAAGCACCCGCAGCTGCTGGGTATCGGGCTGGGCTTTCCCGGCATCGTCGATCCCGATCGCGGCTGGATGCACCTGTCGACCCATCTTGGCTGGCAGGATGTCGATCTGCTGACGCCGGTCAGGCAAAAGGTCGCGGTGCCGCTGCGCGTGATGAATAACGTCAAGGCGTCGGCGCTGCTGGCGGTGCAGCAGCTGGGACTGAAAACCGAGTGCAGCCACTTTTATCTGCGTATCGCCGAGGGCGTAGGCGGCGCGCTGGTGCAGCAGGGCGAAGTGGTGACCGGCCACAGCTGGACGGCGGGCGAAGTAGGGCATATCAACGTGCAGCCGGATGGCCCGCGCTGTCGCTGTGGACGTCAGGGATGCGCCGAAGCGCTGATCAGCAAACCGGCGATCGCGCAGCAGCTGGCGCAGCGCCGTCCCGGCCTGAGCTGGCAGACGCGCGACGAGGCGCCGAAGGTCGTCGATGAGGTGATGCAGCAGGCGGGCGGCTTTCTCGCCAGAGCCATCGGCGAGGTGATTTTATTGCTCAATCCCGCCAGCGTGATTATCGACGCGCCCTGGAATCTGCATCCGCTGTTTTGCGACACGGTGCGTAAACGCATCGCGGCCGGCACGCCAGCCTTCACCTTTCAAAACACGGCGCTGCATTTTTTACAGACGCGCCTCGATCCGGCGGTAGGGCTGTCGCTGGCGGTGATAGAGCAGTTTGAACAACGTCAGGGATAAAGAGAGCAGGAGAGGTCGCGGATGACGGGAAGCGATCGCAAAGTCGCTCAGGCATCTTTGCTCGCTCGGCCTGCGCGGATACGCACCTCATCCCTGAGGTGCGTCCGTGGTTACTGCGCGGTCGCTACCGGCGTGGCCGCCTGGTCGCGGGTGGCCGCTGGCGTCAGCGGCGTATAGTCGAGCTGCAGCACGCGGCTGGTTTCCGACAGCTCTTTCTCTGTTGCCGCCACGTCGCCGTTCAGCTTCTGGCCATAAGAGGGGATCATCTCTTTCAGCTTGCTCTGCCAGGCGTCGGACGCGACTTTGTCCTTAAAGACTTTTTGCATCAGCGTCAGCATGATCGGCGCGGCGGTTGAGGCGCCCGGCGACGCGCCCAGCAGCGCGGCGATAGAGCCATCTTTAGAGGCGACCACTTCGGTGCCGAGACGCAGCACGCCGCCTTTCTCCGCATCTTTCTTGATGATCTGCACGCGCTGGCCCGCAATCGCCAGACGCCAGTCCTCTTTCTTCGCGTCCGGGAAGTACTCTTTCAGCGCGGCGAAGCGGTCGTCGTCCGACAGCATCAGCTGGCCAATCAGGTATTTCACCAGATCGAAGTTATCCAGACCCACATGCACCATCGGCATAAAGTTGGAGGTGGTGGTGGCGCCGAACATATCCCACAGCGAACCGTTTTTCAGGTACTTGGTGGAGAACGTCGCGAAAGGTCCAAACAGCAGCACGCGTTTGCCGTCCAGCATACGGGTATCCAGGTGCGGCACCGACATCGGCGGCGCGCCGACAGAGGCTTTGCCGTACACCTTCGCCAGGTGACGCTGCACCACGGCCGGGTTGTCGGTGACGAGGAACTCGCCGCCCACCGGGAAGCCCGCATAGTTATCCGCTTCCGGGATGCCCGACTTCTGCAGCAGCGGCAGCGCCGCGCCGCCTGCGCCGATAAACACGAACTTCGCGTGCACCACGTGCTCGGCGTTGTTGTTGTGCAGATCGGCGACGGTCACGTTCCAGCCGCCGTCGTCGGCGCGCTTGATATCGCGCACTTCATGGCCAGTTTCCAGCGAGAAGCGATCGCTTTTCTGCAGCGACGCCACCAGCTGACGCGTGATTTCGCCGAAGTTGACGTCGGTGCCGATCGGAATGCGCGTGGCCGCCACTTTCTGTTTCGCATCGCGGCCTTCCATTACCAGCGGGATCCACTTCTCGATCTGCGCGTGGTCTTCTGAATATTCCATGCCGCGGAACAGCGTGCTTTTCTGCAGCGCTTCGTAGCGCTTGTGCAGGAAGTTGACGTTGTCGTCGCCCCAGACAAAGCTCATATGCGGCGTGCTGTTAATAAAGCTTTTCGGGTTGGTCAGGACGCCGCGATTGACCTGATAGGTCCAGAACTGGCGGGAAATCTGAAAAGATTCGTTAATTTCGACGGCTTTGCTGATATCGATGCTGCCGTCATCTTTTTCCGGCGTGTAATTCATTTCCGCCAGCGCAGAGTGGCCGGTGCCGGCGTTATTCCAGCCGTTAGAGCTTTCTTCAGCGACTTTATCGAGACGCTCAACCATCTCAATATTCCACTGCGGCTCCAGCTCCTGCAAATAGGTTCCCAGGGTGGCACTCATTACGCCGCCGCCAATGAGCATGACGTCGACGTTTTTCTGCTCGTCGGCCCAGGCCGCGTGTTGCGCGACCAGCAGCGGCGCGCAGAGAGCCAGAAGTTGTACAATTTTACGCATGAAACACTTCTCCAACGGCTATCGGTGATAACCGGCCAGTGACACCGCGCGCCTTCTGCGGAGGCGCTGCGATCTCCATCAAAAATTCAACTCACATCCAACACGATTGGGTCATGTGTTAAGTTACAGTTAAAAGCGCGGCGGAATATAACATTCACACCACATGTTTTAAAAAGAATTACAAATATTGTAACTATTGTAACTTTTGAAAGTGAAAAAAGGCGGGGAGGCAAATGGGGTTATTTAGCCAGCCTGGACGTGCGGCGCAAAACATTATTAACCGCAAGGCTAAACCTGCGGCGACAATAAAACGTCGTCTGTTTTACGCCAAATGCGGCTTAGCCTTTATTTTCTGTTACAGCACGCTTTCGCCATAATGCTGGCGATATTCCTTCGGCGTCGCGGCATAGCTTTTTTTAAACACCGAATAGAAATATTGCAGCGAAGGATAGCCACACATCTGCGAAATTTCGTTGATGTTCAAAGAGGAGGAGGCCAGCAGCTCGCGCGCCTTTTCCAGTTTTTCACGGTGGATCATGGCGTGAATGGTGTCGCCGGTTTCATCGCGGAAGCGCTTCTCCAGGTTGGAGCGCGACATGCCGATGGCGTCCAGCACCTGCTCGACCTTGATGCCTTTACAGGCGTTGAAGCGAATATAGTGCATCGCCTGGATAACGGCGGGATCGCGCAGCGAGCGGAAATCGGTGGAGCGGCGGGCGATCACCTTGACCGGCGGCACCAGAATACGCTGAAGCGGCAGCGGCTGCTTGTCCAGCAGGCGATGCAGCAGCTTAGCGGCCTGATAGCCCATCTGCCGCGTGCCCTGCGCCACGGACGAGAGCGCCACGCGCGACAGATAGCGCGTCAGCTCTTCGTTGTCGATGCCGATCACGCTCAGCTTTTCCGGCACCGGAATTTTAAGGTGTTCGCACGCCTGCAGCAGATGACGCGCGCGGGCGTCGGTCACGGCGATAATGCCGGTCTGCTGCGGCAGGGTTTGCAGCCAGTCGGCCAGCCGGTTCTGCGCGTGCTGCCAGTTCTCCGGCGCGGTGTTCATGCCCTGATACACCACGCCCTGATAGCGCTCGCGCTGCACCAGCTGGCGAAAGGCGTGCTCGCGCTCCTGCGCCCAGCGCTTGCCGCTGGAGGCGGGCAGGCCGTAAAAGGCGAAGCGGTTGATGCCCTTCTCTTTGAGGTGAAGAAAGGCGCTCTCTACCAGCGCCGCGTTGTCGGTGGCGATATAGTGCACCGGCGGATAATCCTGCTGGCGATGGTAGGAGCCGCCGACGCCAACGATCGGCACCTCGACGTTCGCCAGCAGCTGCTCGATAGAGCTGTCGTCGTAGTCGGCGATCACGCCGTCGCCCAGCCATTCGCGAATATTCTCGATGCGGCAGCGAAAATCCTCCTCGATAAAAATATCCCAGTCGGTCTGCGACGCCTGTAAATATTCGCCGACGCCCTCTACCACCTGACGGTCATACACTTTGTTGGCATTGAACAGCAACGTAATGCGATAGCGTTTTTCATGCATAGTGGCGCGCTCTCCTGAATCCCAGCGCCATGCATAGCACGGCGCGATGAACCGCAGAAATTGTTTGCGCCACGTTGTGATCGCCGACGCGATTACACCCGCCGGCGCGTGGCGGTATCCATCCACACCGCCAGCAGCAGGATCGCCCCTTTGACGATGTACTGCCAGAAGGTGGGCACGTCCATCATGCTCATGCCGTTATCCAGCGACGCCATAATAAACGCGCCCATCACCGCGCCCGCCACCGAGCCTACGCCGCCCGCCAGGCTGGTGCCGCCGATAACGCAGGCGGCGATGGCGTCCAGCTCGGCGATATTGCCCGCCGACGGCGAGCCCGCGCCGAGGCGCGAACTTAAAATCAGCCCGGCGATCGCCACCATCACGCCGTTGATGGCGAACACCGCCAGCTTAGTGCGCGCCACGTTAATGCCCGACAGCCGCGCGGCGTCGAGGTTGCCGCCGATGGCGTAGATACGGCGGCCAAAGGCGGTGCGCGTCGCCATAAACATGCCGCCCAGCAGCAGCAACGCCAGCAGCAGCACCGGCGTCGGCACGCCGCGATAGTCATTGAGCAGCCAGATGGCGCCCAGCACCAGCACCGCGGTAATCGCCTGTCGCGCCACCGTGCTGCCGGCGGCGGACTGCGTCAGCCCCAGCTGCTGGCGGCGCAGCCGCAGCCGCCACTGCCACAGCATAAACAGCGCCAGACCGGCGATGCCGAAACCGAAGCCGACGCCGTCGGGAAGATAGCTCTGTCCAATCTGCGACATGGCGGGCGTGGTCGGCGCGACCGTGGTGCCATTGGTGATCCCTACCAGAATGCCGCGAAACGCCAGCATACCGGCCAGGGTGACGATAAATGACGGCACTTTGCGATAGGCGACCCACCAGCCGTTCCAGGTGCCTAACAGCAGCCCCATCAGCAGCGTCGCCGCGATGGTGAGCGGCAGCGGCCAGCCGAGCCAGACGTCGAAAATCGCCGCTGCGCCGCCCAGCAGGCCCATCATCGAGCCCACCGAGAGATCGATCTCCGCCGAAATAATCACGAACACCATGCCGACCGCCAGAATGCCGGTGATGGCGGTCTGGCGCAGCAGGTTAGAGACGTTGCGCGCGCTAAGCCACGCGCCGTCGGTGGTCCAGGTGAAAAACAGGGCGATAACCAGGATGGCGCCCAGCATTACCAGCACCTGCAGATTGGGCAGGGAGAATTTCCCCGGCGACGGCGCGCCCGGCAGCGTGCCCTGACGACTTTCGGTTTTAAGCATAATGTTCACTCCGCAGGGCCGCTTCCATTACTTGCTCCTGAGTCAGGTTGTTGTTAATCAGATCGGCTTTGATCCGCCCTTCATGCATCACCAGCACGCGATCGCTCAGGCCCAACACTTCCGGCAGTTCGGATGAGATGACGATCACCGCGATCCCCTGCTGCACCAGGCTGTTGATCAGCAGATAGATCTCCTGACGCGCGCCGACGTCGATGCCGCGCGTCGGCTCGTCGAGGATCAGGATCTGCGGGTTGAGCAGCAAACATTTGGCGATAATCGCCTTCTGCTGGTTGCCGCCGCTCAGCCGACCGATGGCCAGCTCCGGCGACGAGGTCTTCACCCGCAGCCGCGCGATAGCGTCGTTAATGACGTGCTGCTCGCGCGTCTCGTCCAGCGGCGCGAAGCGGCGGCTGAACTGGTCCAGCGCCGCCAGGGTGATATTTTTCCCTACTCCCATCAGCGGCACGATGCCATCTTTTTTACGGTCTTCCGGCACCATAGCGATGCCCTGGGCGATCGCCTGCTGGCAGTCGCGGATCTGCACCTGCTTGCCGTTAATCCAGATATCGCCCTGCCAGCGCCCCGGCCAGACGCCGAACAGGCACTGGACCGTTTCGGTGCGGCCGGCGCCGACCAGCCCGGCGATGCCGAGGATCTCGCCGCGCTTCAGGCTGAACGAAACGTCGTTGACGCGGCGCACCTGCCGGTTAACCGGATGCCAGGCGGTGAGGTGCTCGACGCGCAGCACCGTCTCGCCGATAGCGTGCCGCTGATGCGGATAAAGCGCGGTGAGTTCGCGGCCCACCATCATGGTAATAATGTCATCCTCGCTCAGCCCGGCGGCTGGGCGAGTAGCGATGGGCTTGCCGTCGCGGATGACGCAGATGGTATCGGAGATCGCTTTCACCTCGTTCAGCTTGTGGGAGATATAGATGCAGGCGATGCCGTGGTCGCGCAGGTTATTGATAATGCTCAGCAGCACCTCGGTTTCCCGCTCGGTCAGCGAGGAGGTCGGCTCATCGAGGATCAGCAGCCGCACCTGCTTATTCAGCGCGCGGGCGATCTCGACCAGCTGCTGCTGCCCCAGCCCGAGGTCGCCGACGCGAGCGTCGGGCGAGACGTCGAGCCTGACCCGCGCCAGCAGCTGCTGGCAGCGCAGCGTCATGGTTTCGTCGTCAACGATGCCGAAGCGGCCCAGCTCGGCGCCGAGAAAAATGTTCTCCATCACCGTCAGCTGGCGCACCAGCGCCAGCTCCTGATGAATAATCACAATGCCCTTGCGTTCGGTGTCGCGGATGGTCTGCGCCTGAATCGCCTCGCCAGCGAAGTGGATCTCGCCGTCGAACTCGCCGTGCGGGTAGAGCCCGCACAGGATTTTCATCAGCGTGGATTTGCCCGAGCCGTTTTCGCCGCACAGCGACATCACTTCGCCGCTCTCCAGCCGCAGGCTGACGTTATCCAGCGCCTTCACGGCGCCGAATCGCTTGGTGATATTGTTCATTTCCAGCAGCATCGATCTCTCCTCTTCGCGGCGCGCGCTCAGAGTTCGCTCTGTTTATGGAAACCGTCTTTCACCACGGTGCTCTCGATATTCTCTTTATTGACCTGAATCGGCGTCAGCAGGCGCGAGGGCACCTCTTTCAGGCCGTTGTTCAGCTTGCCGTTGCTGGCGGGCGTTTTGTCGTTGCCCAGCTCAATGGCGATGTTGGCGGCTTCGGTGGCGAGCTGGGTGATCGGCTTATAGACGGTCATGGTCTGGGTGCCGTTGATGATGCGCTTGATGGCGGCGAGATCGGCGTCCTGACCGGAGATGGCGACTTTGCCCGCCAGGCCCTGCGCGCTCAGCGCCTGGATCGCGCCGCCGGCGGTGGCGTCGTTGGAGGCGACCACCGCGTCGATGTGATTGCCGTTGGCGGTCAGGGCGTTTTCCATGATTTTCAGCGCGTTTTCCGGCAGCCAGGCGTCGACCCACTGGTCGCCGACCACTTTAATGCTGCCGTTGTCGATATAGGGTTTTAACACCTTCATCTGACCGGCGCGAAACAGGTGCGCGTTATTATCTACCGGCGATCCGCCCATCAGAAAATAGTTTCCTTTCGGCACCTGCTTAACAATGCTTTCCGCCTGCAGTTCGCCGACTTTTTCATTATCGAACGAAATATAAAAATCGATATCGGCGTTATTTATCATGCGGTCGTAGGCCAGCACTTTAATGCCTTCGCGTTTCGCTTCGGCCACCACGTTGCTTAATACCTGCCCGTTGTAGGGAATGATCACCAGCACGTCGACGCCGCGGTTGATCATATTTTCGATTTGCGACATTTGCGTCTCTTCATTGCCGTTGGCCGACTGCACAAAGACTTTGGCGCCCTGCGATTCCGCCTGCTTTACGAAGATGTCGCGATCTTTTTGCCAGCGCTCAAGGCGCAGGTCGTCAATCGCCATGCCGATCTTCACTTCTTTGGCGCTGCCGGCGTGGCTGAAGAGTGCCAGCGCGGCGCAGGCGGCTAACAGCGTACGTTTCATTTTCATGATGTTCATCCTGTAGGGTGGGAGAGGCTGTTGTCGTTATCGCTTTGGTCCAGGCGGATGAATTGTTGCCCTGAGTTTCCGCCAACATCAATTACTGATTTTTATCCAGCGATTACGTTTTTTGGTTTATTTCCGTTTTTATGAGCGGGATCGAGATTTAACGTTTTTAAGAGAAGGGGAGGGCGGCGAAGCGCGGTCTGGTTATTAATTTGCGAGCAAACGCACAAATATTAATTATCTCAATCTGGGTGTGAAATATCGTAATTGAGCCGACGGAAAAAGCGCAAGCAATATAAAGGCTCACGGCCGACTGTCCGGATTTTCACGCTGAGGAGCGAAACATGCACGCCTATTTCGACCAGATCGAACACGTTCGTTTTGAAGGGGTAAAGAGCACCAATCCACTGGCGTTTCGCCATTACAATCCTGACGAGGTTATCCTCGGCAAAACCATGGCTGAGCACCTGCGTTTTGCCGCCTGCTACTGGCACACCTTCTGCTGGAACGGCGCGGATATGTTCGGCGTCGGCGCGTTCGATCGCCCGTGGCAAAAAAGCGGCGACGCGCTGCAGCTGGCGAAGCTCAAGGCGGACGTGGCGTTTGAGTTTTTCCACAAGCTCAACGTGCCCTACTATTGCTTCCACGACGTCGACGTCGCGCCGGAGGGCGATTCGCTGCGCAGCTATCAGGAAAATTTCGCGGTGATGACCGACAAGCTGCTGGAGAAACAGCAGGAGAGCGGCGTGAAGCTGCTGTGGGGCACCGCCAACTGCTTTACCCATCCGCGCTATGGTGCCGGCGCGGCGACCAGCCCCGATCCGGAAATCTTCGCCTGGGCGGCGAGCCAGGTGTGCAGCGCCATGCAGGCGACGCAGACGCTGGGCGGCGAAAACTATGTGCTGTGGGGCGGCCGCGAGGGGTATGAAACCCTGCTGAACACCGATCTGCGCCAGGAGCGCGAGCAGATTGGCCGCTTTATGCAGATGGTGGTGGAGCACAAACATAAAATCGGCTTCCAGGGCACGCTGCTGATCGAGCCAAAACCGCAGGAGCCGACCAAACATCAGTATGATTATGACGTGGCGACGGTGTACGGCTTCCTGAAGCAGTTCGGGCTGGAGAAAGAGATCAAGGTGAACGTGGAAGCGAACCACGCCACGCTGGCGGGCCACTCGTTTCATCATGAGATCGCCACCGCCATCGCGCTGGGCATTTTCGGTTCGGTGGACGCCAACCGCGGTGATGTCCAGTGCGGCTGGGATACCGACCAGTTCCCGATCAGCGTGGAAGAGAACGCGCTGGTGATGTACGAGATTATTAAAGCGGGCGGCTTCACCACCGGCGGCCTGAACTTCGACGCCAAAGTGCGTCGCCAGAGCACGGACAAATATGACCTCTTTTACGGCCATATCGGCGCGATGGATACTATGGCGCTGGCGCTGAAGGCGGCGGCGCGCATGGTAGCGGCGGGCGAGCTGGACCAACGCGTGGCACAGCGTTACAGCGGCTGGAATGGCGAGTTCGGCCAGCAAATCCTGAAAGGGGAGTTTTCTCTCGCCTCGCTGGCGGCGCATGCTCAGCAGCAGCAGTTCAATCCGCAGCATCACAGCGGTCGCCAGGAGCAGCTGGAGAACCTGGTCAACCACTATCTTTATGATTTCTGACACAACCGGGAGTAAGGCATGTATATCGGGATCGATTTAGGCACGTCCGGGGTCAAAGTGGCGCTGCTGAATGCGCAGGGCGAGGTGGCGGCGGTCAGCAGCGCGCCGCTGCAGGTGTCGCGTCCGCAGGCGCTCTGGAGCGAGCAGGATCCCGAAAGCTGGTGGCTGGCGACCGATCGGGCGATGCAGACGCTGGCGCAGCAGCATGCGCTCAGCGAGGTGAAGGCCATCGGCCTGAGCGGCCAGATGCACGGCGCGACGCTGCTGGACAGCGCGCATCGCGTGCTGCGTCCGGCCATTTTATGGAACGACGGGCGCAGCGGCGAGCAGTGCCGCGAGCTGGAGCAGCGCGTGCCCGCGTCGCGCCAGATCACCGGCAACCTGATGATGCCCGGTTTTACCGCGCCCAAACTGCTCTGGGTGCAACAGCACGAGCCTGAGATTTTTCAGCGGGTGGCGAAGGTGCTGCTGCCGAAAGACTACCTGCGCTGGCGGCTGAGCGGCGACTTCGCCAGCGACATGTCGGACGCGGCGGGCACGATGTGGCTCGACGTGGCGCGCCGCGACTGGAGCGATCGGATGCTCGATGCCTGCGGCCTGACGCGCGAGCAGATGCCCGCGCTATTCGAAGGTAACGCGGTGACCGGTTCGCTGAACGCCGACATCGCGGCGCGCTGGGGCATGGCGCCGGTGCCGCTGGTGGCGGGCGGCGGCGACAACGCCGCGGGCGCGGTGGGCGTCGGCATGACCGAGCCGGGCCAGGGCATGCTGTCGCTTGGCACCTCCGGCGTCTATTTCGTGGTCAGCGACGGCTACCTCAGCAATCCGCAGCGCGCGGTACACAGCTTCTGCCATGCGCTACCGCAGCGCTGGCATTTAATGTCGGTGATCCTCAGCGCCGCCGCCTCGCTCGACTGGGCCGCAGCGCTGACCGGCTGCGCCGACGTGCCGCAGCTGCTGGCGGAAGCGGAGCGTGCCAGTGACAGCGCGCCGCCGCTGTGGTTTCTGCCCTATCTCTCCGGCGAACGCACGCCGCACAACAATCCGCAGGCGACCGGCGTCTTTTTCGGCCTGACGCATCAGCATGGTCGGCCGGAGCTGGCGCGCGCGGTGCTGGAAGGCGTCGGCTACGCGCTGGCGCAGGGCATCGACGCGGTGCACGAGTGCGGCGTCGCGCCCTCCAGCATTATGCTGATCGGCGGCGGCGCGCGCAGCGCGCTGTGGCGGCAGATGCTGGCCGATATCAGCGGCCAGACGCTCGACTACTGTCAGGGCGGCGAGGTGGGGCCAGCGCTCGGCGCGGCGCGGCTGGCGCAGCTGGCGCTCGACCCGCAGGCGACGCTGCCTGCCTTACCGCGCGTGCAGCGCCATCAGCCCGACGCGGCGCGCCATCACCATTATCAGCCGCTGCGCGACACCTTTGCTCGCCTCTATACGCAGCTGGCGCCGCTGATGCGCTAAGCCTGTCCCGTCCTGTCGCTATCTTGTCCCGATTTGGCCTTCTTCCTCTGCCTCAGGCCCGTCGTGATGGGCCTGAATTCATTTCTCAGGAGGCCGAAAATGGCACAGGCAGCACTGTTAGTCATTGATGTTCAGCAGTCGTTTCAGCACCGTGATTTCTGGCAGGAAGAGGACGTTCCGGCTTTTCAGCGCCATATCAGCGCGCTGATCGAAGGCTGCCAGGCGAAAGCAATTCCGGTGGTGGACGTCTTCCACGTCGCGCCGCAGGGCCCGTTTGCCCTCGACTCCGGCTGGGTGAAGCGGATGGATTTTTTGCAGCACGAGGCGGCCTTCAGCGTGCAGAAACATGTGCATAATGCCCTGACCGAATCGGGCCTGCTGCCCTGGCTGGAGGCACAGGGGATCGACACGCTGATTATCAGCGGCATCCGCACCGAGCAGTGCTGCGAAACCACCGCGCGCGTGGCGTCCGATCTCGGTTTTAAGGTACTGTTTGTCAGCGAAGCGACGCTGACCTTTCCGATGACGCACAATGGCGTCACGCTCAGCAGCGCCGAGCTGATTCACCGTACCGAAACCGTGCTGATTAACCGCTTTGCCGAGGTGGTGAGCGTGGAAGCGTGCCTGGCGCGCGTCTGACAACAAGGAGTCGCGCGATGGCGCAAACCGTCCTGTTTCTTACTCTGCCCGGCGTAATGGCGCTTGATGTGACCGGACCGGCGGAGACGCTGCGGCTGGCGGGGGATCGCTTTGCGCTGCGCTATATCGGCCCAGAGGAGAGCGTGCTCAGCTCGACGCAGATGACCATCGCCGGCATCGAGCCGCTGCCGGCGAGCCTGCCGCCCGACAGCCTGCTGGTGGTGCCGGGCGTGTATGACTCTTCGGTCTGGTTCGCCACGCCGCAGGCGGAAATAGCGCGACGCTGGCTGCAACGTCAGCAGCCGCTGCTGCACGCGCGGCAGATCACCCTGATCTGCGTCTGTTCCGGCGCGCTGCTGGCGGCGCAGGCCGGTTTGCTCGACGGCGTACAGTGCACCACCCATCACGAGGTGCTCGCAAGGCTGAAAGCCGCCGCGCCCGCCGCGCTGGTGAAAGAGAATCGCGTCTTCGTCGACGACGACAATATCTGGACCAGCGCCGGCATCACCGCCGGCATCGATCTCTCTCTGCACCTGATTAACCGGCTGTGCGGCGCGCAGGCGGCGCTGGAGGTGGCGCGCGAGATGGTGGTGTGGTTCCGCCGCTCCGGCGACGATCCGCAGCTGTCGCCCTGGCTGCGCTACCGCAACCATCTGCATCCGGCGATCCATCGCGCGCAGGACGCGATGATCGCCCATCCCGAGCACGCCTGGTCGCTGGAGGATCTCGCCGCGCGCGTTCACGTCAGCGGCCGTCACCTGGCGCGCCTGTTCCGCCAGCATCTGGGCGTCAGCGTGCGCGAGTATCACGAGCAGCTGCGGCTGGGCATCGCGCGCCAGCGCCAGCAGCAGGGCGAAGGCGCGGAGAAAGCGGCGCTGGCCGCCGGTTTTTCTTCAGCGCGTCAGCTGCGGCGCGCCCGCGATCGCTGGCGCGATCAGCTTACCCAGTGACGCCTGTCGAGGCGCTGCAGGCCTACAGCCAGCAGCAGGCTGCCCGCCAGCGTCGCGCCGAACACCCAGGGCAGATCGAGCAGCGGCCGCGACATATCGTCATAGTGACGCGTGCGCAAAAAGTGAATAAAGAGCGCGTGAAAGCCGTAAATCGGCAGCGAATAGCGTGAAAGGGTGCCGAGCACCGGCAGCGTGCGGGCGTTCAGCGCGTTTTTGAACAGCACCAGCAGGCTGATGGCGGCGATAAACACCAGCGGGCCGCAGTAGAGATACCAGCGGTCATTAAAGGCGCCGTTAACGATCAGCGCCTGTTTGGTGCCGAGCGTAATGCCGATCACGCAGGCGGCGAACAGCCCCGCCGCCAGCGGCGTCACGCCGCGCTTTTGCGTTTCCATGGTGCCGATGGCGCGTCCCAACAGGGCGTAGAGCAGATAGTAGATGCTGTCGCCGCTGACGTAGAGATTGACCGGCAGCCAGTGAAACGGCCCGACCGCCTGATCCACCGTGTTCGGGTTGGCCAGCACCGCCAGCACAATGACCAGCAGCGCCACGTAGCGCGCCTGCACCTGCTTGACCTGAATCAGCGGCGAGAGCAGATAGATGCCGATTAGCGCGAAGAAAAACCACAGATGATAAAACACCGGCTTCTGCAGCATCTTCAGCAGCGAGCGCCCTTCGCTGATGGGCGTCAGCCAGGTGATGTAGGCCAGCGCCACCGCGCTGTAGAACAGCAGGCAGAGCACCAGCCGCAGCAGATGGCGCGGCTGGGCGCTGCGCTCGCCGAAGAAGAGGTAGCCGGAGATCATAAAAAAGAGCGGCACGCAGACGCGCGACGCGGAGTTGAGCAGGTTGGCGATATCCCACCAGTGTCCGGTCACCGCCATCGGCCCGGTGATATACCAGGTGGTGGTATGAATTACGATCACCATTAAACAGGCGACCGCGCGTAAATTGTCGATCCAGCAAATCTTTTGCGACATCGGGTCCTCTTGCGCATCTCATTGGTGCGAAGAAGGGTAGACAGTCGCAATGCGCGCGACAACCTTTCGCCTCAGGATTCGGAGCCGTCTGGCGCGCCCCGCGCCCGCCAGGATTTCCGGCTGCACATCGCGCGGTCAAAGGGTATACTGTCGCACTCTTTTTTCATCTACCCGACTCGCGTGCGAAATCATCATGCAAAAGTTTGATACCAAAACCTTTCAGGGCCTGATCCTGACATTGCAGGATTACTGGGCGCGTCAGGGCTGCACCATCGTTCAGCCGCTGGACATGGAAGTGGGCGCTGGCACTTCACACCCTATGACCTGCCTGCGCGCACTCGGACCAGAGCCGATTGCCGCAGCCTATGTGCAACCGTCGCGCCGTCCGACCGACGGGCGCTACGGCGAAAACCCGAACCGCTTACAGCACTACTACCAGTTCCAGGTGATCATCAAGCCGTCGCCGGACAACATTCAGGAGCTGTATCTCGGATCGCTGAAAGAGCTGGGCATCGATCCCACCGTGCATGATATTCGCTTTGTGGAAGATAACTGGGAAAACCCGACGCTGGGCGCGTGGGGCCTCGGCTGGGAAGTGTGGCTCAACGGCATGGAAGTGACGCAGTTCACCTACTTCCAGCAGGTGGGCGGCCTGGAGTGTAAGCCGGTGACCGGCGAGATCACCTACGGCCTTGAGCGTCTGGCGATGTATATCCAGAGCGTCGACAGCGTCTACGATCTGGTCTGGAGCGACGGCCCGCTGGGTAAAACCACCTACGGCGACGTGTTCCATCAGAACGAAGTGGAGCAGTCCACCTATAACTTCGAATACGCCGACGTCGACTTCCTCTTTACCTGCTTCGAGCAGTACGAGAAAGAGGCGCAGACGCTGCTGGCGCTGGAAAAACCGCTGCCGCTGCCCGCCTACGAGCGCATTCTGAAAGCCGCGCACAGCTTTAACCTGCTGGACGCGCGCAAGGCGATCTCCGTGACCGAGCGCCAGCGCTATATTCTGCGCATCCGCACCCTGACCAAAGCCGTGGCTGAAGCCTACTACGCCTCCCGCGAGGCGCTGGGCTTCCCGATGTGCAATAACAACAAGTAAGAGGCAGCCATGACTGAAAAAACGTTTCTGGTGGAGATCGGCACCGAAGAGCTGCCGCCGAAAGCATTGCGCAGCCTGGCCGAAGCCTTTGCCGCACAGGTCACCGCCGAGCTGGACAGCGCCGGTCTGGCGCATGGCGAGGTGCGCTGGTACGCCGCGCCGCGCCGTCTGGCGCTGAAAGTCGCAGGCTTAAGCGCTGCGCAGCCCGATCGTGAAGTCGAGAAACGCGGCCCGGCCGTCTCTGCCGCCTTTGACGCCGACGGCAAGCCGACCAAAGCGGCGGAAGGCTGGGCGCGCGGCAACGGCATCACCGTCGACCAGGCAGAGCGCCTGAGCACCGACAAAGGCGAATGGCTGGTTTACCGGGCGCAGGTGAAGGGCGAGTCCGCCCAGTCGCTGCTGCCGGGCATGATCGCCACCGCGCTCGGCAAGCTGCCGATCCCGAAACTGATGCGCTGGGGCGCAAGCGACGTGCAGTTTGTCCGTCCGGTGCACACCGTGACGCTGCTGCTGGGCGACGAACTGATCCCGGCCACTATTCTCGGCATTGCGTCAGGACGCACGATTCGCGGCCACCGCTTTATGGGCGAGCCGGAATTCACTATCGACCACGCCGACCAGTACCCGGAAATTCTGGAGACGCGCGGCAAGGTGATCGCCGATTACGCGGTGCGTAAGGCGCAGATTAAAGCCGATGCGGAAGCGGCGGCGCGTCAGCTGGGCGGCACTGCCGACCTGAGCGATAGCCTGCTGGAAGAGGTGGCCTCGCTGGTGGAGTGGCCGGTGGTGCTGACGGCGACCTTCGAAGAAAAGTTCCTCAAGGTGCCGGCGGAAGCGCTGGTCTACACCATGAAGGGCGATCAGAAATATTTCCCGGTCTATGACGACGCGGGCAAGCTGCTGCCGAACTTCATTTTCGTCACCAATATCGAATCGAGCGATCCGCAGCAGATTATCGCCGGTAACGAAAAGGTGGTGCGCCCGCGTCTGGCGGATGCCGAATTCTTCTTTAACACCGACCGCAAAAAGCGTCTGGAAGATCATCTGCCGCGTCTCGAAACCGTGCTGTTCCAGAAAGAGCTGGGCACGCTGCGCGACAAAACCGACCGCATTCAGGCGCTGGCGGGCTGGATCGCCGCGCAAATCGGCGCGGACGTCAATCACGCGACGCGCGCCGGCCTGCTCTCCAAGTGCGACCTGATGACCAATATGGTGTTTGAGTTTACCGACACGCAGGGCGTCATGGGCATGCACTACGCGCGTCACGACGGCGAAGCCGAAGATGTGGCGGTGGCGCTCAACGAGCAGTATCAGCCGCGCTACGCCGGCGACGATCTGCCGTCGAACCCGGTGGCCTGCGCGCTAGCGATCGCCGACAAGATGGATACCCTCGCGGGCATCTTTGGCATCGGCCAGCATCCGAAGGGCGACAAAGATCCCTTTGCGCTGCGTCGCGCCGCGCTGGGCGTGCTGCGTATCATCGTCGAGAAGAACCTGCCGCTCGATCTGCAAACCCTGACCGAGGAAGCGGTGCGTCTTTACGGCAGCAAGCTGAGCAACGGCAACGTGGTGGACGACGTGATCGACTTTATGCTCGGCCGCTTCCGCAGCTGGTATCAGGAAGAGGGCCACAGCGTCGATACGCTGCAGGCGGTGCTGGCGCGTCGTCCGACGCGTCCGGCCGACTTCGATGCGCGCATGAAGGCGGTGTCGCACTTCCGCACGCTCGACGAAGCGGCGGCGCTGGCGGCGGCGAACAAGCGCGTCTCCAATATTCTGGCGAAATCGACCGAAACCCTGAATGAGAGCGTGCAGGCGTCGCTGCTGAAAGAGAACGAAGAGATCCAGCTGGCGACCTTCGTCACCGCGCTCGGCGACAAGCTGCAGCCTTACTTCGCCGAAGGCCGCTATCAGGATGCGCTGATCGAACTGGCGCAGCTGCGCACCGCGGTTGATAACTTCTTCGACAAGGTGATGGTGAACGCCGACGACGCCGAGGTGCGCGTCAACCGCCTGACGCTGCTGGCGAAGCTGCGCGAGCTGTTCCTGCAGGTGGCGGATATTTCGCTGCTGCAGTAAGCGTGTTATTAGCCGTAAGCGAATAATGCCAGTAAAAGGCCGACATCACTGTCGGCCTTTTTTTATCAGAGAAGCGAGCGGCAGTTTGATCCAACCCGTAAGGAAGACTATAGTAAGGGTTACGGCTTACAAGGATGTAGGGGGAATATATGGGCGTTTTTTTAACGCCTGAGTTCGAAGCAGAGCGCAGGCGACTGAGTATTACAGATAATATTATTTGTAAAACAGCGCGCAAGGTTTTCAGCGGTCTTAAAGGGAATTCGCTGGGAAAGTTCACCTATAAAAGACGGATTGCCCTGCCAAATGTCAGTGAACGAGATGGCGCGCGTTCAATCGTTTTCTTTAATGATGGCGTGCATCTTTATTTTTTTTACCTTTACGCAAAAAGCGATCTCTCTAAAAAGAAAGGTAAAGAGATAGAGGATGCCGAAATAGACCTTTTTTGTAGTATCGCGCCAGATTTTATCGCCATGAACGAGGCTATGATAAAAACGCTGCTTGAAAAAAAAGAACTGTTCGAGGTTAACTGTAATGAGTGATGATTTAAAAAATATTTACGCTATGGCGAAACGTTATCATAAGCATGGCGTGGTAAAAGATGAAACGCTTAAAACGGTTGAAGCTCGTATTAAAGCTGCTGATATTCCTGATGTTCGTCCTATGACTGGCGAAGAAATCAAGGAGGTTCGGCAGCGCTGGAACCTGTCTCAGTCAGTTCTGGCGCGAACAACAGGCATGTCTGTTGAAAGCGTCTCTAAATGGGAGCGTGGGGAGAGTAAGCCGAATCAGGCAGTGCTGCGAATTATCAATATGATTTCTGACAAAGGGCCAGAAATATTTTTAAGTTAACCACAATAAATAACCTGTGGTGATCTGGCTTAAAGGCTTTTTTTAACGACGTCGTCATTAGCCCGCCTGTTTCGCCCAGCGCTAAGACAGAGAGAGTTCTTAAGCGCTGGGCGTTGCATCGGTAAAACGCGCCGCTGCCGTTACGCAGCCGGCGGCGCCGTGCGCGCAAAACTCTCGCGCTGGAACAGCTGCTCCGCCAGCTTTATCAGCGCCGGACGATCCACGCACCAGTTCGGCACTACGTGACGGAGGTTGATGTAGCCGATCATGCAGCCGGTGGCGATATCGGCAAGGTTGAGCGTGCCGTTGTTCAGCAAACGCCCCTGCGCCGCAATCGCCTCCAGCTGATCCAGCCCGCGCAGGATCTTCTCCCGATGGCGCGTCAGCACCTCGGTGGACTGCTGTTCCGGCGCGCGCAGCTTCTCGCGCACGATAATGCTGGCGCAGTCGCTGACGCCGTCCGCCAGCCGCTCGACCTGACGAATATGCAGCGCCAGCCAGGCGTCGTCCTGTGGCAGCATCGCGGGCGCGTCGCCGCGCAGCTCAAGGAACTGCGCGATGATGGAGGAGTCGAACCAGGCCTGCTGCTCGTCGTCAATCAGCGTCGGCACCTTGCCCAGCGGGTTGTGACGCGACACCTGGCTGTCGGGGCCGTAGGGTGCATCGTTAACAAATTCGAAAACGATGCCTTTCTCCAGCAGGATAACCGAAATCTTTCGTACAAAAGGGCTGGTATAGCTGCCAATCAGTTTCATCGCGCGCCTCCGCCATCAGGGGGTTAATCAACTCTCATCGGGAAAAAGAAAGGGATTCAGGCTGCTGCGCGAAAACCCTTCCTGCTCCATGCGCGCATCCAGCACCAGCGAGGCGAGATCGTCCGCCACCGGCTCCAGCGCGGGATCCTTCTCCTGATACAGCATCTTCAGGTAGGTGCCGCAGTCGCCGCAGCTCTCTGCTTTCACCGCCGCCTGCTCGCTGTCCAGCGACCAGTAGTGCAGATCGCGCGTCTGTTCGCAGTTGCTGCACTTGCTGCGCGCCACGTACCACTCGCTTTCGCACAGGTTGCAGTGCAGATAGCGCAGGCCCTGCTGCGTGCCGAGGTGCACCACGCTCGCCACCGGAATACTGGCGCACACCGGGCAGAACTGTCGCTGTTCGCCATATTCGGCGCGCGCTTTGCCGGGGATCAGCGCTGCCATCTGCGCCCAGTAGACCGATAACGCCGCCCAGATAAAAGGCGCTTTGTCGCTGCTGACCTGCGCGAACTCGCCCGCCAGCAGCGCGCTGGCCAGCGTTTCCAGCTCGCCGGCGGCGGTTTTCTCCAGGTTCTCCAGCACCGCCAGCGCCTGACCGGTCATCTCCGGCTTCAGCTCGGCGATCAGCGAGTGCAGCAGCCGCTGCCAGTGCGCCTCGCGCGGCAGAGAGTGGATATCGAGCGGCGGCTTGTCCTGGGCGGCGCTCTGCACCAGACGATCGCGCAGATCGCGGTGCAGTGGATGGTCATACAGCACGATCTCCTGCGCCTGCGCGATCTTGGCGGCGAAACGCAGATAGTCGCCAAGCGGATTTTTCGCTGCCAGCTCGCGCAGTCGCGCGGCGCGGCGGCTATAGAGGTTCTTCAGCCGTGGAAAAAGTAACGGCGGAATGGTATCCGCCGTGGTTTTTTCGCTCTTCTCCAGCTGGTCTTGCGGGATAATGCGAATACTCATCAGGGGCGTTTTTCCTGTTGTGTTGAGCGGTTGCGCTGTTCGCGATACCAGCGGGGATGATGTTTTTCCGCCCATGCGGCGGTCACCCAGCCTTCGACCATCGCCGTAAGGGTGCCTTTTACCCACAGCGCCGCATAAACGTGCACCATAATCACCAGGATCAGGCCCACGGCGGAGAGAGAATGCACCAGCAGCGCCGCACGGATCAGCGGGATGCTAAAAGCGCTGGCGAACCAGGGACGCCAGATCGCTATCCCGCTAAGCAGAAGCAGCAATAAGCTGATGATAGCAGCCCAGAACACACACTTCTGGCCGAAATTATAGCGGCCAGTATCGCCGACCTCCTGGTTAAGGGCAATTTTGTGGATATTGCGCGCCCACAGCAGGTCCTCTTTGTTGACCAGGTTGTGATGCCAGTAGCGGAAAAACATCAGCATAAAGGCAGCGAACATGGTCACGCCGATAAAGGGATGCAGGATGCGCGCCAGCTGTGGCGTGCCCAGCACGTTCATCAGCCAGTTGAAGGAGGGAAAGAGAAATCCCAGCCCGCTCAGCGCCAGCAGCACGAAGCTGATGGCGACAATCCAGTGGTTGATGCGCTCCGCCGCGCGGTAGCGGATGATGCGATCGTCTTTTTTCATTCGTTCTCCTCCTTGTGCGGCGCCTCGTCGACCCGATTGGGGCCCACGCCGACGTAGTGAAACAGCGAGGCGGCGAAGGTGGCGGCGAAGCCGATCGCCGCCAGCGGCTTCCAGATCCCTTTCCAGAACGTCACGGTCGGGCTGATGGCGGGGTTTTCCGGCAGCCCGTGATAGAGCTGCGGTTTGTTGGCGTGATGCAGCACGTACATCACGTGAGTGCCGCCGACGCCCGCCGGATCGTAAAGCCCGGCGTTTGCAAAGCCGCGCGATTTCAGATCGGCGACGCGCTCCGCCGCCAGCTGCTGCATCTCCTCTTTGCTGCCGAAGCGGATCGCCCCGGTGGGACAGGTTTTGACGCAGGCTGGCTCCTGCCCGACGCTGACGCGATCGACGCAAAGGGTGCACTTATAGGCGCGGTTATCCTCTTTGCTAATGCGCGGCACGTTGAACGGGCAGCCGGCGATGCAGTAGCCGCAGCCGATGCAGTGCTCGGACTGAAAATCGACGATGCCGCTGGCGTACTGCACGATGGCGCCCGCCGACGGGCAGGCTTTCAAACAGCCGGGATCGGCGCAGTGCATACAGCCATCTTTGCGGATCAGCCACTGCAGGCGGCCATCCTCCTCCACCTCCGAGAAGCGCATCACCGTCCAGGCTTTGGCGTCGAGATCGGTCGGATTGTCATAAACGCCGACGTTGTAGCCAACCTCGGCGCGAATATCGTTCCACTCCGAACAGGCGACCTGACAGCCTTTACAGCCGATGCAGGTGGTGACATCGATCAGCTTGGCGACCTGCTGCCGATGATCGCGCGCCTGCGGCGCGGGCGTGAGGGAACTGGTCGCGGAGCGACGAATAATGTCCTGTGTGGGGTAAGCCATGTGCGTTCTCCGTTACGCCTTTTCCACTTTAACTAAAAACCCTTTGTACTCGGGTGTTTGCGAGTTGGCGTCGCCCACTGACGGCGTCAGCGTGTTGGCGAGGAAGCCTTTGCGCGCCGTGCCCTCGAAACCCCAGTGACAGGGAATGCCGACGGTGTCGACCGGCCTGCCGTCGATGTGCAGACGCTGCAGACGGCGCGTCACCACCGCTTTGGCCTTGATATAGCCGCGACGGGAAGAGACCTTGACGCTGTCGCCTGCCTGGATGCCTTTTTCCGCCGCCAGCTCCTCGCCGATCTCCACAAACTGCTCTGGCTGCGCGATGGCGTTCAGCAGCGCGTGCTTGGTCCAGTGACGAAACAGCTCGGTGATGGAGTAGGTGGTGGCGACGCAGGGATAGTCGGCCGCCTCGCCCAGCTGCGCGGCGTCGCGCGCAAAGAGGCGCGCCACCGGACTGTGGCTCTGCTGCGGATGCAGCGGATTGGCGGCGAGGGGGCTCTCCATCGGTTCGTAGTGCTCGGGGAAGGGGCCGTCCGCCATTTTGTCGAGCGCGAAGAGATGGCCCAGGCCGTCGGGCTGCATGATAAAAGGGCCGGCCTGCTGCTGCGGCGCCAGCGTCAGCGGATAGTCCGGCACGTCGATGCCCTGCCAGCGCTGGCCATCCCACTCGATCAGGCGACGATTCGGATCCCAGGCTTTGCCCTGCTCATCGGCGGAGGCGCGGTTATAAAGGATGCGGCGGTTCGCTGGCCACGCCCAGGCCCAGCCGGAAACCGCGCCCAGCCCGGACGGGTCGGCGTTGTCGCGGCGCGCCATCTGGTTGCCCTTTGGCGTCCAGCTGCCGGCGTAGATCCAGCAGCCGCTGGCGGTGCTGCCGTCGTTGCGCAGCTCGGCGAAGCTGTTGAGCTGCTGACCCTTTTTCAGCAGCAGCGCGCCGCTGGCGTCGTAAACGTCCTGCAGCGCGCGTCCGTTGCTCTCCTGCGCCACCTCTTCCGGCGAGGGATCGGCAGGATTGCTGTAGTCCCAGCGCATCGCCATCAGCGGTTCCGGCGCGATGCCGCCTTCCTGGCGGTAGAGTTCGCGCAGGCGCAAAAAGAGCGTGCCGAGGATTTTGCCGTCGTGCAGCGCCTCGCCCGGCGGTTCGGCGGCGGCCCAGTGCCACTGCAGCCAGCGCGACGAGTTGGCGACCGAGCCATCCTCTTCGGCAAAGCAGGAAGAGGGCAGGCGAAACACTTCGGTCTCAATCTGCGCCGGATCGACGTCGTTGAATTCGCCGTGCGGCTGCCAGAAGCTGGCGGTTTCGGTGCTGAGCGGATCGATCACCACCATATATTTCAGGCGCGAGAGGGCGCGAACCGCTTTGTTTTTGTCGGGGAAGGCGGCCAGCAGGTTAAAACCCTGCACCAGACAGCCGTTGATCGCGCCCTGCTCCATCATCTCCGCCTGCGCCATGCAGTCGTAGCTCTTGTCCCACTTGGGCAGCCAGTCGTAACCCCACTGGTTGTCCGCCGTTGCCTGCTCGCCGTAAAAGCTTTTCATCAGGCTGACGAAGAACTTGTCGGTGTTCTGCCAGTAGTTGACCTGGCCCGGCAGCGTTGCGGCGGGCGTCGCTTTTTGCAGGTAGTCCGCCAGCGTCGCCATTTTCTCCGACGGCAGCGGCAGGTAGCCCGGCAGGCTCTGCGACAGCAGGCCGAGGTCGGTGTAGCCCTGCACGTTGGAGTGGCCGCGCAGCGCGTTGATGCCGCCGCCCGGCATGCCGATATTGCCCAGCAGCAGCTGGATCATCGCGGCGGTGCGGATAATCTGCGAGCCGTTGGTGTGGTGCGTCCATCCCAGCGCATAGAGGATGGTGGCGGTGCGGTTGGGCGCGCTGGTGGCCGCCAGCTGGCGACAGATGGCCAGAAAGCTCTCCTGCGGCGTGCCGCACAGGCGCGTCACCATCTCCGGCGTATAGCGGCTGGCGTGCGCCTTCAGCAGATTCAGCACGCAGCGCGGATGCGTCAGGCTGTCGTCGCGGCGGGCGTGCCCCTGTTCATCCAGCTCATAGCGCCAGCTGGCGCGATCGTACTGGCGCATCTCCGCGTCGTAGCCGCTGAACACCCCATCTTTGAAGCTGTAGCCGTCGCTGACGATCAGCGCGGCGTTGGTGAAGGCGCGCACATACTGCTGCTGGATCTGGTTGTGCTGCAGCAGATAGTTAATGACCCCCATCAGGAACACCACGTCGCTGCCGGCGCGCACCGGCGCGTAGAGGTCCGCCACCGAGGCGGAACGGTTGAAGCGCGGATCGACCACGATGACCTGCGCGTTGTTGCGCGTCTTCGCCTCAATGACCCACTTAAAGCCGACCGGATGCGCTTCCGCCGGGTTGCCGCCCATTATCATCACCAGATCGGCATTTTTAATATCGTTCCAGTTGTTGGTCATGGCGCCGCGCCCAAAGCTGGGCGCCAGCGCGGCGACCGTCGGGCCGTGGCAGAGGCGCGCCTGGTTCTCCAGCGCGACGATGCCGAGCGCGCGGGCGAACTTATGATCCAGCAGGCCGGTTTCGTTGCTGGCGGCCGACGAGCAGAACATAGAGGTGGTGGGCCAGCGGTTGACCGTTACGCCTGCGGCGTTGGTCTGCTGGAAGTGGGCGTCGCGATCCTGCTTCATCAGGCGGGCGATGCGCTCAAACGCTTCCTGCCAGCTGATGCGCTGCCACTTATCGCTACCTGGCGCGCGGTACTCTGGATATTTCAGCCGCTGATCGCTGTGGATATAGTCGAGCACGCCGGCGCCCTTCGGGCAGAGCGAGCCGCGGCTGACCGGATGGTCGGGATCGCCTTCGATATGGTAGATCGCCGCGCTGGCGTTTTTCGCGCCGTCACCAAGGCTGTAGATCAGCATGCCGCAGCCGACGGAACAGTAGGTGCAATTATTGCGCGTCTCGCGGGCGCGAACGAGCTTATATTCTCTGATGCTGGCTAAGGCGGTTTCCGGGGCAAAGCCCAATAGCGCGGCGCTGGTTCCCGCCATGCCGCCAGCGCAGATTTTGAAAAAACTCCGTCTGGTAATTTGCATTTATCTTTCTTCTGTAAGCTCCATTGCGAAGCTATGCAAATTAGCAGCCCTGTCTGCGTCTTATTTGACTAAGGTCAATAAGTTAGCCTTTAGTAACCCGTTTTTTAAATTCTGTTTAAATTCGTTTAGGCGCTTGCGGGTACATAAATTTTTTTCTGGCATAAGCAGCATAATAATATTTCTATATTGAAACGCATGTTAACGCACAGCGGAAAATCGTTCTCATTCTCAGGTTAAAGCGCGCCGTATCGGCGTCCACCCGCTTTTTTCCGCATAATTTGTATAGCGCTTTTTTTGCGCTGTCCGCGGCAAAAAGGCAAAATAGACCGCACTCTCTGCCCGCCTCGCGGCAGCGCATAATTTAATTTTTTGTTAATTACAGGTCGTACTCATTGAAGGCTATCCCGCAACCTACCGGCGAAAATTTAACAACTCAAACGGGCGTCAGCGAAAGCCTGGTGTGGCAGCGCGCCGATCTGGCGGCGGCGCAGCCCGACTGGCTGGCGGACGAAGTGCCCGTCGCGCTGGTGTATAACGGCATCTCGCACGTGGTGATGATGACCACGCCGAAAGATCTGGAGGCGTTTGCCATCGGCTTTTCCCTGTCGGAAGGCATTATCGACGCGCCGGACGATATTTTTGGTCTGGACGTAGTGCCGGGCTGCAACGGCATCGAGGTGCAGATTGAACTCTCCAGCCGCCGCTTTATGGCGCTGAAAGAGCAGCGCCGCGCGCTGGCGGGACGCACCGGCTGCGGCGTGTGCGGCGTTGAGCAGCTGGAGCAGATCGGCAAGCCGGTGCAGCCGCTGCCCTTCACCCAGACCTTCGATCTGGCGCAGCTGGATCGCGGCCTGAGCCAGCTCAAGCGCTTTCAGCCGGTGGGCCAGCAGACCGGCTGCACCCACGCGGCGGCGTGGATCCGCCCGGACGGCGAGCTGGCGGGCGGCTGCGAAGATGTCGGCCGTCACGTGGCGCTGGATAAGCTGCTCGGCTATCGCAGCCAGGCGGCGTGGGGCGGCGGCGCGGTGCTGGTCTCCAGCCGCGCCAGCTATGAGATGGTGCAGAAGTCCGCCATGTGCGGCGTTGAGATCCTGTTCGCTGTTTCGGCGGCGACGCGGCTGGCCGTCGAGGTGGCGGAGCGCTGCAACCTGACGCTGGTCGGCTTCAGTAAGCCGGGGCGCGCCACGGTCTATAGCCATCCGCAGCGGCTGCGTTAACGGACGCGCCGCGGCGGCGGGCTGTAAAAACAACAGTTTGTTTATAACAGTTTTGTAAATTCCTTATGTTTAATGGGGCATTGATTACCCTTTTCCGGATCATGAATTTAACTATAATGGTTCGACTGCTTACGCGGCACGCCACTGGGCGGCGCCGCCCAAATATGAAATGGAGAGGAAGAACATGAGTTATTCACTGCCATCCCTGCCTTACGCCTACGACGCTCTGGAACCGCACTTCGACAAGCAGACGATGGAGATCCATCACACCAAACACCACCAGACCTACGTTAACAACGCTAACGCGGCGCTGGAAGGGACCGAATTCGCTGACCTGCCGGTTGACGAGCTGATCACCAAACTGGATCAGGTGCCGGCAGACAAAAAAGGCGTACTGCGCAACAACGCGGGCGGCCACGCTAACCACAGCCTGTTCTGGAAAGGCCTGAAAACCGGCACCACGCTGCAGGGCGACCTGAAAGCGGCTATCGAAAAAGATTTCGGCAGCGTTGAGAAATTCCAGGAAGAGTTTGAGAAAGCCGCTGCGACCCGCTTTGGTTCAGGCTGGGCGTGGCTGGTGAAAAAAGGCGACAAACTGGCCGTGGTTTCTACCGCTAACCAGGACAACCCGCTGATGGGCGAAGCGATCTCTGGCGCGTCAGGCTACCCGATCCTCGGCCTGGACGTGTGGGAACACGCCTACTACCTGAAGTATCAGAACAAACGCCCTGACTACATCAAGGCGTTCTGGAACGTGGTGAACTGGGACGAAGCCGCGGCGCGTTTCGCCTCTGCTAAGTAAGTTCAACCGCTAAGGTAGCCCCAACCGGCGACGTGATTCGCCGGTTTTTTATTGCCAAAATTCTGAAAATTAAACCGCAGCTAAACATCCTCGCACCAGACATTTAACTTTTTGGGACATTAACCCGCCGTTGAGTTTCACCCAGGTAGGCTAAAAAACATTCCACCAGAGAATGTAACATTATGTCCATTATAACAACGCCTGCGCCGACCACCGAGTCGTCGGCTTCGCTGTTTTTTCAGTTAATCAGCGGAAAATATATCCCGAATAAACTGTGGTTGAGCAAAAACTTTCGCCTGAAGTTCGCCCTGAGAACGCTGGCGTTTCCCGTGACCACGCTGCGCTATTTGCATCAGCTGTCGCGCCTGCCGGATCTGCATCAGGTGATGGGCGTGCAGGGGTTACTGCCTGCCAAACCGCACCGTCCCTATTTGCGCGCCGGCATCAGCGTGGCGGCGCGCGCGCAGGCGATCCTCGACCACTATCAGATGGTAGGCGCGCTGCAGAACGGCGCGCTGCGTCAGCTGCTGCAAAGCCCTGGCGATAATCTGCTGGCGACGCTAGAGGGGAAAAATGGGGAGCGGTTCGAACTCTTCTCCTGTCCGGGACGGTTTGATCGCGAAGGCGAAATTACGCTGGTGCTGCGCTATCAGCATGAGGTGATCGCCTCGCTCTCTTTTTCGCTGGTCCAGGAGGCGGGTCAACGCACCTTGCTGATCGGCGGCTTACAGGGGCCGCGCAAGCATATCTCTAACGAGGTGATCCGCGAGGCGACGAAGGCGGCGCACGGGCTGTTTCCCAAGCGTATCCTGATGGAAGTGGTGGCCAGGCTGGCGCAGCAGTGCGCGGTAGAGCAGATCCTCGCCGTCGGCGATACCACGCATGTGTTTCGCAGCCTGCGCTATCGTCACAGCAAGCGCGACTATTTCTTCGCCAGCTACAGCGAGTTCTGGCTGTCGCTGGGCGGCGAGGCGCGCAAAGATGCGCTGTTTCTGCTGCCGCTGAGCCTGCCGCGTAAAGCGCTGGAGGATATCGCCAGCAAGAAGCGCGCGGAGTATCGCCGCCGCTACGAACTGCTTGACGCGCTGGCGCAGCAGCTATCCGCTGCCGTCGGCCAGCACGAGGAGGATCAGGCGGCCGCCTGATCCCTGGCTCAGAACGGCTTCTTCGCGAAGCCGGTCATCACCTTCAGGCCCATTTCACGGCCCAGCGCGGTCATCGGGTGCACCACCACCAGGCCGCGCACGCTTTTCTTCAGCGTGCCCATATCGGCCTGCTCTTTTTTGGTGATTTCGCGGTTGAAGGGCAGATTCATCAGCTTCTGCGCCTCTTTGCTCAGCTTGTCGTCGATCTTGTCGCGCAGGCGCTCGATCTCAGTCACCAGCGTCTCTTTCTCTTTCAGCAGCGCGCCCAGCTTCTCGGCGTCGCCCGCTTCCAGCAGCTGCGGCTCTTTACGGTTCAGGGCGTCCAGCTGATCGCTCAGACGTTTAATCTCGGCTTTTTCTTGCTCTTTCATAGCGAAAACTCGTTGTGGAAAACAGGCAAAGGATACACGAAAAGCGGCGCAGATTCGCGCGGCGATGGAGCAGGGCGCCTGAAGATCAGGCGCCGGGACGTTTGAACGCCTGTTTCAGGCTGATACGCGAGATCAGCTCGGTCAGGGAGAGCACCATCGTGGAGCGCACCATCTGCAGGTAGCGCTGCTGCTGCATGGCGCGCAGTTCGGCGTCGTCGGGATGAAAAGCGGGTTTTGGCGGCCAGGCGGCCACGCAGTGCAGCTCGCCGAACGGGCCGAGGATCTCGTCGTCGGTGAAGCGATAATCGCCCCGATCGTGATTCAGCTCTTCGCGCAGCGCCAGCAGCAGTTCGCAATCTTCATACTCGTGACGGTTGATAACGCCCAGACCGTAAATCAGCTTCAGGCGCACCGGCAGCTCGCCAAGCGGGCCGTCGCCCAGCAGCAGCGGCTCAACCGCGTACTTCACGGCGTAGTCATCTTTGCGAAACACCTGCAGCACCAGCACATTGACCGCTTCGGCCAGCAGTTCGACGGCGGCGATCAGGAAGCTTCTCACCGAACGTCCGGCGTTCAGGCGCTCAAGCACCCGGTTTTCAAAAGCTTGCTTCTCTTCCATTGTCGCCTGCAGAATTCTGATACCGCCAACGGGCGCAGCCTCGCTGCGCCCGTACCGCTTGTGCGTGACTGACACGCGTTTGTTATGCCATTGCGTGGTAGGCGCTGACCGCGGCGGCCACCACGTCGCTGTTGGCATCCAGACCGGATACCTGCGCCAGCGTCGCCTGCGGGCCTTTCTCGTTAATCAGCGCTTCCAGCTCCTGCGCCTGCGGATCCTGCGCGCTGCGATAGTGCATCGCGGCGGCGATGCCCTGCACCAGATGCGCGTTCGGTAGCTGATACTCCAGCGTGCCCAGCGTCGGTTTGATCAGGCGATCGCCCGCGCTCAGCTTGCGCAGCGGCTGACGGCCGACGCGCTCTACGTCATCTTTCAGGTAGGGGTTCTCGAAGCGGCCAAGGATTTTCTCAATATAGGCGGCGTGCTTGTCGGCGTCGAAGCCGTAGCGCTTGATCAGCACCGCGCCGCTCTCCTCCATCGCGCCTTTGACCACCGCACGGATTTTTTCGTCAAGGATGGCGTCGCGAATGGTCTGATGGCCAGCCAGCTGGCCGAGATAGGCGGTGATGGCGTGGCCGGTGTTGAGGGTGAACAGCTTGCGCTCGACGAACGCCATCAGGTTGTCGGTCAGCTCCATGCCGGCGATATCAGGCAGCGCGCCTTTGAACTGGGTTTTATCAACAATCCACTCGCTGAAGGTTTCCACAGTCACTTCCAGCGGATCGTTGCTGCCCGCTTCAGACGGCGGCACGATGCGGTCGACGGCGGAGTCGACGAAGCCGACATGCTGCTCCACCCAGGCGTGATGCTGCTCCGGCAGCGCGTTCAGCACGTGCTGCTTCAGCTGGCTGGTGCCGCGCACCATGTTTTCGCAGGCGATAATATTGAGCGGGCGTGCGTTGCCTGCTTCATGGCGCTGCGCCAGTCCTTTCGCCACGCTGCCGGCGATGCGCTCGAGGATCTGTGGGCCGACGGCGGTGGTCACCAGATCGACCTCCGCCACCAGCGCGATAATGTCGTCGCTGGTGCTGTTAACGGCGCTGACGCCCTTTACGATTTCCACTTTTGCCTGTTCGCCAACCACATGTACTGGATATTCATGACGCGCGTTGAGTGCATCCAGCACCGCCTGATTGACATCGGCGAACACCAGCTCGATGCCGGCATCTGCCAGCAGCTTGCCGATGAAGCCGCGACCGATGTTACCTGCTCCAAAATGTAACGCTTTCATAATATTGACCCATATCAAATGACGATGGGGCGGGCACGCCCGCCCCGGAAATCGGGACGGGCTTACCCGCCCCAGGGAAAATCACGCAGGACGTTTAGGCGGTCGCCGGGCTGCCAGAGAGCAGATCCAGCACTTCCTGCACGCTGGTGGTGTGCGCCAGCTTCTCAATCACGCTTTCGTCGTCCAGCGCGTTGGTCAGGCTGGTGATCACCTGGATGTGTTCATTGTTGCGCGCCGCGATGCCGATAACCAGTCGCGCGACGTCGTCCGCATCGTCGCCGAACAGCACGCCCTGCGGATACTGACAGAACACCACGCCGGTTTTCAATACGCGATCTTTCGCTTCCACCGTGCCGTGCGGCACCGCGATGGATTCGCCGAGATAGGTTGGGGTGAGCTGCTCACGCGCCAGCATCGCTTCCACATATTCCGGCTGGACGTAGCCGCCTTTCACCAGCTGCTCGCCGGCGAAGCGGATCGCCTGCTCTTTATTGCTGGCGCTCAGGCCGAGGAAAACGTTGTCCGCGCCCAGCTTAAACAGGTGCGCGTTACTGGTGTCGTAGCTATCCGCCAGCGCGGTCTGCACCGTTTCGCGGTGCGCTTCGCTGCGGTTCGCCGCCACCAGACGATCGGTCAGGTTGGTGTAGAGCGCGCTGTCGAGGAAGTTATTCAGCGAAATATGCTGCGCCTGCGGCGCCTGACGCATCGCGCGCTCGGTGAGGTCGCGGTGCGTGATCACCAGATCGACGTCGCCCGGCAGCGAGTTAATCGCGCTGTTGGTGACCGACACGTTAGCGAGTCCCGCGTCCTGCACTTTTTTGCGCAGCACGCCCGCGCCCATGGCGCTGGAGCCCATACCGGCGTCGCAGGCAACGATGATTTTACGCACGTGGCTGACGTCAACGCTGTTGGCGTCGGCTACTACCGGCGCGCCGGCAACCGACTGGCCTTTGGACTGCGCTTTCATATCCTGCATGCGTTTGGTGGCCGCTTCGATATCGTCGTCTTCTTTCACTTTGCTGGTTTTCAGCAGAATAGAGGAGACCACGAACGAGACTGCAAAGGCCGCGATAATCGCTGCGATATTGGCGAAGTAGGCGCCTTTCGGCGTCATCGCCAGCACCGCCAGAATAGAGCCTGGCGAAGCCGGAGAAACCAGACCGCCGTTCAGCAGCGTCAGGGTAAAGACGCCGGTCATGCCGCCCAGGATCACTGCCAGCAGCAGACGCGGCGCCATCAGCACGTACGGGAAGTAGATTTCGTGGATGCCGCCGAGGAAGTGGATGATCGCCGCGCCGCCCGCAGACTGTCTGGCGCTGCCGCGACCGAACATCATATAGGCAACCAGTACGCCCATGCCCGGGCCTGGGTTTGCTTCAATCAGGAAGAAGATCGACTTGCCTGCTTCACTTGCCTGCTGAATGCCCAGCGGCGAGAAGATGCCGTGGTTGATGGCGTTATTGAGGAACAGGATTTTCGCCGGTTCGACAAAGATTGAGGTCAGCGGCAGCAGGTTGTTCTGCACCATCAGGTTAACGCCTGCGGCGAGAATGTGGGAGAGCCCCTCGACCAGCGGACCGATGGCGAGAAACGCCAGCAGCGCCAGCAACATGCCGATAATGCCGGCAGAGAAGTTGTTGACCAGCATCTCAAAGCCGCTTTTGATTTTACCGTCAACGGCGCGGTCAAAGGCTTTTATCGCCCAGCCGCCGAGCGGACCGGCAATCATAGCGCCGAGGAACATCGGCATATCGGCGCCGACAATCACGCCCATGGTGGTGATGGCACCGACCACGCCGCCGCGATCGCCGCCAACCAGACGGCCGCCGGTGAAACCGATCAGCAGCGGCAGCAGGTAGGTGATCATCGGGCCGACCAGCTTCGCCAGCGTCGCGTTAGGGATCCATCCGGTCGGGATGAACAGCGCAGTGATGATACCCCAGGCGATAAACGCACCGATGTTAGGCATCACCATATTACTCAGAAAGCGACCAAAGCTTTGAACCTTGACCTTGACTGATGAGGACATAAACCCACCCCTTATCGAGACGCGCTGCCATAAGGGCGCGCGTTTGTTTTTGTTAAGTCAGTACGGCGGCGAACCGTCGCTATTACTGTATGCAGGCGGACTCTACCACGCCAGTATGACGCTGCGTAGCGGCCCGCCTTAGTGTGATCCAGATCACCGATTGCCGGTGGGATAAGGGGCTGTTTTGGTGAGGCAGATCACAAAAAAACGGTGTAAAAAAGCTACAGTGGCGTTTTTTTCGCCGTAAAACGGGGTTAAACGTGATGAATATCACGTTTAAGGGTGTCTGGTTTGTTTCATATATGTGATTAAGATCACAAACTATTTTTGGTCGAAAATGCGCCAGATCACACTGTGGACGAGGCGGCTGTCTGGCTGGGGAAAATCTGAAAGAGAGTGACGGCGAAGAGGGCGGGACGAGCGGCTGGCGCGTCCCGCATCAGTGGTTACTGCAGTCCGTTCTGAACGGCGCTCTGCGCCTGGGTTAACGCCTGCGCGTTGGCGGAGATATCACTCATCAGCGCGTTGTACTGCGTGACCTGATCCGGCGTCGGGAACTGAACGGCGCCGTTGTTGAAGCTCACGCGCGGCCCCTGCTGCTGCAGGAAGTCGCCCGCCTGCGCCGCGCCCTGGCTCAGCGCCTGCAGCTTCGGCAGCAGCGGCACCAGCTGGTTGGCCGGCTGCGTCACCACTTTATCGTAGGCGGTGTCGTAGACCTTCTTCAGATCCTCTTCCTGCTTCAGCGCGGCTTTGCTGCTGTCCGCCTGCATTTTGGCGCTCTCCAGCTGCTGGGTGACAATCACCAGCGCGCCGTTCGCCTGGCGCAGCGCGTCGCGGCGCGTCAGATAATCCTGCGGCACGTGGATCGCCGACAGCTCATCAACCACCGGGCGCATGCCCTGATCCACCGCTTTGTTCACCTGCTGGGAGAAGCCGTAAAGGATGGCGTAGTCGCCGGCGTATTTACCAAAATTCTGCTTCTGACTTTCGCTCAGGCTGGGCAGATGCTCGCCGCTGCGCATGACGGTGTTCTGCAGGAAGTCGATAAAGGCTTTGCGCTGATCGCCCTCTTTGTCGCCGCAAGCGGTGAGGTTAAGCACCAGCAACGCGGCGCCGAGCAACATGCCGGTACGCATCCAGATGCGAGAAATTCCTGATGCCATAAGGGCAACTCCTGTAAATGAGAATATTGATAACCGAGGAATGGTCCTAAAGAATAGAGCAAAGTAGCGGCCTGGCACAACGCCGACGCGCGCGAAACGCGCTGCGGCGTGGCGGGTTCCGGGCAGGGGCCTGCCCGGAGAGGTCAGAAAGGTTAACCGGTATTACGCATCCCCGCCGCGACGCCGGCGATGGTCACCATCAGCGCCTGCTCGACGCGCGGATCGGCCTCTTCGCCGCGCGCGTCCTGCTCGCGCGAACGCTGCAGCAGCTCCGCCTGCAGCACGTTGAGCGGATCGGTGTAGACATTACGCAGCGCGATCGACTCGGCGATCCACGGCTGGTCTGCCATCAGATGCGCGTCGTTGGCGATGGTCAGCACCGCTTTAATGTCGGCGTCCAGCTGGTCGCGCAGCTGTTTGCCCAGCGGCCACAGCGTTTTATCCACCAGACGCTGGTCGTAGTATTCCGCCAGCCACAGGTCCGCTTTGGCGAACACCATCTCCAGCATGCCGAGGCGCGTGGAGAAGAACGGCCAGTCGCGGCACATCGCCTCCAGCTGATCCTGATGGCCCTCTTCCATCGCCTTTTGCAGCGCCGCGCCCGCGCCGAGCCAGGCAGGTAACATCAGGCGGTTCTGCGTCCAGGCGAAGATCCAGGGAATGGCGCGCAGTGACTCGACGCCGCCGGTCGGGCGACGCTTCGCCGGACGCGAGCCGAGCGGCAGTTTGCCCAGCTCCTGCTCTGGCGTGGCGGAGCGGAAGTAGGGCACAAAGTCCGGGTTTTCGCGCACGTAGCCGCGATACATGTCGCAGGAGTGCTTTGAGAGCTGATCCATAATGCTGTGCCACTCCTGCTTCGGCTCCGGCGGCGGCAGCAGGTTGGCTTCCAGAATCGCGCCGGTGTAGAGCGACAGGCTGGCGATGGTGACTTCCGGCAGGCCGTATTTAAAGCGGATCATCTCGCCCTGTTCGGTGACGCGCAGGCCGCCTTTCAGGCTGCCCGGCGGCTGTGACAGCAGCGCCGCATGGGCAGGGGCGCCGCCGCGGCCGATACTGCCGCCGCGCCCGTGGAACAGCGTCAGCGCAATGCCGGCCTTCTCGCAGGTTTTGATCAAGGCGTCCTGCGCCTGATACTGCGCCCAGCTGGCGGCCATCACGCCGGCGTCTTTCGCCGAGTCGGAGTAGCCGATCATCACCATCTGTTTGCCCTGAATAAAGCCGCGGTACCAGTCGATGCTCAGCAGCTGGCTCATCACGTCATTGGCGTTGTTGAGATCGTCGAGGGTTTCAAACAGCGGCGCCACCGGCATCGCAAAAGTGATGCCCGCCTCTTTCAGCAGCAGATGCACCGCCAGCACGTCGGACGGGGTTTTCGCCATTGAGATCACGTAGGCCGCAATCGAGCCTTGCGGCGCTTCAGCGGCGACGCGGCAGGTTTCCAGCACTTCGCGCGTCTCGTCGCTCGGCTCCCAGTGGCGCGGCAGCAGCGGACGCTTGGAGTTCAGCTCGCGCACCAGGAACGCCTGCTTATCCGCTTCCGACCAGCTTTCATAGTCGCCGAGGCCGAGATAGCGCGTCACTTCGGCGATCGCCTCGGTGTGGCGCGTGCTCTCCTGACGCAGGTCGATGCGCACCAGCGGCACGCCGAAGCACTTGACGCGGCGCAGCGTGTCCAGCAGCTGGCCGTTGGCGATAATGCCCATGTCGCACTGCTGCAGCGACTGATAGATGGCGTAAAGCGGCGTCCAGAGCTGGTCGTTAGAAATCAGCAGATCGGCCGGACGCGGCAGGCGCTCGCCTTTCAGGCGGCGCTCAAGGTAAGCCTGGGTATTCAGCAGCTGGCTGCGCATCCGCTTCAGGATGACGCGGTAGGGTTCGATCGCCTCGGGATCGCCGCACAGCTCGCGCACCTCGTCGCTGCATTCAGACATCGACAGTTCGGAGATCAGCACGCCGACATCGCGCAGGAAGAGATCGGCCGCCTTCCAGCGGCTGAGCTGCATGGCGTGGCGCGTCACCGTGGCGGTGACGTTCGGGTTGCCGTCGCGGTCGCCGCCCATCCAGGAGGTAAATTTCACCGGCACAAAGTCCACCGGCAGCTTCACGCCGAACGCCTCTTCGACCTGTTCGTTCAGCTCGCGCAGAAAGGCGGGCACGCCTTCCCACAGGCTGTTTTCCACCACGGCGAAGCCCCATTTGGCCTCGTCGATCGGCGTCGGGCGATATTTGCGGATCTCGTCGGTGTGCCACGCCTGCGCCACCAGCTGACGCAGACGACGCATAATCTGGTTGCGCTCGTAGTCGGAGATGTCGCTGTGGTCGAGATGCTTCAGGCAGCTGTTAACCTCGACCAGTTTGTGGATCAGGGTGCGGCGGGTAATTTCGGTGGGGTGCGCGGTGAGCACCAGCTCCAGCGACAGCGACTCAATGGCGGCGCGAATGGCGCTCTCGCTGAGATCTGGCTGCTGTTTAAGACGATCGAAGGTGGTTTTCAGCAGCTCGGGATGGTTGGCGCCGTCGCCGCTGCGTGAAATGGTCTGATACTGTTCGGCGACGTTGGTCAGGTTAAGGAACTGGCTAAAGGCGCGCGCGACGGGCAGCAGCTCGTCGTTCGACAGATTTTGCAGCGTGTTGAGCAGTTCCTTGCGATGAGCGTCATTTCCCGCGCGGGATGACTTTGAGAGTTTGCGGATGGTCTCCACCCGGTCGAGGATGTTCTCTCCTAGTGCATCCTTGATCGTATCCCCGAGCAGTTTGCCGAGCATACTGACATTACTTCGCATTGCGGAATATTGTTCGTTCATGTGACCCTGACACCCTTATCGTCTTTGTAAACTTCTACACCCACAGCCTGCGACCGCGCAGAAACTGCATGAGTAATCACCCACCGGGCATAACATCGTCTTTTATCTAGCCACGTAAACCCTGCGGCGTCAATGCGCATGAGCGCCCGGTAACATGCGGCTAACTGGCGGAAATTCAAAGATTTTAATTAAGGAGGAGCGGGATAAGTTATTCTTATCAACAAATCCCGCGTAGAGATCAGGAAATTTACTTTCTTAACAGTGAATTGCCCTGTTTATTGCGTATCAGTGGCAAAAGTGCTGCACAACCTGCGCGATCAGGGCGCGAGTCGGCTTAATAAATGCGGTATCGATAAACTCGTCCGGCTGATGCGCCTGGTTGATCGATCCCGGTCCCAGCACCAGCGTCGGGCACAGCTCCTGAATGAACGGCGCCTCGGTGCAGTAGTTCACCACCTCGGTCGGCGTGCCGAGCAGTTTTTCCACCACGGCGACCAGCTCATGATTCGCTGGACATTCATAGCCCGGAATCGGCGGATGCAGCTCGCCGACGGTGAGGCGTCCCGGCCAGCGCGCGCTGACCGGCGCCAGCGACTCGTTGAGCAGTCCTTCCAGGTCGCTGAGCGTCAGCCCCGGCAGCGGACGGATATCCATGTGCAGCTCGCAGCAGGCGCAGATGCGGTTCGCCGCGTCGCCGCCGTGAATATGGCCGAAGTTCATGGTGGGATAGGGAATAGCAAAGCCGTCGTGGTGATAGCGCTCTTTCAGGGTATTACGCAGCTGCATCAGATGGCCGATGGCGTCGTGCATCAGCTCGATGGCGTTGACGCCGCGCGCCGGATCGCTGGAGTGGCCCGACTGGCCCTGCACGCGAATGACGTGCGACAGATGACCTTTGTGCGCGCGCACCGGCTTCAGCGAGGTCGGCTCGCCGATAATGGCGCAGTCTGGGCGGATGCTCGCCGTTTCGGAGAAATACTTCGCGCCCGCCATGGTGGTCTCTTCATCGGCGGTGGCGAGAATATAGAGCGGTTTGCTGAGTTTGCTGACGTCGACGTCGCGCAGCGTGTCGAGAATAAAGGCGAAGAAGCCTTTCATGTCGGCGGTGCCCAGACCGTAGAGCTTGTTGTCGTGCTCCGTCAGGGTAAAGGGATCGCGCGTCCAGCGCCCGTCGTCGAACGGCACGGTGTCGGTATGACCCGCCAGCAGCAGGCCGCCTGCACCCTCGCCGGTGCGCGCCAGCATATTGAATTTATGGCGCGTGCCCGGCACCGGCTGCACCTCGACGCTGAAGCCCAGGTCGCGAAACCAGCCCGCCAGCAAATTGATTAAAGTTTCATTACTCTGATCCAGTGCCGCGTCGGTCGCGCTGATGGTCGGAGTCGCGATCAGCTGGCGGTAGAGTTCGATAAAAGGCGGTAATTTTGTCTTCACTGTTGACGGTCCTTGAGTTAGGATGTATCAATATTCATGCATTAATAGTGAATAAAAATACATTAACGCCGATTGGGTGGGAAGCAAAAATCCCGGCAAACGGCATCGTGGGCAACGGGGCAAGGCCGCGACCCGGAACGTGTGACTGTAAAAAGGGTTACAGCCTGATGTTGAATACGCTGATCGTTGGTGCCAGTGGTTACGCTGGCGTAGAGCTTGCCACCTTCCTCAATCGCCATCCACATATGAACATAACCGCTTTGGCGGTTTCAGCGCAAAGCCCGGATGCCGGAAAACGTCTCTCCGATCTCCATCCGCAGCTGAAAGGCGTGGTGGATCTGCCGCTGCAGCCGCTGAGCAGCGCGGCCGAGTGGGCAGATAAAGTGGATGTGGTGTTCCTCGCGACGGCGCATGAAGTCAGTCACGATCTCGCTCCAGAATTTCTCAAGGCGGGTTGCGTGGTGTTTGACCTCTCCGGCGCCTTCCGCGTCAACGACGGCGAATTTTTTCAGCGCTATTACGGTTTTACCCACCAGCACGGCGACTGGCTCGACAAAGCGGTTTACGGCCTGGCGGAGTGGAACCACGAGAAGATCAAAGAGGCGCAGCTGGTCGCGGTGCCGGGCTGCTATCCCACCGCGGCGCAGCTGGCGCTGAAGCCGTTGGTTAACGGCGATCTGCTTAACGCCGACCAGTGGCCGGTGATCAACGCCACCAGCGGCGTGAGCGGTGCGGGACGCAAGGCGAGCGTCAATACCAGCTTTTGCGAAGTGAGCCTGCAGCCTTACGGCCTGTTTAACCATCGCCATCACCCGGAGATCGTCGCGCATCTCGGCGCGCCGGTGATCTTCACTCCGCATCTCGGCAGCTTCCCGCGCGGCATTCTGGCGACCATTACCTGTCGCCTGAAGCCGGGCGTCAGCCATGCCGACGTGGCGGCGGCGTTCCACAACGCCTATCACGACAAGCCGCTGGTGCGCGTCTACGAACAGGGCGTGCCGGCGCTGAAAGCGGTGGTCGGCCAGCCGTTCTGCGATATCGGCTTCGCGCTAGAGGGCGAGCATCTTATCGTCGTCGCGGCGGAAGACAATTTGCTGAAAGGCGCCGCGTCGCAGGCGGTGCAGTGTATGAATATTCGTTTTGGCTTTCCTGAAACGCAGTCACTGATTTAACGGACGAGAACGGACATGACTACTCCATTAATTATCAAACTGGGCGGCGTGCTGCTCGATAGCGAAGAGGCGCTGGCCCGGCTGTTTGACGCGCTGGTGGCCTGGCGCAGCGCGCATCAGCGTCCGCTGATGATCGTTCACGGCGGCGGCTGCGTGGTCGACGAGCTGATGAAGAAGCTGGCGCTGCCGGTGAAGAAGAAAAATGGCCTGCGCGTCACGCCAGCCGATCAGATCGACATTATTACCGGCGCGCTGGCGGGCACCGCCAACAAAACGCTGCTCGCCTGGGCGAAAAAATATAGCATTAAAGCGGTTGGCCTGAGCCTGGGCGACGCGGATCTGGTTAAGGTGGCGCAGTTCGATGAAGAGCTGGGACATGTCGGCCACGCCGAGCCGGGCGATCCGGCGCTGCTCAATACGCTGCTGGCGGCAGGCTATATGCCGGTGGTCAGCTCTATCGGCATCACCGACGACGGCAAGCTGATGAACGTCAACGCCGACCAGGCGGCGACCGCGCTGGCGGCCACGCTGGGTGCCGATCTGGTGCTGCTCTCCGACGTGAGCGGCATCCTTGACGGCAAGGGCCAGCGCATCGCCGAGATGACCGCCGCCAAAGCGGAGCAGCTGATCGCGCAAGGCATCATTACTGATGGCATGATTGTAAAAGTGCACGCGGCGCTCGACGCGGCGCGCACGCTGGGCCGCCCGGTGGATATCGCCAGCTGGCGCCACGCGGAGCAACTGCCCGACCTGTTTAACGGCGTGTCGATCGGCACCCGGATCCTCGCTTAACGACTTAGATTTAGGATGACGACATGAGCACGCAAAATATCAAAAAAATCGTACTGGCTTACTCTGGCGGTCTGGATACGTCCGCCATTATTCCGTGGCTGAAAGAGAACTACGGCGGCTGTGAAGTAGTGGCGTTCGTGGCGGATATCGGCCAGGAGCGTAGCGATCTGGAAGGCGTGGAGAAGAAAGCGCTGCAGTCCGGCGCCTCTGAATGCCACGTGGTCGATCTGCGTGAAGAGTTTATCAGCGACTACGTTTACCCGGTGCTGCAGACCGGCGCGCTCTATGAAGGCACCTATCTGCTGGGCACCTCAATGGCACGTCCGATTATCGCCAAAGCGCAGGTCGAACTGGCGCTGAAAGTGGGCGCGGACGCGCTGTGTCACGGCGCGACCGGCAAGGGCAACGACCAGGTGCGTTTCGAAACCACCTACACCGCGCTGGCGCCGCAGCTGAAAGTGGTGGCGCCGTGGCGCGAATGGAACCTGCGTTCGCGTGAAGCGCTGCTCGACTATCTGAAAGAGCGCAATATTCCCACCACCGCGTCGCTGGAAAAAATCTACAGCCGCGATGAGAACGCCTGGCATATCTCCACCGAAGGCGGCGTGCTGGAAAGCCCCGCTAATGCGCCGAACAAAGATTGCTGGGTATGGACCGTGGATCCGCTGGAGGCGCCGGATCAGCCGGAAAACGTCACCGTTACCGTGGAGAAAGGCCGCGTGGTTGCCGTGAACGGCGAAAGGCTGAGCCCGTTCCAGTGTCTGGAAGCGCTTAACGCCATTGGCGCGAAGCACGGCGTGGGCCGTATCGACATCGTGGAAAACCGTCTGGTCGGCATCAAGTCGCGCGGCTGCTACGAAACCCCTGGCGGCACCATTATGGTGAATGCGCTGCGCGCGGTCGAACAGCTGGTGCTGGATCGCGACAGCTTTAAATGGCGCGAGCAGCTGGGCCATGAGATGTCCTACGTGGTGTACGACGGCCGCTGGTTTGCGCCGCTGCGTAAGTCTATCCAGGCGGCGGCCGAGTCGCTGGCCGAAGAGGTGAACGGCGAAGTGGTGCTGCAGCTCTATAAAGGTCAGGCGACGGCGATTGAGAAGCGCTCCGCCAACAGCCTCTACTCGGAAGAGTTCGCCACCTTCGGCGAAGACGAGGTCTACGATCACCGTCACGCAGGCGGCTTTATCCGTCTGTTCTCGCTCTCTTCGCGCATTCGCGCCTTGAACGAGCAGAAAAAGTAAGCGTCGGCGAGGCGCGCGCCTCGCCCAACCAGATTTCGCAGAGGCGGCTTCGGGCCGCCTCCTGTTTAAGGATTGTAAGGAGTTTCACATGGCACTTTGGGGCGGACGTTTTACCCAGGCAGCAGACCAACGTTTCAAACAGTTCAACGATTCGCTGCGCTTCGACTATCGTCTGGCGGAGCAGGATATTGTCGGCTCCATCGCCTGGTCCAAAGCGCTGGTGACGGTCAATGTGCTGAGCAGCGAAGAGCAGCAACAGCTGGAGCAGGCGCTCAATGCGCTGCTGGCCGAGGTGCAGGCCGATCCCGAGCAGATCCTGCAGAGCGACGCCGAAGATATTCACAGCTGGGTCGAAGGCCAGCTGATCGAGAAAGTCGGCGCGCTGGGCAAAAAGCTGCACACCGGCCGCAGCCGTAACGACCAGGTGGCGACCGATTTGAAACTCTGGTGCAAAGCGCAGGTCGAGGCGCTGCTGGGCGCCACGCGTGAGCTGCAGCAGGCGCTGGTGGCGACCGCCGAGGCGAATCAGGACGCGGTGATGCCGGGCTACACCCATCTGCAGCGCGCGCAGCCGGTGACCTTCGCCCACTGGTGCCTGGCCTATGTGGAAATGCTGGCGCGCGACGAAAGCCGCCTGCAGGACACGCTGAAGCGCCTCGACGTCAGCCCACTTGGCTGCGGCGCGCTGGCGGGCACCGCCTACGCCATCGACCGCGAGCAGCTGGCTGGCTGGCTGGGCTTCGCCTCCGCCACGCGCAACAGCCTCGACACCGTCTCCGATCGCGATCACGTGCTGGAGCTGCTGGCCGACGCCTCTATCGGCATGGTGCACCTGTCGCGCTTTGCGGAAGATTTGATCTTCTTCAACACCGGCGAAGCGGGCTTCGTTGAGCTGTCCGACAAGGTCACCTCCGGTTCGTCGCTGATGCCGCAGAAGAAAAACCCGGACGCGCTGGAGCTGATCCGCGGCAAATGTGGCCGCGTGCAGGGCGCGCTGACCGGCATGATGATGACGCTGAAAGGGCTGCCGCTTGCCTACAACAAAGATATGCAGGAAGACAAAGAGGGGCTGTTCGACGCGCTCGACACCTGGCTGGACTGCCTGCATATGTCGGCGCTGGTGCTGGATGGCATTCAGGTGAAGCGTCCGCGCTGTCAGGAAGCGGCGGAGCAGGGCTACGCCAACTCCACCGAGCTGGCCGACTATCTGGTGGCGAAGGGCGTGCCTTTCCGCGAAGCGCACCATATCGTGGGCGAAGCGGTGGTCGAGGCGATCAGGCAGGGCGTGGCGCTCGAGGCGCTGTCGCTGGCGCAGCTCAAGGCGTTCAGCGCGGCGATCGAGGAAGATGTCTATGCGGTGCTGGCGCTGCAGTCCTGTCTCGACAAACGTAACGCCAAAGGCGGCGTCGCGCCGCAGCAGGTGGCGTTTGCCATCACCGAAGCGAAAAAGCGTCTCGCCTGATCAGCAGGCAAAAAAAAGGCGGGCAACAGTTGCCCGCTAACCTCTAGCTTCGGAATTTCATTCTATTTTTATAGGCACATCATCAAAGGATCAGCGCTCCCGGCTGACACAGTGATTCTTTTACGCTGACCAGCAGGTGCTCATCAGCGTCTGTTTCGCTTTGCTGCAGAATGGCCGGATAAACGGCGAGACCGACTGCTTAGCGATCGCTCTGGCGGCGCTGAAATTCCTCCCGCGCAACGGGCTTAGCTTCCTGAGTTACCAGCCTATTTTCTACGTAAGAGCAAATCGCCTGAATTTGATGCGTGCATTATTCTGATCATTGCTTGATAGGGCTAATCGTTCATTGCTATCCTATCTATCGCCACGGGCTATCGTGGTCTGGAGGATAACAATGAACATTCGCGATCTTGAATACCTGGTTTCGCTTGCCGAGCATCGCCACTTCCGCCGCGCGGCGGATGCGTGCCACGTCAGCCAGCCGACGCTAAGCGGACAAATCCGCAAGCTGGAAGATGAGCTGGGCGTGATGCTGCTAGAGCGGACCAGCCGTAAAGTGTTGTTCACCCAGGCGGGCATGCTGCTGGTCGATCAGGCGCGCACCGTGCTGCGGGAAGTTAAAGTCTTAAAAGAGATGGCGAGCCAGCAGGGCGAAGCGATGTCCGGCCCGCTGCATATCGGGCTGATCCCCACCACCGGCCCCTATCTGCTGCCGCAAATCATTCCGATGCTGCATAAGACCTTTCCCAAGCTGGAGATGTATCTGCACGAGGCACAGACGCAGCAGCTGCTGGCGCAGCTCGACAGCGGCAAGCTCGACTGTGCGATTCTGGCGCTGGTAAAAGAGAGCGAAGCCTTTATCGAGGTGCCGCTGTTCGACGAGCCGATGAAGCTGGCGATCTATCAGGATCACCCGTGGCACGATCGCGATCGCGTCCCGATGTCCGATCTGGCGGGCGAAAAGCTGTTAATGCTGGAGGATGGCCACTGTCTGCGCGATCAGGCGATGGGCTTCTGCTTTGAAGCGGGCGCTGACGAAGATACCCATTTCCGCGCCACCAGTCTGGAGACGCTGCGCAATATGGTCGCGGCCGGAAGTGGCATCACGCTGCTGCCCGCGCTGGCAGTGCCGCAGGAACGCGTGCGCGACGGCGTGTGCTATCTGCCGTGCTATAAGCCTGTGCCGCAGCGCACCATCGCGCTGGTTTATCGTCCCGGTTCGCCTCTGCGCAGCCGCTATGAGCAGCTGGCAGAAGCGATTCGCACGCACATGCAGGGCTATCTCAACACCACCTTAAAACAGGCGGTTTAAGCCATTCAGCGCGGCCACGCGATAGGCTTCGGCCATGGTGGGATAGTTAAAGGTGGTATTCACGAAGTACTCGATGGTGTTACCGCCGTTTTTCTGCTCCATAATCGCCTGGCCGATGTGAATGATCTCCGCCGCGCGTTCGCCAAAGCAGTGAATACCCAGGATCTCTTTGGTTTCGCGGTGGAACAGAATTTTCAGGCTGCCGACGTTCATGCCGACAATCTGCGCGCGCGCCAGATGCTTAAACTGCGCGCGGCCCACTTCGTAAGGCACCTTCATCGCCGTCAGCTGCTGCTCGGTTTTGCCGACAGAGCTGATTTCCGGAATGGTATAAATACCGGTCGGGATATCCTCTACCAGATGCGCGCTGGCTTCTCCTTTGATAATCGCCTGCGCGGCGATGCGCCCCTGATCGTAGGCGGCTGAGGCCAGGCTTGGGTAGCCAATCACGTCGCCTACCGCATAGATGTGCGGCTGCGCGGTCTGATACATGCTGTTGACCTTCAGCAAACCGCGTCCGTCCGCCTCCAGCCCGACATTTTCCAGCGCCAGCGAGTCGGTGTTGCCGGTTCGGCCGTTGGCGTAGAGCAGGCAGTCCGCTTTCACCTTTTTGCCCGACTTCAGGTGCATAATCACGCCATCTTCCACGCCTTCGATTTTCTCAAACTCTTCGTTGTGGCGGATAACCACGCCGCTGTTCCAGAAGTGGTAAGAGAGCGAGTCGGACATCTCCTGATCGAGAAACGCCAGCAGGCGGTCACGGGTGTTGATCAGATCGACCTTGACGTTCAGCCCGCGGAAAATCGACGCATACTCGCAGCCGATGACGCCCGCGCCGTAGATAATGACGTGGCCCGGCTCGTGGTGCAGATTAAGGATAGAGTCGGAGTCGTAGATGCGCGGATGGGTAAAGTCGACGTCGGCCGGATGATAGGGACGCGATCCGCAGGCGATAACGAATTTTTCCGCCGTCAGGCGCTCGCGCGTGCCGTCGTAGTGTTCAACTTCAATGGTGTTGGCATCGATAAAGTGGGCGTTACCCTGAAACAGTTCGCAGCGGTTGCGCTCGTAGAAGCCCTGACGCATCGCGGTCTGCTGGCTGATAACGTTTTCCGTGTGGTTGAGGATATCGGCGAACGAGGAGCGCAGCAGGCGCGTGTGGTCGCTGTAAAGCGGGTTCTGGTTGAATTCAATAATGCGACTGACTGCATGGCGAAGCGCCTTGGAGGGAATGGTGCCCCAGTGGGTACAACCGCCGCCGATGTTATGGTAGCGTTCGATCACTGCGATGCGCGCTCCCTGCTTCACCAGGCCCATGGCTGCACCTTCACCTCCAGGACCGGAGCCAATCACGATGGCATCGTAATCGTAAGACTTTTGCATACCAGTACGTCCTATGTTTCTATACATTTTTACAACGAGATTCTAACATCTCGCCGCGCACATCTGAATTCTAACAGCGAAATTCCCCACGGTTTGACAAAGCGTGAGGTTCACAGGCAGTCACAAACTTTGGCCTCTTGTACGCTGAAAAGTTTGTTATAGTGCCCCTCTAACTTGTCACAAGGCAGAGAGAATGGGCGTCAGAGCGCAACAAAAAGAACGTACAAGACGTACGCTGATCGAAGCGGCATTTAGCCAGCTCAGCGCCGAGCGCAGTTTCGCCAGTTTAAGTTTGCGTGAGGTGGCCAGGGAGGCCGGTATCGCGCCCACCTCTTTTTATCGTCATTTTAAAGATGTTGATGAGCTTGGTTTGACCATGGTCGACGAGAGCGGTTTGATGCTGCGCCAGCTGATGCGCCAGGCGCGTCAGCGCATCGCCAAGGGCGGCAGCATTATCAAAACCTCGGTCTCTACCTTTATGGAGTTCATCGGCAACAATCCTAACGCGTTTCGGCTGCTGCTGCGCGAGCGTTCCGGCACCTCCGCCGCGTTTCGCGCCGCCGTAGCGCGTGAGATCCAACACTTTATCGCCGAACTGGCGGATTACCTTGAGGTCGAAAATCGCATGCCGCGCAGCTTTACCGAGGCGCAGGCGGAAGCGATGGTGACCATTGTTTTTAGCGCAGGCGCGGAGGCGCTGGATGTGGATATTGAGCAGCGCCGCAGGCTGGAGGATCGCCTGGTGCTGCAGCTGCGCATGATCGCCAAAGGCGCTTATTACTGGTATCGCCGCGAGCAGGAACGTCTGGCGGTCACCCTGGAAAAACCCGAAGAGTAAACGATAAGGATAATGCCATGACACAACCGACTTCCCGCGATAAAGGCACGCTGCTGCTGGCTTTTATTACTGGTTTAGCGATTAACGGCTCATTTTCCGTGCTGTTTAGCGCCTTTGTTCCTTTTTCTATCTTTCCCATTATCGCCCTGGGTCTGGCGGTCTGGAGCCTGCACCAGCGCTATCTGAACCGCAATATGCCGGACGGCATGCCGGGTCTGGCGGCGGCCTTTTTCCTGCTGGGCATTCTGGTGTATAGCGCGCTGGTGCGCGCCGAATATCCCGATATCGGCTCTAACTTTATTCCGACGCTGCTGATGGTGGCGCTGGTGTTCTGGATCGGCGTGAAGATGAAGCGTCGTAAGAACAACGACTGACAAACAAAAACGGGAACCTGAGGTTCCCGTTTTGCCAGGGCTGATCGTGCCGACGCAGGTGGTGTGGACGGATCGCAAAGTCGCTTAACGCATCCATGCTCGCTCGGCCCGCGCCTTCCCTGGCGCGGGACGCTTTGCTCTTCCGTCCACACCACCTGCGTTTTAAGTTATTCTGCGGCTTGCTTGCGCGTCAGCCAGACGCCGCACTCCATATGGTGCGTATAGGGGAACTGATCGAACAGCGCCAGGCGCGAAATCTGATGCGTCTGCGCCAGCGTCCGCAGGTTGTCGCACAGCGTGTCGGGATTGCAGGAAATATAAAGGATGCGCGGATAGGCCTGCACCATCTTCACCGTCTCTTCATCCAGCCCGCTGCGCGGCGGATCGACGAAAATGGTTTCGCACTCATAGCTCTTCAGATCGATACCCTGTAAGCGGTTAAAGCTGCGCACGCCGTTCATCGCCTGGGTAAACTCTTCCGCCGCCATGCGGATAATCTGCACGTTATCGATCTGGTTGGCGTCGATATTGAACTGCGCCGCCGCCACCGACGGCTTGGCGATTTCGGTCGCCAGCACGCGGCGGAAATTGCGCGCCAGCGCCAGCGAAAAGTTGCCGTTGCCGCAGTAAAGTTCCAGCAGATCGCCGCGCGACCCGGTGGTGACGTCCAGCGCCCACTCCAGCATCTGAATGTTCATCGCCGCGTTAGGCTGGGTAAAGCTGTTCTCAACCTGACGGTAGATCATCTCGCGGCCCGCCACCGGCAGACGCTCGTCGATAAAATCCTGGTCGAGACAGATTTTGGTTTTGGTGGCGCGGCCAATCAGCTGCACCGCATAGCCTTCAGCCCGCAGCGCGTCACGCAGCGCGCTCGCCGCCTCAACCCAGTCCGTTTCCAGCTTGCGGTGGTAGAGCAGCGAGATCACGATCTCGTTGCTCATGGTTGAGAGGTAGTCGATCTGAAACAGCTTGTGGCGCAGCGCGCGGTTGTCGCGGATCCCGGCGATCATTTTCGGCATTAGCGCGTTAATCAGCTCGCTGGCGGCGGAAAAGCGATCGACGCGAATGCGTTCGCGCGTCGCCTGATCGAAGATGATGTGGTAGAGATCGTCGCCATCGTGCCAGAGACGAAACTCCGCGCGCATCCGGTAGTGGCTGACCGGCGAGCGAAACACCTCCGCTTCAGGTGCGGCGAACGGCGTCATCATCGTCTGTAAACGGCTGACTTTCTCGGCCAGTTGCGCGTCGTACTGTTCGGTCGGGAGATGTTCGGGTGTCATGATCGATCCTGGTTAATAGCAAACTTGCGGGCGATTGTAGGCATTCACCTGGCGTTGTCCAGTCCTGCGCGCATCGGGCGGTATAGCTGTCTGGACTTCCATTATCACTCCTGTAGACTGCCTGCGCCGGCCTCAGCCTGAGTTAAAAGGGAATCCAGTGCGAATCTGGAGCTGACGCGCAGCGGTAAGGAATGTCGTGGCGATCGCCTTGCAGACACTGTCCAGCCGGATGGGAAGTCTTCGCCACCTATGGTTCCCAGCCCGAAGACCTGCCGGTGTGACGTCGCAACTCGTACGGTCATCGCGTGCTATCGATCGTATGCCTGCGGCATCCTGCTTGGTCTTTTGGATGCTCATAAAAATGAAAAAATACTCCGCTTCGCTGTGCGCGTTTAGCGCAACGGCGCTTGCTCTCTGGGCGCAACCTGGTTTCGCTCAGGATAATGATGATACGCAAATCGTAACCGCCAACCGCTTCGCCCAGCCGGTTTCGTCGGTGCTGGCACCCACCACCGTGGTGACGCGCGCTGAAATTGACCGCTGGCAGGCGAAAAGCCTGACTGACGTGATGCGACGGCTGCCTGGCGTCGATGTGGCGCAGAACGGCGGCCTCGGGCAGAGCAGCTCGCTGTTTATTCGCGGCACCAATTCCAGCCACGTGCTGATCCTGATTGACGGCATTCGCCTCAACCAGGCGGGCATCTCGGGTTCGTCCGACCTTAGCCAGATCCCGCTGTCGCTAGTGCAGCGCATCGAATATATCCGCGGCGCGCGCTCGGCGGTTTACGGATCGGACGCTATCGGCGGCGTGGTGAATATCATTACCGGCCGCGCGCAGCCCGGCACCACGCTCACCGCCGGCGTCGGCTCGAAAGGCTATCAGTCATATGATGGCTCAACGCAGCAGCAGCTGGGCGACGCCACAAAACTGACGCTGGCCGGCAACTACACCTATAACCGCGGCTTCGACGTCGGCGCCGGCTATCCCAACGCCTATGGTCCGGCGCAGGGCGACAGAGACGGGTTTATGAGTAAAACCCTCTATGGCAATCTCGAGCACCAGTTCAGCGATGAGCTGAGCGGATTTGTGCGCGGCTACGGCTTTGACAACCGCACCGCCTATGACGGCTCTTACAGCTATGATGACAGCTACACTAATATTGTCGGCCTTGCGGACACGCGTCAGCTCTATAGCCAGACCTGGGACACCGGCCTGCGCTTCAACCGCGACATCTACTCGACGCAGCTGATCGCCAGCTACAGCCGCACCAAAGATATCAACTACGATCCGCGCAACGGCCGCTATGGCGCCGCGTCCACTTTTGACGACGTCACCCAGTACAACCTGCAGTGGGGCAACACCGTGCAGGTCGGCCAGGGCGCCATCAGCGGCGGCGTCGACTGGCAGAAAGAGACCACCGAACCTGGCACTAACTATCTGGCGGAGAGTTATGAGCAGCGCAACACCGGCCTCTATCTCACCGGGCAGCAGCAGTTTGGCAGCGTGACGCTGGAAGGCGCGCTGCGCGGCGATGACAATAACCAGTTCGGCTGGCACAACACCTGGCAGACCGCCGCCGCATGGGAGTTCATATCGGGCTATCGCCTCTTCGCCTCCTATGGCACCGCGTTTAAGGCGCCGAATCTCTCCCAGGTCTACAGCCCGGGCTACGGCAATCCTGACCTTGATCCGGAAAAGAGCAAGCAGTGGGAAGGGGGAGTTGAAGGGCTGACCGGAGCGGTGAGCTGGCGGCTTTCTGGTTATCGCAACGACATCAGCAACCTGATTGATAGCGATCCGGTGACCTATCGCTACTACAACATCAGTAAGGCGCGTATTAAAGGCGTCGAGGCGACCGCGTCGTTCGAGACCGGCCCGCTGGGCCATCAGATCTCTTATGACTATGTCGACGCGCGCGACGGCGAAACCGACGAGCAGCTGGTGCGCCGCGCGAAACAGCAGGTTAAGTACCAGCTCGACTGGACGATTTATAACCTCGACTGGTCGGTGACGTATCACTATCTCGGCGACCGCTTCGATAATGACTACAACAGCTATCCCACCCGCCGCGTGAAACTGGGCGGCGTGAGTCTGTGGGATCTCGCGGTGTCGTATCCGGTCACATCTCAGCTGACGGTTCGTGGTAGAATTGCCAACCTGTTTGATAAAGACTACGAGACAGTGTATGGCTATCGAACTCCGGGAACGGAGTATTACCTCAGCGCCAGCTACCGCTTCTGATCTGCGTCCCACCGTGCTGGTGTTTGACTCCGGCGTCGGTGGGCTCTCTGTCTATGATGAGGTTCGGCAGCTGCTGCCGGACCTGCATTATCTCTACGCTTTCGATAACGCAGGCTTCCCGTACGGCGAAAAGAGCGAAGCGTATATTGTCGAGCGCGTCGTCGATATCGTCGGTGCGATTGCCACCCGTCATCCGCTCTCGCTTTGCATTATCGCCTGTAACACCGCCAGCACCGTCTCCTTGCCGGCGCTGCGCGCGCGCTTTGATTTTCCCGTAGTGGGCGTGGTGCCCGCCATAAAGCCGGCGGCAAGGCTAACGCGCAACGGCATGGTCGGGCTGCTGGCGACGCGGGCGACGGTGCGCCGTCCCTATACCCATGAGCTGGTGGCGCAGTTCGCTACTTCTTGCCAGATCGCGATGCTGGGCTCGGCGGAGCTGGTGGAGCTGGCGGAAGAGAAGCTGCACGGCCAGCCTGTGGCGTTGCAGGATGTGCGTCGTATCGTCCAGCCCTGGCTGCGCATGGCCGAGCCGCCGGATACCGTGGTGCTGGGCTGCACGCACTTTCCTTTACTGCGCGAAGAACTACAGCAGGTGCTGCCTGAGGGAACGCGTTTGATTGATTCGGGCGCGGCGATCGCGCGGCGAACGGCCTGGCTGCTGGAGCATGAGGCGCCAGCCGCGCAATCTTCGCAGGCGAACTGCGCCTTTTGCACCGAGCTGAACGGCGAAGCGCTGCAATTATCACCGGTTTTAAGGCGTTATGGCTTCCCGTCGCTGGAAAAAGTGGCAGTTTAGGGTGGTTTTGCTGAAAAAATCGACACTCAGAAATTAATTTGAAATTAGCCCTTGTCAGCCAGAAAGAACTCCCTATAATGCGCCTCCACTGACACGGCACAACGGCTTACGGAATGCGGTGTTAAGTAAGGTTCGACAAGGTTCGAATCGTCAGGAAAGCAAAAATAAATGCTTGACTGATAAAGCGGAAAGCGTAATATACGCAGCCCGCGCCGCTGAATAATCGCGGCATGCTCTTTAACAATTTATCAGACAATCTGTGTGGGCACTCGAGAGCAGATATCAAAAGCCTCCGGGCTTAAAAAATATCAAGCCTCACGAGTGGACACATAATGACATTCATTATGACGTT
>NZ_MWUE01000024.1 GCF_002077695.1 Pantoea latae
CGGCACTAGCGCGGCGGTCCCACCTGACCCCATGCCGAACTCAGAAGTGAAACGCCGTAGCGCCGATGGTAGTGTGGGGTCTCCCCATGCGAGAGTAGGGAACTGCCAGGCATCCAAACGAGAAAGCCCTCTGCTGACGCAGAGGGCTTTTTTACGTCTGTGGATCGCCAAAATCTTCCTCTATTTTCTGCGCTACGACCGTTTTCTCCTGCGCTTGCTTCTCTCTGTTCCCTGATTTCCATTTTAAGCTGAAAGATTTTCATAAACTGCATGAAGACTCGACATCATCGGCATGCCAGGGTAAGGTTGGGCATCTGGATGTCTAAACGTATATACGGTTATAAAGAGGAAAGCCGCACATGCCTATCAGGGTTCCCGACGAATTACCGGCAGTAAATTTCTTACGCAATGAGAATGTCTTTGTGATGACCTCATCGCGTGCCAGTGTTCAGGAAATCCGTCCGCTGAAAGTGTTAGTGCTCAACCTGATGCCGAAAAAGATTGAGACGGAAAATCAGTTCCTGCGTCTGCTCTCCAACTCGCCGTTACAAATCGATATTCAGTTGCTGCGCATCGACAGTCGCGAATCGCGCAACACGCCGATGGAGCACCTCAATAATTTCTACTGTAATTTCGATGATATTCAACATGATAACTTTGATGGCCTGATTGTCACCGGCGCGCCGCTGGGCTTGGTGGACTTCAACGATGTCGCCTACTGGCCACAGATCCAGCGCGTGCTGCACTGGGCAAAAGAGCATGTCACCTCGACGCTCTTTGTCTGCTGGGCCGTGCAGGCAGCGCTGAATATACTCTACGGTATTCCCAAACAGACGCGGCAGAACAAGCTGTCGGGCGTCTATGAACACCAGATCCTGCATCCGCACGCGCTGCTGACGCGCGGCTTCGACGATAATTTTCTGGCGCCCCATTCGCGCTATGCCGATTTCCCGACGCAGCTCATCACCGATTACACCGATCTGGAGCTGTTCGCCGAATCGGAGCAGACCGGCGCCTATCTGATGGCCAGCAGAGACAAGCGTCTGGTTTTCGTCACCGGCCATCCGGAATATGACGCGCTGACCCTGTCGGGTGAATATCACCGCGATTACGAAGCGGGCCTGCAGCCAGAAGTACCTTTTAACTACTTCCCGCAGGACAACCCAGAGCTGCCGCCGCGCGCCAGCTGGCGCAGCCACGGCAACCTGCTGTTTTCCAACTGGCTTAACTACTACGTTTACCAGATTACGCCGTTCGATCTGCGCCGTATGAACCCCACGCTGGAGTGATCCCTTAAAAGATCGCCCTCGTTTATCCTCAGGTGACAGCCGCGAATCGTTCGCGGCTTTTTCCCATTTGAAAGTTATGCCAGTATGATGCGCTGGCATTTTAGCCAGCAGATTGAGCTGAATGAGGCAAGAGTGAGCAACCGAATCGAAGCGCTGCATCAGCAGCTCGCGCAACGCATCATGGTGCTGGACGGCGGCATGGGCACCATGATCCAGAGTTATAAACTGGACGAGCAGGATTTCCGCGGCAGCCGTTTCGGCGACTGGCCTTGCGATCTAAAAGGCAATAACGATCTTCTGGTGCTCAGCAAACCTGAGGTGATCCGCGCGATCCATCACGCCTATCTGGAAGCGGGCGCCGATATTCTGGAAACCAACACCTTTAACGCCACCACCATTGCGATGGCGGATTACCAGATGGAAGCGCTGTCGGCGGAGATCAACTTCGAGGCAGCCCGACTGGCGCGCGCCTGCTGCGACGAATGGACGGCGAAAACGCCTGAACGTCCGCGCTACGTCGCTGGCGTGCTCGGCCCGACCAACCGCACCTGCTCGATCTCGCCGGACGTCAACGATCCCGCTTACCGCAACGTCACCTTTAATCAGCTGGTCGCGGCGTATCGCGAATCGACGCGCGCGCTGATCGAAGGCGGCGCGGATCTCATTATGATCGAAACGGTGTTTGATACCCTGAACGCCAAAGCGGCCATTTTTGCAGTGCAGAGCGAGATGGAGGCGCTGGGCGTCAGCCTGCCGCTGATGATCTCCGGCACTATTACCGACGCCTCAGGCCGCACGCTCTCCGGCCAGACCACGGAAGCGTTCTACAACTCGCTGCGCCACGCCGAACCGCTGTCGTTCGGTCTTAACTGTGCGCTCGGCCCGGATGAGCTGCGTCAGTACGTGGCGGAAATGTCGCGCATCGCCGAGTGCTACGTTACCGCACACCCGAACGCCGGCCTGCCTAACGCCTTCGGCGAGTATGACCTCGACGCTGCCGTAATGGCCGAGCAGATTGGCGAATGGGCGCGCGCCGGGTTTCTCAATATTATCGGCGGCTGCTGCGGCACCACGCCGCAGCATATCCGGGCGATGGCGGATATCGTCGCCGGGGTGGCGCCGCGCAAACTGCCTGAGCTGCCGGTCGCCTGCCGTCTCTCCGGGCTTGAGCCGCTTAACATCAGCGGCGACACGCTGTTCGTCAACGTGGGCGAGCGCACCAACGTCACCGGCTCAGCCAAATTTAAACGTCTGATTAAAGAAGAGAAATACAGCGAGGCGCTGGATGTGGCGCTGCAGCAGGTGCAGAGCGGCGCGCAGGTGATCGATATCAATATGGATGAAGGGATGCTCGACGCCGAGGCGGCGATGGTGCGCTTCCTTAACCTGATCGCCGGCGAGCCCGATATCGCGCGCGTGCCCATTATGATCGACTCCTCAAAGTGGGAGGTGATTGAAAAAGGGCTGCAGTGCATCCAGGGCAAAGGCATTGTTAACTCCATCTCGATGAAAGAGGGCGAGGAGACCTTTATCCACCATGCGCGGCTGGTGCGGCGCTACGGCGCGGCGATGGTGGTGATGGCCTTTGACGAAGCGGGCCAGGCGGATACGCGCGCCCGCAAAATCGAGATCTGCCGCCGCGCCTACAGGATCCTCACCGAGCAGGTCGGCTTTCCGCCGGAAGATATTATCTTCGACCCGAATATTTTTGCCGTCGCCACCGGCATCGACGAGCACAACAACTACGCGATGGACTTTATCGGCGCCTGCGAAGATATCAAACGCGAACTGCCCCATGCGATGATCTCCGGCGGCGTCTCTAACGTCTCGTTCTCTTTTCGCGGCAACGATCCGGTGCGCGAAGCGATCCACGCCGTTTTCCTCTATTACGCCATTCGCAACGGCATGGATATGGGCATCGTTAACGCCGGTCAGCTGGCGATTTACGACGATCTGCCCGCCGAGCTGCGCGACGCGGTAGAGGACGTGATCCTTAACCGCCGCGCCGACGGCACCGAGCGTCTGCTGGAACTGGCAGAGAAGTATCGCGCCGCTAAAGGCGACGGCGCAGAGGACAAGCAGCAGGCGGAATGGCGCAGCTGGGACGTCGTTAAGCGCCTTGAATATTCGCTGGTAAAAGGCATTACCGAGTTTATTGAGCAGGACACCGAAGAGGCGCGCCAGGCGTCAGCGCGTCCGATCGAGGTGATTGAAGGTCCGCTGATGGCGGGCATGAACGTGGTAGGCGACCTGTTCGGCGAAGGGAAGATGTTCCTGCCGCAGGTGGTGAAGTCGGCGCGCGTGATGAAACAGGCGGTGGCTTACCTGGAGCCCTATATTCAGGCCAGCAAAGAGGCGGGCCGCAGCAACGGTAAAATCGTGCTGGCGACGGTAAAAGGCGACGTACACGACATCGGCAAAAATATTGTCGGCGTGGTGCTGCAGTGCAATAACTACGAGATTATCGATCTCGGCGTGATGGTGCCGAGCGACAAGATCCTGAAAACCGCCATTGAACAGCAGGCGGATATTATCGGGCTGTCGGGTCTGATCACGCCGTCGCTGGATGAGATGGTCAACGTCGCCAAAGAGATGGAGCGCCAGGGCTTTACGCTGCCGCTGCTGATTGGCGGCGCGACCACCTCGAAGGCGCACACCGCCGTGAAGATCGAGCAGAACTACAGCGGCCCGACGGTGTACGTGCAGAACGCCTCGCGCACCGTGGGCGTGGTGTCGTCGCTGCTGTCGGAGACGCTGAAAGCGGACTTCGTGGCGCGCACGCGTAAAGAGTATGACACCGTGCGCATCCAGCACGCGCGCAAAAAGCCGCGCACGCCGCCGGTTTCGCTCCAGGCCGCGCGCGATAACGCGGTCAGCATCGACTGGGAAAGCTACACGCCGCCAGCGGCGCATCACCTCGGCATCAGCGAGATTTCAGCCAGCATCGACACGCTGCGCCACTACATCGACTGGACGCCGTTCTTTATGACCTGGTCGCTGGCGGGCAAGTATCCGCGCATTCTGGAAGATGAGGTGGTAGGTGAAGAGGCGAAGCGGCTGTTTGCTGACGCCAACGCGATGCTGGACCAGTTGAGCGCGCAAAAATCGCTGACGCCGCGCGGCGTGGTGGGCATTTTCCCGGCCAACCGCGTCGGGGACGATATCGAAGTTTACCGCGACGAGAGCCGCCGCGAGGTGGTTGCTGTCAGCCATCATCTGCGCCAGCAGACGGAGAAAACCGATTTCCCCAACTACTGTCTGAGCGATTATGTCGCGCCGAAAGGGAGCGGCAAAGCGGATTACCTGGGCGCGTTCGCCGTGACCGGCGGCCTTGAAGAGGATGCGCTGGCAGAGGCGTACGACGCGCAGCACGACGACTACAACAAAATCATGGTGAAGGCAGTGGCGGATCGACTGGCCGAAGCCTTCGCCGAGTATCTGCACGAACGGGTGCGTAAAGTGATCTGGGGCTTTGCCGCCCATGAAAACCTGAGCAACGATGAGCTGATCCGCGAAAATTATCAGGGCATTCGTCCCGCGCCAGGCTATCCCGCCTGTCCGGAACACACTGAGAAGGCGGCGATCTGGCAGCTGCTGGATGTGGAGGCGCACACCGGCATGAAGCTCACCGAATCCTTCGCCATGTGGCCGGGCGCATCGGTTTCCGGCTGGTACTTCAGTCATCCCGACAGCCGCTACTTCGCGGTGGCGCAGATCCAGCGCGATCAGGTAGAGGATTACGCGGCGCGGAAAGGTATGGCGGTGAGCGAGGTTGAGCGCTGGCTGGCGCCGAATTTAGGGTATGACGCGGATTAAAACTACGGACGGGTTCGAAAGTTGAAAGCCAGGTGGCGCGGGCCGAACGAGCAAGATTGCGATCGGCATTGACCAGTAATAAAGGCGGCCATCAGGCCGCCTTTTTTCGTTAATTGAAACGCGCGTCGCGATCGGACGTCAGGTCATAAAGCTGATACTTACGTCCCAGCATCTGCCCGCCGTCACGCGTCAGCGGCACCCAGTTCACCTGCGCGCGGCCGCGCGTCGGCGTCACGGTAAAGAGATCCATCGGAATCGACAAATAGAAGCCTTTGGTAAAATCCCCTTCGCCATACTGCTCTGACGACACGTTGGTTTTGGTGGCATAGACGCCGACCATCACGCCGCTGTCAAAGCGCTTCGACACGTCGAGCGTCACGCCCTTGTCCTTCGCCAGATATTGACCGACGCTCGCCTTCACCAGCAGATCCTGCATAAACCACGGGCGCCAGTAGGCGGTCACGTGACCGGTCGGCGCCTTATAGTTGGTGAACTGCATCATGTTGTCCCAGTCGCGCTGGCGCACATAGTTGGCGTCGACGCCAAAGGCCCAGTTGCTGTCGACCGGACGATAAAGCATCTCGCCGCCGACGCCGCCATACATGGTCTCGAGATAACCGCCGTACATCTGGCCGTAAAAGCCGTTGCCGAGGTAGCCCATGTAGTTGGCCTGCAGGTCGTTAACGTAGACGTTGTTCTCGACGTAGTCGCGGATATGGGTGCGCACGCGCGGCAATGTCGAGTCGGCAGGCGCGCCGTTGTAGTTGAACTTGTCGTAGTTATTGACGAGGTTGCCGAACAGGCTGCCGCCCACCAGCAGATGATCGGTAAACCAGTAGTCGAGGTTGCCCATCACGCCGACCTGATACATGTAGAAGCTTTCCGGGCCGCCCACCGACTGGTTCAATACCGGCGACAGGCTGTAGTTGAGCCGCTCTTTACGAATAAAGAAGCCCTGTTCGGTTTCGCCCGCATCCACCGGATTTTCGCGCGTCTGGCGCAGCGGCTGCTCCTGACCGAGCGGATAGCCCTCCAGCTGATTGCGCAGGCTGCTGACGTCGGTGCGCGTGGTTACCTGCGGCATATTAAAGCGCGACTCGGTGACGTCGATGGTCTCAATGCCCGCCGGCAGATTGTTCATCATGATGCGGTTGGCGCGGTCGACCCCTTCGCGCGTATCGCGGTATTTGGTCTGCTCGCCAGAGACATAAATCGTGCTGCCGCGGGTCTGAATGCGCGGCCCGCTCAGCCCGGCGTTGTACTTCAGATCGGTCAGCTGGCTGGCGACCACCGTCGGCTCCAGCATGCGCTCCTGCGGATGGGGCTGATACGCGGGCTTCGCGCTGTCGATATGCGCCTGGCGCAGATCGTTGAAGTTGGTGCGCACCGTCACCCCGAACATAAAGGTATTGCCGCGCTCGTAGCTGGCGTTGATATCGGCCCAGTCGGTCACGCGGTAAATGGCGCCGACGTTCACTTTGCTGCGCTGCTCCAGCCTGCCGGCGAAATCATCCTGATAATCGTTGCCCTCATACTCCAGCTTCAGGCGCAGCGGCTGCCACGGCGTCTGATACTCCACGCCGCCGAACAGCGCCGACGGGCCGTGGAACATCTGCGAGCCGTTGATTGACCCCGCTTCACCGACGCCAGGACGCTGGCAGTAGCTGTCGCTATAGGAACAGAAAGGGTTTTTCACCGTGCCGCTGTTGCCGAGGTAGCCCCAGCCGAGCCCCAGCGTGAAGTCGAACGGCCCCCAGGCCTTGCTCGCCACCAGATATTCGCTATCGAACAGGCCGGTGCCGCCGAGATCGCGCGAGCCGAAAGCGACCTCCGGCAGCCAGTAGCTCTCTTTCAGCAGGCGCAGCTTGAGGTCAAACGCCTTGTCCTTATAGCTCTGATTGCCGCTAAAGCTTTCGACGCCGCTGTAGCGGCGCGTGCGCACGTCGGTATAGCGCACCGTGGTCTCCAGCCAGGGCATCAGCTGCAGCGAGGCGGAATAGTAGCGGTACTGATCGTTGTCGCGGAAGTTGAGGCTGAACTCGCCTTCGCGCGCCATGCGCGCGGTCGGCACCTGCAGCAGGCCGACGCCGCCGAAGTCAGACTGCGACGGACCCACCGGATCGGCAAAGGTATCGGCCTGCGCCTGACAGGCGGCGGCCACGGAGACAGCCAGCAGGCTGAAAAGAAGTCGTTTATTCATCACTCTGGCACCCGGTGAGTCAGAACAGAAATCATGCGCTGGTTCAAATCGTCATACGCGTCAGGCAGGCTCCAGGCGGAGAAGCCGAGCCAGATCACGCTGCCGGGCGCGACCTCGACGTGACGATGGTTCCAGTAGGCCACCGGCACGCGCTGCGTCTCGCCAGAGGGAGCGATCACCGTGGCGTAGCTGTTCTCCGCGCCGGACAGACGCGGGTGCTGCGCCAGATAGCCGCGCACCGTCTGGCCGGGCTGCCAGCTGACTTTGCCTGCGCCGCTCAGCGCGCCCATCAGCCATACGCTGTCGGAAGGCGGCGTCAGCCAGAGGTCGTAGCGGCCTTCCAGACGACGATTGGCCTCGGGATGCAGGCGGATCGCGTCGGGATCGAGCGAGACGAACTGACGGCCAGCGACCCTGACGGCGCTGAGCTGACGCAGCACCTCGCCGATGGCGGTGGCGCGATCGCCGCTGCTCTGCGCCTGCCAGGCGCGCAGATCGGCCAGCGTCTTCTGCTGTTGCTGCTGCGCGGCCGGGCTGGCGTTGCGCGCCGCGATGACCGCGCCGGGCCACCAGACGGTGTCGAGCAGCGCAGGCTGCGTCGTCAGCTGCGCCAGATTCTGTACGTTATCGAGCGTGGCGCTGCCCTGCGCGGCGTGCACCGTAACCTGGCCCGCCGCCCACGCGGCGCTGCTGCCAGCCAGCATCAGCCCGGCCAGCAAAGAGAGTGTTGTTTTCATGATTTCGCCGGCTTCAGAAGGGTGGTGGCAACAGGGAAGTCGTCCGCAGCCAGCATCTGGCGCGCCTGCACCACGTCGCCGCTGCCGTTATCGATCCAGAAGGTATTTTCCCACGCGCGGCCGGTCGCCTCGATGCGTGCCTGCTCAGTCCAGACGCGACAGGCGACACGGCGGCCCGCCAGCGTCAGCACCTCGTCGGTGCCGCGCGTAAAGCGCGAGCTGACCGTGGCGGCGCGCGTCGCGCCGTGTTCGGTCCACTGCACGATGCGCGTCCAGCCGGCGCCGTCGCGCAGATGCAGCGCGTCCGCCAGGGGATCCTGCGGCAGGTTGCTCACGGCCTGCAGGTTATCGGGCAGGCCCAGGGTTTTAATCAGGCGCCCGTGTTGAGTCACCAGCATGGCGTTATCCTGGGTGATCCACTTTTGTCGGCCATTTTCGTTATAGCCGAGCACAACGAAAATCTGCGGGCCGTCATTAATGCGGGCGTAGAGGCTGGCGTAGGGCAGATCGGCGATCTGCTGGCTGGTTTTCGTCACGTCATCGGGGCCAGACACCGCCATCATGACGGTCTGTTCCAGCCCTTTTTGCGTTTGCGTGCAGGCCTGCAGCAGCAGGCAAGCCAGCAACAAAGGAAGTTGGCGCACTGTGTGTCCCTGTAAAAGATGCCGAAGCAAAAAATAACCACACGGCTGTGTGGTTATGTTTAAAGGTGCTACATCAACGAGTGGTGCTCGTTGTGGTCGTGGTTGTTGTACCGGTATTCGCGCCGTCACCACCGCCAGAAGCGGCGATACCGACACCGACTAAGGCGCCGAGCGCGCCGATACCAACAGCGGTCGAGGTGCCAGCGGAGATTGCTCCCGCCTGCGCGCCCGCTGCGGCACCCGCTTCTTCCGGAGCGGCAAAAGCCACGGAATGCGCTGCGACGTATAGTACGGCTGCTCCGGCAACCATGATTTTTTTCATACAACGTGTCCTGCATTGAGTGAATGAAGGATGTACCCGTTTCGGGCGCGTTCAGTATAGGGCAACAAATTACCAGAGTTCAGCGCGGGAAAAAGCGGGTGAAAAGAGGCGGTTATTTTGGCTAAAAAGAGGGCTAAACAGCGATAAACCCTTTTTCATTCGGAAGATTTAAGGTGTGGCGAAATTTATCGCTGCCCTGAAATTCATTGCAAAGCGTTTTACGCTTTTTTATTAATAACTGGTACGGAAAAGCGATTATCAGAATTAGCCTGGCGGGCTGAAAATAAAATAGCGTTAAAAAACAGAGGCAAAAGAGAAAGGGAAGGGCAGATAAGGTCCAGTTTAAACGCGAGGGCAGCGCTATTCCCGCGCGCAGCTTAAGAGCAATCTCAGGGTAATTTAAGAATTATCCCGTCGTCTCTGCGCATATTATCAGCGCTTTTGCGTTGTGAAGCGTGAAAAAAGGCGGCCATGAGGCCGCCCTGAGACAATCGCGGCGTGATTAACGCCAGGATTTATAGCGATTAATTAAGCCATTAGTGGAGCTGTCGTGGCTGTTAATCTGCGCGCTGTTTTCCAGCTCCGGCAGAATACGGTTCGCCAGCTGCTTGCCTAACTCCACGCCCCACTGATCGAAGGTGAAGATATTCAGGATGGCGCCCTGGGTGAAGATCTTGTGCTCGTAGAGCGCAATCAGCGCGCCGAGGCTGTACGGCGTGATCTCGCGCAGCAGGATTGAGTTGGTCGGACGATTGCCTTCAAACACCTTGAACGGCACGATATGCGCCACCGACTCGGCGGATTTGCCGGCATCGGTAAACTCTTTCTCTACCACGTCGCGCGACTTGCCGAACGCCAGTGCTTCGGTCTGGGCGAAGAAGTTCGAGAGCAGCTTCTGGTGGTGATCCGCCAGCGTGTTATGGGTGATGGCCGGCGCGATAAAGTCGCAGGGTACCAGCTTGGTGCCCTGGTGGATCAGCTGATAGAACGCATGCTGGCCGTTGGTGCCCGGCTCGCCCCAGATGATCGGGCCGGTCTGGTAATCCACCGGATTGCCGTCGCGATCGACGTACTTGCCGTTGGATTCCATATTGCCCTGCTGGAAGTAGGCCGCAAAGCGGTGCATGTACTGATCGTAGGGCAGGATCGCTTCGGTCTCGGCGCCGAAGAAGTTGTTGTACCAGATGCCGATCAGCGCCAGCAGCACCGGCAGGTTCTGCTCGGCGGGCGTGGTGGAGAAGTGCTGATCCATCGCGTGCGCGCCGCTCAGCAGCTGCTCGAAGTTGTCGAAGCCGATAGAGAGGATAATCGACAGGCCGATAGCTGACCAGAGCGAATAGCGGCCGCCGACCCAGTCCCAGAACTCGAACATATTGGCGGTATCGATGCCGAAGTCGCCCACCGCTTTCGCATTGGTGGAGAGCGCGGCAAAGTGCTTCGCCACGTGCTGCTGATCGCCAGCGGTTTTCAGGAACCAGTCGCGCGCGCTGTGGGCGTTGGTCATGGTTTCCTGAGTGGTGAAGGTTTTCGACGCCACCAGGAACAGCGTGGTTTCCGGGCTGAGATCTTTCAGCGTCTCTGCGATATGCGTGCCGTCCACGTTAGAGACGAAGTGCATATTCAGGTGGTTTTTATAGGGGCGCAGCGCCTCAGTCACCATAAACGGACCGAGATCCGAGCCGCCGATGCCGATATTCACCACGTCGGTGATCGCTTTGCCGGTGTAGCCTTTCCACTCGCCGCCGATGATGCGCTCGGAGAAGTGCTTCATCTTCTCCAGCACCGCGTTCACTTCCGGCATCACATCTTTGCCGTCGACCAGAATCGGCGTGTTGCTGCGGTTGCGCAGCGCGACGTGCAGCACGGCGCGATCTTCGGTGCGGTTGATCTTCTCGCCAGAGAACATCGATTTAATCGCGCCGCTCAGATCGGTCTCTTTTGCCAGCGCCTGCAGCTTGTCGAGCGTCTCCTGGGTGATGCGGTTTTTGGAGAAATCCACCAGCATCTGATCGTCGAAGGTGGCGGAGAAGCGGGTAAAACGGTCGGCGTCCTGGGCGAACAGCTCGGCGATGGTCACCGATTTCATCTGTTCAAAATGCTGTTGCAGCGCTTTCCAGGCTGCGGTTTGCGTCGGATTGATATTTTTCATGGCAACACTCTTGTTGATTTAAAAACCGTCATTCCATCGTGGGCAATCACACCCGTATAGCGTTTCAGTATGACAACTGTGTTCACTGAAAGGAAAAATTTTGTCGCGGCCGCCGCGCGCGCCGCGCGGCGGCCGGGATCGCGCGGGTGCGATTTTCAGATTAGGCGACGCCTATTGTGCCGCGAACGCCCTCGCTGAACCTTGTGCCGCATCAGCATAAACCGACGCGCGCGGCCTCATTTAACGCTGCGGGCGCAGCAAATTACCGACAGACGTAGACAGCAACCTTATGACCCGGTATTTTTATGCGGCTACTTGCGCACCCGTGCGCAAGCCAGAAGAGGCGCGTCGCCCAGGCAGTGTGTTGGAGGAACCGTATCCGGGGATAACACATCAGGGGGAGCGACGCCGAGGTGGTCAACACACGGCGTGTTGCCTGTCGGCTGCAGGGGCTGAATCCCCTGGGTTGTCACCAGAGGCGTCCACAGTCGGTCGCTTCGCAAGGTGAAGTGCTTCTGGGTGACTCGTCTCCTGATCTTGTCTGCCCAATTCTGCTCTTCCCTTGTGCCAAGGCTGATACCATATCTCCCGTCCCTACACGCGGGAGAAGATAACCTGACACGAGGTCGTACATGTCTCAAACTCTGATCGTGGCGAAATTTGGCGGCACCAGCGTTGCCGATTTCGATGCTATGAACCGCAGCGCCGATGTGGTGCTGGCCAATGCCAACACGCGTCTGGTGGTGCTCTCCGCTTCGGCGGGCGTGACTAACCTGCTGGTCTCGCTGGCGGAAGGCCAGGAGCAGGCGCAGCGCGCATACCTGCTGGACGAAATTCGCCGCATTCAGTATGCGATCGTCGAACGTCTGCAAAATCCCGCCGTTATCCGTGATGAAATCGACCGCATGATCGAAAACATCACCATGCTTTCCGACGCCGCCTCGCTGGCAACCTCTAATGCCCTGACCGACGAGCTGGTCAGCCACGGCGAACTGATGTCGACGCTGCTGTTCGTAGAAATTCTGCGCGAGCGTCAGGTCGACGCGGAGTGGTTCGACGTGCGTAAAGTGATGCGCACTAACGACCGGTTCGGCCGCGCCGAGCCGGAGATCGCCACGCTGGCCGAGCAGGCCGCCGCGCTGCTGACGCCGCGTCTGGCGCAGTCGCTGGTGATCACCCAGGGCTTTATCGGCAGCGAGCAGAAGGGTCGCACCACCACGCTGGGACGCGGCGGCAGCGACTATACCGCGGCGCTGCTGGGCGAGGCGCTGCAGGCGGCGCGCGTCGACATCTGGACCGACGTCGCCGGCATCTACACCACCGATCCGCGCGTGGTGCCGTCCGCTAAGCGTATTGACGACATCACCTTCGAAGAGGCGACCGAAATGGCGATCTTCGGCGCCAAGGTGCTGCATCCGGCAACGCTGCTGCCGGCGGTGCGCAGCGATATTCCGGTGTTTGTCGGCTCAAGCAAAGATCCCGCCGCGGGCGGCACGCGCGTGCATCGCGAAACCGCCAACCCGCCGCTGTTCCGCGCGCTGGCGCTGCGTCGTCGCCAGACGCTGCTGACGCTGCACAGCCTGAATATGCTGCATTCGCGCGGCTTCCTCGTTGAAGTTTTCACCATCCTGGCGCGCCATAATATCTCCGTGGATCTGATCACCACCTCGGAAGTGAGCGTGGCGCTGACGCTCGACACCACCGGCTCTACCTCCACTGGCGACAGCCTGCTGACCCAGGCCCTGCTGACAGAGCTGTCGTCGCTCTGCCGCGTGGAAGTCGAGGAGAACCTGGCGCTGGTGGCGATCATCGGCAACAACCTTTCCCGCGCGCGCGGCGTCGGCAAAGAGGTGTTCGGCACGCTTGAGCCGTTTAACCTGCGTCTTATCTGCTACGGCGCCAGCAGCTACAACCTCTGCTTCCTTGTGCCGGGCGAAGATGCGGAAAGCGTGGTGCGCGCGCTGCATAAAAACCTGTTTGAATAAGGATCCGCTCAGCCGGATCGGATCCGGCTGGTGCGATCCACCGCTTTTTAGCGCTAAAACCAGCGTATTTCCGACGCGCTTTGGCGGATCGGCAGCAGTCGATCCGCATTTTCCCCCCATGCCCCGACTCAGCCTTACGCCTCGATAACGAAATGTTATGATCCCGCTCCGCTGGCGCACCGTTCCTGCGTCGCGTTTCTCTGTGGCAAGACCGCGCAAAAAACACAACATTCAAAGAAGGAAGTCTGGCTATGCTCGCCAAATTAACCCGCCTGTTCCCGCTGTGGGCCGTGCTGCTCTCGGTCGCCGCCTACTATTCGCCCGGCACCTTTCTCGCTATCGGGCCCTGGGTCAGCTGGCTGCTGATGCTGATTATGTTCGGCATGGGGGTCACGCTGAATATTGATGATTTCAAACGTGTGCTGGTGCGCCCGGCGCCGGTGATCGCCGGCACCTTCCTGCACTATCTGGTGATGCCGCTCGCCGCCTGGGCGCTGGCGAAGCTGTTTCATATGCCGCCGGATCTCTCCGCCGGTATGATCCTGGTGGGCAGCGTGGCCAGCGGCACCGCGTCGAACGTGATGATCTATCTGGCGAAGGGCGACGTTGCGCTGTCGGTGACCATCTCCTCGGTCTCCGCGCTGGTGGGCGTGGTCGCCACGCCGCTGCTGACGCGCTTCTATGTCGATACCCATATCCAGGTGGATGTGGTGGGGATGCTGCTCAGCATCGTGAAGATCGTGGTGATCCCGATTAGCCTGGGGCTGATCGTCCACCACAGCCTCAACGGTGTGGTGCGCCGCGTAGAGCCTTATCTGCCGGCGTTTTCTATGCTCTGCATTCTGCTGATCATCAGCGCGGTAGTGGCGGGCAGCCAGGGCTTTATCGGCTCGGTCGGACTGGTGGTGATCGCCGCGGTGATTCTGCATAACGCTATCGGCCTGCTGGGCGGCTACTGGGGCGGCAAGCTGTTCGGTTTCGACGAGTCCACCTGCCGCACGCTGGCGCTGGAAGTGGGGATGCAGAACTCGGGTCTGGCGGCGACGCTGGGCAAGCTCTACTTCTCGCCGCTGGCCGCGCTGCCGGGCGCGCTCTTTTCGGTGTGGCACAACCTGTCTGGTTCGCTGCTGGCGGGCTACTGGTCCGGCAAGCCGATCGACAAGACGCCGATCGACAAGAAGTAACGAGACGGGGGCCGCGCGCCCCCGCTTTATTCATACTCCCGCTCGTCCTCCGGCTGCTCCAGCACCGTATAGGCCACGCTGCACAGCAGCGAGTTAAGACGCTTCATATCCCCCAACAGGCCGAGATGCAGCGAGCTGGTCTCAATGCTCTGCACGTTTTTTTGATGCAGACGTTCGACATGGGCATGGGAGAAGCGGCGGATCAGAATACGGAAACGATGCTTGGCGCGCCGCAGCCGCTTCGCGCTGGTAACGTCGCGCGACAGAAACACCGACAGGCTGAGGCGTAAATTCGCCAGCAGCTGCTCCTGCAGGGTCTCCAGCTCCTGAATGCCTTCTGCCGAGAAGGCGCGACGCGGCGTCAGCGCCTTATCCGCCACGTCGCCGCTCATGCGTTCGATAATGTCGCCCGCCTGTTCAAGGTTCAGCGACATCTCGATGATTTCGCCCCAGCGGCGCGAATCCTCTTCTGACAGGTCCTCTTTAGGCATGCGCGCCAGATAGAGCTTGATGGCGGTATAGAGTACGTCTACGTCGTCGTCCAGCCGCCGCACCGTGCGCTCTTCGCGCACTTCGCCATGCACCACCTTGTTAAACGCCTCCAGCATCATCTCCAGCACGTCGCCGATGCGCAGCGCCTCGCGCGCGGCGTTGACCAGCGCCAGCGCCGGGGTATCCAGCGCGCTGCGATCCAGATGGCGCGGTTTCAGCGTCATCTCCGTTTCGGCGTCGTCACGGATCAGACGGGTACAGAGCCGCGCCATCGGATCGGCAAAGGGCACCATCACCAGACAGCGGATCAGGTTGTAGAAGACGTGGAAGAAGATCACCAGCTCTTCGTCGTTGACCGGCAGCTTATCCAGCCAGGGCGCCAGCAGGTTGATGAAGGGCAGCACCGCCAGCGAGCCGAGCAGCTTGAACAGCAGGCTGCCGAGCGCCACCCGCTTGCCTGCGGCATTCGAGCCGCTGGCGTTGAGCATCGCCAGCAGGCCGCTGCCGAGATTGGCGCCGATCACCAGACAGAGCGCCACCTTAAAGGAGATCACCCCTGCGGCGGTCAGCGTAGCGGTAATCAGCACCGCCGCCAGGCTGGAGTAGCTGATAATGGCGAACACCGCGCCAATCAGCGCATCAAGCAGGATATCGCCGGTCAGGCTGGAGAAGAGCACCTGCACGCCGGACGCCTGAGTTATCGGTCGGGCGGCGCTGACGATCAGCTGCAGCGCCAGCAGGATCAGTCCCAGCCCAATGCTGGCGCGGCCCATCTGCCCGACGCGCGTCTGCTTGCGCGACAGAAAGAACACCACGCCAAAGAAGATAAACAGCGGCGACAGCCAGGAGAGATCGAAGGTCAGGATACGCGCCATGATGGCGGTGCCGACGTCGGCGCCCAGCACCACCACCAGCGCGGGCGTCAGGCCCATCAGCTTCTGCGCCACAAAAGAGGTGGCAAGCAGCGTCGTGGCGTTGCTGCTCTGCACCAGCGTGGTAACGCCGACGCCTGCCAGAAACGCCATCGGTTTCTTTTCAATGCTGCGGCTGAGCACGCGGCGCAGATCGGCGCCGAAGACGCGCATGATGCCGGAGCGCACGATATGGGTGCCCCAGACCAGCAGGGCAACGGCGGAAAGAAGATTCAGCAGGGTCAACACGTTATGCGCCTCCACAACCGTCAGGCGAAAAAGCAGCAGAACGCAGCCTGACGGAAAGAGCAATCTGCAAAACGAAGGGTCGGGCAGGGCGCAATTTTTCCTGAGTTTTAAGCAACATGGCGCGCTGCCGATCTGTTAACTGTAGCCCACTTCACGCGCCACGGCATGAAATAACCATATTGTGATTTGCGTCACACTATCGCATGATGGCGATTATTCACTGAAAGCAATTATTGAGGAAAATCATGAACGTTAAACCCACCGGCGGTCAGTTTATCGCAATGGCGCTGCAATGGGTGCTGAACCTGGGGCTGCTGGCGCTGGCAGTTATCCTCGCGGTGTTTCTCGGCAAAGAGACGCTGCATCTGGCTAATGTGCTGTTGAACGTCGGCGAACAGGCTTCCTCCTATCTGTTGATTGAGGGGATCGTCATCTATTTCCTCTATTTTGAATTTATCGCGTTGATCGTGAAGTACTTCCAGTCCGGCTACCACTTTCCGCTGCGCTATTTTGTCTACATTGGCATTACGGCAATTATTCGGCTGATTATCGTCGACCATAAAAATCCCTTCGATACGCTCTGCTACTCCGGCGCCATCCTGATTCTGGTGGTGACGCTGTGGCTGGCGAACAGCAACCGCCTGAAGCGCGAATAACCGTCGCCAGGTGTGCCGGCCGCGCCTCTGCGCTACACTGTTGCCCTCAAAATTGACCGGAGTGGTGATATGTCGCAAGAGGCGCTCAGCTTATTACGCGCGCTCAACTGGCTGCCGTCCACGCATCCGACGCTGACCGCGCCGCTGCTGGACTGGCTGATGGAGGAGGACTCCATGACGCGTCGCTTCGAGCAGCACTGTCAGCAGGTGACGGTGCGGCCGATGCGCGAAGGCTTTATCAACGCCGAAGAACTCACCGACGAACGGGCGCTGCTGCCGGACGACGCGCGTTTCTGGCTGCGCGAGATCGTGCTGTGCGGCGATGGCGAACCCTGGCTGATCGGCCGCACCCTGGTGCCGGAGAGCACGCTCAACGGCCCGGAGCAGATGCTGCAGCAGCTGGGCACGCGCCCGCTGGGCCGCTATCTTTTCTCCTCTTCAACCCTGAGCCGCGATTTTATCGAGCCCGGCAGCGTCGAGACGCTCTGGGGACGGCGTTCGCGCCTGCGGCTGTCGGGCAAGCCGCTGCTGCTGACCGAACTGTTTTTACCTGCCTCGCCGCTCTATCGCGACCTGGCCTGAGGACGATTAAACGTGGAAAAAAGCGTACAGATGAGCAAGTTTCAGGCCTACAGCCGCCTGATGCGCATTGATAAACCGATCGGCACGCTGCTGCTGCTGTGGCCGACGCTGTGGGCGCTGTGGCTTTCCGGCATGGGCGTGCCGCCACTGTCGGTGCTGGTGGTGTTTGTGCTCGGCGTGTTTGTAATGCGCGCGGCGGGCTGTGTGATTAACGACTTCGCCGACCGCAAGGTCGACGGCTTCGTGAAGCGTACCGCCGGGCGGCCGCTGCCCAGCGGCGCGGTGAGCGAGAAAGAGGCGAAAATCCTGTTCGTGCTGCTGGGGCTGGTGGCGTTCGCGCTGGTGCTCACCATGAACCTGATGACGATTCTGCTGTCGGTGGGCGGACTGGCGCTCGCCTGGTGCTATCCCTTTATGAAGCGCTACACCCATCTGCCGCAGGTGGTGCTGGGGGCGGCGTTTGGCTGGGCGATCCCGATGGCCTGGGCGGCGGTTAGTGAGTCCTTACCACTGGAGTGCTGGCTGGTGTTTCTCGCCAACATCTGCTGGACCGTCGCCTATGACACCCAGTACGCCATGGTCGATCGCGATGACGACATTAACATCGGCGTTAAATCCACGGCGATCCTGTTTGGCCGCTACGACAAGCTGATTATCGGCCTGCTGCAGCTGGCGACGCTGGGGCTGCTGGCGCTGGTGGGTGTGCTGATGCAGCTTAACGCGCTCTTTTTCTGGTCGCTGCTCGGCGCCGCGGTGCTGTTTATCTATCAGCAAAAGCTGATTGTGCGTCGCGAGCGCGACGCCTGCTTTCAGGGCTTCCTCAACAACAACTATGTCGGGCTGGTGGTGTTTATCGGCGTGGTACTGAATACGCCACCGTTTAGCCAGCTGTTTTAAACGCCGTTTTTTAACGGGCACCCATGCCCACCGCGCAGGCACCCTCCAGGCAACAAAAAAGGGCGACATCTCTGTCGCCCTTCTTTTTTGCTGCCCGCGGCGGGCTACTCGTGCGCCACCGCGCTTTCAATCGTCAGCCGCACGTCGCTGGTCACCAGGTCGGCCAGAATATGCCAGGTGGCCTGCGTGCGCTCGACGTCGGCGTCGCCGGTATCGCTGATATAGCCTTCGTCACGCAGCGTCAGCACCAGCGTGGTAAACACCGCCTTGTCGAAAAACTCCGGCGCGTTGATGCCGTGCAGCACCGAAAGACGCTGCGCCAGCATCCGGCTCTCTTTCTCCAGCGTGCCGCGGTTGATGGTCGGCTTCGCGCTGAGGATAGAGAAGGTGATGGCGAAACGCTGCAGAGTCTCGCGAATGCCGGCGGCCAGCAGCTGCAGCGTGCGGTAACGCGCGGCAGTGTGGCGCAGCTGCCCATCCTGCAGGGTAATCAGGCCTTGACGCGCCAGCTCCTGACAAAGCGCGCTCAGCAGCGCCGGCAGCGCCTCGATCTCCCAGCGCAGGAAGAGTTCGCTCTTCAGCATCGGGTAAATCAGCCGCACCTGGCGCAGCAGCTCGGCTTCGCTCAGGTTCGGATGCTGCTGGATAATGGCGGCGATCAGCGACGGCATCACCAGCATATGGTGAATATTGTTGCGGTAGTAGGTCATCAGCACCGCCTGCTCGCGCGGCAGGATGATGATGTCGCCGATATTGTCCTGCTCGGTCTCAAACTTGTTCATGCTCATGGCATGGTTGAGCAGCGCTTCCGCAGAGAGCGGCGGCACCGTCGATTCCGGCGAATAAGGCACGTTACGCAGCAGCTCGGTGTAGCACTCAAGCTGTTCTATCAACTGTTCGCGGGTGAGTGAGCGCTGACGTGAGGCGAGCAGTGCGGTCACGCACAGGTTCATGGCGTTGGCGGCACCCGCTTCGTTAATGCGCACCATCAGACGCGCCGCGATATCGTTGACCGTCGGCGTCAGCCAGCTGGGACGCTGCGGTTCAATCGGATCGATGGCGTCGCGCCACTCCGGCACCTGCTTATTCAGGTAGTTCACCAGCGGCAGCGGTTCGCCAAAGTTAACGTAACCCTGACCCAGATTGCGCAGCTTACGCAGGCCGCGCACCATCTGCATAAAACCCTCTTTCTCTTTCGCCGCGCCGCGCAGCTCTTTGGCGTAAGTGCCCACTTCCATTACGTGCTCGTAGCCGATGTAGATCGGCACCAGCGTAATCGGACGGTTGCCGCCGCGCAGCATCGCCTGCAGTGTCATCGCCAGCGTGCCGGTTTTAGGATCGAGCAAACGGCCGGTACGTGAGCGCCCACCCTCAACGAAGTACTCGACGGAGTAGCCGCGGCTAAAGAGTTCGCCGAGATATTCGCGGAACACGGTGGCGTAAAGCTTGTTGCCTTTAAAGGTGCGGCGAATAAAGAAGGCGCCCAGACGGCGGAAAATCGGTCCGGCAGGCCAAAAGTTCAGGTTGATGCCGGCGGCGATATGCGGCGGCACCAGGCCCTGATGATAGAGCACGTAGGAGAGCAGCAGATAGTCCATATGGCTGCGATGGCAGGGCACGTAGACGATCTCATGGCCATCTTCCGCCAGCTGGCGCACGCGCTCGCCGCCGTTGACGTTGATGCCCTGATAGAGACGGCTCCACAGCCAGCCCATCACGCGATCGGTGACGCGGATTGCCTCATAGGAGAAGTCGGCGGCGATCTCTTCCATCATCTCGACGGCGTTCTGCTGCGCTTTCTCATGGGAGAGCTTTTTACTGCGCGCTTCCTCTTCCACCGCTTTCTCAATCGCCTTGGACTGCAGCAGCTTGTTAAAGAGATCCTGCCGCGCCGGCAGGCGCGGGCCGACCGCGGCTAAACGCTGACGGGCAAAGTGAATGCGCGCCACGCGCGCCAGCTTCTGCGCGATAGATTTATCGGTGCCGTGCTGCGTCGCCATCCAGCGCAGCGAGACCGTAGGCGAAAAGCGCACAAAGCTGTCGCGGCCATGCCAGACGATGGCAAAAAATTTCTCCACGCCGTTCAGCTCGCGCAGGTGCGGCGTATCGTCGCCCTGAACCTCGCGGCCGGGCGCGCGTCCGAACATCACCGAAACCGGCAGCATCTGAATATCGAGATGCGGGTTATTGCGGTGCAGATCGAGATACTCATGGAAAATCTTCACCGACTCCGTATTGGGCACGAAATAGGGGAAGACGCGCGGACCGTCGTGAATAAAAACGTGGCGCGGCAGCAGTGCGCCGTCAATTTCCAGCGGCGACAGCGGATCGGGCAGATTATGCTTCAGACACTGCTGGCGCAGCGTCAGCAAATCCGCCTTGGAATCGTATGGCAGCACGTACATAATCGGCCGCGTGGGATCGAGCCCATGCTCGGAAACCGGATCGGCTGGAATAGCCTTGGTTTTTACCAGAACGGAGAGTGGTAAATTCAACAATTTATAATAGAGTTTACGCCAACCTGACATAGACAAACATGAAGCCTCTTGTTAGCAAAGCGCCGCAAGCATACCAGAAAGTGCTGCGAAGATCTGTGGTGGTGCCAAACGCATCCGGCCCAGACATTGACGTCAAACAACTCAAAGGGTTCCCTCACTATGGCAAGTAATACCACCGGTTTACTCAGAATTGTGAAAGCGGCCGGTTACTCCTGGCAAGGGCTGCGCGCCGCCTGGCAGCATGAAGCCGCGTTTCGCCAGGAGGCGACCGCCGCCATTGTCGCTATCCTTGTCGCCTGCTGGCTGGATGTCGACACCGTCGCGCGCATCCTGATGATCGGCTCCGTGGTGCTGGTGATTATCGTCGAGATCCTCAACAGCGCTATCGAAGCGGTGGTCGACCGCATCGGCCAGGAGCGTCATCCGCTGGCTGGCCGGGCGAAGGATATGGGCTCCGCCGCCGTACTGCTCGCTATCATACTGGCGCTTTTTGTCTGGATCGCGCTGCTTTGGTCGCATTTGCGCTAGGCTTTCCACAATTCCCCAAACGGCTGTTATTTCCCTGGGTTTTGGTTTTCATTTCGCCAATACCTGTATATACTCACAGCGACTGTATAAACAACCAGGGGGCGGGATGAAAGCATTAACCACCAGGCAGCAACAGGTTTATGACCTGATTCGCGACCATATCAACCAGACGGGCATGCCGCCAACGCGTGCGGAAATCGCCTCGCAGCTGGGGTTCCGTTCCCCGAACGCCGCCGAAGAGCATCTGAAGGCGCTGGCGCGTAAAGGCGTCATTGAGATCGTTTCCGGCGCATCCCGCGGCATTCGCCTGCTGATGGAAGAGGAAGAGTCAAACGGCCTGCCGCTAATCGGCCGCGTCGCCGCTGGCGAGCCGCTGCTGGCGCAGGAGCATATCGAGACGCACTACAAAGTCGATCCCGACCTGTTTAAGCCTTCCGCTGATTTTCTGCTGCGCGTCGCCGGGATGTCGATGAAAGATATCGGCATCATGGATGGCGATCTGCTGGCGGTGCATAAAACGCAGGACGTGCGCAACGGCCAGGTCGTGGTCGCGCGTATCGATGATGAAGTCACCGTGAAACGCTGGAAAAAACAGGGCACCGTGGTGCATCTGCTGCCGGAAAACAACGACTTCGAGCCGATTATCGTCGACACCCGCACGCAGTCGCTGACCGTAGAAGGTCTGGCGGTAGGCGTGGTGCGCAACGGCGAGTGGCTCTGACCGGCTGATTTCAGACGCCTGCAGCGGCTTTTTGTCGGGCGTCTGAACGCTAACGCTTACTAAAGCGGTCTGGGCTGCACTCTGCGCCCTCACACCGCGCTTCTCTCTTTTACGTCTTCAGGCATGGACCGGCTGATGCGTCTCTTCACCGCAAACGACCGACAACTCTGGCGGCTGGCGCTGCCGATGATCCTCTCCAATATCACCGTGCCGCTGCTTGGCCTGGTGGACACCGCCGTTATCGGCCATCTCGACAGCCCGGTTTATCTGGGCGGCGTAGCCATTGGCGCAACCATCACCAGCTTCGTTTTTATGCTGCTCCTCTTTCTGCGCATGAGCACCACGGGCATCACCGCTCAGGCGTTCGGCGCGCGCGATCCGCTGGCGCTGGCGCGCGCCCTGACGCAGCCGCTGCTGATGGCGCTGCTGGCCGGCGCGCTGTTTATTCTGCTGCGCGATCCGCTAAGCGCCCTGGCGGGACGGCTGGCGGGCGGCAATCCAGAGGTGCTGGCGCAGGCGGCAATCTTTATTCATATCCGCTGGCTTAGCGCGCCGGCGACGCTGGCGAATATGGTGCTGCTCGGCTGGCTGCTGGGGGTGCAGTATGCCCGCGCGCCGGTGGTGCTGCTGGTGGTCGGCAACGCCGTCAACATCCTGCTCGACCTCTGGCTGGTGCTCGGGCTGAAGTGGGGCGTCGCGGGCGCGGCGACCGCCACGGCGCTGGCGGAATACGTGACGCTGGCGGTGGGGCTGGCGATGGTATGGCGCGTGCTGAAAATGCGCGGCATCTCCCTCGCGATGCTGAAAAAGAGCTGGCGCGGCGATATTCGTCGTCTGCTGCGCCTGAATCGCGACATCATGCTGCGCTCGCTGCTGCTGCAGCTCTGCTTTGCCTCGCTGACCCTTATCGGCGCACGACTGGGGCCGGAGATCGTCGCGGCGAACGCCGTGCTGCTGATGTTCATTACCTTTACTGCCTATGCGCTGGACGGGTTCGCCTATGCGGTGGAAGCCGTTTCCGGCGAAGCCTATGGCGCGCGCGACGGCGACCGGCTGCTGGCGGTGTGGCAGGCGGCCTGCCGTCAGGCGGGCATGGTTGCGCTGGCGTTCGCGCTGTTCTACGCGGCAAGCGGCGAGGCTATCGTAGCGATGCTCACCTCGCTGGCGTCGCTGCGGCAGCTGGTGGATCACTATCTTATCTGGCAAATCATTCTGCCGCTGGCGGGCGTATGGTGCTATCTGCTGGATGGTTTGTTCGTCGGCGCGACGCGCGGGCGCGAGATGCGGAACAGCATGGCGATCGCCGCGCTCGGCTACTTCCTGACGCTGCTCACTCTGCCCTGGCTGGGCAACCACGGTTTATGGCTGGCGGTCACGGTGTTTCTCGCGCTGCGCGGTGTGTCGCTCTGGTTAATCTGGCGCCGTGAATGGCGCTTAAGCCGATGGTTTAACAGCTAATTTATCCTCAAAGCGGCCGCCGCGCGCGGCCGCACCGCCTGGATTATTCTGTAATATTCCGGCAGTTGCCGATTCGTCTACTATAATTACCCTACAACAGCGCGACACAGCAGCGCTTTGTATTGTCGTACTGCCATTGTGTGGTGGTATGTAAAACTAAGGATGACGTGGAGGTCTGACATGAATAAAGACGAAGCGAGCGGTAACTGGAAGCAGTTCAAAGGTAAATTTAAAGAAAAATGGGGCAAGCTGACCGACGACGATATGCAGGTTATCGAAGGTAAACGCGATCAGCTGGTCGGTAAAATCCAGGAACGCTACGGTTACGCGAAGGATGAGGCTGAAAAAGAGGTCTCAGACTGGGAAACCAACAATAAAGATTACCGCTGGTAATCTCCTCGTTCAGCACAGGTTGAACGATCGGCACAGGGACGTGCCGCCTATCCTCTCTTACCGCGCTTTTTCCCTTCAGTCTCATGGTCATGATCGCAACTGTCATGATGCGTGCAGGCTTCAACTTCAGCACACTCCACGCACAGGCCATGCGCCTCAATTACGCTATGCCGCAGCGCAAAGCGCGCTTCGCCTGCCAGCTCGTCGATAATTTTCTCAACGCCCTGCGCCTGTTTCTCTGTCACCACCGCGCAGCGATCGCAAACCAGCATTACAGAGGTATGGGCAGGCGCCTCGAAGTGATGACACACCACATAGCTGTTGTTCGACTCCACCCGATGAATAAAACCCTGCTCCAGCAAAAAGTCGAGCGCGCGGTAAACCGTGGGCGGCTTCGCCTGAGGTTCGCTGGCGCGCAGCTGGTCCAGCAGATCGTAAGCGCTAATCGATCCATGTTGCGCAGCCATCAGACGTAGCACTTCGGCGCGCTGCGTGGTCAGGCGCACCCCGCGCTGCAGGCAGAGTTTTTCCGCCTGGGTCATGATTTGCTCTGGCGTCATTGTCGACATGGTGATGCTCCGCTAAAAACGAGATGTTATTTTATCACACTAAATTCTCTTGCGCTGGGGTTGCCACAGCAATCTGATTTGCGCGCCGCTTTACAGCAATATCAATAAATTATCGCTATCCCGCCGCCAGCAGCAGGCCGCAAAGCACCCTGGCAGGGCCAGCCTTACTGAGACATAACGCAACAAAATAGAGGATTTGCTTTACAACTCACCAGGTTAAGCACTAATGTTCATGAGGCCTTAAGCAACTGCTGGCCTTAATATCCTTTTTGACGTCCCCGCTAAATAATAAAAGCGCCGATTTGTAGCTAAATCATCCAATCCGGCGAATAACAGCGCTGTTTCGACTGAATTCACAGCAATGAACCGTTAGCCACAATTCACAATAGCGCTAACGACAAATTCGATGATGAATGTTTTCCTGATCAAGGTGATGGCAGACAAATGGCGAACAAAACTATCCGGCGCGCAGCGCTTTTATCTCCTGTTGTTTTAAATGCGCTTTTTATCTCTTCTTCGGCGATAGCTGCGGGCACCTGGTATGATGCGCGCAACGACGCTATGGGCGGCACGGGTGTCGCATCCTCTACGTGGAGTTCCGCCGTGCTGGCGAACCCGGCGCTGATGACGCGTGCCCAGCCGGACGATAACGTCGGCATTATTTTCCCCTCTGCTGGCCTGCAGATTACCGATAAAGACAAGATGGTCGACAAAGTTGATGACATCAGCGATACCGTCGATCGCTATCGCGACGTGATCAACAATCTGACGTTTAGCGACTATCTCAACGGCTATCCGCAGCTCAAGGCGGCGTCTGGCGACGTCGCGAACCAGCTGCGCGACCTGCGCGGCAACAAGGCTAACGCCACGGCGGGTGTGGCGCTGGCGGTAACGGTGCCTAACGAAACCCTGCCGTTCGCCTTTATCACCAAGGCGTACGGCACGGTGCACCTGCGCGCTAACGTGGCGCAGAGCGATATCGCCTATCTGGACGGCGTGGCAAATGGCAGCGTCATTCCCGTGCCGGGCGACCAGAATAACCTGCGCTCCAGCGCCAACGGCCTGGCGGCGCTGACCACCGACTACGGTATTGCCGTGGCGCACGAATTCAGCGTGGCGGGCCATCCAGTTTCGCTTGGGGTGACGCCGAAAATCCAGAAAACCTGGCTCTATAACTACACCGCCAGCATCTATAACTACGATAAAAACGACCTCAACGGCAGCCGCTATCGTAACGACAACACCGGCTTCAACATTGATGCCGGTCTGGCGACGCCGCTGGGCGACAACTGGACGCTGGGCGTCACCGGACAGAACCTGGTGTCGCGCGATCTGCAGACGAAAGAGACCAACGGCTACCGCGATACCTATCAGATCCGTCCGCTGGTGACCTCTGGCCTGTCATGGAGCGGCGGTCCCTTTACCGCCGCGCTGGACGTGGACCTGACCGAAACTAAACGCTTTAAATCGCAGGCCAACAGCCAGTACGCTGGCGTCGGCGGCGAGTACCGCGTGCTGGACTGGCTGGCGCTGCGCGCCGGCTACCGCGCGGATATGAAATCCGCCGATGAAAACGTCTTTACCGCCGGTTTTGGCGTTTCGCCGTTCCACAACGCGGTGCATCTGGATCTGGCTGGCTCGGTGGGCGACAACAACACCTGGGGCGCGATGATGCAGCTCGGCTTTAACTTCTGACGGCCGTAGTCTGACCTAAACCGGGCGACGCAGAGTCGCCCGGCAGGCCGTTAGTGTGCTATCCTTGCGCAGATTATCATCACCCTTAACGGATTTTCTGCGCTTCATGAGCAATTCTTTCTCCTCGCAACGTTTTTCCATCGCGCCGATGCTCGACTGGACTGACCGACACTGTCGTTATTTTCATCGCCAGCTGACCGGCGATACCCTGCTGTACACTGAAATGGTCACCACCGGCGCCATTATTCACGGCAAGGGCGACTATCTGGCCTATAGCGAAGCGGAACATCCGGTTGCGCTGCAGCTCGGCGGCAGCGATCCGGCGGCGCTGGCGCAGTGCGCGAAGCTGGCGGAGGAGCGCGGTTACGATGAGGTGAACCTCAACGTCGGCTGTCCGTCCGATCGCGTGCAGAACGGCCGCTTCGGCGCCTGCCTGATGGGGGAAGCCTCGCTGGTGGCTGAATGTATCGACGCGATGCGCCAGGTGGTCTCGATCCCGGTGACGGTTAAAACCCGTATTGGCATCGATCAGCAGGACAGCTATGAATTTCTCACCGATTTTATTGGCACCGTGGCGCAGCGCGGCGGCTGCGACACCTTTATTATCCATGCGCGCAAGGCCTGGCTTTCCGGGTTGAGCCCTAAAGAGAACCGCGAGATCCCGCCGCTCGACTATCCGCGCGTTTATCAGCTGAAGCGTGATTTTCCGCAGCTGACTGTCGCCATCAACGGCGGCGTAAAAACGCTGGAGGAGGCGAAAGCCCATCTGCAGCATCTCGACGGCGTGATGATGGGACGTGAGGCGTACCAGAATCCTGGCCTGCTGGCGCAGGTCGATCGCGAGCTGTTTGGCCGCGACACACCGATGGCCGATCCGGTCGCGGTGGTACGCAGCATGTATCCCTATATCGAGGCGGAGCTGGCGAAGGGCACCTATCTGGGCCATGTGACGCGCCATATGCTCGGCCTGTTCCAGGGCATTCCCGGTGCGCGCCAGTGGCGTCGCTACCTGAGCGAGAACGCGCACAAGCCGGGCGCGGACGTGCGCGTGCTGGAAGCCGCGCTGGCGCTGGTGGCGGATAAAATCCCGCAGGAAGCCTGATCATAGCCGTAATGTTGAAAAATCAGCCTCAGGGCTGGTTTTTTTTACGCCATAAAACGGTGAATTTCACTAGTGTCAGAGCGCGACGAGTGAGGTTTTATCTTTATTTTCAATTATTTATAATCTGGCACGCTTCTTGTAATAACGCTGTAGAAATAACAAGAGGAGTAGCAACGTGGAAATTTTATTCGTTCTGGGCTTTTTTCTGATGCTGCTGGTGACCGGCGTCTCGCTGCTGGGCGTGCTGGCGGCGCTGGTGGTGGCGACGCTGCTGATGTTTGTCGGCGGGCTATTTGCACTTGTAATCAAACTGTTGCCGTGGCTGGTGTTGGCGCTGGTGGCCGCCTGGGTGTATCGCGCCTTTTGCGGCGACGATCGTGAACGGGCACGACGTAAGCTGCGTCGCAAAATCAGCAGGTTAGATCGTCGTCGCGGCTATTAATTGCGGGTGCGATCACAGAGTAACAACCTGCTTATGCCGGTTTTGCAATTAAACATATTTTTTACTTATGTTTTCTGCCAGGATGATTGCCGTTGAGTCGACAAGCATTCATCGCCGCTGTCCCTACACCAGCGCGAACGATAAAAAGAAAAGGGGCTTCCTACGGGAAGCCCCGCTTGCATTTAGAGATCAGGGAATAAGCAGGCTGGAGCCCTGGGTGCTGCGGCTCTCCAGCGTCTGATGCGCCCGCGCCGCCTCTTTTAAAGGGAATTTCTGCTGCTCCGGCACCTCGACCTTGATGGCGCCGCTGGCCAGCAGCGAGAAAAGATCGTTGCTGGCGTGCTCCAGCTCGTCACGCGTGGTGATATAGCCGTAGAGCGAGGGACGAGTGACAAACAGCGAGCCTTTCTGGTTGAGCACGCTTAAATCGACGCCGGTCACCGGCCCGGAAGCATTACCAAAACTCACCATCAGTCCCTGACGACGCAGCGAGTCGAGCGACGCTTCCCAGGTATCTTTCCCCACCGAATCGTACACCACCGCCACTTTTTTGCCGTCAGTGAACTGGCTGACGCGCTCGGCGATATTCTCTTCGCGATAGTTGATGGTCGCCCAGGCGCCCGCCGCTTTCGCCAGTGCGGCTTTTTCCGCCGAGCCGACGGTGCCGATCAGGTGCGCGCCAAGCGCTTTCGCCCACTGGCAGGCGATCAGGCCGACGCCGCCCGCCGCCGCATGAAACAGGAAAACTTCATCCGGCTTCACCTGATAGGTCTGGCGCAGCAGATAGTGCACGGTTAGCCCCTTCAGAAAGCTGGCGGCGCCCTGTTCGAAGCTGATGGCATCCGGCAGCAGCATCAGGCGATCCTCCGCCACGTTGTGCAGTTCGCTGTAGGCGCCCAGCGCCGCCTGGCAGTAGACCACGCGATCGCCCGGCTTAAAGCGCGTCACCGCGCTGCCGACGCGTTTCACCACGCCCGCCGCCTCGGTGCCAAGGCCCGAAGGCAGGGCGGCGACCGGATAAAGCCCGCTGCGCACGTAGGTATCGATATAGTTAATGCCGATGGCGCGGTTCTCAACCTGCACTTCGCGTTCAGCAGGATCGGCAGGATCGACGTCTACCCATTGCAATACCTCAGGCCCGCCCGGCGCGGTGAACTGAATACGCTTTGCCATTTTTACTCCTGTGATTGTTCAACATGAGGCGTGAGAGGCGCGCCGCCATAAGGTATACTGGCGCGTCCCCTCAGAAGATCGGTATTGCACTCACTATGGCAGGAAATAAACCCACCAACAAATCGAACGACACGCCCGACCGGCAGCTGGAAGGTATCAAAATGCCGCCGCACTCGATTGAAGCGGAGCAGTCGGTGCTGGGTGGGTTGATGCTGGATAACGAGCGCTGGGACAACGTCTCCGAGCGCGTCGTGGCGGAAGACTTCTTCAACCGCTCGCACCGTCTGATCTTTTCCGAGATGCAGCGTCTGCTGGAAGCGGGCCAGCCCATCGATCTCATCACCCTGTCGGAGTCGCTGGAAACGCGTGGCGAGCTGGAGATGGCGGGCGGATTCGCCTATCTGGCGGAGCTGGCGAAAAATACCCCCAGCGCGGCGAACATCGGCGCCTATGCGGATATCGTGCGTGAACGCGCGGTAGTGCGCGAGATGATCTCGGTGGCGAATCAGATCGCTGACGCCGGCTACGATCCTCAGGGCCGCAACAGCGACGAGCTGCTCGACTTCGCCGAGTCCAACGTATTCAAGATCGCCGAGTCGCGCGCCAACAAGGATGAAGGGCCGAAGAACATCCAGGAAGTGCTGGAGGCCACGGTGTCGCGCATCGAATCGCTGGTGTCGACGCCGCACGACGGCGTCACCGGCGTCGATACCGGCTATCAGGATCTGAATAAAAAGACCGCCGGCCTGCAGCCCTCGGATCTGATTATCGTCGCGGCGCGTCCGTCGATGGGTAAAACCACCTTCGCCATGAACCTGTGCGAAAACGCCGCGATGCTGCACGACAAGCCGGTGTTGATCTTCAGCCTCGAAATGCCCAGCGAGCAGATCATGATGCGTATGCTGGCGTCGCTGTCGCGCGTCGATCAGACCCGCATTCGTACCGGCCAGCTCGACGACGAGGACTGGGCGCGCATCTCCGGCACCATGGGCATCCTGCTGGAGAAGAAGAATATGTATATCGACGACTCTTCCGGCCTGACGCCGACCGAAGTGCGTTCGCGCGCGCGACGCATCTTCCGCGAAAACGGCGGCCTGAGCATGATCATGATCGACTACCTGCAGCTGATGCGCGTGCCGGCGCTCTCCGACAACCGTACGCTGGAGATTGCCGAGATCTCGCGCTCGCTGAAGGCGCTGGCGAAAGAACTCAACGTGCCGGTGGTGGCGCTGTCGCAGCTGAACCGATCGCTGGAGCAGCGCGCCGATAAACGTCCGGTCAACTCCGATCTGCGTGAGTCAGGCTCTATCGAGCAGGACGCCGACCTGATTATGTTTATCTACCGCGATGAGGTTTACCACGAAAACAGCGATCTCAAAGGCATCGCCGAGATTATCCTGGGTAAACAGCGTAACGGTCCAATCGGCACGGTGCGCCTGACCTTTAACGGTCAGTGGTCGCGCTTTGATAACTACGCTGGTCCGGCCTACGACGACGAATAAGCTCGCCGCACGGCATGCACGATCTGTGCATGCCGCCTCGCATCATCAGAAAATAGTGTTGGACAACCCCGCCGTTAATCGGGTTATCTGTATCACAGCGCACGTTTACGCACTGGAAGCAGCATGACTCACGTAGATGATTACGACCTGAAAATACTGACCTTATTACAATCCAACGGCCGCTTAACCAATCAGGAACTGAGCGATCTGGTGGGCCTGTCAGCCTCGCAATGTTCGCGTCGCCGCATCAACCTCGAACAGGCGAATTTAATCCTCGGCTACCATGCGCGTCTGTCGCCAGATGCGATTGGCCTGGGCATGGTGGGACTGATTGAGGTGCGGCTGATTAATCATACCGCTGAATATGTCGACAGCTTTCATCGCATGGTGGAGCAGGAAGAGGCGATCGTCGACGCCTATAAAACCACCGGCGACGCCGATTATCTGCTCAAGGTGGCGGTGGCGGACCTCGCTTCGCTGAGCGCGCTGATCAGCCAGTTGGTGGCAGGGCATCAAAGCGTCTCCCACGTAAAAACCTCGGTGGTGCTGGGCCGCCTGAAAGAGAACGGCCTGATGATGTCGCCCGAGCACAAAGTGCGCCAAAAGAGTGCATGATGCGCTTATTTGGTGCGCCCGATGGCCAGCTAATGCAAAAGGTACGCACAGTTTCCCGAATTTGTGCATGAATTGACGGTTTTGCCGCAAGGCGTGCGCAAAAATACGCAATAAAAGCGCCTTAGTTATCAACTGGATAATCACTGGCACCTGCCGAAGGCGGCACAAAGCCGACGGTATGGTGCGTTTTTTGCATTTAACCGGCACTCTTTTCTGCCTTTGACTGCAATGAGATTACCTGATGGATAACGTCGTTGAACCTACCCGCATTCCCCATTCGCGCATTGAAGACGCGCTGGCGATCCTGCTCGGCACGCTGATGGTCTCTTTCGGCGTCATTATGTTGAAACAGGCGGGCGCACTGACCGGCAGCACCGCCGGCATCGCCTTTTTAATCAGCTACCTGTCGCCGCTCTCGTTCGGCAGCGCCTTTTTCCTGATCAACCTGCCGTTCTACTGGCTGGCGGTGCGCCGCATGGGATGGGAATTCACCCTGAAAACCTTCTGCGCGGTGGGTCTGGTCTCGCTCTTCACCCATCTTCACCCGCTGTTCGTGCACTTTTCCGCGCTCAATCCCTTTTATGCGACACTGTTCGGTAACGTGATCATGGGCATTGGGTTTATAGTGTTGTTTCGTCATAAAGCGAGCCTGGGCGGAATCAATATTCTGGCGCTGTGGCTGCAGGATCGTACCGGTCTGCGCGCCGGAAAACTGCAAATGGCCGTCGACACCTGCGTCGTGCTGGCGTCACTGTTCGTCGTCAGCGTGCCGATGCTGCTGGCATCGGTGGCGGGCGCGGTGATCCTTAACCTGATTATCGCCATGAACCATCGTCCCGGACGGTACATGGTTTAATGCTGCATACACCTCTGTTTTTTACGACCACTCATGGAGATCTGCACCGTGTTTCAAAACGTTGATGCCTACGCCGGCGATCCGATTCTGTCGCTGATGGAAACCTTTAAACAGGATCCGCGCGCTCATAAAGTCAATCTCAGCATCGGCCTCTACTACGACGAGCAGGGCATCATTCCTCAGCTCCAGGCGGTCGCCGCCGCAGAAGAGCAGCTCAAGGCCGAGCCGCAGCAGGCGTCGCTCTATCTGCCGATGGAAGGCCTCAACGCCTACCGCAGCGCCATTGCGCCGCTGCTGTTTGGCGCGGAACACCCGATGCTGAAGGCGAACCGCATTGCGTCAATTCAGACGCTGGGCGGCTCCGGCGCGCTGAAAGTGGGCGCGGATTTCCTCAAGCGCTATTTCCCGAATTCTGGCGTCTGGGTCAGCGACCCGACCTGGGACAACCACGTGGCGATTTTCAACGGCGCCGGCTTCGAGGTGAATACCTATCCGTGGTACGACGCCGAAACCAACGGCGTGAAATTCGACGCCTTCCTCGCCGCGCTGAGCGCGCTGCCGACGAGGAGCATCGTGCTGCTGCATCCCTGCTGTCATAACCCGACCGGCGCCGATCTCACTGACGCGCAGTGGGACCAGACCGTCGAGGTGCTGAAAGCGCAGGAGCTGATCCCGTTCCTGGATATCGCCTATCAGGGCTTCGGCGCGGGCATGGAAGCGGACGCCTACGCTATCCGCGCTATCGCCGCCGCGGGCCTGCCGGCGCTGGTCAGCAACTCCTTCTCGAAGATTTTCTCACTGTATGGCGAGCGCGTCGGCGGCCTCTCTATCGTCTGCGACAGCGCCGACGAAGCAGGCCGCGTGCTGGGCCAGCTGAAGGCGACGGTACGCCGCAACTACTCCAGCCCGCCGAACTTCGGCGCGCAGGTGGTGGCGCGCGTGCTGAACGACGCCGCCCTGAAAGCGAACTGGCTGGCGGAAGTAGAAGCGATGCGCCTGCGTATTATCGCCATGCGTAAAACGCTGGTGGATGTGCTCAGCACCGCGCTGCCGGGCAAAAACTTCGACTATCTGCTGAAGCAGCGCGGCATGTTCAGCTATACCGGCCTGAGCGCTCAGCAGGTCGATCGCCTGCGCGAAGAGTTCGGCATCTATCTGGTCGGCAGCGGCCGTATCTGCGTCGCCGGTCTTAACAGCAATAATGTACAGCAGGTAGCGCAGGCGTTTGCCGCCGTGATGTAAGCGAAATCACCCGCGTCTCTACCTTGTTCCAGAGACAAACCGTCAGCGCAGGCTGGCGGTTTTTTTTCGCCTTCAGGTTTACCTTTCCGCGACTTATTGCACACTTAAACGGTGTTATTAACTCAGGAACATCGCATGTGGCATCAACAAACCCTCACGCTCGGTGAGAAATCGCGCGGTTTTCATCTGGTCACCGACGAGATTGTCAGCCAGATCCCGGCGCTGGCGCAGCTGCAAACTGGCCTGCTGCACCTGCTGCTGCAGCACACCTCCGCATCGCTGACGCTGAATGAAAACTGCGATCCCACGGTGCGCAGCGATATGGAAAACCATTTTATGCGCCACGTTCCCGAAGAGGCGCCTTACCAGCACGACTATGAAGGGCGCGACGATATGCCGGCGCATATCAAATCCTCCTTGCTCGGCGTCTCGCTGCTGCTGCCGGTTCAGCGCGGCAAACTGATGCTGGGCACCTGGCAGGGCATCTGGTTAGGAGAACATCGCATACACGGCGGCGCGCGACGCATCGTCGCCACATTACAAGGGGAGTCGACATGAACACGTCAGATCTACTGACCTACTGTATGAGCAAGCCGGACGCGGAGCAGAGCGTCCACAGCGACTGGAAAGCGACGCAGATCAAAAGCGGCGGGGTGCTGTTCGCCATGGTGCATGAGGTTAACGGGCGTCCGGCGCTGTCGCTGAAAACCACGCCTGCGCTGGCGGAGCTGCTGCGCGAAGCGCACAGCGATGTGGTTCCCAGTGAGCATCTGAATAAGACGCACTGGAGCACGCTGCTGCTGGACGGATCGCTAAAAGATTCGCAAATTTACTATCTGGTGGATGCCTCTTATCAGCAGGCAGGCGCCACCCGAGCGGCGGGCGTCTAGCAGAAACGCGCGGCACTGCGCCGCGCGTCAGGGGGGTTACGCTGCTGCTTCGTCGCGCAGCGTATTGATATCAATGACGAAACGATATTTCACGTCGCTTTTCAGCATACGCTCATAGGCTTCGTTAATCTGGTTCATCGCGATCAGTTCGATATCGGACGTAAGGCCGTGCTTGCCGCAGAAATCGAGCATCTCCTGCGTTTCGGCGATGCCGCCGATCAGCGAACCAGCGATGCTGCGACGTTTCATGATCAGGTTAAACACCTGCGGCGCCGGGTGATCGTGCTCTGGCGCGCCCACCAGCGTCATATTGCCGTCGCGTTTCAACAGGGCGATAAACGGGTTGAGATCGTGCTGCGCCGCCACGGTGTTCAGGATGAAATCAAAGCTGTTGGCGTGCTGCGCCATCTGATCCGCATCTTTCGAGATCACCACTTCATCTGCGCCCAGGCGCTTGCCGTCTTCGATTTTCGACGGTGACGTGGTGAACAGCACCACATGCGCGCCCATGGCGTGCGCGATTTTCACGCCCATATGGCCCAGACCGCCCAGGCCGACGATGCCGACTTTTTTGCCCGGACCGACGTTCCAGTGGCGCAGCGGCGAATAGGTGGTGATGCCGGCGCACAGCAGCGGCGCGACGCCCGCCAGATCGAGGTTTTCCGGCACGCGCAGCACGAAGTTTTCGTCGACCACCACGGCCGTTGAGTAGCCGCCGTAGGTAACGTCGCCGGTTTCGCGATCCTGACCGTTGTAGGTGCCGACGAAGCCGACTTCGCAGTACTGCTCCAGCCCTTCCTGACAGCTTGGGCAGCTGCGACAGGAGTCGACCATACAGCCGACGCCTACCAGATCGCCCACTTTATATTTGCTGGCGTGATCGCCGACGGCGGTGACGCGGCCAACGATTTCATGTCCCGGCACGACCGGAAAAAGGGTGTTTTTCCATTCGTTGCGGGCCTGATGCAGGTCAGAGTGACAAACGCCGCAGAACAACACTTCAATTTGTACATCGTGCGCGCGCAGCGCGCGCGGGGTGTAATCGAACGGCGCCAGCTTAGATTTCGCGTCCTGAGCAGCGTAGGCGTGCGTAATATTCATGGTGTCTCCAGGTTCGGGGTGTCGTGATTTTTAGAAGATGAGCGGCGCAAGGTGCGCTGCGCTAAGAGAGCGACGCCGGTTGGGCGCGCCAGTGAGGAACGCTTAAAAGGATAGTCACAGAACGCCAGCGCGGCTATGCCTATACATGCATGAATCTTGCCTGATTCTGTTTTTATCGCGCGGAATAAGCAGCAAAAAAAAGGCCCGCACAGTGCGGGCCTGGAGTAGTTTTACTTTTTCAACAAGGGCTTCAGGAAGCGTGCGGTATGCGACTTCTCGCACTCCGCCACGGTTTCCGGCGTGCCGGCGACAAGGATCTCGCCGCCGCCGCTGCCGCCTTCCGGGCCAAGATCGACGATCCAGTCGGCCGTCTTGACCACGTCAAGGTTATGCTCAATCACCACAATGGTATTGCCCTGATCGCGCAGCTGATGCAGCACTTCCAGCAGCTGGGCGATATCGGCGAAGTGCAGACCAGTGGTCGGCTCATCGAGGATATAGAGCGTCTGGCCGGTGCCGCGCTTCGACAGCTCGCGCGCCAGCTTAACGCGCTGCGCCTCGCCGCCGGAGAGCGTGGTTGCCGACTGGCCGAGGCGGATGTAGGAGAGTCCAACGTCTATCAGCGTCTGCAGCTTACGCGCCAGCGCCGGCACCGCGTCGAAGAACTCGCGCGCCTCTTCGATGGTCATCTCCAGCACTTCGTGGATGCTCTTGCCTTTGTATTTGATCTCCAGCGTCTCGCGGTTATAGCGCTTGCCTTTACACTGATCGCACGGCACGTAGATATCAGGCAGGAAGTGCATCTCTACCTTCAGCACGCCGTCGCCCTGACAGGCTTCGCAGCGGCCGCCGCGCACGTTGAAGCTGAAGCGGCCCGGATTGTAGCCGCGCGAACGCGCTTCCGGCACGCCGGCGAACAGCTCGCGCACCGGGGTAAAGATGCCGGTGTAGGTCGCCGGGTTAGAGCGCGGCGTACGGCCGATAGGGCTCTGGTCGATATCGATCACTTTGTCGAAGTGCTCAAGCCCGTTGATCTCGCGATAGGGCGCCGCTTCGCCGGTGGTCGCGCCGTTCAGGTGGCGCTGGGCGATAGGGAACAGCGTATCGTTGATCAGCGTCGATTTACCCGAGCCGGAGACGCCGGTGATACAGGTAAACAGGCCGACCGGCAGCGTCAGCGTCACATCTTTCAGGTTGTTGCCGCGCGCGCCGCTCAGCTTCAGCGTCTTCGCTGGATCGCCTTTCACGCGCTCTTTCGGCACCGCAATCTCACGCTTGCCGCTAAGGAACTGGCCGGTCAGTGACTCTTCCACCGCCATGATTTCATGCACCGTGCCTTCAGCGACAATCTGGCCGCCGTGCACGCCTGCGCCGGGGCCGATATCGATCACGTGGTCCGCCGCGCGAATGGCGTCTTCATCATGCTCCACCACAATCACGGTGTTGCCGAGATCGCGCAGGTGGATCAGGGTGCTGAGCAGACGCTCGTTGTCGCGCTGATGCAGGCCGATAGAGGGCTCGTCCAGCACGTACATCACGCCCACCAGGCCCGCGCCGATCTGGCTCGCCAGGCGGATACGCTGCGCTTCGCCGCCGGAGAGCGTCTCTGCGGAGCGCGACATCGACAGGTAGTTCAGGCCGACGTTTACCAGGAAGCTCAGGCGATCGCCAATCTCTTTCAGCACTTTTTCGGCGATTTTAGCGCGCTGGCCGCTCAGCTTCAGGTTGCGGAAGAAGTCCATCGCGTGGCCGATGCTCATATCAGAGATGGTCGGCAGACTGGTGTTCTCGACGAACACGTGGCGCGCTTCGCGACGCAGACGGGTGCCTTCACAGCTGGCGCAGGCGCGGTTGCTGATAAACTTCGCCAGGTCTTCGCGTACCGCGGTGGACTCCGTCTCTTTATAGCGGCGCTCCATATTGTGCAGCACGCCTTCGAACGGATGGCGGCGCACCGAGGTATCGCCGCGATCGTTGATGTACTTAAATTCAATGCTCTCTTTGCCGGAGCCGTACAGGATCACCTGCTGCGCTTTCTCGCTCAGGGTGTTGAACGGCGCTTCGACATCGAACTTGAGGTGCTCTGCCAGCGAGCGCAGCATCTGAAAGTAATAGAAGTTACGGCGGTCCCAGCCGCGGATCGCGCCGCCGGCCAGCGACAGCTCGCCGTTCTGCACCACGCGGTCGGGATCGAAATATTGCTGTACGCCCAGACCGTCGCAGGTCGGGCAGGCGCCCGCCGGGTTGTTGAACGAGAAGAGACGCGGCTCCAGCTCGCGCATGCTGTAGCCGCAGATGGGGCAGGCGAAGTTAGCGGAGAAGAGCAGCTCTTCTGCGTTCGCGTCGTCCATATCGGCGACGATCGCCGTGCCGCCGGACAGCTCCAGCGTGGTTTCAAACGACTCGGCGAGGCGCGTCGCCAGATCCTCGCGCACCTTGAAGCGATCGATTACCACCTCAATGGTGTGCTTCTTCTGCAGCTCCAGCTTCGGCGGATCGGAGAGATCGCACACTTCGCCGTCGATGCGCGCGCGGATATAGCCCTGCGCCGCCAGGTTTTCCAGGGTTTTGGTGTGCTCGCCCTTGCGATCTTTTACCACCGGCGCCAGCAGCATCAGGCGACGGCCCTCTTCCTGCGCCAGCACGTTATCCACCATCTGGCTGACGGTCTGCGCCGCCAGCGGCACGTCATGATCCGGACAGCGCGGCTCGCCTACGCGGGCAAACAGCAGGCGCAGATAGTCGTGGATCTCGGTAATGGTGCCGACCGTCGAGCGTGGGTTGTGTGAAGTGGACTTCTGCTCGATGGAGATTGCGGGCGACAGACCTTCGATATGGTCGACGTCCGGCTTCTCCATCAGGGAGAGAAACTGACGCGCATAGGCAGAGAGCGACTCTACGTAGCGGCGCTGACCTTCCGCATAGAGCGTATCAAACGCCAGAGAGGACTTGCCGGAGCCTGACAGGCCGGTGACCACTATGAGTTTGTCGCGAGGGATGATCAGGTTGATGTTTTTCAAATTATGGGTGCGGGCACCACGAACTTCGATCTTATCCATTCACCTTTCCCGGATTAAGCAGCACGCTCTGTGTCCTTGCGACACGATTTAGCGTAAACACGATATTATGGCACAAAAAATAGACTGATTAAATATCCAGTATTTTTTGCCTTTTGGGTGTAAAATGAGCGCTTCTGCGAGACGGCTCGAAAGTGGGATCGCTTAGCAGGACGTGGTAGAATTGATCGTTTAGACTCTTAGCATTAACTCATCGGGAGAGAGCAACATGGCCAGTCGTGGCGTAAATAAAGTGATTCTTGTCGGGAATCTGGGTCAGGATCCGGAAGTGCGCTACATGCCGAATGGTGGCGCGGTTGCCAACATTACGCTGGCCACCTCGGAAAGCTGGCGTGACAAGCAGACCGGTGAAAACAAAGAGATCACCGAGTGGCACCGCGTGGTGCTGTTCGGCAAGCTGGCGGAAGTGGCCGGCGAGTATCTGCGTAAAGGTTCTCAGGTCTATATCGAAGGCCAGCTGCGCACGCGCAAATGGCAGGATCAGGGCGGTCAGGATCGCTACACCACCGAAGTGGTGGTGAACGTCGGCGGCACTATGCAGATGCTGGGCGGCCGTCAGCAGGGCGGCGCCAGCGCAGGCGGCGCGCCGATGGGCGGCGGTCAGAGCGGCGGCAACAACAACAACGGCTGGGGCCAGCCGCAGCAGCCGCAGGGCGGAAACCAGTTCAGCGGCGGCGCGCAGTCGCGTCCGCAGCCGCAGAGCGCGCCGGCAAGCAACAACAACGAACCGCCGATGGATTTCGACGACGATATCCCGTTCTGATTGTTACCTCAGCGCTCAGCGCTCAGTGATCTCAGGCCCCGTTCAGACGGGGCTTTTTTTTGTCCTGATTAACGCGCGCTGCGCTTTCGCTAACACAATTATTAGCAACTTCTCCTCTCTTTTATTTAATCTTTTCTAAAAAAGATTAAATAAAATATCTTTCGTTATAAACGTGCGGTTAAAATAAATGTAATGCTTCTGCTCCCGGCGTTCTCTTTTGAACAGGCTTCTCTAAGCCTTGAAATAGCCGCCTCTGCGCCTGTAGTTATCTGGATAAGCGCTAAGGCGTTCTGGTGAATAAATAACTACCCGCCTTAAATACGTTTCTGATTTTTTCCAGATAACGTCAAAGCATAATCATTTTCCAGAGCGCGTTCGTGCTGGAGATTAGCGTCAGTGCGACGCCACTGAGTAAAGGTCATACTCTGGTTAATTAATATAAGACATTGATTTTAAATGAATTATGCGTAATTTTGTCTGCTGGTTTTTTATTTAATCTCTCTGTTATTATTAGCGGTAAAAATATAAGGGTGATAACCTGTTATTTATTTCTTCCTGCTTCACGTTAATAACATTCATTTTAATTTGACAATAAAAAACAAAGTTATTCCCATTTGATATGGATTATTTTTTATCTCACCTAAAAAGTGATATTTATCAAAAAAGCGTGGCGCAATAACGGCATAATCCCGCCCGGTTATACCCACCTAATAGATGAAAGAGTTAACTGATGACAAATAAATATAAACTTGTAGCCGTAGCTGGTCTCTTTGCGTTACTGACCGGTTGTTCTTCTTATAATACCAGCCAGCCGACCTCTGCACTGGTCGGGACGGTTGAGTCTTCCGTAAAAGCCAATATCACCGTAGGCGAAAAAATCAGCGGCCAGGCCACCGCTAACGTGCTGTTCGGTCTGATCAAGTGGGGCGAGGGCGATCACTACGCTGACGGTGTGGAGTACGGCACCGGCGGCGCGCTCTCTTTCGCCGACGCTTCCGCCTCGGTTAAATCCGCTGCCGCCTACAATGCCGTTAAGGCCTCTGGCGCCGATCTGATCGTCGCGCCGCGTTACGAAATCACCACGCAGAGCTACGGCGTGTTCAAGAAAATCCATGTGGTTGTCACCGGCTACAAAGGCACCATCACCAGCGTCAAATAAGTTCTTTCAGGATCCCTGCGGGGATCCTTTTTTTCGTCTGTTAACCCAGGCCTAACCGGCCCAGCCGGCTAAAATCTCCGCCGTGCTGATGACCTGCGGCACATTCCCTGGCAGCGATAAGCCCGCCCAGACCTCATTATGTTGCCCAATCAGCTGCTGCGCGCTGGCGTAAGTGCGATCCGCCGTGGTGTGCGCGTCGGCGGCGACGGTAATGCGATAGCCCAGACCCGCGCCAACCTTCACCGTGGTATCGACGCAGTAATCGCTCGCACAGCCGCAAATCACAAAGCTCTCGACGTTAAGCTGCGTTAGCGTGGCGGCCAGCTCGGTTTGCCAGAAGCTGTCGCAGGCGGTTTTGGTCACGTAGAGCGATCCTGCCGGCTGGCGCAGCTCCGGCAGCAGCGCGAACGCCTCGCTGCCTGGCTGCATCTCGCCTTCGCGGTGGGTAATAAAGAGAGGTATGTCGGCGGCGTCGATCAGCTGATTGATGCGCGCTGTGCAACCGGCGCGATCGAAACGCGGCGCGGCGAAAACGCCGTTTTGCATATCGACCACGATAACAACTCGCTGGTTCATCCTGCTTTCTCCCTGGGAACGGTGCGCCTCAGTGTCGCCGCGTTGCCGCGAAATGGCAAAACTGTTTTGCAATTCGCCCGCTGTCGCTGGCATGCTGAACGCCTGTCTGGTTAACGAGGAGATCGAGGTGGAAGGCGTTCCGGCTATCTTTCCCTGCGAAAAAGATCGCGCGCAGTTCCGTCAGCATGACGAGCTGCCTGGCGTTGAGCTTTATCAGGCGCACATCTCCCGCTACGCCTTTGAGCCGCACACCCATGAGGCGTTTGGCATCGGCACCATCGAGTCGGGCGCGCAGCGTTTCCGCTATCGCGGCGCGCAGTACACCGCGCCGCGGCATTCGCTGGTGATGATGAACCCAGACGAGCTGCACACCGGCGAATCCGCCTGCGAAGAGGGCTGGCGTTACCAGATGATCTATATTCAGCCGGACGATATGGCGCAGCTGACCGGCGATCGCGGCTGGTGGTTCAGCGAGGCGCTGCGCACCGACGTTCGCCTGGCGCTGCCGCTGTCGCAGACGCTGTCGGCGCTGTGGCAGGCAGAGAGCCCGCTGGCGCGGCAGAGCCTGCTGGGCGAGTTGCTGGCGCAGCTGCGGCCGCTGGCGCGTATGGCGGAGAAGGGAAAAGAAGAGGGCGGACACCGCTTCGATCGGGTGCGCGACTATCTGCGCGATAACCTGGCCGAGCCGATCAGGCTGGAGGAGCTGGCGGCGCAGGCCGCTCTCTCGCCCTGGCATTTTCTGCGCGCCTTCCGCGCGCGCTATCACGTGACGCCGCATCAGATGCTGATGGCGTATCGGCTCTATCAGGCCAAGCTGCTACTGGCGCGCGGCCTGCCGGCGGCCAGCGTGGCGGCGAGCGTCGGTCTGAGCGATCAGGCGCATCTGACCCGCGCCTTCGCTCAGCGCTACGGCATTACCCCGGTGCGCTATCAGAAACAGGTACGCGGCGCGCGCTAACCGCAATCTGCTACAAGATTTTTCCCCCCGTTTTCCGCCACACTTCCTTCTTCACTCTAATAAAGGAAGAGACGATGTTAGCTGGCGTGTTGTTTGCCCTTGCCGCAGGGCTGATGTGGGGACTGATCTTCGTCGGGCCGCTGCTGGTGCCGGACTATCCCGGCGCGCTGCAGTCCGCCGGACGCTATGTCGCCTTTGGTTTAATCGCGCTGCCGCTCGCCTGGTACGATCGTCGTCGCCTGCGTCGGCTGCTGCCGACCGACTGGCGCGAAGCGCTGAAGCTTTCGCTGGTGGGCAACCTTCTTTATTACACCTTTCTCGCCAACGCCATTCAGCGCACCGGCGCGCCGGTCTCTACCATGATTATCGGCACGCTGCCGGTGGTGATGGCGATTACCGCCAACCACCTTTACGGCCACCTTGAGGGGCGACTCGCCTGGCGTCGGCTGGCGCCTGCGCTGCTGGCGATCGGCGTCGGACTGATCTGCGTCAACATTGCCGAACTGCGCGGGCAGGGCGGCGAATGGGACCTCACGCGCTATCTGAGCGGCATTGTGCTGGCGGTGCTGGCGGTAGCCTGCTGGACCTGGTATCCGCTACGCAACGCGCGCTGGCTGCGCAGCCACCCGCAGCATAAGCCGGGCACCTGGGCGACGGCGCAGGGGATCGTGACGCTGCCGCTGGCGTTAATCATGTATCTGCTGGTGAGCGCCCAGCTGGCCTGGCAGCATCCGAGCTTCGCGCTGCCGTTCGGCCCGCATCCACAGCGGTTTCTGCCGCTGATGCTGGTGATTGGCCTGCTCTGTTCCTGGCTCGGCACGCTCTGCTGGAACGCCGCCAGCCAGCGCCTGCCCACGGTGTTTATGGGGCCGCTGATTGTGTTTGAAACCTTGTCCGGCCTGCTGTGGACCTTTCTCTGGCGGCAGAGCTGGCCGCCGCTGCTGACGCTGGCGGGCATTCTCGCGCTGATCGTCGGCGTCTGCTGGGCGATGCGCATTAAACCCGAGCCGCAGATCGTCTCTGTTGAGGGGTAATTCCCCCGGCAGCGCCGCATTCATTATTGCTGACCCCCTGATTTCACACCGTTTTAAGAATAATACGCAGAGCGGAGCGGCAGATTTTGCCGCTCTTTTGCGCTATTACAGCTAAAGCGGCAGGAGATAAAAGCGTAAATAGCGATCGCGATCTCATTTTTTTACGCCGCAGCGCGGCGTTTCTCCCCTGTGACTGACGGCAACAGGCGCGTCAGAGCCCTTTAATTCCCCTTTCTCACCCGCTTTTTTCCCTTTAACTGGCGATCAATTCGCCAGATTGCTGCATATTTATTAGCTACCGCTGCGTTTTTATTGACGTTTGGCCCTGAGAACGCCGTCTGATAAACCAGCGTTTTTTCCATAAACCGCCCAATGAATAAGAATAATTCCCAATGACGAAATTGATGAAACTTTAGCGGGCGCGTTCTTTATGCTGATTAATCTTATATAAGTGCGCTCACCAATATCAGAAGCGATAAGCGTTGATAAACCTTTCTTCCAGGAAAAATCCTGGCATTTTTTCTGCCGGTTCGCTTATTGCTGGTTGTCTGGATATTCTTTGCTGGATGCAAAGTTAGTGCCATCCAATTCTGGGTAAAAAGACGCCTCTCTTACCACGGCTGTTCAGCTCTGCTTAATGGAAAGCCGCGCCTTTAGCGCCGTGCATTAACGCACGTGAAGTAAAATGAGAAGCACCAATCTCATCGAAATGAGATTGGGCGAGAGGAGAAATAGCGAGAATTGCGAGACTTTTGCTGGTGCTTATCAATATTACCGCAAAAAACGAAAGTCGTTCTGCCTGCAAACGCATCAGCTATGCATGGAACGAAATGTTACGCCACGAATGGTATCTTAAAGTGTCATCATCTCTTCTGGTAAGAACAATCTCAGCGCTAAGTCAGTTTACGGCTGTATTATTGGTTTTATCTGTTTTCTGAGCCTGACGGGTAGTGATAAACGCTACGGCTAATATCGAGCAGGCGGCAGCTGCGGCGCGTGCCGATGTCGAACGTGCTCTGCAGAAAGTTGACCGCCTGACGCTTCTCATTAGTGGTGAAAAAGTTCTTCAGTACGCTTTGCAGCATCTCCTTGTCTGAGTTGAGCGTTTGCAGCTCACGGGTGAGTGTTTGTAGTTTGTCTTCCAACTCCTTGATTTTCCTTCCTTCCTCAGAAGAGAGGCCGGAGAATTTCTTCTTCCAGCTGTAGAAGGTTGCCTCAGAGATCCCTAGCTCGTCACAAATCTCCCTGACTTTAACCCCTGATTCAGAAGCTTTAATGGCATTTGTGATTTGCTCTTCGCTATATCGTGACTTTCTCATAAATGCTCTTACCTTTCTTATCGATTAATGGATGAGATGTACTGTATTAATATCTGGCACTGTAAATAAAGTATTAATGCAGTATTAAAGTGCGCGATTAGAATTGCGTGGGTTAAATTAAGATATTTGGAATAAATATCATCATGGGATAAATCTTATTTTATTCTTATCGGATGGGCGCACCTTCCTGGCTCGGGTTTTTTGTTATAGATTCTTCCCATCCCAAATACGAAAAATTTCTACGTACATTTGATATTTAGCATAACGTGCTTGCTAAATTCGCAGGGAAATGGCTTGCGAAAGAGTGGTGATTTCCGGGTGAAATCGATTCCAAATTCGCCTTTCTGAGCCAAATTTAATCAGAATTATCCTGAAAATATTCACCGAATCGTGTTCTGATTCTCATTTTTCGGACCAGCCTGGTTTGAAATCTTTAAATAACGCCAGGCCCACTGAGCGCTTGTTAATTCGTTACAGGGATGTTGTACCGAAGCGGTTGAAGTAAGTAATGCAAAGGATGAGTCAATGAAATTAAGCGTAATGTCTAATGCCGCCTGGATGATGTCTGAGAAGATCGTCTCGGTTTTTGGCGTCATATTTGTGACCTCCTACGTGGCGAAATCTTTCGGGCCAACCGTTTTTGGCCAGATGGCGTTTTCTACCTCTTTATTTTCTATGGTCCAGACCGTTGCCATCTTCGGGACCGAAACCATCTTGTTTAAGCGGATCAGCAAAAGCGCGCCGAAAGGGCTGCGTCTGATGAGCGTGGCGCGCACCCTGCGCATGATCCTGCTGCTGCTTACCGCGGCGCCGGTGCTGGCCTGGGTATGGTTCACCATGCCGGAGAATTTTCTGGCGTTCACGCTGGCGTCGTTCGTCGCCTCGGTGTTCGTGACGCAGGATACCTTCAGCGTTTACAACAATGCGCGTCTTGCCTCCCGGCTCAATACCGTGGCGAATTCGCTCGGCATGCTGCTGAGCTTCGCTATCAGCTTTACCATCGCCTGGCTGCGCCTCAATCCGGCCTGGCTGACGCTGTCGATCGTGGCGGTGACCCTGGTGCCCTACGTCATCAAGCGATACAACTTTTACCGCGAAACCCAGGATATAGCTCCGCCGCAGGAGAAACGCAGCGCCTATCTGCGCTACCTGATGTACGCCGGCCTGCCGCTGGCCATCTCCAGCATTTTTATTTCGGTGCAGGTTAAAGCCGCGCAGATGTTTTTAGCCGGTATCGCCTCGGCCAGCGATCTGGGGCTGTTTGCGGCGGCCAACACCATTGCGGCTTCGTGGATTTTTATCCCCGTGGCGCTCATCACTTCTTGCTTCACTGAGATCTTCAGGGAACGCGGCGAAGTGGCCATTAAGCTGGCAGCGCGGCTCAATGGCTATGTCATGGGAGTTTCACTGATGATGCTGCTGGTCATCGCGCTGTTCGGCGAGAAAATTATTATCGCTTTGTACGGGTCAGAATACACACAGTCAGGAAGTCTCATTACGTTGCTGTCGATGGCCACCTGTTTCTCCGCCATGGGGACCGTAGCCTATCGCTACATGGTGAAAGAGGGCGGTTTCAACTATCTGTTGAAGAAAATCGTCTGCCTGATGGTCATCAGCCTGCCGCTTTCGTGGTGGCTGATCCAGGGCTACGGCATTATGGGCGCCGCATGGAGCGTCTTTGTGTCGGAACTCTTGTCCCTCACCGTAATGAATTACTTCTTCAAAAACGGCGTCATTCAAAGAATTCAGGTTTCCTCACTCAACTACAAAACCTACAAATGAGGTCAGATATGTTTAAGTTGAAAGATGAACTCAGAAGAAGTGTGCAGTACTTCATTAAGAAGATGCCCTGGGCGTACCAGGACCGCATTTACTACTTCCACAAGTTCAGAAAATTGCCCAATCTGCGCCAGCCCAAGGTGTTCAACGAGAAGGTGCTGTACCGCAAATTTGTCTACGGCGACTATCAAATCTATGGCCGCCTCTCTGACAAATATTCGGTGCGCGACTATATCGCGGAGAAAATCGGCAACGAGTACCTGATCCCGCTGGTGCATGAGTCCACCGATCCGGCGACGCTGAATAGCCTGCCCTGCTGGAAGGGCACGGTGATCAAGCCGAATCACGCCTCCAATATGGTGGAGATCCTGCTGGAAGAGCCGGACGCGCTGCGTAAGCAGCAGATTATCAACAGCTGCTATAAGTGGCTGAAGACCGACTTCGCCAACGAGGCGCGTGAGATCCACTACCGCTATATCAAGCCGCGCATTCTGGTCGAGCAGTATATCGGCGACGGCAAAACCGCCCCGATCGACTACAAGTTCCATATGTTCAACAAGCGCGACGGCCGCTTTGAATATGTGCTGCAGGTGATCTACAACCGCTGTCAGCCGCAGCTGTCGATGAACTTCTACGTCAACAACCTGGCCGAAGCCTTCCACAAGATCCGTGATACCGGGCTGGATGTGACGAAGATTGCCGAGTCGCTGCAGCACGCGCTCGATCTGAGCAAGAAGCTGGCCAGCGATTTCGACTACGTGCGCGTTGACTGGTATATCCATGAAGGCCGTATCTATTTTGGCGAGCTGACCTTTACGCCGGGCGCAGGTCTGGTGACCGGGCTGGATCGCGGGCTTAACCAGATGATGGGAGATATGTGGATTCAGGATCGCCGCGGCACGCAGAGACCGGGCGTTTCGGTGCAGGACGTTAATATTCCTGCGCTGTTGAAGAAAGTTTGAGTCACACAGCAAAATAAAAAACCCCGCTATGCGGGGTTTTTTATTGGCTAAAGATTAAGGCATCGGCCAGTCGGGCGGCGTCTGGCTCATCACCTGGATAAAGGTATCTTTGGTGATCAGCATAAACTGATGCAGGTTTTCCATACTCAGCGTGATGCCCAGCAGCCCCGTGACAAACCAGCAGGTCATCCCCAGACCGATGCCGCCGCACATAAACGCCATCACGTGATGGCTGCTCTGGCGGAATTTAATTTTAAGGGTGCTGGCAAAAAACATCATGATTGCGCTGAGCAGCTCCCAACGCATGACAATCAAGCTGGTGGTTATGGTCGCCATCGACTTAAGCCTCTGAATCTGAGTGATTATCCCTGACAGTTACTGGACATCACCGGCGACAGAAAGCCTGGTCAGGGAAAGGCTGTCCATCGACAAAAAAGGGTGGAATGTGTGAGCTGGGTCACATTATATCACTGGATTTGAATTTATGAACAAAATTTGTACCTGGTATGGTAGAAAAATTTTTATCGATAAAAGCGCAGCAAAATCAGCGGGTCAGGCGGGAAAAGAGAGGTGCGCCCGTTGAGGGCGCCGGAAACTTAGCGTACCGGGCAGCATTCGCCGGTGGTGCGCTGGGTAAAACTGGCCGCAGGTTCGCTACAGTCGAAGCTGACCAGCCGCGGACGCTGGATCGCCTGACGGCGCATAAAATGGCGATAGGCGGTCGGGGTCTGGGAAAACTGACGGCGGAACACGCGAGAGAAGGTCTGCTGCGAGTCATAGCCATACTGCATCGCGATATCAAACACCGGACGCTGCGTCTGGCGCAGCGCTTCCGCCGCCAGCGTCAGGCGACGTTCGCGAATATAGCCACCCAGCGTCTGTTTCGTCACGGTACGGAACATACGCTGCAGGTGCCATTTTGAATAACCTGACTTCGCCGCCACTTCATCGATGGAAAGGGCCTTATCCAGATTGTGATCGATCCAGTCTGTCAGGGAGTGAATGATCTCTTCTTGCATCATAATCTCGTCCTTTAGTCCTGAGGGATTCGTTATTTAACGCAGGCGAGTATAATTCCTCAAGTTAACTTGAGGTAAAGAGCCAGATGAAAAAAGATCGCAACTACCCAAAACCGGTTTTGACGCCGGGCGAAGTCGCGCGCCGCAGCGGCGTGGCGGTCTCCGCGCTGCATTTCTACGAAAGCAAAGGGCTGATCTCCAGCACGCGCAACGGCGGCAACCAGCGGCGCTATAGCCGCGACGTGCTGCGGCGCGTCGCCATTATCAAAATCGCCCAGCGCATCGGCATACCGCTCGCCACGGTCAGCGACAGCCTGATGCATATTCCCGCCAACAAGCGAATGTCGAGCCAGGAGTGGGACGCCCTGACGCAGCACTGGCGCGAGGAGCTGGATAAGCGCATCGAAACCCTGACGCGCCTGCGCAACGATCTTGACGGCTGTATTGGCTGCGGCTGTTTATCGATGCGCGACTGTCCGCTGCGCAATCCCGGCGACCGGCTGGCGCAGCAGGGCTCCGGCGCGGTGCTGCTCGACCCCGAACAAGATGAGAAGGGCGACGCGGCGCGCTAAAGCGCGCGCGCTATACTTGCCTGAGGTTCATCACAGGGAGTCGACATGATTACTGTTCACCATCTTGAGCAGTCGCGCTCGCACCGCGTGCTGTGGCTACTGGAAGAGCTGGAGGTGCCTTATCAGATCAAACGCTATCAGCGCGAAGCGTCGATGCTGGCGCCAGAAGCGTTGAAAAAGGTGCACCCGCTGGGTAAGTCGCCGGTGATCACCGATGAAAACCAGGTCGTCGCCGAGTCTGGCGCCATCCTCTCCTATCTGGAAGGCAAATATGACAACGAACACCGGCTGAAGCCTGCCGACGACGCGGCGCGCCTGCAGGCGAACTACTGGCTGCACTACGCCGAAGGGTCGCTGATGCCGCTGCTGGTGATGAAGCTGGTCTTTGGTCGGCTCGGCAAGGCGCCGGTGCCCTGGCTGCTGCGGCCGGCGGGCGCGGCGCTGGGCAAAGGCATGCAGAAGGCCTGGCTCGATAAGCAGCTGGTGCCGCATCGTCAGATGATTGAGCGCCATCTGGCCGCGCAGCCCTGGTTCGCCGGCAAACGCTTCAGCATCGCCGATATTCAGATGAGCTTTCCGCTGCTGGCGTTGCAGGCGCGCGGCGGGCTGGCGGATATGCCCGCCACGGCGGCGTGGCTCAACACCGTTCAGCAGCGCGCCGCCTGGCAGCGCGCTATTCAGCAGGGCGGCGAGGTGCTGCCAGGCGGCTGATCGGCATAATAAAGCGAGCCGCATCAGCAGGTAACGTCGCGGCGGCCAGCCAGGGCCGCCGCACAACTCTTCAGGAACCGCCGCGCGTACTCCTCTTTATCCTGAATTAAGGCAAGGAAGCAGTTGAAAATCTGCTGCCAAACGCCGGATAATCCCCCTGCCTTTTCACTGGCCGCATAGCGGACAGCTATCCGCCGCGAAGTAAACGTTTGCCTGCCGTCTGGCGCGCCATTGCGCCGGGTCGATAACCAGGGATTTTGCAGGCAGCGACGCAGGGCGTTTTACACAACAAAAAATTCTTGAGGCTCAACTATGTCATACGAATCACGCTCGTCCGCTGGCAAGCTGGACGCCTGGTTCTCTGTTTCTGCACGCGGCAGCAGCGTCCGGCAGGAAATTCTGGCGGGACTGACCACCTTCCTGGCGATGGTCTACTCGGTGATCGTGGTGCCCGGCATGCTGGGCAAGGCGGGCTTCTCGCCGACGGCGGTGTTTGTCGCCACCTGTCTGGTCGCCAGCGTCGGCTCCATCGTTATGGGGCTGTGGGCTAACCTGCCGATGGCCATCGGCTGCGCCATCTCCCTCACCGCCTTTACCGCTTTCAGCCTGGTGCTCGGCCAGCATATCAGCGTGCCGGTGGCGCTCGGCGCGGTATTCCTGATGGGGCTGCTGTTTACCTTTATCTCTGTTACCGGCATCCGCGCCTGGATTTTGCGCAACCTGCCGATGGGCGTGGCGCACGGCACCGGCGTGGGCATCGGCCTGTTTTTGCTGCTGATCGCCGCGGACGGCATCGGGCTGGTGGTGAAGAATCCCGCGCCCGGCATGCCGGTGGCGCTGGGACACTTCACCTCGTTTCCAGTGATGATGTCGCTGCTGGGGCTGGCGGCGATCTTTGGGCTGGAGAAGCGCCGGGTGCCGGGCGGCATTCTGCTCACCATCATCGCCATTTCCGTGCTTGGGCTGATCTTCGATCCGGCGGTGAAGTTTCAGGGGCTGTTCGCTTTGCCAAGCCTGCGCGACAGCCAGGGCCAGTCGCTGCTGTTCAGCCTCGATATCATGGGCGCGCTGCAGCCGGCGGTGCTGCCGAGCGTGCTGGCGCTGGTGATGACGGCGGTGTTTGACGCCACCGGCACCATCCGTGCGGTGGCGGGGCAGGCGAACCTGCTGGATGAAAAGGGCCAGATCATCAACGGCGGCCGCGCGCTGACCACCGATTCCGTCAGCAGCCTGTTCGCCGGTCTGGTCGGCGCCTCGCCGGCGGCGGTCTATATCGAATCCGCGGCCGGCACGGCGGCGGGCGGCAAAACCGGCCTGACGGCGATTGTGGTGGGCCTGCTGTTCCTGGCGACCCTGTTTATGTCGCCGCTGGCCTATCTGGTGCCTGCCTACGCCACCGCGCCGGCGCTGATGTATGTCGGCCTGCTGATGCTCAGCAACGTGGCGAAAATCGACTTCGGCGACTTCGTCGACGCGATGTCCGGCCTGCTGACCGCGGTGTTTATCGTGCTGACCTGCAATATCGTGACCGGCATCATGCTGGGCTTCGCCACGCTGGTGGTGGGCCGCCTGTTTGCCGGGGAATGGCGCAGGCTTAACATCGGCACCGTTGTCATCGCCGTCGCGCTGGTGATTTTTTACGCCGGCGGCTGGGCAATCTGACGCGAGAAGCGGGCGAGCGGCGTCTCGCCCGTTACTTTCTCCGAAAATTTCGCACCGCCGCACGCGTGCCTTGTTATTCTCTGCGCACTTTGCTTTACACTTTAGCGCTTACAACATTTTTTCTGACGTTACGATTCGCCTAAGGAAAGCATGGAAATCTTCTTCACTATTCTCATTATGACGCTGGTGGTGTCGCTCTCCGGGGTGGCCGCGCGCATCTTGCCGTTCCAGATCCCGCTGCCGCTGGTGCAGATCCTCGCCGGGGCGCTGCTCGCCTGGCCGACGTTTGGCCTGCATGTCGACTTCGATCCCGAACTCTTCCTGGTGCTGTTTATTCCGCCGCTGCTGTTTGCCGACGGCTGGAAAACGCCGATCAGCGAGTTCCTGCATCATGGTCGGGAGATCATCGGCCTGGCGCTGGTGCTGGTGCTGATTACCGTGGTCGGCATCGGCTATCTGATCTACTGGACGGTGCCGGGCATCCCGCTGATCCCCGCCTTCGCGCTGGCGGCCGTGCTGTCGCCTACCGACGCCGTGGCGCTCTCCGGCATTGTCGGCGAGGGACGCATCCCGAAAAAAATCATGTCGATCGTGCAGGGCGAGGCGCTGATGAACGACGCCTCTGGCCTGGTGTCGCTGAAATTCGCCGTCGCGGTCGCGATGGGCACCATGGTGTTCACCTGGGGCGGCGCCAGCGTCGAGTTTCTGAAGGTGGCGATTGGCGGCCTGATTGCGGGCGTCGCGGTCTGCTGGCTCTACGGCAAATCGCTGCGTCTGCTGAGCCGCTGGAGCGGCGACGATCCGGCGACGCAGACCGTGCTGCTGCTGCTGCTGCCGTTCGCCTCCTATTTGATCGCCGAACATCTCGGCGTCTCCGGCATCCTGGCGGCGGTCGCGGCGGGCATGACCATTACCCGCTCCGGCATTATCCGTCAGGCGCCGCTGGCGATGCGTCTGCGCGCCAACAGCGTCTGGCAGATGCTGGAGTTCGTGTTCAACGGCATGGTGTTCCTGATGCTCGGCCTGCAGCTGCCGGACATTATCGGCACCTCGATTGACACGGCCACCGCCGATCCCAACGTCGAGCTGTGGATGCTGTGTAGCGACATTATCCTGGTCTACGGCGCGCTGATGGTGGTGCGTTTCGGCTGGCTCTGGATCATGCAGCGCCTCAGCAAGCGCGTGCTGAAGAAGAAGCCGATGGAGTTCGCCAACTACTCGCTGCGCGAGCTGCTGATCGCCACGTTCGCCGGGGTGCGCGGCGCAATCACCCTCGCGGGCGTGCTCTCGATCCCGCTGTTTCTGAGCAGCGGCGAGCCGTTCCCGGCGCGCTATGAACTGGTGTTTATCGCTACCGGCGTGATCCTGTTTTCGCTGCTGGTGGGCGTGGTGATCCTGCCGCTGCTGCTGCGCGGCGTCGACGGCATCGATAAAGCCGGACATCGCCGCGAGCTGCAAAACGCCCGCGCGGTAATGGCGAGCGTGGCGATCGAAAGCCTGCATAAAATGGAAGAGCGGCTGGAGAACAGCAGCGAAGAGAACATCGATCCCGAGCTGCTGAAAGAGGTCAGCCTGCGCGTGATCGGCAACCTGCGCCGCCGCGCCGACGGCAAGAGCGACCTGGAGCAGGCGCTGTTCGCCGAGAACCTCGAGCGCCGCTTCCGCCTTACCGCGCTGCGCGCCGAGCGCGCCGAGGTCTATCACCTGCGCGCGACGCAGCAGATTTCCGATGAGAGCATGCAGCGGCTGCTGCGCGATCTCGACCTGCTGGAAGCGCTGCTGATCGAGAAAGAAGAGTAAGCCGTACGCCGCGCCTACACCGACAGGCGCGGCGCCTCATCCGGCCAGTGTTCGCGGCAGCAGGCGATCCACGCCTGCGCGCTGCGCGACAGATAGCTGCCCTCGCGCCAGATCAATCCCAGACTCCACTTCAGCTCCGATTCCAGCGGCAGCCACAGCAGCGACTGCTTATCGAGCCGCTGACAGATCGGCTCCGGCAGGATCGCCAGCCCCATCTCCGCCTGCACCATCGCCGCGAGAAAGTCCCACTGTCCGCTGCGCACCGCGATATGCGGCGTGACGCCCAGACGCTGAAACGCCTTCATCAGCTGACGATTAAGCGAGAACTCCTCGTTGAAAATCAGCAGCGGATGCGCCGCCAGCTCCGGCAGCGCGATCTGGCTGCGGTTGAGCCAGCCAGGCTGACGCGGCACCAGCACGCAGAGCGGATGGTGCATCAGCGGCAGGGTGTTGAGCGGCAGCTCGGGATCGACCGGCAGCGCGGTGAGGGCGATATCCAGGCTGCCCGCCAGCACCGCCTGCTGCACCGTCAGCCCGCCGAACTCCGAGATGTTCAGGGTGACGCCGGGATAGCGGCGGCGAAACGCCGAGATCGAGCCGGCAATCTGCATGCCGACCATTGGCGGAATGCCGAGCCGCAGCTCGCCGGTCTTCAGCTGATTGATATCGCCAATTTCCGCCTCGAGCTGGTGGAACTCCTGCAATATCGCCAGCCCGCGCTGATAAACCGCCTGGCCGCTGTCGGTCAGGTGCAGCCTGCGGCCGTCGCGCAGCAGCAGGGTGCAGCCCAGCTCCTCTTCCAGCTGACGCACCATTTTGCTGATGGTGGGCTGGGTGACAAACAGCTTTTGCGCGGCGCGGGTAAAGCTCTGCTGGCGCACCACCTCTGTGAAGTAGCGTAACGCGCGGACGTCCATAACTATTCCTTTCTGGCATGATTTGAATAATTTTAATTCATTTTTTTCACCTTCTGTCGCGGATTTATACTGACTGCCGACAAATGTGACGGAGGAGAAGAAAATGGCGTTAGCGCTCAGCCCGCAGCGGGCGGGCAGGCTGCAACGACTCGGGTTGCCGCTGCAGCTGCTGCTCTATGTGGGCCTGTTTATCGGCTGCGACCATCTGGTGAGCTGGCTGCATCTGCCGCTGCCCGCCAATATCGTCGGCATGCTGCTGATGCTGGCGCTGATCGTTACGCGCGTGCTGCCGCTGCGCTGGGTGAAAGCGGGCTCGCGCTGGCTGCTGGCGGAAATGCTGCTGTTTTTTATTCCGGCAGTGGTGGCGGTGGTTAACTACGGCGATCTGCTGCGCGTCGACGGCTGGCGCATCTGCGTGGTGATCGCCCTGAGCACGCTGCTGGTGCTGGCCTCTACCGCGCTGGTGGTCGATCGCCTCTACCGCTATGAGCTGGCGCGCGAAGCGCGCAGGCAGCAGCGCGATGCATGATCTTATCCTCAGCCTGCTCTGTCTGGCGGTCACGCTGCTGATCTACTTTCTCAACAAGCAGCTCTATCGCCGCTGGCGCACGCTGCTGCTGATGCCGCTGGTGGCGACGCCGCTGCTGCTGGTCGGGCTGCTGCTGCTGCTGCACGTCTCCTGGCAGGACTATATCGCCGAAAGCCACTGGCTGCTGTGGCTGCTCGGCCCGGCGACGCTCGCCTTCGCCGTGCCGGTATATGAAAACATGGCGATTATTCGCCGCCACTGGCTGTCGCTGAGCGCGGGCGTGTTGACCGCCACGCTGGTTGCGGTCTGCAGCTCGGTGTGGCTGGCGCGGCTGCTGATGCTGCCGGAGTCGATCCAGCGCAGCCTGGCGGTGCGCTCTATCACCACGCCCTTTGCGCTCGCCGCCGCGAAGCCCATCGGCGGCCAGCCGGATCTGGTGGCGCTGTTCGTGGTGATCACCGGGGTGTTCGGCATGGCGATCGGTGACGTGCTGTTTCTGCGCATCGCCATCAAACAGGGCGTGGCGAAAGGGGCGGGCTTCGGCGCGGCGTCGCACGGCGCGGGCACCGCGCGCGCTTATCAGCTGGGCGAGCAGGAAGGCGTGGTTTCCAGCCTGGTGATGATGCTTTCCGGCGTGGTGACGGTGGTGCTGGCGCCGCTAATCGGCCATCTGCTGTGGACGGCATAAGGGCAAAAGGCGCGCGATCGACATGTCTGTTTACGTAAAGGTTACCAAATAGAGTTGTCAGAGGATTTCAGGCTGTTAACCTTTGCGCCGAAATTATTGTCCTTTCATGGAGTGGAATCATGTTTAAGCAACTTGTTACCGGGAGCGCACTGGGTCTGGTGCTGCTGAGCGGCGCGGCGCAGGCTATCGAAGGCAGCGTGGATGTGGGCGAGCACAACACCAACCTGAACGTCGGTCTGGGCACCACCTCGCCTGGCCTGTTCCTTAAAGGCAACTGGCTGCGCAGCGATCACGACGGCAGCACCTACGGCCTGGGCCTGGGTTACAACGTCGATATCGGCGGACTGCGTCTGGCGCCGACCGCCAAGACCATTTTCACCCATCCTGAAGATGGTAAAGATGGCTTTGCCGTGGCGCTGGGCGGCGGCGCGCAGTACAGCTTCAACAGCATGTGGGGCCTGTACGGCGAATACTACTACGCGCCGGAAGGTCTGACCGACCATCTCGACAGCTATCAGGAAGCCGCTGGCGGCCTGAGCTTCACCCCGATTTCACTGCTGAACCTGCGCGTCGGCTATCAGTACATCGAGCTGAACAACAAAGGCGGTCGTAAAGACAACGTGCTGGTCGACGGCCCGTACGTCGGCGCCTCGCTGCGTTTCTAATTCGATCGGATAAAAAAAGGCGGCTCATCAGCCGCCTTTTTTATTTTGCCGCGCCCTGGGATTAGTGCGACTTGCCCTGTGAAATCCCAACGCCGGTCTGGGAGCGGATAAACTGCGCCCGGAAGCGGCCGCGCTCCTGCGCGCCCTGCGGCGAATGGTCGGTGACCGAGAAGAACCAGGTGCCGACAAAGGCGACGATCATCGAGAAGAGCGCCGGATACTCATAAGGATAGACCGGTGTCGCGTGGCCCAGCACCTGCACCCAGACGGTCGGGCCGAGGATCATCAGCACCACCGCGGTAATCAGTCCAAGCCAGCCGCCGATCATCGCGCCGCGCGTGGTCAGCTTCGACCAGTACATCGACAGCAGGATAATCGGGAAGTTACAGCTGGCGGCAATAGAGAAGGCGAGGCCGACCATAAAGGCAATGTTCTGCTTCTCAAACAAAATGCCCAGCGCGATCGCCACCACGCCCAGCACCAGCACGGTGATCTTCGACACGCGCAGCTCTTCGCGCTCGGTCGCCTGGCCTTTGCGGATGACGCTGGCGTAGAGGTCGTGCGACACCGCCGACGCGCCCGCCAGCGTTAGCCCGGCCACCACCGCCAGAATAGTGGCGAAGGCCACGGCGGAGATAAAGCCGAGGAAGGTGCTGCCGCCCACCGCGTTCGCCAGATGCACCGCCGCCATATTGGTGCCGCCAATCAGCGCGCCGCTGGCGTCCTTAAAGGCGGGATTGGCGCCGACCAGCAGAATAGCGCCGAAGCCGATAATAAAGGTCAGGAAGTAGAAATAGCCCATAAAGCCGGTGGCCCAGAACACGCTTTTGCGCGCCTCGCGCGCGTCCGCCACGGTAAAGAAGCGCATCAGGATATGCGGCAGGCCGGCGGTGCCGAACATCAGCCCCAGCCCGAGAGAGAGCGCAGAGATGGGATCTTTCACCAGCCCGCCCGGCTGCATAATGGCCGCGCCTTTCGGATGCACCGCCATTGCCTGGCTAAACAGGTTGCTGAAGCTGAAGCCGGTCGCCTTCATCACCATAATCGCCATAAAGCTGGCGCCGAACAGCAGCAGCACCGCTTTAATAATCTGCACCCAGGTGGTCGCCAGCATGCCGCCGAACAGCACGTAGAGCACCATCAGAATGCCCACCAGCACCACGGCGATATGATAGTCGAGGCCGAACAGCAGCTGGATCAGCTTGCCTGCGCCCACCATCTGCGCAATCAGATAGAGCGCCACCACCACCAGCGAGCCGCAGGCGGAGAGGGTGCGAATCGGTTTCTGCTGCAGGCGGTAGGAGGCGACGTCGGCGAAGGTGTAGCGGCCCAGGTTGCGCAGGCGTTCGGCGATCAGAAACAGGATCATCGGCCAGCCCACCAGGAAGCCGAGCGAGTAAATCAGGCCGTCATAGCCGGAGGTGTATACCAGCGCGGAGATGCCGAGGAAAGAGGCGGCGGACATAAAGTCGCCTGCCATCGCCAGCCCGTTCTGAAAGCCGGTAATATTGCCGCCGGCGGTGTAGTAGTCGTTACGCGAGCGGGTGCGCTTCGACGCCCAGTAAGTAATGCCGAGCGTGGCGGCGACGAACACTACGAACATGCCGATCGCCTGATAGTTGGTGGCCTGCTTCTGCACCGCGCCGGTCAGGGCGTCCGCCAGCGCGGAGGCGGGCAGCAGCGGCAGCAGCAGGAGAAAGAGACGCTTCATGGTTTTACCTCGCTGAGGATCTGCTTCGTCAGGCGATCGAACTCGCCGTTGGCGCGCCAGACGTAAACGCCGGTCAGCACAAAAGAAATCACAATCAGTCCCACACCGATGGGAATGCCGCGCGTCACGCTGGTGCCTGGGTGCAGCGGCGTGCCAAGCCAGCCGGGCGCGAAGGCGATCAGCAGGATAAAGCCGACGTAGAGCACCAGCATGATCAGCGACAGCAGCAGGGCGAAGCGCTGACGTTTATGCACCAGCTCCTCAAAGCGCGGATGACGTTCAATCCGTTGATTGAGCGCCTCCTGAGTGGAAAGGGCGTCGTTCATCACAGTTTCTCCAGAGGTTGTGCAGGCGGCAGCCTCACGCCGCTGCGCGAGAAAGGCCTGATTAGATATTGTTATGTGACTTCAGAAACACACTGCGTAAGGAAAGGGCGGCGGGAAGAAGAGACTTCCCGCCGGTAAGACGGTTTACGGCATGCGGATCGCCTGCTTCTCCTCCAGCAGCTTGTCCACCACGCCCGGATCGGCCAGCGTCGAGGTATCGCCGAGATTGCTGGTGTCGCCTGCAGCGATTTTGCGCAGGATGCGGCGCATAATCTTGCCGGAGCGGGTTTTCGGCAGCGAATCGGTCCAGTGCAGAATATCGGGCGTGGCGATCGGCCCAATCTCTTTGCGCACCCAGCCACGCACTTCGCTATACAGCTCCGGCGACGGCTCTTCGCCCTGGTTCAGGGTGATGTAGGCGTAGATCGCCTGGCCTTTGATGCTGTGCGGAATGCCCACCACCGCCGCCTCGGCGATTTTTGGATGGGACACCAGCGCCGATTCAATCTCCGCGGTGCCGAGACGGTGGCCGGAGACGTTAAGCACGTCGTCGACGCGGCCGGTGATCCAGTAGTCGCCATCTTCGTCGCGGCGCGCGCCGTCGCCGCTGAAATAGCAGTTTTTAAAGGTCGAGAAGTAGGTCTGCTCGAAGCGCTCGTGATCGCCGAACAGCGTGCGCGCCTGGCCCGGCCAGGAGTCGGTGATCACCAGGTTGCCTTCCGCCGCGCCCTGCTGCGGGTTGCCTTCGTTATCGACCAGCGCAGGCTGCACGCCAAAGAAGGGTTTGGTGGCGGAACCCGCTTTCAGCTCGGTTGCGCCCGGCAGCGGGGTGATCATAAAGCCGCCGGTTTCGGTCTGCCACCAGGTATCGACAATCGGACAGCGGCCGTCGCCAATCTTGTTGTAGTACCACTCCCAGGCTTCCGGATTAATGGGTTCGCCCACCGATCCCATAATGCGCAGGCTGTGACGGCTGGTACCGGCAATCGCCTTATCGCCTTCCGCCATCAGGGCGCGGATCGCCGTCGGAGCGGTATAGAGCAGTGTCACCTTATGCTTATCTACCACTTCCGCCATGCGGCTCGGCTTCGGCCAGTTCGGCACGCCTTCGAACATCAGGGTGGTGGCGCCGCACGCCAGCGGTCCGTAGAGCAGGTAGCTGTGGCCGGTCACCCAGCCGACGTCGGCGGTGCACCAGTAGATATCGTCCGGGTGATAGTCGAACACGTATTTAAAGGTGGTCGCCGCATAGACCAGATAGCCGCCGGTGGTGTGCAGCACCCCTTTCGGCTTGCCGGTGGAGCCGGAGGTATAGAGGATAAACAGCGGATCTTCCGCCTGCATCTCAGCGGGCGCGTGCTGCTCGCTGGCTTTGTCCATTAACTCGGACCACCAGAGATCGCGGCCATCCTGCCAGACGATATTCTGGCCGGTGCGCCGCAGTACCACCACGTTCTTCACGCTGTTGACGCTGGGATTGTTCAGCGCGTCGTCGACGTTTTTCTTCAGCGGAATGGTGCGCCCGGCGCGCACGCCTTCATCGGCGGTGATCACCAGCTTCGCGCTGGAGTCGACCACGCGTCCCGCCACCGCTTCCGGCGAAAAGCCGCCGAAAATCACCGAGTGCACGGCACCAATGCGCGCGCAGGCCAGCATCGCCACGGCGGCTTCCGGCACCATCGGCATATAGATCGCCACCACGTCGCCTTTTTTCACACCCAGCGACAGCAGCACGTTGGCGAAGCGGCACACCTGGTTATGCAGCTGACGGAAGGTGAGGGTTTTGCTTTCACTGGCGTCGTCGCCTTCCCAGATAATGGCGGGATGGTCACCGCGCTTTTCCAGATGGCGATCGAGGCAGTTGGCCGCCAGATTAAGCGTGCCGTCCTCATACCAGCGAATGGAAATATTGCCCGGCGCAAACGAGCTGTTCTTCACTTTGCTGTAGGGCTTAATCCAGTCGAGGATTTTCCCCTGTTCGCCCCAGAACGCATCCGGGTCGCTGACGGATTGCTGATACATCGTCTGATACTGCTCGGCAGTAATCAGGGCATTCGCGGCAAGGCTGGCAGGAATCGGATGTTTATGTATTTGGCTCATGGCGGATCTCCTTGAAGATGTTAATGATATGTCAATCAAAGGTTAAGTGAAGCCTGCGTCCGCGCTTTGTTTCTTTTTTGCGCCTCAGATCACGGGCAGCCGATCCCCGGTGTAAACCGTTGCAAAAGCGCTGCCGTCGCCCCGCGCAACTGGCGAAAAAGAGAGCAAACGCATCCGCCGCCTTTTTGCCCATTTCTGCATAGCTATGCGAAATTTTTAATAAGTATTACTTTTTAGAACAGTAAGTTAGGGGTTTGATAACTAAACAGCATTTTATGCTATAAGAGTGGCTAATCTTTAATCGAACACGCCAGGGGTTGCATTTACCACAGTGAAAATGGTACTTATCTCGCCCCTGCTCAGCAGGACTCAACCAGACGGCGTCTGAAAAAGGATCGAGAATCTTCGCATTTTCGAACCGGACGCTGTCCTCAATAACCCTCTAATTTACCGGGCTTTTGCTCACTTCCCTGTGTGTATCCTTCACTGCACCTTCGCAGCGTAGCAATAGGGGTTTTGACTGAGGAAATAACGCGTTATGAAAGGTTTTAAAATAAGCCTGGCCTGGCAGATTCTGATTGCGCTGGTGTTCGGCATTGTTGTCGGTTCAGTGCTGCATAATCAGCCAGACGATCGTGAATGGTTAATCACCAACATTCTCAGCCCGGCGGGCGATATCTTTATTCATCTCATCAAGATGATTGTCGTGCCTATCGTGATTTCATCGCTGATTGTCGGCATCGCCGGCGTGGGCGATGCGAAAAAACTGGGACGGATTGGCGTCAAAACCATTCTCTATTTTGAAGTGATCACCACCCTTGCCATTGTGGTCGGCATTACGCTGGCTAACGTGTTTCAACCCGGCACCGGCATTGATATGTCAACGCTGGCAACGGTGGACATCTCTAAGTACGAAGCCACGACCGAAGCGGTGCAGAACGGGCCGCACAGCCTGGTTGCCACCATCCTGTCGCTGATCCCGCAGAATATCTTCGCCTCGCTGGTGAAGGGCGACATGCTGCCGATCATCTTCTTCTCGGTGCTGTTCGGCATGGGCCTGTCGGCGCTGCCGTCAGAGCAGCGCGATCCGCTGGTCAACGTCTTCCGCAGCGTGTCGGAAACGATGTTTAAAGTGACGCATATGATCATGCGCTACGCGCCGGTGGGCGTCTTTGCGCTGATCGCCGTCACCATCGCCAACTTCGGCTTTACCTCGCTGTGGCCGCTGGCGAAGCTGGTGCTGCTGGTGTATGCCGCCATCCTGTTCTTCGCTTTCGTCATCCTCGGCGGCGTGGCGCGACTCTGCAAGCTGCGCATCACCACCCTGATGCGCATCCTGAAAGATGAGCTGATCCTCTCTTACTCGACCTCCAGTTCGGAAACCGTGCTGCCGCGCATTATGCAGAAGATGGAGGCCTACGGCGCGCCGAAGGCGATCACCAGCTTTGTGGTGCCGACCGGCTACTCCTTCAACCTGGACGGCTCGACGCTCTACCAGAGCATCGCCGCGATCTTTATCGCACAGCTGTACGGCATCGACCTGTCGCTGACCGACGAGATTATCCTGGTGCTGACGCTGATGGTGACCTCGAAAGGCATCGCCGGCGTGCCGGGCGTGTCGTTCGTGGTGCTGCTGGCGACGCTGGGCAGCGTCGGCATTCCGCTGGAAGGCCTGGCCTTTATCGCCGGCGTGGATCGCATCATGGATATGGCGCGCACCGCGCTTAACGTTATCGGCAACGCGCTGGCGGTGCTGGTTATCGCCCGCTGGGAGAACCAGTTCGACGCCGAGCAGGCAAAAGCCTACGAGCTGCAGCTGCGCGCCCAAACGGCCAGCTAACTTAGCTTTTGACCTGACTAACAGACGACACCTAAAGCCGGTAAACGGGAGAGGGGGGCAGAAGAGCAAAGCGTCCTGCGACATGGACAAAAACGCCGGGAGCGTTTTTGAACAACGCAACGCGTTGGCCCGGAACGGGCGCACCTCAGGGATGAGGTGCGTAAGTGCGGGCCGAGCTGCCAGGGATGGCGCTTTTTGCGTCTTTGCGATCGGGCCGTCTTATCCGCGCAGGCTCCGGCGTTCCAGCCAACACCATGCCATGTAACAGGGCTCAGAAATCCTCTGAGCCCTTTTTTTATCCCGCAAATATGATAAAACCGGGCCTGGATAAATGACGCCCGGAGCACGCCCGATGACTATCGACCTCAGCCAACTCATCACCGAAGGCCGCAACCCGGCCAGCCAGAACATTGACGAACTCTCCACCGACGCCATGCTGCGCGTCATTAACAACGAAGACAAAAAAGTGGCGCTGGCGGTAGAGGCGATCGTGCCGCAGATCGCGCAGACGGTCGATGCCATCGTCGCCGCCTTCGCGCAGGGCGGCCGCCTGATCTACAGCGGCGCAGGCACCTCCGGCCGACTCGGTATCCTCGACGCCAGCGAATGCCCGCCCACCTTCGGCACGCCGCGCGGCCAGGTGGTGGGGCTGATCGCCGGCGGCCACCCGGCAATACTGCAGGCGGTCGAAAACGCCGAAGACAACCGCGAACAGGGCGCGCAGGACCTGCGCGACATCCAGTTCAGCGCCAAAGATGTGCTGGTGGGCATCGCCGCCAGCGGCCGCACCCCCTACGTGCTGGGCGCGCTGGAATACGCCCGCTCGCTCGGCGCCACCACGGCGGCGCTCACCTGCAATCCCGGCAGCGCCATGGCGCAGACGGCGGAGATCGCGCTCACGCCGGTGGTCGGCCCGGAAGTGGTCACCGGATCGTCGCGTATGAAAGCGGGCACCGCCCAGAAACTGGTGCTCAACATGCTCACCACCGGCGCGATGATCCGCAGCGGCAAAGTCTACGGCAACCTGATGGTCGACGTAGAGGCCACCAACCAGAAACTGGTGCAGCGCCAGATCAACATCGTCATGCAGGCCACCGAGTGCGACGCGGCGCGCGCCAGCCAGGCGCTGGCGGCCTGCGGCGGCCACTGCAAAACCGCTATCCTGATGGTGCTGACCGACACGGACGCCGACGAGGCGCGCGCACTGCTCAACCGCCACCAGGGCTTTATCCGCCGCGCCCTACAGGCGTGACAGCGCAATTATTAAAAAGCCCTAACCGATGGCGCTAACAGGGTTGGCGGGTCAAATGCTCGCCAGTCCTCTTATTTAGCGGAAAAAATTTATTCCCCCCTCTAAAGCCATCCTCTTTCGCTGCCGAAAATATAAAAAAACATAACTGATAATCACCCTACACCTGGCAGCCGTTTCAAGGAATCCCATGCGCAATAACCAGCCCGTCACGCAGCGCGAATTCGTCTTTGACGATCGCGCCACCCTGATGTCGACCACCGATATCAACAGCTACATCACCTACGCCAACGACGCCTTTATCGAGGTCAGCGGCTTTACGCCAGACGAGGTCAACGGCCAGCCGCACAACATGGTGCGCCATCCCGACATGCCGCCCGAAGCCTTCGCCGACATGTGGGCGACGCTAAAAAAGGGCGAACCCTGGTCAGCGCTGGTGAAAAACCGACGGAAAAATGGCGATCACTACTGGGTGCGCGCCAACGCGGTGCCGGTGGTGCGCGACGGCAAGGTGCAGGGCTTTATGTCGGTGCGCACCAAACCAGGCGAGGCGGAAATCCGCGCCACCGAAGCGCTCTATCGTGACTTCCGCGAAGGACGTGCCAAAGGGCGTCGCTTCCATAAAGGATTGATTGTCGGCACCGGCTGGCGTCGCGTCGGCTCGCTGCTAAAAACCCTGCCGCTGCGCTGGCGCATCCGACTGCCGCTGATGGCGCTCCTGCCGCTGGCGACGCTCAGCGCCGCGCTGCTCGGCGTGACGGCCACCGCGCTCGGCTGCTTCAGCGGCGGCATGGCGATGCTGCTGCTGCTCACCAGCCTGTGGCTGGAACAGCAGATCTCGCGCCCCATTGAGCGTATGTGCCAGCAGGCGCTCAGCGTGGCGACCGGCGCCAGCCACAAAGTCGAGCAGATTGACCGCGTCGATGAGGTCGGCATGACGCAGCGCGCCATCGGCCAGCTCGGCCTGATGTTCCGCTGGCTGGTGGACGACGTCAGCGGCCAGGCGATCAACGTCCTCAGCGCCAGCGACGCCATCGCCAGCAGCAACAACGAGCTGAGCCGCCGCACCGAGCAGGCCGCCGCCAACGTGCAGCAGACCGCCGCCACCATGAACGAAATGACCGCCACGGTGAAAAGCAACACCGAAACGGCGGGCGAGGTCAACACGCTCTCCGCGCGCACCAGCCAGGCGGCGAGCAAGGGCGGCGAGGTGATGCAGGAGATGGTCAGCATGATGGCGGAAATCGCCGACAGCTCGCAGCGCATCGCCAATATCACCAGCGTGATCGACGGCATCGCCTTTCAGACCAATATTCTGGCGCTCAACGCCGCGGTAGAAGCGGCGCGCGCGGGGGAGCAGGGCAAAGGGTTCGCCGTGGTGGCGGGAGAAGTGCGCAGCCTGGCGCAGCGCAGCGCCAAAGCCGCCAGCGAAATCAAAACCCTGGTAGAAACCAGCGCCAGCCGCGTGCAGCTCGGCAGCAATCACGCCGACGCGGCGGGCCGCACCATGCAGGACATCGTGGCGCAGGTACAGAACGTCTCGTCGCTGATCGCCCAGATCAGCGCGGCCACCGCTGAACAGGCGACCGCGCTAAGCGAGGTCTCCACCGCCGTTGAAGATCTCGACGACATCACCCACCGCAACGCGGCGCGCGTGCAGGAGAGCGCCGAAGCCTCTGGTCGTATGACGCACCAGGCCAACCGGCTGGTGGAAGCGATCAGCGTGTTCCGCTAAGAGGCAGCGCGCGTCTCTTCCCGTCCGGCGCGCAGCGCGCCGGGCGGCTGACCCACAATGCGCTTAAAGGCGCGGCTAAAGGCCGCCAGCGAGCCGTAGCCGAGCTGAAACGCCACCGCCTCCACCGCTTCGCCGTTATTGACAATGCGCTGCACCGCCAGCCGCATACGCAGCTCGGTCAGATAGCGCAGCGGCGTCATGGTGGTGGCGTTCTGGAAGCGCTCAGCGAACACCGAACGCGAGCAGCCCGCCACGCTCGCCAGCCGCTCTACCGTCCAGTTCTCGCCCGGTTCGCGGTGCATCGCGGCAATCGCCTTGCTCAGGCGCGGATCGCGCATCGCCTGCACCAGTCCGCTGCCCTGACCGCAGCCGTTCTCTACCCAGCCGCGCACGATCAACGCCGCCACCACATCCGCCAGCCGCGACAGAATACCGGCGAACCCGGCGTGGCGCGTGCGCGACTCGCGCTCCATCGCGTCGAGAATTGGCTGGATCTCCGGATACTGCGACAGCAGCGTGCTCACCAGCATAATATCCGGCATGGTGTTGATCAGCGGCTGCATGCCGCCCAGCTCGAACTTCATGCAGGCGCTGAACAGGATCACGCTCTCTTCGTCGTCACAGGCGCCGGCGGGCGCGCCGATGGCGCAGACGCTGTCGCAGATCGGCCTGCTGCTGAAGGCGGTGATATTTTCGCAGGCGGCGTCGGGCGAGGAGAGCAGGCTGTGTGGCTTGCCGTGGGGGATCAGCAGCGCGTCGCCGGTATTGAGGGTGAAAATCGCGCCCGACGCGCCGCGCACCAGCAGCGGTCCGCGTCCGACAAAGTGAAACTGCGCGCGGCCCGGCGCATGCTCATAGCGCAGGCCGAACGGCGCGGCGAGCTGAATGCGCTGGTAGGTCACGCCGTGCAGGCGCATGCCCATCAGCAGTTCGCTGGTCAGATCTTCATAGTGGCTCATGGCATTCAGGACGAATTATCAATAATGAAGGTGTTGCCATCATAGATCGTCTTGCCCGCTGCCTCTATGCTCCAGCCTTAATAAATTTTCTATGGAGAAGCTGCATGAGTCTGAGCACAGAAGTGGCTGATGAGGTTTCCGTACCCGCGCGTCCAGCCTGGGGCGCGGTATTTGCAATGGCGTTTGGGGTCTTTGGCTTAATCACCGCCGAGTTTCTGCCGGTTAGCCTGCTGACGCCTATCGCGGCCTCGCTGCAGGTGTCGGAAGGGCAGGCGGGACAGACGGTCACCGTGACCGCGCTGGTGGCGCTGCTCACCAGTCTGGTGGTGGGCAGCGTGACGCGGCGGCTGGATCGCCGCGTGGTGATGCTGGCCTTTACGCTGCTGCTGGTCGCCTCGGCGCTGCTGGTGGCGCTGGCGAGCAACCTGACGCTGATCCTGCTGGCGCGCGTGCTGCTCGGCATGGCAATCGGCGGCTTCTGGACGCTCTCAACCGCCATCACCATGCGGCTGGTGCCCAGCGATCAGGTGCCGCGCGCGCTGTCGATCGTCTTCAGCGGCATCTCGCTGGCGACCATCATCGCCGCGCCGCTTGGCAGCTATCTCGGCGGCCTGATCGGCTGGCGCAACATCTTTATGCTGACCGCCGGGCTGGGCGTGCTGGCGCTGATCTGGCAGTGCTTTACGCTGCCGGCGATGCCGCCGGAGAACAAAGCGCGCGGCGGCGGCGTGCTCGATCTGCTGCGCAGCGGCCTGATGCGCTGGGGCATGCTGGCGGTGATCATGATGTTCACCGGCCACTTCGCCTTCTTTACCTACCTGCGCCCGTTCCTGGAGAGCAGCGCGCAGCTCAACCTTAACCAGCTCTCGCTGGTGCTGCTAGCGTTTGGCGTGGCGAACTTTTTCGGCACTTCGCTGGCGGGCTATCTGGTGACGCGCAGCGTCTCGCTGACGCTAAGCGTGATGGCGCTGGTGATGAGCGCGACCGCGCTGCTGCTGGTGAGCTTTGCCGATGTCTCCTGGCTGGTGGCGGCGGGCGTGGCGCTGTGGGGGCTGGCGTTTGGTTCGATGCCCACCGGCTGGTCCACCTGGATCTCGCGCGCGGTGCCGGATGACGCTGAATCGGGCGGCGGTTTGCTGGTGGCCACCATTCAGCTGGCGATCACCGCCGGCGCGGCGGCGGGCGGCTGGATGTTCGACCTGCGCGGCGCCGGTGGCGTCTTCCTCGCCAGCGGCGTGCTGATGCTGCTCGCCGCGATCACCATCTTCACACGCGTACGTCATCACGGCTAATCGCCACAAGGGCAGCGGAATATGCTGCCCTTTTTCTTTGTGCCAGCAAGTTAACCTTTTGCGGCCGCGCTACACCCTTTGTGCGCTTTGATAATCAGTAAATTTGATAAAGAACGGCAATTATCTCCGCTATTCGCTGCACCTCTTCCGGTCTATTATTTCTCTCAACAAGGCAGCACGCCTTATCCAACTCAAAACTAATCAGGAAATTGACCATGAAAACTATCAAAACTTTTGCTGCTGTTATCGCACTCTCCGTTCTTCCGCTGACCAGCTTCGCGCAGAGCGTGACCGCTATCGATTCAACCCTGGACGGCGCGGAAGCGAAAATCGCAGCGCAGGCGAAAGAAGCAGGCGCTTCCTATAAAGTGACCGAAGCCTACAACAACAACGGCGTGCACATGACCGCTGAACTGCTGAAATAAGCGTGTCAGATGCTGACAGGACGCCTTCGGGCGTCCTGGCGGCGTATAAGCGCGTCAAAGCGCTTCCCTTTCGGCAATAAATCTTTATGATTTGCCAAAAAACTGTCTCTGCCGGCCTTAAGGCCCTTTTCTTTTTATACGATTTGCAATGTGAGCTTTCCTGCACTGCCTGACAGTGGTGAATTTTTGCTATGGAGAGATCATGAAATCCTTGTCTTTTGCGCTGCGCACCACGCTGCTCGCTGCCTCACTCTTTTCTGCCACCGCCATGCTGGCGCAGGCGGACGAACGTAACCAGCCGGTGAGCAAAGGCGCCTATGAGCTGGCCTTTAGCCCCAGCGACAACACCCTGTTCCTTGCTGCCTCCCAGGGCAGCGACGCGCCGGGCGGCGCGCTGTTCCGCCTCGATCCGCAAACCCTGGCGGTAAAGCAAACCATCCCCACCGAACTGAAGAACTTTGGCGCGGCTATCAACCCGCAGACCAATGTGCTCTATATCGGCAACACCGTGAACAGCGCGCTGACCGCCATCGACGCCGCCAGCGGCAAGGTGCTCAACACCCTGGTGCTGGATAATCGCAAGCGCGGCGAAAACGTGCGTCCGCTGCAGCCGCGTGAAATCGCTGTCGATGTCAAAACCAACCGCGTCTACGTCACCGGCCTGGGGCCGCAGAGCGTGGTATGGGTGGTGGACGGCAACAGCCTGCAGCTGATGAGCGTGGTGCCGAACACCGGCAAAATGGGCACCGGGCTGGCGCTGGACAGCGATCGGCAGAAGCTCTACGTTACCAACGGCGACGGCGAGCTGGTCACCATCAACACCCGCACTAACGCCATTGAAAGGCGCCAGAAGATCGAGGGCGATAAAGAGCACTTCTTCCTGAATATCGCGCTGGACACCAAAGGCCAGCGTGCTTTCCTCAGCGACTCAAAACAGCCGCAGGTGCTGGTGGTGGATCTGCGCGATCAGACGGTGATCCAGGCGATCGCCGTGCCAGAGTCGCTGGCGGTGCTGTTCAACGCTGCGCGCAACGAGCTGTATGTCACCCATCGCAAAGCGGGCGAAGTGAGCATCATCGACGCGACCAGCTACAAGGTGAAACGCACGGTGAAAACGCCGGGTCTGCCGAACAGCCTGGCGCTCTCCGCCGACGGCAACACGCTGTTCGTCAGCGTCAAGCAGCCTGGCTCGCGCAAAGCGCCGCCGAAAAACCCGGACAGCGTGATGCGCATCGCGCTTTGATTTTCCCTTGCTGTTGCAGGGCGGCCGCTGGCCGCCCTTTGCATTTCTTCGGCTACCTTTAAAGCGTGCCGCTGGCTGGCGGCATCAACACCACCGGAGAGGATGCAATGAGCCAGTTCCTGATGAATGAAAAAAATAATCTGGTCAATGAAGCGATAGAGGGCGTGCTGCTGAGCACGCCGTGGCACAACCTGAGCCGCCTGGATTTAGGCGACGATATTCGCGTTGTGGTGCGCAACGACTGGGACAAAAGCAAGGTAGCGCTGATTTCCGGCGGCGGCTCGGGACATGAGCCAGCCCATGCCGGATTCGTCGGCAAAGGGATGCTCACCGCCGCGGTGTGCGGCGATATTTTCGCCTCGCCCAGCGTGGACGCGGTGCTGAGCGCCATTATCAACGTCACCGGCGAGGCGGGCTGTTTGCTGATCGTCAAAAACTACACCGGCGACCGGCTTAATTTCGGCCTGGCGGCGGAGAAGGCGCGCGCGCTGGGCTACCAGGTCGAGATGGTGATGGTGCAGGACGATATCGCGCTGCCGGAGAATCCGCAGCCGCGCGGCATCGCCGGCACCGCGCTGATCCATAAAATCGCCGGCTACGCCGCCGAGCAGGGACAGCCGCTGGCGCAGGTAAAAACCCTGACGCAGCGCGCGATTAAAGGCACCGCCAGCATCGGCGTCGCCTTTTCAACCTGTCATATTCCCGGCGAGCGACGCGATAACCGCGTCAAAGAGGGCGAGAGCGAGCTGGGCATGGGCATCCACGGCGAGCCGGGCGTGATTACGCTCGACACCCAGAACAGCCAGCAGCTGGTGAGCATCATGACGGAGAAGCTGGCGAACAGCCTCTCTTCCGGCACCCGTGCGGTGCTGCTGGTGAACAACCTCGGCGGCTTTTCGATGCTGGAACTGGCGCTGGTGACGCGCGACGTGCTGAAAAGCCCGCTGGCGGCGCGTATCAGCCATCTGATCGGCCCGGCGACGCTGGTGAGCGCGCTCGATATGAAAGGGTTCTCGCTGACGGTGTTGCAGATTGAGGCGGCGTTCCTCGAAGCGCTCAAGGCGCCGGTAGAGGTGCTGGGCTGGGCGCCGATCCACGCGCTCGAGCCGGTCACGACGCTGAGCAGCCAGCGCGTGGTCAGCGAGCTGGAATTTACCCCTTCGCAGGACGCGCAGACGGCGCAGGTGGTCGAGCGCGTCGCGCAGACGCTGATCGACCTTGAAGCGGAGCTGAACGCGCTGGACGCCAAAGTGGGCGACGGCGACACCGGCTCGACCTTCGCCGCCGGGGCGCGTAAGGTGAAAAGCGCGCTGGAGGCGCAGCAGCTGCCGCTGGCGGATCTGCCGGCGCTGTTCGCGCTGGTGGGCGAACAGCTGGCGACGGTGATGGGCGGATCGAGCGGGGTGCTGATGTCGATTCTGTTTACCGCAGCGGGCCAGCAGCTGGCAGAGGGCGGCACGCTGCCGGAGGCGCTGAAGCAGGGGCTGGAGAAGATGAAGCACTACGGCGGCGCGCAGATCGGCCACCGCACGCTGGTGGACGCGCTGGAGCCAGCGCTGGAGGCGCTGACGGCGGGTAAATCGCTGGCGGAGGCGGCAGACGCGGCGGCGCAGGGAGCGGAATCGACCGCGCGGATGCAGAGCGCCCGTGCCGGACGCTCATCCTATCTCAATCAGCAGACGCTGGATGGGGTGAAAGATCCCGGCGCGTACGCCGTGGAGCGGGTGTTCGCCGCGCTGGTGTGACGCTCACACTATCCCGGTCTCGACGCTGAAAAAGCGCTGCTCGCCTGGTGCCAGCGACAGCAGCGTGCCGGCGCGCTGCGCGGCATTGAAGCCCTCGGGACGACAGGTGGCGGGCAGCACGTAGGCCGCCACCTGCTGATCGCGGTTGTGCAGCAGCCAGCGCGTGGCATGGGGAAACTGCCGGCTGCTGAAGCGCGTCATCAGCGCAAAGCCCTGCGGCGCATGCAGCTCGAACTGCATCTCGTCGCCGTACTGCGGCAGATCGTCGGCGAAGAAGACGATCTCTGGATCGCACATCTCCGGCCGATCCAGCCGCTGCAGCGCCTGCGGATCGCGCGCCAGGGCCGCAGTGTAGGTCTGCCACTGCGGCGTCGGTTTTACATGCGCCGGAACCGACGTGCGCAGCTGAAAAGCGTGCGGCGGGATGGTCTGCTTAAACTCGCCGTCGGGTATCCAGGCGCTGTTAAGATGGCACATGTACTGCAACGGCATCGGCGCGCCCGCCAGATTAGTCACCGTCATCTCAATATGCAGGCGCGGCTGGTCAGCCTCGATGCGCACTGCAGGCGCCGCCAGATAGTGATGGCCAAAGGCCTTGATATACTCGGTTTCCCCCTCCAGCGACAGGCGATCGTTCTCCAGCACCAGCCAGGCGCTGTCCATGCGCGCGCAGGCCATTTCGCCGTGCAGCGGATGGCTGTCATCCTCTGCCGGACAGCCGTTCGCCAGCAGACCGGAGTGAAACGCGAAGCAGCCGTAGGTGTCGACAATTGAACTGCCCGGCAGCGGCTGCTTAAAGCCGTGGCCCATGGTCAGCGTTTTTCCGTCAAAGCAGGCGTCCCACACCATCTGACCGTAAAAGGGCAGCACCACCACCGCGCCGCGCTGATTGCTGATGCGTACCGCCTCAATCCCGGCGGGATAGCGAAACAGCTCGACGTGGAAGGCCGCGTTTTGCAGCAGGGTGGTCGGCGTGGCGTGAAACTGCTCGCGATGCAGCGGTACACGGGTTTTCATGGCATCTCCTCCACTAAACGGCCCGCCTGGCGCGCCTGTTTTTTATGGCGCAGCTCGCCCCAGAAATAGAAGCCGACCCAGGCGAAGCAGAGCAGCGAGACGCCAAACGCCAGCTGCATCGACCCGAGATGATCGGAAACAAACCCCTGGATCGCCGGGATAAAGGCGGCGCCGACGATCGACATCACAATAAAGGCGCCCGCCACTTCGGTGTACTTGTTCTCCACGGTCGCCAGCGTACCGGCGTAAATCGTGGCCCAGCACGGCCCGAACAGCACGCTGACAAACACCGCGGCATAGACGGCGGTGAAGTTCGGCACAAACATCACCCACGCCAGCGTCAGCACGCCCAGCGCCGAATAGGCGATCAGCACCTTCTCGGCGCGAAAGCGCGTCATCAGGAAATTGGCAACGAACTTGCCGATAAAGAAGCAGATAAAGCTGTAGATCATAAAGTTAGAAGCGTGGCGCTCGTTTGCCGCGCCGAGCGTCAGCGCCAGGCGAATGGTAAACGACCACACCGCCACCTGCATGCCGACATAGAGGAACTGCGCCACGATGCCGCGCTTGAAGTGGCGGTTGCCGGCCAGATAGCGCAGCGTTTCCCCGAGCGACGGCAGCGATGTCTCATTCGACGCCGGTTTGCAGCGCGGATAGCGCGTGAAAAGAAACAGCAGCATCACCACCACCAGCACCATCACCAGATATTTATAGGGCTCCAGCGTATGCTCCAGCATGCTGAGGCGGAACGCGTGCGCCTGTTCGGCGTTCATCCCGGCCAGCTGGCTCTGCAGGCTGTCGCCCTCCTGAAACACCAGATATTTGCCCAGCACGATGCCCATCAGCGCGCCCACCGGATAGAAGGTCTGGCTGATATTGAGGCGCAGCGTGGCGTGGTCGCGATGGCCAATCATCGAGCTGTAGGTGTTGGCGGCGGTTTCCAGAAAGCTCAGGCCGATGGCGATGGCAAAAATCGCCGCGAGGAACATGGTGTAGGTCGCCATATGCGAGGCGGGATAGAACAGCACGCAGCCGGCGATATAGAGCGCCAGCCCCATCAGGATCGCCAGTTTATAGCTGGCGCGGCGGATCACCAGCGACGCCGGAATAGCGATCAGAAAGTAGCCGCCGTAAAAGGCGCTTTGCACCAGCGCGCTGGCGAAGTCGCTGAGCGCGAAAACGCTTTTGAACTGGGTGATCAGAATATCGTTCAGGCTGGCGGCGCAGCCCCACAGCGGGAAGAGGCAGGAGAGCAAAATAAACGGAAACAGCGGCGTTTTATTCAGATAGCCATCGGGTTGCTGCACTATTTTCTGCTGCATAGCTCGACCTCAGTTAACGTTAAGAAAACGCTGGAAGGTTTCCGCGTCGGGATAGGAACGCTGGGTGCCGCGGCCGGTGACGCTGCAGGCGGCATAGGCAGAGGCCTGCGTCATCGCCGCCGCGATATCGCCGGTTTTCACCAGCGCCTGGGCGAAACAGCCGATAAAGGCATCGCCCGCGCCGCTGGTGTCGACCGCTTTCACCGCCGTCGGCGCCACCTGATGCACGCTGTCGCCGCTCATCCACAGCGACCCGCGCGCGCCCATGGTGATAATCAGGTTCTTCAGCCCGCGCCGGAGCAGCGTCTGTCCAGCCAGTTTGACCTCTTCATCGCTGGCGACCGGCATGCCGGTCAGGATCTCCAGCTCGGTTTCATTCGGCATAAAGAAGTCGCACTTGCAGGCCCAGGCGATGTCGAGATCGGCGACCGCAGGCGCCGGATTGAGGATCACCTTAATGTTGTGGCGACGGGCGAAGTCGATGGCGTAGTAGACGGTTTCCAGCGGGATCTCCAGCTGCAGAATGATCAGCTGGCAGGCCGTCAGCGCCTCGGCGGCGGCGTCGATATCGGCCGCGCTAAGCTGCTGATTGGCGCCCTTGATAATCAGGATGCGGTTCTGCGACTGCGCATCCACGAAGATCGGCGCGACGCCGCTCGAGGTGCCCGGCGCCGTGGTGACAAAGCGCGTGTCCACGCCCTGGCGCTGCAGGTTGGCGACGGTTTCCGGCGCGAACAGGTCGTCGCCGACCTTGCTGACCATCATCACGCGTCCGCCCATCTTCGCCGCCGCCACCGCCTGATTGGCGCCTTTGCCGCCGCAGCCGATAGCGAAATCAGGCGCTTCCAGGGTTTCGCCCGCTTTAGGCAGCTGGCTGGTGTAGGTAATAAGGTCAACCATATTTGACCCGATAACCGCGATCTCCATTTGTGTGCTCCCAGGTGAATTTTATAATGTTATTAAAATCACATTATCAGCTTGTTAAAGTTAATAATGTGACAAAATTCACAGCCTGCACGCGGGATGCAAACGGTTAGCCCGCTGCGTGACGCGAAGATAAATGTGACTATTTTAACAAATAGATGGGGGTGCAGAGAGAAAGGGCACTGGGCAGGTGGACAGGCGCGCGGCAGCGTCGCGCCTGTCCGGGAGGGGAGCTACTCGTTTTCCGCCGCTTCGCGCATCATCTCCTGATGCGGAATGTCCTGCAGGATCTGCTCGAAGCTGCGCAGACGTTTATAGATCGACATTAGCTCTACCAGCGTCGACCAGGAGGTGATCAGATACTGGAATGAGGAGCGCACCTGATCGAACACGTTGGTGATCTGGTTAAGCAAGCCGAGCGTTATGGTGCCCGCCACAATCGAGGGAAACAGCACAAACAGACCGAACACGTTATCCACCTGCAGATAGAGAATGCGGGTGATATTGAAGTAGAGATAGTGAAAGTAGAGGCGGAAATAGTTAAAGCGCACGCGGCTGAACAGCGCCTGCACCGTCGGCGGCGTGGCGCGATCGGGATTGTCTTCGCCGTAGACCAGCTCTTTACGATAGGCTGCTTCCACCCGCTGATTGCGGAACTCCAGACCCGGCAGCTTGATGCCCACTAGCGCCAGCAGCGCCGTGCCGAACAGCGACCAGAGCAGCGCCGCGATCACCAGCGCGTAGGGAATATTGCCGAGGATCGGCACATCCTTAACGTGGTGCGACAGGCCGATCAGCACCGGCAGAAACGCCACCAGCGTCATAATCGCCTGAATAAAACTGACGCCCCAGTCCTCCAACGTGCTGGCGAAGCGCATGGTGTCTTCCTGCACGCGCTGCGCCGCACCTTCCACCTGACGCAGGCGCTGCCAGTTATGCATGTAGTAGTTGTTCATCGCGGTACGCCAGCGGAACACCCAGTGGCTGATGAAAAACGAGTTCATCACGCCGATCACCACGGCAATCAGCGCGATGCCGAGAAAGGCCATCACCTCGGCGTAAAAACGGCTAATCGGCACCGAGCCCGCTTTGGTCAGCGCCTGCTGGATCAAATCGTAAAAAGGACCGTACCAGGCGTTGACGCCGACGCCGACCTGCACGCCGAACCAGGTAACGAAGATAATCAGCGCCGAGCCCCACACCGACCAGCGCTGCCACGGATGGTTATCGATGACGCGCCAGGCCAGGGCGAAGATCGCCACCATGATCCAGTAATAGCCATAAAACCAGAGCTGGCTGGGGGCGATAAAGCGTGCGGCCGTGGTCGGCAGCGGCTGCTGCATGGCGGCATGCAGCGCGGGCCAGCGCGACGGCAGGTCATCGGCAAAGCCGAACCAGGCAAAAATGGCGATAAGACTCCAGATCGCTGCCGAGCTGAAAAACAGCGCTGGCCGGGGAAAATAGGACTTAAACATAGGCTCTCCGCTGTTGTGTGGACTCTTTTATAACGCTTTTTAGCGTTATCTGTCTGTAGTCTGTTGTTTCCGATAGTGACAGTTAGCGCCAGCGGCAAGCGAGAAGCGGCGACAGATGTTAATGAATTTGTGCGAATTTGTTTCGCGTATCTAAATATTTAACCACAACGGTGTTACACTAGCGGCCGTTGTTACCGGTAACAACGCTGCTGTATCCCTTAATCCGCATAAAAAAACCATTACAACGCAACTGTTTAACTTTCATGCCGCACGATAGGCGGTACTGAGGCAATGTCATGTCAGAACAAAAACGTGGGCAGACACGCAGGGATTTTCTGTTAAAAACCATTGCGCTGGCACCCGCCATGGCGGCCGGCAGCGCCGTTGTCGGCGGCTTCAGCGTGGCGCCAGCGGTGCAGGCTGCCGATCCCGCCGCCGCGCAACCCGCGCGCGACTACCAGCCGAGCTGGTTTACCGCTGAAGAGTTTGCCTTTATCAAGGCGGCCGTCGCACGCCTGATCCCTAACGACGAGCGCGGGCCAGGCGCGCTGGAAGCGGGCGTGCCGGAGTTTATCGACCGCCAGATGAACACGCCGTACGCCACCGGCGCCAACTGGTATATGCAGGGGCCGTTCAATCCCGATCTGCCGAAAGAGCTGGGCTATCAGCTGCCGCTGGTGCCGCAGCAGATCTACCGTCTGGGGCTGGCGGACGCCGACGACTACAGCAAGCGCCAGCACGGCAAGGTATTCGCCGATCTTAGCGGCGAGCAGCAGGACGCGCTGCTGCAGGCGATGGAGAGCGGCGAGGCTGACTTCCGCCAGCTGCCGGCGAAAACCTTCTTCGCCTTTCTGATCCAGAACACCCGCGAAGGTTTCTTTAGCGATCCGATCCACGGCGGCAACCAGAATATGGTGGGCTGGAAGCTGATTGGCTTCCCCGGCGCGCGCGCCGACTTTATGGACTGGGTAGAGCGCGGTGAGCGCTATCCGTTCCCCTCAGTATCGATTCGCGGGGAGCGCGCGTAATCATGGCAAACGAAATGAAAAAAGCAGACGCGGTGATCGTTGGTTTCGGCTGGGCCGGGGCGATTATGGCGAAAGAGCTGACCGAAGCGGGTCTGAACGTGGTGGCGCTGGAGCGCGGCCCGCCTCGCGATACCTATCCAGACGGATCCTATCCGCAGTCCATTGACGAGCTGACCTACAATATCCGCAAAAAGCTGTTCCAGGATCTGTCGAAAAGCACCGTGACCATTCGCCACGACGCCTCGCAGACGGCGGTGCCCTATCGCCAGCTGGCGGCGTTTCTGCCGGGCACCGGCACCGGCGGCGCGGGGCTGCACTGGTCTGGCGTCCACTTCCGCGTCGATCCCACCGAGCTGCGCCAGCGCAGCCACTATGAAGAGCGCTACGGCAAAAACTTTATCCCGGAAGGCATGACCATCCAGGATTTCGGCGTCACCTATGACGAGCTGGAGCCGTTCTTCGACAAGGCGGAAAAGGTGTTTGGCACCTCCGGCACGCCGTGGAGCATCAAAGGGCAGGTGATCGGCAAGGAGAACGGCGGCAATCCGTTCGCGCCGGATCGCTCTGACACATTCCCGCTGCCGGCGCAGAAGCGCACCTGGTCGGCGCAGCTGTTCGCCGAGGCGGCGAAGTCGGTGGGCTATCACCCGTACGATCTGCCGTCGGCCAACACCTCCGGCCCGTACACCAATACCTACGGCGCGCAGATGGGGCCGTGCAACTTCTGCGGCTACTGCAGCGGCTACGCCTGCTACATGTACTCGAAAGCGTCGCCGAACGTAAACATCCTGCCCGCGCTGCGCCAGGAGCCGAAGTTCGAGCTGCGTAATAATTCTTACGTGCTGCGCGTCAACCTCACCGACGACAAGAAGCGTGCCACCGGCGTCACCTATGTCGACGCGCAGGGCCGCGAAGTGGTGCAGCCGGCGGATCTGGTGATCCTCTCGGCGTTCCAGTTCCACAACGTGCACCTGATGCTGCTCTCCGGCATCGGCAAGCCCTATAACCCGATCACCAACGAAGGCACCGTCGGCCGCAACTTCGCCTATCAGAACATCTCTACCCTGAAGGCGCTGTTCGACAAGAACACCACCACCAACCCGTTTATCGGCGCGGGCGGCGCGGGCGTTGGCGTCGACGACTTTAACGCCGACAACTTCGACCACGGGCCGCACGGCTTCGTCGGCGGCTCGCCGTTCTGGGTCAACCAGGCGGGCACCAAGCCGATCTCCGGTCTGCCGACCCCAACCGGCACGCCCAACTGGGGCAGCAAGTGGAAAGCGGCGGTGGCGGACACCTACACGCACCATATCTCAATGGACGCCCACGGCGCGCATCAGTCCTACCGCGCCAACTATCTCGATCTCGATCCCAACTACAAAGACGCCCACGGCCAGCCGCTGCTGCGCATGACCTTTGACTGGCAGGATAACGACATCAAGATGGCGCAGTTTATGGTCGGCAAGATGCACAAAATTGCCGAAGCGATGAGTCCGAAGATGATCATCGGCGGCGCGAAAAAGCCGGGCACGCACTTTGACACCACGGTCTATCAGACCACGCATATGAACGGCGGCGCCATTATGGGGGAGGATCCCACCACCAGCGCGGTGAACCGCTATCTGCAGAGCTGGGACGTGCCGAACGTCTTTGTGCCGGGCGCTTCCGCCTTCCCGCAGGGGCTGGGCTACAACCCGACCGGCATGGTCGCGGCGCTGACCTACTGGTCGGCGAAGGCGATCCGCGAGCAGTATCTGAAAAACCCGGGTCCACTGGTGCAGGCATAAGGAAATGGCGATGAAAAACGGCTTACTGGCCCTGATTCTGGGCACGATGACCTTTGCCGCGCTGGCGGACGATAACGGCGGCGATCGGGTGAAACGCGGCGAGTATCTGGCGCGCGCGGGCGACTGCGTCGCCTGCCACACTAGCAAAGAGGGTAAACCCTTTGCCGGCGGCCTGCCGATGGCGACGCCGATTGGCACTATCTACTCCACCAATATCACCCCGGATAAAGCAACCGGCATTGGCGACTACAGCTACGACGACTTCCAGAAGGCGGTGCGTCACGGCGTGGCGAAGAACGGCGACACGCTCTATCCGGCGATGCCGTATCCCTCCTACGCGGTGGTGAGCGACGAGGATATGCAGGCGCTCTACGCATACTTTATGCACGGCGTCGCGCCGGTCGAGCAGGCTAACCATAAAAGCGACATTCCCTGGCCGCTGTCGATGCGCTGGCCGCTGGCGATCTGGCGCACGATGTTCGCGCCCGACGTAAAAGCGTTTCAGCCGATGGCGCAGGAAGATCCGGCGCTGGCGCGCGGTCGCTATCTGGTGGAAGGCCTGGGCCACTGCGGCGCCTGCCATACGCCGCGCAGCATTACCATGCAGGAGAAAGCGCTGAACAACGGCGAAGGCAGCGACTATCTGGCGGGCAGCAGCGCGCCGATTGACGGCTGGACCGCCAGCAACCTGCGCGGCGACAACCGCGACGGACTGGGACGCTGGAGCGAAGAGGATCTGCGCCAGTTCCTGCGCTACGGCCGCAACGACCATACCGCCGCGTTCGGCGGTATGACCGAGGTGGTCGAGCACAGCCTGCAGCACCTCAGCGACGAGGATATTGCCGCCATTGCCCATTACCTGAAGTCGCTCGGCGCGAAAGACCCGAACCAGGCGGCCTTTAGCGTCGATGACGCCACGGCGAAAGCGCTGTGGAAAGGCGACGACAGCGCGACCGGCGCGTCGGTCTATGTCGACAGCTGCGCCGCCTGTCATAAAACCGACGGCAGCGGCTATCAGCGCTTTTTCCCGGCGCTGCGCGGCAATCCGGTGGTGATGACCGACGATCCCACTTCGCTGATCCATATCGTGCTGGCGGGCGGCGCCCTGCCGGGCGTGAAAGGCGCGCCGTCAAACATCACCATGCCGGCGTTCGGCTGGCGGCTTGACGATCAGCAGGTGGCGGACGTGGTGAACTTTATCCGCACCAGCTGGGGCAACGGCGGCAAAGCGGAGGTTACGGCGAAGGATGTGGCGAAGCTGCGTAAAGATAAGACCATCCAGCCTTATCAGGGCAGCGCGGATATTTATCAGCTGGAAAATCAGTAGTGACCTCAGGAGGCCCGGCTAACGGCGGGCCTCTTTTCCTCCCTCATAGCCTCCCTTTTTTGATTGAAAATGCAGCACTGCGCGCGCATAATCCGGTTTACGAAAAGTCCTTTTCATCTTGATTTGTAAACCACAGGAGGCTGGCGTGTTTGGTGAGCGTTTGTTTCGTGCCCGCGCTGCGTCTGGCCTGTCAATGAAAGAGCTTGCTCTGCTGGCAGGCGTTAGCGCCAACATGATCAAGAAGTATGAGCATAATGAAAGCATGCCGGGTTCGGCTGTGCTGTTGAAAATGTCGCGCGCGCTGGGCGTCAGAAACGAATATTTTTTTCGGCCTACGACGGTTGAGCTGAAAGAGGTTGAGTACCGTAAACGCAGCAATCTCTCAAAAAAAGCCTTAACGCGCATTCACGCGGATATCATCAACCAGGTAGAGCGCTGGATGGAACTCGCCGCGCTCTGGCCCTGTTTCCCCGTTCCAGCGTTTAGCGCACCGCTTTTCTCTACCCAGCGACTCACCCATTATGACGACGTGGAAAAGGTGGCGGAGTGCCTGCGCCAGCAGTGGTGTCTGGGCAGCCAGCCCATTGCCAGCCTGATCGATCTGCTGGAGCGTCAGGGCATTCTGGTAATTGTCACGCAGGCGGACCACGCCGAAAAGTTCGACGGTTGCCAGGCGAAGGTCAACGGTATGCCGGTGATTGTGATATCTGGGAAATGGCCAGGCGACCGCCAGCGTTTTACGCTGGCGCACGAACTGGGTCATCTGGTGCTGCATCACCGCCTGGCGGATAACCTGGACGAAGAAAAGGCGTGCCATCGCTTTGCCGGCGCTTTTTTGCTACCTGCCAGCACAATGCGTCAGCGCCTGGGCGCGCGTCGCCACGCGCTGGAAGTGCGTGAGCTTTATCTTCTGAAGCAGGAAGCGGGCCTGAGCATGATGGCCTGCATCTATCGGGCCGCCGATCTTGGCATTATCAGCGACCAGACGCGGCAAAAACTGTTTATGCTGTTTTCCGCCAGTCACTGGCGCACGCTGGAGCCGGGCGAGGCTTATCCGGCTGAAAGCACAACGCTTTTCTCGCAGCTGGTTTTCCGCGGCCTTGGGGAAGGGATCCTCAGCGAGTCTAAGGCTGCCGAGCTGCTCGGCATCTCACTGTCGCAGTTCCACCGCACGCGCAAACTGGAATCGCCGGATGTTGATTCTTATCAGTGATGCCAACATTCTCATCGATCTGGAAGAGGGCGAGCTGATTCGCTCTCTGTTTCAGCTGCCTTACCGGTTCACGGTGCCTGATTTACTCTTTTATGACGAGCTGGCGGAGCATCATGCTGATCTGCTGGAGCAGGGTCTGCTTCTCGGCGAGATGACGCCGCAAACGCTGCGCTACGTCAGCCAGCTGGTGATGCGCGTGCAGGGTCCCAGCCGCTATGATTGCTTCGCTCTGGCGCTGGCGAAGCAGGAAAACTGCCCGTTGCTCACGGGCGATAAAGCATTGCGAATGGCGGCGAAGGCTGAACAGGTCGAGGTCAGAGGCACGCTGTGGCTGGTGGAAGAGATGGTACGCTACGCCATCATCGATCGCGCTGCCGCCCATCGCGCCTATTCACTGATGCGCGCGAGCGGCAGGCGTTTACCCTGGGAGATGGCGTTTCAGCGCCTGTCCGATGAGCTGGCGGACCTTAGCGACTCGCAGCCAGGCAGTTAAATATTCTCCAGATCGATACCGCGCGTTTTCGGCCCATAAATCCCCACCGACAGCATCACCATCAGCATACTCAGCACGATAAAGGCGATAACGCCCTGGCTGCCCGCATACTGCAAAATCATTCCGATCAGAATGCTGCTGAACACCGTCGAGAGGCGGCTAAAGGAGTAGCAAAAGCCGACCGCGCGGGCGCGGATATGGGTGGGGAAAATCTCCGTCTGGTAGGCGTGATAGCTAAAGGTCAGCCAGGCGTTGGAGTAGGTGATGAGAAAGCCGCAAAGGATCAGCATTACCGGGCTGGTCTGAAAAGCGAACAGCGTGCCGAACACCACCGTCATCAGGCAGGATAAAACGATCTGCCATTTGTTCTCGATCTTATCGGCGTAGCGGCTGCAAATCAGCGAGCCGAGCGGGTAGGCGAGGGTGATAAAAAAGGCGTAGAGCAGGCTATGGGTCACGGTCGCGCCCTTGCCGGACAGCAGCGCCGGCAGCCAGTTGCCGAAGCCGAAAAAGCCGATCGCCTGAAAGAAGTTCATCACAACCAGCATCAGGGTGCGCTTGCGGTAGGCCGGCGCCCAGATCTCGCTGAACCGACCGCGTGTCGGCAGCTGCGCCGCCGCGTCATCCGGCGGGAAGTCAGCGCCAGGCGCAACGCCGCAGCGTTTCTCCATCGCGCTCAGCACCTGATGCGCCTCCTGATGGCGTCCCTGCTGCGCCAGCCAGCGCGCCGACTCCGGCAGATCCTTGCGGATAAACCAGATCGCCAGCGAACAGACCGCGCCCGCGATCACCACCCAGCGCCAGCCCTCCAGGCTTAACAGCGTCTGCGGCACCAGCCACCAGGACATCAGCGCCACCGTCGGCACAGAGAGAAACTGTACAAAAAATGAAAAAGCGAAGGCGCGGCTGCGCAGATGCGTCGGTACCCACTCCGAGAGGTAGGTGTCGATGGTGACCAGTTCGATGCCGAGGCCGATGCCTACCAGAAAGCGAAACAGAATAATCATCTCTGCGCTCTGCTGAAACGCCATCAGCAGCGAGAAAATGCCATACCACGCCAGCGCGCACATAAAGGTCAGGCGGCGGCCGAAGCGGTCGGCATAGGGCGCGAGCAGGCTGGCGCCGACAAACAGGCCGAGAAAGGTAGCAGAGGCGAAGGCGGCCTGATCGGCAATGCCGAACACGCCTGCGCTGCCGGTGTGGAACACGCCCGCGGCCAGCAAACCTGAGCTGATATAGCCGGTTTCAAACAGATCGTAGAGTTCAAAGAAGCCGCCGAGCGCCAGCAGCGTAATAAAACGCCACAGTCCGCGCGATGAAGGCAGCGCGTCGATGCGCCCCGCTAAGCTGTTATGCGGCGACGGCGCAGCGAACCCCGGCGCCATCCCTGGAGTGCAGGTGGTTGTCATGATGTTGTGAACCTCGGTGTGACGATGTTTGCCTGTCCCGCTAACGGCGTGGCGATGTTGTAAAAATAATTAACCGTTAGCAAGCGAAGAGAGAGCAGAATAATCAATTCGGCGATCCTTGCCGAGAGGGTTGTTAGTGAGTATTTAGCAACGTACGTTGCACTTTTCGCCGTCCCTGGCGAAGCCGCTACGGCATCTGCGGCCAGACGCCCGGACCGATAGGCAGACCCAGCGCATACCAGGCGAGCAGCAGCGCGATCCAGGTGATAAAAAACACCAGCGGGTAGGGGAAAATCAGCACGTAATAGGTGCCGAGCTGCGCCTCCTTCTGGTAGCGCTGCAGGAAAGAGAGAAACAGCGGCAGAAAGGGCGACATCGGCGCCAGCGGCAGCACCGCCGAGTCGGCGATGCGGAAGATCATCTGGGCGAAAGCGGGATGAAAACCGAGCAGCATAAACATCGGCACGAACACCGGGGCGAGGATCGACCAGATGGCCGAGCCGCTGGCGATAAACATGCAGAGAAACGCCGACAGAAACATCAGGCCGAGAAAGGCGGGCGCGCCGCTGATGCCCGCGCTCTCCAGCACGTCAGTCAGCCCGATGGCCATAAACTTGCCCATGTTGCTCCAGTTGAAGAAGGCGACGAACTGCGACAGCGGAAACACCATCACGATAAAGCCCGCCATGCTCTTCATCGGCTCCACCAGCAGCTGCGGAATATCGTCCGGGCGGCGGATCTGCTTCGTCACCGCGCCATAGACGATCGCCACCACAAAGAAGAACAGGATGATGATCGGCACAATGCCCTTAATAAAGGGCGACGGCACGATACCGCCGGTTTTCGGATCGCGCAGCGGCGCGTGTTCCGGCACCACCAGCAGCGCCATCACGCCGATAAACAGCAGCGCCGCGATGCCCGCCGCGCGCAGGCCGCGATTTTCCAGCGGCGTCAGCGCCGCCAGTCGCTCGCTGCTGCCTTCTTGCCACAGCGGCAGGCGCGGTTCGACAAATTTGTCGGTGAGAATGGCGCCCGCCACGGTCAGCACGATCACCGAGGTGGCCATAAAGAACCAGTTGTCGATCACGCTGACGTGCACCGTGTCGCTCACCGCCTTCGCCGCCTCGGTGCTGATGCCAGAGAGCAGCACGTCGGTGGTGACGATCAGCAGGTTGGCGGTAAAGCCGGAGGCGACGCCGGCGATGGCCGCCAGCAGGCCCGCCACTGGATGACGCCCCACGGCGAGAAAGATCAGCGCGCCGAGCGGCGGCATCACCACCAGCGCGGCATCAGAGGAGATATGGCTGAAAAAGGCGATAAACAGCACCATATAGCTGGCGTAGCGGCGGCTGACGCGCGACGCCATCTTCACCATCAGCGACTGCAGCAGGCCGACCCTTTCCGCCAGACCCGCGCCGAGCACCAGCGCCAGAATCGAGCCGAGCGGCGTAAAGCCGCTGAAGTTTTTAATGATGTTGGGCAGGATCCACTGCAGCCCCGCGACGCTCAGCAGATTGTTGACGCGCACCAGCTCGCCGCTGACCGGATTTTTCACTGCCAGATCGAGGCTGCTGATAATGGCTGTCGCCACCATCAGCACCACAATCAGATAAACAAACAGCAGAAAGGGATTCGGCACTTTATTGCCGACCCGCTCGATCCAGCCGAACACTTTCCCAGGGCTGCGATTCTCCGACATTAGGGTCATGATATTCCTCGTCTTGTATGGTCGTGTTTGCGTTTTTTATTGTGTTATCGGTCCGCGCCTGCGGCGCGGCCGCGGCTCAGTTGGCCAGTTTTGAAGGCGTCACGCCTTCGGGAATCGGACAGCTATAGGGCTGCGCGCGGCGCGCCCGTCTAAATTCATCGCGGCAGCGTTCCAGCGCCTCTTCATCGGTGAGCAGATCCAGCACCGTGGCGGCCATCACCTTAGCCGCCAGCAGCATGCCCTTATGCGCGATGCTGGTGCGGCCCTGCGCCACCAGCTGCCAGGTGTGCAGCGGCGTGCCGAAGGTGAAGCAGGGCGCAAAGCACTGCGCCACCGGCGTCACCCAGCTGACGTCGCCGACGTCGGTTGAGCCGTAGAGCAGCTCGCGCGTCGCGGCGCAGGGCGCCACCTCGTCCATCAGCAGCTTGTCGCCGTGCGCCTCAATCCAGGCCGCGCCCGCCTCGCCGCCGGTGCGCGCCGCGTTAAGCCGCGCGTTGCGCAGATCGTCCTCGCTGAGCGTGGCGCGGATCTCGGCGGCGAAGGCGCGCTCGCTGTCGCTGTAGTGCGGCAGGCCAAAGTGATGCAAATAGCGCTCCATCACCGCCTCCAGCGCGCGGTTCGGCACGTAGTTAGAGCACGCCTTATCGAAGCGCACGGTGAGCTGGGTGTCGGTCATCAGCGCCGCGCCTTTGGCGATATTGATCACGCGCTGGTAGATTTCCTGCGCCTGCGGCAGCTCCGGCGCGCGGATCAGGTAGAGCACCTCGGCGTCGGCCTGCACCACGTTGGGCGAGACGCCGCCGCTGTTGGTCACCGCATAGTGCAGCCGCGCCTCCTGCACGATATGCTCGCGCAGGAAGTTGGCGCCGGTGTTCATCAGCGTTACCGCATCAAGCGCGCTGCGCCCCAGATGCGGCGAATTGGCAGCGTGCGCCGCCACGCCCTTAAAGTGAAACGCCGCCTGAATATTGGCGAGGGTGCTGAGGTTGAACAGGCCGCTAAAGCCCTCGGGATGCCAGGTGACGGCGGCGTCGACGTCGTCGAACAGCCCCTCGCGCACCATAAAGGTTTTGCCGGAGCCGCCCTCTTCGCCGGGGCAGCCGTAAAAGCGCAGCGTGCCGCGCCCGCCGTGCTGCTCGCGCCACGCCTTGAGTGCGAACGCCGCCGCCACGCCGGCGGTGCCGAGCAGATTATGACCGCAGCCGTGGCCGTTGCCGTTCTGCTCCAGCGGCTCTGGCCGCGCGCAGCCCGCCCGCTGGCTCAGCCCGGCCAGCGCGTCGAACTCGCCGAGAATGGCGATCACCGGCTTGCCTTCGCCCAGGCTGGCGACGAAGGCGGTCTCAATATTGCCGACGCCGCGCGTGACGGCGAAGCCCTCGCGCTCCAGCGCGTCGGCCAGCAGCGCGCTGGAGCGGGTTTCGGCGAAGCGGGTTTCCGGCGTGTCCCAGATGGCGTCGCTGAGGGCGGTAAAGCGCGCCTGGCTGGCGTCGATATAGTCGGCAAGGAAATCTGCGTTCATCGCGCACCGCCGAACTGCGCCTGGTTGAGCGCCAGCGTTGCCAGCATCTGCACCGCTTTACCCATTACGCCTTCGTCAAAGTCGAACTTCGCATTGTGATGGCCCGCCGCCAGCTCGCAGCCGAAAATCGCGTAGGTCGCCTGACCGCCGCGCTGCTTGACGCGCTCCATCATGTAGGTGGCGTCCTCTGAACCGGCCGCCTGCGCCTTGCGATCCACCACCGAGTCGAAGATGCCGAGCGCCTCCGCCTGCTGGTGAAGAAAGTCGACCCAGGGCTGGGTCGGCGTGCAGCTGCGCGCCGCGCCCATCAGTTTCACCTCATACTCCACGCCGTACATCGCCGCCGCGCCGGCGATAATGCGCAGCGCCTGCTGGTAGATGTCGTCGTTGACCTGATTGCTGACGCCGCGCGTCTCAACCTTCATCAGCGCGGTGTCGGCCACCACGTTGCGCCCGGTTCCCGCCTGCAGCACGCCGACGTTAACGCGCGCCACGCCGCCGCTGTGCTGCGGCAGGCCGTGCAGCCCCAGCGTCGCCTGCGCCGCCGCCAGCAGGGCGTTGCGGCCCTCTTCAGGCTTGCCGCCCGCGTGCGCGCCGACGCCGGTAAAATGGACGTCCAGCTTGGTGGTGGCGAGAAAGCTGTCGCTGCCGCACACCAGCTCGCCCGCCGGCACGCCGGTGCCGAGATGAATGGCGGTAAAGAGATCGACATCGTCCACCACGCCCGCCGCCACCATCGCCTTCGCGCCGCGCACGCCCTCTTCGGCGGGCTGGAAGATCAGCTTGATGGTGCCGCTTAGCTGCGATTTCATCGCCATCAGCACGCGGGCGAGCGCCAGCCCGATAGTGGTATGGCCGTCGTGGCCGCAGGCGTGCATCATGCCGGCGTTGCAGGAGGCGAAACCCTCGCGCTGCGGCAGGTGATCGGGTGCCTGGCTCTCGTTAAGATCCAGCGCGTCCATATCGACGCGGAAGCCCATCACCGGGCCGGGGCGACCGGTCTCCAGCGTGGCGACGATGCCGCAAAAGCCGCCGGAGAAGTGGGACAGCCACTGCGGCAGCGCGCCCTGCTGTAGCGCGCGCGCCTCCTGCTGCTTCAGCGTCTCGGCGTCGGGCAGCCCCATGCGCGCGTCGGCGTCGATCACCTCGCGGCCCAGCTGCAGCCGATAGCCCAGCTGATGCAGCGCGTCGGCCACCCGCGTCGCGGTGCGAAATTCCAGCCAGCCGGATTCAGCGAACTGATGAAGATCGCGCCGCCAGCTTTGCATCTGCGGCGTCAGCGCCTGGACCTGCTCAGAGAGGGTTGTCATAGGAAATCCTTATTGTTGGTTTTTTATGCACAGCCCCGAATTTACACAAGCCTCTCTGGCCGCATAAGATGCAAATATCTTTCTCCTGATAAACAATGGTTATCATGCCGTCACAGCTTAAATTGCATCAGCTACGCGCCTTCGTCGAGGTGGCGCGTCAGGGGAGCATCCGCGCCGCAAGCCGACTTTCCGGTATTTCTCAGCCTGCGCTGACCAAAGCGATTCAGGAGCTGGAGCAGGTGTTGGGTGCGCGGCTGTTTATTCGGCGACAGCAGGGTGTGGTGATGACCGACGTGGGTGATAACTTTTTTCGCCATGCCAGTCTGGTGCTGGAAGAATTACGTGTGGCGCAGGAGGATATTCAGCAGCGGCTTGGACTGGCGGGCGGTCGGGTCAATATCGGCGTCGGCGGCAGCGTGGCGCGCACCATCATGCCGCAGGTGATCACCCAGTTTCACCGCGAATATCCGCTGGTGCAGGTGCGCATCGTGGAGGGACAGCTGGTGTCGATGATCCCGGAGCTGCGCCAGGGCGAGCTGGATTTCACCATCAACACCTACGATCAAAGCCATCTCGATCAGGAGCTGAGCTTTGAGCAGATGATGCAGCGCGACTACAAAGTGGTGGTGCGCAAGGGACACCCGATGGAGAGGGCGCGCTCGCTGGCGGAACTGCAGCAGTGCGACTGGACCATGCCGACGCCGAAAGGCAGCTACTACCGGCTGCTGCATGATCTGTTTGCCGAACGCGGCATGGCGCCGAAGATTGTCGTCTCCTGCGAAACCTTTATGGCCTGCACCAGCCTGGTGGCGCAGAGCGATTTCGTCAGCATTCTGTCGGTGGACGTCATTAACGATCCGGTGCTGGGCCATCAGCTGGTGGCGCTGGATCTGGACGATCCGCTGCCGAAAGCGACCTTCTATCTGATCCAGCGCAAGGACACCGCGCTGACGCCGATGAGCGCCTACATGGCGCAGCTGTTTCGCCGCTATTGCCAGTAAAAACAGCGAGTAAAGGCGATCGTCTACACTGTTAAGGTGCTGTAAAAAATCCAACCGATAACCGGAGGTGAAGATGCAAGTCAGTCCTTATCTGTTTCTCTATGGCCGTTGTGAAGAGGCCATCGACTTTTACCTGCAGGCCACCGAGGGAGAGTTGCTCTATAAAATGACGTTCGGCGATATGCCGGACCAGGGCGAACAGGTTGGCGATCAATCCGCGCCGCCGCTGCCGCCGGAGAAAATTATGCACGCCCAGCTGCGCATCGGCGAGGGTGAGCTGATGCTGAGCGACGGCAACACCGACCAGCCGCCGGCATCCGAGCACGCCGGTTACGCGGTCAGCCTGTCGACCACCGATGTCGAGCAGGGTAAAGCCTGGTTTGAGAAACTGTCGGCTGGCGGGAAAGTAACGACGCCGTGGCAGGAGACCTTCTGGTCAAACGGCTTCGCGATGTTTATCGATAAGTTCGGTATTCCGTGGCGTATTAACGTAGAGAAGCCGCAGGAATAAGTGCTCGCCAGGCCTTTCTTATAAACGGCTGAACAAGCTTGCAAGCGGGAGAGCCAGCCCGAGGAGCAAAGCGTCCTGCGCCATGGACAAAAACGCCGGGAGCGTTTTTGAACAACGCATCGCGTTGGCCCGGCAACGGGCGCACCTCAGGGATGAGGTGCGTATCCGCGCAGGCCGAGCTGGCAGGGATGCCGCTTTTTGCGTCTTTGCGATCGGGCTGGCTCTCACGCGACAGCACTGTTTCTAAGCGTGCAATTAGCCCGCTTTTATCAGAAGTTATAACCCGCCACCAGGTAGTAACCCCAGCCGGTTGATTTCACTTCAAACGGTCCGCGACCAAAGTTCAGCTCCTGACCATCCGCCCACTGGCCGCCGTTGTGGAAATAACGCGCCACGGCAGAAATATGCCAGTGATCGTAACCCAGCGACAGAATATGGCTGGAGGCGATAGAGTTGCTGGTGCGTGACGCGTCTGACTTGTCGCGCAGATCGGAGCCCCAGTCGAAGTTAGTAAAGCCGATATAGCTCAGGTTGCCGCCCCACAGCGTGGTGATCGGCACCATATATTTCACCTTGAAGCGATAGCCATCCCAGCTGTTCTCATTCGCCGCGCCGTAGTTTTCCCACTGATATTTGGCGTAGACGTTCAGCGACAGGCCGACGTCGCTGTGCGTGTCGATGTCGGTGCCGAGACCCATATACCAGGTGTTCTGACGGTTATCGCTGTTACGGCCCATATCGTAGATATAGTTGTTGGCGAAATACCACTCTTTGAACGGGCCGAACGCCAGGCTGGTGCCGGTCAGCTTATCGATGGAGAAACGCGGCTCAATTTCCATAAACATCGGCGAACCGTGGTCGAAAATGCCGTTGGCGTTGCTGTTGCCCATGCCGAAAAAGTTGGTCAGGTCGAGGTAGCCGTAAAAATCGAACCAGTCTTTTTTGGCGAAGGCTTCATATTCCAGATAGACGTCGTTATTGAACTGCGGTCCGAAGCGGGTGTGATAGCTGCCTACCACGTTAACGCTCTGATGCCACCAGTCGGAGAGGTATTGCGGGTCGCTTTCGGCAGCCTGCGCGCCGCTGCTCAGGGACGTCGCCAGCAAGGCGCCTGCTATCAAGGTTTTAAATTTCATTATCATTAACCACATGCTTTCGACCGCGCATGGACGCAGTCAAGGTGAAATCGATCCCAGAGTGGGCGGCGAAGATGTAACCGTTTTTTACAGCCGGTTTTAGACCTGCGTAGCCTGACCGTTACAGGGCGATAGAAAATAGATTTTGCTCACGTTTGTCAAAATGTGTTGCATTGCATTTACGTGAAAATGTGAACTGTGTCACGAAAATAAGCCGCAGCGAACGGAACGCCGCAACCGTTTACGTTGTCGGCATCGCACGCGAACAGGAAAATCAGGGCAGGGTGACGCGCACCTGCAATCCGCAGATGGCGCCCTGCGGATTGAGGCAGTTTGAGAGGGAAACCTGGATATGGTGCTTCTGGGCGACGCTGCGCACAATCGACAGACCTAAGCCGCTGCCCTGCGCCTTCACCGTCGGCGCGCGGGTAAAGCGGTCAAAGGCGCGATCGATAAAGGACTCCGGCATGCCCGGCCCGTTATCGACGATATCCACCACCGTGCGGTCGCCGACGCGGTGCAGCAGCACGTCTACCAGGCTCCCTTCCGGGGTATGCAGCATGGCGTTGCCGATCAGGTTGTCGAACAGGCTGCGCAGCTCAGAGCGGCTCGCCTGCAGGCGATAGTGGGTCGAGCCGTTAAAGCCGATGTCGATGCCGCGCTTATCGGCCACCACCATCAGCTGCTCGATGCTCTCTTTCAGCAGATCCTCCAGCTCGATATGCTCCACCGAGGCGACCACGGTTTGATCTTCCTGACGAGAGATATTGAGCAGCTGCGCCACCAGATGGCGCGTGCGCGTCACCCCCGCCTCCAGCTGATCGAACTGGCGGCTCGCTTCGCCCGGCTGAATATGCTGACGCAGATTCTCCAGCTGCAGCGTCACCGCCGTCACCGGCGTGCGCAGCTCGTGCGCGGCGTCCTCCAGAAACTGGCGCTGCGACGACCAGGCGGCGCGCAGCTTGTTGAGCAGCGAATTGTAGGCCTCCACCAGCGGCAGGATCTCATCCGGCAGCCCCTCTGGCGACACCAGATGCGGATGCAGCGTCTCCTGCGCGGCGATCTCGCGCGAGGCGACGCGCAGATCGCGGGTAATTTTGCGCACCACCAGCCAGATCACCAGCAGCGAGAGCGGCATCATTAAAATCAGCGGGATAATCGCCGACAGCGCGCGTTTCACCATCACCGAACGCATATAGCTCAGGTTATGCATCACCTGGATGGTTTTGATCTCGCTGCCCGGCTCGCCGGGACGGGTATAGATGCGCCAGCCGCACTCGTCGCAGCTGCCGACATCAATATCGTGCCAGCCTTTTTCCGCCTGCAGCGGCGCGTGCAGCTCTGGCCAGGAGCTGGCGCGCAGCTTGCCGTTGCTGTCCCACAGCTGCACCACGTAGGCGCTCTTCACCTTGTCGGCGTGCAGCATCAGCGGCATCAGCGCCGGGATCTCTTTATTGGTCGCCCAGGCGTCGGCGATTTTCGTCAGCTGGTCATCCTTCATGGTGCCGATCATCTCGCCGTAGCAGCTGAAGAAGTACCAGGTGACGCCGCCGATCATCAGCAGGTGGATAATCAGCAGCGTGCTCAGCAGCTTGTTGCGCAGGGAGCGCATAAAAGTGAACGGCTTCATAGCGCAGGCACGCGCCAGCCGAGACCGCGCACGTTGCGGATGGCGTCGTTATCGAGTTTGCGGCGCATGCCGTGGATCAGCACGTCCACTGCGTTGCTGGTGACCTCTTCGCCCCAGCCGTAGATGCGGTTTTCCAGCTGCTCGCGCGACAGAATGGCGCCGGGGCGCTCCAGCAGGGCGTAAAGCAGCGCATATTCGCGCGCGGTGAGCTGCTCGCGCTGGCCCTTGTAGAGCACTTCACGCGTCATCATATCCAGCTGGACGTCGCCGCTGCCGAGCAGCGAGTCCGCCGCACCGTGGCGACGTCGGGTAATTGCACGCATGCGCGCCAGCACCTCTTGCAGATCGAAGGGTTTGAGAAGGTAGTCGTCGGCGCCGCAGTCCAGCCCCTGCACGCGCTGCGCCACGGTGTCGCGCGCGGTTAAAATCAGCACCGGCGTGGCGTCGCCGCGTCCGCGCGCGCGCTTCAGCACCTGCAGGCCGTCGTCGCGCGGCAGGCCGAGATCGAGCAGCACGCAGGTGTAGCCGCCTTCGTTCCAGGCGTGATGGGCGAACACTCCGTCGCGCACCCAGTCAACCGACCAGCCTGCGGCCTCCAGCGCCAGCTGCAGGTTAGCGCCGATCATTTCATCATCTTCAACCAGCAGCACGCGCATGAAAATCGTCCTCGTATACAGATAGCCAGAGTGTACGCCGCGATTATTAGCACAGAATTAAAATCGCGCTGCGGCGCCCGTTGCTAATTCTGCGCTAATTTTCCGCTAATTAAGGGATAAATTTTCCGCGCTACAGTGGGCTCACTGAACATCATGCCGTATCAGGAGGAACACATGAATCAGCGCGAATTTATTCGTAGCCTGCTGGAGTGGATTGAAGGCAACTTAGGCCAGGATCTGCATCTGGATGAGGTGTCGCGCCGCTCGGGCTATTCCCGCTGGCATCTGCAGCGTCTGTTTCGTCAGCACACCGGCTTTTCGCTGGCGGAATATATTCGCCAGCGCCGGCTGACGGAGTCCGCTCTGCTGCTGCTGAACAGCAATGAGGCGATCCTGCAGGTGGCGATGAACTACGGTTTCGACACCCAGCAGGCTTACACCCGCACCTTTAAAAACTATTTCCGCGTCACGCCGGGACAGCTGCGCCGTCAGCGCCGCGTCGAGCCGGACCGGCTGCTGTTTCCGCTGGCGATGGCGAGCTGACCGCAACAAACAGGTGCCACGGATCGCTGAATTGTTTAGTCTGCTTTTTTCCGGCAGACAAGCAGACTCATGGACAACAGCGAAAACTTAACGGCGATGATGATGTTCGCCCGCGTGGTGGAGTGCAGAAGCTTTAGCGAGGCCGCGCGCGCGCTCGGCCTGTCGAAATCGCACGTCAGTCGGGAGATCGCCCGGCTTGAGGTGCGGCTGGGCTTTAAGCTGCTGCAGCGCACCACGCGCGCTATGGCGTTGACCGAACTGGGCCAGGCCTACTATCCCTTCTGTACCCGCATGCTGGCGGAGATGCATCGCGCCGACGCTTTCGTCCAGCAGCTGCATCAGAACGCGGCGGGCAATGTGCGGCTACAGGCGCCGGTGACCTACGGCTGCCAGTGCGTGGCGCCCGCACTTAATCCCTTTCTGCGGCGTCATATCCATATCAACGTCGATCTCGACCTGACCGATCGCAGCAGCGATCGGCTGGAGGAGCAGGTTGATATCGCCATCCTTATTCGCGCCCGCGCGCCGCAGGGCGCGCACGTCCGGGTGCTGGGCGATATCGACTGGGGACTCTACGCCGCCCCGGCCTATCTGGCGCAGCGCGCGCCCATTACCCATCCCGATATGCTGCCGCGCCACGATCTGCTGATGTTTCACGGCCCGGCGCACACCGCGGCGCTGCCTTTCCGCCGCGATAAGCAGCGGCTGGCGGTCGACGTGCGCAGCCGCTTTCGCGCCAACAACAGCATGGCGCTGCTCAACGCCGCGCAGGCGGGCAGCGGCATCGCCTATCTGCCTTCCTACATGGCGCAGGCGGCGCTGGCGCGCGGCGAAATCACCCAGCTGCTGGCGGAGTGGCAGATGGACCGCCTGCAGAGCTACCTGCTGCTGAACGAGGCGCAGCCCGCCGCACCGGTCAGCCTGCTGTGCGACGCGCTGATTGCCGCACTCGGCGGCTGATTGTTGCTCTCTGGCAACAAAGGGCGGCGTCTGGCAATTATCGCGCCGCCACTGTTGTTTGCGCCTCAACGACGTTAGCCTGAAAGCCGGACAATCATGGGGGCTTTATGGAAGCGATCGCCGCGCCAGACGCGCAAATCTGGAAACGTAACTTATGGGTGTGTGTGCTGGGTTCGTTCAGCACCATCGTGGCGATGACGCTGCTGCTGCCGTTTCTGCCGCTCTACGTGCGCCAGCTCGGCGTGACCGAGCCGGCGGCGATTGCGCGCTGGTCCGGGCTGGCCTACGGCGCCACCTTTTTCAGCGCCGCGCTGACCGCGCCGCTCTGGGGCCGACTGGCGGATCGCTATGGGCGCAAGCTGATGCTGATCCGCGCCAGCCTCGGCATGGCGATCGCGATGGCGCTGATCGGCATGGCGACCGCGCCCTGGCAGCTGGTGGCGCTGCGGCTGCTGGCGGGGCTGCTCGGCGGCTACGCCTCTGGCTCGACGATTCTGGTGGCGGCGCAGACGCCGAAGGCGCACACCGGCTGGGCGCTGGGCGTGCTCTCGTCCGGGATTATGGCGGGCAACGTGGTCGGCCCACTGCTGGGCGGCGTGCTGCCGCCGCTGATTGGCATCCGGCATACCTTCTGGCTGACCGGCGGCGTTATTTTTCTCGCCTTTCTCGCCACCACCTTCTTGCTGAAAGAGCTGCCGCGCCAGCCTGCCGCGCCGCGCCGCGCGCAAGAGGCGCCGGACGTCGGCCGCCACGGCGTGGTGAAGCTGATGTGGCTGTCGGGCATGCTGCTGATTTTTGCCAATATGTCGATTGAGCCGATTATCACGCTTTATATCGGCCAGTTTGTGCAGGGCGACCACGCGATTACCGTCACCGCCGGGCTGGTGATGGCCGCCGCCGCGCTGGGCAGCATTCTCTCGGCGCCGCGGCTCGGCAGGCTGGCGGACCGCATCGGCCACGGGCGCGTGCTGAGCGCCGGTCTGATCGCCTGCGCGGCGCTGCTGATCCCGCAGGCGTTTATCACCGCCGCGTGGCAGCTGGTGGCGCTGCGCTTTCTGATGGGCATGGCGCTGGGCGGACTGCTGCCCTGTATCACGGCGATTATTCGTCATAGCGTGCCGGAAGGGCAGGTTGGCCGCATGCTCGGCTACTCGACCTCGGCGCAGTATATCGGCCAGGTGAGCGGCCCGCTGTTTGGCGGGTTTGTCGGCGGCGCGTTCGGCATGCGGCCGGTGTTTCTGCTGACGGCAGCGGTGATGTTGTTGTGTGGCGCGGTGAACTGGCGCCGCAGCCGACATCATTAATTTAAATCATTATCCTGTCAGGAGGGGAGCTGATACTGTGTGCCATAGTTAACATGGAAGCTTGAAAAGTTCCCGTGAACGTTAACCGGGAGTAACCTATGAATATCCAGGAATATATAGCGGAACGCTTGTTTGCTGCGCGCGCTGAAGCGGGTTTAAGCGCTGTCGCCGTTGCCGATGCGATTGGCGTCGTGCGGCAAACTTACAGTAAGTTTGAGCAGGCGCAGGGCGTACCGACCGTGACGCAGCTTATTGCGCTCTGTAAGCTTTATAACAAACCGATCGGCTATTTTTACGACAGCGATGAAGGCACGTTTCGCTTCGCCATGCGGGCGGACCATCCCGATATGCTGGACAGCAAGCTGCGCAATGCGCTTATCAGCAAACTCCAGCATATCCATGCCATTGAGGAAGCCGCAGACGCCAGACAGCCAGAAGATCTTCCCAATTCGCTGCCGATATTTACGGCGAAGGAAGAGGATCTGTTAAGGGTCGAGGATAAAGCCGCAGAAGAGCGGCGGCGTCTCGGCGTCGGCGATGCCACCTGCGTCGGCGATATCGTGGCGCTGCTGGAGTCATTCGATATCCGCGTCATCCCCTTTAGCCATCAGGCTGAAGAGGGACTGGTGTCCGGTTTTTCGGCCTTTAGCGATAAATACGGCACGGCGATCTACGTCAATAATCACCCTTCCGTGTCGGTTGAGAGACAGATATTCAGCATCTGCCACGAATACGCGCATATCATTTTTCATCGCGACGACTATACCGGTCCCGCAAAAACCTATAAAACGCGCGGCAAATCGGTTTCGCCAGAAGAGAAAGTCGCCAATCATTTCGCCGCCTGTTTTTTGATCCCTGAGCATGCGCTGCGTAAGCAGTTCCTGATGCAGGGCGGCGGATGGGCCTATGAGGAGACGGTTATGCGGCTAAAAAGCATTTACCGCGTCTCCTTTGCCTGCATGGTCGACCGTCTGAGCAAATGTCGATTAATATCGCCAAAAAACGCAGCCTGGCTCTGGAGCATTACGCAGCAAAAAGGCTGGAACAGGCAGGAACCCAAGCCGATAAGGGATCCGCTCAGCTATAAAGAGCGCCTGCTGGTGCTCTCTCGCAAGGCGTGGGAAGCAGGAACGGCATCGGAATCTTTCCTGGCGGATCTGCTGGAACTCAACAGAAAGGAGCTAAGCGTACTGCTGGAAAAATGGTACGCCGATCAGGAGGCTGGCGAGGATGCCTTTTCAATGCCCCAGATGCGTCATTGATACCAATGTCCTGTCCGATTTCTATGGGTGCGGCTGTTTAGCGCTGATCTGGCAGCTGTTTCCCGGCGGCGTCTGGATCGACCCTTACGTATGCGAAGAGCTGAAGGTGAAATACCAGCTGGACGTTCAGCAGACGCTAGCGCGTTTGCAGCTGCCTTACGCCTTCACCAACGATTACGAACCCGAACATTACGCGGAAATGCAGGAAATTAAAGTACGCCGACGCGCGCTTAAACATGCTGATATAAGCTGTGTTCTTCAGGCGCGTTTACAGGATGCAACCTGTCTCTCTGCCGATAATGCGGTGTTTAAAACCTGTCAGGAGAGGGGGATCAGAGTCGCCAGACATGGCGGCATTCTGGAAGAGGCGATTAACCGCCATATGCTGAGCAAAGCGCAGGCGCGCCACTTTTTTCAGGCCTTCCTCGATCGCGGTCTAACCATGAAACCCTCTATCCGCGACGCGCTGCTGGCAAAATTTTCCTGAAACGGCAAAAAAAATGCCGGTCACCTCAGGTGACCGGCATCAGACGTGCGTTTTAGCTTAGTGCTCGTTTATTTCTCGTCCGGCAGCGCATAGGCGATGACATAGTCGCCCAGTTTGGTGCCAAAGGAGCCGTGACCGCCCGCCGCGATGACAACGTACTGCTTGCCATTCGCTTCATAGGTCATCGGCGTCGCCTGGCCGCCAGCCGGCAGACGCGCCTGCCACAGCTGCTCGCCGGTTTCGGTGCTGAAGGCGCGCAGATAGTTATCTGCGGTCGCACCGATAAAGAAGACCTTACCGGCTGTCGCGATTGGGCCACCCAGCATCGGCATACCCATCTTGAACGGAATCGGAACCGGCGCGCTGTCGCGCGTAGTACCAATACGTTTCTTCCAGACAACCTCGTTGGTCTTCAGGTCGACCGCAGAAACGTAGCCCCAGGCCGGCTGCTTACACGGCAGACCAAACGGCGACAGGAACGGGTTCAGCTCCACGCCGTACGGCACGCCATACTGCGGCTGGATACCGGTTTCAGTACCAGAACCGCCGTTCGCGCCTTCAGGCGGCTCGATCGGGTTGCCTGGACCGCGCGGCACCAGTTTAGACACAAACGGCAGCGCCATCGGGTTGGCAATAGCGATCTGGCGATGCGGATCGACCGCGATACCGCCCCATTCGAACATGCCCAGGTTGCCCGGGAACACCAGCGTGCCCTGCTCGGACGGCGGCGTGAACGGACCTTCATAGCGCAGGCGCTTGAAGATCACGCGGCACACCAGCTGGTCATACAGGGTCGCGCCCCACATATCCTTGTCCGTCAGGTTCTTCTTCGGACGGTAGGTCAGCTCAGAGTAAGGCTGCGTCGGCGACACGTGATCGCCTTTCGCCGCGCCCTGCGGCACCGGGGTCTCCGGCGCGGGCACCACCGGCTTGCCGGTGCGACGATCCAGCACGAAGATGTTGCCGGTTTTGGCCGGGGCGTAGATCACCGGAACGGTATTACCGTCTTTATCGGTGATGTCGGCCAGGGTCGGCTGCGACGGCAGATCCATATCCCACAGGTCGTGGTGCACGGTCTGATAAGACCAGACCAGCTTACCGGTGGTGGCGTTCAGCGCCAGTACGCTGCTCGCATAACGCTCCTGCTCTGGCGTGCGGTTGCCGCCCCAGATATCCGGGGTAGAAACGCCCATCGGCAGATAAACGGTATCCAGTTTCGGATCGTAGACCGCCGGCGCCCAGGAGTTAGGCGAGTTCATGGTGAAGGTGTGTTCGTCAGCCGGAATCGCGTTTGGATCTTTCGCGCCCGGATCGAAGACCCACAGCAGTTTACCGGTGTTAACGTCGAAGCCGCGAATGGCGCCTGACGGCTCGCGAGTCGAGTAGTTATCGGTAACCGCGCCGGCGATCACGATAGTGGTATCGGTGATAATCGGCGGAGAGGTCGGCTCATACTGACCCGGCGTGGTAACCGGCTGCTTGTGCTGCAGATCCAGCTCGCCGTTGTTGCCAAAGGCAGGGCAGCGCGCGCCAGTTTCCGCATCCAGCGCGAACAGGCGACCGTCGTTTACCGGCAGGTAAATACGGCGCGAGCAGAGCGCAGGCTGGCTGTTTGCCGCGTCGGCCGCCGCAGGCACTTCGTGGTAAGAGACGCCACGGCAGGTCACATGCTGGAAGGTCGGATTCGGCTTCAGGCCCGGATCAAATTTCCACTTCTGCTTGCCGGTGGTGGCGTCGAGCGCGAACAGGATCTGATGCGGTGAGCAGAGATAAACGGTGTCGCGGACTTTAATCGGCGTCACTTCGTCGGTAATTTCGCCCGGATCGTTGGCGGTTTTCAGGTCGCCGGTCTGGAACTGCCAGGCTACCTGCAGGTTTTTCACGTTCTCTTCGTTGATCTGCTTCAGCGGAGAGAAACGGGTGCCCTGCTGATCGCGTGCATACGCGGGCCAGTCAGCGTCGTCGATCGCGCTCAGCGGCTGCGCCGGCGTGGCGTTCTGCGCGGTTTCCGGCAGCTTGCCGTTCACCGTCTGCGGATCGTTGAATACCGCATACGCCAGCACCAGTGCGCTGGCGATCAGCGCCACCGCCATGCTGCCCAGCGCGGCTTTGCTGCCCGCGTTTACGCTACGGTAAACAAACGGCAGGATCAGCCAGACGCCGAAAATCACCAGCACGTCGGTGCGCGGCGCCAGGGCCCAGAAGTCGGTGCCGACTTCCCACACGCCCCAGATCAGGGTGCCGATCAGCAGCAGCGCATAGAGAACCAGCGCAGTGCTTTGGCGACGTGACAGCAGATAAGCGGTGATAAGCATAACCACACCGCCGATAACGTAATACCAGGAACCTCCGATAGCGGCTAACCAACCACCGCCTATCAGCATAAACGCGCCCGTCAGGAATGCGAACAGCACCGTCAGGAAACGAATTACGCCAAAAGATGAGGAACTTTTCCCCATAATGTCGACCTCGTTTTTTTGCCATAAAAACACAGAAAACAACGCATTAGGCTGTTTTCACGTCATAAAGTACGTAAGAAAGCAGGTGTTCAATGCTGCTCTTCCCGTGAGCATCGCAATCCATGTGAGTTAAATTTTATAGCAAAAACGTTAAGAGGTTTGATTTTTTTAGCGCTTTGCACTTACGGGCGTAATTAGCACGACATTTTATGGGGGTTACGCTGCGTTATGGCGCAAAGCCTGCGTCCATAACGCTAGCGGTTAGGTTTTTCCTCGGTAATTCAGGGGGAAGGCGCAGACGCGCGGCGCTGGTGCTGCCAGCCCGCTATATTTAGCGCGCGCATCACCTCAGCGGGCGGCGCCGGTTGCGTGCTGCGGACAATAACCATCATTTCCCTTTCAGCAAATGAAGATAATAAAAACGGAAAGGTGAATTTTTGATAATTAGCGTTAAAGAAATCTTCGCTTAACACGATGCCGGCAAAAGGAAAAGATTCAATCAGCCGCCAGTCGGCACCGGGCGGCGCAAAGTCGATCAGCCAGAAGCGAAAAACGGGAATTATTTCAGGCAAAGCGAGGCGGCACTCTTTAAACGCCTCATAGTTAATCGCCAGCCGAACCTGCTCATGCTGCCAGTAATGATATTGCTCCGGCGCGGCAATGATTTGTTTAAGCTGCTTCACGCCAACAGGAATAATCATTAAGGCTGCTTCATTTGCAGAGTGATTTTTCCATGCAACTATGTCGGCGTTATTATTGGTTTCCTCAACATCATCCAGTCGGTAAGGCTTAGAATAACAAGAACCCAGCAATGTACCGGCCGGGCAGCGAATCTCTTCAGTAACATATGGATTGTACAAGCTATTTTCCATGCATCTCTGGTTAAAAGAAAAGTCGGACAAAATTAAAAGTGTTTCTCAAGGTAACGCTCAGGTTACTGCTGGACTCAATATAAAACGGAAATATTAAAGACGTCACCCTTTTTATGCGCAGTGCCGCCCGGTAATTAACGCGCCTCGGTTATGCGTTTTCTAATAATTTACTGGTACTAATTCTGTCTTTCTGGAAATAAATAGTCTGATAATGGTCAGTAATAAAGCCGTCACGACGGGTGGCAATTAATGGCCGCACGAAGGCACAGAGCGACATTGCCAGACGTCCCGAAATCAAGCACGCTGTGCTGCGCATTCACCTGCGCGGATAAAGAAGAGAGGCTCGCGCCATGACGTGAGCCAGCATACTGATTAACGGGATAGAATATGGGATCTATGGCTCCGACAGCGGACGAGTCGCTGTTAAAACACCGCGCGTTTGTCGCATTCTGGCTGGCGCGCACCTGCTCATCGTTTGGTTTTCAAATGTTCTCCGTTGCCATTAGCTGGCAGATCTACGCCCTTACCAACAGCGCAATGGCGCTGGGCATTATCGGCCTGATGCAGTTTTTGCCGTCGGTGCTGCTGGCGCTGCCCGCCGGCCATCTGGCCGATCAGTTTGACCGCCGCCGCATCGTGCTGCTGGGCCAGCTGATTGAGTGCGCCGCGCTGGTGGCGCTGGTGTTTCTGACGCTGTTTCACTGGGCGGGCAAAATTGAAATCTGGGGGCTGGTGTTTCTGATTTCGGTGGCGAAAGCGCTGGAGTGGCCCGCGATTACCTCTATGCTGCCGGCGCTGGTGCCCCCTGGGATCCTGGCGCGCGCGATGGCGTCGACCTCGGTCGGCAGCCAGGCGGCGGTGATCGTCGGCCCGACGCTGGGCGGCCTGCTCTATGTTGCCGGGCCAGATGTGGTCTACGGCGTCTCCGCCGCCTTCTATCTGCTGTCGCTCTGTCTGGTGGCGCGCCTGCGCTACGAGCGTCCGCCGCAGACGCGCCTGCCGATGAACCTGCCCAATCTCTTTGCCGGGGTGCGCTTTATCCGCGATCGCAAAGATGTGCTTGGGGTGATTTCGCTCGATCTCTTCGCGGTGCTGCTCGGCGGCGCCACGGCGCTGCTGCCGATTTTCGCCCAGGATATCCTGCATACCGGCCCGTGGGGGCTCGGTCTGCTGCGCGGTGCGCCGTCGGTGGGCGCGCTGCTGGTGGGCATTTGGCTGAGCCGTAATAAGCTGGAAAAACATGTCGGCATGATTATGTTCGGCTCGGTGGCCGGATTTGGTGTCGCGACGCTGGTGTTCGCGCTCTCAACGCAGCTCTGGCTGTCGCTGCTGGCGCTGGCCGCGCTCGGCGGCTTCGATATGGTGAGCATGGTGATCCGCGGCGCGCTGGTGCAGCTCGACACGCCGGACGATATGCGCGGCCGCGTCAACGCGGTAAACGCCATCTTTATCAACACCTCGAACCAGCTCGGCGAGTTTGAGTCGGGCATGCTGGCCGCCTTTTTCGGCGCGGTGCCCGCTGCGGCAATCGGCGGCGTCGGCACGCTGGTGGTGGTTGGCCTGTGGATGGCGCTGTTTCCGCATTTACGCAAGCGGCAGAAACTGGAGAATGATCCCCAACATGAAGCGACGCGGAATTAAGCATGGATCCTGACTACTATCTTGGCATTGACGGCGGCGGCACCCGCTGCCGCGCAAGGCTGACCGACGCGCAGGGCGTGCTGCTGGCGCAGGCCGAAGGCGGCCCGGCGAACGTTTTTGCCGCCTATGACGCGGCCATCGACGCGCTCAACGCGCTGATCGCGCGGGTGACGAGCGAGGCGCGCATTGCCGCCGCGCGGCTGCATATCGTCGCCGGGCTGGCGGGCGCCAACGTGCCGTCGGTTCAGCGGCGTCTGGCGGGCTGGCGCCCGGCGTGCGCCTCGCTGCGCGTGGTGACCGACGTCGAAATCGCCTGTATGGGCGCGCACGGCGGCGCGCCTGGCGCGGTGTTTATCGTCGGCACCGGCAGCCAGGGCGCCTGCTGGGACGGCGACAGCTTTACCCTGCTGGGCGGCTGGGGCTTTGCCCTCTCCGATCTCGGCTCCGGCGCGATTCTTGGCCAGCGCGCGCTGCGGCTGGCGCTGCTGGCGCATGAGGCGATCCTGCCCACCTCGCCCCTGACGCAGCGTTTGATGGCGCGCTTTGAGGATGAGGCGGAAACGCTGCTGCTCTGGTCGCAGCAGGCGACCACCGCTGACTGGGGCAGCGTGGTGCCGGAGGTGTTCGCCGCCGCGCAGCAGGGCGATGTCCACGGCCTGGCGCTGGTGCGGCAGAGCGCAGAGGAGATCGCCCTGATGGCGCAGCCGCTGCTGGCGCGCCAGTCTGGCAAGCTGGCGCTGATGGGCGGCCTGGCGCAGCCCATTGCGCCTTATCTGCCGGAAACGCTGCGGCGCCAGCTGACGACGCCGCAGGGCGATGCGCTGAGCGGCGCGCTGGCGCTGGCCCGTCACCGCTGATTTTGCGAGGCGGCGCACAAAGCGGCAAGGTGGCGGCCAGACAAAGGTTTCTGCGGGCCGGACGCGTTGAAATAGCGGCTTCTTCTTTAGCAGGAGCCGAACCATGCATCTTTCCCTTGCCGATTTTCACCCTGCCGCCGACGGCGAAACCCTGGACACTGCCGCGCTGCAGCGCGCGCTGGATCAGCTGGCGGCGCACGGCGGCGGGCGCCTCACGGTGCCCCCGGGCCGCTACCGCAGCGGTACGCTGATCTTATCGTCCGATAGCGAACTGCATCTGGAAGCGGGCGCGGTGCTGCTCGCCAGCCGCCGGCCTGAAGATTATCAGCGCGTAGAGACGCAGAGCGAGGCAGAGCGTTCGCGCTACGCGCTGCTCTACGCCTGTGGTCAGCGCAACCTGACCATCAGCGGCAAGGGCAGGATCGACGGCGACGGCGAGGTCTGGTTCGCCGCCGAACGCGACGATCAGGGTTATCGGCAGCCGCAGCCGCACCGGCCGCGCATAATCGTGTTCGAAGCGTGCGAGCAGGTGACGCTGGAGGGGTTCAGCATCGTGCAGGCGCCGATGTGGACGGTGCATCTGGTGAGCTGCCGCCACGTGCATATCGATCATCTGACCATCGACAACGCGATGACGATGCCTAACACCGACGCGCTCGACATCGACAGCTGCGAGGCGGTATTCGTCAGCAACAGCTACTTCAGCGCGGCGGACGACGCCATCTGCATCAAAACCACCGCTAAGCCCGCCGCGCTCCGCCGCGCCGCGCGGCAGATCACCATCAGCAACTGCCTGCTGCGCTCCTACAGCTGCGCCTTTAAGATCGGCAGCGAAACCTTCGACGATATCGAGGACGTCACCGTCACCCACTGCACCCTTTTTGATTCCAATCGCGGCATCGGCATTCTGTCGCGCGACGGCGGCACGATGCGGCGGTTGCTGTTCAGCCATCTCACCTTTGTCTGCCGCCACGCGCCGCCGTGCCACTGGGGCAAGGCGGATCCGCTTTTCGTGTCGGTGCGCCCGCGCGATCCGGCGGTGCAGCCAGGGCGGGTCGAGCAGCTGCAGTTCACCCACGCGAGCGGCACAGCCGAGGGGGCGATCAACCTGCACGCGGCGCGGCCAGGAGATATCCGCAACGTGCTGATCGCCGACGTGCAGCTGCGGCAGGTGGTCAGCCGCCAGAGCGGGCAGGGCGAGTATGATATTCGGCCGCCGTGCAACCCAGAGGCGCCGACCGGCATGGGGATGGACAACGCCTGTAAATGCGATCCGGCCACGGGAGAGGCGTTCGGCGTCGAGCGCTATCCTCACGGCCTGCCGGCGCTGTTTGCGCGCGGCGTCGAGGATCTGCGCTGGCGTGAGCTGGCGGTGGAGCGGCCTGAACCGCTGCCGCCAGGCTGGAGCGCTGAGCGCTTTGTCGTGGATTAGGCGCTGAGCGCGGCGGCGATAGCGGCGCCGAGCGCTTCGGTGCCCGCTTCGCCGCCCAGATCGCGCGTCAGGTACTCGCCCTGCGCCAGGGTGCGCTCGATGGCGTCGAGCACCGCATCGCCCGCTTCCTTATAGCCGAGGTGCTCCAGCATCATGGCGCCGCACCAGATCTGGCCGATGGGGTTGGCCACGCCTTTGCCGGCGATATCGGGCGCGGAGCCGTGCACCGGTTCAAACAGGCTGGGAAAGGTGCGGTCCGGGTTGATGTTGGCGGAAGGCGCGATACCGATGGTGCCGGTACAGGCCGGGCCGAGATCGGAGAGGATATCGCCAAACAGGTTGCTGGCGACCACCACGTCGAACCAGTCGGGATGCAGCACGAAGTTGGCGGTCAGAATATCGATATGGTACTTGTCGACCTCTACCTGCGGATAGTGCTCGCCCATCGCCTCGACGCGCTGATCCCAGTAGGGCATGGTAATGGCGATGCCGTTGGATTTGGTGGCGGAGGTCAGGTGTTTTTTCGGGCGGCTGTTGGCCAGCTCGTAGGCGAATTTCAGGATGCGATCGACGCCGACGCGCGTCATCACCGTTTCCTGGATCACCACTTCGCGTTCGGTGCCGGGGAACATGGTGCCGCCGACGCTGGAGTATTCGCCTTCGGTATTTTCGCGCACCACGTAGAAGTCGATATCCCCCGGCTGGCGGTTGGCCAGCGGCGCTTTCACGCCGGGCATCAGGCGCACCGGCCGCAGGTTGACGTACTGATCGAATTCGCGGCGGAACTGCAGCAGGGATCCCCACAGCGAAACGTGATCCGGCACGATCGCCGGCCAGCCCACCGCGCCGAAATAGATCGCATCGAAGGTTTTCAGCTGCGCGAACCAGTCGTCGGGCAGCATCTTGCCGTGCTGCTGCCAGTATTCGGCGCTGGCGAAGTCGAACCACTCCCAGCGCAGCGCGATGCCAAACTTCTCCGCCGCCGCGTTCATTACGCGAATGCCTTCCGGCATCACCTCTTTACCGATACCGTCGCCGGGGATTACGGCAATACGATGAATTTTTTCCGTCACAGGGCACCTCTTTGGGTTGATGTTCGAATTGTCGAGGCAGTATAACTTTGCATCACCGGGAAATAATTAGCCTGAAACGCAAGCCAATGTTGAATCAAAGTAAAGAATCCCGCACCTCGACCGACGATCTCGCCTTTTTTGTGCGTATCGCCACCCTGGGCAGTTTAACGGCGGCGGCGCGCGATCTCGGGCTGTCGCTGGCGGCGGTAAGCAAGCGCCTGAGCCAGCTGGAGCGGCGGCTCGGCGTGCAGCTGCTGAAGCGCACCACGCGGCGGCTGGAGCTGACGGTCGAAGGGCGGCGCTATCTGGAGGGCGCGCGTCCGCTGCTCGATCAGCTGGCGGCGCTGGAGGAGGCGGTAAGCAGCCAGACCCAGGTGCTGCGCGGCACGCTGAATATCAACGCCTCGTTCGGCTTTGGCCGCCGCCACGTCGCGCCCTGCGTGTCGGCGTTCGCGGCGCTGCATCCTGAACTGGCGCTCTCGCTGCAGCTCAGCAGCCAGCCGCTCAATTTTCTCGACGCCAACGTCGATATCGACGTGCGCGTCGGCGAACCGCCCGATTCCCGGCTGGTGGCGCGTCGGCTGCGCACCAACCCGCGCATTCTCTGCTGTTCGCCCGCCTATGCCGCGCGCTGCGGTCTGCCTGACGATATCCATGCTCTGGCGCAGCACAACTGCATTCTGCTGCGCCAGCATGAAGGGGACTTCACCCTGTGGCGTTTTGTGCGCGAGAAAGAGAGCGTCAGCCAGAAGGTGCGCGGCAGCCTGCTGACCAACGACGGCGAGGTGGCGATGCGCATGGCGCTGGACGGACACGGCATTCTGCTGCGGTCGTGGTGGGATGCGCAGCACGCCATCGCGCGCGGCGAGCTGCTGCACGTGCTGCCGGAGTGGCAGGCGCCCGACGGCGATATCTTCGCGGTCTGGCAGGCGCAGCGTCAGCTGCCGACGCGTATTACCGCCTTTGTGGATTTTCTGCAGGCGCGGCTACGCGCTGAGACGTAAAGGCTGTGGCAGCAACGGGTTAACATTTACACACTGATTGTTAATGCGTATGATTCTCATTCTTTTTGCGCGCGCAGCATCAGGGCGCAGCTTATTTCACAAGGGAGTTATGCATGAAATCTCTGTTCAGCCCGCGCCACGCCGCGCTTGCTCTGGCGGTTGCCGCCGCCTTTGGTCTGAGCGCCTGCCAGGCGCCAGCAAAAAAAGCCGAAGCACCAGCCGCCGCCGCCGCGCAGCCAGCCACCTCGCAGGTGAAGCAGCGTGAACTCGGCTTCGGCCTGTATGAGATGGCTTACGTGCCGGGCAGTAAGGCGCTCTACGTCGCCAGCGCCGACGCCTTCAAGGATGTCAGCGGCGGGGTGATCTATCGCCTCGATCCTGCCACGCTGGAGACCACCGGCAAGGGCTACACCGACCTGAAGAATTTCGGCATGACCATGAGCAGCGACGGCAGCGTGCTCTACGTGACCAACTCGCTCGACGGCGGCGTCTCGAAGATCGATCCGGTCAAGGGCAAGGTGCTGGCGCGCACCCTGTTCAGCGAGCGCAACGAGAAGGGCTTCCCGTTCGGCGCGCGCGAGATCTTCCTGCATAACGATGAGCTTTATATCGGCGGCGTGGGCGATCCGGGCGTGATCTGGGTGGTGGACGCGCAGAGCATGAAGCTGAAGACGCGCATTAAAAACGCCGGCAAGTGGGTGACCGGCATTATCTATTCGCCGGTCACCGATCGCATCTACGCCGCGAACGGCGGCGGCGAGATCCTGGTGATCAATCCGCGCAGCCATAAGATCGAGAAGCGTCTGACCGCTGGCGACGGCAAAGAGTATCTGCTGCTGAATATGGCGGAGGATCCGGCCACCGGCCGTCTGTTCGTGACGGATAATTCAAAGGCGAAGACCACGCTGGTGTTCGACGAGCGCAGCGGCAAGGTGATCAAGCGCATCGACGGCGACGCGCTGGGCATCAAGTTCAACGCGAAGCGCAACGAGATCTATATCAGCCAGCGTGAATCGCAGAAGGTGCTGCAGCTTGACGCCACCACCTACGCGGTGAAAAACAGCTGGTCGTTCGAGGGGCATCCCAACAGCCTGCTGGTCACGCCGGATGGTCAGACGCTCTACGTCACCATTAAGCAGGGCTTTAATAAGGATCACAGCAGCAAAGGCCCGGACAGCGTGGCGCGCATTCAGCTGAATTAAGGCGAAGCGGCGTGGTTTTTATTTCATAGCGGGCACAAATCGTAAAACGCGGGCCATGCAACCCGCGTCGGCACGCTGCAAGATTTTGAAAGGACGCCGATGGCGTAATGCTTGTCAGTTAAGCATGGATGATAACGCCGTCTGAGGCCGCTCAGAGGCTGGCGGTCCTCGCGCCGCTGACGCGGTCCCTTCACGCCATTCGCCTGCCTGACGGACCGGTGGGGATGGAACATCCCTGTTCCAGCCCCACCTTTCGCCCGCATCCCTGCGGGCTCTCCTGGC
>NZ_MWUE01000025.1 GCF_002077695.1 Pantoea latae
GCCTGGCGGCACTAGCGCGGCGGTCCCACCTGACCCCATGCCGAACTCAGAAGTGAAACGCCGTAGCGCCGATGGTAGTGTGGGGTCTCCCCATGCGAGAGTAGGGAACTGCCAGGCATCAAACAAGAGAAAGCCCTTTGCGAAAGCAAAGGGCTTTTTTCTTTGCTGCGATCGCCCCTGAGAGCGATAAAAAACCCCGGAACCAGTCCGGGGCGTTGCGCCAGAAGCGAGCGTTAGTGAATAACCTGCGACAGAAAGGCGCGCGTGCGCTCTGACGTTGGGTTAGAGAAGAAGGTTTGCGGCGGCGCCATCTCGACGATCTCGCCGCGATCCATAAAGATCACGCGGTCAGCCACGGTGCGAGCAAAGCCCATCTCATGCGTAACGCACAGCATCGTCATGCCATCCTCTGCCAGTCCAATCATAGTATCCAGCACCTCTTTGACCATTTCCGGATCCAGCGCCGAGGTGGGTTCATCAAACAGCATAATTTTCGGCTTCATACAGAGCGAACGGGCAATGGCCACGCGCTGCTGCTGTCCGCCAGAGAGCTGGCCCGGAAACTTATGCGCATGCTCCGCAATGCGCACGCGTTCCAGATAGTGCATCGCCAGCGCCTCCGCCTCTTTTTTAGAGGTCTTGCGCACCCAGATGGGCGCCAGCGTGCAGTTCTGTAAAACCGTCAGATGCGGGAACAGATTGAAATGCTGAAACACCATGCCGACTTCAGTACGAACGCGCTCAATATTGCGCACATCATCATTCAGATGAATGCCGTCAACCACGATACGCCCTTGCTGATGCTCTTCCAGATGGTTGATACAGCGGATCGTGGTGGATTTGCCGGAGCCGGAAGGTCCACAGAGTACGATACGCTCGCGCGGTTTGACCTGCAGATTGATATCCTTCAGAACATGGAATTGCCCATACCATTTGTTCACGTTCTCGAGCGAAATCATTAAAGCTGAATCGTGATGCGAATGTTGTGTCATGAAAAACCTCAGTGCGATTTACGCCCGGTGTGAAAGCGCTTCTCCAGATGCTGGCTATAGCGCGACATGCTAAAACAGAAGATCCAGTAGACCAGCGCGGCAAAGACATAGCCTTCCGTCGACATGCCCAACCAGGCGGGATCGACGGTGGCCTGCTGCACGCTGCTGAACAGATCGAAAAGGCCGATAATGATCACCAGGCTGGTATCTTTAAACAGCGCGATAATGGTATTGACCAGCCCAGGAATGGTGAGCTTCAGCGCCTGCGGCAAAATCACCAGCAGCTGGGTTTTCCAGTAGCCGAGCGCCAGCGATTCCGCCGCTTCATACTGCCCTTTCGGCAGCGCCTGCAAACCACCGCGCACCACTTCGGCAACATAGGCCGACTGGAACAAAATCACCCCGACCAGCGCGCGCACCAGCTTATCGATAGTGGTGCCTTCCGACATAAACAGCGGCAGCATCACCGAAGACATAAACAGCACGGTAATCAGCGGCACACCGCGCCAGAACTCGATAAAAATTATCGACAGCGTGCGCACCACCGGCATACGCGAGCGGCGTCCCAGCGCCAGCAGAATGCCGAGCGGCAGCGCGCCGGCGATGCCGACCGCGGCAATAATCAGCGTTAAGGTCAGCCCGCCCCATTGACGCGTCTCGACCCGCTCCAGCCCAAAAAGGCCGCCATACATCAGCAGCCAGACGGTGAGGGGATAGATCAGCGCCCAACAGGCGATATAGCGGCCGCGGTACGGCAGCGATTTAATAAACATCGGGATAAGAGAGGCTATCCCCAGCACCAGCGCCAGGTTAATGCGCCAGCGCAGCTCATGCGGATAGAGGCCATACATAAACTGGCCGAAACGCGCATGGATAAACACCCAGCAGGCGCCCTCTTTGGTGCAGTCGGCGCGCGTCTCACCAATCCAGTTCGCCTGAAACACCAGCCACTCCAGCGCGGGCGGGATCACCTGCCACATCAACCAGAGGCAGAACAGCGTCAGCAGCGTGTTGAACCAGCTGGAGAAGAGGTTCTTTCGCGCCCAGCCCCAGGCGCGGCTCAGCGGCGTGGTGGCGACCGGCGGGGTTTCATGTGTGGTCACAGACATCGTCATCCCGTTCTCTTAGCGCTCAACCAGCGCAATTTTGCGGTTATAAATATTCATCAACAGGGAAATCACCAGGCTAATCACCAGGTAAACGCCCATGGTGATGGCGATGGTTTCGATCGCCTGGCCCGTCTGATTCAGCACCGTACCGGCAAATAGCGATACCATATCGGGGTAGCCGATAGCGGCGGCCAGCGAGGAGTTTTTCACGATGTTGAGATACTGGCTGGTCAGCGGCGGGATAATGACGCGCATCGCCTGCGGAATAATGACCTGGCGCAGCGTCACCGGATTAGGCAATCCCAGCGAGCGCGCGGCCTCATGCTGGCCGTGCGGCACGGACTGAATGCCGGCACGGATCACCTCGGCGATAAACGAAGAGGTATAGACCGAAAGCGCCAGCGTCAGCGCCGCCAGTTCAGGGATCATGACGAAGCCGCCGCGGAAGTTGAAGCCGCGCAGCGTCGGCACATCCCAGTGAGTGGCGGCGCCGAAAGCAAGATGCGCCACCGCGGGAAACAGCAGCAGCATGGCGAGAGCGGCGGGCCAGGTCCGACGCAGCTGGCCGGTCTTGAGCTGGTATTTGCGATGATAGCGGAACAGCGCATAGCTGCCTGCGGCGGCCAACGCCAGCGCGATAACAAACGGCCAGGAGCCAGGCGCATACTGCGGCCAGGGCACATAGAGGCCGCGGTTGCTGACGAAGGCGAGATCGAAGGCGCTGAGCGCCTGCCGCGGGCCAGGGAGGTTACGCAGCACCGCGAAGTACCAGAAGAAGATCTGCAGCAGCGGCGGAATATTGCGGAACGTTTCGATGTAGATCGTCGAGAGTTTGCGCAGCAGCCAGTTATCCGACAGACGCGCCAGGCCGATGAAAAATCCCAGCAGCGAAGCGAAAACGATACAGAGCGCAGAGACCAGCAGCGTGTTGGTCAGGCCGACCAGAAACACGCGCGCATAGGTATCGCCTTCGGTGTAGTCGATCAGATGCTGAACGATGCCGAAACCAGCGCTGCGCTCAAGAAAACCAAATCCGGACGTAATGCCGCGGCTGGCAAGGTTAATGACCGTGTTGTGGATCAGATAACCCACCACGATAAACACTGCGACGACGGCGATAATCTGGTAAAGCCAGGCGCGAACCGCGGGATTACCGAATGAAATGTCCCTTTTCACGCTTGGGCGTTGTGACATGTTGAAACCTCAGAGACAAAGCGCAGGCAGGACGCCGCACGGTGCGGCGTCCCGTGAACAGGGATAGTTAGCGGACCGGCGGGGCGTACTGAATGCCGCCCTGATTCCACAGCGCGTTCTGGCCGCGCGCGATTTTCAGCGCGCTGTCTTTGCCCACGTTGCGGTCGAACACTTCCTGATAGTTACCAACCTGCTTAATGATGTTGAAAGCCCACTTATTATCGAGCTTCAGGTCTTTGCCGAAGTCGCCTTCCGCGCCTAACAGATGCGCCATATCCGGCGTGGTGGGTTTGGCAGTCATCTGATCGACGTTCTTCGAGTTAATGCCCATCTCTTCAGCGTTCAGCATGGCGTAGAGCGACCACTTAACGATGGTGAACCAGTCATCGTCACCGCGACGCACAACCGGACCCAGCGGCTCTTTCGAGATCACTTCCGGCAGCACGATAAACTCATCCGGCTTGCCAAGTTTGATGCGCAGCGCATAGAGCTGAGACTGGTCAGACGCCAGGGTATCGCAGCGTCCGCTGTCGAGCGCTTTAGCGGACTCGTCAGAGCGGTCGAAAGTCACCGGGGTGTACTGCATTTTGTTGGCTTTGAAAAAGTCCGCCACGTTCAGCTCGGTATCGGTACCCGCCTGGATACAGACGGTTGCGCCGTCCAGCTCTTTCGCGCTCTTCAGGCCCGCTTTCTGATGGGTCAAAAAGCCGATGCCGTCGTAGTAGTTGACGCCGGCGAACAGGAAGCCCATTCCGCCGTCGCGCGAAGAGGTCCAGGTGGTGTTGCGCGACAGGATATCCACTTCGCCTGACTGCAGGGCGGTAAAACGCTCTTTAGCGGTCAGCGGCGTGTATTTAACCTTGCTGGCGTCGCCGAAAACGGCGGCGGCGGCCGCGCGGCAGACATCTACGTCGATGCCGGAGAACTTGCCGCTGGCGTCGGCATAAGAGAAGCCCGGCAGCCCATCGCTGATCCCGCACTGCACGAAACCTTTCTTCTTAATCGCATCCAGCGTGGTGCCGGCGTGCGCCTGCTGGGTAACCGCGAAAAGCGCAGCGGCGGCGACCAACGTAGAGAGCATCATCTTTTTCATAAAGGATCCTGTGTGGCGTAACTATATTGTTATGTTTGATGCGCGCTTTGCCGCGCGCTATGGCCTGTCTGTGGCGGTCAGCCACGCATAGCTCTGCAAAGCCAATGCCAGGTTTGCAGAAACTCGAGTGGGCTGGAAAGATCTCTTATTATTCTGAAGAATTGGGAAAGCAGCGTTACTATCGCGCACCAAAAGCAAGCAAAGCGAGTCGCCCCGATCACATTTAGTGCAAATAGTTTCACTATATGGAAGCAATGTGAGCCAAAGCTCAGGAAAGAATGTATGCAGGGATGGCGTTACGTTTTTCGCCAACGCAGATCACTGGCTGGCGTCAGCACGCGGGTTGTGGAGCAGCGGGCGAAAAAGAGAGCGGGCCATCAGGCAGGCGAAATTGTCGAAACGCAGGCGATTTTCACCTGCGCGATTGCAACGAAGGTTACCATTTGCGTGCGAGTTGTTTCATTGATTCATGCGTTATTGTGAAACGCTGCACAAATAAAAACGCCAGCACTCAGGCTGGCGTCATTTACCGCATCAACTAAAAATCAGTTCATGCCGTATTTTTTCAGTTTCTTACGCAGAGTACCACGGTTGATACCCATCATCAGCGCAGCACGGGTCTGGTTGCCACGGGTATACTGCATCACCATGTCCAACAGTGGCTGCTCGACTTCAGCCAGTACCAGCTCATAGAGGTCATTCACATCCTGACCATTCAGTTGAGCAAAATAGTTCTTCAGTGCCTGTTTAACCGAATCACGCAGAGGCTTTTGCGTCACCTGATCCTGTGAGTTAACGGTAGAAACGGTCAGTACGTCAGAATTTACGCGTTGTTCGAACATAGTTCTTTCAGCTCTTTATTTCGTTTACGCAAGATTTTCGAAGTATGCCTCCAACGCCTCCAGCTGTTCGCTGGCATCCTCTATGGCGTTGAATGTGCGCCGAAACTGGTCATTAGGGGCATGTTCCTGCAAATACCAGGAGACGTGCTTTCGCGCTATACGGTATCCCTTGCCTGGACCATAAAAGTCGTGCAGCTCACGTATATGCGCAACGAGCATACGCTTCACCTCTGCCAGCGGCAGCGGCGCAAGCAGCTCCCCAGTGTCCAGATAATGCTGGATTTCCCGGAAGATCCACGGTCTTCCCTGAGCCGCGCGGCCTACCATCAGGGCATCTGCCCCCGTATAGTCAAGCACGGCTCTGGCTTTATGCGGGTCAGTTATGTCGCCATTCGCGATAACGGGAATGGTGACACTCTGCTTAACTGTCCGAATGCTGTCGTATTCAGCTTCCCCGTTGAACAGGCAGGCACGAGTGCGTCCATGTATCGTCAGGGCCTGAACGCCACAGCGTTCAGCCAATTGGGCAATCTCTACACAGTTACGGTTTTCCGGATCCCAGCCGGTGCGAATCTTCAGCGTAACGGGCACATCCACTGCGTTAACCACGGCGCTGAGAATAGACTTCACCAGGTCGGGATACTGCAGCAGCGCTGAGCCTGCCATCTTACGATTCACTTTTTTCGCCGGGCAGCCCATGTTGATATCGATGATCTGCGCGCCAGACGCCACGTTAATGCGCGCGGCGGCCGCCATATCATCAGGATCGCAACCTGCAATCTGCACGGCACGAATGCCGGGTTCGTCACTGTGCACCATACGCAAACGCGATTTGTCGCTGGCCCAGACTTCTGGGTTAGACGACAGCATCTCGGAGACCGCCATGCCGGCGCCGTTCTCAAAACAGAGAGTGCGGAATGGCTTATCGGTGATCCCGGCCATCGGCGCAGCAATGAGTCGATTACGAAGCTGGTGGTGTCCAATGCGCATGAAGAAGAAGTGACCGTAACTGTTCGCAAGGCGGCGTATATTACGCATTTTTTAAGGAAGATGAAAGGCCAAACTTTGAACAATCCGCCGTTAAAGACGTGATGAAGCCGGTCAAAGCGCGTGCAATTTTTTAAATATCCTGTAAATTCAATTAATTAAAAAAATACGCTGAAATTGTGAGCAAAAATTTTTCTCAAAACAGGCGCTGAATCACAACATAAAAAGCGCCACATCAGGTAATTAGCCAGAGATATGGCGGCAGATTGGCTATTAATTATACAAATATGATTACGCCCAGCAGGTAACCAATCCTATTCAACTACCACACGACCATGCAGCGGCTGCAAGGGACGATTGTTGCTCGACTTCAGCGCCTGCTGGAAAACAGCGAGCTGCGCCGCCGACAGCTGCACCGGCTGCTTCATCACCAGCCAGCGCAATCCTTCGGTACAGGGCGGGGTCGTCAGCGATCCGCTAAAGCGATAGTAGTGGCGATCCTGCGGAAACAGCGGGCGCAAATCGACCGGCCTGTTTAACACCACCGGACGATTCTGCTGCGCGGGAAGGGCCGCCAGCAACCCGGTCAACGCCGGGTTCTCCGCGCCCCTCTCAAACATCACCGCTACGACCGCCAGCTCGCCTGCCGCATTTTGATGCACGAAGTGCGCTTCAAGGGGAAAGGCGCGGCCGGCAATGCGGTTCTCGCTCGGCGTATGAAAATGGTATTGCCTGAGAGAGTAGGTTTCGCCATCGAGCTGGAAGTCATCTTCGTCATCGACCGTGACCTGAAGCGTATGGCCGTTGTTAACCAGCATTTCGGCGGCGGCATGAAATTCCAGAGCGAGCGGCGGCAAATGACCGTCAACAGGATGGCGTATATCTATTGGCGACTGAAACTGTCCGTTATGGCAGGTGTGATACTCAGCGGCCAGTTCACCCCAGTGTTCAGGGCCCGCCTGGCCTTCATAACTCCAGTGCGGCGCAGAGGCGCAGACGGGAGAGAGAGGCGCGAACGCGGCCAGGCAGCTTAACAGCAGCGATCTTCTCATTATCTGACTCAAAAAAGTGAAGGGGATCAGATAATAAGCATCGGTCAGACAGAGAAAGTTTGCGGCTGGACAAAGCGGGCGCAGAATTGTACTGCGCCCGCATTTATCGTCAAACAGCGGAGAGCGTTAGCGGCGTACGCCGGTAATGCGGCACCACTCCTCTTTTTCCGCCACCGCATCCAGCTCGAAGCGATCGGCATAGGCCTCGCACACGCCTTCCGCCTGGCTGGCCAGCACGCCGGAAAGTCCCAGATGGCCGCCAGCTTTTGGCAGCACGCCGATCAGCGGCGCCAGCTCGCGCAGCGGGCCGGCGAGAATATTGGCGACCACCACGTCAGCCTGCAGATCCGCCGGCTGCTGATGCGGCAGATAGAGCGACAGGCGATCGGCGACGCCGTTGCGCTCCGCGTTGTCGCGGCTGGCCTGGATCGCCTGCGGATCGATATCGATGCCGATCGCCTGCGCCGCGCCCAGCTTGAGCGCCGCAATCGCCAGGATGCCGGATCCGCAGCCGAAATCGATTACCGTTTTGCCCACCAGATCCAGCCCGTCCAGCCAGCTGAGGCAGAGCGAGGTGGTCGGGTGGGTGCCGGTGCCGAACGCCAGTCCAGGGTCGAGCATGACGTTAACGGCGTTGGGATCCGGCACGTCGCGCCAGCTCGGACAGATCCACAGCCGCTCGCCGAAGCGCATCGGGTGGAAGTTATCCATCCATTCGCGCTCCCAGTCTTTATCTTCGATCTGTTCGATCTTGTGGTGGAAGTCGGATCCCAGCAGCGGATGCTGGCTCAGCACCGCCACCACCTCGTCCATCTCGGTTTCCGCGTCGAACAGGCCGATGACGTCGGTATCGCCCCACAGGCGGGTTTCGCCCGGCAACGGCTCATAGACCGGATTGTCGTGGGTATCCTGAAAGGTCACCGAGACCGCGCCGCTCTCTATCAGCGCATCGCTGAGGGTTTCGGCGTGCTCGCCGGTGCTGTTAATTTTGATTTGAATCCATGGCATAGCGTTTCTCTTTATTCCAGCGCAGCATCAGGCGCGCGGCCAAACAGATTACCGACCAGAAAAGCCAGCAGGCTTATGGTCAATGACGGAACGATGGGGTGGAAGCCACCCCATTCAATATTCAGGCTGGCAAGCAGCGTGTAGCTCCCGGCGCCTGCCAGCATACCGGAAATCGCGCCGGCGGCGTTGGCGCGCGACCAGTAGAGGCCGAGCACCAGCGGCCAGAGGAAAACCGCCTCCAGCCCGCCGAACGCCAGCAGGTTGAGCCAGATAATCATATCCGGCGGATTCCACGCCGCCAGCAGCAGCAGCAGCCCCAGCACAAAGGTAATGGTGCCGGAGAGCAGGCGCAGGCGCGCTTCGTTTTCACTCTGCTGCGGCGCGATGCGCAGATAGAGATCTTTGATCAGGGTAGCGGAGGATTGCAGCAGCTGCGCGTTGATGGTCGACATGATCGCCGCCATCGGCGCAGCGAGAAACACGCCAGCGGCCATCGGCGGCAGCACGGTGATCATCAGGGTCGGGATCACGCGATCGGGTATGGTGAGATCCGGCAGGATCGTCCGGCCCAGCGCGCCCGCCAGATGCATGCCGAACATCAGCACCACCACCACGATGGTGCCGAGGATAATGCCGCGATGCAGCGCTTTGCTGTCTTTATAGGAGATACAGCGCACGGCGGTATGCGGCAGGCCGATCACGCCGAAACAGACCAGCACCGCGAACGAGCTAAGGAAGGTCGGGTTGATGACGTTGCCGACACCTTCCGGTGACACCAGCTGCGGATCGATAGCGCGCAGTTTGGTCACCGCGGTGCCGAGTCCGCCAGCCTGGTGGATCACGGCGAACAGCAGCAGAAAGGTGCCAATCAGCATTACCAGCCCCTGCATGGCATCGTTGAGCACGCTGGCGCGAAAGCCGCCGAAGGCGGTGTAGAGCGCGATGGTGCCGCCGAAAATCAGCAGGCCGGTGTCGTAAGGGATACCCGCCGCGGTCTCCAGCAGGCGGGCGCCGCCGATAAACTGCACCGTCATCGCGCCGATAAAGGCCACCAGCAGGCTCAGGCTCGCCAGCCAGATCAGCAGCGTGCTGCGGTAGCGCGCGTAGAGCATATCGTTCAGCGTCACCGCGTTGTAGCGGCGCGCCAGAATGGCGAATTTTTTCCCCAGCACGCCGAGCGACAGCCAGACCGCCGGCACCTGGATCATCGCCAGCAGCACCCAGCCGAGGCCATATTTATAGGCCGCGCCGGGGCCGCCGATAAAGGAGCTGGCGCTGATATAGGTGGTGGTGATGGTCATCGCCAGCACAAAGCCGCCCATCGAGCGGCTGCCGAGAAAATATTCCGTCAGAAAATTGCCCTGCTGCTGTTTGCGCATGGCGAACACCGACAGCCCGGCGATAAGCGCCAGGTAAGCCAGCAGCGGAAGAATGATTTCAGTTTCCATCGTTATCCTCTAGCGGCATATCGCGAAACACCAGGCGCACCATCAGCCAGCACAGCACGATAAACAGCAGCGGAGCAAACACGCAGGAGAGTTCAAACCAGCGCGGCAGACCGGTCACGCCGGTTTCATCGCCGCCCAGCCAGGCGGAAAGGCCCCAGACGGCCAGATAAGCCAGCGTCAGGTAGAGCGCCCAGCGCGCCTCTTTATTCGCTTGCAGAAAACGCCAGTCCATTATGCAACCTCATCGGCGACAAAAATGAAAAAGGCCGGTATCACCGGCCTTGCTCTTATTCAGCGCTGTGCTTATTTATCGTACAGGCCGAGTTTCTTTTCCAGATAGTGGATGTTGGTGCCACCCTGCTGGAAGTTTTCGTCGGACATGATGCGCATCTGCAGCTCAATATTGGTCTTGATGCCGTCGATGATCAGCTCCGCCAGCGCGTTTTTCATGCGCGCAATCGCCACGTCGCGGGTTTCGCCGTAGCAGATCAGCTTGCCGATCATGGAATCGTAGTACGGCGGCACGCTGTAGCCGGCGTAAATGTGCGATTCCCAGCGCACGCCGAAGCCGCCCGGCGCGTGGAAGCGGGTGATTTTGCCCGGGCTCGGCAGGAAGGTGTTCGGGTCTTCCGCGTTGATACGGCACTCGACCGCATGACCGCGGATCACCACGTCTTCCTGCCTGATAGAGAGCGGCTGACCGGCAGCGATACGCAGCTGCTCTTTGATCAGATCCACGCCGGTGATCATCTCGGTAACCGGATGCTCAACCTGAATACGGGTGTTCATCTCGATAAAGTAGAACTCGCCGTTTTCATACAGGAACTCGAAGGTGCCTGCGCCGCGGTAGCCGATTTCGATACAGGCGTTAGAGCAGCGCTCGCCGATATAGCGACGCAGTTCCGGCGTAATGCCTGGCGCTGGCGCTTCTTCGACCACTTTCTGGTGACGACGCTGCATCGAGCAGTCGCGTTCGGCCAGATAGATGGCGTTGCCCTGGCCGTCGGCCAGCACCTGAATCTCGATATGGCGCGGGTTCTCGAGATACTTCTCCATGTAAACCATGTCGTTGTTGAAAGCCGCTTTGGCTTCCGCTTTCGTCATGTTAATGGACTGCTCGAGTTCTTTATCGCTGCGCACCACGCGCATGCCGCGACCGCCGCCGCCGCCGGACGCCTTGATGATGACCGGATAACCGATGCGCTTAGCGATGGCACGGTTTTTCTCCATGTCTTCGCCCAGCGAGCCGTCTGAACCTGGCACGGTCGGCACGCCCGCTTTTTTCATCGCGGTAATGGCGGAGACTTTGTCGCCCATCAGGCGAATGGTGTCCGCTTTCGGGCCGATAAAGATAAAGCCGGAGCGCTCAACCTGCTCGGCGAAGTCAGCGTTCTCGGAGAGAAAGCCGTAGCCGGGGTGGATAGCGACCGCGCCGGTGATCTCGGCGGCGGAAATCAGCGCCGGGATGTTGAGGTAGCTTTTAACTGACTGCGCCGGGCCGATGCAGACGGTTTCATCCGCCAGCAGCACGTGCTTCAGATCGCGGTCCGCGGTGGAGTGCACCGCCACGGTCTTGATGCCCAGCTCTTTACAGGCGCGGAGAATACGCAGCGCGATTTCACCACGGTTAGCAATGACAATTTTATCCAGCATGGTTCGCCTCGTTATTCGATGACGACCAGCGGCTCGTCAAATTCAACCGGCTGGCCGCTTTCGACCAGAATGGCTTTCACGACGCCAGATTTATCGGCTTCGATCTGGTTCATCATCTTCATCGCTTCAACGATGCAGAGGGTGTCGCCAGCGTTCACTTTCTGTCCGATTTCAATAAAGGCTTTCGCATCCGGGCTTGGGGTGCGATAGAAGGTGCCGACCATCGGCGAACGCACGATATGGCCGCTGATTTCAGCAGGCTTGGCGTTTTCTACCACCGGCGCAGCGATCGGCGCGACGGCAGTGGCCAGCGCAGGCTGCGGAGCCGGCGCGGCGTAAGCCTGCTGCATGACTGGATAACCCACATTGGCAGGTGAACGACTGATACGAACGGACTCTTCGCCCTCTGAAATTTCCAGCTCAGCGATGCCGGATTCTTCAACCAGTTCGATCAGTTTTTTAATTTTACGAATATCCATGAGTGTGGTTCCGTACTCTGTTTAATTGGAGTGAGACAGGCGTTTTACTGCCGTTTGTAAAGCCCATGAGTAGCCGTCGGCGCCTAAACCGCAAATCACGCCGGCGGATACGTCAGAAAGATAGGAGTGATGGCGGAAAGGTTCGCGAGCATGCACGTTGGAGAGGTGCACCTCGATAAAGGGAATGCTTACCGCCAGAAGGGCATCGCGCAATGCTACGCTGGTGTGCGTAAACGCAGCGGGATTAATGATGATGTAATCCACATTGCCTCTGGCCTCATGAATGCGATCGATGAGCTGAAACTCCGCATTGGACTGCAGGTGACTCAGTTCCACATCAAGCTGGCTCGCCTGCGCCGCTAAATCGCTGACGATCTGCTGTAGCGTAGTGCGACCATACTTTTCCGGCTCGCGGGTTCCCAGCAAATTAAGGTTGGGACCGTTCAAAAGCAGAATGTGAAATTTATGCGCCATCGTGCTGCCATCTCCCGCAATCATTGAGGCATCGCGTAAAATACCTTGCTATCTTCCATTTGTCACCCGCCGCGCCAAAAAAGGCGACGCCGCGCGCAACAAAGCCGGGCATTATATCCGTTTCGGGGCAATTCGCAGCAAAATACTGGTCTTATCTGCGAAGTTGATCCAGCGTGGCCCGAAGGCCACACGTTTTATCAGAAATCGCGGGGGGAAGACAACTTAGCGCGGCAACCAGTGACGAAACTTTTTGTAACGCCACGCTAACAACGCCAGCGCGGCGACTGCGTAAAGCAGCGGCTGCGGCGACAGCACTTTTACTGACCAGAGATAGTGAATCGGCGCGAGGATCGCCGCCAGATAGATGAAGTTATGCAGAATTTGCCAGCGGCGGCCGAGCCTGCGCTGCGCGCGCTGGAACGAGGTCGCCGTCAGCGCCAGCAGGATCAGCCAGGTCAGGATGCCGAGCATAAGGTAGGGGCGCGAAACCAGCTCGCTGCCGAGCAGACGTAAATTATCGACGCCCAGCTCCAGCAGGTAGTAACTCAGCAGATGCAGCGAGGCCCAGACAAAGGTCCAGACGCCAAGCAGGCGTCGGGTGCGGATCAGCAGCGGCTGTTTCGCATAGCGCGTCAGCGGCGAAACCAGCAGCGTGCCCAGCAGCAGCTTCAGCGCCATGCGGCCGGTGAAGTGCTGAATATCTTTCGCCGGATCGGCGCTCAGCCATCCTTGACTCGCCGCCATAAAGAGATAGACCAGCGGCAAAAACGCCGCCAGATGAAGCACCACTTTCAGCCAGACAATCTGTTTCAGCGTCAGTCGCACTCAGTAGTTCTCCCGTAAATCGAGCCCGCGATAGAGCGACGCCACCTCGTCGGCGTAGCCGTTAAACAGCAGCGTCGGCTGACGCTTCACGCTCAGCGTGCCGCCTGGGCCGATAAAGCGCTCGCTGGCCTGCGACCAGCGCGGATGGTCGACGTGCGGGTTAACGTTGGCGTAAAAGCCATACTCATTTGACGCGATCTGATTCCAGGTAGTCGGCGGCCGATCGCGCGTCAGGGTGATTTTAACGATCGATTTAATGCCCTTAAAACCATACTTCCACGGCACGGTCAGGCGGATCGGCGCGCCGTTCTGCGGCGGCAGCGCCTTGCCGTAAACGCCGGTGCTCAGTAGCGTCAGCGGATGCATCGCCTCGTCGAGGCGCAATCCTTCCACATAGGGATAGTTGAGTCCGCCGCCGATAAAGCGATCCTTCTGCCCGGGCATCTGATCGGGCGCATAGAGCGTCTGAAACGCGACGAAGCGCGCATTGCTGGTGGGCTCCGCCAGCTTGAGCAGCTTATTCAGCTCGAAACCGACCCAGGGCACCACCATTGACCAGGCTTCCACGCAGCGCATACGGTAGATACGCTGCTCCATGGCGAACTTTTTGAAGATGTCGTCCATATTCAGGGTGATCGGCTTCGCCACTTCGCCGTCGATGGTCAGCTGCCAGGGATCGGTTTTCAGCGTGCCGGCGTTGGCGGCCGGATCGGCCTTGTCGAGGCCGAATTCATAGAAATTATTGTAGCCGGCGACCTTATCCTCCGGCGTCAGCGTCAGGCTGGCCTGATATTTTTCCGGCTTGCTGAAGGTCAGCGCGCGGCCGGCTGGCGCGGCGGGGCGGTCGTTGCCCTTGAACCAGCTCAGCACGTCCGCCTGCGCCGCGCCCGGCATGCCCAGCGCAGCGGCGCTCAGGCCGAGGGTTTTCAGCACCTGACGGCGCTGCATATTAAAGACGCTTTCCGGCGTTACGTCGGCTTCCGTCAGATATTTTGTCGATTTCATCACTTACCTCCCGGCTGGAATCACTCTCCCAGCATGATGACTATTGCCGATCGCCGCGACTTTCGCTGCGAAAATATGAAATTTCCTGGCGCGCCTCGCCGATGAGAATGCGCTGAAAAACAGAACGACCGCGCTTCCCTGTTGTCTGGTACGGATATACTGGCCCTTCATACGCAGCAGCGCTGCCGCGTAGCGGAATTTATGCTATTTTGCTCGCGCTTGCGTCAGGCGCGACGCAGGGCGGTCATAAACGGGTCATCACCGCAGCGAACAGGCACAGGGATGCGATTAACCACGAAACTTTCTGCGTTCATTACATTTTTAAGCTTACTGGCGATGTTTTTGATGCTGGTAGGCTGCGCTTTTAGCGTTTACTGGCTGACGCACCAGCGCGCCGAGGGACGGGTGCAGACGCTGGCGACCGAAGTGGATCAAGCGCTGCTCGAGCAGTCGCCCGACGAACTGCGCGGCTGGCTGCAGCACACCATGACGGTGATCAATACCGAGCGCATCGAGCTGCGCAACGGCGACAAGATCCTGTTTCGGCTTAGCCGGCATGAAAACCCGATGCTGGAAGATGAGACCAACCGCTTTATCCAGGTTGACGTGCCGCTGGTGCATCAGCCGGGCGTGACGATGCGCGTCGTGGTGCTCGATCCCGCCAAAACCTGGTTTCAGTCTTTTACCGGCGTCTATACCCTGACGGCGATCCTCTTTGTGGTGCTGGTGATGAGCCTGCTGCTGTTTATGATGCACTGCTGGCTCAATCGCCAGTGGCGCGGCATGGAGCAGCTGGAAAAGCGCGCCGAGGCGATCCTGGCGGGCGAGCGCACGCTGCTGCGCAAGGGCGACGTCGATGAGTGGCCGCCGCGCGCCAGCAGCGCCATCGATATGCTGCTAGGCGATCTGCAGGAAGCGGGCGAACAGCGGCTGCGCATCGACACGCTGATCCGCGCCTTCGCCGCGCAGGACAGCCGCACCGGCCTGAGCAATCGGCTCTTCTTCGACAACCAGCTGGCGACGCTGCTGGAGGATCAAGAAGATGTCGGTATGCACGGCGTGGTGATGATGGTGCGCCTGCCCGATCTCGATATGCTCAACGAAACCCTGGGTACGACGCTGGTAGATGAGTATCTCTACGATCTGGTGAACATGCTCTCTACCTTTGTGCTGCGCTATCCGGGCGCGCTGCTGGCGCGCTACTTTCGCAGCGACTTCGCGGTGCTGCTGCCGCATCGCAGCCTGAAAGAGGCCAACAGCATTGCGGATCAGCTGATCAACGCGGTCGACTCGCTGCCGCCGATGCGTATGGTGAACCGCGACGATCTGATCCATATCGGCATCAGCGCGTGGCACAGCGGACAGAGCGTGCCGCAGGTGATGGACAACGTCGAAATGGCGACGCGACGGGCGACGCTGCTGGGCGGCAATAACTGGTCAAACGGCGAAGGCAACCCGCTCGACGCCGGCCGCGGCAGCGTGCGCTGGCGCACCCTGCTGGAAAATACCCTGAGCCGCGGCGGTCCGCGCCTCTACCAGAAACCGGCGGTGCTGCTCGACGGCAGCGTGCACCATCGCGAGCTACTGATGCGCATTTTCGACGGCGACAAAGAGGTGCTGGCGGCGGAGTTTATGCCGCTGGTGCTGCAGTTCGGCATGGCGGACGGCTGGGATCGCCAGCTGGTGCTGCGCATCGCCGCGCTCTCCGAAGTCTGGCCGGACGAAACCCTGGCGATGCCGATCAATATCGACTCGCTGCTGCAGCGCCCCTTCGTCAACTGGCTGCAAAATATGCTGCTGCAGTGCACCAAAGCGCAAAGAAAACGATTTTTATTTGAACTTGCTGAGGCTGACGTTTGTCAACACATCAACCGTTTAGCGCCGGTGTTCCGCGCGCTGCAGGCGTTTGGCTGTCGCATCGCCGTCGCTCAGGCTGGTTTAACCGTGGTGAGTAGCGCGTATATCAAGCAATTCCCCATCAATTTAATCAAGCTCGATCCCGGCCTGGTGCGCAATATCGACCGGCGCACCGAAAATCAGCTGTTCGTGCAGAGCCTGCTGGAGGTGTGCAAGTCGACTCAGACGCAGGTTTTTGCCACCGCCGTGCGAACGCATGCGGAGTGGCAGACGCTGGTCAGCCTGGGTGTCTCCGGCGGGCAGGGCGATCTTTTCGCGCCGTCGCTGCCGGTAAACAGTAATGTGAAAAAGTATTCACAACGCTATCATATTTAGCCAGTAGGGATAGCGGCGGCGACATAGCCAAAATCCTAAGCGGAAATGTTAAATTTTATGTCGAACGAGAACGTCAAAATAGACGCCGGAAGGGGTGAAAACAGGGGAATAGCGCTGTTTTGCACCCGTCAGTTCTCGTTGACGATCGTATAAAGCCAAATTGGTCTATTTTTTCACCGAAGCAGAACGTTTTTGCGCCTTGTGGCGGCTTCGCGTGGTTGGTAAAGTAAGCGGATTTTATTTTCCGCCCCCAGCTTGCAGGATTATCCTTTAGATATGTTTAAAAAATTTCGTGGCATGTTTTCCAATGACTTGTCCATTGACCTGGGTACCGCGAATACCCTGATTTATGTAAAAGGACAGGGCATCGTGCTGAACGAGCCTTCCGTGGTTGCCATCCGCCAGGACCGTGCCGGTTCCCCAAAGAGCGTGGCGGCCGTTGGCCATGATGCCAAACAGATGCTCGGCCGTACGCCAGGTAATATTGCCGCCATTCGCCCGATGAAAGATGGCGTGATCGCGGACTTTTTCGTTACTGAAAAAATGCTGCAGCACTTCATCAAGCAGGTGCACAGCAACAGCTTTATGCGTCCAAGCCCGCGCGTGCTGGTGTGCGTGCCGGTCGGCGCGACCCAGGTTGAGCGTCGCGCTATCCGCGAATCCGCGCAGGGCGCAGGCGCGCGTGAAGTTTTCCTGATCGAAGAACCGATGGCGGCCGCTATCGGCGCTGGCCTACCGGTTTCTGAAGCGACCGGCTCGATGGTGGTTGATATCGGCGGCGGCACCACCGAAGTGGCGGTGATCTCGCTGAACGGCGTGGTCTACTCCTCGTCGGTGCGCATCGGCGGCGACCGCTTCGACGAAGCGATTATTAATTATGTGCGCCGTAACTACGGCTCGCTGATTGGCGAAGCGACCGCAGAACGCATCAAGCATGAGATCGGCTCCGCCTATCCGGGCGACGAAGTGCGCGAAATCGAAGTGCGCGGCCGTAACCTGGCGGAAGGGGTGCCGCGCGGCTTTACGCTGAACTCAAATGAAATCCTGGAAGCGCTGCAGGAGCCGCTGACCGGCATCGTGAGCGCGGTAATGGTGGCGCTGGAGCAGTGCCCGCCGGAGCTGGCGTCCGATATCTCCGAACGCGGCATGGTGCTGACCGGCGGCGGCGCGCTGCTGCGCAACCTGGACCGTCTGCTGATGGAAGAGACCGGCATTCCGGTGGTGGTGGCAGAAGATCCGCTGACCTGCGTGGCGCGCGGTGGCGGTAAAGCGCTGGAAATGATCGACATGCATGGCGGCGATTTGTTCAGCGAAGAATAATCGCCTCAATCGGCTGTGACCTGAATCGAAATGCGCAGGGAATCGCGTGGAAGCTGACGCTACAGGCGTCGGCGTCAGACGTCCAGCCCAGGGAAGTGCGGCGTTGGCCGTACTTCCTTACCTGTTGTCGAGGAACACGCAGAATATATGAAGCCGATTTTTAGCAGGGGGCCTTCCCTGCAGTTGCGCCTGTTTTTGGCGGTGATCGTTGCCATCGCGATTATCGTCGCCGATAGCCGGCTGGGTTCGTTTACCCAAATTCGCAACTATCTGGACACATCGGTCAGTCCGTTTTATTTCCTGGCCAACGGCCCGCGCCAGATCCTTGACGGTATTTCCGGTTCGCTGGCGTCGCGCCAGCAGCTTGAGCTGGAGAATAAAGCCCTGCGCCGCGAGCTTTTCCTGAAAAACAGCGACCTGCTGATGCTGGGGCAATATAAGCAGGAAAACGCGCGTCTGCGCGAACTGTTAGGTTCGCCGCTGCGTCAGGATGAGCACAAGATGGTGACGCAGGTGATCTCCACCGGCACCGATCCCTACACCGATCAGGTGGTGATCGACAAAGGCAGCGTCAACGGCGTCTATGAAGGCCAGCCGGTCATCAGCGACAAAGGGGTGGTCGGCCAGGTTATCGCTGTCGGTCAGGTGACCAGCCGCGTGCTGCTGATTTGCGACGCGTCGCACGCGCTGCCGATTCAGGTGCTGCGCAACGACATCCGCGTGATTGCGGCCGGCAACGGCTGCACCGAAGATCTGCAGCTGGAGCATCTGCCGGGCAACACCGATATTCGCGTCGGCGATATGCTGGTGACCTCTGGCCTGGGCGGACGTTTCCCGGAAGGCTATCCGGTGGCGGTGGTTTCGTCGGTGAAAGTCGACACGCAGCGCGCCTATACCGTGATTCAGGCGCGTCCGACCGCGGGACTGCAGCGTCTGCGCTATCTGCTGCTGCTGTGGGGCGCGGATAAGAACGGCGATATGCCGATGGCGCCGGATGACGTGCACCGCGTTGCCAACGAGCGCCTGATGCAGATGATGCCGCAGGTGCTGCCGCCAGCGGGCGAGATGGGACCGCCGGCGCCGTCCGCGCAGATGGGCCCGCCTGCGCCAGCCAGCAGCGGAACGCAAAGCGCGCCGGCTAACGCGCGCGGAGGCCAGCCTTGAGTCGATACCGCAGCCAGGGTCGTTGGGTTATCTGGCTGTCCTTTCTTGTCGCCCTTGTGCTGCAGATCATGCCGTGGCCGGAACAGTTCTATATGTTCCGGCCATCGTGGATCCTGCTTATCCTGATTTACTGGGTGCTGGCGCTGCCGCACCGCGTCAACGTCGGCACCGGCTTCGTGCTGGGCGGGGTGATGGATCTGATCGCCGGATCCACCCTCGGCGTGCGCGCGCTGGCGCTCAGCATCATCGCCTACCTGGTCGCCTTTAAATTCCAGCTGTTCCGCAACCTGGCGTTGTGGCAGCAGGCGTTAATGGTGATGGTGCTGTCGCTGGCGGTGGACGTGATTGTTTTCTGGGCGGAGTTTTTAGTGATCAACGTATCATTCCGCCCTGAAATTTTCTGGAGCAGCGTTATCGACGGGATTCTCTGGCCCTGGCTATTCTTATTAATGAGAAAGATTCGTCGTCAGTTCGCTGTTCAGTAAGGAATTTTATGTTATCCCTCTATCTGGCTTCCGGTTCTCCGCGTCGTCGCGAGCTGCTGACGCAGCTTGGCCTGCAGTTTGAGCGTCTCCATACCGATGTTGAAGAGCAACGCCGCCCGGATGAGGCAGCGGAAAGTTACGTGCGTCGCCTGGCGAATGACAAAGCGCGCGCCGGCGTCGCGGTCGCGCAGCAGGATCTGCCGGTGCTGGGCGCGGACACCATCGTGGTGCTTAACGGCGAGGTGCTGGAAAAGCCGCGCGACGCCGCGGACGCCGCCGGGATGCTGGCGCGTCTTTCGGGCCAGACGCATCAGGTGATGACCGCCGTTGCGCTGGCCGATCGCGCGCGCGCGCTCGACTGCCTGGTGGTGACGGACGTGACCTTTCGCCTGTTAAGCGCGGCGGAGATCGCCGACTATATCGCCACCGGCGAGCCGATGGATAAAGCCGGCGCGTACGGCATTCAGGGCATCGGTGGAAACTTTGTCCGCAAAATTAATGGAAGCTATCACGCGGTGGTCGGATTGCCGTTGGTTGAGACAGGCGAGTTACTCAGCCATTTTCAGTCACTGCGTGCCGTAAGGGGATAACATGACGGCTGAATTACTGGTCAACGTCACGCCTTCCGAGACGCGCGTGGCCTATATCGACGGCGGCATTCTGCAGGAAATTCATATTGAGCGCGAGGCGCGGCGCGGCATCGTCGGCAATATCTACAAAGGGCGCGTCAGCCGCGTACTGCCGGGCATGCAGGCGGCCTTTGTTGATATCGGCCTGGATAAAGCCGCCTTCTTGCACGCCTCCGATATCATGCCGCACACCGAGTGCGTGGCGGGCGATGAGAAGAAAAACTTTATCGTGCGCGATATCGCCGAACTGGTGCGGCAGGGCCAGGACCTGATGGTGCAGGTAGTAAAAGATCCGCTCGGCACCAAAGGGGCGCGCCTCACCACCGACATTACGCTGCCGTCGCGTTATCTGGTGTTTATGCCCGGTGCGTCGCACGTCGGCGTCTCCCAGCGCATCGAAAGCGAGCGCGAGCGCGAGCGCCTGAAGGCGGTGGTCGCGGACTACTGCGACGATCTGGGCGGTTTTATTATCCGCACCGCGGCGGAAGGCATTGGCGAAGAGGAGCTGGCGCAGGACGCCGCCTTTCTGAAGCGGCTCTGGACCAAAGTCACCGAGCGGAAAAAGCGCAACCAGACCCGCTGCCTGCTCTACGGCGAGCTGGCGCTGGCGCAGCGCATCCTGCGCGATTTCGCCGGCGCGGCGCTGGATCGTATTCGCGTCGACTCTCGCCTGACCTGCGAGCTGCTGGTGGAATTCACGCGCGAATACATTCCGGAAATGGCCGACAAGCTGGAGCTTTACGCCGGTAAACAGCCAATTTTCGATCTCTTCGACGTTGAGAATGAAATCCAGCGTTCGCTGGATCGCAAAGTCGAGCTGAAGTCAGGCGGCTATCTGATCATCGATCAGACCGAAGCGATGACCACTATCGACATCAACACCGGCGCCTTTGTCGGCCATCGCAATCTCGATGAAACCATCTTCAACACCAACGTCGAGGCGACGCAGGCGATTGCGCGCCAGCTGCGGCTGCGCAATCTGGGCGGCATTATCATTATCGACTTTATCGATATGAGCAATGACGACCACCGTCGCCGCGTGCTGCACTCGCTGGAGTCGGCGCTCGCCAAGGATCGGGTCAAAACCGGCATTCACGGCTTCTCGGCGCTGGGGCTGGTGGAGATGACGCGCAAACGCACGCGGGAAAGCATCGAGCATGTGCTGTGCGAAGATTGCCCGGTCTGCAAAGGGCGCGGCACGATGAAAACGGTGGAGACGGTCTGCTACGAAATCATGCGTGAAATCGTCCGCGTCCATCACGCCTATGATGCCGATCGCTTTCTGGTCTATGTTTCGCCGGCCGTCGGCGAGGCGCTGAAAAGCGACGAGTCGCACGCGCTGGCCGAGGTCGAAATTTTCGTCGGCAAACAGGTCAAAGTGCATATCGAACCGCTCTACACCCAGGAGCAGTTCGACGTGGTAATGATGTAATCCCCGTAGCATCAGGCAAAATCGCCTGCTGCGGGCTAAAAAAGCGGCCTTGCTTAGGTTAACATGCGCATTCATACCGATAATTGTCTGGCGACGGTTGAGTATGAGAGATAACCATCCGTCAAATGCGGAAGACAAGGAGAGGTGTGTGAGGCAGCTGCCGAGGATTTTGTTACTGCTGGTTGCGACGGCGATCGTCATTGTCGCGCTGCTGGTCAGCGGGCTGCGTCTGGTGATGCCGCACCTCGACAGCTACCGCAGCGACATCCTGGCGACGGTGTCGCGCGCCAGCGGCGTCAGCGTCACCGCTGACCAACTGCGCGGCCGCTGGGAAACGTTCGGCCCGACGATGCAGATCCGCGGCCTGCGCGTCGATATGAAAGAGAACGGTACCCTCGACATCGCGCGCGTCAGCCTGGCGCTGGATGTCTGGCAGTCACTGCTGCACTGGCGCTGGCAGTTTCGCGATCTCACCTTCTGGCAGCTGCGCCTCGACAACAATCGTCCGCTCTTTTCCAGCGATGAAGAGAAAAACAGCTTCAAGCCTGGCCGCATTAACGAACTCTTTCTGCGTCAGTTCGACCACTTCGACCTGCGCGACAGCTCAATCTTTTTCCGCACGCCTTCCGGCCAGCGCGCCGAGCTGGCGATCCCCAAACTTACCTGGCTGAATGAGGCGAACCGCCATCGCGCAGAGGGCGAGGTGAGCCTCTCCAGCTTTACCGGCCAGCACGGCGTAGTGCAGGTGCGGCTCGACCTGAACGATAGCGAAGGCCTGCTCAACGACGGACGCATCTGGATGCAGGCGGACGACGTTGACGTGCGGCCGTGGCTGGGGCGCTGGATGCGTGACAACACGCGGCTCGACAGCGCGCGTTTCAGCCTGGCGGCCTGGGTTAGCCTGCGCGACGGCGATCTCTACGCGGGCGACCTGCTGCTGCGCCAGGGCGGCGCGAACTGGCAGGGCGAAGATGGCGCCCATCATTTGCAGGTTGACGGCCTGACCGCGCATCTTTCGCGCTATCAAAACGGCTGGATGGTCAACGTGCCGCAGACGCGTCTCAGCACCGACGGCGAAGCCTGGCCTGCAGGCCACTTTGCGCTGCTGTGGCGGCCGCAGGATAAGCAGCTGCTCGGCCCCGATCATCAGGGCGAGGTGCGGGTGAGGGCGACACAGCTGGCGCTCAACCGCATCGCGCCGCTGGTGCCTTTGTTTGCGCCGCTGTCGCCCTCGCTGTTCGAAAACTGGCGCGCGCTGCAGCCGCAGGGCACGGTAGAGGGGCTGGCGCTGGACATTCCTCTGCAGCAGCCGGACCAGACGCGCATGCAGGTAAAATGGCGCGATTTTCGCTGGCAGCCGTGGCAGCTGCTGCCAGGCATCAGCAACCTGAACGGCGAAGCGCGCGGCAGCCTCAGCAATGGCCAGGTGAAGATCGAGATGGGCCGCACCGACGTGCCCTACAGCGCCATGTTCAACGCGCCGCTGGAGATCCATCAGCTGCGCGGCTCGCTGAGCTGGCTGCGCGATCAAAACGGCCTGACGCTGGATGGTCGCGATCTCGACGTACAGGCTCGCTCACTCTGGGCGCGCGGCGATTTTCGCTATCAGCAGAACCTCGGCCGCGAGCCGCGTCTCGATATTCTCGCCGGCATTCGCGTCACCGACGCGGGCGACGCCTGGCGCTACTTCCCGCAGCCGCTGATGGGCAAGGCGCTTACGCGCTACCTCAGCGGGGCGATCAAGGGCGGTCAGGTCGATAACGCGACGCTGCTGTTCGCGGGCAATCCGACGCTGTTCCCGTTCCGTCATAACGACGGCATGTTTCAGGTCTGGGTGCCGCTGCGGCAGGCGACCTATGCCTTCCAGCCCAACTGGCCCGACGTTTCTCAGCTCGATATCGATCTCAACTTCATCAACGACGGGCTGTGGATGACGGCGCCGCGCTTCAGGCTGGGCGAGGTAGACGTCGGCCATTTCAGCGCGGCCATTCCGGACTACCTGAAAGAGAAACTGCTGATCGACGGCGATATCAGCGGCGAAGGCGATCAAATCGCACGCTATTTTCAGGATACGCCGCTGAAGGCCTCGCTGGGCGCGGCGCTGGAGCAGCTGGAGATCAAGGGGAAAACCCAGGGGCATCTGAAGCTCGATATTCCCCTCGACGGCGAGCTGGTGCACGCCAGCGGCAACGTCGATCTGCACAACAACGCGCTGCACATCAAGCCGCTCAACACCACCTTAGATCACCTGAGCGGCCGTTTCCGCTTTAACAACGGCAATCTCGACAGCGACAGGCTGCAGGCGAACTGGTTCGGCCAGCCGGTTAACGTCAGCTTTAGCACCAAAGAGAATCCGCAGGAGTTTGGCGTCAACGTCAAACTCGACGGCGACTGGCAGCCGGCGAAACTGTCGCCGCTGCCGGCGCCGATCGCCAGCCAGCTAGGCGGGCATCTGCCGTGGCAGGGGGACGTGAACATTACGCTGCCGCATCAGGGCGGGGCGCGCTACGACGTCAGCCTGAAAGGGGATGCGAAAGAAGTAAGCAGTCGCTTACCGGCCCCGCTCGATAAGGCGAGCGGCGACGCGATGCCCATCGCGGTGAACGCCAGCGGCGACCTGCAGCAGTTCGAACTGAGCGGCAGCGTGGCGAACCGCCATCGCTTTAACAGCCGCTGGCTGCTGGAGCCGCAGCTGCGCGTCGAGCGCGGCATCTGGCTGAACGAGGCGCACAGCAAACCTGCCTTGCCGGATCGCGCCGGCATGGTGCTTAATCTGCCTCCGCTGGACGGCGAAGCCTGGGCCGGACTGATGGCGGCGGGCGGCGCCTCTGACGCGCGCGGCGGAGGCGAGTTGAGTGGCGTCGCGCTGCCCGGCGATGTGACCCTGCGCAGCCCGGCGGTGACGCTGGCGGGCCAGCAGTGGCACGACGTTGACGCCACGCTGGAGCAGGGCGTTAACGGCAAAAGCCGCGTCAGCGTCACGGGACGCGAAATTCGCGGCACGCTGGAGACGGCGCAAAGCGCGGCATGGCGCGTGGCGCTCGACTATCTTTACTACAACCCGGAATGGCAGAGCGGCGGCGGCGATAGCGCGGCGCAACAGCAGCAGGCGAGTCACATCGACTTCAGCCGCTGGCCGGCGCTGCAGCTGAGCTGCGCCGAGTGCTGGCTGCGCGGGCAGAAGTTCGGCCGCATTCAGGCGCAGGTGGTGCCGAAAGGCGATACGTTAGCACTCACTAACGGCCTGGTGGATACCGGCAGCTCGCGTCTTAACGTCTCCGGCGAATGGGTCAATCGCGCTGACGCGCCGCGCACCTCGCTGAAGGGCACGCTGAGCGGCAGCAATATCAATAACGCCACCAACTGGTTTGGCGTCAATACGCCGCTGCGCGACGCCTCTTTTAAGGTCGATTACGATCTGCACTGGCGTTCGGCGCCGTGGCAGCCCTCGGAAGAGACGCTGAGCGGCACGCTTAAAACCCATTTCGGCAAGGGGCAAATCGCCGACGTGAATACGGGCGCGGCGGGACAGCTGCTGCGTCTGATGAGCTTTGACGCGCTGCTGCGCAAGCTGCGTTTCGATTTTAGCGATACCTTTAACAACGACGGTTTCTATTTTGACTCGATCAACGGCACTGCGTGGATTGAAAACGGCGTGATGCGCACCGATAACCTGCTGGTGGACGGGCTGGAAGCGGATATCGCCATGCAGGGGAAAGTCGATTTAGTGAAGCGCAATATCGATATGGAAGCGGTGGTGGCGCCGGAGATCTCCGCCTCTGTCGGCGTCGCGACTGCCTTTGTCATCAACCCGGTGGTCGGCGCGGCGGTTTTCGCCGCCAGCAAGGTGCTGGGCCCGCTATGGAATAAAATCTCGCTGCTGCGTTATCACATCGACGGCCCGCTGGATAAGCCGCAAATCAACGAAGTGCTGCGCAAACCGCGCGAAGAAGAGAAGAAGTGAATTTGACGCCGTCGGGGAATTGCCGCAGGCTAGTAAAATCTGACTTTATCCGCGCAGCGCCAGACGGCGCTGGCGCAGAATGAGTGTCACACCCTCATTATCCGAGCATAAAACGAGCGAGATACGATGACTCTGAACCTGGTAAGTGAGCAGTTGCTAACTGCTAACAATATTAATCAGCAGGACCTGTTTTCCCTGTTAGGGCAGCTTTCAGAACGTCGTCTGGATTATGCCGATCTCTATTTTCAGTCCAGCTTCCATGAATCCTGGGTGCTGGAGGACAAGATTATTAAAGACGGCTCCTGGCATATCGACCAGGGCGTCGGCGTGCGCGCCGTCAGCGGCGAGAAAACCGGCTTCGCCTATGCCGACCAGATCACCCTGAACGCGCTGCGTCAGTCGGCGGAAGCGGCGCGCAGCATCGTGCGCGAACAGGGCAACGGCAAGGCGCATACGCTTTCAAACGTGATGCATCGCGCGCTCTATCAGCCGATTAACCCGCTCGACAGCCTGACGCGCGAAGATAAAATCGCCCTGCTGCAGCGCGTAGACAAAGTGGCGCGCGCCGCCGACGCGCGCGTGCAGGAGGTGAACGCCAGCCTGAGCGGCGTCTATGAGCAGGTGCTGGTGGCCGCCACCGACGGCACGCTGGCGGCGGACATCCGTCCGCTGGTGCGCCTCTCCGTCAGCGTGCTGGTTGAAGATCAGGGCAAACGCGAGCGCGGCGCCAGCGGCGGCGGCGCGCGCGTCGGCTACGAATTCTTCCTCGCCGATGAAAACGGCGAAGTACGCGCCGACGCCTGGGCGAAAGAGGCGGTGCGCATGGCGCTGGTTAATCTCTCCGCCGTCGCCGCGCCGGCCGGCACGCTGCCGGTGGTGCTGGGCGCAGGCTGGCCGGGCGTGCTGCTGCATGAAGCGGTCGGTCATGGTCTGGAAGGTGACTTCAATCGTCGCGAAACCTCGGTGTTCAGCGGCAAAATGGGTCAGCTGGTAGCGTCGGAACTCTGTACCGTGGTGGATGACGGCACTATCGAAGGGCTGCGCGGCTCGCTGGCGGTGGATGACGAAGGCGTGCCGGGTCAGTACAACGTGCTGATTGAAAACGGCGTGCTGAAAAACTATATGCAGGACAAGCTTAACGCGCGCCTGATGGGCGTGGCGCCGACCGGCAACGGCCGCCGCGAGTCCTATGCGCATCTGCCGATGCCGCGTATGACCAACACCTATATGCTGGCCGGCAAATCGACGCCGCAGGAAATTATCGAAAGCGTCGAATATGGCCTCTACGCGCCAAACTTCGGCGGCGGCCAGGTGGATATCACCTCCGGCAAATTTGTCTTCTCTACCTCAGAAGCCTATCTGATTGAAAACGGCAAGGTAACGAAGCCGGTGAAAGGCGCCACGCTGATCGGCTCCGGCATCGAGGCGATGCAGCAGATCTCGATGGTCGGCAACGATCTGGCGCTGGATAAAGGCGTCGGCGTGTGCGGCAAAGAGGGGCAGAGCGTGCCGGTCGGCGTCGGCCAGCCGACGCTGAAGCTGGATAAGCTCACCATCGGCGGCACCGCCTGATATCACTAACAGCCCGCCTTCTGGCGGGCTGTTAGCTGGCGCGGTGCTGCTGATACTGCGCCGCCACCTGCTGAAAATATTCCGTCAGGTAGTCGATACAGACCTGCACCTTTAGCGGCAGCTTATCTTTCTCGGTATAGAGCGCATAGACCGGGCGCGGATCGGACTGATACTGCGGAAAAAGAATATCGATCTCGCCTGCGTTAATCTCCTCTATCACCCACATCATCGGCACATAGGCGATGCCGTTGCCCGCCTTCAGCCAGCGGATCAGCGTCAGCGAGTCGTTGGTGACGAAGCGTCCCTGCGGCGACAGCCGCGACACCAGCCCTTCAGGCGCGATCAGCTCGAAGTTGTTATCAGGACGCACGCTATATTCCAGCCAGGCGAAATTATCGACGTCAGCCGGTTTTTCCGGCGCGCCGTGCTGCTGCAGATAGCTTTTCGCCGCGCACACCACCATCGGCATCGCGCCGAGGCGACGCGAAAAAAGGCTGGAATCTTTCAGCGCGCCGACGCGGATCACCAGATCCAGCCCGTCAGCGATCAAATCGGGCGCCGGGATGCCCGCCACCAGATTAACGCTCAGACCGGGATATTCGCGCAGCATATTGCTGGTCATCTCGGCGAGAACGTTTTGCGCCATGGTGGAGGAGCTGCCGATGCGCAGCGTGCCGATCGGCGTGTTGTTAAACGCATAGAGCTGTTCGTGCACCTGGGTGGCTTCCGCCAGCATGCGACGACAGCCCTGATAGTAAATTTTTCCCGCCTCGGTCAGGCCGAGGCTACGGGTGCTGCGGTTCAGCAGCTTCACCTGTAGCTCATCTTCCAGTTTCGCCACAATCTGACTGATAGACGAAACGCTAAGGTGGAGCTGGCGCGCAGCGGCGGTAAAAGAGCCTAATTCAACCACTTTGGCGAAAATGGACATGCCTTTCAGTCGTTCCATTGTTTACTCTGGCTAAAAAGTGATTTAGTTCACAATCTGTAGAAAACGTATAGTCAGGCGCGTTACTATATGCGCGCCGGGGTATCTCCCGGTGATCCGCTTTTGTCCACGAAAGGTCAAACCGACCTGCGGCAAAACGCCTGCTGCTGCCCGATGATACGCTATTATTTACTCAGCAATGGTTCGGATGTTGTCATCCGTCCTCATCAACCCGTCGCGGCTTGCGGCCGGGCAGGCTAAGGATCATCCCGGCAAGGTCGAACTAAGGATCCCTGATGAGTGTGCTTCCGGTTTTTGTCGTGTTTGGGCTCTCTTTCCCGCCCATCTTCGTTGAATTAATCGTCTCGCTAATGCTGTTCTGGTTGGTGAAACGTCTGCTGACGCCGAGCGGGATATACGATCTCGTCTGGCATCCGGCGCTTTTTAACACGGCGCTTTACTGCTGTGTGTTTTACCTGGTATCCCGTCTATTCGTCTGAGGTTTAAGTGAAATCGCTAATAAGAAAAATCGCGCGATACGCGATTACTATCCTGCTGGTCATCATCGCTGTAGTTATTATCTTTCGCGCCTGGGTGTTTTACACCGAGTCGCCGTGGACGCGCGACGCCAAATTCGCGGCGGATGTCGTGGCGATTTCGCCAGATGTGACGGGGCTGATTACCGAGGTGCCGGTGCATGACAACCAGCTGGTGAAAAAAGGCGACACGCTGTTTGTTGTCGATCGCCCGCGCTACCAGAAAGCGCTGGATCAGGCGCAGGCGGACGTCGAGTACTATCAGGCGCTGGTGAGCGAAAAACGCCGCGAGGCGGCGCGTCGCAATCAGCTGGGCACCTCGGCGATGTCGCGCGAGGCGATCGATCAGGCGAATAACGATCTGCAAACCAGCGAACATCAGCTGGCGAAATCGATCGCCACCCGCGATCTGGCGAAGATCGACCTGGATCGCACCGCTATTACCGCGCCGTCCGACGGCTGGGTCACCAACCTCAACGTCTATCAGGGCGAGTTCATCACCCGCGGCTCGGTGGCAGTGGCGCTGGTGCAGCAGCACTCTTTCTACGTGCTGGCCTATCTGGAAGAGACCAAGCTGCACGGCGTCGAGCCGGGCTTCCGCGCGGAAGTGACGCCGCTCGGCAGCAATGTGGTGCTGCGCGGCACCGTCGACAGCGTTGCGGCGGGCGTCACCAACAGCAGTAGTTCGGTTGACAGCAAAGGCATGGCCACCGTGGACTCGAACCTGGAGTGGGTGCGTCTGGCGCAGCGCGTGCCGGTGCGCATTCGCCTCGATCAGCAGCCTGGCAATCGCTTCCCGGCGGGCACCACCGCAACCGTGGTGATCACCGGCCAGAACGATCGCGCCGACACTCAGGTGTCGCCGATGACGCGTCTCTTTAATCGCCTGCGTGAGTTTGGTTAAGCGGGGCGATATGATCGAGTTCCTGCGTTTCCCGGTCAAGCTGACTTTCGCGCTGGTGGTGGCGCTGATGATCGGCTTTCACCTCAACCTTGAAACGCCGCGCTGGGCGGTGATGACCGCCGGCATCGTCGCTGGCGGCACCGCCTTCGTCGCCGGCGGCGATCCCTACTCCGGAGCGCTGCGCTATCGCGGCATTCTGCGCATTATCGGCACTTTTATCGGCTGTATCGCCGCGCTGACCATTATGATCGCCACGGTGCGCGCGCCGGTGGTGATGCTGCTGCTCTGCTGCATCTGGGCCGGCGTCTGCGTCTGGCTCTCGTCGCTGATCAAAGTCGAAAACTCCTACGCGCTCGGCCTGGCGGGCTATACCGCGCTGATTATCGTGGTAACCGCCGACGCCAGCGGCGGGCTGACGCTGGCGCCGCAGTTTGCGGTAGAGCGCTGCAGCGAAATCGTGCTCGGTATTCTCTGCGCCATTCTGGCGGATATGATCTTCTCGCCGCGCTCGATTAAAAAAGTGATCGACAGCGAGGTTGATGCGCTGCTGGTGGCGCACTATCGGCTGCTGCAGCTCTGCGTGGCGCATGAAGATAAAGAGGAAGTGGACAAAGCCTGGAGTGCGCTGGTGCGCCGCACCACAGCGCTCGGCACCATGCGCGGCCAGCTGATGATGGAGTCGTCGCGCTGGCAAAACGCCAACCGTCGTCTGCAGATGCTCAACACCCTGTCGCTGACCATGATCACTCAGGCGGCGGAAACCTTCTTAATCCAGAACTCGCGCCCGGAATATATCGCGCCGCAGTATCGTCTGCTGGTGGAAAAAGAGGTAGAAACCGTCGCCGACGTGCATCGCCGCATGAAGGTGATGCGCCGGGTGATTGGCGCCAGCAGCGACGGCAAAGCGCCGGTGACGCTCGCCAGCTGGGTGGGCGCGGCGACCGAATATTTGCTGCTGCTGAAAGGCATTAAAAGCAACAGCCGCATTACCACGCTGGAAGAGGGCATCCTTGAGCGCGAAGTGGTTATTCAGGCGCGCTCTGCGGAAACGCACCACGCGATGATTAACGGCATTCGCACCTTTGCCGCCACCGCGCTCGGCTCGCTGTTCTGGCTCTATACCGGCTGGACTTCCGGCAGCGGCTGCATGGTGATGCTGGCGGTGATCACCGCGCTGGCGATGCGCGTGCCGAATCCGCTGCTGATGGCAAAAGATTTCCTCTACGGCATGACCGTCGCGGTGCCGCTCGGCGCGCTCTACTTTATGTATGTGCTGCCCAACACGCAGCAGAGCGCGCTGCTGCTCTGCATCGCCATCGGCCTGCTCGGCTTTGTCGGCGGCATCTTTGTGCAGCGGCGTCAGCTCGGCACGCTCGGCGCACTTATCGGCACCATTAACGTGCTGGTGCTGGATAACCCGATGAAGTTCGAGTTCAACGTCTTCCTCGACAACGTACTGGGGCAGGTGATCGGCTGTTTCGTGGCGATGATGGTGATCCTGCTGATCCGCGACAAATCGAAGGCGCGCACCGGACGTAAGCTGCTGAACCGCTTTATGTATGCGGCCGTTTCCGCCATGACCACCAACCAGGCGCGCCGTCGCGAGAATCATCTTCCGGCGCTCTATCAGCAGCTGTTTATGCTGCTGAACCTGTTTCCCGGCGATCTCGACAAATACCGCATCGCGCTGACCCTGATTATCGGCCATCAGCGGCTGCGCAATGCGGACGTGCCGGTGAATGCCGATCTCTCCGCCTTTCACCGCCAGCTGCGCGCCACGGCTGATCATATTATCTCCGCGCGCAGCGATGAAAAGCGCCGCCGCTACTTTGAACAGCTGCTGGCGGAGTTCGAGATCTATCAGCAGAAGCTGGTGCAGTACGAGGCGCCGCTCAGCGTGACCGAGCCGGTAAAACGGCTGGCCGATATGCTGAGTAAATATCAGAACACCCTGATCCAAATCTGAATCTCGCCGCTGCCTTGCGCAGCGGCCTGCTCAATGCCACGCCTTCCCTGAGTGGCTCGCTTTTGCCATCTATACTTTTCTCACAGGAAAAGAAAATGACAGGAGCGAAGCTATGACGACCCCCCTACACGACAGCGAACTGTTTCAGACCGGCTATCTGGTCAACGGCGAGTGGCGCCGCGCCGCCGCAACTTTTGATGTGCTGAACCCGGCAACGGGCGAGGTGCTGGCCGCCGTGGCGAAAGCCGGCAAGGCGGAAACCGAGCAGGCGATCGCCGCCGCCGAACGCGCCTTTCCCGCCTGGCGCGCGCAGACCGCCAAAGCGCGCTCGGAAATCCTTTATCGCTGGTATCAGCTCATCATCGAACACAAAGCCTGGCTGGCACAGCTGATGACCGCCGAGCAGGGCAAACCCGTGAAGGAAGCGGAAGGCGAGGTGGAATATGCCGCCAGCTTTATTCAGTGGTTTGCGGAACAGGCGAAGCGGGCCAACGGCGAAATTATTCCGCCGGCCAAACCCGGTTCGCGCATTCTGGCGACGCGCGAGCCGATCGGCGTGGTGGCGGCCATCACGCCGTGGAACTTCCCGATGGCGATGCTGACGCGCAAGCTGGGCCCGGCGCTGGCGGCGGGCTGCACCGGTATTATCAAACCGGCGAACAACACGCCGCTCAGCGCCTTTGCGCTGCTGGCGCTGGCGAAAAAAGCGGGCGTGCCGGATGGCGTGCTTAACGCAGTGGCGGGCGATACGCACGCCATCAGCGATGCGATTATGGCCAGCAAGGCAGTGCGTAAAATTTCCTTTACCGGATCGACGCAGGTGGGCAAAACCCTGGTGCGCAACGCCGCCGACACCCTGAAAAAGGTGTCGATGGAGCTGGGCGGCAACGCGCCCTATATCGTGTTTGAGGATGCGGATATCGATGCGGCGGTGAAAGGCGCTATCGCCAATAAGTTCCGCAACGCCGGCCAGGTCTGCGTCAGCGTCAACCGTTTCTATATCCACGACGCCGTCTACGATCGCTTCGTCAGTCAGCTGGCTGAAGAGGTGAAAAAGCTCAAGGTCGGCAACGGCGTCGACGAGGGCGTGGTGGTCGGGCCGCTGATTGAGGCCGCTGCGGTGGATAAAGTCGAAGAGCATGTGAAAGACGCGCAGGCCAAAGGCGGACGCATCGTCACGGGCGGCGAGCGACATGCGCTGGGTGGCAACTTCTGGCAGCCGACGGTGATCGCCGAGGCGCATGAAGAGATGAAGCTGGCGCAGGAAGAGACCTTTGGCCCGGTCGCCGCCTGTTTTCGCTTCAGCGAGGAGGCTGACGTCATTCGCCGCGCCAACCAGACGGAATTCGGGCTGGCGGCCTATTTCTACACGCAAAACCTGCAGCGCGTGTTTCGCGTCTCCGCCGCGCTGGAAAGCGGCATGATCGGCATCAACGAGTGCGCGGTATCGACCGAGCTGGCGCCGTTTGGCGGCGTGAAAGAGTCAGGGCTGGGTCGCGAGGGCTCTGTGCTCGGTCTGGAGGAGTATCTGGAAGTCAAAGCGCTGCATATCGGCGGCCTGAGCGAGAATTAACACGCGGACGGCACTCTGCTGTCCTGTGAAGAAGAACAGGAGCCCTGAGGATGAAAAGCGAGCGTTTCGACTTCAATGAGATCGTTGACCAGGCCCATTTTTTTCGCCAGTTCAGCGAACGTTTCGATCTGGCACCGGGCCGGATTTGCGATCTGGATGCGTTATGGGAGGCGATCCTGGGCGAGGAGCTGCCGATGCCGCTGGAGGTTGAATTTATCAATCTGGGTAAGGGTCAGAAGCGGCGCTACGGCGCGCTGATCCTGCTGTTTGATGAAGCGGAAGAGGAGCTGGAGGGCCAGCTCCGCTTTAATATCAGGTAACCCCCGCAAAAAGGGCCCCGACAAGCGGGGCCAAGGGGTTCGTCAGTAGTTGACGAGGAATTACTTGTAGAGTTCAGCCGTGAAGTGATAGTTGTCGCCGGTGCGCGCTTCGATCACTTTATAGGCGCTGGCGCCTTGCTCATCCGCTTTTTGAGAAAGCTGCGCGCGATAGTCCATCGGCGCGCCCGCCGTACCACTAATGGTGACTGTACCTGCAGGTTGCATGTTTTGCGCCTGATCGCCGGTAACCAGCTGCGCTGCCTGAGCGCCAAATGCGATTACGGAAAGCAGGCTAACGGTTGCGATGGTTGCTTTGATTTTCATTGTTCGTCTCCTCATTACAATCAACAACCTGCGGTTAGCGATAATCGATGCGGGTCGTCGATATTTTCAGGCGTCGCACGGGCGCCCAATCGGTTAATTATTTATACAGCTCAGCCGTGACGTGGAAGGTATCGTCCTGGTTGTTCTCAATGATGCGATAGTGGCTAGCGCCCTGCGCGTCGGCTTTTTGAGAAAGCGCCTGACGAATATTGGTCTGGTCGCCGTCATGACCGCTGATGCTGATGGTCTGGTTCAGCGGCTGCAGAGTTTCAGCCTGCTGATTTGATACCAGGCTGGCTGCGCTGGCGCCAAAGGACAGGGCGGAAGTCAGCGCGGCGATAGCGATAAGTGATTTGGTTTTCATGGTCTACTCTCCTGAATTCATAAGTCGGGCAACCCGATGCGCAAGTAGCGCTTCAAAAAGGTCGCCGGGACGATATCGGTTGGTGCGAACTTATTTATAAAGCTCGGCAGTGGCGTGGTAGTTACCGTTGTTGTAGGCCTCGATCACTCGATAGGCGCTGGCGCCTTGCTGCTCTGCTTTTGCGTTCAGTTCTTCTTTAATTTGCATCGGAGAACCCGCCACGCCGCTTACGCTTACTGAGCCGATAGACTGCAGATTTTGCGCCTGCTGAGCATTAATGGATTCTGCTGCAAAAGCACCGAATGACAGGGCAGATAGAATGCTCAGGGTTGCGATAGTAGTTTTAACTTTCATGTTTATTTCCTCGTCGTCTGTTTTTGTCTTTTTGTTTGGTGTGATTTGCATCACGAAAAGAAGTATAGAACTAATAACGTGTGAAATTAATACCTGCCTAATAATGTTTTGTTGTTATTCTTTATCCTTATGCTTCATTTTTATTCTTTATAGTTATAAAAATTGGATAAAAAACGGCCTTTCCCGTTTAAACGCTTGCAAAAACAAGGGGATATTTTACTTTATCTTTTTGTGCGAAACATCATGGTGAATGTGGCTGGTTATTGATTTAGATCTGGGTATTGCCACTAATTGCGTAGTGTAAAGCAGCGTAAAATAGCGCAAAAGGTTAAGCGGGCCAAAAGGTATGACCAAAACAGCGCAGGCGCTAAGCGGTAAAGCGCATAAGCTAACGGGTTGAAAAAGCTGGGGAGAGAAAGAATGGGCCGGGCAGAAACGCGACCGGCAAAGACGTTGCCGGCCGACGAGTGGTTTACAGCTCTTGTTCGAACAGCATCAGGATAGCGTCATGCAGTTGTCGCACGGTAAAGGCGCGGGCAGGGGTAATAAAAATAGTATCGTCGCCGGCGATAGTGCCGAGGATGCCTTCCGCTTTACCCAGCGAGTCGAGCAGGCGGGCGATCAGCTGCGCGGCGCCGGGGCTGGTATGGATCACCACCAGCGCGTCGTTGTAGTCGATATCCAGCACCAGGTTTTTCAGCGGACTGGTGGTGGTCGGCACGCCCAGTTCCGCAGGCAGACAGTAGACCATCTCCATTTTGGCGTTGCGCGTGCGGACGGCACCGAACTTGGTCAGCATACGAGAAACCTTTGACTGGTTGATATTCTCGAAGCCTTCATCCTGCAGCGCCTGCACAATCTCGCCCTGAGAACTAAATTTCTCTTGTTTTAATAAGGCTTTAAACGCTTTGATCAATTCGTCTTGTTTAGATGGGTTTCGCATAAGCTACCAGTAGAGAAAAAATGCCGAACGCCCGCCGACGGCAGATACATTATTATGCATATGAATGAATTTTTATGCAATTCGCTGGTAAAACAGGCAGGCGCCGCGCGGTGCGGGCGCCAATGATAACAAAGTTTTCTGCACAGACCAAAAACGGCGCGCGGCTGGCTACGCGAAGGTTGCAGAATTGTTATACAATTGAGGTGTCACAATGGATAGCTATCGCGGCCGTGCTCTATCTGCCATTGGCATCGTTGTCGGTCATTCAGGCGCGTTGTGCTGACAAAGTAGCAACCCATAAGATTAAGTGCTGCTGCACGCATAATAGACAGTGGGTTTGTCATCGTCTGAGAAGTTGATTCAGGTCTGGACACAGATGGAAATTCGGCTCTACTCTGCCCCACCTTAATAAGGAGTACAGAATGAAAGTTGCCGTTCTTGGCGCCGCTGGCGGAATTGGTCAGGCGCTCGCCCTTCTGTTAAAAACCCAGCTTCCTGCGGGTTCCGAACTCTCACTCTATGATATCGCGCCGGTGACGCCTGGCGTGGCGGTCGATCTCAGCCATATTCCCACGGCGGTCAAGATCCAGGGCTTTAGCGGCGAAGACGCGACGCCTGCGCTGCAGGGCGCGGAAGTGATCCTGATCTCGGCGGGCGTGGCGCGCAAACCGGGAATGGATCGCGCCGATCTGTTTAACGTCAACGCCGGGATTGTGCGCAATCTTATTGAGCAGGTGGCGCAAACCGCGCCCAAAGCGCTTATCGGCGTCATCACCAATCCGGTCAACACCACCGTGGCGATTGCCGCCGAGGTGCTGAAAAAGCATGGCGTCTATGACAAGAATCGTCTGTTCGGCGTCACCACGCTGGATATCATTCGTGCCAATACCTTTGTCGCCGAACTGAAAGGCAAGCAGCCGAATGAGGTCGAAGTGCCGGTCATCGGCGGCCACTCCGGCGTCACCATTCTGCCTCTGCTGTCGCAGGTGAAAGGGGTGAGCTTTAGCGACGAAGAGGTCGCCAGCCTGACAAAACGCATTCAGAACGCGGGCACCGAAGTAGTGGAAGCCAAAGCGGGCGGCGGCTCGGCAACCTTATCGATGGGTCAGGCGGCGGCGCGTTTCGGCCTGTCGCTGGTGCGCGCCCTGAAGGGCGAGGCGAACGTCGTAGAGTGCGCCTATGTGGAAGGCGACGGCGAATATGCGCGCTTCTTCTCGCAGCCGCTGCTGCTGGGTAAAGGTGGCGTTGTGGAGCGTCGTCCTGTCGGCACGCTCAGCGCTTTTGAGCAGCAGGCGCTAAACGCTATGCTGGAAACGCTGAAAAAAGATATCGCCCAGGGCGAGGAATTTGTGAAGCAGTAAGCGCGCGAGTGCAGCCTGTTCCCTATATTAACGAGGCCCGTCTTGACGGGCCTCGCTTCGTATCACGGCTGCCTGGTCTAAAGGCCGCCAGACTTAAAAGTGCGCGTTGGCGGCGTGCCGTTGCTGGCAGGCGTCTTTTTGCCCAGCGTCTCCATGCGCACCTGGAACGGCGGGAAGGGCATTTCAATGCCGTGCTCGGCGAAGCCTTTCAGGATCAGCTGGTGCAGCTCGTGACGCAGCGGCATGCGATGCCCCATCTCTGCCGCGTGAATACGCAGCTCAAACAGCTGAATTCCCTGCTGCAGATCGACGAGGAAGACATCCGGCGCCGGCACCTCCAGCACGTAGCTGCAGCGGTCGCACGCCTGCTTCAGCACCGTGGTCACCTGTTCGCTGTCTACATGGGCGGGCGCAGGAATGGTCAGCACCACGCGCGTCACCGAATCGGAGAGCGACCAGTTAACGAACTGCTCGGTGATAAAGGCCTTGTTGGGCACGATAATCTCTTTGCGATCCCAGTCGATAATGGTGGTGGCACGCGTGTTGATGCGGGTGATGCTGCCGGTAAGATCGCGAATGGTCACGGTATCGCCGATGCGGATCGGTTTTTCAAACAGGATAATCAGGCCGGAGATAAAGTTAGCGAAAATCTCCTGCAGGCCGAAACCGAGTCCCACACCGAGCGCGGCGACCAGCCACTGCAGTTTTGACCACTCGATGCCGATCATCGAGAAGCCGATCAAACCGCCGATCAGCATCAGCACATACTTGGTCAGGGTGGTGATGGCGTAGCCGGTGCCGGGCGTCAGATTAAGATGCTGCAGCAGCGCCAGCTCCAGCAGAGCGGGCATATTGCGCACCAGCTGCGTGGTGATAATCAGCACCAGAATCGCAATCAACACCGAGCCCAGCGTAATCGGCTGGATGCTTTCGACGCCCTGCACCGTGGTGCTGACGTCCCACAGGCGAATGTTTTCCAGAAAGCCGAACGCGGAGTGGATCTCTGACCAGAGCACAATCACTGACACCAGCGCGATCAGCGTCAGAATAGAGCGCACCAGCCGCAGAGACTGGGCGCTGATGGCGTCGAGATCGATAATCGGCTCATCGACATCCACCACATCGCCGTTTTGCGCCGCGGCGTCTTTCTCCTCTTCATGACGCGCGCGGTTCGCCAGCATATCGGCGCGGCGCTGACGCGCGCGGTCGAAGGCGATGCGACGGCGCTGGATCAGCATCCAGCGGCGGATAATGTGGTAAATCACCAGCAGCAGGAACCAGATGGCGACGGAAGTTTCCAGACGCGCCAGCAGCGCCTGCGCGGTGGCCAGATAGCCGATCATCGAGGCGAGGGCGGCCGCCAGCGGAATAGCGATCATCAGGTTCCACAGCACGCGGTTCACCAGATTGTCGCCGTTGCCCTCTTTATCCAGATAGAGCGGAATGCCGGCACGCTTCAGGCTCACCGTGACGATCGACAGCGCGCCGCAGATCAGGATAAAGCAGAGCCGGCCGAGCGAAGCGGAAAACTGGCGATCTTCCATATTGGCGAAGGCGATCAGCAGCATAATCAGCGGCACAATCAAGCCGATGGTCAGCGAGTAATAGCGGGTTGCGCGCGCGACGCGGGTTTGCGGCCAGCGAAAATGGACCACGAACAGGCCATTAGGGCGCGCGAAGGCGGCGCTGATCATAAAGGCCCACAGCAGCGGCAGCGTCGCCGTGATGCCGTCGCCGAACGCTACCGCGACAGGGTAGGGCCAGGCGTGCTGCAGGCCGTAGCCGAGCGCGGCCCACAGCACCGGCAGCGGCAGCGCCACCAGAATCGACCAGAAAACGGTGCGCAGCGTCAGGCGGAAGCGATCCTGAGTCACTTTGCCGACCTTGCTCGCCGAACGCGCGAGGAAGGCGTTAAAGTGGCGACGCGTTCTGATGCTGAAGCCGACCAGCAGCACCGCGCCGATCAGCGGCAAAACGGTTTCGCGGCTGGTGACCATCATCGCCAGCGCTTTGCCCAGCTGGCCCAGGGTGTCGAGCGACAGCAGGCGCGTCAGATCGCGCGCCACTTCAACCGGATAGTTCAGGCCGATGGGGCTGATATCCGCGGTCCAGAACAGGTAGCGGTGGGTCGCGTCCTTGACGTCGGTCAGCGCATCCTGCAGCTGGGTATTGGCGACCTTGAGCTTGGTGATCTCCAGAATCAGCGTGTCGCAGCCGGAAATCAGCGAGTTGAGCAGCTCGCGCTGGGTTTTCAGCTGCGCATCCAGAATACGGCGCTGCTCGGCGGTAAAGGGCTGCCCGTCGGCCTGATGCGCCTTGCGCAGCGACTCCTGCTGCTGCAATAAATCTTCGTAGCGCAGGCGCTGCACGCGCAGCTGCGCCATCTCGTTGTCGATCTGCTGCGATTTAGGCATATCGGGCAGCCGCGCCACCTGCGCGCGCAGCGCTTCGCCCAGCAGATTCGACGCGCCGAGCCACTGCGACTGTTCGCGCAGCGTGCCCAGCGCCTGACGCACCTGGATAATCTGATTGGTCGCCAGCCGCTGCTGAGACGCCACCAGATCCATACGCTGCGCCTGCTGGTTCAGCGCGCCGGAAAGGTCGCGGTTGACGCGAAACTGATCGCTGATGGCGGGCGGCAGATCGCCACTGTTTTCCGCCAGCTGTTCGGTGCGCGCCAGCGCCAGCTCCGCCTCGCGCTGACGCTGTTCGTTAAGCTGGTTGCGCAGCGCCTGCAGATAGTTGTCGAGCTGCGCCGCTTTGCGCTGATGGAGGTCGGCGCGCATGCGCGCCAGCTCCTGGCGGTTATTGGCGGAGAGCTGCGCCAGCTCCAGCTCGTCCACGCGCGCTTTGTTCAGCGCGTTTTCCGCCTGGGCCGCCCACAGCTGCGTCTGCGCCTGCGGCGAGGCGGCGGATCCGCCCTGCAGCCGGCGGTCGCTTTCGTTCATCGCCCGCCGCGCGTCGGTCTGCTGCTGCGGCAGCTGCGACAGCGAATCGCTGATCTCGCGGGCGCGATCCTGCTCCTGCTGCGCCTGACGTCCCTCTTCCAGCAGCTGGCTGCTGACCTGCAGGATCTCCTGATCGAGCTGGGCGCTGCTCAGCGTGCTGCGCACGCTTTTGCTGCTGTCGTCCAGCGAGGCGATTTGCTGGCGCAGCTCGCGCGCCAGACGGGGGAAGTCGTCGATAACCTGCTGGTACTGCTTTGCGCGCTCCAGCGACGCATCGCGTTCGGAAAGGGTATTGAGGGCAGCCTCAAGGGACTGCACCTGCTCCGCCTGCGCGGGAGAGCTTTTTGCCGCTTTCGCCTCGTCCAGCGCCTGTTTAAGTTGGCTGACGTCCGGCACGGTGGCCGCCAGCGCGGAGGTGCTGAGCCAGAGGCTCAGCAGCAGGATGAGAAACGATCGCACAGCAAAAACACTCTCAGCGGTTAGTCGGCGATAACGTCGACGGGGACGGTCTGCGGCAGCACGATGGCCAGCGGCTGACCCAGGCGGGTTTTGCTTTCGGCTTCCAGACTCTCCGCCAGCTTGACGCGTCCCGGCGCGAACAGATTGATCACGGTAGAGCCCAGCTTGAAGCGCCCCATCTCCTGGCCTTTCAGCAGCACGATCGCGCCTTCATCATCGGCGGCCGGATAGTGCCAGCGTTTGATCACCCCTTCGCGCGGCGGCGTAATAGTGCCGGCCCAGCTGGTTTCGATACTGCCGACGATGGTCGCGCCCACGAGGATCTGCACCATCGGGCCGATATCGGTATCGAAATAGCAGATCACGCGTTCGTTGCGCGCGAACAGGTTAGGGATATTGCGCGCCGTCAGCGGATTGACCGAGTAGAGATCGCCCGGCACGTAAATCATCTCGCGCAGGATACCGTTGCACGGCATATGCACGCGATGGTAGTCGCGCGGCGCCAGATAGGTGGTGACGAAATGACCGTCGCGGAACTGCGCCGCCATCGCTTCCTGACCGGCCAGCAGCGCGTCCAGCGTATAGTGATGACCCTTTGCCTGGAAAATCTGGTCGCCTTCGATGGGGCCCAGCTGGCTGATGGCGCCGTCGGCGGGCAGCACGATCAGGCTGGCGTCGGGATCGACCGGACGCGCGTCGTCCTTCAGCGGACGGACGAAGAAGTCGTTGAAGGTGCGATAGCTGCCGGTGTCGGGCTTACGCGCTTCCGACATATCTACCTTGTAGAACCAGACGAAGATATCAATCACCAGTTTGGTCAACCAGCCGCCACGCCGGCTGGCGCCCCAACCCGCAAGTTCCGTTAACCATTTTTTCGGCAGTACATGATTCAGGCCGAGTTTTACACGATCAAACACCGTAGCCTCCTGGCTTTGTTTCGCGTCAGTCAAAAAGGGGGCGAATGATATCAGCGCCCCGGTCAGATGGCGAATTTCCCCATGATCGCGCGCGTTACGGCGGCGATGCAGGGTCAATGCCGTTAATCAGCAGCGAGGGTTACTCGCTGGAGGAGAAATTTTTGCGCGTTTTTACCTGCGCCATGCTCTCCAGAATGCGGTGATAGTTGTCGAAGCGCGACCGATCGATCTGGCCCGCCTCGACGGCGGCGCGAATGGCGCAGCCGGGATCGTTGCCATGCTTGCAGTCGCGAAACTTACAACTGCCAATAAACTCACGGAATTCGACAAAGCCGCGGGTAATTTGTTCCGGTTCGAGATGCCATAAACCGAACTCGCGTACGCCAGGCGAGTCGATCACATCGCCGCCGTGGGGAAAGTGATACAGGCGAGACGCGGTGGTGGTGTGCTGACCCAGCCCGGAGACGTCAGAGACGTCGTTGGTGACAATCGCGGTCTCCGCCGCCGCATCAAGGCCGAGCAGGGCGTTCAGCAGGCTCGATTTGCCGACGCCGGACTGCCCGGCGAAGATGCTGATGCGATCGGTCAGGGCGGCTTCCAGCTCCGCCAGGCCCGCTTTGGCATGACTGGAGACCATCAGCACGCGGTAGCCGATGCGGCGATAGATCGCCATCTGCTGGTCGACAAACGCGCGCGCCTCGTTATCCAGCAGATCGGTTTTATTCAATACCAGCAGCGGCTCGATGCCGAGGGTTTCGCTCGCCACCAGATAGCGGTCGATAATATTGAGCGACAGCTCGGGCAAAATCGCCGAGACGATAATGATCTGGTCGATATTGGCGGCAATAGGCTTCAGGCCATCGTAATAGTCAGGGCGCGTCAGCACGCTGGTGCGCTCGTGCACCGCTTCGACAATGCCTTTACCGCCGCCGAGCGCCGGACGCCATACCACGCGATCGCCAGTCACCAGCGAGCGGATGGTGCGGCGCAGGTTGCAGCGATGCACCTCACCCACGGCATCCTCGACGTCTGCGTGCATGCCGAAGCGGCTGATCACTACGCCTTCCGCCGCTTCACCAAACAGGTTGTCGTCCGCTTCCGGCGCTTCACGCTGGTTGAGACGACGCTGGTGGTTAGCGCTGACGCGACGTTGTTGACCTTTCGACAGTTTATTTTTGCTCACGCATCCTCTCAGGCTGTTGCCAGATTTCGCCCCGCTGGGCAAAACGTCTATGATACACCCTAATGACTATCGATGACGACTACGGCTACGGCGGGAAACAGCATGGCAACAGGAAATGAAAATAATTTAATCTGGATCGATCTGGAGATGACCGGACTAGATCCAGAGCGCGACCGCATTATCGAGATCGCCACGCTGGTGACCGACGCGAACCTCAATATCCTGGCGGAAGGGCCGGTGATGGCGGTGCATCAGTCCGACGCGCAGCTGGCGCTGATGGATGAGTGGAACGTGCGCACCCATACTGCGAGCGGGCTGGTGGAGCGCGTGAAAGCCAGCGCGTTCGACGATCGCCGCGCCGAACTGGCGACGATTGAGTTTTTAAAACAGTGGGTGCCGGCCAACAGCTCGCCGATTTGTGGCAACAGCATCGGCCAGGATCGCCGCTTCCTTTTCAAATACATGCCAGAGCTGGAGGCCTATTTCCACTACCGCTATCTCGACGTCAGCACGTTAAAAGAGCTGGCGCGTCGCTGGAAGCCGGCGATTCTGCCAGGCTTTAAAAAGGCGGGCACGCATCAGGCGCTGGATGATATTCGCGAATCGGTCGCCGAGCTGGCATACTATCGCGAGCACTTTTTGCAGCTCTAGTTCTAAAAGGTGCGCAGGAAAACAGCAGGTTGCTGCTTTAATCGGCAAACGAATCGAAAGCGCAAAATTTTGCTTTCAGACTCTTGCAGCAGCAATAATTTCTCGTATAATGCGCACCCCGTACCGATGAAGAATTTATGCAGCGGTACAGGGCGCGGGAATAGCTCAGTTGGTAGAGCACGACCTTGCCAAGGTCGGGGTCGCGAGTTCGAGTCTCGTTTCCCGCTCCAAAATTTAGTCAGCAGCACCTTCTCTAAGCGGGAATAGCTCAGTTGGTAGAGCACGACCTTGCCAAGGTCGGGGTCGCGAGTTCGAGTCTCGTTTCCCGCTCCAAAATGTAGTTAGCAGTACCTTCTCTAAGCGGGAATAGCTCAGTTGGTAGAGCACGACCTTGCCAAGGTCGGGGTCGCGAGTTCGAGTCTCGTTTCCCGCTCCAAATTTTACATCACTAAAAATCATACGTTTAGAACAAGCCGATACCGGTCACTGCCTGACGCTGCGCTTATCAGGTTATCCACAGCGCGCCAGCCGCGTTTGCTGCCGCTTCCCGCGATCTGTAAAACTATTTTAAACAGAGTTATCCACAACTTTGTTGGCTACGCCTGACGCTATCCACATTCTTATTTGTACACATTCTTGATTTAACTCATTGATTATTATTGTAATGACAATATTTCATTTTGTTAAACAGGGGTGCAGTGCGCTCTGGGTCAGTTGAATGACAACGGCTTTTTATTTTTATGCACAGCTTGTGGAAAACTCAGACGCAGCGGGCGGTGGTCAATCATGCATCACGCGGCAAACCCTTCTCGACGGCGCGCACCAGCCGTTTCTGCTGCGCCGGCTGCACCTCTATCGCCAGCGCCTGCCGCTTAGCATGCTGCTGACGCAGCGCCCATTCGATATGTTCGTCAAGCAGCGGGTTCTCGCCCAGCCGCTTCGCCAGCACCTCCACGATTTCCCCCGTCCAGGGTGCATTGCCCAGCGCCACGGCGATATTGCGCAGCCAGCGCAGATGGCCGATACGCCGTATCGCCGATCCCTCCGTCACGCGTAAAAAGGTTTTTTCGTCCCACTGGAACAGCGTCATCAGCTCTGGCGCATGCAGCGCGGCGCGTGGTGAGAAATCCGCCTCGTCGCTGAGCTGGCCGTAGCGGTTCCACGGGCAGATCAGCTGGCAGTCGTCGCAGCCGTAGATGCGGTTGCCCATCAGCGGACGCAGCGCTTCCGGAATCGCGCCTTCCAGCTCGATGGTGAGATAGGAGATGCAGCGGCGCGCATCGACCACATAGGGCTCGACAATGGCGCTGGTGGGGCAGATCGTCATGCAGGCGACGCAGCGGCCGCACTGCTCTTCCTGCGGCGCGTCGATCGGCAGCGGCAGATCGATCAGCAGCTCGCCGAGGAAAAACCAGGAGCCCGCTTCGCGATTGAGGATCAGCGAATGTTTGCCGGTCCAGCCGAGGCCCGCTTTGGCCGCCAGCGGCCGCTCCAGCAGCGGCGCGGAGTCGACGAAGGGGCGGAAATTCAGCTCGCCGCACGCCTCCTGAATCATTTCTCCGAGCTTTTTCAGGCGATTGCGCAATACTTTGTGGTAATCACGTCCCAGCGCGTAGCGGCTGACATAGCCGAGCTGCGGGTTTTTCAGCGTGCTGGCAAAGGCGGCTTTCGCCGGCAGGTAATTCATCCGTACGCTGATGACGCGCAGCGTGCCGGGCAGCAGTTCATGCGGACGCGCGCGCATCATGCCGTGACGCGCCATCCACTCCATTTCGCCGTGATACTGTTTGTCCAGCCACGCCTGTAGACGCGGCTCTTCCGCGCTGAGATCGGTGTCGGTGATGCCGACCTGCTGAAAGCCGAGATCCTTGCCCCACTGTTTAATCTGTTGAGCAAGCTGATGAAGATCGAGAGGGTATGACATGAGTAACCAGGAATCAGAAGCAAACGGCCGCAGTTTACCATATTCCGTCTGGCCTGCGCAGGCCTTGCGCCAGCTGGAGCGCGACGGTGCCGATGCGCTGGGCGTTACGCTGTATGAGCTGATGCAGCGCGCCGGGCAGGCGGCGTTCGAACGGGCGCGCGCGCAGTGGCCGCAGGCGCAAAACTGGCTGATCCTTTGCGGCCATGGCAACAACGGCGGCGATGGCTACGTTACGGCGCGGCTGGCGCAGGCGGCGGGCTGCACGGTGACGCTGCTGGCGTGCACAGGCGAAAAGCCGCTGCCGGACGAGGCGCAGCGCGCGCGCGACGCCTGGCTGGAAGCGGGAGGCGAAATCCATGCGCCTGACGCCGCCTGGCCGGAGCGGGTCGACCTTATCATTGACGCGCTGCTCGGCACCGGCATCAACCGCGCGCCCGCCGAACCCTACCTCACGCTGATTGCGCAGGCGAACGCCCATCACGCGCCGGTGCTGGCGCTTGATATGCCATCGGGACTCTCGGCGGCCACCGGCTGCGCGCCGGGCGAGGCGATCGCCGCGACGCAGACGCTGAGCTTTATTGCCCTCAAGCCCGGCCAGATCACCGGCAAAGCGCGCGATCTGATCGGCGAACTGCGCTATGCCGATCTCGGCTTAGGCGCTTTTCTCGCCGTCGAAGCGGCGCCGATGGCGCGCTTCGACGCTACCTTTCTGTCGCACTGGCTGAAGCCGCGCAAGCCGACCTCGCACAAAGGCAATCACGGCCGTCTGCTGGTGGTAGGCGGCGATACCGGCACCGCGGGCGCGATACGCATGACGGCGGAGGCAGCGCTGCGCAGCGGGTCGGGGCTGGTGCGCGTCCTGACGCATCGCGATAATATCGCGCCAGTTCTGACGGCGCGCCCGGAAATTATGGTGGACGAGCTGACGGACGACGCGCTGCAGAGCGGTCTGGCGTGGGCGGATGTGATCGCCATTGGCCCTGGCCTGGGCCAGCGCGAGTGGGGACAGAATGCACTGAAAGCGGTTGCCACCAGCGAAAAGCCGATGCTTTGGGACGCGGATGCGCTTAACCTGCTGGCAATCAATGCGCAGAAACGTCAGAATCGCATCATTACGCCGCATCCCGGCGAGGCGGCGCGACTGCTGGGTATTAAGACCAGCGAGGTCGAGAGCGATCGCCTGCTCGCCGCGCAGAAGCTAGCGGCGCGCTACGGCGGCGTGGCGGTGTTGAAAGGCGCCGGCACGCTGATCGCCAGCGAGCAGGGCGCGATGGCCTTTGCCGACGTCGGCAACGCCGGTATGGCGTCCGGCGGCATGGGCGACGTATTAAGTGGTATTATCGCCTCGATGATGGGGCAGCAGCTGGCGCTGTTTGACGCGGCCTGCGCAGGCTGCGTGGCACACGGCGCAGCGGCGGACGCAGTGGCGGCGCGGCGCGGCACGCGCGGCATGTTGGCAACAGATTTATTCGAGCTGCTGTGGCAGTTTGTTAATCCAGAGATGACCCAATAATAAAGCATGAAGACCTGTGTTATTTCCTTGCCCGATGAGGCGGCGACCCTCGATCTGGGCGCTCAGCTGGCCCGCGCCTGTACCGGCGCGGCGGTAATCTATCTCTATGGCGATCTGGGCGCGGGTAAAACCACCTTCAGCCGCGGATTTTTGCAGGCGCTTGGCCATCAGGGCAACGTAAAAAGCCCGACCTACACGCTGGTCGAGCCTTACCAGCTTGGCGAGCGCGCGCTCTATCACTTCGATCTCTATCGCCTGGCCGATCCGGAAGAGCTGGAGTTTATGGGCATCCGCGACTACTTCACCGGCGACGCCATCTGCCTGGTGGAATGGCCGCAGCAGGGCGCTGGCGTGCTGCCGCCGCCCGATCTGGCGCTGACGCTGAGCTACGTCGGCACCGCGCGCGAGGCGCGGCTCGAGGCGCGCTCCGCGCTGGGCGAAACCCTGACAGAGCAGGTGGCGCAGGCATGATCGCAAGGATGAAAAGCGCGCTGCTGCTGGCGCTCTGCCTGATAACGGCCCCGGCGCTGGCGGCCAGCCTTTCCGATATCAAAGTAGAAAACGGCGACAGCCAGGCGACGGTAACGCTGAGCTTCGCCGGTCAGCCGGTATATGGCTTTTTCCCGCTGCGCAATCCGGATCGCGTGGTGCTGGATATCCGGCAGAGCGGCGTCATTCAGGGGCTGCCGCTTAACTTCAGCGGCGAAAATATCGTCAGGCGCATCCGCACCAGCACGCCGAAAGATAAACAGAGCATTCGTCTGGTGCTGGAGCTGACGCAGTCGGCCAAAACCCGCGCGGTGACGCAGCGTAACGGCAGCAGCTATAACGTGGTGTTCACTATTCAGGGCCGGCAGCCCGCCGCGCATGCTGCGCCTGTGTCGACGGCGTCGGCCGCGCCGAGCCGCCCGGCGGCTAACCCGTTTAACGCTAATCAGGTGACGGCGGTCAGTAACACCAACACCACAACGCGTCCGGGCAATGCGGTGCCCACCAGCAACGACACGGTGATTGTGGCGATCGACGCCGGTCACGGCGGCCAGGATCCGGGCGCTACCGGCCAGCGCGGCCTGCATGAAAAGAACGTAACTATCGCTATCGCGCGCAAGCTGAAGGTGCTGCTCAACAAAGACCCGATGTTCAAAGGGGTGCTGACGCGCGACGGCGACTACTTTATCTCAGTGATGGGCCGCTCCGAGGTGGCGCGTAAAGAGAACGCCAACCTGCTGGTTTCGATTCACGCCGACTCGGCGCCGAGCCACAGCGCCACCGGCGCTTCGGTATGGGTGCTGTCAAACCGCCGTGCCAACAGCGAAATGGCGAACTGGCTGGAACAGCGCGAGAAACAGTCCGAACTGCTGGGCGGCGCAGGGGATCTGCTGGCGAACAGCCAGGCTGACCCCTACCTGAGCCAGGCGGTGCTGGATCTGCAGTTCGGCCATTCGCAGCGCGTTGGTTACGATGTGGCGGTGAAGGTGCTGCAACAGCTGCGCGGCGTGTCGCCGCTGCATAAGCGTTTGCCAGAGCACGCCAGCCTGGGCGTGCTGCGTTCGCCGGATATTCCCTCGCTGTTAGTGGAAACCGGCTTTATCAGTAATACCTCGGAGGAGCGACTGCTCGGCAGTAGCGCTTACCAGGATAAGATTGCGATGGCCATCTACAAAGGCCTGCGCAACTATTTCCTGGCGCACCCGCTACAATCGCTCCCAAAGGAGGAAAATCGTCCGCTCGGCTCATCGCCGACGGTGAGCGTCGCCAGTAATCCGGCGACCGGCGTCACGCAGTATACCGGCGCGGTGCAGCGCCATACGGTAACGCGCGGCGAAACGCTCTCCGGCATTGCGGCGAAATATGGCGTCAGCATGGGAACGCTGCGCGAGCTGAACCGGCTCAAGCGCGACGTTGTCTGGGTCGGGCAGCGTCTGAAGGTGCCGGCCGGCAGTACGGTGGCCGCGCGCGCGCCGGCGCGTCATAAAGTGGTGCGCGGCGACTCGCTGACGGCGATCGCCGCCCATTACGGCGTCAGCCCGCAGGCGATCATCCAGGCGAACAACATGAAGTCCTCAAACGTAATGTTGGGGCAAACCCTGAAAATTCCCGCTTCCTGACGGACTGCCCGGCCAGGCGCCGGGCCAGGCTCTAAAAGGATAAACCATGCCCATTCAAATTTTACCGCCGCAGCTGGCCAACCAGATTGCGGCGGGCGAGGTCGTCGAGCGCCCCGCGTCGGTGGTGAAAGAGCTGGTGGAAAACAGCCTTGACGCCGGCGCGACGCGCATCGATATCGATATCGAGAAGGGCGGCGCGAAGCTGATCCGCATCCGCGATAACGGCTGTGGCATCAGCAAAGAGGAGCTGGCGATGGCGCTGGCGCGGCACGCCACCAGCAAAATCGCCTCGCTCGACGATCTCGAAGCCATTATGAGCCTGGGCTTTCGCGGCGAAGCGCTCGCCAGCATCAGTTCGGTGTCGCGCCTCACCTTAACCTCACGCACCCAGGCGCAGAGCGAAGCCTGGCAGGCGTACGCCGAAGGGCGCGATATGGAGGTGACGGTGAAGCCAGCGGCGCACCCGTGCGGCACCACGCTGGAGGTGCTCGACCTCTTTTACAACACGCCCGCGCGCCGTAAATTTATGCGCACCGAGAAAACCGAGTTCGGCCATATCGACGAGGTGATCCGCCGCATCGCGCTGGCGCGTTTCGATGTCGCCATCTCGCTCAGCCACAACGGCAAGCTGATGCGCCAGTATCGCGCGGTCAGCGATGAGGCGCAGCGCGAGCGGCGGCTGGGCGCGATTTGCGGCGCCACCTTTATGCAGCATGCGCTGCGCATCGACTGGCAGCATGACGATCTGCTGCTGCGCGGCTGGGTGGCCGATCCGGCTGGCTCGCGCCAGCTGACCGACATCCAGTACTGCTACGTCAACGGCCGCATGATGCGCGACAAGCTGATTAACCATGCGATACGCCAGGCGTTTCAGACGCAGCTGCAGGCGGAACAGCAGCCGGCCTACGTGCTCTATCTGGAGATCGATCCGCATCAGGTGGACGTCAACGTCCATCCTGCCAAGCACGAGGTGCGCTTTCATCAGTCGCGGCTGGTGCACGACTTTATTTTCCAGGGCGTGATGAGCGTGCTGCAGGAGAGTCGCGCGCCGGCTCTGCCTGTCGGCCCGGCGGAAGAGCCGGCGCCGCGCTGGCAGCCGGAGAACCGCCAGGCGGCGGGCGGCAACCACTTTTCCCAGCCTTCCGCGCCGCGCCGCAGCGAAGGCGCCGCCGCCGCGTCGGCGCAGCCGGCCTGGCAGAATAAAGAGAACGGCTACAGCAAGCGCGAAGGCGCGGTCTATCAGCAGCTGCTGAAAACGCCGACGGCGGATCGGGCGACGCCGGCCGAGCCGGTCGCCGCGCCCGTGACGCCGCCGCGCGCGCGGCCCGCCGAGGCGCCGCTGACTTCCCATGCGCAAAGCTTCGGTCGCGTGCTGACGGTGGTGCGCGAATGCTATGCGCTGCTGGAGCAGGAGCAGCGTTTGCTGCTGCTGTCGCTGCCGGTGGCCGCGCGTTGGGTGCGTCACGCGCAGCTGCAGCCGGGCGAAACCGGGCTGAAATCGCAGCCGCTGCTGATCCCGGTGCGGATGAAGATCGCCCGACCGGAGCGCCAGATCGCCGCCGACAGGCAGAGCCTGCTGAGCGAAATGGGCATCGATCTGCAGCCGGAGGGCGACCACGTGACGCTGCGCGCGGTGCCTTTACCCTTGCGCACGCAAAATTTACAAATCTTGATTCCAGAGCTGTTAGGCTATCTCGCCCAGCAGCCGGCGTGCGACGCTTCTCAGCTGGCGCAGTGGCTGGCGCGACGCTGCGATAGCGAGGCGTCCCACTGGAATCACACCCAGGCGATTGCGCTGCTGGCGGAGCTGGAGCGGCTCTGTCCGCAGCTGCTGAAATCGCCGCCTTCAGGCCTGATTCAGGCCATTGAGATTGAGAGCGCGCTGACCGCACTAAAGCATGAGTGAACAAAACCAGTCTGGCCGACCTAAGGCTATTTTTTTGATGGGGCCGACCGCCTCGGGCAAAACCGCGCTGGCGATTGCGTTAAGAAAGCAGCTGCCGGTGGAACTTATTAGCGTTGATTCTGCCTTAATCTATCGCGGGATGGATATCGGCACGGCGAAGCCATCCGCCGACGAGTTAGCGCAGGCGCCGCATCGCCTGCTGGACATCCGCGATCCGTCGCAGGCCTATTCGGCCGCCGACTTTCGCCGCGATGCGCTGGCGGCGATGGCGGAGATCGTTCAGGCTGGCCGGATCCCGCTGCTGGTCGGCGGAACCATGCTCTATTTCAAAGCGTTGCTGGAAGGATTGTCGCCGCTGCCCTCGGCCGATCCCGAGGTGCGTCAGCGGATAGAGGAAATGGCGCGCGAGAAAGGATGGGACGAACTGCATCGTCAGCTGTGCGCCATCGATCCGGTCGCCGGGAGTCGTATTCATCCGAATGATCCGCAGAGACTTTCGCGAGCACTGGAAGTTTTTTTTATTTCGGGTAAAACTTTAACGGAACTGACAAAAACATCCGGCGAAGCGTTACCCTACGATGTGTATCAGTTCGCAATCGCCCCCGCGAGCCGTGAACTGCTGCATCAGCGTATCGCATTGCGCTTCGAACAGATGCTGGCGTCAGGATTTGAAGCGGAGGCTCGGGCCCTGTTTGCACGAGGTGATTTGCATACGGATATGCCTTCCATTCGCTGTGTCGGTTATCGCCAGATGTGGTCTTACCTGGCTGGCGAGATCGATTATGACGAGATGGTTTATCGGGGAATTTGCGCAACCCGGCAGCTCGCTAAACGCCAGATGACCTGGTTACGCGGCTGGGAAAATGTCCGCTGGCTTGACAGCGACAGCCCAGAATCCGCGCGTAATGAGGTGCTTCAGGTTCTTAGTGCGAAGCATGGGTGATTGTGTACAATTGGCTGGTTATCGTGCGCAAATTTTTACGCAGTTTTTTTCAGGACTTCGGTTCTACAAGTAATAAACAACAAGCATATAAGGAAAAGATAGAATGGCTAAGGGGCAATCATTACAAGACCCGTTTTTGAACGCACTGCGTCGTGAACGTGTTCCGGTTTCGATTTATTTGGTCAACGGTATCAAGCTGCAGGGACAAATTGAGTCTTTCGATCAATTCGTGATTTTGTTGAAGAACACGGTAAGCCAGATGGTTTACAAACACGCCATTTCTACCGTGGTTCCATCACGCCCGGTTTCTCACCACAGCAACAATGCTGGTGGCGGCAGCAATAACTACCACCACGGCGGTAGCAACGCTTCTGCACAGTCGCAGCCACAACAAGACGGCGATAACGCGGAATAACGCGCTACCCGTACAAGCCAGGGCGGGAGAACGCAGGCCGTTTTCCGTCCTGGTCTTCTATTTTCTAAGCGAGGTTATAGCTTGTTTGACCGTTATGATGCCGGTGAGCAGGCCGTACTGGTACACATCTGGTTCTCCCAAGACAAAGAGATGGAAGATCTCCAGGAATTCGAAACCCTGGTTTCTTCTGCGGGCGTCGACGCGCTGCAGGTTATTACCGGCAGTCGTAAAGCGCCACATCCCAAATATTTTGTCGGTGAAGGAAAGGCAGCTGAAATTGCCGATGCGGTAAAATCAAGTGGAGCATCGGTCGTATTATTCGATCATGCCTTAACCCCAGCGCAGGAACGCAATCTGGAGCGCCTGTGCGAATGCCGAGTCATCGACCGCACCGGTCTGATCCTGGATATTTTTGCCCAACGCGCCCGTACCCATGAAGGTAAGCTTCAGGTCGAGCTGGCCCAGCTGCGCCATCTTGCCACGCGACTGGTTCGCGGCTGGACGCACCTTGAGCGTCAGAAAGGCGGTATCGGCCTACGCGGCCCGGGTGAAACCCAGTTGGAAACCGACCGTCGCCTGCTGCGCAACCGAATTAGCCAAATTTTATCCCGGCTCGAACGCGTGGAAAAACAGCGCGAGCAGGGACGTCAGGCGCGCGCGAAAGCGGACGTGCCGACCGTGTCGCTGGTGGGCTACACCAACGCCGGCAAATCCACCCTGTTTAACACCATTACCTCCGCTAACGTCTATGCGGCGGATCAGCTGTTCGCCACGCTCGATCCCACGCTGCGTCGTCTGAGCGTCGCCGACGTCGGTGACGTGGTGCTGGCGGACACCGTCGGCTTTATCCGCCATCTGCCCCATGACCTGGTGGCCGCATTTAAAGCGACGCTGCAGGAAACGCGCCAGGCGACGCTGCTGCTGCACGTCATCGATGCCGCCGACGTGCGCGTCAATGAGAACATTGAAGCGGTCGACACGGTGCTGGAAGAGATCGAAGCGGATGAGATCCCGACGCTGCTGGTGATGAATAAAATCGATATGCTGGACGGGTTCGCGCCGCGTATCGACCGCAATGAAGAAAACCTGCCGATCCGCGTCTGGCTTTCCGCGCAGAGCGGCGAAGGCATTCCGCTGTTATGGCAGGCGCTCTCTGAGCGGCTGGCGGGCGAAATCGCGCAGTTCGCGCTGCGTCTGCCGCCGGAAGCGGGGCGTTTACGCAGCCACTTCTACCAGCTGCAGGCCATTGAAGATGAATGGAATGAAGAAGATGGCGGCGTTGGGCTGCGCGTGCGCCTGCCGATGGTCGACTGGCGACGCCTGTGCAAGCAGGAGCCGGCGCTGCTCGATTACATAGTTTGACACGTTGCCCAAACGTCCTTACGCAATAGCTGATATGGTGTAGCAGGCGGCTGCCGCTTTTCTGGGATGTTTTCTCCTTAGGGCGAACGAAGGCAGCCAACACCGCTACAGCCTGAAAGCTGCAGGGTAAACAGCGCACTTACAATAAATGGAGTAGAACATGGCGTGGAATCAGCCCGGTAATAACGGACAGGACCGCGACCCGTGGGGAAGCAGCAATAATAAAGGCGGCAACTCTGGGGGAAACAAAGGCGGTCGTGAGCAGGGACCTCCGGATCTGGATGATATCTTCCGTAAGTTAAGCAAAAAGCTTGGCGGACTGGGCGGTGGCAAACAGAGTGAAAATGGCCAGCGCAGCGGCGGCAGCGGAGGCAAACTGGTCGGTATCGTCGCGGTTGCGGCGGTGGTTATCTGGGCCGCCAGCGGATTCTACACCATCAAAGAAGCGGAGCGCGGCGTCGTGACGCGCTTCGGCAAATTCAGTCATCTGGTTGAGCCAGGCCTGAACTGGAAACCCACCTTTATCGATCAGGTGCGCGCGGTCAACGTCGAAGCGGTGCGCGAGCTTGCCGCCTCAGGCGTGATGCTGACCTCGGACGAGAACGTGGTGCGCGTGGAAATGAACGTGCAGTACCGCGTGACCGATCCTGAACGCTACCTGTTCGCCGTTACCAGCGCGGACGACAGCCTGCGCCAGGCAACCGACAGCGCGCTGCGCGGCGTTATCGGCCGCTCGACCATGGATCGCATCCTGACCGAAGGCCGTACCGTGGTGCGTAGCGATACCCAGCGCGAAATCGACGAAACCATTCGTCCTTACAACATGGGCATCACGCTGCTGGACGTCAACTTCCAGGCGGCGCGTCCGCCGGAAGAGGTGAAAGCCGCGTTCGACGACGCCATTGCCGCGCGTGAAAACCGCGAGCAATACGTCCGCGAGGCGGAAGCCTACGCCAACGAAGTGCAGCCGCGCGCCAACGGTCAGGCGCAGCGCATTCTCGAAGAGGCGCGCGCCTATAAAGAGCGCACCGTGCTGGAAGCGCAGGGTGAAGTGGCGCGCTTCGCCAAACTGCTGCCGGAATATAAAGCGGCGCCGGATATCACCAAAGAGCGTCTCTATATCGAAACCATGGAACGTGTGCTGAGCCATACCCGCAAGGTGCTGGTTAACGATCGCGGCAACAACCTGATGGTGCTGCCGCTCGATCAGCTGATGCGTGGCGCCAGCGGCGCGGCGCAGAGTGGCCAGAAAGGTGCCAGTCTGTCCACGCTGCCCGCTTCGCCTGGCAGCACCGCCAGCCGCAGCGACACCTCAGCCTATAATCCAGACAGCATCATGGATCAGCGTCGGGCCAACGCTCTGCGCAACGATACCCAGCGCGAAGGGAGAGAGTAATCGATGCGTAAGCCCATAATTGTAGTCATTATTGTTGTACTGGTGGCGCTCTACGCTTCACTGTTCGTGGTTCAGGAAGGCGAGCGCGGCATCGTGCTGCGCTTTGGTAAAGTGCTGCGCGACGACGAAAACAAACCGCAGGTATTCGCGCCGGGTCTGCACATGAAAGTGCCGTTTATCGAGACGGTGAAAACCCTCGATGCGCGCATTCAGACCATGGACAACCAGGCGGATCGCTTCGTCACCAAAGAGAAGAAAGATCTGATCGTCGACTCCTACATCAAGTGGCGCATCAGCGACTTCAGCCGCTACTACCTGGCGACGGGCGGCGGCGATGTCTCTCAGGCGGAAGTGCTGCTGAAACGTAAGTTCAGCGACCGCCTGCGTTCCGAGATGGGTCGTCTTGACGTGAAGGATATTGTGACGGATTCGCGCGGGCGTCTGACCACCGACGTGCGCGATGCGCTGAACACCGGCAGCGCCGGCAGCGACGACGAGGTGCAGACGCCGGCGGCGGATGACGCCATCGCCAGCGCCGCGGCGCGCGTCGAGCGTGAAACCAACAGCAAAGAGCCGGCGATCAATCCAAACAGCATGGCGGCGCTGGGCATTCAGGTGGTGGATGTGCGCATCAAGCAGATCAACCTGCCGACCGAAGTGTCGGACGCGATCTACAACCGTATGCGCGCCGAGCGTGAAGCGGTAGCGCGTAGCCAGCGCTCGCAGGGTCAGGAAGAAGCGGAAAAACTGCGCGCTCAGGCGGACTATCAGGTAACCCGCACGCTGGCGGAAGCGCAGCGCACCGCATTGATTACACGCGGTGACGGCGATGCCGAAGCGGCGAAGCTCTTTGCTGACGCTTTCAGCCAGGATCCTGATTTCTACGCCTTTATCCGCAGCCTGCGCGCCTATGAAAATAGCTTCAGCGACAATCAGGATGTGATGGTGCTGAGTCCGGACAGCGATTTCTTCCGATATATGAAAGCGCCCTCTAACGCGACGCGATAAGAACTGCTATAACCTACGGGCCGACAATGATGTCGGCCTTTTTTTTGGGATGATCCATGAACACAACCATATGGATGGCGCTGGCGCTGGTGTTAGTGCTGGAGGGGCTGGGACCGATGTTTCTGCCGCGCGTCTGGCGACGTATGATCCTCAGTATGGCGCAGCTGCCGGATCGTCTGCTGCACCGTTTCGGCGGCGGCCTGGTGGTGGCGGGCGTGGTGATCTACTACATGATTGCCGCGCACAGCAGCTAAATTGTGTCTTTTGCGCGCGCGTTCCCCAGGATGTTGTAGTGTGCAAAAGCCAGGCGAAAAATGCGCGCAAACGTATGCTAAAAGTGCTGAAAGCCGCAAGATCAGATGGTAGAATCCATTTTTAAGCAATCGGTGATTTTGAAAATGGGTAAGAACGTCGTCGTACTGGGCACCCAATGGGGTGACGAAGGCAAAGGTAAGATTGTAGACCTTCTGACTGAACGCGCGAATTATGTCGTGCGCTACCAGGGTGGCCACAATGCAGGCCATACGCTTGTCATCAACGGTGAAAAAACCGTCCTCCATTTAATTCCATCTGGCATCCTGCGCGAAAACGTCACCAGCATTATCGGTAACGGCGTGGTGCTGTCGCCTGAAGCTCTGATGAAAGAGATGAAAGGCCTGGAAGAACGCGGCATACCGGTACGCGAACGTCTGCTGATTTCCGAAGCCTGTCCGCTGATCCTGCAATACCATGTGGCGATGGATCTGGCGCGCGAGAAAGCGCGCGGCGCCAAAGCCATCGGCACCACCGGTCGCGGCATCGGTCCCGCCTATGAAGATAAAGTGGCGCGTCGCGGCCTGCGCGTCGGCGATCTCTTTAATAAAGAGACCTTCGCCATCAAGCTGAAAGAGATTGTCGATTACTACAACTTCCAGCTGGTCAACTACTACAAAGAAGACGCGGTCGACTACGATAAAGTGCTGAGCGACGTCATGGCGGTAGCCGACGTGCTGACCAGCATGGTGGTCGACGTTTCCGATCTGCTGGACAAAGCGCAGAAGCGCGGCGACCTGATCATGTTCGAAGGCGCGCAGGGCACGCTGCTGGACATCGACCACGGCACCTATCCCTATGTGACCTCGTCTAACACCACCGCCGGCGGCGTGGCGACCGGTTCGGGCATTGGTCCGCGCTGCGTTGATTACGTGCTGGGCATCGTCAAAGCCTACTCGACGCGCGTTGGCGCGGGTCCGTTCCCGACCGAACTGTTTGACGACATCGGCGAGTTCCTGTGCGCGAAAGGCAATGAATTTGGCGCCACCACCGGGCGTCGTCGTCGCACCGGCTGGCTGGATGCGGTCGCGGTGCGTCGCGCGGTGCAGATCAACTCCCTGTCGGGCTTCTGCATGACCAAGCTGGACGTGCTGGACGGCCTGAAAGAAGTGAAAATCTGCGTGGGCTATCGCCTGCCGGACGGCCGCGAAGTGACCACCACGCCGCTGGCGGCGGAAAACTGGGAAGGCATCGAGCCGATCTACGAAACCCTGCCAGGCTGGAGCGAAACCACCTTCGGCGTGAAAACGCTGGAAGGGCTGCCGCAGACCGCGCGCGACTACATTAAGCGCGTTGAAGAAGTCACCGGCGTGCCGGTTGATATTATCTCTACCGGTCCAGACCGTAGCGAAACCATGATTCTGCGCGATCCGTTCGACGCATAATCCTGCACAGGCCGGAGACGCTCCGGCCTCTTTTTCTCCGCTTCTCATCCCTTCGCGCGTTCACATCACCGTTCGGCTGAAAAAAACACACTCTGGTTTCGACTCTGGTTTATCATCTACAGTAACCGCAAGCCGGTTTACTATTAAAATCAACCGCAACGCGGGCAGAGCAGATAAATACGCCGTGAGTGCGCTACTGAGGTCACTGTGCAGCTGACAAGTTTTACCGATTATGGTCTGCGGGCCCTAATTTACATGGCCAGTTTGCCGGAAGGCAAAATGACTAACATCACCGAAGTCACCGAGACCTACGGCGTGTCGCGCAACCATATGGTTAAAATTATTAATCAGCTCAGCCGTGCGGGATTTATCGCGGCGACGCGCGGCAAAAACGGCGGCATCCGTCTCGGGATGGATCCGCGTCATATCATCATCGGCGACGTGGTACGAAAAATGGAGCCGCTACAGTTAGTGGACTGCGCCACCTGCGTCATTACGCCAGCCTGCCGCCTGAGAAAGGCGCTGAACGATGCGGTACAGCTGTTTTTGCGGGAACTGGACAGCTACACGCTGGCAGACCTAGTCGAGGGGAATGAACCCTTATACCACATTTTATTGTCCGAACCGCCGGTGGCAATGAATCTGAAATGACATCGGAGGAACCGCTATGTCAAAAGATCCTTTTCAGGAAAGAGAAGCTGAAAAATACGAAAATCCTATTCCGAGCCGTGAATTTATTCTGGCTCATCTGGAAAAACGCGAAAAACCCGCCAGCCGCGACGAGCTGGCGCAGGAACTGAACCTGACCGACGAAGAGCACCTTGAAGCGCTGCGTCGTCGCCTGCGCGCCATGGAGCGCGACGGTCAGCTGGTGTTTACCCGTCGCCAGTGCTACGCGCTGCCGGAACGCCTCGATCTGCTGCGCGGCAAGGTGATTGGCCACCGCGACGGCTACGGCTTCCTGCGCGTGGAAGGTCAGAAAGATGACCTCTATCTCTCCGCCGAGCAGATGAAAATGTGCATGCACGGCGACGTTATCCTTGCGCAGCCGCTGGGCGCCGATCGCAAAGGACGGCGCGAAGCGCGCGTGGTGCGCGTGCTCGAGCCGCGCAACAACCAGATCGTCGGCCGCTACTTCACCGACGCGGGCGCCGGTTTCGTGGTGCCGGACGACAGCCGTCTGAGCTTCGACATTCTCATCCCGCCGGAAGCGACCTTACAGGCGCGTATGGGCTCGGTGGTGGTGGTGGAGCTGGTGCAGCGCCCGACGCGCCGCACCAAGGCGATCGGCAAAGTCGCGGAGATCCTCGGCGACAACATGGGCACCGGCCTCGCGGTCGATATGGCGCTGCGCACCCATGAGATCCCGCACAGCTGGCCGCCGGAAGTGGAAAAGCAGGTCAGCAAACTCAGCGAAGAGGTGCCGGAAGCGGCGAAGCAAGGGCGCGTCGATCTGCGCAAGCTGCCGCTGGTCACCATCGACGGCGAAGACGCGCGCGACTTCGACGATGCGGTCTACTGCGAGAAAAAACGCGGCGGCGGCTGGCGCCTGTGGGTGGCGATCGCCGACGTGAGCTACTACGTTCGTCCCGGCACGCCGCTCGACGACGAAGCGCTGCAGCGCGGCACCTCGGTCTACTTCCCGTCGCAGGTGGTGCCAATGCTGCCGGAAGTGCTCTCCAACGGTCTCTGCTCGCTGAATCCGCAGGTCGATCGCCTCTGCATGGTGTGCGAAATGACCATCTCCGCCACAGGCAAGCTGACCGGCTATAAGCACTATGAAGCGGTGATGAACTCCCACGCGCGTCTGACCTACACCAAAGTGTGGAACATTCTGCAGGGCAACCCGGAACTGCGCGAGCAGTACGCGCCGCTGCTGAAGCCGCTGGAAGAGCTGCACACCATGTATAAGGTGCTGGAGCAGGCGCGCGACGCGCGCGGCGGCATCTCGTTCGAGACCGAAGAAGCGAAGTTTATCTTCAACGCCGAGCGCCGCATCGAGCGCGTAGAGCGTACCGTGCGCAACGACGCGCACAAGCTGATCGAAGAGTGCATGATCCTCGCCAACATCGCCTCAGCGCGCTTCGTTGAGAAGCACCAGGAGCCGGCGCTGTTCCGCGACCACGATCGTCCCAGCGACGACAGCATCACCAGCTTCCGCACCGTGCTGAATGAGCTGGGCCTGTCGCTGCCGGGCGGCGCGAAGCCGGAGCCGATCGACTACGCCGAGCTGCTGACGCAGATCGCCGATCGCCCGGATGCGGAGATGCTGCAAACCATGCTGCTGCGCTCAATGAAGCAGGCGGTCTACGATCCGGAAAACCGCGGTCACTTCGGTCTGGCCTTGCAGTCCTATGCGCACTTTACCTCGCCGATCCGCCGCTATCCCGATCTGCTGCTGCACCGTGCCATCAAATACCTGCTGGCGCAGGCCGAGGGCGAGGTAAAAGGCAACACCACCGCGACCGGCGGCTATCACTACGATCTGCCGCAGATGCTGCAGCTGGGCCAGCACTGTTCGATGACCGAGCGTCGCGCCGACGAAGCGACGCGCGACGTCGCCGACTGGCTGAAATGCGACTTTATGCAGGATCAGGTCGGCAATACCTTTAACGGCGTGATCTCCAGCGTGACCGGCTTCGGCTTCTTTGTGCGCCTGAACGATCTCTTTATCGACGGGCTGGTGCACGTCTCGACGCTCGACAACGACTACTACCGTTTCGATCCGGTCGGGCAGCGTCTGATCGGCGAATCGGGCGGACGCACCTATCGTCTGGGCGATGCGGTGGAAGTGCGCGTCGAGGCGGTGCATCTGGACGAGCGCAAGATCGACTTCGCGCTGATCTCCAGCCAGCGTCAGCCGCGCGGCGAAGGCAAAACCGCGCGCGACAAAGCGAAGCGCGAAGGCAAAGCGCCGCCGAAGCGTCGTCGTCAGGTCGGCAAAAAAGGCAACTTTGAGCCGAACGAAGCGTTCCGCGACGGCAAGGAAAAACCGGCCAAAGCGAAGAAAGAGAAAAAAAGCAAAACCCCGTCGGAAAAAACCCGTAAAATCGCCGCCGCCACCAGGGCGAAGCGCGCCGCGAAGAAACAGGCTGACTCCGCCTGATGCGTTAACGGACGCCTTCTGCCCGCAGAGGGCGTCCGCTGAAGTCCAATTCATTCCAAACTGAGCAGATCGATGAGCGAAATTATTTTTGGTATCCATGCCGTGCAGGCGCTGCTGGAGCGCGATCCCCAGCGCTTCCAGGAAGTCTTTATCCTCAAGGGCCGCGACGATCGTCGCCTGCAGCCGTTGGTGGCGGCGCTGGAAGCTCAGGGCATCGTTATCCAGCTGGCGAACCGCCAGTGGCTGGATGGTCAGGTAGAGGGCGGCGTGCATCAGGGTATCGTGGCGCGCATCAAGCCGGGCCGTCAGTATCAGGAAGGCGATCTGCCGGATCTGCTGGCGAGTCTGGAAAAACCGCTGCTGCTGGTGCTGGACGGCGTCACCGATCCGCACAACCTTGGCGCCTGCCTGCGCAGCGCCGATGCGGCGGGCGTGCACGCGGTAATCGTACCGAAAGATCGTTCTGCGTCGCTCAACGCCACGGCGAAAAAAGTCGCCAGCGGCGCGGCGGAAAACGTGCCGCTGATCCGCGTCACCAACCTGGCGCGCACGCTGCGCCTGCTGCAGGAGTACAACATCTGGGTGGTTGGCACGGCGGGCGAAGCGGACCATACGCTCTATCAGAGCAAAATGACCGGGCCGATGGCGCTGGTGATGGGTGCGGAAGGTGAAGGCATGCGCCGTCTGACGCGCGAGCATTGCGATGAGCTGATCAGCATTCCGATGGCGGGCAGCGTCTCGTCGCTTAACGTCTCTGTGGCGACCGGCGTCTGCCTGTTCGAAGCGGTACGCCAGCGCGGGGCGTGATCCCCGCCGCAAAATCCTCTTAGTGCCAGGCATAACCGCGCGTCATTCTCCCATACTCACTGGGACAGGCAACGCGAGGAAGGGTTATGACCTGGACCACCCACACCGTTTTCAATCAGCCACAGCCCCTGAGCAACAGCAACCTCTTTCTCTCCGACACGCCGCTGCGCGAGGCGCTCGCCCGTGAAGGCGCCGAGTGGGACCGCGAGTGGCTGGCGTCGGTGGGCGCGCAGCTCGGCGGCGCCGAGTCGCTGGAGTTAGGCCGGCTGGCCAACGCCGCGCCGCCGGAGCTGCTGCGCTATGACGCGCGCGGCGTGCGCATCGACGAGGTGCGTTTTCACCCCGCCTGGCATCTGCTGATGCAGGGCGTCTGCGCCAGCCGGCTGCATAATCTCAGCTGGCAGCCCGACGTGCTCGATCGCGCCATGGTGGCGCGCGCCGCGCGCTTTATCCTGCATGCGCAGGTCGAGGCGGGCACGCTCTGTCCGGCGACCATGACGCACGCCGCCGTTCCGCTGCTGCAGCGCTGGCTGCCCGACGCCTTCAGCGACTGGCGCGAGCCGCTGCTCAGCGATCGCTACGACACCCACGCGCAGCCGGGCGGCCAGAAGCGCGGCCTGCTGATCGGCATGGGCATGACGGAAAAGCAGGGCGGCAGCGACGTCACCAGCAACACCACGCGCGCGGAGCCGCTGGCGGATCGCGCGCCCGGCTCGCTCTGGCGCCTCACCGGCCATAAATGGTTCTTTTCCGTGCCGCAGAGCGACGCGCACCTGGTGCTGGCGCAAAGCGGCAACGGGCTGAGCTGCTTCTTTGTGCCGCGTCTGCTGCCGGACGGCACGCGCAACGCCATCCGCCTCGAACGGCTGAAAGAGAAGCTGGGCAACCGCGCCAACGCCAGCAGCGAAGCGGAGTTTCAGGACGCCACCGGCTGGCTGCTGGGCGAAGAGGGCGACGGCGTGCGGCTGATTTTGCAAATGGGCGGTATGACGCGTTTCGACTGCGCGCTCGGCAGCCACGGCCAGATGCGGCGCGCCTTCTCCGTCGCGCTCTATCATGCGCACCAGCGCCAGGTGATGGGCAAAAATCTGCTGGATCAGCCGCTGATGCGCCAGGTGCTGGCGGCGCAGGCGCTGCAGCTGGAGGGGCAAACGGCGCTGCTGATGCGTCTGGCGCGCGCCTGGTCGCAGCCGGCGCAGCCGCTGGAAACCCTGTTCGCCCGGCTTTTCACTCCGGCGGCGAAATACGCCGTCTGCAAGGCGGGCATGCCGTTCGTCGCCGAGGCGATGGAGGTGCTGGGCGGCGTAGGCTACTGCGAAGAGAGCGAACTGCCGCGCCTCTATCGTGATATGCCGGTCAACAGCATCTGGGAGGGATCCGGCAACGTCATGTGTCTCGACGTGCTGCGGGTGCTGCGCAAGCAGCCGGGCGTGATCGAGATGCTGGATGAGGAGTTCGGGGCGGTGAAGGGCGTTAATCGCCTGTTTGACGCAGCCTGGCGTCAGCTAAAACTGCGGCTTAGCCGCCTGCAGGAGAGCCAGGCGCGCGACATCGCCCAGCGCCTGTTTTTGCTGGCGACGGGCGCGCAGCTGTTGAAATATGGTGAGCCGCCGCTGGCGGACGCCTGGTGCCGGCAGTGGCTCGACGGTCGCGGCGTCCGTCCGCTAGAGAGCCTGGTGGCGGAACGCTTACTGCTGCGCGCCAGCGGTGGGTGACGCGCCGTAAAGGATCGCCGTAGCGTACCAGTATCCCGGCGTGACCGTTTCATCCACCATAATCACCTGATAGTAGACCGCGCCGCGCTGGTTGGCCTCCGCCGCCAGCGCGCGCTGCGCGTCATCCGGCGAACCCCGCACCTGCGTGCTGATGCTGCCGAGTCTCGGCAGGCCGGTACTCTGCGCGCGCGTAATTTCCTGCGCCTGATGAGTGGGCGCAGGCGGTGGCTGCGGCGTGGTTTTCAGCGCCGAGCAGCCGCTCAGCAGCAGCGCCAGGGTCAGTAAGTAAGCGTAACGCATAGGATTTCCTCCAGAGGGACGGTGACATAAGTGTAAGTCACCGCCCCAAAAGCGGGTCAGGATTTCAGATGAAAGACGCTGACTAACTGCGTCAGGTGGTGGCCTTTGTGACTCAGATTCTGCGCCGAGGCATCCGCCTGCGCCATCAGCTCGCTGTTTTCATGGGTCGCCTGGCTGATCTGGTTCATCGCCAGATTGACCTGGCCGATGCCCGCCGCCTGCTGCTGCGCCGCGACGTTGATCTCGCCCATCAGCGCCTGAACCTGCTCGATATGCGACACGATATGGGTCATGGCGTCGTGGGTCTGCTGCGACAGCTGATGCCCTTCCGAGACGTTGCTGATCGAGGTGGCGATCAAACCGTCGATCTCTTTCGCCGCCTGCGCGCTACGCTGCGCCAGCGCGCGCACTTCCGCCGCCACCACGGCGAAGCCGCGGCCGTGCTCGCCGGCGCGCGCCGCTTCCACCGCGGCGTTCAGCGCCAGGATATTGGTCTGGAAAGCGATCGATTCGATGACGTGCGTAATGTCGGCGATGCTCTGCGAAGAGACCTGAATGGCGGACATGGTGTTCACCGAGCGGCTCACCGTCTGGCTGCCGTGGCCCACCAGGCTGCTCGCTTCCGCCACCAGCGTCATCGCCTGGCGCAGGTTGTCCGCGGTGTGCTCGACCGTGGCGCCGAACTGCTCCATGCTCGCCGAGGTCTCCTCCACGCTGCTCGCCTGACGGCCAATTTGCTCGCTGATATTCAGGCTGCTGGCAGCGATGGTATCGGTGCCGTCGCTGATCTCCTGCGCGGCGGCACGCACCTGGCCGACAATCTTCTCCAGCCCGTCGCCGATGCCATTAATGGCGGTAATCAGCTGGCCCACTTCGTCGCGACGTCGGGTATCGAGGTGCACGCGCAGGTTGCCCGCCGCGTACTGCTCCGCCAGATGGATCACCTGCTGCAGCGGTTGAGTAATGGCGCGGCGGCTGTAGAACACAAAGCCCAGCGCAAAAAGCAGCACCAGCGCCAGTCCGGTCAGCATAAAGAGATTGCGGCTGTGGGTAATCGGCGCCAGCAGGCTGTCGCGGCTCACTTCGCCGACCACAATCCACTCCCAGCCCGGCAGCTGCTGCCAGGCCAGCATTTTGCTCTCGCCGTCGATCTGCGCCTCCTGAATGCCCTGCGGCTGGCTCAGCAGCGCCTGCTGTACGCTGGCGTCCCAGCCCGGCTGTTGGCCTTCATGGCGCGCGTCAAACAGATAGCGGCCCTGCGCCGCGCCCGGCGCGCCGTTCAGCACAAAGAAATGGCCGCTGTCGCCCAGCTTGCGCGCCAGTACCTTGTCGCGCATCAGCGCGTACTGTTTATCGATCTGCACGCCGACGAACAGAATGCCAACCACCGCACCGGCGTCATCTTTCACCGGCTGATACTGGGTGATATAGCGATGGCCGAACAGCGTTGCCAGCCCGCGATAGATCTCGCCGCGGCTGACGCTTTTCCACGCCGCGCTGCTGCGGTCGAGACGGGTGCCGATGGCGCGGCTGCCATCCTCTTTTTTCAGCGAGGTGGAGATACGGTAAAAGTCGTCGCCGTCACGCACAAAGATGGTAGAGACGGCGGTGGTGCGCTGTAGAAAGTCATCCACCGCCACCTGATCGAGGTTCAGGGTTTTCAGTCCGGCGCGCAGCGTCGGGGTCGAGAACTCGCCCACCTGAATGCGCGCGCTGTCGTCGCGGCTAAAGCGCTGCGGCAGAAAGCTGGCAAACAGCTGGGTGTAGTTGTTGACCTCTTCGGTCAGGGTGGCGTTGAACATCGTTGCCATTTCGCTAATGCCCTGCACCTGATTATGCATATCATCGGTGGCGAGGCTTTCCAGCTGGCGGGCTGCTGTGTGGCTTTGAGTCAGTGTCAGGACGAACAGCAGCAGCGCGACGCTGAGAGACGTCAGTACAGACAGCTTGACTCCAAGACTCATGGGGCTGAGAGAGAGACGCTTCATAAAATACCTTTAGGTCGGTTTACGGGATATACGATTAACGGCATCGGCAGCAAAAGGTTTACCCCCTAAAAAGGGCAGTAGATTTGTGAAGCGGTTCGCAGATTAACGCCGCGGCGCGTAAACTCAGCGGAGTTAACAAAAAGAGCGGGGCAGGCATGATTGAACTGAATACGGAAAGGCTGGCGGGCATTGAGGTGCTGCATGCCGCGCCGGCGGGCCAGCGTCACGCGCCGCTGCCGACGGTGCTGCTTTATCATGGCTTCACCTCCTCGAAAGAGGTGTATGCCTATCTGGCCGTGGCGCTGGCGCAGGCGGGCTTTCGCGCCGTGATGCCCGACGCTGACCTGCACGGCGCGCGCGACAACGGCAACGACGCGCTGCGGCTGTCGCGCTTTTGGCAGATTCTGCAGCGCAATATCGACGAGCTGCCGCAGCTGGAGAGCGCGCTGCGCGCCGCGAATCTGGTCGACGGCGACCGCTTCGGCGTGGCGGGCGCCTCGCTGGGCGGCATGACCGCGCTGGGCGCGATGGCGCGCTATCCGCATATCCGCAGCGTCGCCTGCCTGATGGGATCGGGCTACTTTATGTCTCTTAGCCGTTCGCTGTTTCCGCCGCTGCGCGTCGGCTCGCCGGAGGAGCAGGCGCAGTTCGATCGGCTGATGGCGCCGCTGGCGGCTTACGATCCCAGCGCCAGACTGGAGACGCTGGCGAACCGGCCGCTGCTGCTGTGGCACGGCGAAGCGGACGAGGTGGTGCCCTTCGCCGAAACGGCGCGGCTGGTAGAGGCGCTGCAGGCAAACGGAGAGGCAGAGAACATGACCTTTTTCTCAGAGGGGGGCATCGGCCACAAAATCACCCCTTTCGCGCTGCGCGCGCTGGTGGATTTCTTCAAGGCGCAGCTGTAGCGCAGCCGGGCTGGCGGCGCGCCGTCAGCCCGTTGCCCTGCAGAGATTACAACTGATTCGACAACCGCTGCGCCGCGCTGGTGGTGGCGCTGGCGTGCGTACTGCCCGGCGCGTCCAGTCGATTGACGTAGACATAGCCTGAGGCCGCTTTGCTGCTGTTACTTCTCATCTGCTGCGCACAGTCAGTCTGGCTGGCAAGGGCGGGTGGAGACAGGAAGAGACCCAGTAAAGTGGCGACGACGAACGTTTTCATGCTCGACTCCTCACTGATGGGAACACACTCTGCGACGGCGGAGAGAAGACTCGCAGCGTCATGAGTAAGTTTAGTGCCTGCCGTCGCCGATGCCAGACGGCAACGCTGAACGCCTTAATCAGTAAAATTGATGAAGTTATGCGCAAGCTGTTGAATTTTTGGTCATAGCAAAGAAAGCCGCATTAAACGCGATTTAATGAAATGTGCGCTTGAGTTTAGACAGCGACGCCAGTATGATTACGCGTCAATTTTTCAGCTGCATTCAGGGGCGCGTTACATTCAATGAATGTTTCACGACCTATAACGTTCCTTGCTTCCGTGGGCCGCAGCTGACCCTGACAGGAGGCTGAATAATCCGTAAGGAGCAATTTCGATGCGTCATTACGAAATCGTATTTATGGTCCATCCTGACCAGAGCGAACAGGTTCCGGGCATGATCGAGCGTTACACTGGTGCTATCACTGGTGCACAGGGCACGATTCACCGTCTGGAAGACTGGGGCCGCCGTCAGCTGGCTTACCCGATCAACAAACTGCACAAAGCTCACTACGTTCTGCTGAACGTAGAAGCGCCGCAGGAAGCGATCGACGAGCTGGAAACGAACTTCCGCTTCAACGACGCCGTTATCCGCAGCATGGTTATGCGCGTTAAGCACGCGGTAACTGAAGCCTCTCCGATGGTTAAAGCGAAAGACGAGCGTCGTGAGCGCCGCGAAGACTTCGCTAACGAAACCTCTGATGAGTCAGATGCTGGGGATTCTGAAGAGTAATCATTCGTGACGGCCAATCGACTGCGCCTGTCTGGCACCGTGTGCAAGACGCCGGTTCGAAAAGTGAGCCCGTCAGGAATTCCTCACTGTCAGTTCGTGCTTGAGCACCGCTCAGTGCAGGAAGAAGCCGGTTTCCACCGGCAAGCCTGGTGCAGAATGCCTGTGATTATCAGCGGCACGCTCCATCAGGAGATTACTCAACATATAACGGTCGGCACGCCGCTCACCCTCGAAGGTTTCATTAGCTGCCATCAGGCGCGAAATGGCCAGAGTAAAATGGTGCTGCATGCCGAGCAGATTGAATTGATAGATTCTGGAGACTAGCCAAATGGCACGTTATTTCCGTCGTCGCAAGTTCTGCCGTTTCACCGCGGAAGGCGTTCAAGAGATCGATTATAAAGATATCGCAACGCTGAAAAACTACATCACTGAAAGCGGCAAGATCGTACCGAGCCGTATCACCGGTACTCGCGCAAAATACCAGCGTCAGCTGGCTCGTGCTATCAAGCGCGCGCGTTACCTGTCTCTGCTGCCGTACACTGATCGTCATCAGTAATCGGCAACTGTCCATTAACGACTTTAAGAGGATAAGGTAATGCAAGTTATTCTGCTTGATAAAGTAGCAAACCTGGGCAGCCTGGGTGATCAGGTCAACGTTAAAGCGGGCTACGCGCGCAACTTCCTGGTACCGCAGGGCAAAGCTGTTCCTGCTACCAAGAAAAACGTTGAATATTTCGAAGCTCGTCGCGCTGAACTGGAAGCTAAGCTGTCCGACGTTCTGGCTGCTGCCAACGCACGCGCTGAGAAAATCAATGCACTGGGTTCAGTGACCATCGCCTCTAAATCAGGCGACGAAGGTAAACTGTTCGGTTCTATCGGTACGCGCGACATCGCTGACGCTGTAACTGCAGCTGGCGTTGACGTAGCTAAGAGCGAAGTTCGTCTGCCGAACGGCGTTCTGCGCACCACCGGTGAGCACGAAGTTGACTTCCAGGTTCACAGCGAAGTTTTCGCGAAACTGGTTGTAAATGTAGTTGCTGAGTAATTTTACTCGGTAATGCGAAAAAGCCGGCCTTGTGCCGGCTTTTTTGTTTTTGCCGCCGCGCTACTGAGCGCGTATAAAGGTGCCGTCCGGCTGGCGAGTAAACAGCACCGGGCCGTTCGCGCCATCCACCGTCAGTCCCGTCACCACGCCCTGTCCATTCTGCCTGATCTTCACCTGCTGGCCGCTCTGCAGCGCGCTCAGCGGCTGGTCGTTGCCTTCCACGCGCGCCATGGCGAAGACGTCACCGACCGGCAGATTATTGTCGCGAAACAACTGCGCCAGCGTCTGGCCAGAGGCGATGGTATAGCTGCGCCACGCGCCCTGAGAATCCGCCTTCGGCGGCTGCGCGTTTTGCTGCGGCGCGTTCTGATCGACGATCTCCGCCTGCATCGGCACCTCTTTTTCGCCGCTCGCGGTCTGCGGGCGCTCAATCGGGTATTGCGGCGAGCTGGAGGGCCATAAAAAGGCCAGCAGCATCACCAGCAGGGCGATAACGATGCCGCGCCGGTGCGCCGGCGGCAGTGGACCCATCCAGCGCAGGGTGTCGGTAAAGTGCCAGATTTTACTCAGCCAGGCGGGCATGCGGGAAGGCGCGTCTGAAGCCATTCGTGAATCCTCCTCATCGCCAGCGGCGGTCGGCGGGGTAGCGGGCCGCCAGGCGAAGCGTTGGCGCAAAGTGCGCAAAGCGCGGGGTGCGCGCGTCCTGCGGCGTCTTGGGGCGATTTGGCCCATGTATCTCTCTTCTTTCAGTACTCTGGCAAAGATGGCCTTGAACCAGAGTTATAGTATGGGCAATGCGAGCGCGACGCGCCTGCCAGCCCGATGAAATATGACCTGCGTATTGTTTCTGTTTCAACGGCAAAAGTCATCTGCGCGCGCGGGATTTTACGCCGGCGGCCCGCGCTGTTATGCTGCCGGTTCAATTAGCGAAAGAGACAGGTATCAAGATGACGACCCCTTCATTCGACAGCGTCGAATCACAAGCAAGTTACGGAATCGGTTTACAGGTTGGCCAGCAGTTGCTGGAGTCCGGTCTGCAGGGACTTCAGCCGGAAGCGCTGCTCGCGGGCCTGCGCGACGCGCTGGAAGGGAATTCGCCGGCCGTGCCGGTTGACGTCGTGCATCGTGCGCTGCGCGAAGTGCATGAGCGCGCCGAAGGCGTACGTCGCGAGCGCGTCGAGGCGATGGCGGCCGAAGGTCAAACCTTCCTGGCGGAAAACGCCCAGCGTGAAGGCGTCAACAGCACCGAATCGGGCCTGCAGTTCAGCGTGATCAAACAGGGCGATGGCCCGATCCCGTCACGTCAGGATCGCGTACGCGTCCACTACACCGGCAAGCTGATTGACGGCACGGTGTTCGACAGCTCGGTTGTGCGCGGCGAACCGGCTGAATTCCCGGTCACCGGCGTGATCGCCGGCTGGATTGAAGCGCTGACGCTGATGCCGGTCGGCTCGAAGTGGGAGCTGACCATTCCGCACAACCTCGCCTACGGCGAGCGCGGCGCAGGCGCCTCCATTCCGCCATTCAGCACCCTGATCTTCGAAGTGGAGCTGCTGGAGATCCTGTAATCTCCGCTGCTTTTCATTACGCAAAAGCCAGCCCCTGGGCTGGCTTTTTTACGCCCCTATCGCGGCTGCAGATCCACGCGCCACAGCGCAAAACCGATGGCGTCGCTGCCCTGCGGCTGCATCGGATACTGCGCATGGCTGCGGATAAACGCCGTCGCCTTGTCGCCCGGCGCGGTCTCAAAGCGAATATCGAGCGGCGCGCTGCTGCTAACCGGCGCCAGCCGCCAGTTGTTGTCCGCCTGTGGACGCACCTCGCCATGCGCCTTTGTCTCCGCGCTGATATAGGCCGCCACTACCGCGCGGTTCTCATCGGGCGCGGCGAAGGCGATATGGCTATCGCCGGTGCCGGCAAATGTGCCGCCGTAGGCGCGATAGTTATTGGTGGCGACCAGAAAGGTGGCGTGCGGATCGATCGGCTTGCCCTGCCACGTCAGGTTTTTGATGCGCGAGGCGTCTGGATGGATCAGCCGGCAGTCGTTGTTGTAGCGCGCCGGCTGGGTAACGTCGATCTGATAGCTGACGCCGTCGATGACGTCGAAGTTGTAGGTGCGGAAGTCCCAGTTAATCAGCGACTGCGCATCGCGGCGCTGTGGATCGATTTGGTTAAACTGGCCGGCGGAGCACTCCAGCCACTCTTTGACCTCGGCGCCGCTGACTTTCAACACCACCAGCGTATTCGGGTAGAGATAAAGATCGGCGGCGTTGCGGAAGGTGAGGTCGCCTTTTTCCACTTCGGTATAGCTGGCAGGATCGTTTTTGCGCCCGCCCGCTTTAAACGGCGCGGCGGCGGAGAGCACCGGCAGGCGGCCAAGATCGGGATCGCCCTGAATAAAATGCTCGACGTAGGCGCGCTGCGCGTTATTGACGATCTGCACGGTGGGATCGTCCTGCACCAGCGCGAGATAGCTGTACATCACGTCCGCCGATTTGCCGATCGGCTGCGCCACAAAGGTGCGCGTGGCGCGATGATCCTGTTCCAGCACCTTCACCAGCGCCGGATCCTCCGCCGCCAGCGACTTTTTCTGCGCCGCGTCGTAAATCGGGCGCGCTTCCGCTTTGCGGTCGCTGACCTGCCAGCGGCCGTCGTCATGGGTCAGCACCAAATCCACCACGCCGAGATGATCGCCCCACATGCCGGGCATCACCGCCGCCACGCCGTTCAGCGTGCCTTTTTCCACGTCCGCGCCTTTGATAGCGGCAAACTCTTTGCTGGGGAAAACCGCGTGCGCGTGGCCGAACAGGATCGCATCGATCCCTTTCACCTGGCTCAGGTAGTAGACCGAGTTTTCCGCCATCGCGTGATAGGGCTCGCTGCTAAGGCCGGAATGGGGGATCGCCACCACCAGATCCGCGCCCTGAGCGCGCATCTGCGGCACATAGCGGCGCGCGGTTTCGGTGATGTCCTCGACGCGCACCTTGCCTTGCAGGTTCGCTTTATCCCACACCATAATCTGCGGCGGCGCGAAGCCGATAAAGCCAATCTTCAGCAGCTGGCTATTGCCGTCGCGATCCGTTACTTCAATGGGCTCTATCAGCCAGGGTGTAAACATCGGCTGGTTGGTTTTCAGATCGATAATATTGGCGTTAACGTAGGGAAAGCGCGCCCCCGCCAGCGCTTTGCGCAGGTAAGGCAGGCCGTAGTTGAATTCATGGTTGCCGAGGTTGCCGACGCTGTAATCAAGCGTATTGAGCGCCTTATAAACCGGATGGATCTCGCCCTGCTGCAGCCCCTTCGCCGCCATATAGTCGCCGAGCGGGCTGCCCTGAATAATATCGCCGTTATCCACCAGCACGCTGTTCTTCACCTCCTGACGCGCGGCATGGATCAGCGTCGCGGTGCGCACCAGCCCGAACTTCTCGGTGGGGGCGTCTTTGTAGTAGTCGAAATCCATCATGTTGCTGTGCAGATCGGTGGTTTCCAGCAGACGAAGATCCACGGTGGCGGCGTGCAGGGCGGTTGAGAGGCCCAGCGCCAGAAAAGTCAGAGTCGGTTTAAACATGCATGCTCCTGCTGCAAAAAGGTAAGGCTCTCAAAGTAATGTAAAACAACGATGATGTGTCAGAGGAATACGTGATGGGATTCTCGTTTTAGCGGCTGAAACCGCTGAAAAGCGCGCGGCATGGCGCCAGGCCGCAATCTATGGTATTGATATTGTTAAAATATTGAGGGTTTAGCGCCTGGGAGGCCGGGCGGCAGCGCTGTAGCTGCTAAAATTTAACCGATGTGGCGCACGTTAACGCGTGCAGCAGCCACCGATCAGGAGGTGAACAATGTTAGAGCACATTTGCCAGCTGGCGCGCGAAGCGGGCAACGCGATCATGCTGATTTACGAGAAAGAAACGGCGATAGACGTTTCACGCAAATCCGACGACTCCCCGGTGACCGCAGCAGATATCGCCGCGCACGATATAATTCTGCAGGGGCTGCGGCAGCTGACGCCGGAAGTGCCGGTGCTGTCGGAAGAAGATCCGCCCGCCTGGAGCGAGCGGCAGCAGTGGCAGCGCTACTGGCTGGTCGATCCGCTCGACGGCACCAAAGAGTTTATCAAGCGCAACGGCGAATTTACCGTCAACATCGCGCTGATCGATCAGGGCAAACCGGTGCTGGGCGTGGTCTATGCGCCGGCGCTCGACGTGATGTACTCTGCCGCCGACGGCAAGGCCTGGAAAGAAGAGGGCGGCCACAAGACGGCGATCCACGCCCAGGCGGCGCGACCGCCGCTGGTGGTGGTAAGCCGCTCTCACGCCGACGACGAACTGAAAGAGTATCTGAAGCAGCTGGGCGAGCATCAGACTGTCGCTATCGGCTCGTCGCTGAAATTCTGTCTGGTGGCAGAAGGCAAGGCGCAGCTCTATCCGCGCTTTGGGCCGACCAACATCTGGGACACCGGCGCGGGGCACGCCGTCGCGATGGCGGCGGGCGCGCACGTGCATGACTGGCAGGGCAAAACGCTGGACTATGCGCCGCGCGAATCTTTTCTTAATCCTGGCTTCCGCGTGTCGCTGTTCTGATCAACACGGGAGGCGCATGCCTCCCGTTTTCTGTTACTGCTTCAGCAGCGTCCGCACTAGATCGATCACCTGCGTCACCTCCTGCTGCGTCAGCGCGCCATCTTTCACAAAGCGCACGCGGCCGTTTTTATCCAGCACCACAATCGCCGAGCCGGCGTCCTGTAGCTGCCAGGCGTGTTTAACGTTGCCTTTGTTGTCGACGATAAACTGCGACCAGGGATACTGCTTCTTATTGCTCTCAATGCTGCTGCGCACGAACATGCCGGTGCCGGGGATGGCGTCGTCGGTGTTGACGATGGTGGTGGTCTGATAGCGGTCGTGCGGGAACTGCGCCGCTTTAATCGCCTCAATCACGGCGGCATTTTTCTCTTTAGCGGAGGAGCGTCCGGCAATATGCTGTATCACGCGCACCTTGCCCGCCAGCTGAGCGCTGTTCCAGCGCTTATAGCTGAAATCATCCTGCTGATAAAGCAGCTCGCCTTTATCGTCGACGCCGACCGCAGGCACGCGTTCATCCGGTTTCAGAACGTGGGCGAAAACCGCGCCGGGCAGTAGAACCAGCGCAAACAGGGCACAGGCGAGTCGCATAGTGAATCTCCTTGAGTGATCCGACCAGTTAGTCATTTTTCTGCAATAGTAAGCGGGGATGATGCGCCTGTCTTGTTGAGGTGTCAGGTTTGTTATCTATGACACAATTTATTAACAAGCTTGGATTTATACTGTGTTGGTGACGCGTGATAACAGACTATTCTGTAATGATGTGTCAACTCAGTAAAAAAGTTCAGCTTTCGGAACATTAACCCCGTTAAGTGTTCTATAGTTTACCGGCATTTGCGCTTCATGGGCTCGTACCGAACTTGGAAACGGCGAAGCGTATTTAAATATATACAGGAGTTAGACAGCATGAAGATTTTCCAACGCTATAATCCACTGCAAATAGCGAAATATGTAAAAACGCTGTTCAAAGGAAGGATGTATATCAAGGACGTTGGCGCGTTCGAGTTCGACAAAGGGAAAGTGTTGATCCCGCGCGTAAAGGACGTACAGCACTTAAGCGTGATGTCCGAAATTAACCGTCAGGTTCTGCGCCTTCAGGCGGAGTTCAACTGACAAAAAGGGCGCCGTCGGCGCCCTCTGATTTTCTACTCTTCCCCTTCCGTGGCCTTCGCCACATTCAGCACCGGCGGACGATCGTCAATCCGCGTCACCAGCAGCTGATCGATGCGATAGCTGTCAATATCCACCACTTCGAACTTAAATCCGGCGAACTTGACGAAATCGGTACGTTTCGGGATTTTGCGCAGCATATACATCATAAAGCCGCCGATGGTTTCATAGTTGCCTGACTGCGGGAATTCGTCGATATGCAGCACGCGCATCACGTCGTCGATCGGCGTGCCGCCCTCTACCAGCCAGGAGTTCTCGTCGCGCGCCACAATCTGCTCTTCCATTCCCTGGCCGACCAGATCGCCCATCAGCGTGGTCATCACGTCGTTGAGGGTAATGATGCCCACCACCAGCGCGTATTCGTTCATGATCACCGCGAAGTCTTCGCCTGCGGTTTTAAAGCTTTCCAGCGCTTCAGAGAGCGTCAGCGTGTCCGGCACGATGAGTGCCGAGCGGATCTGCACGCCGCTGTTAAGCGCCATGCTCTGATTGCCCAGCACGCGCAGCAGCAGCTCTTTGGAGTCGACGTAGCCGACGATATGGTCGATGTCGCCGTCGCACACCAGGAACTTCGAGTGCGGATGCTCGGCAATTTTGGTCTTCAGCGTAGTTTCGTCTTCGCGCAGATCGAACCAGACCACGTTTTCGCGTGAGGTCATGGAAGAGGGAACGGTGCGCGATTCCAGCTCAAACACGTTCTCGATCAGCTCGTGCTCCTGCTTGCGCAGCACGCCCGCCAGCGCGCCCGCTTCCACCACCGCGTAGATATCGTCAGAGGTGATGTCGTCTTTACGCACCATCGGCAGCTTAAAGACGCGGAAGAAGACGTTCGCCAGGCCGTTGAACAGCCAGACCAGCGGGCTGAACACCAGCAGACAGAAGCGCATCGGGTTAATGATGCGCAGCGCCACCACTTCCGGCGCAATCATGCCGACGCGCTTCGGCGTCAGATCGGCGAACAGAATAAAGAAGCTGGTGACGATGATAAAGGAGCAGATAAAGCTGAGCTGATCGGCGAGCGCCGGCTCCATAAAGCGGCTAAACAGGCTGCTGAAGGCGGGCGAGAAGGCCGCGTCGCCGACGATACCGCCGAGGATGGCGACCGCGTTCAGGCCAATCTGCACCACGGTAAAGAAGGTGCCGGGCGTTTCCTGCATCTTCAGCACGCGCTGGGCGTTGATATTGCCCTCGTCGGCCAGCAGTTTAAGTTTGATCTTGCGGGCGGCCGCCAGCGAGATTTCCGAGAGAGAGAAAAAGGCGCTGATCACGATCAGCAACAAGATGACAAGCAAGCTATCTAACATAGGGTTTCCAAAGGGTTATCCACTTGTCATTTTTGGCCTGGGCAGCGCACGCAAAGGGCGTACCGTCTGTACTCACCTCTCAGTCTGGGCTATCCGTGCCAAAAATGTCTGCGCCTTATCGACAGAGCAGCGTCGGGGCAGAAAAAGAGCAGGCGAAGCCTGCGCCGCTGATTATAGCAGCAGCGCCCTCAAGGCCGCCAGAGTTCGCAGCGACCGCGTTTAGCTCAGATTAATCCGAGTGGCGCGCGCATCTGCTGCGCAGCGGTTGTATCGATCCGGTCATTTGCTGACAATGGGGCGCTATTTGGCTTTGTTGCCGTTTTTTCGCAGCCGCAGGCCGCTTTCTGCGGCTATGATGATGACAGCGCCGCTGCGATGTTCTTATCCAGGGATCTATATCACGCCCCGCGGAATAGGGGTCGGCATGATTAACAGGAGTACGCGTGCCACGAATTCACGTCTGTTTTATGACCTGCCTGCTGGCCGCCGCGCCGGTCGCTGAGGCAGCGAAAGTGCGCCTTGAAGTGCAAGGCTTAACCGGGGATCTCAACAAAAACGTGCGCGCCCGTCTCTCGACCATCGGCGCTGACGAGGTGTCGAACGACGGCCGCTTTCGCGCGCGCGTTTCAGAGGCGATTCAGCAAGGGCTGAAAGCGCTCGGCTACTATGAGCCCGATATCGATTTCGAGGCGCGTCCCGCGCCACCGCAGGGCGGTCGACCGGTGCTGATCGCCCATGTCAAACCCGGCGAACCGGTGAAAATCGCCGGCAGCACCATCGTGCTCGAAGGCGACGCGCTGCGCGATCCCGACTATCGGGCCTGGGTGAAACAGGGCACGCCGCAAAAAGGACGCCAGCTCAACCACGGCGAATATGAGAAGTTCAAAAGCGGCTTCTCGAACCTGGCGCTGCGCAACGGCTATTTCGACGGCAACTTTAAAAAGAGCCAGCTTGGCGTTTCTGTGGAGCGTCGCGAAGCCTTCTGGGATATCGACTACGACAGCGGGCAGCGTTATCGCTTCGGCGACGTCAGCTTTTCCGGCTCGCAAATCCGCGAGGAGTACCTGGAGAAGCTGGTGCCGTTTAAAAAAGGCGACAACTACAGCTCGCGCGATCTCGCCGAGCTGAACCGTCGTCTCTCGGCGACGGGCTGGTTTAACTCCGTGGTGGTGGCGCCGGAATTCGCGCAGGGGCGGAAAACCAAAGTGTTGCCGCTCAGCGCGGTGGTGTCGCCGCGCACCGAAAACACCATCGAAACCGGCGTCGGCTACTCCACCGACGTCGGGCCGCGCCTGAAGGCGACGTGGAAAAAGCCCTGGGTTAACGACAGCGGCCACAGTATGGCGGCCAGCGCCTATCTCTCTGCGCCGGAGCAGCAGCTCGACCTGAGCTATAAGGTGCCGCTGTTGAAAAGCCCGCTGGAGCAGTATTACATCTTCTCCGGCGGCCTGAAGCGCACCGATCTTAACGACACCAAAGCTGACACTTCCACGCTCGGGGTGTCGCGCTACTGGGAGAACAGCACCGGCTGGCAGAAGGCGATAAACCTGAAATGGAGCCTCGATCACTTTACCCAGGGCAGCGTCACCAACACCACCATGCTGCTCTATCCCGGCGTCAGCCTGAACCGCACCCGCTCGCGCGGCGGCCTGATGCCGACGTGGGGCGACTCGCAGCGCTACTCCATTGACGTCTCCGACACCACCTGGGGATCGGACGTCGACTTCCTGATCCTGCAGGCGCAGAACGTCTGGATCCGCACCCTGGCGGATAAGCATCGCTTTGTGGCACGCGGCAATCTCGGCTGGATCGAAACCAACGACTTCGAGAAGGTGCCGCCGGATCTGCGCTTCTTCGCGGGCGGCGATCGCAGCATTCGCGGCTACAAATATAAAGACATCTCCCCGCGCGACGAAGACGGCAAGCTGACCGGCGCTTCGAAGCTCGCCACCGGCTCGCTGGAGTACCAGTACAACGTGACCGGCAAATGGTGGGGCGCGGCGTTTATCGACTCGGGCGAGGCGGTCAACGACATCAAACAGAGCAATTTTAAAACCGGCGCGGGCTTCGGCGTGCGCTGGGCGTCGCCGGTCGGGCCGATCAAACTGGATATCGCCCGGCCGATTGGCGACAGCGAGGAGCATGGTTTGCAATTTTATATCGGACTGGGGCCTGAACTATGAAGCTGTGGAAAAAGGTCCTGATCGGCGTACTGATCTTTCTGCTGCTGTTACTGGGCGGCGTGGCGTTTTTAATCGGCACCACGCCGGGACTGCATCTGGTGCTGAACGGCGCGGCGCGCTGGGTGCCGGGCCTGTCGATCAAACAGGTGGACGGCGGCTGGCGTAATCTGACCGTCAGCGGCCTGCGCTATGAGATGCCCGGCGTCAGCGTTGACGCCGGCTCCTTTCATCTGGCGGTGGATCTTAACTGCCTGCTGCACTCCTCGGTGTGCGTCAACGATATCGCGCTGAAAGATGTCAGCGTGGTGGTCGACAGCAAAAAGATGACGCCCGCGCAGGAGGCGCCGCCGGAAGAGGAGAGCGGCAGCGGCGATCTCAGCACGCCTTATCCGATTACGCTGCGCCATCTCGGCCTGCATAACGTCAATGTGAAAATCGACGACACCGCCATCTCGCTGCTCGATTTCACCACCGGTCTGCAGTGGCAGGGTCGCGCGCTGACGCTAAATCCCACCCATATCCAGAGCCTGCTGGTGGCGCTGCCGAAAGCGACGAAGGTCGCCAACGAAGAGGTGGTGCAGCCGAAGGTACAGCAGCCGCAGCCGGATGAGAAGCCGCTGGGCGAAACCCTGCAGGCGATGTTTGCGAAGCCGCTGCTGCCGGAGATGCCCGACTTTCGTCTGCCGCTCGATATCGACGTGCAGTCGATCCTTGGCGAGCAGCTGCGCCTGACCGGCGACACCGACATTGCGGTCAGTCGCCTGCTGCTGAAGGCGAAAACCGCTGACCGCAAGCTGCAGCTGCAGACGCTGGACATCGACTCTAACCTTGGCCAGCTCAACGGCAGCGGCGATGCGACGCTGGCAGACAACTGGCCGGTGAATTTCACCCTTAACGGCACGGCCAACGTCGATCCGCTGAAGGGCGAGAAGATCAAACTGGATCTGGGCGGCGCGATGCGCGATGAGCTGAAGCTGGGCCTGAATCTTTCCGGCCCGGTGCGCGCGCAACTCGACGCCACCACCCAGCTGGCGGCGGTGGGACTGCCGCTGTCGCTGCACCTCACCAGCCCGCAGCTGCGCTGGCCGCTGACCGGCACGGCGCAGTACCAGGCGGACAATCTCGACTATCAGTTCAAGGGCAAGGCCACAGACTACGTGATGTCGCTGCGCACGGCGGTGAAAGGAGAGGGCCTGCCGCCCGCCACCGTCGCGCTGGACGGCAAAGGCAACGTCGAGCAGTTTAGCCTCGACAAGCTGCGTCTCGGCGCGCTGCAGGGCAACGTCGATCTTACGGCGCTGGTGGACTGGAGCAAGGCGATCAGCTGGCGCAGCGAGCTGACGCTCTCCGGCATCAACACCGCACGCCAGTATCCCGACTGGCCGGCGAAGCTGGACGGCAAAATCGCCACGCGCGGCAGCCTCTACGGCGGCAGCTGGCAGGTGAGCGTGCCGCAGCTGCAGCTGAAGGGCAACGTCAAGCAGAACGCGGTCAGCGCCGACGGGTCGCTAAAAGGCAACAGCTACAACCAGTGGGATATTCCTGGCGTGCACATCGTGCTGGGCCGCAACAATCTGGATGTGAAAGGCTCGCTGGGCGACGCGCTTAACCTCGACGCCACCATCGACGCGCCGCACCTCGACAATGCCCTGCCGGGGCTGGGCGGCGTTGCCAAAGGCACCATCAAGGCGCGCGGCACGCTGCAGGCGCCGCAGCTACTCGCCGATCTCAACGCCACCGGGCTGCGCTGGCAGCAGCTGCAGATCCGTCGCGTGACGCTGGACGGCGACGTGCGCTCCAGCGATCAGGTCGCCGGCAAGCTACAGCTGCGCGTCGAGCAGCTGAAGCAGGATGCGCTGACTATCAGCCTGCTGACGCTCAACGCCGACGGCAATGAAAAAGCGCATCAGCTCAAACTTAACGTGCAGGGCGAGCCGGTTTCCGGCCAGCTGGCGCTCAACGGCAGCTTCGATCGCCAGCAGCAGCGCTGGCAGGGCACGCTTAACAACACGCGCTTTGAAACGCCGGTCGGCGAATGGCGACTGACGCGCGCGATGGCGATCGACTACCTCAACGCGAAGCAGACCGCCACCATTGGCCCGCACTGCTGGCAGAACCCCAATGCTCAGCTCTGCGTGCCGGAGCCGGTTGAAGCGGGTCCGAGCGGCCACGCCCATATCCAGCTCAACCGCTTCGACCTGGCGATGATCAAGCCGTTCCTGCCGGATGAAACCCAGCTGGCGGGCCTCTTTAGCGGCGACGCGCGCGTCAACTGGACGGCGGACGGCGCGCTGCCGACCGGCACCCTCTCGCTGAAGGGCAGCGGCGTGAAGGTGCGGCAGGATGTGCAGGGCAATACGCTGCCCATCGACTTTAACGCGCTGAACCTCAACGCGGCGCTGCGCAACGGCCGCGCCGATCTCGACTGGCTGATCCGCATCGCCAACAACGGCCAGCTCGACGGCAACGTGCAGATCGGCGATCCGCAGAACCGTCGTACGCTGGCGGGCAACGTCAACATCCGTAATATCTCGCTGGCGATGCTCAACCCGGCGCTGATGCAGGGCGAGAAGATCAAAGGTAACCTCAACAGCAGTCTGCGCCTCGGCGGCAGCGTGAAGCAGCCGCAGATCTTCGGCCAGCTTGGCCTGCAGGGCGTCGACGTCGACGGCAACTTTATGCCGGTCGATCTCACGGCTGCCAATCTGAACATGGTGTTCAACGGCATGAGTTCGACGCTGAACGGTCTGGTGCAGACCGCGCAGGGCAACATCAACCTCAACGGCAACGCGGACTGGAGCCAGCTCGACAACTGGCGCGCGCGCATCGCCGCGCAGGGCAGCCGCGTGCGCGTCACCGTGCCGCCGATGGTGCGCATGGATGTCTCGCCGGATCTGGTGTTCGAGGCGACGCCGGCGGCCCTCAGCCTGGACGGCAGCGTTGATATTCCCTGGGCGCGCATTACGGTGCAGGAGGTGCCAGAGAGCGCGACGGGTGTCTCGTCGGACGAGGTGCTGCTGGATAAAAACCTGCAGCCAATTCAGCCGAAAACCGCCGCTATCCCGATTAACAGCAATCTGGTGATCCACGTCGGCAACGACGTGCGCCTCTCTGCCTTCGGCCTGAAGGCGAAGCTCAACGGCGACCTGAAGGTGGTGCAGGACAGAACCGGTCTCGGCCTCAATGGCCAGATCAATATTCCGTCCGGGCGTTTCCACGCCTACGGTCAGGATCTGATCGTGCGCAAAGGCGAGCTGCAGTTCGCCGGTCCGCCGGATCAGCCCTATGTCAACCTGGAAGCGATCCGTAATCCTGAGGCGACAGAGGATGACGTCACGGCGGGTCTGCGCGTCACCGGGCTGGCGGACGAGCCGAAGGTCGAGGTGTTCTCCGATCCGGCGATGTCGCAGCAGGAAGCGCTTTCCTACCTGCTGCGCGGTCAGGGATTAGGCTCTGACGGCGATGGAAACGCATTAACCTCGGCGTTAGTTGGGCTGGGGGTTGCACAAAGTGGTCAGGTTGTGGGTAAAATCGGTGAGACGTTTGGCGTCAGCAATCTTGCCCTTGATACGACTGGGGTTGGCGACAGCCAGCAGGTGCAGGTCAGCGGCTATGTGCTGCCGGGTCTACAAGTAAAATATGGCGTCGGCATTTTTGATTCACTGGCGACCTTGACCTTGCGTTATCGCCTGATGCCCAAACTCTATTTGGAAGCCGTGTCCGGTGTGGACCAGGCTCTTGATTTGCTCTATCAGTTTGAGTTTTAGCAATGCGAATAATTGTCTACGGCAGTTTACGGCGCAAACAGGGAAACAGTCACTGGATGACGAATGCGCAATGGCTGGGGGATATGCAGATTGAGGGCTATGCGCTCTACAGTCTCGGCCATTATCCGGGCGTGATCCCGGGCGAAGGAACCGTCTATTGTGAAGTTTACCGCATCGACGCCACCACGCTGGGCGAACTGGATGCATTGCGCACTAAGGCTGGCGAGTACAAGCGCCAGCTGATGCAAACGCCTTACGGCAGCGCATGGCTCTATGTCTATCAGCGCCCGGTAAAGGGACGTCAGCGCATCGCCAGCGGCGACTGGCTGCGGCGCGACGACCCTCCGTCAGACGCATAAACAAAAACACCGTCCAGAGGACGGTGTTTTTTATCTGCGGCCTTAAAGAGCGGGTGATATGGGCCGAAGAGCAAAGCGTCCCGCGTCAGGGACAAAAACGCCGGGAGCGTTTTTGAACAACGCAGCGCGTTGGCCCGGCTACGGGCGCACCTCAGGGATGAGGTGCGTAATCGCGCGGGCCGAGCTGGCATGGATGCCGCTTTTTGCGTCTTTGCGATCGGCCCATATCACCCGATCACTCACCCGGCGCACAAACAAAAACACCGTCCAGAGGACGGTGTTTTTTTATCGCTCGGCGTCAGATTATTTCTGCTTTGCGCGTTCGAAAGAGGAGATGATTTCAGCTTTCGCCACTTCGGCGTTGTCCCAGCCTTCCACCTTGACCCATTTGCCTTTTTCCAGCGCTTTGTATTGCTCGAAGAAGTGGGTGATCTGCGCACGCAGCAGTTCCGGCAGGTCGTTCACATCTTTGATGTGATCGTACTCTTTAGTCAGCTTGGTGTGCGGCACCGCAACCAGTTTGGCGTCTTCGCCAGACTCATCGGTCATCTTCAGCACGCCAACCGGACGGCAGCGGATCACCGAGCCAGGCTGCAGCGGATACGGGGTTGGAACCAGCACGTCAACCGGATCACCATCCAGCGACAGGGTGTGGTTGATGTAGCCGTAGTTGCACGGATAGAACATCGCCGTAGACATGAAACGGTCCACGAACAGGGTGCCAGACTCTTTGTCGACTTCGTATTTGATCGGATCGGCGTTCGCCGGGATCTCAATGACAACGTAGATATCTTCTGGCAGTTCTTTACCTGCAGGCACCTGGTTCAAACTCATCGGGCATTCCTTCAATAGTCATATGTTGAGTGTCGGCTATTATAGCCAACTGCCTGGGAAAGTATGCCCCAATTTTGACGTTTCGGAATGGTCCACGCCTTACTTCGCGGTGACAAACAGCGAGACGATCCCCGCAGCAATCAGTGGTCCGACCGGCACGCCGCGAAAGAAGGCGACGCCAATCACCGTGCCGATTAATAAGCCGCCGATCACCGAGGGCTGCACGCTCATAAAGTTGACGCCGCGGCCGCCGAGCCAGGCGACGAAAACGCCCACCAGAATCGCCACGATCGACTGCCAGTTAGCGAAGGATTTCAGCAGCGACGAGGCGGGCAGCGAGCCGCTGGCGAGCGGCGCCATCACCGCCACCGTCAGGATAATAATGCCGAGCTGAATGCCCTGCTTCTCCACGTAGGGGAAAAACTGCGACAGCGGCGTCAGCTTGATCGCCAGCAGGATCAGAATAGAGATAGTGACCGCGCTGTTGTGAACGAAATAGCTCAAGACCGCGAGGCCGATAAGAATAAGAGTCGAGGCGTACGCAGCCATGAGTTCTCCCTGAAAATAGATGAATGCGCAGACGGACGCCCGCGCGTAAAAAACAGACCGGCTTCATTTATCAACAATCTGCGCGCCAGACGCAACTGCCTTTATTGCGGCAGCGTGCGCAAACAAGGGTGATCATCAGGCAAATAACCATCAAGAGCGATAAAGTTTCCCTGCGCAACTGCCGATAACTTGTTCGTTTTAGGGCTGCTGGATTCTCTGCCTTTTTATAAGCAAACGGAAAACAACATCATGAAAAAGCTCTCACTACGCACAGGACTCTTAGCTTTACTCGCCTTTATGACGCTGCTGCTGCTGGCGGTCAGCGTGATGGGCATTATTGCCATTAACAAAGGAAACCGATCGCTGGATGTCATCAACCGCATTCAGGGCATCGAACTTAACGCGCTCTATCAAAGCAACGGCGATCTGATGCGCGCGCGCGCCACCGCCGCGCTGGCGGTGCGCAAAATCGAGATCGGCCTGCTGGACGAAGGCGCCGCCTCGGTAAAACAGGCGCAGACCGACGTCGCCACCTCGCAGCAAAATATGAAGGCCTTTATTGCGGCCGGAACGGTCACCGCGCAGGGTAAAAAGCTGGCCGATGAGGTGGTGGCCTCCTACAACGCCTATCTGGCGCAGGGCATCAGGCCGATTATGGATGCGCTGGAAAAACAGTACACCGATGAATATTACAGCGTGCTGGAGGGCAATCTCGCCCGGCTGGCGACCGCCTACAGCACGGCGGTGGCGGCGTTCGGCAGCTACGCCGATCAGGTGACGGAGGCGCAGCTGGCGCAGGCGGCGTGGAATGAAACCCTGATGAAGACGCTGATCGGCGCGGCGGTGGCGCTGACGCTGCTGCTGTTCGCGCTGGCGTGGCTGCTGATGCGTCGTCTGCTGCTGCAGCCGCTTAACCGCGCCATCGCGCATCTGGAGCAGGTGGCGGCGGGGGATCTCTCGCAGACGCTGCCGCCCGCCGGCGACAACGAACTGGGCCGCCTTAACCGCGCCTTAGGGGAGATGCAGCAGGCGCTGCGCGCGCAGGTGAGCCAGGTGCTTGACGCCAGTATGCAGATCGACGTCGGCAGCCGCGAGCTGGCGGCAGGCAACGTGCATCTTTCCCAGCGCACCGAAGAGTCGGCGGCGTCGCTGGAGCAGACGGCGGCCAGCATGGAGCAGCTGACTGCCACGGTTCGTCTGAACGCCGCCAACGCACAGCAGGCGCATAAGCTGGCGAACAGCGTCTCCGACACCGCCGATCGCGGCGCGGAGGTGGTGTGCTATGTGATGGAGAAGATGCAGGAGATCACCGACAGCGCCAACCGCATCGGCGATATCCTCGGCGTGATCGACAGCATCGCCTTCCAGACCAATATTCTGGCGCTGAACGCCTCGGTGGAAGCGGCGCGCGCAGGCGAGCAGGGACGCGGCTTCGCCGTGGTGGCGAACGAGGTGCGCACCCTGGCGCAGCGCAGCGCCAACGCGGCGAAAGAGATCCGCGGGCTGATCGCCGAGTCGCAGTCGCGGGTGAAAGAGGGCAGCGATATGGCGACGCGCGCCGGGGAAACCATGGATGAGATCTCCAGCGAGGTGATGCGCGTGACGACGCTGATGAAAGAGATTTCCATGGCGTCCGATGAGCAGAGCCGCGGCATCGAGCAGGTCAATCAGGCGGTGACGCAGATGGATGAGGTGGCGCAGCAGAACGCGGCGCTGGTGGAGCAGGCCACGGCGGCGACGCAGTCGCTGGAGGCGCAGTCGCAGCATCTGCAGTCGACGGTGTCGCTGTTCCGGCTGGAAACGGCGTAAAAGAAAGGGCGCGAGATTCGCGCCCTTGTCTAGACCGAGTCCGCTTTTACTGCGCCGCGTCCGGGTATTCGCGCAGGAAGCGCTCGACGTCGTCGACCATCGCGTTGTTGCCGCAGAAGAACGGGCAGCGCTGATGCAGGGTTTCCGGCTGGATATCGAGAATACGCTTCGCGCCGTCGCTCGCCTTGCCGCCCGCCTGTTCGGCGAGGAACGCCATCGGGTTGCACTCATAGAGCAGACGCAGCTTGCCGTTCGGGTGGCTGGCGGTGCTCGGATAGAGGTAGATGCCGCCTTTCAGCAGGTTGCGGTGGAAGTCCGCCACCAGCGAGCCGATATAGCGCGAGGTGTAAGGACGATGAGTGTCGTGATCCTCTTCCTGGCAGAACTTCAGGTACTTCTTCACGCCCTGCGGGAAACGAATATAATTGCCTTCGTTAATCGAGTAGGTGTAGCCCGTCGGCGGATAGGTCATACGCTCGTGGCTCAGGCAGAAAACGCCGAGCGACGGATCGTAGGTAAAGGCGTGCACGCCGCAGCCGGTGGTATAGACCATCATGGTGGACGAGCCGTAGACGACGTAGCCCGCTGCGACCTGCTTGTGGCCCGGCTGCATAAAGTCCGCTTCGGTCACCGGGGTGCCCGGCGCGCTGACGCGATGGTAGATAGAGAAGATGGTGCCGACGGAGACGTTAACGTCGATATTGGAAGAGCCGTCGAGCGGATCCATCAATACCACATATTTGCCGTGCTCAACCCCTTCGAAGATTACAAACTCATCCTCTTCTTCCGATGCGATCCCTGCCACGATGCCGCGCGCTTTTAGCGCCGCTTTCAGCTTTTCGTTGGCGAAGAGATCCAGCTTCATCTGCTGTTCGCCCTGAACGTTTTCAACGCCGCTGGCGCCGAGAATATCGACCAGGCCCGCTTTATTGATGTCGCGATGAATAATCTTCGCGCCCAGCTTGATAGCGGAAATCAGCGCCGTCAGTTCACCTGTAGCGTGAGGAAAGTCGTGCTGTTTCTCGACGATAAATTCGCCTAACGTTTTCATAACACATTCCCTGAATCTTCGATGGAGTGGCAGCCTGCCTGGCAAACCGCCAACGTTTGCGTACGCAGTTTAGCCGATTGAACTTCAAAAACCATAGTCCTAATCCGTTTCTTAACGCTGCGAGCGGGGTTACACTGTGCGCCGAACTTTTGAGTAATGGATCTCGTTATGCGCATTCATATCCTTGGGATTTGCGGCACGTTTATGGGCGGTCTGGCGATGCTGGCACGTTCCCTCGGCCATCAGGTGACCGGTTCGGACGCCAACGTTTATCCGCCAATGAGCACGCTGCTGGAGCAGCAGGGCATTGCATTGACGGAAGGTTACGACGCCTCCCAGCTCGACCCCGCGCCCGACCTCGTTATCATCGGCAATGCGATGACGCGCGGCAACCCCTGTGTAGAGGCGGTGCTGGAGCGCAGCATTCCCTATCTCTCCGGCCCGCAGTGGCTGCATGACTTTGTACTGCGCGACCGCTGGGTGGTCGCAGTAGCAGGAACCCATGGCAAAACAACCACTTCTGGTATGGTAGCCTGGATCCTGGAGTCGTGCGGACTGGAGCCGGGCTTTATCATTGGCGGCGTGCCGGGCAACTTCGACGTCTCGGCAAAATTAGGAAAAAGTCCATTCTTCGTCATAGAGGCGGATGAATATGACTGCGCCTTCTTCGACAAGCGTTCCAAATTCGTTCACTACGCGCCGCGCACCCTAATCCTCAACAACCTTGAGTTCGATCATGCGGATATCTTCGACGATCTGCGGGCTATCCAGAAGCAGTTCCACCACCTGGTGCGTATCGTGCCGGGCCAGGGCAAGATCCTGCTGCCGGAGCACGACCACAACATTCGCCAGGTGATGACGATGGGCTGCTGGAGCGAGCAGGAGAGCGTCGGCGAAGGCGGCCGCTGGCAGGCGAAGAAACTCGTGCCGGACGCCTCGCGCTGGGAAGTGCTGCTCGACGGCGAAAGCGTCGGCGAGGTGAACTGGTTGCTGGTGGGCGAGCACAACATGCATAACGGCCTGATGGCGATCGCCGCCGCGCGTCACGTCGGCGTGAAGCCGCAGGACGCGGCGCAGGCGCTGGACAGCTTTATCAACGCGCGCCGCCGTCTGGAGCTGCGCGGCGAGGTGAACGGCATCAAGGTGTATGACGATTTCGCCCATCACCCGACGGCGATTCTGGCGACGCTCTCTGCCTTGCGCAGCAAGGTCGGCGGCCGGGCGCGCATTCTGGCGGTGCTGGAGCCGCGCTCCAATACCATGAAGATGGGCGTGAGCAAAAACGACCTGGCGCCGTCGCTGGCGCGCGCGGACGAGGTGTTCCTGTTCCAGCCGCACCATATTCCGTGGCAGGTCTCTGACGTGGCCGAGGCGTGCATGCCGCCGGCGCACTGGAGCGCCGATATCGATACGCTGGTGGAGATGGTGGCGAAAACCGCGCAGCCGGGCGACTCGATTCTGGTGATGAGCAATGGCGGCTTTGGTGGCATTCATCAGAAGCTGCTCGATCGACTGGCTTAATCGATCAGGCGTCCGGCGACGGGCGCCTTTTTATTAATGAATTCGCTAATTATCAGCGGGTTATTTATTCTGTAGCGAAAAATCCACCCCTTAATATTTGAAACCGATCGGTTTACTCTTTCTGCGGTTGCCAGTTTTAACTTTTACCTGTCATCAATAAAAAGGATTGCGGCGCCGATTATTTCTAGCATCGGTCGTGCTGCCATATAAGAAATAAACAGTTTTCCGGTTAGTGAAATAAATAACAGGTGTTGATGATGCAATCATGCTTATTTTGGTATGCGGGTTAAATATAAGTTAATGACCACTATTCGTCTGCTTATTCTTTTAAACTTGCCTCATTGTATGAAATAAGGATGTTATTATGGGAAAAAATAAATTATTGCGCGCCTCTCTGGGTATCGCGCTGCTGCTGGGCTCGACGGCGGCGCTGGCCACCGCGACGGTGGACTACCGCCATGAGTACCGCCTGCGCGATCGTACCCATTACGATAAGCTGGGGCTGGCCACCACCTTGCCGGATGATATGTTTATTGGCGTAGAAACCAAATTCAAAACCGGCGGCGCCGATGCGAAAGATAAATTTTACAACGACACCGTATTGAACGTTGTAGAAGTCACCTTTCTGAAATCCTACTACTGGGGCAACTGGACGCTTTCGCCCTTTATTCAGCCGGAATTTAACTCGGCGCGTACCGAGTGGAAATTCGGCGTCGCGCCCTGGTATAAAATTAATGACCAGTGGTATCTCGGCGGATTATATCGCCTTGAGCTGACCGACTATGCGCATGAAGATAAATGTCGCACCGGCGGCATCGATTATTGCGACACCGATCGTCACCGCACCGCCAATCGCTTCGATATCTATTTACGTAATAAAAGCGATCGGCTGACCACCACCTATAAGCTGGTCTATAAACATGCGGATGCGAAGCTGTTCGCAAATAAACACGATGACTATGAGCAGGAGTTGCAGTTCGACTATGCGCTAGGCAATGATCGCGCCTGGGTTCCCTATGTCACCTTTGGCGATATTGGTCGCTCTTCAACCTCCAGCGAGCGTCAGCTGCGACTGCGCGCCGGCATTGCCTACATTTATCGTTAACCGCTGGCAGGCGGGCAGCGTTGCCCGCCTTGCACAGGCTTAGCTTTCCGCCAGCTCGCGCAGGTACTGGAAGATCTGACGTGACGACTTCGGCGGCTTATTGCCCGCTTTCTCTTTCTGCGCGTTGCGGATCATGCTGCGCAGCTGCTGGCGATCGGCGTGCGGATAGAGGGTGATCACCTCGTTCATCGCCTCGTCGCCCTGGTCGATCAAGCGATCGCGCAGCGCTTCCAGCTTGTGGAACAGCGCCACCTGCTGGTTGTGACGGTTCTTCAGCTTATCCAGCGCCTGGCGAATCGGATCGACGTCGCGCGCGCGCAGCATTTTGCCGATCAGCTGCAGCTGACGGCGGCGGCCCTCTTTCTTGATGCGCTGCGCCAGCTCGATGGCGGCCAGCAACTCTTCATCCAGCGGGATCTTCTCCAGGGCGTTCTTGCCCAGATCGACCAGTTCGGCACCCAGGCGTTTTAGCTCTTCAGCGTCGCGTTTAATTTCGCTTTTACTGACCCAGATAATCTCTTCGTCTTCTTCTTCCTGATTATCTGGCACATCGTCGAGCCACTCATCGGGCTGTTTGGTCATTTTCTGGGCTCCCCTAAAAAAAGAGGCTAATCCTATCAGTTTATCGGGTGACTGCGAAATTGTTCTCTGACTCTGATAGACTCAAAACTTTCATACATAAGATTAGACGGCAGGCCGATGAACGTATCTACTCAGGTTGCAGAACAGCGAAAAGTGTTGGAACAGGCAGTGGCGCAGGCGCTGGATCTGGCGAAAGCCAGCACCGACGGCGCGGAAGTGGCAGTGACCAAAACCACCGGAATCGGCGTCAGCACCCGTTACGGCGAAGTGGAGAACGTCGAATTTAACAGCGACGGCGCGCTCGGCATCACCGTTTATCATCAGAACCGCAAGGGCAGCGCCTCCTCTACCGATCTCAGCCCGGAAGCGATCAAGCGCACCGTGCAGGCGGCGATCGATATCGCGCGCTATACCTCGGCGGATCCGTACGCTGCACCGGCGGACGCCGAGCTGCTGGCGTTCGAGGCGCCGGACCTCGATCTTTATCATCCGTGGGAGATCGACGCCGATCGCGCCATTGAGCTCGCCGCACAGGCGGAGCAGGCGGCGCTAAAGGCAGATGCGCGCATCACCAATACCGAAGGCGGCAGCTTCAACAGCCACGTCGGCATTAAGGTGTTCGGCAACAGCCACGGCATGCTGCAAAGCTACTGCTCCAGCCGTCATTCGCTCTCCAGCAGCGTGATCGCCGAGCAGGATGGCGATATGGAGCGCGACTACGCCTACACCATCGGCCGCGCCTTCGAGGATCTGCAAAGCCCGGACTGGGTCGGCGCAGAGTGCGCGCGTCGCGTGCTGTCGCGCCTGGCGCCGCGCAAACTCTCTACCATGAAGGCGCCGGTGATTTTCGCACCGGAAGTTGCCACCGGCCTGTTCGGCCATCTGGTCGGCGCCATCAGCGGCAGCAGCGTCTACCGTAAATCGACCTTTCTGCTGGATGCGCTGGGCCAGCAGATCCTGCCGGAGTGGCTGACCATTCAGGAGCAGCCGCATCTGCTGAAGGGGCTGGCGTCAACGCCGTTCGACAGCGAAGGCGTCCGCACCCAGGCGCGCGACATCATTAAAGAGGGCGTGCTGCAAACCTGGCTGATGACCAGCTACTCGGCGCGCAAGCTGGGGCTGAAAAGCACCGGCCATGCGGGCGGCATTCACAACTGGCGCATCGCCGGCCAGAGCAGCAGCTTCGACGATCTGCTCAAGCAGATGGGACGCGGTCTGGTGGTGACTGAGCTGATGGGCCAGGGCGTCAGCGCCATTACCGGCGACTATTCGCGCGGCGCGGCGGGCTACTGGGTGGAAAACGGGGAGATTCAGTATCCTGTGAGCGAGATCACTATTGCAGGAAATCTCAAGGATATGTGGCGCAATATCGTCACGGTCGGTAACGACATTGAAACCCGCAGCAACATACAATGTGGTTCGGTGCTGCTGCCGGAGATGAAAATCGCCGGACAATAATAATACTCGCTTCCCGAAAGCAGCCGCTCTGGCTGCTTTTTTTTTGCCCACAATAAAAAGGATACACCGATGCGTAAGCATGTGATTGCAATGTTATCTCTCTCTTTGCTGTTCGGAAGCGCCAGCCTCTACGCGGCGGATCTGGAACATGACATGGACACCCTGAAAGCGGGGCTGAACACCGTGATGAAAACCAGCGACGCGCAGGAGATGCAAAAGGCGCTGGGCGAGATGCGTCAGGCGGCGCAAGACGCCAAAAAATCGACGCCGGAGAAGCTGGAAGGAGAGCCGGCCGACAGCGCGCAGATCAAGGACTACCACGCCGGGCTGGACTCGCTTATCGCCCAGATTGACGTGGTCGACCAGTTGGCGAAAGCCAACAACGTCGACGGCGCCAAAGCTGAAGCGAAAAAGCTGGCGGATATCCGCAACGCCAACCATAAAAAATTCCGCTAACGGCCAGGCCGGTCGGCGCGACCGGCTTTTTTTCGTCATCAGCTTTTCTTATCTCATCTTTTATGGCCTGCGCGCAGCGCGGCGGTCCATGCACGCTTCTCTTTTGACACCCGCTTTTCGCTTTTAAAGCGCGCATAACGCGGCTTGTATCACACAATCCGTGCGTCCTGCGATCTGGCGCACAGCATCCACTGCGATTTCCGTTTCGAGGCGGAAAAAGTGCGTCTGCACTTCCACCGCGCTACGCCGTAATTTATTCGCAACGCGAATTTTCGTGAACAGGAGTAGCAAGGTGAGCAGCAACGAAGCTTCGGTACGGCAGACCACGCCGGATGAGATTGAGGCCCTGACCCACAGGGTGATGGCGCAAATCGCGGCGCTCTACGCCCAACACGCTATCGCGCCCAACGCGGTGCAGCAGCAGATGCTGGCGTCGCACGTACGCGCCATGGCGCTGCGCTCGCTGACCGGCGAACCCCTTCCAGAAGTCGACGCGGAGCTGTTTGAGGATATATCGCCGGAAACCATGCAGCTGGCGCAGCAGGTGGTCGATCTGTTCGGCAATCTGCCGCGCGAAGAGGCCTGGCTTCTCTCCGTCCATATAGAAGTGGCACGTTCCAACTAATTGTTAAATGAGGAAATCATCATGGTAACCGTAGTCATTGGCGATCGTTTAGGTAAAGGACAGAAAGTGGCCGCAGGCATCGAAAAAGCGGGCGGACGCGCCGTGGTGGTGCCGGGCGTGGCGGCGGACATGAAGCTGGGCGACGTGATGAAGGCGGAAAACGCCGACTTCGGCATCTCCTTTTGCGGCAGCGGCGGCGCGGGCGCCATTACCGCCCAGAACAAATATGGCTATAAAGCGCGCCACGGCATGCGCTCTATCGACGAAGGGGTCACCGCCATTAACGAAGGCGCCAACGTGCTCGGCTTCGGCTTTATGGACAAAGAAGAGTTAGGCGAGCGGCTGGTGCAGGCCTGGAACAAGAAGCACGGCAGCTGACCATGAAAGAACAATACGTTACTCAGGTGACGGTGCAGGGCAAAGGCGACAGCAAAGAGAAGGCCTTTGCCGATGCCCTGAGTCGCGTGCAGAGCCAGGTGCTGCGCGCGACGCAAAAAATTCTGCTGCGCATTGAACCCCAGGATGTACGGGTGCTGCGCGCGCAGGAGAGCGTCCGAACGGAGAAGTTCCTCTTCTTTTTTCTGGCGCGCCAGCGGCGGACCTACAGCGTTGAGCTGGAGATTACCGTCAGCGTCACCGTGATCGATACCGCACAGGTGGCATTCACGGCGACACCGTAAAAACAGACGACAACAAAGGTAAAAAACATGTTTTTAATCATTTTGTTTAAGTCGTTGATCATTGGGGGGCTGGTGGGTGTGGGCGTTGGCGCCGGTGCGGCGCGCATGTTCCACGCGCCGACGTCGCAGGGGATGGGCGCGTTCCGTACGCTGGGCGAGCTTAACTCCTGCGAAGGCGATCCCGCGTCGCACTTCTCCTTTGGTCTCGGCTTTTTCTTCAATGCCTGGGCATCTTCCGTGGCGGCAGGCTCCTTCACGCAGGACGTCGATCACCGCATTATTCCTAACTGGGGCGCGGCCGCGCTGATGATAAAAAACCGCAACCTGGCCGAAACCCTGCACGACCCGAAAAAAATGGCCATCGCCTGCGGCATCATCGGCATGATCGTGGTCGCCTTCCTCAACTCCACCGCCTCGGCGGTGCCGGCCGCGCTGCAGGTCACCGCGGTGAAAGTGCTGGTGCCGGCGGCCAACCTGCTGGTCAACACGGTGATGCCGGTGATCTTCTGGCTGGCGGCCATCGACGCCGGGAAAAAATCGGGCTTCTGGGCGACGATTTTCGGCGGTCTGGCGCAGCTGATCATGGGCAACGCCGTTCCGGGCCTGGTGCTGGGCATTCTGATCGGCAAAGGCGTGGAGGAGAGCGGCTGGAACAAAGTCACCAAAGTGATGATGGTGGCGATCGTGCTGCTGTTCGTGCTGAGCGGCTTCTTCCGCGGTTTCGATATGAAGCTGCTGCAGTCCTTCCAGTTGGGCATTCCCGGCTGGCTCGACATGATCCATAACTCTCTGAGCGGCAAGTGAGGCTAGCGTCATGACTGAAAATAAAGGCTTCTGGTACGCCGACTGGTCTTTTCCCATCTTCGTCGGCCTGCTCTCGTCGGGCGTGTTCGCCGGCACCCATATGTACTATCTCTACGGCATCGGCGCGTTTAACGAAGTGGCGTTCGTCTCTATGCTGCGCGCCGGAATGGAAACCGGCGTCTATGGCGCGGTGGCCGCCTTCGGCGCGAGCTTCCTGTTTGCGCGCATTATCGAAGGCTCGCTGGTGGGCATCCTCGACATCGGCGGCGCTATCCAGACCGGCGTCGGACTGGGCGTGCCGGCGCTGCTGCTCGGCGCGGGCATCGTCTTTCCGGTGGCAAACTTCGCCGCCTCGCTGGCGACTGGTCTGGTGATCGGCCTGGCGATTGGCTACATCATCATTCTGACGCGCAAGTTCACCATCAACCAGAGCGACTCGACCTACGGCGCGGATGTGATGATGGGCGCGGGCAACGCCTCCGGCCGCTTTTTAGGGCCGCTGATCATTCTCTCCGCTATGGCGGCCTCGATCCCGATCGGCCTGGGATCGCTGCTCGGCGCGCTGCTGTTTTACCTGTGGAACAAGCCGATCACCGGCGGCGCGATCCTCGGCGCCATGATCCTCGGCGCGATCTTCCCGGTCGCCATCTAGAGCTAACGGCGGCTCGTCAGCGGGCCGCCGCGTTAAGGAGTTGCTATGTTCGATCTGATCCTTCGCCGCGCCAGGCTGACGAATGAACGGCTGGTGGATATCGCGCTGCAGGAGGGCAAAATCGCCGCCGTCGCCGACAGCCTGCCGGGCGAAGCCAAACGCGAACGCGATCTGGCCGGACGCTGCTACGTCAGCGCAGGCTGGATCGATTCCCACGTGCACTGCTACCCCAAATCGCCCATCTACCACGACGAGGCGGACGCCATCGGCGTTGCCACCGGCGTCACCACGGTGATCGATGCGGGCAGCACCGGCGCGGACCATATCGATGATTTTTATGCGATTACCCGCGCCGCCACGACTCAGGTCTACGCGCTGATCAATATCGCGCGCACCGGCATCGTCACGCAGAACGAGCTGGCGGATATGCGCCAGATCGACGGCGACGCGGTAGCGGGCGCCGTCGCGCGGCTACCCGACTTTATCGTCGGCCTGAAGGCGCGCATGAGCAGCAGCGTGGTGGGCGAGAACGGCATTCAGCCGCTGATCAAAGCCAAAGCGATCCAGCAGCGCGTTGGCGGCCTGCCGCTGATGGTGCATATCGGCAACAATCCGCCGGATCTGGCGGAGATCGCCGATCGTCTCACCGCGGGCGACATCATCACCCACTGCTTTAACGGCAAGCCCAACCGCGTGCTGACGCCGCAGGGCGAACTCAAGGCGTCGGTGCGCAACGCCATCGCGCGCGGCGTGAAGATGGACGTCGGCCACGGCAGCGCCAGCTTTAGCTTTGAGGTGGCGCGCGTCGCCATCGCGCAGGGCATTCTGCCCGACACCATCAGCTCCGATATCTACTGCCGCAACCGCCTCAATGGCCCGGTGCATAGCCTGGCGCACGTGATGTCGAAATTTCTTAGCGTCGGCATGACGCTGCCGCAGGTGATCGACTGCGTCACCTGGAAGGCGGCGGAAGGATTGCGCCTGACGCGCAAAGGACGACTGGAGGTCGGCTATGACGGCGATCTGACGCTGTTCAGCCTGACCGACACGCCCCGCCTGTTTGTGGATTCCGAAGGCGAACAGCTTACCGGGGAGAAACACCTTACGCCGCTGGCCGCCGTGGTGGCGGGCGAGTGGTTCCTGACAGAAGAAGGGAAAGCCAATGTCTTCGATTTATGAAAAATATGGCCTGAAGCCGGTGATCAACGCCTCGGGCCGCATGACCATCCTCGGCGTCTCTACGCCGTCGGCGGATGTAGTCGACACCGTCCAGACCGGCCTCAGCCACTATTTCGAAATGAAAGATCTGGTCAACAAAACCGGCGCCTATATCGCGCAGCTGCTGAACGTAGAAAACGCGGTGGTGGTCTCCTGCGCCTCGGCGGGCATCGCGCAGTGCGTGGCGGCGGTGATCGTCAAAGAGAGCGACTGGCTGCTGGATAACCTGCACGCCGCACCGCTGGCGGTGCCGCACGACATCGTGGTGCCGAAGGGCCATAACGTCAACTACGGCGCGCCGGTCGGCAGCATGGTGGCGCTGGGCGGCGGGCGGCTGGTAGAGGCGGGCTACAGCAACGAATGCTCGCCCGAGCAGCTGGCGGCGGCGATCACGCCGCAGACCGCAGCGATCCTCTACGTGAAATCGCACCACTGCGTGCAGAAAAGCCATCTGAGCGTCGAGCAGGCGGCAGTGGTGGCGCGCAAACACGGCGTGCCGCTGATCGTCGATGCCGCCGCCGAAGAGGATCTGCAGTGCTACTACCAGTACGGCGCCGATCTGGTGATCTACAGCGGCGCGAAGGCGATTGAGGGGCCGACCAGCGGGCTGGTGATCGGCAGACAGCAGTACGTCGAGTGGGTGAAACGCCAGAGCAACGGCATCGGCCGGGCAATGAAAGTCGGCAAAGAGGGCATCCTCGGCCTGACGCAGGCAGTTGAAAACTATCTGCGGCTGGAGAAAACCAGCGGCGCGCAGATGGTAGAGAAGATGACGCCCTTTATCGACAGCCTCAACCAGCTGCGCGGCGTCAGCGCGCGCGTGGTGTGGGACGCGGCGGGACGCGACATCGCCCGCGCCGAAATCAAATTCGACGAGGCGGCCATCGGCCAGCGCACCGGCGATATCGTACAGGCGCTGAAAAACGGTGCCATCGCCATCTATTTTCGCGGCTACAAAGCCAACGAAGGCATTATCGAGGCGGATGTGCGCAGCGTCAGCGCCGAGCAGCTGCACACCATTTTCACCTCGATTCAGGCGCTGTTGAACGGAGGAAAAACCGCATGACGCTGACCCCGAATTTCTATCAGGATCGTCTCTGCCTTAACGTGCTGGCCGGATCGAAAGCCAACGCGCGCGCCATCTGGGAAGCGGCGGAAGGGCATGTGCTGGTGGGCGTGCTGTCAAAAAACTACAGCAGCAACGAGGCGGCCATCGCCGATATGCGCGAATACGCCGCGCTGATCGACAACGCGCTCTCGGTCGGGCTGGGCGCGGGCGACCCAAATCAGTCAAAAATGGTGAGCGAGATTTCCGCCGTGCTGCAGCCGCAGCACGTCAACCAGGTGTTTACCGGCGTCGCCACCAGCCGCGCGCTGCTCGGCCAGTCGCAAACCGTGGTCAACGGCCTGATCTCGCCGACCGGCACGCCGGGCCTGGTAAAGATCTCCACCGGCCCGCTGAGTTCGCAGGGCAGCGACGCGCAGGTGCCGATCGACGCCGCCATCGCGCTATTGAAGGATATGGGCGGCAGCTCGGTGAAATACTTTCCTATGGGCGGCCTGAAGGCGGTTGACGAATATCGCGCCGTGGCGCAGGCGTGCGCGGCGCACGACTTCTGGCTGGAGCCGACCGGCGGCATCGATCTGGATAACGTCGAAGCGATCCTGCGCATTGCGCTGGAGGCGGGCGTCAGTAAAATTATCCCGCACGTCTACAGCTCGATTATCGATCCCGCCAGCGGCGATACGCGCGTGGAAGATGTGCGCCAGCTGCTGGCGATTTGCAAGAAACTGCTGCCGTAACGCCCGCTGCGCCGGCGCGCCTCACAGGGCGTCGGCGCATGCCTGGACGTGACGCGGCGTTCGCTTTAGGCTGCTATCTTTCGGCATGATGCCGCTGAAGCATGCCATCGCTGCAACAGGTAGACCGCCTTGAGATTTCCTAACCAGCGCCTTGCGCAACTGTTTGACGCTTTGCAGAACGAAACGCTGCCCCAGGATGAGCTGGCGCGGCGCTTCGCCGTTTCCACGCGCACCGTGCGCACCGATATCAGCGCGCTCAACGCGCTGCTGGCGGACTACGGCGCACAGTTTGTGCTGAGCCGCGGCGCCGGCTATCAGCTGAAAATCGACGACGCGCAGCGCTTCCAGCGGCTGGAGCCGCACAAGCGCGCGCCGCTGCGCGTGCCGCGCACCTCCGCCGAGCGCGTGCGTTATCTGCTGACGCGTTTTCTCACCGCCGCCTGGTCGCTGAAGCTGGAGGATCTGGCGGAAGAGTGGTTCGTCAGCCGCGCCACGCTGCAAAACGACATGACCGAGGTGCGCGAATGGCTGGCGCGCTATCACCTCAACATTGAGAGCAAGCCGCACTACGGCATGAAGCTGTTCGGCAGCGAAGTGGCGATCCGCACCTGTTTAACCGACCTGCTGTGGCAGATTGACCAGGAGCAGGCCGACAGCCCGCTGATCGCCGTCGAAGCGCTGCACAGCGGCATTCTCGAGACGCTGCGCCCGCTGCTGCAGCAGTGCCTGACGCGCCATAACGTGCGCCTCAGCGACGAGGGCGAGCGCTATCTGCGCCTCTACTGCGCGGTGGCGGTGCGGCGCATCAGCGAAGGCTATCCGCTCAGCGATCCCGGCGCGGAAGATGTCGGGCTGGACGTGCGCGAGGCGGCGCACCAGCTGATCGCGCTGCTGCGTCCGCTGGTGGGCAAGCCGGTGTCCCCAGCGGAAGAGAGCTGGCTGCGGGTCAATATCGCGGCGCGCCAGATCCAGGAGGCGGCGCCGAGCGCCATCAATGCCGATGACGCCGACGCGCTGGTGGATTACCTGCTGAGCTATATCAATACCCACTACAACTACAACCTGCAGGGCGACGCGCAGCTGCGCGCCGATCTGCTGACGCACATTAAAACCATGATCACCCGCGTGCGTTACCAGATCCATATTCCCAACCCGCTGCTGGACAATATCAAACAGCACTATCCGATGGCCTACGACGTGACGCTGGCGGCGGTCTCCAGCTGGGGCAAATACACGCCCTATACCATCAGCGAGAACGAAATCGGCTTTCTGGTGCTGCACATCGGCGTCGGGCTGGAGCGTCACTACGACGTCGGCTATCAACGACATCCGCAGGTGTTGCTGGTATGCGACAGCGGCAACTCGACGCTGCGCATGATTGAGGCGATGCTGCTGCGCAAATACCCGCAGCTGCAGGTGACCGCGCGGCTGTCGCAGCGCGAGTATGAGGCGCGCACGCGCATCGACGAGGATTTCGTTATCTCCACCGCGCGGCTGAGCGAGAAAGATAAGCCGGTGGTGGTGATGTCGCCGTTTCCCACCGGCTTTCAGCTGGAGCAGATCGGCAAGCTGGTGCTGGTGGACCGCACGCGGCCCTATATGCTGGAGAAGTTTTTCGACGCGCAGCACTTCCTGATCGTCGATAAGCCGATGACGCAGTCGCAGCTGTTTCGTCAGCTGTGCGATCGGCTGGAGGCGGAAGGCTATGTCGACGCGAGCTTCTACCCTTCGGTAGAGGAGCGCGAGGCGATCGTCAGCACCATGCTGGGCGAGGGCATCGCGCTGCCGCACTCGCTCGGCCTGCTGGCGAAGAAGACCGTGGTCTATACCGTGCTGGCGCCGCAGGGCATACCCTGGGGCGACGACACCGCCTCGGTGATCTTTCTGCTGGCGATCAGCAAAAGCGAGTATGAAGAGGCGATGGCGATCTACGATCTGTTCGTGACGTTTCTGCGCGAAAGGGCGGTGGCCCGGCTGCGCGACAGCAGCGATTTTGCCGGGTTTAAGGCGGTGGCGATTGAGTGTCTGGGACGGCTGTAACAACGGGCGCCAGCCTGGCGCCGTTAGAGAGGCCTAGCTTCTTTTCGCCAGCAAGCGCGGGATCTCGCGCAGGCACCAGGCTTTGGCTTCGCCCATGCTGTCGCGGCGCCACGCCATAATAATATCTACCTCGCGGGTATATTCCGGGCTGACGACGCGCAGCCGACCTTCCGCAATATCCTTTTCCACCAGCGAATAGGGCATGGTGGCGACGCCGAGGCCCGCCAGCAGTGCTCGGCGCTTGTCGTCCATGCTGCTCACCGTCAGGCGCTGCTGCTTATCCAGCAGCTGCACCGTCAGCACCGGACGCTCGCGCGCCGTGTCGGCCACCGCGATGCCGCGATATTTCACGCGCGTCACTTCCGACTGCGGCTCCGGCTCGTTGTGGATAGGGTGATCGGCGCTGGCGACATAGACGCTCATCATGGTGTAGAGCTTGCGGGTGTTGATTTCGGTGGAGGCGCGAAAATGCATATCCGGCGCGATAACGATATCGGCGCGGCCCTGCTCCAGCCGCTCCCACGCGCCCGCCAGCACCTCGGTGATCAGCGAAATCTGGGTATTGGCTTTTTCCGCCAGCTTCTCCACCAGCGGGAACAGCGCGTCGGTCGGCACCAGCGCCTCGGTGACGATGGTGAGGTGGGTTTCCCAGCCGCGCGCCAGCGCTTCGGCGTCGGTGGTGAGCTTGTCCGCCGCCTCCAGCAGCACGCGTCCGCGCTCCAGCAGCATGCGCCCGACGTTGGTGAATTTGGTTCGGTGGCCGGAGCGGTCGAACAGCACCACGTCCAGCTCTTCCTCCAGCTTTTGCATGGTGTAGCTGAGCGCCGACGGCACGCGCCCCAGCTCATCCGCCGCCGCCGCAAAGCTGCCGCGCCGGTCGATCGCATCCATCACGCGCAACGCTTCCAGGGTTAAAGCCCGCTCTTTGGCCATCCGCACTCTCTTTCAGGAAATTTGAATATGCACGGCAGATTAACTGGCTAACAATACGGCGTCCAGCCTTTTACCATAATGGGTATCAAGTCTGCGGCCGCTCTCTGCCGCGGCGAGCTGGAGGATTATCATGATAACAACGCGCAGTGCGTCCGCGTGCGGCCAGGCCGATTTCGGCTGGCTTCAGGCGCGCTACAGTTTCTCTTTTGGTCACTATTTCGATCCCAAACTGATGGGCTACGCTTCGCTTCGCGTGTTGAACCAGGAAGTGCTGGCGCCGGGCGCCGCCTTTCAGCCGCGCACCTATCCGCAGGTCGACGTGTTGAACATCGTGCTGCAGGGCGAGGCGGAGTATCGCGACAGCGAGGGTAATCATATCGTTGCGCGCGAAGGCGAAGCGCTGCTGCTCGCCACGCAGCAGGGCGTCAGCTACAGCGAGATCAACCTGCGTAAGGATCAGCCGCTGACGCGCATGCAGCTCTGGCTGGCCGCCTGTCCCGAGCGAGAGAATCCGCCGCTGCAAAAAATCGTGCTGCCGGCGCGGGAAAACAGCCTGCTGATCGCCTCGCCGGACGGCGCGGGCAATAGCCTGCAGCTGCGTCAGCAGGTGTGGGTCCATCAGCTGCGGCTGGCGCCGGGAGAAGAGCAGACGCTGACGCTGCGCGGTCCGCGCGCCTATTTACAGTCGATTCACGGCTCGCTGGAGGCGGTGACGCCTGGCGATCGTCAGGAGAAGCTGGGCTGCGGCGACGGGGCGTTTTTGCAGGAGGAGCAGCAGATTCGGCTGCGGGCGAAGACCGCGACGCGGGCGCTGGTGATCGACATACCGGTGTAAAAAAGGGCGGCTAAGGCCGCCCTGTTCGTCTGTTGCCGCTGTGCCTGCGCGGATGACATGGTCCGATCGCAAAGTCGCTCAGTGCATCCATGCTCGCTCGGCCCGCGCCTTCCCTGGCGCGGGACGCTTTGCTCTTCGGCCCATATCATCCGCTTGTGGACAGATGAGCGGCCTGATGCTCGCTTACTTCAGCATAGTGAACGCGGTGGTGACGTGCTTCACGCCGCTGACCCGGCTGGCGATATCCGCCGCCGCTTTCGCCTCTTCCGCCGTCACCAGACCCAGCAGGAACACTTCCCCGTTTTCGGTGGTGACCTTCACGTTCGACGATTTCACCTGATCGCTGCCCAGCAGCTGCGAGCGGATTTTGGTGGTGATCCAGGTGTCTGACGACGAGGTGCCGAGGCTCACTTTCTGGCCGATGCGGATCTCGTTGTAAACTTCGGTCGCGCCATCCACGCCCATGGTGATCTGCTTCGCGCGGCTGGCGATATCCTGCGACGGTGCCTGGCCGGTCAGCAGCACTTTGCCCTGATAGGCGGTGGCGATAATGCGCGCGTCGGTTTTGATCTGCTGATCTTTCGCCAGCGCGTTGCTGACGCGCAGCTCCAGCGTGCCGTCATCGACCTGGGTGCCCACGGTGCGCGGGTCAGTGGCAGTTTTGGTGGCAACGGCCGCACCGCCGGCGACGACGGCAACGCAGCCCTGCAGCAGCATGGCGGTTAACAGGATGGCGACAGCGTTCAATGCTTTCATGTTTGCTCCTTCAGCTATTCCTGGTGTGGAAACAGTGTGTTGTCAATCAGGTCGCACAGGCAGTTCAGCGTCAGCATATGCATTTCGTGGATGCGGGCGCTTCGGTGCGACGGGATGCGAATTTCCACGTCGTGCGGGCCCAGCAGGCCCGCCAGCTCGCCGCCGTCATAGCCGGTGAGCGCAACGATGGTCATATCACGGGTCACCGCGGCTTCTACCGCTTTCACGATATCGCGCGTGTTGCCGCGGGTGGAGATCGCCAGCAGGACGTCGCCGGTCTGACCCAGCGCGCGTACCTGCTTAGCGTAAATTTCATCGTGCTGACGATCGTTACCGATCGCCGTCAGCATCACGTTGTCCGCGCTGAGCACCAGCGCAGGCAGGCTGGGGCGCTCGGTCTCGAAACGGTTGATCATGCTGGCGGCGAAATGCTGCGCGTTGGCGGCTGAGGCCCCGTTGCCGCAGCTGAGAATTTTATTGCCGTTAAGCAGGCACTGCACCAGCGTCATCGCAGCGCGGGAAATGGCATCCGGCAGCGCCTCTGCGGCGGCAATCTGGGTTTGAATACTTTCAGTAAAACACGCTTTGATTCTGTCCTGCACACGACCACCTGGTTCTATACGTCTGCATTAAAGGCATTGGGCAGCCATTCCAGCGCCGTACCGGTAATGGCGATGATGTCGAAACGGCAATCCACCGTCTCAAAACTGCCGCCGCGCTGCGCCAGCCACAGGGCGGCGGCGCGCAGCAGTTTCTGCTGTTTGAGGCGGGTGATGCTGGCCAGCGCGCCGCCGTAGCGCGCATCGCGCCGGTAGCGCACCTCCACAAACACCCAGCATGCGCCGTCGCGCATGATGAGATCCAGTTCGCCGCCGCGATAGTTCACGTTGCTGGCGACCCAGCGCAGACCGGCGCGCTCTAAATAGCGCCGGGCGCGCTGTTCCTGTTCGGCGCCGAGGCGCCGAGGGTTCAGGAGGCGGGAACGATCTCGCCCTGACGATACTGGCTCCATGACAACGTCCTGTTGATCACGCAATCCTGATTCGCGCTCAGTTTGCCGGTATTGCCGTCGATGGTGAAGCCCGGCGTCTGGCGCACCTGGTTAAAACTGTTCGCCAGCGTCCAGGCGTCAATGCCCATCGCATAGAGGCGAACCAGCGAATAGTCGTTGTTGAACGACTGCGCTGCTCGCTGCATCAGCGCCGGATTGCGGCCTGAAAGCAGCGGAATGTCGCTAAACTGCAACCCTTCCATCTCCAGACGGAAGTCAGGGCCGGCGCCTGCCTGATAGCTGCGCGAGCTGGCGTAGAGCGAGGCCGCGCTGCGGCTGCCGGTGCGCATGGCGATCATCGGCTTAATCAGCTGCAGCTCATCCTGCGTCGAGACGATATAAACCGAATCGACGCCGCCGCCGCTCGCCGCTGGCGGCGCGCTCTCCTGCTGCGGCGACGGGATCGTCAGTCCGGCGATGGTCACGCCCTGCGGTTCCGCAGGCTGCGTGTTGACCGGCGTGCCGCTCAGCGTGATGCCCGCGCCGCTGTTGATGCCCTGCTTCAGCTCGGCGGTCGAGCCGAAGCGCTGCTGCAGCGGCGCCGTGCCGCCCAGCTTCTGCCACTCCTGGGCGAAGGCGTTGACCACGCGATCGCCGAAGCTGCTGCGCGGCACCAGCAGCAGCGGCTGGCGTTTGCCCTGATCCCACATATGGTGCGCGGCATCGCGCGCTTCGTCTTCAGGAGAAAGCGCAAAATAGCAAATATTCGGATGGTTCTGGATCTGCTCCGGCGCGTTAAGCGCCAGCACGTTGAGCGGCGTCTGGCTGTTGGCGACCGCTTCGACGTTGTTTTTCAGCAGCGGACCAACCACCAGCGTTGCGCCATCCTGCTGCGCCTGCTGCAGCACCTGCTGAATCGGCTGGCTGCTGGTGTCATAGACCTTGATCTGCGCGCTGCTGGCGGGCGCGGCGCTGGCCGCTGGCTGCGACGCCGCGGGCTGCTGAGTATCGGCTGGGGTAATCGCGGCGGCGGCCGGGCTGACCACGGTATTGGCTTCGCCGGTCGGCGCGGGCTGCGCAGCGTCTGCGGCGGCCGGCTGGGTCGCGGGCTGGGCAGTTGGCTGCGGCGCACCGTTCAGAGCGCCGTTTTTGGCGTCGTTGAAGCCTTTCTCGATGGCGCTGGCGAACACCTGCGCCTGGCCGTTCAGCGGCAGCAGCAGTGCGATGGTGCTGGTCGAGGCTTTGGTAAAGTTCTGCGCCTGGCTGAGCGGCGTTGGCAGGGTTTTCGCCGCCGGGTTTTGCGGATAGCGCGTCTGCCAGTCTTTAAGGGCGGACTTCAGCATCTCGCCATCCTGGGCGTTGGCGCGCCAGACGTTAAGCAGATCCAGCCAGCCCTGCAGGGTATTCTCGCTGGCGTTGATCACCAGATTGCTCGCCTCCTGCGGCGTCATCTGCGTCAGCGCCTGCCAGGTAGCGTCGATGTTTTTCTGATGATCCTCGCCGCTCAGCAGCGGCTCCTGCGCGATATAGGCGCGCAGCAGCGTCAGCGAAGGTTTGCCCTGCGCGGCGGCGATCTGCAGGCCGTAGTAGCGCGCCTGCTGCTCTTTCGACAGGTCGTCAACTTTCACCTGGCTCAGCAGCTGCGTTGCGCCCGGCACGTTCTGCTGGCTGAACAGAAACTGCGACTTAAGCAGCAGCAGCTCCTGCTGTTGCGTGTCGCTGAGGCGGCTCGGCAGCTGGTTAAGCTGCTGCCCGGCCTGCGGATACTTTCCTTCTTTCATCAGGGCACGGATGGCAAGTAATTGCCAGTCTGTCCTGCTATCATCGCTGCTTTGCTGCACTTGCTGCAGATAGTAATCAGACCCGCCGGTAATGGGCCCCTGAATATTTACGTTTGAGGTTTGCGGCCCCTGACCGCTACAGGCGGCTAAAATCAGCCCAGCAAGAAGGACAGGCACAAAGCGTCTTGCTTTATGACGAACGATTTTTGAAGGAAGCATACTGTATCCAGTGATGTTTTTTTCAAGATGCTCAATATTAAATCGGCAATTCGGATGAAACAATGAAACAACTCGATCGGGCAGAGATTTCTGCCAGCACGCTCTACATCGTTCCAACCCCGATTGGTAATTTGGGTGATATCACCCAGCGGGCGCTGACGGTGCTTTCGGGCGTCGATCTGGTCGCAGCGGAAGATACACGTCATACCGGACTGTTGCTACAACATTTCGCCATCGCTGCGCGGCTCTTCGCACTTCACGACCACAACGAACAGCAGAAGGCGGAACTGCTGCTGGCGAAGCTGCAGGAAGGGCAGAGCATTGCGCTGGTTTCCGATGCCGGCACGCCGCTGATCAACGATCCGGGCTACCATCTGGTGCGCCGCTGCCGCGAGGCGGGCATCCGCGTGGTGCCGCTGCCTGGCGCCTGCGCCGCCGTCACAGCATTAAGCGCCGCCGGGTTACCGTCCGATCGTTTCTGTTACGAAGGGTTTCTGCCCGCCAAAACCAAGGCGCGCTGCGATGCGCTGCGCGCGCTGGCGCAGGAGCCGCGCACCCTGATTTTTTATGAGTCGACACACCGTCTGCTCGACAGCCTGGAAGATATGGTGAAGGAGCTGGGCGCCGATCGCTATGTGGTGCTGGCGCGCGAGCTGACCAAAACCTGGGAGTCGATTCACGGCGCGCCGGTAGGCGAGCTGCTCGCCTGGATCAAAGAGGATGAGAATCGTCGCAAAGGGGAGATGGCGCTGATCGTCGAAGGGCATAAGGCGGATGAAGAGGCGCTGCCCGCCGACGCGCTGCGCACGCTGGCGCTGCTGCAGAAAGAATTGCCGTTAAAAAAGGCGGCGGCGCTGACGGCGGAAATCCACGGCGTGAAGAAAAATGCGCTCTATCGCTTCGCGCTCGATCAGCAAGAGGCGTGACAAACGCGGTCGAATGCCCTAATATCTCGCGCCGAAGCTGACCAGACAGTCGCCGCTTTGTCGTCGTCCCTCTTGTAGGGAGACGGGCAGAGGGGAGGAAAGTCCGGGCTCCATAGGGCAGGGTGCCAGGTAACGCCTGGGGGGCGCAAGCCTACGACCAGTGCAACAGAGAGCAAACCGCCGATGGCCCATTTATGGGATCAGGTAAGGGTGAAAGGGTGCGGTAAGAGCGCACCGCGCGTCTGGCAACAGTTCGCGGCACGGTAAACTCCACCCGGAGCAAGGCCAAATAGGGGTTCGCATGGTACGGCCCGTACTGAACCCGGGTAGGCTGCTTGAGCCAGTGAGCGATTGCTGGCCTAGATGAATGACTGTCCACGACAGAACCCGGCTTATCGGTCAGTTTCGACTTTTCAGGTGAAAACCCCGCGCAAGCGGGGTTTTTGCTTTCTGGCGCCTGGAATCCCCTCTGACATGTTTACCTTTCTAACACGCGCCTAAGCAGAAATGGGATACACCAACGGTTGCATTATCCCTTATACGCTTCACCGCAACGACATTTACTAAGTCTACTTTCGCTTTATTGATCGCCAATTTTTTCACTGTTCTTTGAGTATTGATAGCCCTTGTCACTGCCGGTTTATCATTTCTCGTCTTTAGCTCATGCATATCGCTCTTCAAATTTCGCAGGATAGGGCGCGAACAACTCCTCAACATCATTAACACAATCAGCTTTGTGAAGTATGCAACATGTGCCGTTCGTCATTAACCCGCTTCAACCCCTTCTGAGGTTGGCAGATTTCGGCCTAAGCAACTGACTGTTCTTTATTAGAATAATTCGAACCGTACTTCGTTATCCGGGCGTAAAGGCTGTGAGTAGTAATATCAAGATGTGTTGCAAGGCCGGAAACAGAATGACTACGATCAACAACCCGTTCGACTCCTTCAATTTTAAACTCTCCGGGATAACGCTTACCGCTCATACGCACCTCTTTTTAAGTCATCTAAAATGAATCAGAGGTGTCTGTTAAATCTCTGGCAATTTAACTTTAATGGCACTTGTACTTTTACATTTATCACGGGGTTAAAACATTTTCTATACATCAAGGCCTGTGATAAAGATGGCAGTGAATAAAATTCATCAAAAAATGACGAGATAAATAATTCAAAAGAAAATTTCAATTTTAGTGAAAAACACTTCTCAATAAATAGCGATATTTATAAAATGAATGTTCTATAGGATTAATTGATCTGAGTAGAGGGGTTTATGCAGCATTACTTTAACGAAATCACACCTGAAATTAGTGAGGCTCATTCACAACCGCCATACAACGAGGCACTTTTAACACTCTGCGACAGCCAGGCACGCAAAAAACCTGAAGAAATTAACAAGCGAAAAACAAGTAGCTCTTTAGCTTACGTGTTTCGGTTCGCCGTTGTGGGAAGCCTTACCCGAAACGGTGGGGTAATCAGCCATGTAACAGGAAGCAGTACAGTTGGCGGGTATCTAATGGCGCGAGTTGGAAATAAAGTTGTATACGCTGACGGCAGAGAGGCCGCAATTATTTCCGGTGCAGGTAAAGCGCGTGTTATGCAGGGAGCATCTGCGGCTCTTGTTGGCAGTATGCTTGATAATGGTGATGAAATAATCTCAACGCCGCAATCAAGCATTAAACTGGTATTGCGTGAAGGCTGCGAACTTCCGGAAGGATTCCTGACCATGCCGGGGAGTAAGCACTGATGGGAGCTAAGGGATATTATTTATTCAGGGGTGATAAAACTCGATGTGGTGGTGTAATTACTGAGGGATGGAGCGACCACCAGCATTTTGACAGAGATATGTCCTGCGAAGGGCATAAAGTAACTTGTGGTAAGCATCCAGGGATTTACCGTATCTGTGGTGGACTTGATGATGATATACACGGCAAAAGGATTGCCGGAACGCTGCACAGCTATAGCTCTTGCCCCTGTAAATCAAAATTTATTCCCTCAAACTTCGATGACGATTACGAACTTGGTGGAGAAGCAACAGTAACGAACACCGATCTATCTCACCTCGTGGAGATGATGCCTGTACTTCCTGAGCCAGTCGAACACGCCCAGGCAGCTAAAAAGAAAACCGGTATCGACGCAGGTTTTACCATTATCCCTTACGGTGGTACTACAGAAGCCTGGCAGCGCCTGCTATTCACAGAGAATCCGCCAGCAGGGGTAAAGGAGCTATTCGCTACACTAAACGGCCCGGATGAAAGATATAAAGCGGGTTCTATCATGCTGGTAGTTGACCCCAATAAGCAGGATGAAGAGCAAATCTCCCATATGCAGGCCGCGAAAGCGCGAGTTGATGCAGCCTTGGCTCCTCTCTCCATTCAGCAAGCCAACTTTCTCTACAAGCACAAAGACACCATTGAGATGTTCGCTGCTGCTGCCAGTACGGCGAGCGATACTTATGGATACTCAGGACAAGTAACCGAAGCCGCGAAAGGGTATTTCGAACAGGTTGAAAAAATCCTTGTCGAGATTGAGAAAACCTACAAGAACCAGTACATCACCAGCGGCACACTAATCGGTGAACAATTCTTTGCTGAGCGCCGTCGCCTGTTCGGTCAGCTCGATAGCGTGCTGAAGATGTTTATGAAGCACCGTTTCATGTTCAACGAGTACACAGACCTGAAAAACGCCCTCGGCCTCTCCAGTCGTTCAATTACTCGTCGCTGGAATGAAACAGGCGTGAGCGATATAGAAGGTTATGCCACCCATATCGAAAAGCTGGCGAAATACGTGAAGTGGATGGAAACAGCCGGGAAGATTGGCATTGGCCTGTCTGCTTTTGATACCGCCGCAAAGATTACCGAAGCCTGCACGGTTGGCAGGAATTGTGCGAAAACCTCGTTTACCTCTATTGGGGAGTTTTCCGGGAGTCTGGTAGGTGGAATGGCCGCAAGTAGGCTCATTGGTGCGGGCGCTGCAAATACTGTCTGTGCAGTTGTTTTGGGGGCTGCGACTTTTGAAGCCATGGGGGCAGGTGCGTTACTTTGTACTATTGGTGTGAGCGGTGGCATAGCATACGGAAGTGACAAGGCTCTAAGCTGGGCAGGAGGAAAAACGGGGCAGTCTATCGGGAAAGGGTTTGGCCTTTATGAGGTAAGCGGTGAAGATTAATTTAGAAATGATTTCGGTAATAGCTATTCTTACTGGGACACTACTGATAATTATCAGCAGTACTGCATCTCTGCTTAACCGAAAACGCTTTAATGAAATCTGCAAATTATATAAAGCAAAATATGGCAGCCTGCCAGATGCTGTGTTGTTGTTTGAGAATGTCAATTCGCTCTATGTCAAAGGAGCATATGGAATAAAAGTACAATTTATATACATGCCACTATTGTGGAATAGTAGTTCACCTCTGACCAAAAATGATGATAAGGACTTCATAAGAGGACTACCGAAACGGCTGATTAGGCCATTTTACGTCGAAATATACTTCGGTGCTGCCAGCATACTGTTTTTTATTATTGGTGGATTGTTAATGTTAGCGATTGAGCACGGATGGGTGTAAAAGGCACTTCAGTTGACGGGATTTACTCTGTTACACAAAGCTAGATACAGTCTGTGATACCAGACAGCCCAGCGCTGCAACCATAGAGGCCGCAGGTGCCGGAGCATTACTCTGTACGCTCGGCGTAAATGGCGCTATTGCATATGGGAGCGATAAAGCCACATCTGCGTTCGGTGGCTTCGTTGGTGAATCGCTATATGAGGTTACAAGCAATGACCATTAATGATCTACTTAGCGCCAAGGCAACAGTAATTATTGGAGCACTTGCTTTCGGCTTTGGTATAGCCAGTATCATAGCTTCAGTTCTCAACAGGGATAGATTTAAAGAGATCTGCATCCTGTACAAAGAAAAATACGGTAATCTGCCCGCTGCTGTATTGCTGTTCGATAACGTCAATACGCTTTATGTCAAAGTGGCATACAGCACAAAAGTAAGTTTTATATACATGCCGCTGTTGTGGAATAAAAGCTCAATCCTGACCAAAAACGATGACAAGGACTTTATTCGTGGGCTACCCAAACGGCTTATTGGTCCGTTCTACGTAGAGATATACCTGGCGGTTATCAGTCTGTTATTTCTCATTATTGGTGTGTTACAAATGTTAGTAATTAGGCATGGCTGGGTGTGAAAGTTGCGTCCCTTGCCTGTTCGGTCAGCTCGATAGCGTGCTGAAGATGTTTATGAAGCACCGTTTCATGTTCAACGAGTACACAGACCTGAAAAACGCCCTCGGCCTCTCTAGTCGTTCAATTACTCGTCGCTGGAATGAAACAGGCGTGAGCGATATAGAAGGTTATGCCACCCATATCGAAAAGCTGGCGAAATACGTGAAGTGGATGGAAACAGTCGGGAAGATTGGCATTGGCTTGTCTGCTTTCGATACCGCAGCAAAGATTGCCTAAGCCTGTTCTGTTGGCAGGGATTGCGCCAAAACCTCGTTTACCTCCATTGGAGAGTTTTCGGGGAGTCTCGCTGGGGGGCTTTGGCTGGTAGAATCTTACAGGGTGGTGCAGCAGAGGCTATATGTGCAGTAGTTCTGGGAGCAGCAACTATAGAGGCAGGAGGTGCTGGAGCTTTGATTTGCACTCTCGGTGTTAGTGGTGGCATAGCATATGGAAGTGATAAAGCTCTAAGCGGATCATTTAAAGCTGCCGGTGAATTCATCGGAGAAAAACTGGGGTTTTACGAGGTGACCAACAATGACTGATCTGAAAATGACTTCAGTAATACTCACTCTTACAGGAGTTTTATTGTTAATCATAAGTCTGATTCAATCTGTTTTTAATCGAAAACGATTCAGAGAAGTTTGCGTATTATATAAAGAAAAATTTGGATCTCTTCCCGATGCTGTATTATTTTTTGAAAATGTCAACTCGTTTTATTACAGTGGTGCATATGGCATAAAAACACAGTTTATATTTATGCCATTACTCTGGAATCGAAGTTCAATATTGACTAAAAATGATGATAAGGACTTTATTCGCGGGCTACCAAAAAGGATTATAAGGCCTTTTTATGTGGAGATATTTTTCGGTCTTGCCAGCGTGTTTTCTTTTATCGTTGGCGGATTGTTAATGTTTGCTATTGAGCACGGTTGGATGTAAAGGCACTTCAGTTGACGGGCTTTCCTCTGTTACACAAGGTTAGATACAGTCTGCGACACAAGACGCCCCTGGTGCCTCAGATGCCTGACTTAGGGTTGAACGAACCCGGCTTATCGGTCAGTTTCGACTCTTCAGGTGAAAACCCCGCGCAAGCGGGGTTTTTGCTTTCTGGGTATCGCTGATATCAAATCTTATGCCGCCTTCGGCGCTTCTGTTCTCCCCATGCTAAACTGCGCGCCGGCAACGAAAGGAGCAGCCCGTGGCGAAATACCAGCAACTGACGGATGAGATTCAGCAGCAGATTGAGGCGGGCATCTGGCCGCCGGGCACGAAGCTGCCGTCGCTGCGTCAGCAGGTGGCGCAGCATGGGCTGAGCCTGATGACGGTAATGCACGCCTATGAGGTGCTGGAGAGCCAGGGCTGGATCGTCTCGCGGCCGCAGTCCGGCTACTATGTCGCGCCGCGCGCGCTGCAAACCGCGCCCGCGCAGGTGGCGCTCAGCGAGCAGGTGGATATCAACAACTTCGTCTTCGACGTGCTGCAGGCGATACGCGAACCGGCGATTGTGCCGTTCGGCTCCGCCTTTCCCGACCCCGAACTTTTTCCGCAGCGCCAGCTGATGCGCTCTCTCTCTAACGTCTCCCACCAGCTGACGCCGCTCGACGCGCTCAACAACCTTCCGCCCGGCAACGCGGCGCTGCGGCAGATGCTGGCGCAGCGCTACGCGCGTCAGGGTATTACCCTGTCGCCGGATGAAATCGTGATTACCAACGGCGCGCTGGAAGCGCTCAACCTTAGCCTGCAGGCGCTGACCGAGCCCGGCGACTACGTGGTGATCGAGCAGCCAACCTTCTATGGCGCGCTGCAGGCGATCGAGCGCCTGAAGCTGAAAGCGCTGGCGGTGCCGAGCGACCCACAGCAGGGCATCGACATGCAGCAGCTGGAAGAGACGCTGCAGCGCTGGCCGGTGAAAGCGTGCTGGCTGATGACCACGCTGCAAAACCCGCTCGGCGTCACGCTGTCGCCCGCGCGCAAAGCGCAGCTGGTGGCGCTGCTGGCGCGCTATCAGGTGCCGCTGATCGAAGATGACGTCTACGCCGAACTCTGGAGCGGCGGCGAGCCGCCCCATCCGGCGAAATACTGGGATCGCAGCGGCGGCGTGCTGCACTGCGGCTCGTTTTCTAAATGTCTGGTGGCGGGGTTTCGCGTCGGCTGGGTCGCGGCGGGGGAGCACGCGCAGCGCATCCAGCGTCTGCAGCTGATGAGCACGCTCTCTACCAGCGCGCCGATGCAGCTGGCGCTGGCGGATTTTCTCGCCACGCGCCGCTACGACACCCATCTGAAAAAATTGCGCCAGACGCTGGCACGGCGCAAAGAGTGGGTGCGCCAGGCGCTCAGCCGCGCGCTGCCGGCGGAAGCCAGCGTAAGCGATTCGCCGGGCGGGTTCTTTTTGTGGGTAACGCTGCCGCGCGGCTATGACACCACGCGACTCTATCAGCAGGCCTTACAGCAGGGGATCAGCATCGCGCCGGGGCGGCTCTTTTCCGCAGGCGAGGAGTTTACCCACTGTTTTCGCGTCAACGCCGCCTGGCCGTGGGACACGCGCGCCGAAGCGGCGATCGACACGCTGGGCGGCCTGATTGCCGACCAGCGCGGTCGTTAAATGCGCGCCGCCTGCTGGTGGCCCCAGGTCAGATAGTAGACGTCATAGAAATCCACCTCACCTTTCTGCTGCAGCAGGCGATGGATGCCGCTTTTCACCTGCTCCGGCGCATCCGGCAGATTCAGGATCTTCTTCACCCCGCCTTCCGAAACCGGCTGCACGTAATACCACTCGCCGTTATAGCAGACGCGCAGATCCAGCGCGTCGATATCCTCGAAGCGATATTTCGGGTTGATATCCAGCAGCATCAGAAAGCTCATCACCAGCACGAAAAGGGTGGCGAACCAGAAGGCGGGCCAGCCGAGCATCTCGGTGGAAAAGATCAGCGCCACGCACAGCGCATAGCAGAGATACATAATCGCCCACAGCCCGGGATGGGTTTTCAGGAAGGAGAAGCTGAAACGTGGCCGGTTGTCGCGGCGCTCTTCGCGGTTCAGCGTGGCGATTTCGTCGATCAAGATTTGTTTAATGGCGTCCATTGTTCACCTCACCGTCACTTTTCTGCTCAGTAAAACAGATAACAGTGAGGCAAAGGAGACACAGAAACGCGCAGAATAGTTATAACAGTTACTCAGCGCGCCGCCCCCGCGAAGAGACGGCGCCTGCGGTCAGCCGCGACCGTGCGGTTCATCCCAGTCAAACGCCGGGCCCAGCGAAATCACGCCGTTCGGGTTGATGGTTTTATGACTGACGTAGTAGTGATGGCGAATATGCGGCAGATTCACGGTGTCGGCGATGCCCGGCATCTGATAGATATCGCGCAGGAAGCCGCTCAGATTCAGGTAGTCGCCGATACGGTGGCGGTCACATTTAAAATGCGTCACGTAGACCGGATCGAAACGCACCAGCGTGGTCCAGAGGCGTAAATCCGCCTCGGTGAGCTGGTCGCCGGTGAGATAGCGATGCTGCCCCAGAATCTGCTCCAGCCGCGACAGCGAATGGAACAGCGCGGTCACCGACTCGTCATAGGCCGCCTGCGACGTGGCGAAGCCCGACTTGTAGACCCCGTTGTTGACCGTGTCGTAAATCCAGCCGTTCAGCTCGTCGATCTTCTCGCGCAGCGCAGGAGGATAGTAATCGCCGGCGCGTGCGCCAACGGCGTCGAAAGCGCTGTTGAACATGCGGATAATATCCGCCGACTCATTGCTGACGATGGTGTTCTGCTGCTTATCCCACAGCACCGGCACGGTCACGCGCCCGGTGTAGTGCGGATCGGCATGCAGATAGAGCTGGTAGAGAAATTCGTTCTGATAGAGCTTATCGCCGGTGGCGTCGGGAAAATCGTCGTCAAAGGTCCAGCCGTTTTCCAGCATTAACGGATGCACCACGGAGACGTCAATCATCGACTCCAGCCCTTTGAGCTGACGCATCAGCAGCGTGCGATGCGCCCAGGGGCAGGCGAGAGAAACATACAGATGATAGCGGTCGCGTTCGGCTTTAAAGCCTGCGCTGCCGGTCGGTCCGGCGCTGCCGTCCGCCGTCACCCAGTTGCGCCAGACCGCATCAGAGCGCTTAAAGCGTCCGCCGGTGGATTTGGTGTCGTACCAGGTGTCGTGCCAGACACCCTCGATCAGTTGGCCCATATCGCCTCCAATGCAAACAGGGCGAGGAGTATCCTCGCCCTGCTAAGTATATGTGGCATTACGCCGAATGTGTGCTTAGCGCAGCGCTGCGGCCGGCTGTGCTTTTTTACGCAGCAGACGGTCAATGCTGTACGCGCCAGGACCGACCAGGCCCAGCACCAGGAAACCGCCAGCGATAGAGAGGTTTTTCATAAACATCAGCTGGTTAACGCCTTCCGCGAAGTTACTGTGGAACAGGAACGCCGTCAGGATGGTGAAGGCGGCGGTAAACAGCGCGGTGAAACGGGTCAGGAAGCCGAACAGAATCGCCAGGCCGCCGCCGAACTCCAGCAGGATCACCAGCGGCAGCATGAAGCCGGGCACGCCCATCGCTTCCATATACTGCTGGGTGCCGGCGTAGCCGGTAATCTTGCCCCAGCCGGCCGTGATAAACAGAACAGGCATTAAAATACGCGCCAGCAGCAGACCAGTATCTTCGAATTTTTTCATCATTTACTCCAGACCAGGTTTCGGCAGGGCAATCGCGCCTGCGTTGGATAATTCCCAGCAAGAGGCGGTGTTGCCGTTTGCTGAGCTGATAGCTGGAGATGATAGTCGCGGCGGGGAAAGGTTGTAAGCGAGATATTCTGTGGGTCTTATTCAGGAAATCTGATAAAGCGAAGCCGGCGATTTCGCACCGGCTGAGATCAGAGAGAGATTAACGCTGCGGCAGCGCCGATTTCAGCATGCGCCAGGTGCTCCAGACGCCGAAGCCGCGCTTCAGCAGACGCATGATTTTGTTGGGGCTGCGCACCGACCAGATGGCCAGCGCGCTGCTGCCGATAGCCAGATAACGGCGCATGCTGAGGAACGTCAGCCAGCCGCGATCGTACTGCGCCGTACTTTGCAGAAAATCACGGCGACCCGCGCTGAGATCCAGCCGCTGCTGCTGCACTTCGCTCAGCAGCTCATGAATGCGTGCTTCACGTTCCAGTTTGCTGCTCATGCGCGGTCATCCTCCAGCAGCTTGCGGTCTGTCTCCAGCTCTTTGCGGGTATGATGCAGCAGCGTGGACTGACGCGATTTGCGCAGGCTCCACAGGCCGAAAATAATCGCCAGGAGAAACAGCACGCCGGTGGTAATGCCAATCGCCATCAGACGATACTGCGCGTCGACGGCCCAGATAATCAGCACCATCAGGCTCATCAGCCCGAACGCGGTGAACAACATGGTCAGGCCGACCATCAGCAGCAGCTGGATCAGATTAGCCTTTTCCGCTTCCAGCTCGACCACCGCCAGACGAACGCGGGTCTCGACCATGCTGACCAGCGTGGTGACGATGCGCTGACCAATGTTGATGACCCCTTTGCCGGGGCCGTGGCTCTGCTGTGAATCCGCCATAATTAACGCCGTGAAATCAGCATGCCGATCGCCACGCCAATTGCCGCACCGATGCCTACGCCATGCCAGGGGTTATCGCGCACGTAGCCGTCCGCTTTCTGCGCCGCTTCGCGCGTGGTTTGCGCCAGATATTCGCCGGAGTCACCCAGCTTCTCGCGTGAGCTGTCGAGTGCCACGCGCGCTTTCTGACGCAGCTTATCCAGCTCGCCTTTCGACTTGTCCGTGGTGCTGCTCAGCACTTCTTCCAGGGTGTCCGCCAGGTTTTTCAGTTCAGCACGCAAATTTTCTGATGAAGTGTCTTTAGACATGTAATGTTCCTTTTAGCTTCAGTGATTAAGTCCGGATTAATAGGGCTCCGCCTGTAACTTTTTCAGCTCCTGGCGTGCTTCTTCCACTTTACGTTCACGTTTGGCGATCTTCTCCTTGTCATCGCCCTCCTGACGTTCCTCTTTCAGTTCGCGCTCGCGTTCAGCGACTTTTTCCCGCTGCTCTTTGATGCGCGCCTGATGGGCCGTTTTCAGTTTGTCGTCGCTACAGTTGGCGCGCACTTCGGTTAACGCCCGCTCCAGTCCATTGACGCGACGCTGATTGTTATGCTGTTTCGCCATCGCAATTTCATGCTGAATATCCTGCTCTTTTTGCTGACAGAGCGATTCCGCCGCCATCAGCGAACCCGAGAGAGAAAACAGCGCGAGGCCAAGAAGTAATTGATGTTTCATCAGGCTTGTTACCTTCCTTTGTTACTGACCTGCCGTGACCAGACAGCGTCATGTCCTGGCGTGTCAGATGACTGAGCCGTCCCTAAAGCATAGACAGCGCCTGTAAAAAGTTCAAAAAAGACGAGGGGATACAGATTATTCCGTGCCGTCCCGCGCGGGGGGGACGGCAACGGCGCGTCAGGAGATATTCAGCGTGGCGGAAGCGGCAGAGGCGGAATCGAGATGACGGGCGACCACAAAGCCGTCCGGCAGCAGGCGGCGCAGCACTTTCTGCGCGGCGAGGCTCTGCTCTTCATTTTCAAAATGGATAATCAGCGCGTCGCCTGACGGCGTAATGCTTTTAATGCGGATGCCCTGCGCCGTCAGCTGCTGATAGAGATAAAAGCCGTCCGGCAGCGGTCCGCCGGCATGGGAGACGCGGATCTGCACCACGGTTTCATGGCGCAGCAGCGTCGGCGTCAGGCAGATCGCCAGCAGCAGCAGCGTGGCGATCGCCAGCCAGGGCAGCATGCGACGGGGAACGGGGCCATAAATTTTCATAACTCCCCCTTGCCGTGCCGGTTCGCCTGGCGTTTGCGCCACAGCACCAGCAGCGAGCCGGCGAGGCCGATAACCAGCAGCACCAGCGGCAGCAGCATCAGACAGAACATCAGTTCGTCTTCATAGCGGCGGAAGAGGGGCGTTTTGCCCAGCGCGAAGCCGAGAACGGTCAGGATCAGCACCCAGAGCAGCGCGCTGACCCAGTTGAAAAACTGGAAGCGGGCGTTATTCAGGCCGGAGAGGCCGGCAATGGTCGGCAGCAGGGTGCGCACAAAGGCGATAAAGCGGCCGATCAGCAGCGCCGACAGCCCGTGGCGGTGAAACAGGCTGTGCGCGCGGGCGTGATACTGCGCCGGCAGGTGCGAAAGCCACTTCTGTACCGTCGGCGTATTGCCGAGCCAGCGGCCCTGAATATAGCTGACCCAGCAGCCGAGGCTAGCGCCGGTGGTCAGCACCAGAACGGTGAGCGGAAAGCTCATGGTGCCTTTGGCGATCAGCACGCCCACCAGAATCAGCAGGCTGTCGCCGGGCAAAAATGCGGCGGGGAGCAGGCCATTTTCCAGAAACAGGATCATGAACAACACGCCGTAAATGGCCCATACCAGCGTCGGATCGGAGAGAGTCTCGTAGTCCTGTTGCCACAACGCCTGCAGCAACGCATGCAAAATATCCATCAATCATTCCTGAACATCATTGTTTAACGCGTCTCAAAGGACATAAGCGCAGACCGGCGGTTGGTTATCTGTTTTAGGAGCACAGCCTGAGCAGGATTTTCCGGATCCTTCCAGAATTGATTGTTAAATCAGCAACTTTTTAAACCCTGTCGCAAAGGGTAAGAAAGGGTCGATAACTGTAACAAAAATCACAGGTCTGAGACAGGGGAATGTGCCCGCCGCACAGGAGTTTTACCTTTTGACACGGTCCGTCAAAAGGAGTTTTACACGACCTGACACTATTCCAGATTAACTGACTTTGTTGCGCAAAAACGCAGCGGAATCAGGGCAGATTGCTGGAGCCTTCCGGCAGGATGACGGGGTTTTCAGCAAACATGTACCGATCCACGTTAAATTCGAAGTCGTCGGCGGTCGCGTTGAACAGCATCTGCTTAGTATTTTCCAGATGTTGCCACATCGCCAGTTTGCAGGCGGCAGGATCTTTGCGCATCAGCGCTTTGAGGATCTGATCGTGGTCGTCGCACCAGCTAAGAATGCTGCGCTGGTCGATATGCTCATGGAGTTTGAGCCAGTAGGGGTTGTGCAGACGGTGCAGCCACATTTTTTCGACGATGGCCGCCAGCGCGCTGTTTTGCGTGGACTGCGCAATACGCACGTGGAACTGCATGTCCCACTGTGAATCGCGGAAGTGATCTTCCTGACGCGCTTTCTCCTGAATCGCCATCAGCTCGATAATATCCTGCCGCGTTACCTGGGTTGCGGCGAATTCAGCAACGTTGCTTTCAATCAGCTGGCGCGCCTGCAGCAGTTCGAAGGGGCCGAAGCTGGCGAATTCGAGCTGGCTTGAGGTGGTGACGCGGTTTTGCTGCTGGCTGGCGATAACGTGAATGCCGGAACCTTTGCGCACCTCAACATAGCCTTCCACTTCCAGCATAATGATCGCCTCGCGCACCACCGTGCGGCTGACGTTCATCTCTTCCGCAATCAGCCGTTCGGCGGGTAGTTTGTCGCCCACTGGATAAGCGCCTGATTCAATAAGGCTTTTTAGAACGCTGGCAAGCTGCTGATAAAGTCGGCGAGGTTCGGTCAGTTCCATAGCGCATTCCCGTGTCGCAAATAAAGTTGTTATACCACTCTGCGGGCGTGAAAGAAAATGTCCCGCGCCATCATGGTGCGGGACATGTCGTTTTTCAGTCAGGCTGCCGCGCGCCGCAAGGGCGCGGGCAATAAAAGGCACGTTGCCTCAACCGCGCACCGCCGCGGCCTGCGGCACCGCCACCTCTTTTTCCAGCTCGGAGACGGGCTTATTGCGCAAGACCGTCCAGATCACCACCGCGCCCAGCAGGTCGAACACCGCCAGCGCGGCGAACAGCGGGCTGAAGCCCAGGGTATCGGCCAGCGCCCCGACCACCAGCGCGAACATGGTGCTGGCGGTCCACGCCGCCATGCCGGTCAGGCCGTTGGCAGTGGCGACTTCGTTACGGCCAAAGACGTCGGAAGAGAGGGTGATCAGCGCGCCGGAGAGCGCCTGATGGGCGAAGCCGCCGACGCAGAGCAGGCCGATAGCGACATAAGGACTGGTGAACAGGCCGATGGTGCCGGGGCCAATCATCAGCACCGCGCCCATGGTGACCACCAGTTTGCGCGACACGATCAGATTGACGCCGAACCAGCGCTGGAACAGCGGCGGCAGGTAGCCGCCGAGGATGCAGCCGAGGTCGGCGAACAGCATCGGCATCCAGGCAAACAGCGCGATCTCTTTCAGGTTAAAGCCATAAACCTTGAACATAAACAGCGGGATCCAGGCGTTAAAGGTGCCCCAGGCCGGTTCCGCCAGAAAGCGCGGCAGCGCGATGCCCCAGAACTGGCGGTTGCGCAGGATCTGACGCGCCGACATTTTTTTGGTGTTGCCGGTCTGATGCTGCGCTTCCTGACCGGAAATAATGTACTGACGCTCTTCCTCGCTGAGTTTGGTTTGCTGCTTCGGATGCTTATAGAAGATGAGCCAGCAGATCGCCCAGACCAGGCTCAGCACGCCGGTGATGATAAACGCCATCTGCCAGCTGTGCGCCACGATCGCCCACACCACCAGCGGCGGCGCCAGCATGGCGCCGATAGAGGAGCCGACGTTGAAGTAGCCGACGGCAACCGAGCGCTCTTTCGCCGGGAACCATTCGCTGCTCGCTTTCAGGCCCGCGGGGATCATCGCCGCTTCCGCCGCGCCCACCGCGCCGCGCGCCAGCGCAAAGCCGCCCCAGCTGCCCGCCATCGCCGTCGCGGCGCAGAAAATCGCCCACAGCACGGCGAACACGGCATAGCCGACTTTGGTGCCGAGCAGGTCGAGCACGTAGCCCGCCACCGGCTGCATCACGGTATAACAGGCGGAGTAGGCCGCCACGATGTAGGAGTACTGTTGGGTGGTGATATGCAAATCGGTTTGTAGCGTCGGCGCGGCGACGGCAATGGTATTGCGGGTGAGATAACCCAGCACGGTGCCCAGCGTCACCAGCCCGATCATATACCAGCGTAGCCCTTTAATCTTACGCATCATTTACCTCTTCCAGTGTTCTGTCTGCGGTCTTGCCGCTGTTGTTATCTGGAGCGGGACACCCGTGATCCGACTCGTTCACGCCCGCAGGCCGCGCAAAAGCGACCTCTGTTTAACTTGCCATTACGGAGCGAGAGCGTAACTTGTTATACAACTTTAAAAGTTGAGAGCCATCACAAAAGCCCCCTTTGCAATGTGGGATACTTTAAATCTGCGTCAGGACAGCCATTTAGCACGCTGCAGAGAGCAAAAACGTCCATGAGACCAGGGGATTGCTGCGAGAAATGTGAGCGGGATCTCAAAGAATTCTGCAGTCGGCTAAAATTGGTATGATAACTTTGAGCGCATTAAGTCTCTATCCAAGAGGAAGCACGTATGTCGCGTTTTATGACCGAGGATTTTTTGCTGGATACTGAATTTGCCCGTCGCCTTTATCACGACTATGCGAAGGATCAGCCGATTTTCGACTATCACTGCCATCTTCCCCCGCAGCAGATTGCCGAAAATTACCGCTTTACCAACCTCTATGATATCTGGCTGAAGGGCGATCACTATAAGTGGCGCGCCATGCGCGCCAACGGCGTGCCGGAAGCCTTCTGCACCGGCGACGCCAGCGACCGCGAAAAATTCGACGCCTGGGCGCGCACCGTGCCGCACACCATCGGCAACCCGCTCTACCACTGGACCCACCTTGAGCTGCGCCGTCCTTTCGGCATTACCGACATCCTGCTTTCAGAAAAAACCGCCGACAGCATCTGGGATCGCTGCAACGATCTGCTGGCGCAGGATGCGTTTACCGCGCGCGGCATTATGCAGCAGATGAACGTGAAGATGGTCGGCACCACCGACGACCCGCTGGACGATCTGCAGCACCACCGCGTGCTGGCGCAGGACGGCAGCTTCAGCGTCAAAGTGCTGCCGAGCTGGCGGCCAGACAAAGCCTTTAATATCGAAGCGGAAAGCTTCCTGCCATGGATCGAAAAGCTGGAGTCGCTGACCGATATCAGCGTGCGCCGCTTCGACGATCTGCGCAGCGCCCTGAGCAAGCGTCTCGACTACTTCGCCGATCACGGCTGCAAGGTGTCGGACCACGCGCTCGACGTGGTGCTCTACGCCGACGCGGACGACGCGACGCTGGATGCCATCCTGGCCGCGCGCCGTGCCGGCAACGCGCCGGACGCGCAGGCGATCGCGCAGTTCAAAACCGCCGTGCTGGTCTGGCTGGGCGGCGAATATGCCCGTCGCGGCTGGGTGCAGCAGTACCACATCGGCGCGCTGCGCAACACTAACCGTCGCCAGTTCGAGCTGCTGGGGCCGGACGTCGGCTTCGACTCCATTAACGATCAGCCGCTGGCGGAACCGCTGGCGAAGCTGCTGGGCGCGCAGAATCTGCACAACGCCCTGCCGAAAACCATCCTCTACTGCCTGAACCCGCGCGACAACGAAGTGCTGGCGACCATGGCGGGCAATTTCCAGGGCGAAGGCGAGGCGGGCAAAATGCAGTTCGGCTCCGCATGGTGGTTCAACGATCAGCTCGACGGCATGCAGCGTCAGATGACGCAGCTGGCGCAGATTGGCCTGCTCAGCCGCTTTGTCGGCATGCTGACCGACAGCCGCAGCTTCCTCTCCTATACGCGCCACGAATATTTCCGTCGTCTGCTGTGCCAGATGATCGGCCGCTGGGTAGAAAACGGCGAAGCGCCGGGCGACGAAGCGCTGCTGGGACAGATGGTGCAAAACATCTGCTTCAACAACGCGCGCGACTACTTCGGCATCGAGCTGGGAGCCTGATCATGCAGCGGCTAAACCGTCACGATTTCCCCGGCGCGATCTACAGCGAGCGCGTGATCCAGTTCGGCGAAGGCAACTTTTTGCGCGCCTTTATCGACTGGCAGCTCGACTGGCTGAACCAGCACCAGGGCACCGACGCGGGCATCGTGGTGGTGCGGCCGCGCAACCGCGCCGTCAGCGACAGCCTGAACCAGCAGGACGGGCTCTATACCACGCTGATCCGCGGGCTGAACGAGCAGGGCGAGCGCGTCAGCGAAACGCGCTTGATCCGCAGTCTGAACCGCGAGATCCAGCCCTATACCCAGCATGACGACTTTCTGGCGCTGGCGCGCGCGCCGCAAATGCGCTTCGTTTTCTCTAACACCACCGAAGCGGGCATCGCCTTCGCGGAAGACGACCAGCTGGCGGATGCGCCCGCATCCAGCTTTCCCGGCAAGCTGACGCAGCTGCTGTGGGCGCGCTTCGAGCACTTCAGCGGCGGCGCCGACAAAGGCTGGCTGATTGTGCCCTGCGAGCTGATCGACCATAACGGCGACGCCCTGCGCGAGCTGGTGCTGCGCTATGCGCGCCACTGGCAGCTGCCGGAACGCTTCGCCGCCTGGGTGACGCAGCACTGCGTGTTCTACAACACGCTGGTGGACCGCATCGTGACCGGCTTTCCGCAGGAGAGCGAGGCGCTCGCCGCCCAGCTCGGTTATGAGGATCATTTTCTGGTGGCGGGCGAGGTCTACTACCAGTTTATTCTGCAGGGGCCGCGCGCGCTGTTCGACGAGCTGAAGCTCGACGCGCTGGCGCCGCAGGTGCGTCAGGTCGAAGATATCGCGCCGTGGAAGGCGCAGAAGGTGGCGATCCTCAATGGTGCGCACACCGCGATGGTGCCGGTGGCGTTTCAGGCGGGCCTGGAGAGCGTCGGCGACGCGATGGCGGATCCCGCCATTGCTGGCTTCGTCGATCGCCTGCTGCGCGAGGAGATCATCCCGACGCTGGATCTGCCGCGCAGCGAGCTGCACGCCTTCGCCGATGCGGTCGAGCGACGCTTCCGCAATCCTTTTATCCGCCATGCGCTGCTCGCTATCGCGCTCAACGGCATGACCAAGTTCCGCACGCGTCTGCTGACGCCGCTGCTGGCGTCGCACGCGCAGCGCGGCGTCTGGCCGCCGCGCCTGACCTTCGCGCTCGCGGCGCTGATCGCCTTCTATCGCGGCGCGTCGGCGGAAAAAAGCTGGCCGCTGCAGGATGACGCGCACTGGCTGGCGCGCTTTGAAAAAAACTGGCACGCCCTTAATAACGACCAGATCTCCCCGGAACAGCTGGTGCGCGAGGTGTTAAGCGACGCGCAGCACTGGGGAGAAGATTTGACCCGGCAGCCGCAGCTGGTGGCCGAGGTCAGCCGACACCTGCAAAATATCATCGCCCACGGCATGCGTGAGGCGTTGAGCACACTGGGATAAAGCTATGCAAGACGCGATTAAGATTCACTCTCAGGACAACGTCGCCGTGGCGCTGCGCGACTTAGAAGCAGGGCAGACCATCGATCTGCAGCAGACATCGGTGCAGCTGCAGCAGGCGGTGACACGCGGCCATAAGTTCGCGCTGCGGCCCATCGCCGAGGGCGAGCTGGTGATCAAGTATGGGCTGCCGATCGCCCACGCCACGCAGCCGATCGCGGCCGGCGAGGTGATCCACTCCAGCAACGCGCGCACTAACCTGAGCGATCTGGATGAGTACGACTATCAGCCGGAGTTTGTTGAGGTGCCGCCGCAGCCGGGCGATCGCGAGGTGCAGATTTATCGCCGCGCCAACGGCGACGTCGGCATCCGCAACGAGCTGTGGATCCTGCCGACCGTGGGCTGCGTGAACGGCATCGCGCGTCAGATCCTGCAGCGTTTCCTCAAAGAGACCGACAACGCGGCGGGCACCGACGGCGCCTTTCTCTTTAGCCACACCTTCGGCTGCTCGCAGCTGGGCCAGGATCATGAGAACACGCGCACCATGCTGCAAAATATGGTGCGTCACCCCAACGCCGGCGCGGTGCTGGTGATCGGCCTTGGCTGCGAGAACAATCAGGTCGACGCCTTCCGCGAGACGCTGGGCCTGCCGGAGAGCGACCGCATTCAGTTTATGGTGTGCCAGCAGCACGACGATGAAGTAGAGGCGGGGCTGGAGCGTCTGCGCGCGCTGTATGAGGTGATGCGTCACGACAGGCGCCAGCCGGGCAGGCTGAGCGAGCTGAAGTTTGGTCTGGAGTGCGGCGGCTCCGACGGTTTCTCCGGCATTACCGCCAACCCGCTGCTGGGACGCTTCTCCGATCAGATGATCGCCAACGGCGGCACCACGGTGCTGACCGAGGTGCCGGAGATGTTCGGCGCGGAGCGCATCCTGATGAGCCGCTGCCGCGACGAATCGACGTTCGACAAAACCGTGGCGATGATTAACGATTTCAAACGCTACTTTATCGACCATCAGCAGCCGATTTACGAGAACCCGTCGCCGGGTAATAAAGCGGGCGGCATTACCACGCTGGAGGAGAAGTCACTGGGCTGCACGCAGAAAGCGGGCTCCAGCCAGGTGGTGGACGTGCTGAAGTATGGCGAGCGGCTGAAAACGCCGGGTCTGAATCTGCTGAGCGCGCCGGGCAACGACGCGGTCGCCACCAGCGCGCTGGCGGGCGCGGGCTGTCATATGGTGCTGTTCAGCACCGGGCGCGGCACGCCTTACGGCGGCTTTGTGCCGACGGTGAAGCTGGCGACCAACTCGCCGCTGGCGGAGAAGAAGCCGCACTGGATCGACTTTAACGCCGGTCGTCTGCTGGAAGGGATGAGCATGGAGGCGCTGCTGGCGGATTTTGTCGACACCATCGTGGCAATTGCCAGCGGCGAGCTGACCAATAACGAGAAGAACGATTTTCGCGAGCTGGCGATTTTTAAAAGCGGCGTGACGTTATAGTTTGTCGGGCATAAAAATGGCGACCTGAAGGTCGCCATTGCTGTCTGTTAGTCTTGAGCCCTTCGCGGGTGGCAGGGTCCGATCGCAAAGTCGCTTAACGCATCCCTGCTCGCTCGGCCCGCGCCTTCCCTGGCGCGGGACGCTTTGCTCTTCGGACCCTGCCACCCGCTCTTTAGGCTACTGAGCTATCTGAACGATCAAGCCCGGCTGGTTTCGCGCTCGGCTTCCGCCTGACACACCGCCGCGGTAAACAGAATATCGGTCGAGGAGTTCAGCGCGGTTTCGGCAGAGTCCTGCAGCACGCCGATAATAAAACCGACCGCCACCACCTGCATCGCCAGATCGTTGGGAATGCCGAACATATTGCAGGCAACCGGGATCAGCAGCAGCGAACCGCCCGCCACGCCGGATGCGCCGCAGGCGCACAGCGAGGCCACCAGGCTCAGCAGAATCGCCGTCGGCACGTCGACGCTAATCCCCAGCGTATGCACCGCCGCCAGCGTCAGCACGGTAATGGTAATAGAAGCGCCCGCCATGCTGATGGTCGCGCCCAGCGGAATCGACACCGAATAGGTATCCTCATCCAGGTTCAGGCGTTTCGCCAGAGCCATATTCACCGGAATATTGGCCGCCGAGCTGCGGGTAAAGAAGGCGGTCACGCCGCTCTCGCGCAGGCAGGTAAACACCAGCGGGTAGGGGTTGCGACGGATCTTGCTGTAAACCAGCAGCGGGTTCACCACCAGCGCCATCAGCGCCATGCAGCCCAGCAGCAGCGCCAGCAGATGGGCGTACTGCCACAGCGCGCCAAAGCCGGTCGACGCCAGAATTGATGCCACCAGGCCGAAAATGCCGATCGGCGCGCAGCGGATCACGCAGCGCACCAGCCAGGTCACGGCGTTCGAGGCGTCATTGAGCAGGTCGCGCGTGCTCTGCGCGCTATGGCGGAACGCCAGGCCGAGGCCAATCGCCCATACCAGAATGCCGATGTAATTCGCCTGCATCAGCGCGGTGATCGGGTTCGCCACCATGCTCATCAGCAGGCCGCGCAACACCTCGGTAATGCCCGACGGCGGCGTAATTTCCGTTGTGCCGACTGCCAGCGTCAGCGTCTGCGGCAGCAGATGGCTAAACACCACCGCGACCACCGCCGCGAAAAAGGTGCTCAACAAATAGAGCGCGATAATGGGTTTGATATTGCTCTTCTGCCCCTGCTGATGGTTAGCGATCGAGGCGATCACCAGCACCAGCACCAGCAGCGGCGCAACAGCCTTCAGCGCGCTGACGAAAAGCTCGCCCAGCAGGCCGACGGCCAGCGCGGCATCCTTTGAGACCCAGGCCAGCGCCACGCCGGCCACCAGCCCTATCATGATTTGTTTCACCAGGCTTCCTGCGAGTAGCGCGCCCAGACGACCGGAAAATGAGTTCTGCATAATTGTTCTTTACGTTGTAGCGGGATGTGGCTTCAGAGGGCGTCGATTAACGCGCCTGAAGCGGTTTGCCCGGCGGAGTATAAGGAAAAGATCGGACGAAGAAAGAGATAATTCTGTCGGTGCGAGGCGGATCGGATTTCTATTATGCTGGATGAAGAAGATGTGACAGAGGGATGAAATGTCGCATTGGTGACTGGCAAAATAAAACAGGGGCATTACCTGCCCCTGTAGCGGATTATTGCGAGATCTTTTTCTGGTCGCTTTTGCGATTCACCCAGGCGTTGATCAACAGCGTCGACCCCAGGATCGCGCCCACCACGCCCAGAGAGAAGGAGACCGGGATATGGTAAAACTCGACGATCAACATCTTCACGCCGATAAACACCAGCACCACCGCCAGACCATATTTGAGCATCGAGAAGCGCTCGGCGACGTTAGCCAGCAGAAAGTACATCGCGCGCAGGCCGAGGATGGCGAACAGGTTAGAGGTCAGCACGATAAAGGGATCGGTGGTCACGGCGAAAATCGCCGGAATGCTGTCGACCGCAAAGATGACGTCGCTCAGCTCGACCATAATCAGCACCAGCAGCAGCGGCGTGGCAAACAGCACGCCGTTCTTGCGGGTGAAAAACTTCTCGCCCTCCAGCGCGTCAGTCATACGCAGGTGTTTGCGCAGCCAGCGCACCACTGGCTTATCGCCCACCGCGTTTTCGTCATCCTCTTTCGAGAAGGCCATCTTCAACCCGGTGAGCAGCAGGAAAGCGCCGAACAGATAGAGGATCCAGCTAAACTGCGTTACCAGCCAGCTGCCGGCGAAGATCATAATGGTGCGCAGCACAATCGCGCCCAGCACGCCGTAGATCAGCACGCGTCGCTGCAGCGCGGCGGGGATAGAGAAGTAGCTGAAGAGCATCAGCCAGACAAAGACGTTATCGACCGCCAGCGCTTTTTCCAGCACATAGCCGGTTAAAAAGGCCAGGGTTTGCGTGGTGGCGACTTCGCGCCCGGCGCTGCCCTCGAGATACCACCAGAAAGCGGCGCTGAACAGCAGCGACACCGATACCCACACCAGCGACCAGACGGCCGCCTGTTTAAAGCTCATGGTCTGCGCGCCGCGACGTCCCTGCAAAAAGAGATCGATCGCCAGCATGATAAGCACCACCACCGCAAAGCTGCCCCAGAGAAGAGGCGTTCCTACTGTCTGCATAGCGTTTCCTGCCCTGAAATAAAAAACGGCTGAAGTCAGAAGACGTCAGCCGCTTTACAGGGTTGTAAGCAAACCTCGCCTTCCGGCAAGGTCTCACTTACAACGCAGAATCAGATTCCGGGTTGCCTGACGACCGGATGCTTACGCATCGTAATGACGATCGTGCAGCTTACAAGTTACTCCCCTTTGCTGTCCGTTAAGATAGGCGCAGGCCGGGAAAGAGGCAAGAGCGGGCCATTCATATTTAGACATATTTACACAGCGCGGCCGTCAGCCGGGAAAACCACGCCGGTCTGGCGGCGGATTTCGGTCAGCAGCGCGGCGGTGATGCGCGCGCTTTCCAGCCCCGGATGATCGACATGGCGCTGGCGCACCAGCTGCACAAAACGCTGGGCTTCATAGAGCATGGTGTTGATATGTTGCGGCTGGCTGAGATCCTGCGGCTGCGCGGCGCTGTGGCGCGGCACCAGGCTGATCGCCTGCATCTCCGACACTTTTTCAATCAGCAGCGAGCCCGCTTCGCCCTGAATTTCGCTGGGAATGCGCGAATCGCTGACCTTGGAGTGCAGCAGCGTCACGTCGAAGTCGCCATAGTCGAGCAGCACGCTGCCGTGGCCGTCGACGCCGCTCGCCAGCAGCGTCGCGCGTGCGCTTACCGCCTGTGGCGCGCCCCATAGCGCTACCGCCGTTGCCAGACAGTAGTAGCCGATATCCATGATTGAGCCGTTGGACCAGCGCGGATCAAAAGTATTGGGGTTCTCGCCGTCGAGATAGCGCTGATAGCGCGACGAGTACTGACAGTAGCTAAACAGCGCCTTACGCAGTGGGCCGATGGCAGGCAGCGCCTGCTGCAGCTGCATGAAGTTGGGCAGGCTGGCGGTTTTAAACGCCTCGAACAGGATCACCTGGTACTGCCGGGCGCAGGCGATCATGCTCTCCGCCTCGCGCAGGTTGGAGGCGAGCGGCTTTTCGCAGATAACGTGCTTGCCGTGCGACATAAACAGCAGCGCCTGCTCGCAGTGCAGGGCGTTGGGACTCGCCAGGTAAACCGCATCGATAAGATCGGAGGCGGCCAGCGCCTCCAGCGAGGTAAAAAGATGCTGACAGGGATAGTCCCCGGCGAAGCTTTCCGCCTGCTGCTGCGAACGCGAATAGATGGCGTTCAGGCGCAGATGGCCGGTTTCGTGCGCGGCATCGATAAACTGGCGCGTTATCCAGTTGGTTCCCACAATAGCAAAACGGATCACGTCGGCTCTCCTGCGGCAAATAGCGGCAGAGTAGCACGCCGGGCACCGGGCGCAAGCGTGGGAAAGCAAGGGAATTTGATCCTGCGATCCGCCTTCCAATATAGTGATGGCGCAACGGCGACTGGCTGAAAAAAGTGGAGAAACGCTTGAAAGGAAGTAAACACGCTTTGAACTGGACCACGCTGCTGGTGGCGATCCCGGTCGGCCTGGCGGCGTCGCTGGTGACGCTGGCGTTTCGCGGCGTGATCGAACTGATTAACCGCCTGCTGTTTAACAGCGACAGCGAGATCACCGTGGCAATGCACGTCTGGCCGTGGATCTTCTGGCCGCTGCTGGTCGGCGCGGGCGGCGTGCTGGCGGGCTTTTTCCTGCGCTATGCGGTGAGCATCGAACAGCAGCAGACGGTCAAAACCGACTATCTGGAAGTGATTAACGCGCGGCTCGACGCGGTGCCAACGCGCACCTCGCTGTTTCGCGCGCTCTCTTCCATCGCCAGCATCGGATCGGGCGCCTCGATCGGTAAAGAGGGGCCGATGGTGCAGCTCTCCGCGCTGTGCGGCAGCATGCTGGGCCGCTGGCTGCCCGCCTCGCTCAACCTGAAAAACAGCGACGTGGTGGCGATGGCCGCCGCCGCCGGGCTCTCCTCGGTCTACCACGCACCGCTGGCGTCGGCGATCTTCGTCGCCGAAATTGCCTTCGGCATCTCAGCGCTGCAGCGTTTGATCCCGCTGGTGATCGCCTCCTCCGTCGCCGTAATGACCATGTGGTCGCTCGGCTTTCGCAGCGCGCTCTATCCGCTGGCGGAGGCCAGCTTTCAGATGGACGTAAGCAGCCTGCTGCTTACGGTTGTCATTGGCCTGGCCGCCGGGCTGGCGGGCTGGCTGCTGATCAAGCTTATTGCGCGCAGCAAAGCGCTGTTCGGCCATATCCGCTCGCTGCCGCTGCGGCTGGGCGCGGGCGGAGTGGCGGTGGGGCTGCTGGCGTTGATCTCCAGCGATATCCTGGGCAACGGCTACGAAGTGATCGTCAAAATCATGGCGGGCCACTATCTGCTGCCCGGCTTGCTGCTGCTGCTGCTGCTGAAAACCCTGGCGACCACGCTGTCGGTCGGCTCCAACGCGGTGGGCGGCCTGTTTACGCCGTCGCTGCTGATCGGCGCGCTGCTCGGGGTGGCGCTGGCGACGCTGGGCGCGGCGCTGCATCTGCCGCTCGGCAACGTGCTGCTCTATGCGGCCATCGGCATGGCGGCGGTGCTGGCCGCCGTCAGCCAGGCGCCGCTGATGGCGATCCTGATGGTGCTGGAGATGACGCTCAACAGCTCGCTGCTCTTTCCGGTGATGATCGCTGCGGTGCTGGCGTCGATGGTGGTCTATCGGCTGCAGTCCGCCAGCACCTATCCGGTGGTAGGCAACCACTTCAACCGCTCGGAGGCGAAATATGACTTCGACAACATGCGCGTGTCGCAGCTGATTATTCCGGGCGCGGCGCTACAGCCGCAGGAGTCGGTGGGGCAGGCGCTGGCGGTTAGCTCGCTCAAGCGCGAGCGCTACGTTTACGTGATTAACGCGGCGGGCGCCTTTCTTGGCGTGGTGTCGATCCATGACATCGCGCGTAAGGTGCTGGCGCAGGAGATCACGCTGGATTCGCCGGTCGCCACGGTAATGGATGACAACTTTCCCTTCGTCTACCAGAACCAGAGCATGCGCGAAGGGTGGGAGGCGTTTGCCCGCGTCACGCTGGAGCGTCTGCCGGTGCTGAACAATCCGCAGGAGAAGCGTTTTCTCGGCGCGCTGACCAAAACCAGCCTGATCCAGAAAGCGCAGGAGTTTCTCTAGGCTGCGTTGCCGCGCATCGCCTGATCCGTCATCCAGAGCCGGGCGTCGAACTCCAGCTGATGGTAGTCCGGCTCCATATGGCAGCAGAGCTGATAAAAGGCTTTGTCGTGCTCTTTCTCTTTCAGATGCGCCAGCTCGTGCACCACAATCATGCGCAGAAACGGCTCCGGCGCGAGGCGGAAAAAGGTCGAAACGCGGATCTCCGCTTTCGCCTTCAGGTTGCCGCCCTGCACGCGCGACACCGCCGTGTGCAGCCCCAGCGCATGCTTCATCACCTTGATTTTATTATCCCAGATCACCTTACTGATGGGAGGCGCGTTGCGCATAAAGCGATTTTTCAGCGCCTGGGTATAGTCATATAACGCTTTATCGCTGACGATATCGTGGGTGTCGGGATAACGCTGCTGCAGAAAGGCGCCTAGCTTCTGGTGGTCAATCAGCGTCTGAACCTGCTGCAGGATATTCTCAGGATAACCCTGCAGATAGATAAGTGAGGACATTAGGGATTCCCGGCGAAAGACAGTATACTGCGCCCCCCTTTTGGGGCGTAAAACAGCCAGATTGTACCAGCCGGAGAATTCATGAGCCAACTTGAACTAGTGGATCGCACCCTGATCCTGCATCGTTTCCCGCAAATGCGCGAAGAGAGTCCGCTTCAGGCGTGGGATGCGGCGGATGAATATCTGCTGCAACAGACGCTGCCGGAAGGGCCGACGCTGGTGTTCAACGACAGCTTTGGCGCGCTCACCTGCGCGCTTAATCCGCGCCCGGTCTGGCACGTCAGTGACTCCTGGCTTAGCCAGCAGGCGACGCGGCAAAACCTGCGCCTCAATGAACTCGACGACGGCGAAGTGCATTTCCTCAGCAGCCTCGACGCGCTGCCCGCCGCGCCGGCCGCGGTGCTGATCAAGGTGCCGAAAACCCTGGCGCTGCTGGAGCAGCAGCTGCGCGCCCTGCGCGAAGTGGTGACCGCCGAGACGGTGATCCTGGCGGCGGCGCGCGCCAAAGAGATCCATAACTCTACGCTGCAGCTGTTTGAGAAGATCCTCGGCGACACCCGCACCTCGCTGGCGTGGAAAAAGGCGCGACTGATCTACACCCACTTTAGCGCGCCCGCGCTGGCGCCGCAGCCGGCCACCACCGTCTGGCCGCTGGATGAGACGCCGTATCAGATCCATAACCACGCCAATGTCTTCTCCCGCGCCTCGCTGGATATCGGCGCGCGTTTCTTTATGCAGCATCTGCCGGAAAATATCGAAGGCGAGATCGTCGATCTTGGCTGCGGCAACGGCGTCATCGGCCTGATGGCGCTGGAGAGCAATCCGCAGGCGGAAGTGCATTTTCTCGATGAATCCTATATGGCGGTGGCGTCGAGCCAGCTGAACGTCGAGCTGAACCGGCCGCAGGATCGGGCGCGCTGCGTGTTTCGCGTCAACAACGTGCTGAGCGGCTATCCGTCGGATCGCCTGCACGCGGTGCTCTGCAATCCGCCGTTCCATCAGCAGCACGCGGTTACCGATCATCTGGCGTGGCAGATGTTCCGCGACGCCAAACGCTGCCTGCAGTACGGCGGCGAGCTGCGCATCGTCGGCAACCGCCACCTCGACTATCACCACAAGCTGAAAAAGCTGTTCGGCAACTGCACGCTGGTGGCCTCGAACCAGAAGTTCGTGGTGCTGCGTGCGGTGAAGATGCGCTGATCAGATCGTCAGCGCCAGCTGCACCGCCTGGGCAATCGCCCGACGCGCGTCCAGCTCCAGCGCTACGTCGGCGCCACCGATAAGATGTACTACTTTGCCGCGCGCGCGCAGCGCGGCCTCCAGCTCGCGCTGCGGCTCCTGACCGGCGCAGATAATCACATTATCCACCGCCAGGATTTCCACTGCGCCGTCGCGGCGCAGATGCACACCCCGATCGTTAATCGCCAGATACTCTACGCCGCCCCACATGCGCACGCCGCGCGCCTGCAGCGTGGCGCGGTGGATCCAGCCGGTGGTTTTGCCTAATCCCGCGCCGGGTTTGCCCGGCTTGCGCTGCAGCAGCCAGATATCGCGGGCGGCGGGCTGCGGCTGCGCGGGCAGCAGCCCACCGCGCTGCGACAGCGTCAGATCGATGCCCCATTCACGGCAAAAATGGTCAAGGTCGTTCTCTTGCGCAGGCTGCGAGAGAAACATCGCGGTGTCGAAGCCGATGCCGCCCGCGCCGATAATGGCGACGCGTCGGCCCACCGCTTTTTTGTCGCGCAGCACCTCGAGATAGCTGAGCACGCTGGGGTGATCGATGCCCGGGATCGGCGGCGTGCGCGGCTGAATGCCGCTTGCCAGCACCACCTCATCCGCCTCGTCCAGATCCGCCAGCGTCGCCCGCCAGCGGGTTCGCACCTCCACCCCGGCGGCGGCGAGCTGATGGTTAAAGTAGCGCAGGGTTTCGCTGAACTCCGCTTTGCCTGGGATCTGACGCGCAATATTGAACTGGCCGCCAATCGTTTCATCAGCCTCATAGAGCCGCACCCGATGGCCGCGCTGCGCTGCCTGCAGCGCAAACGCCATGCCCGCCGGACCGGCGCCGACCACCGCAATCCGCTTTGACACGGCGCACGGCGTCACCGGCATCAGGGTTTCGTGGCAGGCGCGCGGGTTCACCAGGCAAGAGGTCACCTTACCGACGAAAATCTGGTCAAGGCACGCCTGGTTGCAGGCGATACAGGTATTGATGCTCTCTGCCGCGCCGCGCGCCGCTTTGCTGACGAAGGCGGCGTCGGCGAGAAACGGGCGCGCCAGCGACACCATATCCGCGCAGCCGCTCTGTAACAGATCTTCGGCGACCTGCGGATGATTGATGCGGTTGGTGGCGATCACCGGCGCCGCAACGTGCTGGCGCAGGCGGCGCGCCGCTGCGGCGAAGGCCGCGCGCGGCACCGAGGTGGCGATGGTGGGCACGCGCGCTTCGTGCCAGCCAATGCCGGTATTGAACAGCGTGACGCCGCTCTTCTCCAGCCCGGTCGCCAGCGTGAGCGTCTCCTCCAAGGAGCTGCCGTCTTCCACCAGATCCAGCATCGACAGGCGAAAAATCACGATAAAGTCGCGGCCGACCGCTTCGCGCACCGCGCAGGTGACGGCCAGCGCGAACGCCTGCCGTCGCGTCGCGTCGCCGCCCCAGCGGTCGCTGCGCCGGTTGGTACGCGGCGCTAAAAACTGGTTAATCAGGTAGCCTTCCGAGCCCATAATCTCTACGCCGTCGTAGCCTGCCTGCTGCGCCAGCCGCGCGCAGCGGGCAAAGTCGCTGATGGTTTGCAGGATCGCCTGCTCGCTCATCTCCTGCGGCAGATAAGGATTAATCGGCGCCTGGATCGCCGAGGGCGCCACCAGATCTTGCTGGTAGCTGTAGCGGCCGGTGTGCAGGATCTGCAGGGCGATTTTGCCGCCTTCCGCGTGCACGGCGTCGGTGATCGCGCGATGCCAGCCGCACTGCTCGGGCGAGGTAAGCGTGGCACCATGCTTCATCGCCACGCCGTGCGCGTTGGGCGCCACGCCGCCGGTAACGATCAACGCCACCCCTTCGCGCGCGCGCTCGCCGTAAAACGCGGCGAGGCGCTGCGCGCCATCAGGATGCTCTTCCAGTCCGGTGTGCATCGAACCCATCAGGAAGCGGTTGCGCAGTTGGGTAAAGCCCAGATCGAGCGGGGCGAACAGGGCAGGGTAGGCGTGACTCTTCACGGCGGCATCACTCAGAAAAGTGGTCGGATGAGTGTACTGTAGCCGCGGTGATGTTAAAAAAAAGTGAAAGTTTACCGCGCTGTGAGGCGCATCAAAAAAGCGCGTTGTCGCCCCGGCGGCGTATCCAGGAAAAGCGCGACTGATAGCCGCTGTTGAAGTGGGTGTTGCGCCGATAGCTCGATCCCGCTTCCGCCATGCAGTAGGTGCAAAAGCCGACGTTTTCGATATTCGCCGCCGGCACGCCAGCTTCTGTCAGGATCGCTGTCGCCAGCTGCGGCAGGTTAAACCAGATGCCGTGCTGCGTGCCGATCGCCTGTGGCCTGACGGCCAGCGCATTGCGCGGCTGCTCGCGGTGCCAGCAGTGCGCCAGCGGGCCGGAGAGGCGCTGCGCGATGGGGGTCAGCATCTCTTCGCCCAGCTCGTAACAGCAGGGCGCGATCGCCGGACCGATGGCGACGACGAGCGCATCCGGCGTGCTGCCCGCTTCGCACAGCCGCGCCACGGCGCGATCCAGCACGCCTGCCAGCGTGCCTTTCAGGCCCGCATGCACCGCCGCCACGCGCCGCTGCTGCCTGTCGGCGATCAGCACCGGCAGACAGTCGGCGGTGTAGACCGCCACCGGGCGCGCGCCCAGACCGATAATACCGTCTGACTCGCAGCTTTTCGGCGGCACGTTGGCTTCGTCATCCACCACGATGGCGCTGTGGCGCTGATGGCCGTAGGCGACATCGTCGGGCGGCGCTTCGCCTGCAGGCTGGAAAGCATATTCAACCCACTCCAGCGCATCAAGCAGGGTAGAGCGTACGCGGATTCCCATATGAATCTCCTCTGAGGCGTTAGGCTGCATTCATCTTAGGTTAACTGCTACATTTTGAAAGCGTTACCTCTTCCCACTTTCCGGCTTAAGGACAACAACATGAAAATGACCGCAACGCTGCTGACCAGCGGACTGATGGCGCTGATGCTGTCGGGCTGCGCCTCGCAGTCGGCGCAGAAGGCGCAGCAGCAGCTGGGCCAGCAGTCGGTGCTGGCGCTGAACTGGTTTCAGCAGTCCGGCGAATACCAGGCGCTGACGTGGCAGGCCTTTAACGGCGCGCGCCTCGCCTTCGACGCCGCGCCCTCGCTGACCGGCAAGCCCAGGGCGGTGATTGTCGATCTCGATGAGACGATGATCGACAACAGCGCCTACAGCGCCTGGCAGGCGAAAAACGGCCAGCCGTTCAGCGCGCAGAGCTGGTCGACGTGGACCCAGGCGAAGCAGGCGCTGGCGGTGCCCGGCGCGGTCGATTTCGCCCGCTACGTCACTTCGCACGGCGGCACGCTGTTTTACGTGTCGAACCGCGACCAGAAAGATTTTGACGCCACGGTGGCGAACCTGACGCAGCTCGGCTTCCCGCAGGCCAACGCGCAGACGGTGCGTCTCAGCACCGGCAGCTCCAACAAGCAGGCGCGCTTCGACGCCATCCAGGCGGCGGGCTATAACGTGGTGCTCTACGTCGGCGACAACCTGAATGACTTTGGCGCGGCGACCTGGCATCAGGGCAACGCGCAGCGTCGCGCCTTTGTCAGCCAGAACCACCAGCGATTCGGCACCCAGTTTATCGTGCTGCCCAATCCGCTGTATGGCGACTGGGAGAGCGGCATGGCGGAAAACTACAACAAGCTGACGCCGCAGCAGCAGCTCTCCACGCGCGACGCGCAGCTGAAAGCCTGGAACGGTAAATAATTCGTCAAGCGAAAGAGCCTGCGCCAGCAGGCTCTTTATTTTTCGCGCCGATATTTACGTTTGCAGGTAATTATATCCTTGCGAATTAATTTTATTATCTCTTACTTTTAAACACGCTGTTATTAAGCGGATCGCACTGCCTTTTTGCCCGAATGCCAGTTTTTAACGCTAATGGTTAAGAATGCAATTCGGACTATTCCGTATATAAGGGCCGTTTGTAAATCAATGCCGCTAATGTACAAAACCAGGCGGCTGTAAATATTTGTCAGTTTAAAACTCTTTATTTTTTCATGGTTAATTCATTTTATTGATAATATTGATTTTTATTTTATGTGTCTGCGAATAAGCTGCGGTCGTCACTGTATTAGCTTTACCTGATATTTACCTGGATTGAATAATAATTGACAAAAAGCGCACCTCTCTGGCCTGCAATAAAATTGCGGGTGCGTATTGATTCATAAACGTCTATAAACGTTTTCTGTGACCTGCTGCGTTAATTCGCCAACCGCTCACGTTTATCTGTGAGCCGGTTCACTGCCTCTGTTGCCTGGATACCTTCTGCCCGATTGTTGAGAGAGACGATTGTGACGACACTGAAACCTTTATTAGCGAAAAATCGCAGCTGGGCGCTTCAGCGCCGCGAGCGTAATCCTGACTATTTTGAACAATATCTCCATCAACAAAAACCGCATTCCCTCTGGATAGGCTGTTCCGACAGTCGCGTGCCGGCTGAGGTCCTGACCGGATCGCATCCCGGTGAGCTCTTCGTCCATCGCAATATCGCCAACATGGTGGTGGACGGCGACGATAACCTGATGAGCGTGCTGCAGTACGCCATTCTCTATCTCGGCGTAAAACGCATCGTGCTGTGCGGCCACTACGGCTGCGGCGGCGTTCAGGCGGCGCTCGATCTGCCGAACACGCCGCTGGCGCAGGAAACCTCGGCGCTGGCGCGCCGCATCGCCGCGCTGCGCCAGGCGCTGGGCGCGGAGGTCCCCAGCGAGCAGGCGGCGTCGGCCGAAACCCTGAACCGCCTGGTGGAGGTCAACGTGCTGGCGCAGTTTGCCCACCTGGCCGCCACCGCGCCGGTGCGCGACGCCTGGCACGTGGGTCAGCCACTAGACCTGTTCGGCTGCGTGTACGATCTGCAGTCGGGCCATCTTAAAGAGTTAATTCAGCAATCCGCAGAGGAATCTTCGCCATGAATGTGAATACGCTTCGTCAGGATATTCCCGCCGGTCTGGTGGTGTTTCTGGTGGCGCTGCCGCTTTGCCTGGGCATCGCGCAGGCGAGCGGGCTGCCGCCGTTCGCCGGACTGCTGACCGGGGTGATCGGCGGGCTGCTGGTCACCGCGTTAAGCCCGTCGCGCTTTGCCGTCAGCGGCCCGGCGGCGGGGCTGGTGACGATTGTCGTCGCCTCGATCGAGACCCTCGGCAGCTTTAGCGCCTTCCTGACCGCGCTGGTGCTGGCAGGCCTGATGCAGTGCGGTCTCGGCCTGCTGCGCGCGGGCCGTTTTATTTCGCTGGTGCCCGGCAGCGTGATTAAGGGAATGCTGGCGGCTATCGGCATTCTGCTGATTATCCAGCAGATCCCGGTGGCGTTTGGCGTTGAGGGCGACGCCGGGCTGGCCGGCTTCGCCAGCGGCGCCACCACCTTCTCGGCACCGGCGATGCTGGTGGCGGGCGGCAGTCTGGCGATCCTGTGGCTCTGGACCACGCCGCTGGTGAAGCGCGTCGGTGCGCTGGCCTGGGTGCCCGGCCCGCTAGTTGCGGTGCTGTTCGGCTGCGCCGCTACCGTTTTCGGCGGGCGCGTAATGCCGGAGATGGCGGACCAGCTGGCGCGCATCGCGCTGCCGGCGTTCGACAGCCTCTCCGCGCTGGCGGCGCAGCTGGAGCGTCCGGCCTGGAACGCGTGGCAAAATCCGGCGGTCTGGGTGGTGGCGGTGACGCTGGCGCTGGTCGCCAGCCTCGAGACGTTGCTGAGCCAGGAGGCGCTGAAGAAGCTGCGCCCGCAGAATCCGCCGCCGTCGCCCAATCGCGAGATGTTCGCCCAGGGCATCGGCAACCTTAGCGCCGGCCTGCTGGGCGCCATGCCGATTACCGCGGTGATCGTGCGCAGCTCGGTGAACGTCAGCACCGGCGCGCAGACCAAACTCTCGATCTTGATCCACGGCGTGCTGCTGTTGATCTGCGGACTCTGGTTTAGCGATCTGCTGAACGCCATTCCGCTGGCCAGCCTGGCGGCGGTGCTGCTCTACACCGGCTATAAGCTGGCGCCGCCGCGGCTGTTCGTCGAGCAGTTCCGGCTGGGCGCGCAGCAGTCTGTGCCGTTTCTCGCCACTATCGGCGGCATTATCCTGTTCGGCATGCTGACGGGCATCGGCATCGGCCTGGCGACGCAGATGCTGTTCAGCCTCTATAAGAGCCACCGCAACGCGCTGCAGCTGACGCGCTACGACGATCACTATGTGCTGCGCTTTCAGCAGAACCTCACTTTCTTGCACAACCCGAAACTGCAGGGGCTACTGGCGGAGATCCCGGAGAACAGCGTGGTGATTGTCGATCATGACAACGCGCACTATCTCGATCCCGACGTAAAGGCAGTGCTGAAAGATTTCGGCGACAGCGCCGATCAGCGCGGCATTCGCCTGAGCCAGTGGCCGGTGGCGGTGAAGTAACAAAAGGATTCGCCTGTTAGTCAGGTGATTACGCGGGTGACATGGCCTGATCGCAAAGACGCAAAAAACGGCATCCCTGCCAGCTCGGCCCGCGACATCCCTGTCGCGGGACGCTTTGCTCTTCAGTCCATGTCACCCGCTAGTTTGACTGAGTAGCTGTCTGAAAAAATCAGATATCTCGGATAGCCGGTTTTTTCCTGTTTAGGGCATAATTGGCGCGCCCAAAGCCAGACGGCGCTACCCACATCGCGAGTAGCGTCGATCCCTGCCGTTTATTCACCTGATTGCCCGAACGGCAAGTGCGGTTTAATGGCGTGCGGCGATCGTCCAGAACGGGCAGGGAGCGGGGAATTTACAGGCTACAGGGTTCAGACCTATGCGCGTTAAGCTGTTTGCAGAGCACCAGACTAAAAAAAATGCCCTCTCGCTGTTTCTGTTGACGCTGCTGTTCTGCTTTTTAGGCAGCCATCTGCGTATTCCCGCCGAGCTGTCGCTGTTCTGGCCGGTAAACGCCATCGTCGCCGCGGTTATCGTGCGACACCCTTATCTTCACCGCATTCGCTACTACCTTGCCAGTTTCGCCGCGATGGTGGTGAACGACACGGTTTTCTCCGGCTGGGCCTGGCCTGCGGTCACGCTCAATATCGCCAACCTGCTGTTTATCATTATTTCCGTCTCGATGCTGGTCAGGCACTACCTGCGCGATTCCAGCCGCACGCAGCTCGGCAATGCGCTACGTATCTTTCCCGCCTGTTTGCTGGCCGCCTTCGCCTGCGCCACCTGGGGTGGACTGGCGCAGGATATGAGCTTTGACGTCCGCTTCGCCACCGCCTGGGGCGACTGGTTTAGCGAACAGTTCTCCACCGGGCTGATGCTGCTGCCGTTCCTGCTGGCGCGCGGCTGGCGTAGCCTGTCGTTCGCCGCGCTGCTGGCGCCAGGCAAATGGCTGCCGGTGCTCAGCGTGCTGCTGTCGCTGGTGGTGGGCGCGATGATCGGCGGCGCGGGCAGCCTGACGTTTCCGGTGCCGGCGCTGATCTGGTGCGCCATCGTCCTGCCGATCCCGGTAACCAGCCTGGTGATCCTGCTGACCGGCATCACCGAAATTGTGCTGGTCTCGCACGGCGTGATGAACATCCAGGGCAACGACAATCTGCTGCCGTTAAGCCATCTCACCTCGGCGCGTCTCGGCGTCGCTACCGTGGCGATTAGCCCGCTGATCGTCGCCGTCAGTATGGATGCGGTGCGCCAGCTCAACCAGCGGCTCGCGCTGCGCGCCAACTACGATTTTCTCACGCAGCTGCTGTCGCGTTCCGGCCTGTACGAAAGCCTGAAAGAGGAGCCGTTCTCCGCCCAGCGCAGCGTCGGCGTGATCCTGATCGACGTCGACTACTTCAAGGCGATTAACGACAACTTCGGCCACGATGCGGGCGACGGCGTGCTGGAGGAGATTGCGCTGCGGATGCAAAAAGTGGTGGGCAGCCAGGGGCGCATCTGCCGGTTCGGCGGCGAGGAGTTCGCCATCGTGCTGTTCGACGCCCACGCCGCGCAGCTGTTTCAGCTGGCGGAGGCGGTGCGTCAGGCGATAGGCAAAGAGAAGTTCTGGCTGCAGGGCAACACGGTGACTGTGACCGTTAGCCTGGGACTGGCGCAGGGGCGCGCGGGCGAGGAGCGCGACTGGCACAGCGTGGTTAACCAGCTGGTCTCCGCCGCGGATAAAAATCTCTATCTCTCCAAGCGCAACGGGCGTAATCAGACCTCGCCCGCCTTCCGCACGCTGACGCTGGCGGGCGAGGTAGCCTAGCGGCTACACGCTGCTTTTTAGCTGGCTGCTCTGTTGATGACGCTCCAGCGCCAGTTCGATCAGTCGACTAATCAGATCGCGATAGCTGACGCCCGCCGCCTGCCACAGCTTGGGATACATGCTGATATTGGTGAAGCCGGGCAGGGTATTGACCTCGTTGACGATAATCTCGCCCGCCTCGGTCAGGAAGACGTCGACGCGCGCCATGCCGCTGCACTCCAGCGCCTGAAACGCCCTGATCGCCACCGCGCGGATCGCTTCGCTGCGCTCTGCGTCAATGGCCGCGGGCACCTGGGTCTGCGCGCCGGTTTCGCTGATATATTTGGTTTCGTAGGAGTAGAAGGCGTCGTGCACCACCACTTCGCCGCACGGGCTCGCCTGCGGATCGTCGTTGCCCAGCACCGCGCACTCGATTTCCCGCCCTTTAATGCCGGTCTCAATCAGCACCTTGCGGTCGAAGGAAAAGGCGAGATCCAGCGCGCTACTGAACGCCTCGAGGCTGTCGACTTTACTGACGCCTACTGACGACCCCTGATTAGCCGGTTTGATAAACAGCGGCAGCCCCAGCTGCGCAATCACGTCGGCCGCCTGAAGACGCGGCCGCTGCGCCTGGGTGACGCTGATCCAGGGCGCGACCTGCAAACCGGCGTCGCGCAGCAGACGTTTAGTGACGTCTTTATCCATACTGACCGCCGAGCCGAGCACGCCAGAGCCGACAAAAGGCAGCGACGCCATGCGCAGCAGCCCCTGCAGCGAGCCATCTTCGCCGAGCGTGCCGTGCACGATGGGGAAAATCACGTCGATCTGCGACAGCGCATCGCCGCTCTGGCGGGCAATCACCTGCTGCTGCGACGCGCCCGGCACCAGCGCCACGCTTTCGCCGGCGCGATTGAGCGCGATAAGCGCCGGATCCTGCGCGTTGATCAGAAAGTTTGAGGCGTCGTTCAGATGCCACTGACCCTGTTTATCAATGCCCAGCAGCACTGGCTCGAAGCGCGTTTTATCGATCGCATCGAGAATATTTTTAGCCGACTGTAACGATACTTCATGCTCGGCCGACTTGCCGCCGAACACAATGCCTACCCGCAGTTTTGTCATAAGAACGTGCCTGAAAGATGATGCGAAACCCACAAGATAACATGCAGATTTCGCCCTGTAACGGCATGGCGCGGGTCAGCGAGGCGCTTAATTCAGCGCGGCGGAGAGCAGGCTGCGGCACTGGCCGGCGTCGGCGCGCACCTGCGCCTGTTGCGCCGCGCTCAGGCCCTGCCAGGCATCCACCACCTGCTGGCCGAGGCGCGGCTGAAAATGGATTTTTTGCAGCGCATAGTCAGAGTTGCCGCCTTCGATTACCGTGCGCATATCCGCCACGAAGCGGCGGCTGTCGTCATGATGAATGGCGCAGAACACGGAGACGTAGTAGGCCTCGTCCTCTTTGCTGTAGTGCGGCGTCAGCCAGTACCAGACGGCGGCGGCAAGAAGAAGCAGCGGGAGAAGATATTTCAGTCGGGCGATCATAGCTGTGGGTACGCTCGTAGCAGGGAACAAGGCGGGGGAGTATAGCGCGTAACGGATAACGGCAGCTCAATGAGCTAAAGGGTTGCGCTTATCGACAGGGAAAGCGCAGCACCGTTAAATCAGCGTCATCACCACGATACCCGTCGCGGCAATTTCATTCAGCGCGCATTCGAACTCGGCGTCGCCGCCGCTAATTCTGACGCGTCCGCCGGGCAGACGCGCAAGGGTGCGCAGGCTGGCCATGCCTTCAATATCCAGCAGCCATTTGCCGTCCACCACCGCCTTGTAGCTGCGGTTAATGATGTACTGCTGCTCGCCTTCAATCACCGCCAGCAGGTTGCTATTGGCCGCCACCTTATCAAGAAACAGTTTGCTCTCCAGAGTCACAAAATCGACAGGACTGAGTTCACCATTTGTTAATTTTACCCGCTCAATCTCCGTCAGGCTTTTGATCGGGTGGCTTTCGCTGCCTTTTTCCGCCGCCAGCGCTTTTACTGCGCTGGGTGCCTCGCCCTGACCGTAGAGGATCCAGTTCAGCTCGGCGTCGGTGTCAATCAGACACTGCACTACCAGATCGGCCGGGAAAGCGTCTCTTTTATAACGCATTGCCAGGTTGCTCGAGGAGAGCCCGACATGATCGGCATACTGCGATTTCTGTTTGAACCCATAGGCCTGAATCAGCCTGTCGAGGATAGCCCCGCCGCTCCCGTTAAAATTAGTGACTAACATTTTTGAGCTTCCTCTTGTGTTACTAACATATTTGAATTAGCATCACTGCGTTGTGAATGTTATCGCATAACGCTGACATTACGTTAACTGGAGATGATGCCCTATGAAGCCCGACATTACAAATGCCATAGCGCGTGCTCTTTTATTACCCGTAAGCCTTAAACGGCGGGCTGGCGCGCTTTTTATCAGGCAATACGGCCTTTTGCTGGCCAACGGGCGCGCCCTATGTCGACATGCGCTCCGGGGAAAACGCGCTGCCGGTGCGGCAGAACGTGCCGCCGGTCGGGCTGGCTCTTTTTCTGTTAATTTTCAGCTCAACTGACTCACTTATGATGAATAGTCACTCTCAACCAGCGGCTGCCATGAGCTTTGACGAGTTCTGCAAAAGCTGGCGGCAGATGCGCAGCAACAGCCGTAATCCGGCGCTGGTCGCCTTCAACCAACAGGACGACGAATGCAAATTTTGCGTGCTGACGCTGGCGAATCGGGAAAAGCCCGGCAGCTTTCGCCTGCAGGAGGTTGGCCAAAATTTTGAAACCTTCGACGAAGCCCGACGCGCGCTGATTATCGCTGCCATGAACAAAATGGTGCGCTGGGGTCGGCGCTGGCCGCGCGCGTTTTCCGACGCCGACCGCTATCTGTCTGAATAACTAACACCCACTGCAACTTAATGACGTCAACCCGTCGGGCTTCCCTTTGCCCGCATTCAGGAGAGATGAGATGAAACACGCTGTTCACCGTGCTGAAAATGAGGCGCTCAACGCCCTGCTAACCGCGGCGCGCGCCGACGAGCGCAAAGACCGCGCGCAGGCGGTCGCCGCGCGTCTGGCTGCGATGGCGACGCATATCAGCCGCCAGGGGCTTAACGGCATCGAAGCCGCCGAGCTGATTCGCCATGAGGCGCAGCGCTACCGCGATGAGTCAGAGGAGCTGCACTGATGGTCGATACCATGGATATTGCGCAGCAGCGCCAGGCGGAGCGGCTGGCGCAGGATATCGCCGCCGTGACGCAGCGGCCCAAAGGCGTCAGCGCCTTCTTCTGCGAGGAGTGCGACAGCGCCATTCCTGAAGCGCGCCGCCGCGCCCTCAACGGGGTGTCTCGCTGCGTCGGCTGCCAGGAGCTGGCCGAACGGCGCGCTCGCCACTATCAGGGCGGCGTCTGATGTTGCACGAAAACTGGCCGTGGCGCGCGCCGCGTCAGGCTATCGCCTCGCCTTATCCGACGCACGCCGAGATGCAGCGGCGCAGCCGACAGTTCGCTGCGCAGGCGCAGGCGTGGACGGCGCTGGAGCAGCAGCCGTCGCTGGTGCAGCGCGTTATCCGGCTGCGTCACGGCCAGCTGGAGAAGGAGAGAGGCACGGCGGCGGCCGCCGCCTGGCTGACCACCACCTTCGCCGAACGCCTGCTGCCGCGCGTGGAGCAGGCAGGCGCCCAGTATCGACTCGGGGAAATGCGTCGCGGCACCGCTGCGCTGCTGAGCGGTCACGCCGCGCAGGAAAAAGGCGCGGCGGCGGCGGCCGGCACGCTGTGGGAGCTGATGCGCCGCTTCAACCGTCTGGCCGATATGGCGCGCGCCGATGTCGATCGGCTGGCGGGCGATATCGCCCGCTTTATCTTCGCTGAACTGGCGCAGCTGCACGCGCAAAGCCGCGATGAATCGGACTGGCGCTACAGCCATCAGCTCTATCTGCTGGCCGCCACCGTTACCCGCGAGTTCCGCCAGACGCCGCCGCTGTGGGAAAAGATCACCACGCGTCTCTTCGCGCCGGAAGAGGCGACGCCAGCCATTATGCGTATGCAGGCGGAGACGTGGTGGAAAGGGCGACTGCGTCGACTCGCCGCTGCCTGGCGCGAACATCTGCAGATCGCGCTGGCGCAGGTCAGTAAAACCCGCTCGCCTTACGCCAGCCGCGCGACCATCGCCGAATGGCGCGAGCAGAAGCGCCGCACCCGCGATTTTTTGCAGAGCATGGATCTGGAGGATGAAGAGGGCAACCGCATCAGCCTGATCGATAAACATGACGGTAGCGTCGCCAACCCGGCGATCCGCCGCTGCGAGCTGATGACGCGCATCTGCGGCTTTGAAACTATCTGCCACGAAATGGGCTACGTCGGCGAGTTTTGCACGCTCACCGCGCCGGCGCGCTATCACGCCACCCTCAGCAGCGGCCAGCACAACCCGAAATGGCGCGGCGCCAGCCCGGCGGAGACGCAGCGCTACCTTTGCCAGCTGTGGCAGAAGGTACGCGCCAGACTGCACCGCGAACAGATCCGCCTGTTCGGCATTCGCGTTGCCGAACCGCATCATGACGGCACGCCGCACTGGCATCTGCTGCTGTTTATGCGCCCTCAGCAGGTGGCGCAGGTGCGCCAGATCCTGACAGAGTACGCCTGCCAGCAGGACAACGACGAGCTGAAGAGCGAAAAAGCGCGCAGGGCGCGCTTTCACACCACGGCCATCGATCCGCAAAAGGGCAGCGCCACCGGCTATATCGCTAAATATATCGCCAAAAATATCGACGGCTACGCGCTCGACGGCGAGCGCGACCATGAGAGCGGCGCAAGCCTGCGCGACTGCGCGGCGGCGGTATCCGCCTGGGCGAGTCGCTGGCATATCCGGCAGTTCCAGTTTATCGGCGGCGCGCCGGTGACGGTCTGGCGCGAGCTGCGCCGCATAACAGAGGGCGAGGGGCTGCGCGCAATGAGCGAGACGCTGGCCGACGCGCGCGAGGCGGCCGACCGCGGCGACTGGGCCGCCTACGTCAACGCGCAGGGCGGCCCGTTGGTGCGTCGCGATGAGCTGGCGGTGCGTAGCTGGTATCAACCCGCCGGACAGCGCAACAGCTGGGGTGAAGAGATGACGCGCATCAAAGGCGTTTACCTTACCGCCGTGGGCGCGGAGAAGCCGCTGCTGACCCGGCTGGTGAACTGGAAACTGGTGCCGAAGCGCAAAGAGGAGCAGGCGCGTTTTCCTGTCGACAACGCCTCTTGGAGTTCTGTTATTAACTGTACGCAGACGGCGCGGCGGCCAGACCGGTTAGCGCCATTGAATCATGGTGACCCTCTGGCGGTTAAAAACCTCGCCTGTCTCCCTCAAAACGGGTTTTTTTACCGGCAAAACAGCGCGCCGTAACGCCCTTTTTCCGCGCTGTTTTCACATTTGCGTTAAGTCGCTGTTAGATAAAAGAGGCGCAATATCAATGGCCTGAGCCAGACAGGCTGCGCAGTTAATTTTCTTTATATCAGATTGCATGCTGTGCTACTGTATAGATATACAGTTATAAAATGGGGGAGGGAAAGTGGATACTGACTTACAAGAACAGGTAATGCTTGAGCGCGTTGAGCTTATTGCACGACTGACCACTGAAGGAGTTTGCAGGGAGCGCGACCGAGAAGTGGCCCTCGCTTTAATCGCCGAGATTGCTGGCGATATGATGATAAAAAACAAGCAGTTCGCCGTTTCGTTTTCTGCTATACCCACTAATAAATAATAACGCAGGTATGGCAATGAGAAGCGATCGCCTGACTGCTGCAAAGCGGCAGATCCCCACCCTTTCCCCTTGATGCGCGCGCCGTCCCGGCACGGCAACAGTGAAGCGATAACGGCACCCTCTGGGTGCCGTTTTTTTTGCGCCGCGATTTCCCTGTTTACCCCTGTTTCAGCGGACAGGTGGACGTTGAGCCATGGTCCTGCAGCGAGGAGACTGCCAGTGCCGGATGACGCGCAGGCGCCGCCGAATACAACCGCGAAGCGGCTCACACGCGAGCCTGCCTACCGCCTTTAGGGGAGAAAGAGAAGAGTGACGCACCATTTTAGCCTGCCCGATGGAGAGCTATCGCCATGAACATCTATGCCCGCCAGGGCGATACGGTCGACGAGATTTGCTATCGCTACTACGGCCGCACGCAGCAGGCGGTGGAGCAGGTTTACGCCGCCAATCCCGGCCTCGCCGAGCGCGGTGCGGTTCTGCCGCACGGCTATGCCCTGACGCTGCCCGAGCTGCCAGACGCCGCGACAGGCGAAACCGTCAATCTGTGGGACTGAAGATGGAGAAAACCAGCTCGCTGATTAACTACCTGGTCAGCCTGTTTCTGATGTGGCTGGGCCGCCATACCATCCAGGACATCGCGTTTTTAGTCGGTTCCGGCGTGGCGGTGATCACCCTGATGGTTAACGTGGCGACCTTTTTCATCAACTGGCACTACCGCCGCAAAACCTATGAGCTGCAGCGCGCCAGCGCGCAGGGAGGCAGCCTTGAGTCAGATCGCTAAGCGCTGCGCCGTGGTCGCCGTGGTGGCAATTGCCGCGCTGCTGCCGCGGTTCGCCACTCTGAAAATCTCCTCTGACGGGCTGCGGCTGCTGGCCGACGCTGAGGGCTGCCGCACCTCGCCCTATCAGTGCAGCGCCGGCGTCTGGACCAACGGCATCGGCCATACCGCCGGCGTCACGCCGCAGAGCACGGTCAGCGAGCGCCAGGCGGCGGTCAATCTGGTTGACGATCTGATCCGCGTCGAGCGTCAGCTCGCCCGCTGCGTGCCGGTGACGATGCCGCAGCCGGTCTGGGATGCGGCGGTGAGCTTCGCCTTTAACGTCGGCGCCGGCGCGGCCTGCCGCTCGACGCTGGCGCGCGAGCTGAATCAGCAGCGCTGGCGCGCGGCGTGCGACCAGCTGCCGCGCTGGATCTACGTCAACGGCGTGAAAAACGCCGGGCTGGCGCAGCGGCGCGCGCGCGAGCGCGCCTGGTGCCTGCGAGGCGTGCCGTGACGCGCCTGTGCCTTGCGCTGCTGGCGGGGCTGCTGCTGGCGCTCGCCCTGACCGGCTGGCGCGGCGCGCAGCTGCGCGAGGTGCAGCGCGCCAACGCCGCGCTCGCTGCCGATCTCGCCAGCCGCGACCAAATCATTGTCCGTCTGCGCGAGCAGGCGCAGATGAACGCTATGCGCGAGGCGGCGCTGCGTGAACAGCAGAGTCGCGCCAGCCGCCTCGCCCTCAACCGTGAACGACAAATTGCGAGGGAAACCGATGCCCGCCAGGCGTTACGCCAGTGGTCTGCTGCCGCTCTGCCTGATGATGTTATCCGGCTGCACAGCCGTCCCGCCTTCGACAACCCCCGCGATTATTTGGGCTGGCTGTCCGCGCGTGACCAGCTGTCCAGTGCCGGGCAACCGCCTGCAGACGCAGGGCGATCTGGCGGCAGATAACCGTCAGCTAGAGGCTGCGCTCGCGTCGTGCGGGCTGCAGATTGAAATCATAAAAGAGTGCCAGGAGCAACAGGATGCAGAAACCTCAACAGCTACGCGCGGCGCTGAACCGCAGCGTGCCGCTGCTACAGCAAAACCCTGAGCGGCTGACCATGAGCATCGCCGCCGGAACGGTGGTGGCGACCAGCGCGCCGTCGCTCTCCTTTGAGTATCGCTACCGGCTCGAATTAACCATCGCCGACGTTCAGCAGGAGATTGAGGCGGCGATCGTGCCGCTGCTCGCCTGGCTGCGGGATAACCAGCCGGAGATGATGGGCAACGCCGACAAGCGCCGCAGCGATTTTACCTTCGCGACCGACGCCGCCGGCGCGCTCAGCATCGGCCTGCAGCTGAGCGAGCGCGTGCTGGTGACGCAGCAGCAGAGCGCGCTGCAGGTCACCTTTCCCGGCGAGCCGACGCCGCCGGCTAACGATGAGGCGCCGCTGCAGCTCTGGGTGCACGGCGCGCTGGTCAGTGAGTGGCAGCGCTAAAGCTGTCCTGCTATCTCTCAGCGGTCGGCGCCGCGTTGCTGGCCGCACGCACCACGGGTAACACTAGCGACATGAACGAACATATCAGCGAAATCTTGCGCCTGCTGCGCAACCTTATCCGCATCGGCACCGTCTCGGCGGTGGATGCGCCGAACGGCCGCTGTCGCGTGCGCAGCGGCGACAACGAAACCGGCTGGCTGCCGTGGCTCAGCGCCCGCGCCGGACGATCGCGCGCCTGGAGCGCGCCGTCGGTCGGCGAACAGGTGCTGCTGCTCAGCCTGGGCGGCGAGCTGAACACCGGTTTTATTCTGCCGGGCATCTTTTCCGACAGCCATCCCGCGCCTTCCGCCTCGGCCGACGCGCTGCACTGGTCGTTTCCCGACGGCGCGGTCATCGAGTATGAACCGCAGAACGGCGCGCTAAAGGCGAGCGGCATTCAGAGTGCCACCGTGCAGGCGGCGGTCAGTGTGTTGCTGGACGCGCCGCTGGTGGAGTGCAGCGCAAAGCTGAAAACCGCCACGCTGGAGGTGACCGGCGGCGGCACGCTGCAGGGCAACGTCACCCACAGCGGCGGCAGCCTTAGCTCTAACGGCATCGTACTGCACGCCCATCAGCATGGCGGCGTGAAGTCGGGCGGCGATCTCTCAGGAGGGCCGCAGTGATGACGGAGAAATATCTCGGCATGAATCGCGAAAGCGGCGCGGCGCTGGCGGACATGGAGCATATCCGCCAGTCGGTGCGCGATATTTTGACCACGCCGCTTGGCTCCCGGGTGATGCGTCGCCGTTACGGCTCGCTGCTGTCGGCGCTGATTGACCAGCCGCAAAACCCGGCGCTGCGTCTGCAAATTATGTCCGCCTGCTATATGGCGATTTTGCAGTGGGAGCCGCGTATTCAACTGAGCGCGATCGACTATGAGGCGTCGTATGACGGCGGCATGACGGTAGAACTTACCGGCAGCCGCAGTGATACCACGCAAGATTTTTCCCTGACTATTCCCGTGAGCTGAACCTATGGCAACCATTAACCTGAGCCAGCTGCCTGCGCCCGATGTGGTGGAGACGCTGGATTACGAAGCCCTGCTGGCCGAGCGCAAGGCGACGCTGATTTCTCTCTATCCCGCCGAGCAGCAGGCGGCGCTTGCCCGCACGCTGACGCTGGAGTCGGAGCCGCTGGTGAAGCTGCTGCAGGAGAACGCCTATCGCGAGCTGATCCTGCGCCAGCGCATCAACGAGGCGGCGAAAGCCAATATGGTCGCTTGGGCGACCGGCAGCGATCTGGACCAGCTGGGCGCCAATAACGGCGTGACGCGGCTGACCCTGCGGGCCGCTGACAACAGCACGCTGCCGCCGACCGCGGCGCTGATGGAGAGCGACGACAATTTCCGCATGCGCATCGCCGCCGCGTTTGAAGGGCTGAGCGTGGCGGGGCCGAGCGGCGCCTACGAGTATCACGCCAAAAGCGCCGACGGCCGCGTGGCGGACGTCTCCGCCACCAGTCCGGCGCCGGCAGAGGTGGTGATCACCGTCCTGAGCCGCGAGGGCGACGGCACGGCGCCCGCCGATCTGCTCGCCATCGTGGCCAACGCGCTCAACGATGAGGATGTGCGCCCGGTCGCCGATCGCGTCAGCGTGCAGACGGCCGCCATTGTCGAATACCGCGTCGACGCCACGCTCTATCTCTATCCCGGCCCGGAAGCGGAGCCGATCCGCGCCGCCGCCGAGGCAAAGCTGATCGCCTTTATCAACGCCCAGGCGCGGCTGGGGCGCGATATCCGCCAGTCGGCGCTCTATGCCGCGCTGCATGTGGAAGGGGTGCAGCGCGTCGAGCTGGCGCAGCCGGCCGCCGATGTGGTGCTGGATAAAACCCAGGCCGCGTACTGCAGCGGCTACAGCATCGCGGTGGGAGGCTCCGATGAGTGATCGGCTGCTGCCGACCGGCTCCTCGACGCTCGAGGTTGCCGCCGCGCAGGCCTGCGCGGCTATCGAGGCGACGCCGGTGCCGCTGCGCCAGTTGTGGAACGCGCAGACCTGCCCGGTTGCGCTGCTGCCTTATCTTGCCTGGGCCTGGTCGGTCGACCGCTGGGACAGCAACTGGAATGAGGCGACCAAACGCAGTGTCGTCGCCGCCTCGGAGTATGTGCACCGGCATAAAGGCACCATCGGTTCTCTGCGGCGTATCGTCGAGCCGCTCGGCTATCTGATCCGTATTACCGAGTGGTGGAAAACCGGCGACGCGCCGGGCACGTTTCGCCTCGACGTCGGCGTGCTCGACACCGGCATCACCGAGGCGATGTACAACGAACTGGAGCGGCTGATCGCCGATGCGAAGCCGTGCAGCCGGCATCTGATCGGCCTCTCGATCAATCTGGACGCCAGCGGCGCGCTGCCGATGGCGGTCGCCAGCTACAGCGGCGACGAGCTGACAATTTATCCCTATACCCCTGAAATCATCACCGTGAACGGGCCAGGCTACACCGGCGCAGCGGTACATTTAATTGACCTGACGGAAGTGCGCACATGACAACGAAATATTATGCCCTGCTGACCAATCAGGGCGCGGCAAAGCTGGCAAACGCCACGGCGCTCGGCACGAAGCTGCAAATTACGGAAATGGCGGTAGGCGACGGCGGCGGCACGCTGCCAACGCCGAACGCCTCGCAGACGGCGCTGGTGGGCGAAAAACGCCGCGCGGCGCTCAATTCCCTGAGCGTCGATGCGGCCAACAGCAGCCAGATTATCGCTGAGCAGATTATCCCCGAGAACGAAGGCGGCTTCTGGATCCGCGAAATCGGCCTGTTCGACGCCGACGGCGTGATGATTGCCGTCGCCAACTGCGCGGAGACCTATAAGCCGCAGCTGCAGGAGGGCAGCGGCCGCACGCAGACGGTGCGCATGATTATCATCGTGAACAGCACCGACGCGGTGACGCTGAAGATCGACCCCTCCGTGGTGCTGGCGACGCGCCAGTATGTGGATAACGGGGTAATCGAGGCGAAGCAGTATGCGGATAAAGGCATCGCTGACCACGTCGCGGCGGCGAACCCGCATAAGCAGTATCTGCAGATTGCTAATGCGCTGGCGGAGGTTAAGAGCGCGGGGAAGGTGGCGGATGTTCTACAAAAC
>NZ_MWUE01000026.1 GCF_002077695.1 Pantoea latae
CAGGAGAGCCCGCAGGGATGCGGGCGAAAGGTGGGGCTGGAACAGGGATGTTCCATCCCCGCCGGTCCGTCAGGCAGGCGAATGGCGTGAAGGTACCGCGTCAGCGGCGCGAGGACCGCCAGCCCCTGAGCGGCCTCAGACTGCGTTATCATCCATGCTTAACTGACAAGTACGCTCCCGGCGTTTTTTGTCACTGTCGCGGGACGCTTTGCTCTTCTGCCCATGCTACTGCCGTTTCGAACATGGGTGCGATGACTTCGTATCCACTTTGCAGACTAAGCATTAAATGCCTTTTTGCTCGCGTCGGGCTTACGCTTTCTTTACCCTTCCTTACATGCGTAAGACATTTTTGTTATGATTATGTGACTAATCCCGCAATACTTTTCTACGATCCCCACACAAATGCTCAGCCTGAACGTAAAAAAACAGTACATCAGCGATCTGGTGGAGTGGATTGAAGCGAATCTGACCGACGACCTTAATATCGATCTGATCACCCTGAAATCTGGTTACTCCAAATGGCATATGCAGCGCATGTTCAAAGAGATGACCGGCCAGACGCTGGCGGCCTATACGCGCAAACGCCGCCTCACCATGTCCGCCATGGCGCTGCGCCTGACGCGCATGCCGCTGATCGACATCGCAGTGCGCTTTGGTTTCGACAACCAGCAGAACTTCACCCGCGTCTTCAAAAACCACTTCTCGCTGACGCCGGGCGCCTTCCGTCGCGTGCCCGATTTGCAGCTGAAAAGCTTTCACGGCCCGATCTCGGTGCATGGCGAAATGCTGCAGGCGCAGCTGGTGGAGCGCGATGAGCTGCAGTTGCGCGGGGAAGTGGTGGAGTGGGAGTGTAAATTCGGCGACTACGTGCGCGACCACGCGCACACCGTGGCGCAGCAGGCGCGCAGCTTTGTGCGCTTCGCCGGTCAGCACGTCGAGCGCGGCTGGCTCGGCTTCCAGTACGGCCCCGGCAGCTCGGCGGCGGAGCAGCAGCACATCAGTCTGTTTCAGGCGCTGGAGAGCCAGCACGCCGATATCATGGGGTCGCATATCGTCAACTGGACCTCGGCGCGCGGGCTTTATGCCACCATCCCCTGGCAGGGCGCGCCGGAACAGCTGACGCGCTTTATCGCCGATCTCTACTACGTGCATCTGCCCGCGCTGGGCGTCGCGCGCCGTCAGGGAAAAGATCTGCTGCGTCTCGATATGAAAGCCTCGACGCCAGACGCGCTGGTCGGCCTCTTCTCTATCCCCGTCACGCTGAGCTAGCAGCGGCTTTTCGTGCGGTGAACTGTGATAAACCGCACGATTTTATAAAATAGATGCGTTTTCTGGCGTAAAATTCCTGCCTTAACCCGGAAGCCGTGCGGATATCGTGCATAAGGCCTGCCGGACTGGATATTCATCTGCCTTTCAGGTTCTTTTCGAACCAGACATATAATACGACGACAACCATGAAACTGACTTCGCTGTTCCTTGTTACGGCGCTTTCTGCTTTGCCGCTTTTTGCCGGCGCCCAGATGGCTGAACCCTTTACGCCGCCTGCGGGCCTGCATCCTCATGCCCAGCCGACCCAGCATGAAATCCTTGGCGACAATGCGCTGCCGCAGCAGTCGCCGAAGCACTTCGGCACCGACGCCTTAAACGACAACCTCTGATCGCCGCGCGCGACCTCCGCGCGCTTCTCTGTTTCGTATGCTCTTCTGTGCGCAGGCATTCGCCTGCGCACCCTTTCGGCTGCGCGGAAATAGCACAATCGATCCTTGCGCCTAAGATATATCATGAGTAATCTGGGCGCCTCAAATGAGAATCATTCTTCTGTTTTCTCACGCATTCACGGCCGCAGCCGGCGGCGTAAAAGGAGGATTTATGCATTCTGACAACCAGGCGTCCCGCAGCCGCGCGCCGCAGCGCGTGCGCAACGAACTGCGCTTTCGCCACATCACCGTCGCCAGCAAAATGCTGGTCGCCAGTGAATTCTGGCGCATCACCTTTCACGGCAGCGATCTGGCTGGCTTCCACTCGCCGGGCTTTGATGACCATATCAAAGTTTTTTTCCCGCAGGAGAGCGGCGCGGAACTGCAGCTGCCGCAGATGACCGACGAAGGCATCGTCTGGCCAGGCGGCGCGCGTCCGCCGGCGCGTGACTATACGCCGCTCGCCTTTGACGGCGAATCGTCGCTGACGCTCGACTTCTATATCCACGACGGCGGCGTCGCCAGCGGCTGGGCGCAGCAGGCAAAAGAGGGCGATCGCCTGATTATGGGCGGCCCGCGCGGCTCGCTGGTGGTGCCGACCGACTACGCGTTTCAGCTCTACGTCTGCGATGAAACCGGCTTGCCGGCGTTCAAACGCCGTCAGGCCGACGCCAGGGCGCAGGCGCTGCATCTGTTCGCCTGCGTGGATGAAGCGACGGGACGCGACTACCTGCCGGATCTGGCTGGCGTCAACGCCCACTGGCTTGGCAGCGGCGCGGCGCAGGTGGATAAGCTGATCGCCGCGCTGGATAACATCGCCGTGCCGCAGGAGGATTACTTTATCTGGCTGACCGGCGAGGGCGACTTCGCCAAAGCGCTCGGCGACTACTTTGTCACGCGTCGCGGCCTCGATCCCGCCTTTGTGCGCGCCGTCGCTTACTGGCACGCCAAATAAGCCGATACCGCCGCCCGTGTTGAATTTTGCCAGGCGGCGGACTACTATCATCCTCCCGTAAAGACTCCCTTCAGGCAGGCAATGAAACAGGATCCGGCTTTCTCGTGTCACCAGGATTCCGCTCCGCGCGGCGGATGCGGCGGTCGCCGTAAGCGACGTGAAAAGATGCTGGACGCCAGCGATATCCGCCTGTTAATGCTGCATTTTCTGGCGCAAAACGACGCACACGGCTACGAGCTGATCAAGTCGATCGAAGAGCTGTCGAAAGGCGAATACTCTCCCAGTCCCGGCATTATCTATCCCAATCTGACGCTGCTGGAAGAGCTGGACGCCATCAGCGTGGTAGACGCGCAGGCGTCGCGCAAAGCCTATACGCTGAATGCGGCGGGACGCGCGCAGCTGGCGGAGCAGCAGCCGCAGGTCGAGCAGCTGATCGAGCGCCTGTCGTCGCTGGCGGTGCTGGTCAATAACCGCAGCATTCCCGACGTCGATCAGGCGATCCACCGTATGCGCACCACGCTCAATAGCCGCCTCGCCCAGCAAGACATATCGCCGGAAACCCTGGCGAAGGTGGTCGAGGCGCTAAACGCGGCGGCGGATAAAATCGCCGCCAGCTAAGCCTCAGCTTTTTTTCTTATCCACATGACCTAACGGCCGATCCGGGAAGCAGACGTCGCGCACGCGCTGCTTCAGCGCCGCCGCGTCGGGAAAGCCGCCGTCGCGTTTACGCTCCCACAGAATGTCGTCATTAATGACAATCTCAAATACCCCGCCGGTGCCCGGCTTCAGCGTGACTGCCGCCAGGTCTTCGGCGAAGGTGTGCAGCAGCTCCTGCGCCATCCAGGCGGAACGCAGCAGCCAGTTACACTGGGTGCAGTAATGGATGGTGATAGAGGGTTTCTCGGTCATAGCGGTTTCCCTGTCGACGTTAGTTTCGCTCTGCACGCAGATTAGCAAATCGTGCGGTGTAAGATACATCTTACTCTAAAGCCAGTTGATAATGATTACCACTTACATTACATTTCTAGCGAAATTATTCATAATAAAAAAGACGTTCTGCTTACGGTTTGATGTGCGAAACCGTACTTTATCTACTGACAGCAAGTAAGTGAGCAAATACTAACAATCAATAAGGTATTTGCGCTTATGTCTTCCATGTTTCAGGGATTCACCCAGCCGCGACTCTGTAAAATCGCGCTGCTGGCTGCCTCGGTTCACGCCGCCTGCGGCTATGCCGCCAGCGAAACGCCTGCCAGCGAAAAAAGCAGCGCCGACCCGGTCATGACCGTTACCGCGCCGAAGCCAAAGGCGGGCAATAAAACCACATTATCCGCCGCCGACCTGCAAAAACGCGGGGCCAACGACTTCGGCTCCATTATGCGTTACGAGCCGCTGATCAGCGCCACTGGATCGGCGGGCGGCTCCTCCTCAGGCAAAAGCGGCTTCGACCGCGCGGGCTACAGCGGCTACAACATTCGCGGCCTGGAGAGCAACCGCGTCGGGCTCGACGTTGACGGCATTCCCCTGCCGGACGCCACCGGCCGTCCCTACGTTAGCCGCGTCGGCAACAACACCTTCGGCATCGGGCGCGGCGACTATATCGATCCCTATATGTTCGGCAGCGTCGAGATTGAAAAGGGCGCGACCGCGGTCGATCAGCCCAACGCCTCGATTGGCGGCAACGTCTCGTTTCACAACAAAAGCGCCGACGACTATCTGAGCGGCAGCAAAAACAGTTACTTCGGCTATCAGAGTAACTACAACTCCGCCGACCGCAGCTGGCACAACGGCATCACGGCGGCAGCGGGCGACGATGAACTGCGCGGCCTGTTTGTCTACAGCCGCCGCGACGGTCAGGAGACGCAAAACAACAGCGGCGTGAAGCAGGCCTATCCGGCTAACTGGCACTCCGACGCCTTTATGACCTCCGGCATCTGGCAGCCCAATGACCAGCACAAGCTGAGCGCCACTTTTGACTACTACCACAAAACCAACCACACCCACTACGACGGCTGGGATACCTCCGGCAATACCGTCTGGGGCACCTCGCAGCAGCAGAGCGACACGCGCCGCTTCGGCGTCAGCCTGGCGGATGAGTGGACGCCCTACAACGATCTGCTCGACACTCTGACCACGCGCCTTTACTGGCAGAAAACCGAGTCGCACGACAATACCTGGATGCCGAGTAGCGCCAGCGCCTGGGAAAGGGTCTATTCCGATTACAACACCCGCAGCCTCGGCTTCGACACGCGCGCCACGAAAATCGTCGGCCGCCACGAGCTGAGCGCTGGGGTTAACGCCCACACCGAGAGCACCGAGCGCCCGTTCCGTCAGTCGCCCACGCCGAGCCAGTACAGCGTGATCATGCAGCCGCAGGCCGACAGCCGCAGCTACACCGTCGCCGGCTACCTGCAGGATAAGATCAACTTCGACCTCGACAGCCACGGCTTCGCAGTGATCCCCGGCGTGCGCGTAATGTATCAGAACACCAAACCGCGCAACCTTTCCGATCTCACCGCTGGCAGTAGCGTGCTGACCGAAGAGCAGCTGGAAACGCTCTACGGCTCCGGCAACAGCGATACCGAAGTGCTGCCGTCGCTTACCCTGCAGTACGATCTGACGCCGGCGCTCATCACCTATTTGCAGTACAAGCGCGGCGTCGAGTTCCCGACCGCCAGCCAGCTTTACGGCTCCTGGAACCTCGGCTCCAGCTATGCGGGCCGCGCGCAGTATGCGCTGGTCGGCAACGCCGATCTCGACACCGAAACCAGCAACAACTTTGAGTGGGGAGTGAAAGGCCAGGCGGTGGAAGGCGTGACGGTGAACGCCTCGCTGTTCTACAACCAGTACAAAAACTTTATCGCCTACACGCGCTATACCCGCGCCGGCAACCCTGACAAGTTCGTTAACGTGCCGGGCAATATTTACACCACCTACCAGGCGGAGAACCGCGACAAGGCCTATATCTACGGCGCGGAGCTGGCGACTAAACTCAACTTCGGCAGCTGGTTCCAGCAGGTCGACGGGCTGAGCGCCACCTTTGCGCTGGGCTATAACGAAGGGAAGTCGAAGTCGAGCTATTCAGGCGACAAGTATGTCGATCTCGACAGCGTCGCGCCGCTGAAGGCGATCGTCGGGCTGGCGTGGGATGACGTGCAGCGCGGCTATGGCGCGGCGGTCACCGCAACCTTCGTCAAAGGCAAACGCGCCACGGAAACCAACCGCGAAAGCTACACCAACAGCGGCGCGGCGCTCACCGACGCCACCAGCGAGTATATGCGCGTGCCGGGTTATGGCATGGTAGATGCAACGGCCTACTGGCAGGTGGCGAAGAACGTCAGGCTGAGCGGCGGCATCTATAACCTGACCGACCGCAAATACTGGGACTACACCAGCAGCCGCGAGCTGACCAGCGAGACGGCGCAGGATCGCAACGATGTGGCGCTGGCGGTGATGCCGGGCCGCACGTACCAGCTGGGCGTCAACGTCGATTTCTAATCACTCGTCCGCCCTGCGCTGAGGCAGGGCGTTTTTGCTACGGGAGCAACGCGCAATGAATCCACTGTTTCAACATTATCAAACGCTGAAAAGCAGCCACCCGAAAAAATACGCCCGCGATCTGGCCGCGCTGATGGGCATCAGCGAAGCGGCGCTGTGCGACGCCCGCGTCGGTCAGGACGCGCAGCGGCTACAGCCGCAGTTCCGCGAGCTGCTGCAGGCGCTGGAAGCGGTCGGCGAAACCAAAAATATCACCCGCAACGACTATGCGGTGCATGAGCATCTTGGCAGCTATCAGAACCTTAAAATGGGCGATCACGCCGGGCTGGTGCTAAACCCGCGCGCGCTCGATCTGCGTCTGTTTCCCGGCCAGTGGCGCAGCGCGTTTTTCCTGCGCGAGCAGAGCGCGCACGGTGAGCGGCAGAGCATTCAGATTTTCGACCGTCACGGCGACGCAGTGCTGAAAATTTACGCCACCGACCATACTGACATGCCGGCCTGGCAGGCGCTGATCGCGCGCTTCGCTGACGAGGCGCCCGCCGCGCTGCACGTCGACGCGCCAGAGCCGGCCAGCTTCGCCGAAGAGATCGACGCCGCCGCTATCGAGAGTGAGTGGCGCGCCATGACCGACGTGCATCAGTTCTTTGGCCTGCTGAAGCGCCATAACGTCTCGCGCCCGCAGGCGTTCCGCGCGGCGGGCAGCGATCTGGCGTGGCGCGTGGAGAACGACGCGCTGGCGCGGCTGCTAACGCTGGCGCAGCAGGAAGGCAATGAAATCATGATCTTCGTCGGCAATCGCGGCTGCACCCAGATCTTTACCGGCGCGGTGGAAAAAGTGGTGCCGATGGAGAACTGGCTCAATATTTTCAACCCGCGCTTTACGCTGCACCTGATGGCGGACCAGATCCACGAGAGCTGGGTGACACGCAAACCCGGCAGCGACGGCTTCGTCACCAGCCTGGAGCTGTTCGCCGCCGACGGCACGCAGATCGCGCAGCTCTACGGCCAGCGCAGCGAAGGCACGCCGGAGCAGGCGCGCTGGCGCGAGCAGGTGACCTCGCTAAGCGCGGCGGGAGAAGTGGCATGAAACGCCTGATCCCCTGGCTGCTGCTGCTGGCGCTGCCGTCGCTGGCGGCGGAGCGCGTTATCTCAATCGGCGGCGACGTCACGCAGATTGTCTATGCGCTGGGCGGCCAGCAGGCGCTGGTGGCGCGCGACAGCACCAGCCAGCATCCGGCGCTGGCGAAAAAGCTGCCGGATATCGGCTATATGCGTCAGCTTAACGCCGAGGGCATTCTGGCGCTGAAGCCGACGCTGGTGCTGAGCAGCGAGCAGGCGAAACCCTCGCTGGCGCTGCAGCAGATCGCCCAGGCGGGCGTAAAGGTCGTGGAAGTTACCGGCGAGAACAGCCTTGATGCTATCCCGAAAAAGATCCTGACCATCGGCAAGGCGCTGCAGCGCGAGGAAGAGGCGCAGACGCTGGCGCAGCAGGTGAGCCGCACGCTGGCGGCGCTGCCGACGCGGCCGCTGCCGGTAAAAGTGCTGTTTATTATGACCCACAGCGGCATGAAGTCGCTGGCGGCGGGCAGCGACACCGCCGCCGACGGCGCCATCCGCAGCGCCGGGCTGGTCAACGCGATGGGCGCGGTGCCGCACTATCAGCCGCTGTCGCAGGAGGGCGTTATCGCCGCCGCGCCGGATCTGGTGGTGATCGGCGATGACGGGCTGAAAACCCTGGGCGATGAAGAGAAGGTGTGGCAGTTGCCTGGCCTGGCGCTGACGCCGGCGGGCCAGCAGAAGAACCTGCTGGTAATCGACGAAATGGCGCTGCTCGGCTTCGGTCTCGACACCCCTGGCGCCCTCGTGAAGCTGCGCAAAGCGGCGGAAGCGGCACGGCATGAGTAATCCGCGCGCGCTGCGCTGGCTGGCGCTGATGCTGATCGCCATGCTGGCGGCAGTGGCGCTGGCGGCGAATCTCGGCGCGATGACGCTGTCGCCGCGCGCTCTGTGGCTGGCGCCGCTCAGCGACACCCTCTGGCAGATCTGGCTTAACATCCGCCTGCCGCGCGTGCTGCTGGCAGTGGTCATCGGCATGGCGCTGGCGGTGTCCGGCGCGGTGATGCAGGGGCTATTTCGCAACCCGCTCGCCGATCCCGGCCTGCTCGGCATCAGCAGCGGCGCGGGGCTGGCGGTGGCGATCGCCATTGTGTTGCCGCTGGCGCTGCCGCCCCTGCTGCTGCTCTGGCTGCCGAGCGTGGCGGCCTTTCTCGGCAGCCTGGCGGTGATGGCGCTGATCTTCAGCTTCAGCCAGCTGGCGCAGGGCAGTCTGGCGCGTCTGCTGCTGGTGGGTATCGCCATCAACGCGCTGTGCGGCGCGGCGGTGGGCGTGCTCGCCTGGCTGAGCAACGATCAGCAGCTGCGCCAGCTCTCGCTGTGGGGCATGGGCAGCCTGAGCCAGGCGCAGTGGCCGATGCTGGCGGTGTGCGCCGCCTTTATTCTGCCGTCGCTGCTGCTCACGCAGCTGCGTGCGCGTCATCTTAATCTGCTGCAGCTGGGGGAAGAGGACGCGCACTATATGGGCATCGACGTGCGCCGCACCCAGCGGCAGCTGCTGGTGCTGAGCGCGCTGCTGGTGGGCGCGGCGGTGTCGGTAAGCGGCATTATCGGCTTTGTCGGGCTGGTGGTGCCGCACGTGATGCGCTTCTGTCTTGGAAGCGATCACCGCTGGATGCTGCCTGGATCGGCGCTGGCGGGCGCGCTGCTGCTGCTGCTGGCGGATACGCTGGCGCGCACGGTGGTGGTGCCGGCCGAAATGCCGGTAGGGCTGCTGACCAGCCTGCTGGGCGGCCCCTGGTTTCTCTGGCTGATCCTGCGTCAGCAGCGAGGAGGTGAGTGATGGAACAGTTAGAAGCGCGCAGCCTGCGCTACGCACAGGGCGGACGGCAGCTGATCGACACGCTGGATCTGGCGCTTAAGCCAGGCGAAATGGTGGCGCTGATCGGCCCCAACGGCGCGGGCAAGTCGACGCTGCTGCGCATGCTGACCGGCTTTGTAACGCCGGACAGCGGCGAGTGCCGACTGGGGGATCGCCCGCTTGCCGCGTGGCCGCGTCAGCAGCTGGCGCAGCGGCGTGCGGTGATGCGCCAGCAAAATCTGGTCACCTTCTCGCTGCCCGCCGCCGGCGTGGTGGCGATGGGTCGCGCGCCCTGGCCCAGCGCGGGCGCAGAGGCGATTGTCGACGAGGTGATGGCGCTGACCGGCTGCAGCGAACTGGCCGGACGCGACTATCGGCTGCTCTCCGGCGGCGAGCAGCAGCGCGTGCAGCTGGCGCGCGTGCTGGCGCAGCTGTGGCGCGACGGCGCGCCGCGCGGCTGGCTGTTTCTCGATGAGCCGACCTCGGCGCTCGATCTCTTCTGGCAGCAGAGTACGCTGCGCCTGCTGCATCGTTTATCACGCCAGGGCGATTTAGGCGTCTGCGCCGTGCTGCACGATCTCAACCTCGCCGCGCTCTGGGCGGATCGCATCCTGCTGCTGCATCAGGGCAGGCTGGTGGCGCAGGGCTCGCCGCAGGCGGTGATGACCGAAGCGACGCTGACGCGCTGGTATCAGGCGGAGCTGCGCGTCACCGCGCATCACGAGAGCGGCAGGCCGGTGATCCAGCTGCGCGCCTGACGCCGTTTGGCTTACTATTCATGGCGTTAGCCTTTAGCGGCGCGCCAATTTTCAACCATACTTTGTAGACTGAAACCATAAACAGGGAAGCAAAGTATGACCGATGCATTAGATCACGCCGCCGAACAGCTTGGCGAGCGGCTTCTTTCCTCTGAGTGGCGGTTAGCGACCGCCGAATCCTGCACCGCCGGCCTGATCAGCATGACGCTGGCGAAGGTAGAAAACAGCGGCAACTTCTACACCAGCGGCTTCGTCACCTACAGCGACAATGCAAAGAGCCAGCTACTGGGCGTCCGGCCGGAAACCCTTGAGGCGCACACCGCCGTCAGCGAGCAGACCGCGCGCGAGATGGCGACAGGCGCGCGCGCGCGTTCCGGCGAGCCGGTCAGCCTGGCGATCACCGGCTATGCCGGGCCGGACGGTGGCGAAGACGGCACGCCGGCGGGCACTATCTGGTTTGGCTGGGCGCTGCCGGACGGCAGCGTCGTGGCGGAGATGCGGCGCTTTGAGGGCGAGCCGAAATCAGTAATGGAGCAGGGCGCGCAGTTCGCGCTGGCGCGTCTTGACGTGCTGCTGCGCGACGTCGCCCTGCATCAAAAGGCTTAACGACAATCGACAATCAGGCGGCCGCGCACCTTGCCGTCCAGCAGATCCTGCGCGCCCTGTTTCGCCTCGCTGAGCGGGATCAGGGTGGCGAGCTGCGTCAGAGTGTCGCCGTTCAGCAGTTCGCCGAGGCGCTGCCACGCCTGCTGGCGCAGCGGTTTCGGGCACATCACGCTGTCGACGCCGGTCAGCGTCACGCCGCGCAGGATAAAGGGCGCGACGCTGGCGGGCAGATCCAGCCCCTGCGCCATGCCGCAGGCGGCCACCACGCCGTCGCGCTGCGTTGCGGCCAGTACGTTGCTCAGCGTATGGCTGCCGACGCTGTCGATTGCCGCCGCCCAGCGCTCTTTCGCCAGCGGCTTGCCGGGCTGCGACAGCTCGCTGCGGTCGATAACCGAACGCGCGCCGAGCGTGTCGATCAGGTAGGCTTCGTCGCTGGCGCGTCCGCTGGCGGCAACCACCTCAAAGCCGAGACGCGACAGCAGGCTGACGCTAAAGCTGCCGACGCCGCCGCTGGCGCCGGTCACCAGCACCGGGCCGCGATCCGGCGTGACGCCCTGTTTTTCCAGCGCCATCACGCACAGCATCGCGGTAAAGCCAGCCGTGCCGATCGCCATAGTTTGCAGCGGGCTGAGCGAGGCGGGCACCTCCACCAGCCAGTCGCCAGAGACGCTCGCTTTCTGCGCCAGGCCGCCCCACTGTTTTTCGCCAACGCCCCAGCCGGTCAGCAGCGCGACGTCGTCCAGCTGCCATTCAGGATGGCGGCTGGCGGTGACGCGGCCGACGAAATCGATGCCCGGCACCATCGGAAACTGACGCACGATTGGCCCTTTATTGCAGATGGCGAGCGCGTCTTTGTAGTTCAGCGTGGAGTAAGCGACATCGAGGGTAACGTCATGGTCGGGCAGCTGGGATTCGTTAAGCTGTTTCAGGTTGGTGCGATAGCCTTGCTCATCATTTTCAATGACTAATGCGGTAAACATGCAGCCTCCGGCAAGCAGGAAATGTGCGGCTCAGTCTACTCTTCCCCGGCGGTAAGGGGTAGCGAAGGCAGGATGCATAACCTTTCATAACACAAAGATAATTAAGCGTTTATGTAAATGCTTTTTATTTAAATTCATTATTTTTCATTGAGTTGTGATTTTGTTGTCTGCAAGCTTATTTACTTTTCTCGGTTGTTCGCGCGCAAAAAAAATGACATTATTGCGCCTCTTTTTCGCTTACCTGCTGAGGATGCCGCCTGTGACCAGAATCCTGCGCCACCGCGCCTGTTTACGCGCGCACTATCCAGCACCTGGGGCGATCTCTCTATCGACGCGCTTCCCGCTCACCATGCGGTGAGGCCAGCTAAACGTTCGCTGTTGGGCATGCGTAAAGACAGACACGATCTGGCTTTACTGATGTCTATCGGGGGCGGCTTTTCCCCTTTTTCCGTTTCCGCCTGACGTTATTCGCCGGGGAATCTTCCCCATTGCCGTGCCTCTGGCACCCACTCATCCTTCACCGTTGGGGATTTGTGTTATGACACCACTGAAAATTGCCGCCAGCGCCGCCGTCGCGCCGGGCCTTACCCTGAATACCGCGCGTGACGTAGTGACGCTGGACAACACCGACTTTACCGACGTGGCGGCGGTGGTCGTTTCGCTGGCCGATACGCGCAGCGGCGTGCTGGCGCTGCTGCGCCATACCGGCTTTAACCTGCCGGTGTTTGTTGCCAACGCCTGGGAAGAGGATGTGCTGCATCTGCCGGGCGTGACCGGCGAGCTGAACGGCTCGGCAGAAGAGTGGGCGGCACTGGAAGCGGCCGCGGCAGAATATGAGGCGAACCTGCTGCCGCCGTTTTTCGACACGTTAACGCGCTATGTCGATATGCAGAACAGCACCTTCGCCTGTCCGGGGCATCAGGGCGGCGCATTTTTCCGCAAGCATCCGGCGGGGCGGCAGTTCTTCGATTTCTACGGCGAAAACGTTTTTCGCTCCGATATGTGCAACGCCGACGTTAAGCTCGGGGATCTGCTGATCCACGAAGGCTCGGCGAAAGACGCGCAGAAGTTCGCGGCGAAGGTGTTCAACGCCGATAAAACCTACTTCGTGCTGAACGGCACCTCCAGCGCCAACAAAGTGGTGACCAACGCGCTGCTGACGCGCGGCGATCTGGTGCTGTTCGACCGCAATAACCATAAATCGAACCATCACGGCGCGCTGATTCAGGCGGGCGCCACGCCGGTCTATCTGGAGGCGGCGCGAAATCCGTTCGGCTTTATCGGCGGCATCGACGCGCACTGCTTCGACGAGGGCTGGCTGCGCGAGCAAATTAAAGCAGTGGCGCCGCAGCGCGCCGGTGACGCGCGCCCGTTCCGACTGGCGATTATTCAGCTCGGCACCTATGACGGCACGGTCTATAACGCGCGTCAGGTGGTGGATCGCATCGGCCACCTGTGCGACTACATTCTGTTTGACTCCGCGTGGCTCGGCTATGAGCAGTTTATCCCGGTGATGGCGGGCACCTCGCCGCTGACGCTGGAGCTTAACGAGAACGATCCTGGCATTTTCGTCACCCAGTCGGTGCACAAGCAGCTGGCGGGCTTCTCGCAGACCTCGCAGATCCATAAAAAAGATAACCATATTCACGGCCAGCGGCGCTTTTGCCCGCACAAGCGGCTGAATAACGCCTTTATGCTGCACGCCTCTACCAGCCCGTTTTACCCGCTGTTCGCCGCGCTGGACGTGAACGCCAAAATGCATCAGGGCGAAGCGGGCCGTCAGATGTGGCAGTCGTGCGTGACGCTCGGCATCGAGGCGCGCAAGGCGATCCTCGAACGCTGCGAGATGATCCTGCCGTTTGTGCCGGAGCAGGTAGACGGCAAACGCTGGCAGGATGCGCCGACCGAGGCGATTGCCCGCGACAGCCGCTACTTTAGCTTTGAGCCAGAGGCGAAATGGCACGGCTTTGCCGGTTATGCGCAGGATCAGTATCTGGTCGATCCCTGCAAGCTGCTGCTGACCACGCCAGGCATCGACGCGGCGAGCGGCGAATACGCCAGCTTCGGCATTCCTGCCACCATTCTGGCGAACTATCTGCGCGAAAACGGCATCGTGCCGGAGAAGTGCGATCTCAACTCAATTCTGTTTCTGCTGACGCCAGCGGAAAGCCCGGAGAAGATGGCGCATCTGGTGGCGATGCTGGCGCAGTTCGAGCAGCACGTGCGAGAGGATGCGCCGCTGGCGGAGGTGTTGCCGACGATTTATCGCAAGAACCAGGCGCGCTATAAGGGCTATACCCTGCGTCAGCTCTGTCAGGAGATGCACGATCTTTATGTCAGCTTCGACGTCAAGGATCTGCAGAAGGCGATGTTCCGCCAGCAGAGTTTCCCGGCAGTAGAGGTGAACCCGCAGGATGCGCATCAGGCCTATATTCGCGGCGAGGTCGAGCTGGTGCCGATCGCCGAGGCCGAAGGGCGCATCGCCGCCGAAGGGGCGCTGCCTTATCCGCCAGGCGTGCTCTGCGTGGTGCCGGGGGAAGTGTGGGGCGGCGCGGTGCAGCGCTATTTCCTCGCGCTGGAAGAGGGTGTCAATCAGCTGCCAGGCTTCTCGCCGGAGCTGCAGGGAGTGTATACCGAGGATGATGGCCAGGGGCGCAAACAGCTGGTGGCGAACATGATGGTGGAGGGGCGCCAGGCCGGGCGGTAGCGGCGGCGGGTTTGTCTGCTGCGCAGACGGGCCTTGGGTTCGCTGCGCGAACCGGCTATGAGCGGGTTCCGGCCGACAGACGGGTTTGTCTGCTGCGCAGACGGGCCTTGGTGCAGGTTTCGTTCGCCCGACAGCCGGGCAGTTTCATTTCGCCCGCTGCGGGCGACCGAGCAGGGCCGGTAGGCGCCGGCCCTGCACCCGCGCCCCGGGCCAGCTCACCCGCCCGCTGCGCGGGTCCCTTCGCTCTCTCAGGATTTCTGACGGACCGGCTGGATTCGCCATCCCTGGCTCATGCCAGCCTCTTCGCGGCATCCCTGCCGCTCGTCCTGAAATCCTTCCTCCGCTCAGCGGCTGCGATGGCCCCCACAACCCCCGCTGCAAATCTCGTAAGTTTCATGACGACCTTCGTCGCTGAAAGCGTGAGTTATGCGTTCAGACGACGCTGTCGTTAATGAAGAATCAGGAATCACAGGCGGGGCAGTGTCAGAGGCATCCGACACGCTGAGGCGCGCACGGCGGCCAGGACGAGCCGACAGGATGTCGGCGAGAGGGAGGGCCAGGCCAGGACGGCCTGTCCCGACGGGTCCGTGCGGCCGACGTAAGCAACGAAGGGACCGCGCGGAGCGCGGCGTGGAGGCTGCCGGAAGCCGGGATTGTTAAGGGGCTGGCGAGCCCCTTAACACGCACGCCAGCAGCGGAGCGGCTGAAACTCCCTGCCGTCTGGCGGGCGGAACCCGCTCATAGCCGCCTGCGTAGCAGGCAAACCCGCCAGCAGGCAATCCATCAATAACGCCGATAGCTGCGCTGCGCCGTACTCACCTTATACAGATAGCGCCGCGACTCCGCCGACGGATGCTGCGTCGTCAGCGTGTTATAAACCTGCCCCGGCGACATATTGTTAATGGTGTTAAAGGCGCGATCCTTATCGCTGGAGAACACGCGCAGCACGCTGCCCGCGCCGCCGTTATAGGCGGTGATCACCGCATAGCGACGCGACAGCGGATCCTGAATGCCGCCCAGATAGCTGTTTTGCAGCAGCGAAAGGTAGGCGGTGCCCGCGTCGATATTGTTCTCAGGATCGAGCAGATAGCTGCGGCTCGGCTTGCCCCATTTGCCCTTCATGCGGAACACGTCGACACCCGCGGTGTGCTGCACCACCTGCATCAGACCCAGCGCGTCGGAATGGCTCACCGCATAGGGGTTGAAGCTCGACTCGGTCTGCATAATCGCCAGGATCAGCGACGCGTCGACGCCGTACTGCTCGGCGGCTTTACGCACCATCGGCAGATATTTGTGCGCACGCTTGTCGAGATGGTTAGGCACCATCGGAATGGTCACGGAGTAGATCACATGCAGGCCAGAGACGCGGCGCTGCAGTTTATTTTGCAGCAGATAATCGGCGAAGGTGCCCGCGCGGCCCTGCCAGCGAATCGGCTGTCCGGTGTTATCCAGCACCTGACCGTAGAGCAGCGGCTCTTTGCTGATCACGATGTCGTTGGCGTCGGAGTAGAGGTCGACATTGCCCGGATCGTCGCCGATCAGCAGCGTGGTGACGATCGCCTGGCGCAGGCTGGCCATCGGATCGGTACCAGAAATGGTTTCGATAGTGATGTTGCCGCTTTCGAAGTTGATATGGCTGCGGGTGTAATAGTTGTCGCTGTATTTGACGTAATCTTTCGGTCCGGCGATCAGAACCTCATTGATACCCCAAATGTTCTCAATGTTATGCGCAAACTGGCCCATTAAAATGTCGAAGCCGTTGGTGTCCTTTACCCACTCTTCGTGATACTGCGAAGACTTCTTTCCTGAGCAGGAGACCAACAGCGGAGCGATCACCAGCAGGGCTAATAATTTCTTATTCATTGTAAATACGTGCCTGACCCGGAAAAGAGAGGGGCCTCACGCTGAGGCCCTAAAAATTATGCTTCTGGCGGCGTATAGCCTTCGATGTGGACCTCTTTGCCTTCAAACAGGAAATTCACCATCTCCTTCTCCAGCACCTTGCGGTCTTCCGGATTCATCATGTTGAGCTTCTTCTCGTTGATCAACATGGTCTGTTTAGCCATCCACTTCTGCCAGGCTTCTTTTGAGATTTCATTGTAGATGCGCTTACCGATTTCGCCCGGGTAGAGCTGAAAATCCTGACCTTCAGCGTCGCGCTGTAAAAACGTACAAAAAATCGTGCGGCTCATTACTTTTCCTCTCTAATCTCATGCCGGGACAGGGCCAGCTGTTGCGGATGACGCAGCTCGTGCAAAAGCCGTTCAACCGGCGCCGCCAGCCCCACTGACGGCGGCTGGGCTAAGTTATACCAGAGACCGCCGGGTTCATCCATCGCCGCCCCGACAGATGACCATGATAGCCACATTGGCACGATATCCAGATGAAAATGACTGAAGGTGTGACGAAATGCGGTCAGCTGCTGCGGCTTCGTATGGATGCCGCGCGCCTGCAGCCAGTCGTGCAGCGCCTCCTCGCTGGTGAACTGCGGGAAGCAGTACAAACCGCCCCACAATCCCACCGGCGGACGCTGCTCCAGCCAGACGTCGTCGCCATCCTGCAGCAGCAAAAACCAGCCGCTGCGCTCCGGCAGTATCTGCTTTGGCTTTTTGCCGGGATAGCTCGCCTGGCTGTTGTTGGCGTAGGCGATGCAGCCGCTATTCAGCGGGCAGATGTCGCATTTGGGCTTTGAACGGGTGCAGACCAGCGCACCGAGATCCATCATCGCCTGATTGAACTGGCTGACCCCTTGCGCCGGCGTCACCGTCTCGCTGATCTCCCACAGCCGCTTCTCGACATCCTTTTTACCCGGCCAGCCGCCGACGGCGTAGCAGCGCGCCAGCACGCGCTTCACGTTGCCGTCGAGGATGGGGAAATGCTGACCGAGCGACAGCGACAGCACCGCGCCCGCGGTGGAGCGCCCGACGCCGGGCAGCGCCGCGACGTCGTCGAAATTGCGCGGGAACTCGCCCTTATGTTGGTCGACGACCTGCTTCGCCGCCTTATGCAGATTGCGCGCGCGGGCGTAGTAGCCCAGCCCGGTCCACAGATGCAGCACCTCGTCGAGCGGCGCGGCGGCCAGATCGGCGACGGTGGGGAAGCGCGCCATAAAGCGTTCGAAATAGGGAATAACGGTGGCGACCTGGGTCTGCTGCAGCATTACTTCAGAGAGCCACACCTTATAAGGCGTTTTCTCCTGCTGCCACGGCAGGGTCTTGCGGCCAAAGCGCTGATACCACTCCAGCACCTGTTGCGCGAACTGCGGCGCTTGCATCATAAGAAGGAAATTTTCCGTGATTACTCTACACTCAGGCAGGCATTCCAGCACAGGCGCAGCCCCGGTGTAAACCTGAAGATTGCAAGGGCTTGCTTCTGCTAATTAACTTTGCATAATGCGCCTTTCCCCAAACAGGCTACTCAGCAGGCTACAACATGATTAATGACGTCATCACTCCGGAATTTGATGAGAACGGGCGGCCATTGCGCCGTATTCGCAGTTTTGTGCGCCGCCAGGGGCGTCTGACCAAAGGACAGCAGCTGGCGCTCGACCAATACTGGCCGGAGATGGGCGTAGAGTTTCAACCCGAGCCGCTGGATCTGACGCACCTGTTTGGCCGCGAGGCGCCGGTGGTGCTGGAGATCGGCTTTGGCATGGGCGCCTCACTGGTGACCATGGCGCAGAATAATCCGCAGCAGAACTTCCTCGGCATCGAAGTGCACGCGCCGGGCGTCGGCGCCTGCCTCGCCTCCGCGAAAGAGGCAGAGGTCGAGAACCTGCGGGTGATGTGCCACGACGCGGTGGAAGTGCTGGAGAAGATGATCCCGGACAACTCGCTGCGCATGGTGCAGCTTTTCTTCCCCGATCCCTGGCATAAAGCGCGCCACAACAAGCGCCGCATCGTGCAGGTGCCGTTCGCCGAGCTGGTGATGCGCAAGCTGAAGCTGGGCGGCGTCTTCCATATGGCGACCGACTGGGAAGCCTACGCCGAACATATGCTGGAAGTGATGAGCAGCATCGACGGCTATCAAAACCAGTCTGAGACACAGAATTACGTGCCGCGTCCCGAGACGCGCCCCCTGACCAAGTTTGAGCAGCGCGGGCAGCGTCTGGGCCACGGCGTTTGGGACTTAATGTTTGAGAGGATTAAATAATGGCCACACAACGCAGCCGCCGTTTACGTAAAAAACTGCATATCGACGAGTTTCAGGAGCTGGGCTTTTCAGTCGCCTGGCGCTTCGCCGAGGGCACCTCTGAACAGCAGATTGATAAAACCGTCGACGACTTTATCAACGAAGTGATCGCGCCTAACGGCCTCGCCTATGACGGCAGCGGCTATCTGGTGTGGGAAGGTCTGATCTGCCTGCAGAAGACCGGCAAATGCACCGACGAGCACCGCGAGCTGGTGCGTAAATGGCTGGAAGCGCGTCAGCTGAATGATGTGCAGGTGACCGAACTTTTCGACGTCTGGTGGGACTAATATTTTTATCCGGCGTTGAGCCCGCTTCAGGCTGGCTTACTTGCGCTACCGACAGCGACCTGTCATTACCGCGCCTGGTTCACATAGTAGGGAGAGATTATGGTTCGTAAAACGCTTATCGCCACGCTGCTGCTGGCAGCGACGCAGGCGCAGGCTGCCTGGGAGTGCAGCGTAAAACCGCAGGATGACGTGGTGCTCAAACCGCAGAGCGTGCAGGTGGTCGGCGCCAACGGCAACCTGCAGATCTCTCCGCAGGGCGATGTGCAGTTCAATGGCCAGAAGGTGGCGGTGAACAGTGCGCAGCGCCAGCAGGCGATTGACTACCAGAACGCGCTGCGTCGCGATCTGCCGTGGATCGACAACGGCGCCTCGTCGCGTCTGGAGAAGGGCCGCGTGGCGCTGGATAGGGTGATTGTCGAGAAGCTTGGCGCTGACAGCAACGTGCGCAACCGTCTGACCACGCTTAACGGCCAGCTGAAGCAGCAGATGAACCGCATTATCGAGCATCGCGACGACGGTCTGACCTTTCATCATCAGGCGATCGATCAGGTGCGCGCCGACGGCGAGCGTCTGGTGCAGAGCACCATGGGCGGCGTGCTGCAGGATAGCCTGAACGAGATGGGCACAAAGCAGGCGAGCGGCAGCAATCCGCTGCAGGCGATTATGGGCAATCTGGGTGGGCTGCAGCAGTCGATTCAGGCGGAGTGGAGCAATCAGGAGCAGGATTTCAAAAACTTCGGCCAGGAAGTGTGCAATCGCGTGATTAGCCTGGAAGACCAGCGCAAAAAGCTGGTGGGCAGCGTGAAGTCGTAAGCCGTGCTGTCGGGGCATAACGTTATCGCCCCGACAGTATCTCAGCGCGCCGTTACATCAGGCGCTACTCATTGCCCCACTGATTCAAAAACTCCGCGATCTCGTCGATGCGCTGCGCGTCGATACCCGCTTCGTCGGCCATCTCCTGCTGCGCCTCTTCGCTGATCTCTTCGTTGTTCATCAGGCGCGTAATCAGCAGCTGAAAATAGCGCGCCAGCGCGTCGCGCTCCGACTCGCCCACCGGCTTTGCGGCTTCCGTCGCATACTCATCGGCAACGTCATAGAATCTGATCGGAATTTCATCGTTCATAAAAGGTCTCCAGGGTAACGCCTGTCTACTAATGGGGGCTGTCTGCGGAATCTCACACCTTGAGCATTTTTGCCGTGGCGTCGACGTCGATCTCATCTTCCGAGAAGATCAGCGTCGTTCCCTGGAAGGTGGTAATCGCCAGCTTTTTCACCGAGCGCATTTCGCCGGGCTTCACGTCGGTTTTCGGCCGGATGTTGTTCAGCAGCGAGCCGACAGAGAGCACGGTGTTCTCTTTATCGATGCGGGTATCGGCCGGCACCTCTTCGCTGAACACCACGAAAGATTTGATGGCGGTGAGCTTGATACGTTCGCCAGCGATAAAGATGTACTTACTCTCCGGCACCACCTTCACCGCATAGGCCGACAGCCCTTTGCTGTTGGTGGTGGGCTCAAAGGTCACCGCCGCATTCTTCTTGATCAGCTCAGGGTTGGCGACCTTAATCACATGAAAGTAGCGGTTGTCGCCGTTCTCATCTTTGATAAATCCAAAGCCCTTGTCCTGAAACCAGGTTGTGATCGTTCCGTTCATCGCCGTTACCGCCTGTTTAATCGTTAATCTACTCAGTTTTTACAGCGCGCAGTGTAATGCACAATGGCCGTGCCGACTACGGCTTTGGGGTAAGTGTGGATGATAAAGTTGGCGGATGCGAGCAGGGCTATAGAGAGAAAACGGCAGAGAGCTGTGCGCTGAGCGTAAGGTGCGCAATGCATAAAAAACAGGTCGATAAATGGCATAGCGCCAGCAAATTACACTGCTCCATCTGGTTATCACGAGAGTTAAAAGAGGTCGGTGAAGTCATATAGCGCCTCAGCCCAAAAAAAGCCGACGTCTCCGCCGGCTTTTCTCACACTATCCTCTCTCTCACTCTTCCGCCAAAAACAGCTCCAGCAGCGAGTTCAAAAACAGCTTGCCCTTATCGGTAATCTGCCAGTGCGTGGCGCTTTCCGCCACGTAGCCGGCGGCGATCGCCGCATCCATCTGCGGCCGAATCAGCTGCTCATCCAGACCGGTGTAGCGGCTGAACTCCTCGCGCGGCGCGGCTTCCAGCAGGCGGAAGCGGTTCATAAAGTATTCGAACGGCTTCTCCGCGTCGTCAACCTCATACTGCTTCTCCTGATAGCGGCCCTGCATAAAGCCGCGCGGATGACGCGTTTTTACGGTGCGCACGATGCGCCCGTCTGGCTGGGTCAGCTTGCCGTGCGCGCCGCAGCCGATGCCGAGGTAGTCGCCAAAGCGCCAGTAGTTGAGATTGTGCTCGCAGCGGTAGCCCGGTTTGGCGTAGGCCGAGGTTTCATACTGCTGATAGCCAGCGGCGGTCAGCAGGCGATCCCCTTGCTCGAAGATATCCCACAGCGCGTCGTCGTCCGGCAGCACCGGCGGACGCGAGCCAAACAGCGTGTTCGGCTCAATGGTCAGCTGATACCAGGAGAGATGCGGCGGATTGAGCGCGATCGCCTGCTTCAGGTCGCTTAGCGCTTCCTCCAGCGACTGATCGGGCAGGCCGTGCATCAGGTCGAGGTTGAAACTGCGCAGATGCAGCCCCTCAGCCAGCTGCGCGGCACGCTTCGCCTCTTCCGGGCCGTGGATGCGTCCCAGACGCTCCAGCTTCTGCGGGCTAAAACTCTGCACGCCGATAGAGATACGGTTAATCCCGGCGCGCTGGTAGGCGCTAAAGCGGTCCGCTTCCACCGTGCCGGGGTTGGCCTCCATGGTGATCTCCGCATCCGCCGCCAGCGGCAGACGCGAACGCACGCCGTCCATCAGCATCTGCATCGCCTCGCTGCTGAGCAGGCTGGGCGTGCCGCCGCCGATAAAGATCGTGCGCACCTCGCGCCCGTGGGTCAGCGGCAGGTCGTTTTCCAGATCGCGCAGCAGGTGCTGCACATACTCGACGTGCGGCACCTCGCCTTTTAACGCATGGGAATTAAAGTCGCAGTAGGGGCACTTCTGCACGCACCACGGAATGTGGATATAGAGGCTTAACGGCGGTAAATCAGGCATTGCGCATCGCTTCCAGCAGCAGCGTCAATGCTTTACCCCGATGAGAAACCGCGCCTTTTTCCGTCTTGCTCAGCTCGGCGGCGGTTTTGCCCAGTTCAGGCACGTAGAAAATCGGATCGTAGCCGAAGCCGCCTGCGCCAGCGGCGGCGCGGGTAATCTCGCCCGCCCAGCTGCCGTGGAACACCAGCGGCGTCGGGTCTTCCGCATGGCGCAGATAGACCAGCACGCAGTGGAACTGCGCCTGACGTTGGCCGTCCGGCACCTGTTCCAGCGCCTGCAGCAGCTTCTCAAGGTTCTGCTGGTCGCTGGCCGCTTCGCCAGCGTAGCGTGCCGAATAGATGCCAGGCGCGCCGCCCAGCGCGTCGACCGCCAGACCGGAGTCGTCGGCGATGGCGGGCAGGCCGGTGATCTGCGCGGCGTGACGCGCTTTAAGGATGGCGTTTTCAATAAAGGTCAGGCCGGTCTCTTCCGCCGACTCAACGCCCAGATCGGTTTGCGCCACGATATCCAGGCCAAAGGCGGCGAGCAGATCCGCCAGTTCACGTACCTTGCCGGGATTGCCGGTGGCGAGCACAACTTTTTGCATAGCAGTTCCAGTCATATTTACAGCAGAAACCAGAGGCCGGGAAACAGGTCCATGCCGAGGAAATTCAGGGCATAGAGCACCAGAATCACGATCATCGCCGAGAAGTCGATGCCGCCCATCGCAGGCAGAATGCGGCGAATCGGCGCCATCAGCGGTTCAGTCAGCTGCACCAGCACATAGTCCAGCGGGCCGCGACCCTGGCTGATCCAGCTCATCAGCGAGCGAATAATAATCACCCAGAACACCAGATAACCGGCGGACTTCACCAGCGAGAGCAGGCCGACCAGCAGGTTGGCCGGATCGACCGAGAAGGCACCCACCTGGATCAGCAGCAAAATCGGGTATTTCAGCGTCGTCAGCACGAATGCCAGCAGCAGCGAGGCGGTGTCAATCGGGCCGATAGCGGGAATAATGCGGCGCAGCGGCTTGATAATCGGCTGGGTGATCTTGACCACGAACTGCGACAGCGGATTATAAAAATCACAACGCGACCACTGCATCCAGATGCGCAGCAGCAGCACCATCACGTACAGGTCGATCAGCGTTTTGACTAAAAACGTCAGTGTTAACATGAGGTTCCTCAATTATTGTTGTGGGTTGCGCGCATAGTCCCGCGCGCCGAAAATCGCGGTGCCGATACGCACCATGGTGCTGCCTGCGGCAATGGCCGCGTCCATGTCGTCGCTCATTCCCAGAGAAAGCGTATCGACGTCAGGATAGTGCTGCTGCAGCTGGCGGAAGGCGTCGGCCATCTGCTGACACACCGCCAGCTGACGCGCGTAATCGCTCTCCGGCGCCGGGATCGCCATCAGGCCGCGCAGCCGCAGCCGCGGCAGCGCGGCGACCTGCTGTGCCAGTTCGGGCAAAGCCTCCAGCATGATGCCAGATTTGCTGTTTTCGTCACTGATATTTACCTGAATCAACACATTCAGCGGCGGCAGCGCAGCCGGGCGCTGGTCGCTCAGACGCTGGGCGATCTTCAGGCGATCCACCGTATGGCACCAGGCGAAATGCTCCGCCACCAGCCGGCTTTTGTTGGACTGCAGCGGCCCGATGAAGTGCCACTGCACCTCCTGATGTGCGGCCAGCGCCGCAATCTTTTCAACCCCCTCCTGCACGTAATTTTCGCCAAAGGCGAGCTGTCCGGCGGCGATTGCTTCTTCGACCGCGCTCGCAGGTTTGGTTTTGCTCACGGCAAGCAGCGTAACTTCTTCTGGATCGCGCCCGCATTGCGTTGCGGCAGCGCGGATCCGCTGACGCAGTTGCTGTAGGTTGTGCTGGATTGAGGTCATCGTCAGGAGGCTTTCTATGGAGTTGGAAGAAATCGTGGCGCTTAGTGTAAAGCATAATGCCGCCGATCTGCACCTGTGCAGCGGACATTCGCCATGCTGGCGGCGCCACGGCAGGCTGGAGCGCATCCCCGATCTCGCGCCGCTGACGGCGGAGTGGCTGACGCGCTTCGTCGGGCGCTATCTCGACGCGCGGCAGCGCGACGAGCTGGCGGAGCAGGGACAAACCGACTTCGCGCTCGCCCTGGGCGACGGCCAGCGGCTGCGCGCCAACCTGTTCGCCCAGCGGCAGGGGCTCTCGCTGGCGCTGCGCACGCTGCCGAGCCGCTGCCCGACGCTGGAGAGCCTGCATCTGCCGCCGGCGGTGCCGCGCTGGCTGGAGTGGGAAGATGGGCTGATTTTAATCGTCGGCGCCACCGGCAGCGGCAAATCGACCACGCTGGCGGCGATGGTCGACGCCATCAACCGCCAGCAGTCAAAACACATTATCACGCTGGAGGATCCCATCGAATGCGTGCATCAGAGCAAACAGTCGCTGATCCAGCAGCGCGAAATAGGCGCGCACTGCGCCTCGTTCAGTCTCGGGCTGCGCGCCGCGCTGCGGGAAGATCCCGACGTGATCCTGCTGGGCGAGCTGCGCGACAGCGACACCATCCGTCAGGCGCTGACCGCTGCGGAAACCGGCCATCTGGTGCTGGCCAAGCTGCACACGCGCGGCGCGCCGCAGGCGATAGATCGTCTGGTGGATGTCTTTCCGGCAGAGGAGAAAAATCTGGTGCGCGCTCAGCTGGCGGGCAGTCTGAAGGCGGTGATGGCGCAGAAGCTGGTGCCAGCGCGCGACGGCGGCCGCATCGGGCTGTTTGAGGTGCTGATCGCCACGCCCGCTATCGCCAGCCTGATCCGCGACGGCAAGATGCATCAGATCGGCGGGCTGCTGCAAACCGGCGCGCAGGCCGGGATGCAGACCTTTGAGCAGAGCCTGCTGGCGCGGCAGCGGGAAGGGCTGATTGCGCGCGAAGCAGAATCGATGGGTCAGTGCGTTTCGAACCAGTCCTGCAGAATGATGGCGGCGGACTGCGAATCCACCGAGCCTTTATTCAGCGCGCGATAGCCGCCGCGCTCGAACAGGCCGGCGCGCGCTTCGACGGTGCTGAGGCGCTCGTCCTGCAGCTCGACGCGAACGCCGAAGCGGCCGTGCAGACGGCTGGCGAACTTACGCGCGCGCGCGGTAAGCGGCTGCTCGGTGCCGTCCATATTCAGCGGCAGGCCGACCACCACAAAGTCAGGCTGCCACTCTTTTAGCAGGCGCTCGATCTGCAGCCAGTCCGGTGTGCCGTCCTGCGCTTTCAGCGCCGCGAGCGGGCGGGCGCTGCCGGTGAGCTGCTGGCCGACCGCCACGCCGATGCTTTTGGTGCCGAAGTCGAAGCCCAGCAGGGTTTGCGTCGTCATCAGGCGTGTCCCGCATCGCTGGCGATGCTGTGAATATCGATGCCGATGCTGCGCGCCGCTTCGCGCCAGCGGTCGGCGATTGGCGTCTGGAACAGAATATTGCTGTTGGCGGGCGTGGTGAGCCAGGCGTTCTCCATCAGCTCGTTCTCCAGCTGATCCTTCTCCCAGGCGCAGTAGCCCAGCGCCACCAGCACATGCTCCGGCTGCGAGGCGGTGCCGAGGGACTCCAGCACGTCGCGCGAGGTGGTGATCACCGTGGTGTCGGAGATGCGGATGCTGGAAGAGAAGGTGCGCTGCGCGGAGTGAAGGATAAAACCGCGATCCTCAGCCAGCGGGCCGCCGCTGAATACCGGTTTGTCGAGACGGATCGCGGGATCGCGCTCGCCGGTGGTAATTTTCAGCTTCTTTAAAATGCCTTCGACCGTCAGGTTTTCCATCGGCTTGTTAATAATCAAACCCATCGCGCCCTCTTCGTTGTGCTCGCAGATATAGACCACGGAGCGTTTGAAAAAGGGGTCCTGTAGGGAAGGCATGGCAATCAAAAAATGATGCTGTAAATTCATTCTCACTCGATGTACCAAAAATAGCCGGCGCGGGTCTGCGCCGGTTTGGGTTGATCACGGAGCCTGGCTCCAGGGTCATGCTCAGCCCAGACGCTTCTCGATTGCGTCCATCAGCATACCGGTGATGGAGATCGGGAATGCGGCTTCGATTTCACGCACGCAGGTCGGGCTGGTGACGTTCACTTCAGTGAGTTTATCACCAATGATATCCAGGCCGACAAAAATCAGTCCTTTTGCTTTCAGCGTCGGTCCGACGCGACGGGCGATTTCCCAGTCGCTTTCGCTCAGCGGGCGCGCTTCACCGCGGCCGCCTGCCGCCAGATTGCCGCGCGTTTCGCCGCCCTGCGGGATACGCGCCAGGCAGTAAGGCACCGGCTCGCCGTCCACCACCAGCACGCGTTTGTCGCCTTCTTTGATGGCGGGCAGGTAGTTCTGCGCCATGCAGAAGAACTGGCCGTGGTTGGTCAGCGTCTCGGTGATCACGCCGAAGTTCGGGTCATCCTGTTTGACGCGGAAAATCGACGCGCCGCCCATGCCGTCCAGCGGCTTCATAATAATGTCGCCATGCTCCTGCCAGAAGGCGCGCAGTTTCTCTTTGCTGCGCGTCACCAGCGTGTCGGGCGTGAACTCCGAGAACCAGGCGGTGTAGAGCTTCTCGTTACAGTCGCGCAGGCTCTGCGGCTTGTTAACGATCAGCGTGCCTTGCTCTTCGGCGCGCTCCAGAATATAGGTGGCGTAGATAAACTCGGTGTCGAACGGCGGATCCTTACGCATCAGGATCACGTTGAGATCGGCCAGTTTGATCTCCTGCTCGCTGCCAAAGGTATACCATTGATCGTAGTTCTGTTCGACGTTCAGCAGGCGAGTACGGGCGTAAGAGACGCCGCCGCGCAGCGAGAGATCGGCCATCTCCATATAGTGAATTTCATAACCGCGGCGCTGTGCTTCCAGCAACATGGCGAAGCTGGTGTCTTTTTTAATGTTAATGGACGAAATCGGGTCCATCACGATGCCAAGCTTAATCATTATTCTCTCCTCAGAGAGGCGGTCTTTTCCGCCCCGTTCTGTGCGGTCAGCGCAGGCTGACCAGTCAGGACGCCAGTAAGTGCTGCGTGCGTCTAATATAAACCCTGATTATTCCCTAGCCGAGGTCGCCAAACCTCACCTGGAGTGCCGTAATGGCGGTCAGCGCGGTGGTTTCCGTGCGTAATACGCGCGGTCCGAGCAAAATGTCGGTAAAACCCTGCTCGCCGGTCATGGCGATCTCGTCGGCGCTCAGTCCGCCTTCCGGGCCGATCAGCAGGCGAACCCGCTCGACCGGCTGCGGCAGCGTGTTGATGCTCTGCTGCGCGCGCGGATGCAGATTCAGCTTCAGCCCTTCGTCCGCCTCGGCGCACCAGGCCTCCAGCGTCATCGCCGGGCGGATTTCCGGCACGCGATTGCGGCCGCACTGTTCGCAGGCGGCAATGGCAATTTTTTGCCACTGCTGGCGTTTTTTTGCCAGCCGTTCGGCATCCAGCTTAACGCCGCAGCGTTCGGAAAAGAGAGGCGTAATCACGCTCACGCCCAGTTCAATCGACTTCTGGATGGTGAACTCCATCTTCTCGCCGCGCGACATCACCTGGCCGAGATGCAAAAACAGGGGAGATTCGCGATCGTCCGGCTGGCCTTCAAGGACTCTTACTTTTACACGCTTTTTATCGACAAGAGTGATCTCCGCCGCAAAAGTCAGATTAGTGCCATCAAAGAGTTCCAGACGCTGGCCGCTGGTCATGCGCAGCACGCGACCAACGTGATTTGAGGCGTCTTCATCCAGCGTGATTTCACTGTTGCTGGCTAACGGTTCGGAATGAAAAATGCGAGGTATGCGCATACGGGCCCTGAAAGCTGAGCGCCGCGCTCGCGGCGCGGCGGAATCGAGAAGAGGTTAGTGTAGGGCAGTGATTTTAACGCTGGCAAGCCTGCTGCACATAAGGATTGTGATTGCCCTGCACGCGAGCGATGCGCTGGTCGCGTTCGCACTCCCAGCGGGAGACCGGATACTGCTTGTCCCAGACGGTAAAAAGCTGCGTCTGCTGGCGTGACAGGCGCAGATGATACTGGTCGCGCATATAGAAGTAGGTGCGCGCGATAATGCCGCGCGCGCGGGCCGGCGGCTCCGCCTGTTTGTTTTTAAAGTCGATTTTCATTTCACACTGGCCATACTGCCGCTCGCTGCCGTTCCACTGGCTATAGGCGAAGTTGCCGCGATCGCCGTTCACCTCGCCGATGGCGGGCTGCAGGTTGTGCAGGTCGCTTTCGATGCGGCGATAGTCGGCGTCCTTGCTGCAGTTTTTGCGGCCGCCGTTCTGCCAGCACTGACGCTGGTGGCCGAACTCCCAGGCGGGCATCACATGCTCCCACTCGATGCGTTCTGCGCGGTTGGCGTTTTTACGCACCTGATAGCCGCAGCTGTTGAGATCGGGCACGCCTTTTTTGCCCTGCCAGTTGATTTTGCAGCCGCAGTAAAACGAGCCGGGCGCATCAGCGTTAATCGCCGCGGCAAAGGTTTTCGCCTGCTGAAAGTTATTCTGATGGTAGTTATCCAGCGAGATCGCCTGGGTGGCAAAAGGGGAGAGCAGCAGCGCGACGGCGGCGATAAAGTTGCGAGACATGTCTAATTCTACTCAGTCGCTAAAAAAGGGCGGCAGGGTAGCAGAATGAGGCGGCGAGCGGAATGAGAATTGCGCTCAGGCGGGCGAATAGTCCCCTGGCGTGAGCAGGCTTTTGCAGCGCACGCAGCGGTACTCGCTTTCGCCGCGCAGCACGCGATTATGGCGTCTGACGGTGAGGTGATGCTGCTGGCATCCACAGCGGTAGGGATAGGTTTGGGCGCGCACCGAGGCGATCTCAAACTGATGGGTGCGGCGCGCGGGCACGCCCAGCACCTCCTGCATCATCCACTTCCACTCTTTGCCGTGCGGCGGCACGCGGCCAAAAACCTTCCACACCAGCAGATGCGCCAGCTCGTGCGGCACCACCTCGTCGACAAACGCCTGTTGGTTTTCCATCAGCAGCACCGGGTTAAGGCGGATCTCCCACTTCTCCAGCCAGGCGGTGCCCGCTGCCGTACCGCGCTGCTGATAGACCAGTGTCGGTTCGGCAAAATGGCGCTCCAGCTTCTCGCTGGCAAGCTGTAGAAAATGGCGCAGCGAGCGCATCATGGCCTGCTGCAGAGCGATAGGGAGGCGAGGGGTTTTCATGTCGGCAAGGATAAGCGGCGCAGCGAGGGAACTCAATGAAATAAAAAAGGCGGGCTTTAAAGGCCTGCCTTTTGTGCAGCGCGGGTGAGATGGTCCGATCGCAAAGACGCAAAAGGCGGCATCCTTGCCAGCTCGGCCCGCGCAATTACGCACCTCATCCCTGAGGTGCGCCCGTACCGGGCCAACGCGCTGCGTTGTTCAAAAACGCTCCCGGCGTTTTTTTCCCTGTCGCGGGACGCTTTGCTCTTCGGCCCATCTCACCCGCTTGCGAGCATGGTTGCGCGCTGTTGGGAAAGACGGTTACCCGCCTGACTAACTTAGTTATTTGAACCGATATCGCGCAGTTTCCTGCCCGACATCAGGTTGCGTTCGATATGCTCCAGCGAGACGTTTTTGGTCTCTGGGATCAGCATCACCGTCAGCACGATAAAGAAGACGTTCAGCAAGCCATAAACCCAGAAGGTCGGCGCGTTGCCCAGCGTATTCAGCATGGTGAGGAAGGTGGCGCCGACGATCATGTTGGCGATCCAGTTGGTGGCGGTAGAGACGGTAATCCCGAAGTCGCGACCTTTCAGCGGCTGGATTTCCGAGCACAGCACCCAAATCAGCGGACCGGCGCTCATGGCGAAGCCGACGATAAACATCAGCAGCATGGCGATGGCGAAATACTGCGCGCCCTGCGAGTGGATGCCCATATGCAGCATGGTGCCCAGGATGCCCATACCGGCCGCCATCACCAGGAAGCCAAGGATCAGCGTCGGCTTACGGCCCCAGCGATCCACCAGACCAATGGCAATAAAGGTCGCCAGCACGTTGATAAGACCCACGATCACGGTGCCCCACATCTGCTCGGTGGTATTGGTGAAGCCGGCGATCTCAAAGATTTTCGGCGCGTAGTACATGATGACGTTCATGCCGGTGAACTGCTGCATCACCTGCAGCAGCACGCCGAGGAACACCGCGCGGCGGAAGTTGCTGTTGCTCTGGAACAGCTGCCAGCCGGACTGCTTGATCTTCAGGCTCTCGCGGATCTCTTCCAGCTCGCGTTTCGCCTGCTCGCTGGTGTCGCGCAGACGATCCAGCACGCGCTGGGCGTCGCGGAAGTCACCTCTGGCCGCCAGCCAGCGCGGGCTGTTGGGCAGGAAGAAGACCCCAACCAGCAGCAGCACCGCCGGAATGGTGATGATGCCGAGCATCCAGCGCCAGTCGCCAGAGGCGCTGAAGGCGGTGTCGGAGAGATAGGCGCCGAGAATACCGATGGTAATCATCAGCTGATAAAGCGAAATCATACTGCCGCGAATTTTTTCCGGCGCAATTTCAGAAAGGTAGAGCGGAGCGGTATAAGAGGCGACGCCGACGGCCAGACCCAGCACCACGCGCGCGACGATCAGCATCTCCGGGTTCGGTGCCATAGCGGACCAGAGCGAACCGATGACGAACAGAATAGCGCCCGCCATCAGGCTCTTTTTACGGCCAAGACGCGACGACATCCAGCCGGAGCCGACAGCACCGACGGCCGCGCCAAACATCATGGAGCTGACGATCCACTCCTGCTGGTGTGCGGTAACGTTAAAATCTTTGGCGATAAACGGCAGCGCGCCCGCGATAACGCCGATATCCAGTCCAAATAACAGCCCTGCGAGAGCCGCAAGAAAGCAGACAAACAAGGTCATCGCCTTGTTTGAGGTTCTGCTTTTATGAGTGTTGCCAGGCATTTTGCCTCCGAGTTTATCCATCATTGTTGTTATCTAATGTTAAAAAACCTTTCACGGGGAAAAAGTGAGGGCGATCACGCTAATGTAATCGCTTACACACGCCGAAACCCTGAAATTCAGCATATTCAGCCCGAAAAGATTAACTAACCAGTAAGGTATAGCACCTGTTAAGTTTCTGACATGGCGTCAATTAGCGGCTATCAGAGGACGCTGAAAATAACGCATTTTCAGCAGAATGACCACGCAGGTTAAATCCTAAATAGCCGATAAATAAAGCGTTTCAATTTGTAATCGGTAACACGCTCAGGCTTGACGAGTGTGAGAAGTGTAGTTGAGAAAAGAAAAAGCGTGGCAAAGCAGGAGAGTAGGGGATAAAGGCGAAAAAAAAGGCTCTCCCCGATAAGGGAGAGCCCAGACTGATCGGCTTACAGGCCGGCGGCTTCGCGCAGCTGCGCAGCCTTGTCGGTTTTTTCCCACGGGAAATGCTCGCGGCCAAAGTGACCGTAAGCGGCGGTCTCTTTGTAGATCGGCTGCAGCAGATCCAGCATCTGGATCAGGCCGTAAGGACGCAGGTCGAAGAACTCGCGCACCAGCAGGGTGAGCTGCTCGGTCGAGATCTTCTCGGTGCCGAAGGTTTCCACCATGATCGAGGTCGGCTCTGCCACGCCGATGGCGTAGGAGACCTGAATCTCGCAGCGATCGGCCAGGCCGGCGGCAACGATGTTTTTCGCTACATAGCGCGCCGCGTAGGCAGCGGAACGGTCAACCTTAGACGGATCCTTGCCGGAGAAAGCGCCGCCGCCGTGACGCGCCATGCCGCCGTAGGTGTCGACGATGATTTTACGGCCGGTCAGGCCGCAGTCGCCCATCGGGCCGCCGATAACGAAGCGTCCGGTCGGGTTGATGTGGTATTTGGTGCTGGCGTTGATCCACTCGCTCGGCAGCACCGGCTTGATGATCTCTTCCATCACCGCTTCGCGCAGGGTCGCCTGGTCGATATCTTCCGCATGCTGGGTAGAGAGCACCACTGCATCGATGCCGACGATTTTGCCGCCGTCATACTGGAAGGTGATCTGGCTTTTCGCGTCCGGACGCAGCCACGGCAGCGCGCCGTTTTTACGCACTTCAGACTGACGCTGCACCAGACGGTGCGCATAGGTCACCGGCGCCGGCATCAGCACGTCGGTTTCGTTGGTGGCGTAGCCGAACATCAGCCCCTGGTCACCCGCGCCTTGCTCCAGCGGATCGGTGCGGTCAACGCCCTGATTAATGTCAGGCGACTGCTTGCCGATGGCGCTCAGAACGGCGCAGGAGTTGGCGTCAAAGCCCATATCGGAATGAACATAACCGATTTCACGTACGGTATTGCGGGTGATCTCTTCGATATCGACCCATGCGCTGGTGGTGATTTCACCGCCAACCAGCACCATACCGGTTTTTACGTAGGTTTCGCAGGCCACGCGCGCTTTGGGATCCTGTTCCAGGATGGCGTCCAGTACGGCGTCGGAGATCTGGTCGGCGATTTTATCAGGATGTCCTTCTGATACGGACTCGGACGTAAAAAGGTGTTTAGCCATTCTGTTCTTTACCTTACAAATGGTTTGAATTCGACTGCATAGCGTAAGCGAGATGAACCAACTTGACGCCCCTTCAGGCAAAGCCGCGAGCAGTTAAGAAGTGTCATTGCGTCAGGCGTCAACCGCCTGGATGTTAACCAGTTTAGATGGAAAACCATCTGGACGGCTATTTTAGGTTAAGGGGTGAACGAAATGCCAGCCCTTTTTCTGTTTCCGCATTTTTCGAAAAGGCCGCGGCTGGCAAAAAATCGTGACGCCAGAAGGCGGCAAGCCAGCGAAACGTTTTGCATTTTTGCCCGTCAGGCGGTATAAAACGCCGCTGCTGCCTGGCGCAGCCAACAGGATGACGCCGCCGTGCGTAGCCACTGTCAGAGCCGCTCTCTGACGTTCGCCCAGTTTGTTTCCACATGCGAAAACATGTGTGGAGGTGACAGAAGTAATGAACCACGCTTTCCTCTCTTGCGGTTCTCTGCGCTCTGCCGGCGCGCTGGCGTTATCCTTTCCTGCTTACTCTCTTTTATACCGACGCCTGACGTGTTGCGGTCATTCGCCCGACACGCGCGCCGGTTAATCTGTACCTTCCCGTTAACGGTTGCTGGCGTTTGCGCCTCAGTGAACGTCGTCGTGCATTCGAGGTCCATTTACACGTAACCGCCCTGGGTGTTTTACACTTAGTTTTTATCTTTTTTCACCGTCCAACAGAAATTCGAGGTTCGTGATGTCTGACGACATGAAGACTATTAAGGGTTCGTCAGCTGGCGAACAGGGTGGGCTCCGCTCAATGCAGGAGGTTGCGATGAACGACCAGGATGCCAGCAAGATGCTGCGTACCTATAACGTTGCCTGGTGGGGCAATAACTACTATGACGTCAACGAACTCGGACACGTCAGCGTTTGCCCTAATCCCGATGAACCGACGCTGCGCGTCGATCTGGCCAATCTGGTGAAAGAGCGCGAGGCGCAGGGCCAGCGTCTGCCCGCGCTGTTCTGTTTTCCGCAGATCCTGCAGCACCGTTTGCGCTCTATCAATGCGGCGTTCAAGCGCGCGCGTGAATCCTACGGCTACCGCGGCGACTACTTCCTGGTCTACCCGATTAAGGTCAACCAGCATAAGCGCGTCATCGAGTCGCTGGTTAACTCCGGCGAACCGCTGGGCCTCGAAGCGGGCTCCAAAGCGGAGCTGATGGCGGTGCTGGCGCACGCTGGCAAAACCCGCACGGTGATCGTCTGTAACGGCTACAAAGATCGCGAATATATCCGTCTGGCGCTGATTGGCGAAAAGCTGGGCCACAAAGTTTATCTGGTGATCGAGAAGATGACCGAGGTGCGCCTGGTGCTGGAAGAGGCTGAGCGTCTGAACGTGGTGCCGCGCCTCGGCATTCGCGCGCGTCTGGCGTCGCAGGGCTCTGGCAAATGGCAGTCGAGCGGCGGCGAGAAGTCCAAGTTCGGCCTGGCGGCGTCGCAGGTGCTGAAGCTGGTGGAGATTATGCGCGACGCGGGCCGTCTCGACAGCCTGCAGCTGCTGCATTTCCACCTGGGCTCGCAGATGGCCAACATTCGCGACATCGCCACCGGCGTGCGCGAGTCGGCGCGTTTCTACGTTGAGCTGGCGAAGCTGGGCGTCAACATTAAATGTTTCGACGTTGGCGGCGGTCTGGGCGTCGATTACGAAGGTACCCGCTCGCAGTCTGACTGCTCGGTGAACTACGGCCTGAACGAATACGCCAACAACGTCATCTGGGCGATTGGCGACGCCTGTGAAGAGCATGGTCTGGAGCACCCGACGGTAATCACCGAATCGGGCCGCGCCGTCACCGCGCACCATACCGTGCTGGTATCCAACATTATCGGCGTCGAGCGCAACGAGTTCATCACGCCGCAGGCGCCGCAGGAAGATGCGCCGCGCCCGATCCTCAGCATGTGGGAAACCTGGCAGGAGATGCACGAACCTGACGTGCGTCGTTCGCTGCGCGAGTGGCTGCACGACAGCCAGATGGATCTGCATGATATCCACACCGGCTACGCCGCCGGCACCTACGATCTGACGCAGCGCGCCTGGGCCGAGCAGCTCTACCTGAGCATCTGCCACTATATTCAGCAGCATCTCGATCCGAGCAACCGCGCGCACCGTCCGATTATCGACGAGCTGCAGGAGCGCATGGCGGACAAGATGTACGTCAACTTCTCGCTGTTCCAGTCGATGCCGGATGCCTGGGGCATCGATCAGCTGTTCCCGGTGCTGCCGCTGGAAGGGCTGCATAAAAAGCCGGAGCGTCGCGCGGTGCTGCTGGATATCACCTGTGACTCCGACGGCACCATCGATCACTACGTCGACGGTGACGGCATCGCCACCACCATGCCGATGCCGGAGTACGATCCTGAGAATCCGCCGATGCTCGGCTTCTTTATGGTCGGCGCCTATCAGGAGATCCTCGGCAATATGCACAATCTGTTCGGCGACACCGAGGCGGTCAACGTCTATGCGCGCGCCGGCGGCGAAATTGAGGTGGAGCTGTCAGATGAGGGCGATACCGTCGCGGATATGCTGGAGTATGTGCAGCTTAACCCGGACGAGCTGATGACGCTGTTCCGTAATCAGGTGAAAGAGACTGATATCGACGACGAGCTGCGCGCGCAGTTCCTGGAAGAGTTCGAAAGCGGCCTGTATGGCTACACCTATCTTGAAGATGAGTAAATAGTCGTTGCGGCTGGGCCTCGTCTGAGGCCTGGCTGCTCTACTTTAGCCCTGCGCCCCGTTTTTTGTTGGTTTTGTGATCAACGTCACCCTTTGCATAACTGTTAAGAAATTGCAAAATCTCCTCGCTCGCTGCTTCTTTTATCCCTGCTGAATTTTTCAAATAAAACGCGGCGTTAACACACCATGCTTTTTAGAACCGCCTCGATTGTTAAATTTATGGCGACTGGCGGCCCTGCATTTTGCGCTTATATATTATAAAAGTTAAACATTATAGCTAAAGCTGAATTAGCAGAGCCTGAATTTTATTGACGCTTTATGGCTCTCACGGCTCGACAGGTTTCCAGTAAAAATCATCAAGAATTGTGATGTTTATGCTTTGTTAATATATATTTTTTCCTTAAAAAACAAAAGATTATAGTTTTACAAATTCGTCAAGATCGATCATGCAATTAATTTACAGCATGTTTTATGAATTTTTTTGTCTCAAATCTTGCATTAAAAAACTTTATTGATTGGTTTTGGCTATTGAAAATTTTCTCGGGTTTGGCTTAAATCTATTTTTCAAAGTGTAAGTTGTACGTTAGCATCAGGTTAAGGTGTTAAGATTCTTCTGGGTTTTCTTAACGTTCATATGAGTTTTCCTGACATTTCCGTTGCTGATTTCTGAGTGGCAGACTTATCGGGTTGATCGGGTAGCAGCAGAATGGGTCGCCAGTTACATCTACATCAGCATTACGAATTTCTGCTCGAGCCGATTCATTCGCCCTCAGGGGACGCGATGGCGTGGGAGTTGTTAACGCGTGCCGCGCAGGAGAAGGGAAGCGTCGAGAGCGGGCATCAGCTGTTCGAAAATTTGCTGGGGCCCGAAAAATGGCAGTTGTTTCAGCTACAGCTTGAGAAGATTAGCGCGCTCTATCAAAGCGGCTTTGCGCACATTGTCAGCCTGAACGTCGACGGCGAGATCATTAGTCATATTCTGGCCAGCGATGCGGTACAGCAAAAGCTCGATCGCCTGCCCTTGTTACGCCTTGAAGTTTCCACTTTTTTCACCACACGCTATCAGGCGCGCGACCGGCTGCTGCTGCAAAAACTGGCGGGTATTACCCCGGCGTTATTATGGCTTGATGACTTTGGCGCAGGCAGTTCGACCTTATCGATGCTGAGCAGCGGCATATTTGAATACGTCAAAACAGACAAGAACTTCTTCTGGAAATATGGCGAAGGTGTTGCGTTTGATTCGCTGCTCAATCACGTCAACGATTTATGCCGTGGCGTCATCGTCCAGGGCGTCAATACGTCCCAGCATCTGGATATGCTGGCGCATAAACCGGTCGTGGGTTTACAGGGCGGTCAGTGGAAGAGTCTGTCTTTCAATGAATTAACAGGAAAAACAACAAGTTCTTCGCGTCTCAAGACGCTAAAAACAGTACCTGCAACAGCAATCAATTACAGAAACTTTTTATGATATTTCGCCTGACTCCTCGCTAGCGGAGCAGGCTTGCCCATTGTGGTTATTAGAAAAAATAAAAGTGATTCCCTCACCAGGATAAGGATTTATACGGCTCAGTGCGATTTCGTCGAAGAGGATGGGATCGACCAGGAGGGGAGTGAATAGCACACAGCGTTATTCACGGATATACCCGGTATCACAAGGTGCCGGGCATTTTTATGAATATTAATAACCTCAGTGGGATATACATAACATGAATAATATCTCGGTAACGCCTAAAGGCGGCACGATCGCCTCGCAGCTGAGTGGCAGCGACGTTAATTTGACCACTCCGAGTCTGGTTAAGCTCAACCTCAATCGATCTGATATCAAATCCTTCGCGCGCAACGGCAATGACCTCGTTGTCACAACGCATTCCGGCGAAACCGTTGTTATTCATAATTTTTATAGTCCGACAGGCGACAGCGATCTGGTGCTGCAGGATGACCAGGGCGCGCTGTGGTGGGTCGAAGATCCCGGCCAGCAGGGCTTCCAGTTTGTCTCTATCGACAGCACCGAAGGGCTGCTGGCGGATAACCTGACCAGTGACAATACCATTGCCGCCTTTGGTATCGGCGGCGCGGCGCTGGCGGGCATCGCAGCGATGTTCGCCGGTTCCGGCGGCGGCGGCGGTAACTCCTCTGAAACCGGGCAAACGCCGGGCGACGGCGGCACGGGCGGCGGCGATACCGGCGGCGGCACAGGCGGTGGCGATAATGGCGGCGGCACGGGCGGCGGCGATAATGGCGGCGGCACGGGCGGCGGCGATAATGGCGGCGGCACGGGCGGCGGCGATAATGGCGGCGGCACAGGCGGCGGCGATACCACTGCCCCTGGCGCGGTCACTAATCTGGTGGTGAGCGATAACGTCGGCAGCATTCAGGGCGCAATTACCGCAGGCGCCACTACCGACGACAACACGCCTGTCTTAAGCGGCACCGCAGAAGCGGGCGCTACCATCAGCGTTTACGATAACGGCACGCTGTTAGGCACGGTCACCGTCAACGCCGACGGCAGCTGGAGCTTCACTTCTCCGACGCTGGCGGACGGCCAGCACAGCCTGACGGTAACGGTCACCGATGCGGCGGGCAATACCAGCAGCGCCACCGATCCTCTCTCTTTTACCGTTGACACTGTCGCACCCGCAATCACTGACTTCAGCGCAACCAGCGACACGGGCGCGATTGTGACGCCCATCGCCGCAAACGGCGCGACAAATGACGCCACGCCAACGCTGCAGGGCACCACTGAAGCGGGCAGTACGGTTACCATTTCCGATAACGGCACCGTGCTGGGCACGGTCATCGCAGACAGCGACGGACGCTGGTCCTTTACCGCCGCCACCCTCAGCGAAGGCAGCCATACGCTGAGCATCACCGCGACCGATGCGGCTGGCAACGTCAGCCCGGCGACCACGCTCACCTTCACTGTTGACACCGTCGCGCCAGACGCAGCCACTAATTTGCAGTTGACGGATAACGTCGGCGACAGCCAGGGGCCGCTCGCCTCCGGCAGCTCCACCGACGACAATACGCCTGCGCTGAGCGGGCAGGCCGAAGCGGGCACCATCGTCAGCGTCTATGACGGCGACACCTTACTCGGCACGGTTACAGTCGGCGCCGACGGCAGCTGGAGCTTTACGACGCCTGCTCTGAGCAACGGCAGCCACAGCCTGACAACGACCGTCACCGACGCGGCGGGCAACGTCAGCGGATCAACCGCAGCCATCGTGGTTAACGTCGCGGCGGACGTGCCGCCAGCCACCAGCTCGCTGGAGATTACCGATGACAGCGGCAGCACCCTGGTGCAGCTCTCTGACGGCGCATCAACCGCCGATAACACCCCAATCCTGAGTGGCCTGACGACTGCTGGCGCGCTGGTGACGCTTTATAATGGCGAGCAGGTGCTGGGCAGCGTCATCGCCGACGCCAGCGGCCAGTGGAACTTTACGCCGGCTGCGCTTGGAGACGGCAGCTACGCCTTCCGCGCCGACACCACTAACGCGGACGGCAGCATCACCCCATCGGCGGTGCTGACCATCACTATCGACACTGCCGTGCCGACGACGCCGGCCGATCTGCTGCTGATCAACGACGACGGCGCGGCGGTTACCGCAGGCGGGGCAACCAACGATAATACCCTGACGCTGAGCGGCAGCGCGGAGCCGGGCAGCACCGTCACCGTACGCGACGGCGACACGCTGCTGGGCACGGCCACCGTCAACGCAGACGGCAGCTGGAGCCTCACCACGCCTGTTCTGACCGACGGCAGCCATAGCCTGACGGCGACGGTAACGGATGCGGCGGGCAACGTCAGCGCGGCTTCCGCGCCGATTGCTTTTACGGTCGATACGCAGGCGCCGCAAGCAGCAAGCGGCCTGGTGGTCACCGATGATGTGGGTGACAGCACCGGTCCGCTGACCTCTGGCGCCACCACCGATGACGCCACCCCGATCCTCAGCGGCCAGGCCGAGCCAGCTTCGCTGCTGACGATTTACGATAACGGCGTCGCTATCGGCAGCCTGACCGTCGGCCCCGACGGCAACTGGACCTTCACGCCGCCGGCGCTGAGCAACGGCCCGCACAGTCTGACCCTGACCGTAACCGATGCGGCAGGCAACGTCAGCGCGCCGACAGCGCCGTTTGACCTGACTGTCGCCGCAGGCGAACCGCCCGCAGCCAGCACGCTGGTAATCACCGACGACAGCGGCGCGGCGCCGGTTGAACTGGCTGATGGCGCCAGTACGCGCGACACCACGCCGACCCTGAGCGGACAGACCACCGCTAATGCGCTGGTGACCCTCTACAATGGCGATACCGCGATCGGTAGCGTCACCGCCGACATCAACGGGCAGTGGAGCTTTACGCCAGCGGCGCTGGGCGATGGCAGCTATGACTTCCGCGCCAGCGTCACTGACGCTTCAGGCAATGCGGTTGATTCCGCCACGCTGGCTATCACCATCGACACCTTGCCGCCCGCCACCGCTGCGGACGTTGCGCTGGTTGACGCTAACGGCGATCCGATTGTCAGCGGCGGTCTGACCAACAACAACGCGCCGGTGCTGAGCGGCAGCGCCGAGCCGGGCAGCACCGTCACCGTTTCTGACGGCGACACCGTGCTGGGCACCGCCACGGTTGGCGCCGACGGCAGCTGGAGCTTTACCTCGCCAGCGCTGGCCGATGGCAGCCACAGCCTGACGGCAGTAGTCACCGATGCGGCGGGCAACGCCAGCGCGGCGACTACGCCGGTGACCTTTACCCTCGATACCCAGGCACCGGCCGCTGCGGCCGATCTGACGCTGAACAGCGACAGCAACGGCGTCTCCGTGCCGGTGACCGCAGGCGCCACCACGGGCGACGCCTCGCCGGTGCTGAGCGGCAGCGCCGAGCCGGGCAGCACCGTGACCATCTCTGATGGCGACATCGTGCTCGGCACGGCGACGGTCGGCGGCGACGGTCGCTGGAGCTTTACCGCGACCGATTTGGCCGACGGCGGCCACAGCCTCACCACCACCGTGACCGATGCGGCGGGCAACACCGGACCGGCCTCTGAAGCGCTGCTCTTTACTGTGGATACGGTTGCGCCAGATGCGATTGCCGATCTGGTGATCAATGATGACGTGGGCGTTGACCAGGGCGCGCTCGCCTCGGGCGACACCACCGACGACAGCACGCCGACTCTGAGCGGCACGGCGGAAGCAAACAGCCTCGTCAGCGTGTATGACGGCGACACGCTGCTTGGCACCGTGACGGCGGACGCCAGCGGCGGCTGGAGCTTTACCCCCGACGCGCTGAGCAACGGCCTGCACAGCTTTACCGTCACCGTCACCGACGCGGCAGGCAACGTCAGCGCGCCGACTGCTGCGTTTGACCTGAACGTCGACGCAGCCTTGCCGCCTGCCACCGCCTCGCTGGAGGTGACCGACGACAGCGGCAGCACCCTTGTCGACCTGGCCGATGGCGCCAGCACCCGCGACACGACGCCGGTGCTGAGCGGTTTGACCACCGCTAACGCCCTGGTGACGCTCTACAACGGCGATACCGCAATCGGCAGCGTCACCGCCGATGCCAGCGGTCAGTGGAGCTTTACGCCCGCGGCGCTGGAGGATGGCAGCTACGCCTTCCGCGCTGACACCACCAACGCAGACGGCACAATCACGCCGTCGCCGGTGCTTACCATTACCGTTGACACCGTGGCGCCGGCGGTCGCGGCGGATGTCGCGTTGACCGATGCCAACGGCGATCCAATCGTCAACGACGGCGCCACCAACAGCACCGCACCCGTGCTGAGCGGCACGGCGGAGCCGGGCAGCATCGTTACCGTGTCTGACGGCACCAACGTGCTGGGCAGCGCCACGGTTGGCCAGGACGGCAACTGGAGCTTCACCTCGCCAGCCCTTGCCGAAGGCGACCACAGCCTGACCGCCACCGTCACCGATGCGGCGGGCAACGTCAGCGCGCCTTCCACGCCAGTCACCTTCACGCTGGATACCACTGCGCCGCAAACGGCCGCCGGCGTAACGGTCACTGATGATGTCGGCGCTCTGCAGGGCGAGCTCGCCTCTGGCGCAACCACCGACGATAACACGCCGACCCTGAGCGGCACGGCGGAAGCCAACAGCGTGGTCAGCGTCTACGATGGCGACACGCTGCTCGGCACGGCCAGTGTTGGCACCGACGGCAACTGGAGTTTCACCTCGCCGGTTCTGGCCGATGGCCCGCACAGCCTGACCCTGACCGTGACCGACGCGGCAGGCAACGTCAGCGCGGCGACCGCGCCGTTCGACCTCACCGTCGCCGCCACGCAGCCGCCGGCCACCGTCACGCTGACGGTCTCGGACGACAGCGGCAGCGCGCCGGTGGATTTAGCCGACGGCGCCAGCACGCGCGATACGACGCCGGTGCTGAGTGGCGTCACCACGGCCGGGCTGCTGGTGACGCTTTATAACGGCGATACCGCCATCGGCAGCGTCACCGCCGACGCCAGCGGCCAGTGGAGCTTTACGCCGCAGGCGCTGACGGACGGCAGCTATGACTTCCGCGCCAGTGTCACCGACGCCGCAGGTAACACCGCCGACTCCGCCACGCTGGCGATTACTGTTGATACCGTCGCGCCGCAAACCGCTGCGGACGTTACGCTGGTTGACGCCAGTGGCGATCCCATTGTCAGCGGCGGCCTGACCAACAACAACGCGCCGGTCTTGAGCGGCAGCGCCGAGCCGGGCAGCACCGTTACCGTCTCTGACGGCGACGCCGTGCTGGGCACCGCCACGGTTGGCGAAGACGGCAGCTGGAGCTTTACCTCGCCGGCTCTGGCCGACGGCAGCCACAGCCTGACGGCAGTAGTCACCGATGCGGCGGGCAACGCCAGCGCGGCGACCACGCCGGTGACCTTTACCCTTGATACCCAGGCACCGGCTGCCGCGGCCGATCTGACGCTGAACAGCGACAGCAACGGCGTCTCCGTGCCGGTGACCGCAGGCACCACCACGGGCGACGCCTCGCCGGTGCTGAGCGGTAGCGCCGAGCCGGGCAGCACCGTGACCATCTCTGACGGCGACGCGGTGCTCGGCACCGTGACGGTCGGTCAGGATGGTCGCTGGAGCTTTACCGCGACCGATCTGGCCGACGGCGGCCACAGCCTGACCACCACCGTGACCGATGCGGCGGGCAACGTTGGCCCGGCCTCTCCGGCGCTCGATTTCACGGTCGACACCACCGCGCCTGACGCCATTGTCGATCTGACGGTGAGCGACGACGCGGGCGTCGACCAGGGCGTGCTCGCCTCCGGCGACACCACCGACGACAGCACGCCGACCCTGAGCGGCACGGCGGAGGCCAACGGCCTGATTAGCGTCTACGACGGCGACACGCTGCTGGGTACCACCACGGCGGACGGCGAGGGCAACTGGAGCTTTACCACCGACGCGCTGAGCAACGGCCTGCACAGCTTTACCGTCACCGTGACCGACGCGGTGGGCAACGTCAGCGCGCCGACTGCCGCGTTCGATCTGACCATCGATGCAGCCTTGCCGCCTGCCACCGCCTCGCTGGAGGTGACCGACGACAGCGGCAGCACCCTTGTCGATCTGGCCGACGGCGCCAGCACCCGCGACACGACGCCGGTTCTCAGCGGCCTGACCACCGCCAACGCGCTGGTGACGCTCTACAACGGCGATACGGTCATCGGCAGCGTCACCGCCGACGCCAGCGGCCAGTGGAGCTTTACCCCAGCGGCGCTGGAGGATGGCAGCTACGCCTTCCGCGCTGATACCACCAACGCAGACGGCACAATCACGCCGTCGCCGGTGCTGACTATTACTATTGACAGCGTTGCGCCGGAACCCGTGAGCGGCCTGCTGCTGAGCAGCGACGCCAGCGGCACGGCGGTTCCTGTCACCACCGGCGCGACTAACGACGCGACCCCGTTGCTGAGCGGCTCGGCAGAGCCGGGCAGCGTTGTCACCGTGTCTGACGGCAGCAACGTGCTGGGCAGCGCCACGGTTGGCCAGGACGGCAGCTGGAGCTTCACCACGCCAGCGCTGGCGGAAGGCAACCACAGCCTGACCGCCACCGTGACCGATGCGGCGGGCAACGTCAGCGCGCCTTCCGCGCCGATTACCTTCGTCGTAGACGCTACGCCGCCAGCTGCGCCAGCCGATCTGACGCTGCTTGATAACAGCGGCGGCACCATTCAGCCGATTGAAGCGGGCGGCGCGACCAGCAATACCACGCCGGTACTCAGCGGCACCGCAGAACCTGGCAGCACCGTGACTATCCTCGATGGCGCTACCACGCTGGGCACGGCGACAGTGGGCAGCGACGGCAGCTGGAGCTTCACGACGTCAGCGCTGGCGGAAGGGGGCCACAGCCTGACGGCGACGGTAACCGATCCGGCAGGCAACACCGGCCCGGCCTCCGCGCCGCTGGCCTTCAACGTCGACACCACCGCGCCTGAAGCCGCCAGTGGCCTGGTTGTCACCGATGACGTGGGCGTCGATCAGGGCGCGCTCGCCTCTGGCGACACCACCGACGACCGCACGCCGACCCTCAGCGGTCAGGGCGAAGCCAACGCGCTGGTGACGATCTATGATGGCGAGGTGGTTCTGGGATACACCACCGTCGACACCGACGGTAGCTGGAGCTTCACCACGCCGACGCTCAGCAGCGGCCTGCATAGCCTGACTACCACCGTCACCGACGCGGCAGGCAACGTTAGCCCGGCCTCCGACGCCTTTACCCTGACCATCGACGGCGGTCTGCCGCCTGCCACCACCACCCTCGAGGCGGTGAATGACGAAGGCACAACAACCACGCCGCTGACCGACGGCGCGGTAACCAATGACGACAGCCCGGTGCTAAACGGTCTGGCCGCCGCAGGCAGCGTGGTCACGCTGTTTGACGGCCAGACTGAGCTGGGCAGCGCTACGGCAGACGGCAACGGCCAGTGGTTCTTCCGCCTCTTCTCGCTGGCGAACGGCCCGCATACTTTTACCGCCACCGTTGTTAATCCTGACGGCACGACCACCAGCGCCGGACCGCTGACCCTGACTATCGACACGGTTGCGCCGGAGGCGGCAGGCGATCTGCAGCTCAGCGGCGATGCCGGCAGCATCAGCGTGCCGGTCAGCGAAGGCGGCGTCACCAATGACGTGTCGCCGATCCTGAGCGGCACGGCGGAGCCTGGCAGTACCGTCAGCGTGCTTAACAACGGCATACTGCTCGGCACGGCAACCGTGAATGCTGACGGCGGCTGGCGCTTTACCACGCCTGCGCTGGCGGAAGGGGCGCACAGCCTGACGACCACCGTCACCGATCCGGCGGGCAACACCGGCCCAGCCTCAACGCCGCTAACCTTTACCGTTGATACCACGCCGCCAGCCGCGGCCAGCAATCTGGTCGTGTCTGACGATGTGGGCGGTAGCCAGGGAGCACTGGCCTCAGGCGACACCACCGACGACAACACGCCAACCCTTAGCGGTCAGGCCGAAGCGGGCGCGCGGGTTACCGTTTACGAAGGCGACGTGCTGCTGGGCAGCGCCACGGCAGACGGCAACGGCAACTGGAGTCTGACCACTATCGCCCTGAGCAACGGCAGCCACAGCATGACGGTGACCGTGACCGACGCGGCGGGCAACGTCAGCCTGGCGACGCCAGCCTTTAACCTGAACATTCAGGCCGGCCTGCCGCCTGCCACCGTCTCGCTGGAGGCGACCGATGACAGCGGTAGCCCGCTGCTCCCGCTGGCCGACGGCGCCAGCACGCAGGACACCACGCCGATCCTCAGTGGGCTGGCCACCGCGGGCGTGCTGGTGACGATCTTCAGCAACGATGTCGCGCTGGGCAGCGTTACCGCTGACGCCAGCGGACAGTGGAGCTTTACGCCCGCCACGCTGGCGGATGGCACCTATACCTTCCTCGCCAGCTATACCGACGCCACCGGCAATCTGGTCGCGTCCACGCCGCTGACGCTGACCGTCGACACCGTGGCGCCGGCAGCAGCAGCGGACATCGCGCTGACCGACGCCAACGGCGATCCGGTCGGCACAGATGCGCCGACCAACAATAATACGCCGACGCTGAGCGGCAGCGCCGAGCCGGGCAGCACCGTCACCATCTCCGACGGCGACACCGTGCTGGGCACGGCAACGGTGGGCACCGACGGCAGCTGGAGCTTCACCACGCCAGCGCTCTCCGACGGCGATCACAGCCTGACGACCACTGTGACGGATGCAGCGGGGAACGCGGGTCCTGCCTCCGATCCTGTCGCCATCACCGTCGACACCCTGCCGCCAGCCTTGCCGGCAGATGTGGTGCTGAGCAATGACGGCGCGCCGATCGCTTCCGGCAGCCTGATCAATAACGCCACGCCGGTATTGAGCGGCAGCGCCGAGCCGGGCAGCATCGTGACCGTTTCCGACGGCGACACCCCGCTGGGCAGCGTGACGGTGGGCAACGACGGCAACTGGAGCTACACCACGCCGACGCTGGATGATGGCGACCACAGCCTGAGCGCGGTGGTCACCGATGCGGCAGGCAACAGCAGCAGCGCCACCACGCCAGTGCTGATTACTGTTGATACGGTGGCGCCGGCTGCGGCGGGCGACCTGCTGCTCAGCAACGATCAGAGCGGCACGCCGGTGGCGATTGACGGCACCGTGACCAACGATCCGACGCCGGTGCTGAGCGGCACCGGCGAGGCGGGCGGCTTTGTCACCGTTTATGACGGCGATACGGCGCTCGGTTCGGCAGCGGTAGGCACCGACGGCAACTGGAGCTTCACCACGCCGGCGCTGAGCGAAGGCGACCACAGCCTGACGGCCGTGGTCACCGATGCAGCGGGTAACGCCGGTCCGGCTTCAGATGCGGTGGCCTTTACCGTGGATACCACGCCGCCGGTGGTGGCAGCCGATCTGCTGCTCAGCAGCACTGAAGGCGGCACGGCGATTACCGCGGGCGGCCTGACCAACAGCGCCACGCCGGTGCTGAGCGGCACCGCCGAGGCGGGCAGCATCGTGACCGTTTCTGACGGCGATACCCCGCTGGGCAGCGTCACGGTGGGCAACGACGGCAACTGGAGCTTTACCTCGCCGACGCTGGCCGAGGGCGCACACAGCCTGAGCGCCACCGTGACCGATGCGGTGGGCAACGTCAGCGCGCCGACTGATGCGCTGAGCTTTACGGTGGATACGGTGGCGCCGGAGGCGGCGCTGGGCCTGACGTTGGTTAACGATCAGAGCGGCTCGGCGATCCCGGCGAACGGCACGACCAATGACGTGACGCCGGTGCTGAGCGGCACCGCTGAGCCGGGCAGCGTCGTCACGCTGTTCGACGGCGACGCGGCGCTGGGCTCTGTCGCGGTAGATGCAGAGGGCAACTGGAGCTTTACCACACCAGAACTGGCAGCGGGCGATCACAGCCTGACCGCCACCGTGACCGATGCCGCCGGTAACACCGGCACGGCGTCGGCAGCCTACGTCTTTAGCATCGACCTGACGCCGCCAGCGGCACCGGCGGATCTGGCGCTGACCAACGACGGCAGCAACACGGCCATTACCGCGGGCGGCCAGACCAACGACACCACGCCGGTGCTGAGCGGCACCGCGTCGGCGGGCGGCACGGTGACCGTGCTCGACGGTACCACGGTGCTCGGCACCGCGACGGTCGATGCAGACGGCAACTGGAGCTTTACCGCGCCGACCCTGAGCGAAGGGGCGCACAGCCTGAGCGCGACCGTTACTGACGCCACCGGCAACAGCAGCGCACCATCCGAGTCGATCGGCTTCAGCATCGACACCGGCGCGCCTGCGGCGGCAGCCGATCTGCTGCTCACCAACGATGCCAGCGGCGCGGTTATCACGGCGGGTGGCACCACCAACGACACCACGCCGGTGCTGAGCGGCACCGCAGAGCCAGGCAGTTCGATCAGCATCTCTAACGGCGCGACGCTGCTGGCGACGGTGCCGGTGGCCGCTGACGGCAGCTGGAGCTATACGCTGCCGACGCTGGCCGAGGGCAACTACAGCCTCACCACCGTCGTAACCGATGCGGCAGGCAACGTCGGCCCGACCTCTGACGCCTTTAACTTCAGCGTGGATACCACCGCGCCGACGCTGCCGATCGATGTGGTGGTCAATAACAACGCCGGTCAGACGCTGGTGCCGATTGCGGAAGGCAGCACCGTTAACGACGCCACGCCGGAACTGACCGGCACGGCTGAAGCGGGCAGCCTCGTCACCGTGTTCGACAACGATGCGGCGATTGGATCTGTGACCGCCGGATCGGACGGCAGCTGGATCTTTATCACGCCGACGCTGACTGACGGCCTGCACAGCCTGAGCGTCACCGTCACCGACGCGGCGGGCAACAGCAGCGGCAATACCCCTGCTGTCAGCTTTACCGTCGATACCGCCGCGCCAGAGGCGGCGACCGAGCTGGCGCTGACCAATGACGTTACCGGCGCGGCCATCCAGCCGGGCGGCCTGACCAACGACAACACGCCGGTGCTGAGCGGCACCGCGCCAGCGGGCAGCATTGTCACCGTGCTGGACGGCACGGCGGTGCTCGGCAGCGCCACCGTGGCGGACGACGGCAGTTGGAGCTTTACCTCGCCAACGCTTAACGACGGCGTGCACAGCCTGAGCGCCATCGTCACCGACGCGGCGGGCAACGCCAGCGCGGCCAGCGACGCCATTACGCTGAATGTCGATACCCAGCCGCCAGCGGCGGTCACCAGCCTCGCGCTGACCAACGACAGCGGCACCGAGGGGGTTGCCATCCCGGACGGCGGCCTGACCGACGACAGCACGCCGGTACTGAGCGGCCTGGCGGAAGCGGGCGGCACCGTCACCGTTTATGACGGCGCAACGCTGCTGGGCAGCGTCCCGGTCAACGACGACGGCAGCTGGAGCTATACCCCGTCTGCGCTGGGCGACGGCACCCATACCTTTACCGTCACGCCGACCGATGCGGCGGGCAACGTTGGCGCCTCCGCTACCATCAGCGTAGTGATTGACGCGACCGCGCCAGAGACAGCGCTGGATATCGCCCTTAACAGCGACAACAGCGCGACGGCGGTGGCGATCGCCAACGGCGACACCACCAGCGACAGCACGCCGCTGCTGAGCGGCAGCGGTGAAGCGGGCACTATCGTGACCGTCTATGATGGCACCACCGCGCTCGGCACCACCACGGTCGGCGCTAACGGCCTGTGGAGCTTCTCGGTGCCGACGCTGAGCGACGCCCTGCATAGCCTGACGGTGACCCTTACCGATGCGGCTGGCAACGTCAGCGCGCCTTCTACCGCGATCGCCTTTACCGTCGATACCGTGGCGCCAGTGGCGACCGCGTTGTCGGTCAGCAGCGACAACGGAGCAGAACCGGTGGTGCTGACGCCGAATGCCGCCACCAGCGACAACACGCTGCTGCTGACGGGAACGGCGGAAGCCAACAGCCTGGTTACGATCTACGACGGTGATGTGGCGATTGGCTCGACGACGGCAGACGGCGAGGGCGCGTGGACCTTTAACACGCCGACGCTGGCGGACGGCACCCATGCACTGAGCGCCACGGTCACCGATGAGATCGGCAACGTCAGCGCACGGTCTGAGGCCTTTACCTTTAGCGTCGACGTGACGCCGCCGGAACCGGCGACTGCACTGACGCTGCGTAACGATGGCGGCGTCGCTATCGCCGACGGTGGCGTGACCAACGACAGCACACCAGCGGTCAGCGGCACGGCGGAGGCGGGCGCGCTGGTCACCGTCTATGACGGCACCACGGCGGTGGGATCGGTGCTGGCGGATGGCAATGGCGCCTGGAGTATTACGCCAGCGCCTGCACTCTCTGACGCCCTTCATACGCTGAACGTCACGGTTACTGATGCGGCGGGCAACGTTAGCGCCACCTCATCTGTCACGTTGACGGTAGACACTATCGCGCCGCAGCCGGTGGCGACCTTTGATATTTACGACACCAACGGTGCGACGCCGGTTGTCATCGGCAATGACGGTAACACCAATGACGAAACGCCGGTGCTGCGCGGCACCGCCGAGGCGGGCGCGACGGTGAATATCTATCAGGGCGAGACGCTGCTCGGCACCGCCACGGTGAATGAAAGCGGCGTCTGGCGCTTTGAAACCGGCACGCTGGCCGACGGGCAGTACACCTATACCGTGTCGGTCACCGACGCGGCGGGTAATACCAGCGCCGAGGCTGAGCCTTACACCATTAACGTCGATCTCACTCCGCCGGCGGCCATCGCCGATCTGGTGATCACCGACAATGCGGGCGTCACCACCGGCCCGCTGATTGATGGCGCCTTTACCGACGACAACACGCCAATCCTGAGCGGCACGGCGGAGCTGGGCAGCACCGTTTCCGTCTATGACGGCGATATCTTGCTCGGCACGGTGACGGCGGGCGCAGGCGGCGCATGGAGCTTTACGCCAGCGGCGCTGAGCAACGGCGCGCACAGCTTTACCGTTACGCAGACCGATGCGGCGGGCAACGTCGGCGCGGCGACCACGGCTGTCGGTATCACTATCGAAAATGGCCTGCCGCCGACCACCAGCACGCTGCAGATCACCGACGATGCTGGCAGCACGCTGGTTAACCTGCAGAACGGGGCGTTTACTGATGACACCACGCCGGTGATCAGCGGCGTGGCCACAGCAGGCGACGTGGTCACCATTCTGGACGGCACGACCACACTGGGCAGCGTGACCGTAGGCGCAGGCGGCATCTGGAGCTTTACGCCTGCCACGCCGCTGACGGAGGGCGCGCATGCAATCTCTATCACGACCGTCGATATCAATAACGAGCCTGGCGAACCGGCTGGCCCCATCAACTTTACCGTCGATATCACGCCACCGGTCACGGCCACCGCGCTGCTGCTAAACAATAACAATGGCACCACGCCGGTGGAGATTGCCAATAACGGCGCCACCAACGATAACACGCCGCAGCTGAGCGGCACGGCGGAAGCGGGTGCGCTGGTCACCGTCTATGACGGCGATACGGTAATCGGTTCCGCTACGGCGGGCACCGGCGGCGCATGGAGTTTTGTTTCCCCGCTGCTGATCAACGGGCCGCACGCGCTGAGCGTCACGGTTACCGATGCGGCGGGCAACATTAGTTCGCGCTCGGAAGCGATCGCCTTTACCGTCGACACCATCGCTCCAGCGGCGCCGGCGACGCTGACCGTCACCAACGACATCACCAATGTCACGGTGCCGAACGGCGGATCCACCAATGACGCGACGCCGGTGGTGCGCGGCACCGCCGAAGCAGGCGGCGTGGTCACCGTTTATGACGGCACTACGGCGCTGGGTTCGGTCACGGTTGGCAGCGACGGCACATGGAGTTTCACCACTGGCGCGCTTTCTGAGGGTACGCATACACTGAACGCACGCGTCAGGGATGTGGCGGGTAACCTCAGCGTGCCGTCCGGCAGCGCCACGGTGGTGGTCGACACCGTCGCGCCCGGTGCCGTCACGCTGGCCGCCAGCAACAACAACGGCACGACGGCGACGCCAATCGCCAGCAACGGCACCACCAACGACAGCACGCCACTGCTGACCGGGACGGCGGAGGCGGGAAGCCGCATCATCATCTCTGAAAACGGTACGGCGCTGGGTAGCGTCACGGCGGGCAGCAACGGTCAGTGGAGTTTCACTACGCCGACGCTGGCCGACGGCGCGCACACCCTGAGCGTGACCGCGACCGATGCCGCAGGCAACACCGGCGAGGCCGCGCTGCTGACGCTGACGGTAGCGACCACCGCGCCAGCGCCGGTCGCTGACCTGACGGTTAACGATAATGCAGGCGGGATCCAGGGCAACCTGACGAACGGCGCCTTTACTGATGACGCCACGCCAACCCTGAGCGGCACCACCACCGCAGGCAATATCGTCAGCGTCTATGACGGCACCACGCTGCTTGGCACGGTGACGGCAGGTACAGGCGGCGCCTGGACCTTCACCACCGGCGTGCTGAGCAACGGCGAGCACACGCTCAACGTCACCGTGACTAACGCGGCGGGCAACACCAGCGCGGCAACGCCGTTCAACCTTACGGTAGACACCGTCGCGCCAGCGGCGTCAACGCTGGTTATCACCAACGACGCCGCCAACGTGACGGTGCCGAACGGCAGCACCACCAGCGACAATACGCCAGTGCTGAGCGGCACGGCGGAAGCCAACAGCGTGGTGACCGTTTATGACGGCACCACCACGCTGGGCACCGTCACCGTCGGCACCGGTGGCGCATGGAGCTTTGCGCCGACGACGCTCGGCGAGGGCACCCATGCGCTGCGCGTCACGGTCACGGATCAGGCGGGCAACGTCAGCGGCTCCACCACGGCCAGCATCGTGGTGGACACCACGCCGCCTGCGGCTGTGACCCTGACGGCGAGCAACAACAACGGCACCACGCCGGTACCGATTGCCAACAACGGCAGCACCAACGACAACACGCCAGCGCTGACCGGCACCGCTGAGGCGGGCAGCCGCGTCACCATCACTGACGGCACCACGGTGCTGGGCAGCGTGACGGCGGGCAGCAACGGGCAGTGGAGCTTCGTCACGCCGACGCTGGCGGACGGCGCGCATACCCTGAGCGTGACCGCCACCGACGCAGTGGGCAACACCAGCGCACCGACCACGGTGACGCTGACTGTCGACACCACGGCACCGGCAGCGGTCACCAATCTGGCGATCAACGACAACGTCGGCACTATTCAGGGCGACCTGGCGAACGGTGCGGTAACCGATGACAATACGCCAACGCTGCGCGGCACGGCGGAAGCGGGCGCGACGGTGATCGTTTATGACGGCACCACGGCGCTCGGCTCGGTGACGGCGGGCGCCGACGGCGCATGGAGCTTCACCACCGCCGCGCTGAGCAACGGCGTGCATCCGCTGAGCGTGACGGTGCGCGATGCGCTGGGCAACACCAGCGCGGCGTCGGCAACGGTTTCCATTACGGTGGATACGGTTGCACCGACGGCATCAACGCTGCAGATTGTCAACGACGTTACCGGCACGGTAGTGGCGAACGGCGGTGCGACCAACGACAGCACGCCAACCCTGAGCGGCACGGCGGAGGCGGGCAGTCGCGTCACCATCTATGACGGCACCACCGTGCTGGGCACGGCGACGGCAGGCACCGGCGGGGCGTGGAGCTTCACCTCTCCGACGCTGCTGGCGGGCACGCATGCGCTCAACGTCACGGTGACCGATGCGGCGGGCAACGTCAGCGGTTCGACGGCGGCCACGGTCATTGTCGACACCACGGCGCCGGCGGCAGTCACCGCGCTGACGGTGAGCAACAACAACGGCAGCACGCCGGTGACCATCCCTAACGGCGGCGTCACCAACGACACCACGCCGCTGTTGAGCGGCAGCGGCGAGGTCGGCGCGCGGATCAGCGTCTATGAAGGCGCCACCCTGTTGGGCACCACCACCGTGGGCAGCAACGGACAGTGGAGCCTGATTAGCCCGACGCTGGCGAGCGGCGCGCACACCCTGACCGTCACCGCGACCGATGCGGCAGGCAACGTCAGTCCGGGCGTCAACGCCTCTCTGACCATCGACACCACGGCGCCGGCGGCCAGCACGCTGGTGATCACCAACGACTCGGTGACGCCGACCGTCACCGTGCCGAGCGGCGGGGCAACGCGCGACACCACGCCGGTGCTGAGCGGCACGGCGGAAGCGGGCGCGCTGGTCAGGATCTATGACGGCGCAACGCTGCTGGGCAGTGTTACCGCCAGCACCGGCGGCGCCTGGAGCTTCACCACCGCTACGCTGACGCAGGGCGCGCATGCGCTGAACGTCACGGTGACCGACACGGCGGGCAACGTCAGCACCACGACGTCGGCCAGCGTGACCATCGACAGCGTGGCGCCGACGGCGGTAACCGCGCTGGCGATCAACACGGCAGGCACCACGCTGACCGGTAGCGGTGAAGCGGGCGCGACGGTGACGGTACGCGACGCGGGCGGCAACGCCATCGGCAGCTCTACCGTGGCGGCCAACGGCAGCTTCTCGGTGTCGCTGACCACGGCGCAGACCACCGGCGCGACGCTGTCGGTCACCCAGGTCGACAGCGCAGGCAACGTCTCGCCTGCCGCGTCAGTGCTGGGCGCCATCCGCGTGGTGGCGGCCAACGATGTGACCGAGGTGGACTACTCCACGCAGGCTGGCAGCATCACCAACGCCAATACCAGCTTTACCAGCGCGGCGCTGCTGAGCGTCAATCTGGGTACGGTACTGAGCGCCAGCGTGCTGAACAGCACTAACGCCTATACCTTTAGCGTGGGAACGGGCGATACGCGTTCAGTCACGCTGCACGCCTCGGCGACCAGCCTGGTTGCACTGACCGCCAACTACACGCTCTACCTCTATCAGCAGCAGGCGAACGGCACCTGGACGCTGAAGTCCAGTTCGGCCAACTACATCTCCACGCTGCTGACCATCGGTACGCAGACTGGCGCGAACGTGACCTACAGCAATCTCGGCACCGGCAACTACGCCGTGCTGCTGGGCACCAGCACCGGCGTTGGCGTTCTGCCGTCAACCACCGTGACCACCACGTCGGATATCACCTATACGGCGGTGACGATAGCGGCCACCGTGACGGGCAACCTGCTGGCGAACGATACCAGTTCGGTGGCTGGCACGGTGCCGACAGGTACGCTGGTGACTACGGTATCGGGCGGCGCCATCGCGGCGACCGGTAACACGGTGATCAACACCACCTACGGCACCCTGACCGTCGACGCCAAAGGTAACTACACCTATGCGCTGAAAGCGGGTCTGGACGCCGACACGGTGCCCGCCACCGACGTCTTCAGCTACTCGGTGCGCGACGCCAGCGGCACGGTGACCTCGGCCACCCTGACCGTCGATCTGCATAACGGGCCAGCGACCACGCTCTTCTCGGTCAACAGCCTGTTTGCGGAAGCCAGCGTCGATGACGGCACCACGGCGAGCGGCAGCATCTACGGTGACAGCACGGCAACCCATAGCGGCACGCTGAGCATCACCAACGAGGCGGGTCAGACCACCGCCGTCAGCAGCAGCGGCAGCACGCTGGTAGCGGGCGATTACGGGACCCTGACCATCACAGCCGACGGTCACTACACCTACGCGCTCAACAGCGCCGTCAACGTGCAGGAGATCGCGCACAAAGAGGTGTTCAGCTACAGCCTGGCGGCGGCCGACGGCACCATCACCACCAACAGCTTCACCATCGAGCTGCATCCGACCATCACGGGCACCGCCAGTGCGGATGCGCTCACCAGCAGCGCCTATGACGACACCATCACCGCTGGCGCAGGCGCCGATACCCTGGTGTATCACCTGCTGAGCAGCGTAGATGCCGTCGGCGGCAACGGCCACGACACCTGGACCGATTTCTCTGTCGCCGATGGCGACAAGATCGACGTCAGCAGTCTGCTGGTCGGCTGGAACGACACCACCAGCAACGTTAATGACTTCGTGAAGGTGGACCACACTGCGGATGGCAATACCGTGCTGTCGATTGACCGCGACGGCACCGGTACCGCCTACAGCAGCACGCAGCTGGTCACGCTGGAGGGCGTCAACGTTTCACTGGAGGAGCTACTGCAACAACCGCACCAGAATCACACGGCTTAACCGCCGTTATGTCTGGCAGGGAAGCATTATCGGGCGCAGGGATGCGCCCCTTTCCTTAACTGACGAGTGGAAAACGATGGATCGGATGCAATCAAGCGCAATATATCGCCGTTCTTTTACGCTCAGCGTTCTCTGTGCTGGCATCGCTTTGTTTACAACTTCCTCTCTGGCGGCCCGCAGCGACGTGATGCAAACGGCCAGCCAGATCACCGCAACCGGTCTGGCGTCACAGCAGGACCTTCCCTCACTGACCGGCGAAAGCGCCGAACCCGCGCTGGCGCGCGTGCCCGACACCCTGACTCTCAATCAGGCGGTGCAGCGGGCGATCCAGTGGCATCCCGATATCGCCGAGGCGGTGGGTAAGCTGATGGAGCAGGCCGACCAGGTGGATGTGGCGAAAGCCAAATATTATCCGCAGGTCAGCGGCGGCTTTAATAACGGCTACAGCAACAGCTACAGCGAGAAGGGGTTTAGCCCGTCGGTGGTGCTGTCGGTCTCCCAGATGCTCTACGACTTCGGCAAGGTCAGCAGCTCGGTGCGCTCCGCCGAAGCGGGCGTGGCGCAGCAGCAGGCCAATGTGCTGGTGAGCATCGACACCGTGGCGCACGACACCGCGGCGGCGCTGATCCAGGTACAGGGCTATCAGCAGCTGGTGAAGATCGCCCAGGAGCAGCTGACCGCGCTGATGAAAATCGGCGATCTGGCGCGTCGACGCAACGATGAAGGGGCCGCCTCGCTCTCCGACGCGACGCAAACCGACGCCCGCATCGAAGGGGCGCGCACCGTGCTGACGCAGTATCAGGCCAACCTCGACCGCTGGCGCGCCACGCTGGCGACCTATCTGGGCTGGCCGCTGGTGAAAAAAGTCAGCGACGCTTTCCCCGACAACTTAACGCGCTCCTGTGACGCCGCGAAGGCGGACGACCGCCTGATCCCGGCGGTGCTCGCCGCCTGGGCACAGGCCAACGAGGCGCAGGCGAAGCTCGACAACGCCAACGCGCAAATGCTGCCCACCATTTCGCTGGAGCCGCAGGTCACCCACTACCTCAACAACCACTACGCCAACAGCGAAACGCTGGACCGCACGCAGTACTCCGCCTTCGTTAAAGTGGAGATGCCGCTCTATCAGGGCGGCGGCATGACCGCCAGCCGCAACGCCGCCGCCAACGCCCTGACCGCCGCCAACGCCGCGGTCAACTCGGCGCGGCTGAAAGCGCGCCAGCAGCTGAGCGAGTCGCAGAGCCAGTCGCAGAGCCTGGCGCTTAGCCTGGCGATCCAGGCCCGGCAGCAGCGGCTGGGGGAGAAAACCCAGGAACTCTATCAGGATCAATATCTGCAGCTTGGCACCCGGCCGCTGCTCGACGTGCTTAACGCCGAACAGGAGGTGTTCCAGACCCGCTTCACGCTGCAGCAAACCATCAGCCAGCTCCGCTCGCTGCAGCTCGACTGCCTTTACAGCACCGGCCATATGCGGTCGGCGTTCGCCCTGAATAATCAGCGGATCCAGTCCGTGGAGATCCAGCCATGACGCAAATGCAGCTTCCAGATTCCCCCGCAGGTCAGCCCGATGGGGCCGAAAGCGGGGTGCCGCTACCGGGCTGGGCGACAGCCATTATTCTTATTGCCGGCCACTATCGGCTGCCCTGTTCGCCGGGCATGATCCTCGCCGCCAGCGAGTGGCAGGGCAAGCAGACGCGCGACAAAGCGCTGCGCCATCTGGCGCGTCAGGCCGGGATGTCGCTGCAGCTCTATCAGGATAAGAAATGGGAGATTAACCACTGGCGGCTGCCGCTGGCGGTCGAGCTGACGGATGGTCAGGTCGGCGTGATCGTCAGCTTCGACGGCGAAGACGAGGTGCGCGTGCATTTCAGCGGCGACGAGCAGCCGACGCCGCTGTCGCTGGGCGCGCTGCTGCCCGATATCCGCTTTGCCGCCGCCTTTCGCCCGCTGACCGCCGCCAAAGACAGCCGCGTCGATCGCTTTATGGAGACCATCAAGCCGGACTGGCTGCGTCGCCTGGTGCTGCGCGATCTGCGCCCCTACGGCTACGTGATGCTGGGATCCTTCTTGATCAACCTGCTGGCGCTGGTGGGGATCATCTTCTCGATGCAGGTCTACGACCGGGTGATCCCGGCGCAGTCTTATCCCACGCTCTATGTTCTCTACGGCGGGGTAATCATCTCGGTGATCTTTACCTATATTCTGCGCGTCGGGCGCGATCACGTCACCGATCTGCTCGGCAAGCGGGCGGATATGCGCGTATCCGATCGGGTGTTCGGCCACGCGCTGCGTCTGCGCAACAGCGCCATTCCCCGATCCACCGGCACCTTTATCTCGCAGCTGCGCGAGCTGGAGGCGATCCGGGAAATGGTGACCTCGACCACCGTCTCCTCGATCGTCGATATGCCGTTCTTCCTGCTGTTTATGCTGGTGATGGCGATTATCGCGCCGCAGCTGGCGTGGATCGCCCCGGTGGCGGTGATCCTGATGATCCTGCCCGGCATTCTGAAGCAGAAAACCCTGGCGCGGCTGGCGCATCAGGCGCTGAAAGAGTCGACGCTGCGCAACGCGGTGCTGGTGGAAAGCGTGCAGGGGCTGGAGGATATCAAGCTGATGCAGGCGGAGGATCGCTTTCTGCAGCAGTGGAACAGCTACATTCGCATCACCGCGCAGTCCGGCGTGGAGATGCGCAAAGTGATGCATTCGCTGATCAGCTGGGGCGTCACGGTGCAGGGGCTGGTCTACGCCAGCGTGATCGTCATCGGCGCGCCGATGGTGATCAACGGCGATATCACCACCGGCGCCATCGTGGCGGCGTCGCTCCTCTCGTCGCGCATGATCGCTCCGATGGGCACCCTGTGCGGCGTGCTGGCGCGCTGGCAGCAGGTGAAGGCGGCGAAAACCAGCCTGGACGCGCTGATGGCGCTGCCGGTCGAGAACAGCAAAGACGAAACCCGCATTCACTGCCCGGTGCTGTTTGGCCACTACCAGTTCAGCGAGGCGATGTTTCGCTACTACAGCGACTCCGCCACTGTGGCGCTGCGCATTAAAAGCCTGACCATCAGGCCCGGCGAGCGCGTCGCGGTGCTGGGTCGCAACGGATCGGGCAAATCGACGCTGCTGCAGGCGATGATCGGCGGCATGGATCTGGTGGGCGGCGAGCTGCGGCTCGACAACCTCAGCCTGCCGCATATCGATCTGGCTGACGTACGGCGCAACGTCGGCCTGATGACGCAGAACGCGCGGCTGTTCCACGGCACGCTGCGCGAAAACCTGACGATGGGCGCGGCGCACGCCAGCGACGAGGCGATCTTCGCCGCGCTGACGGTAAGCGGCGGCGCCGACTTTATTCGTCGTCTGCCGCTCGGACTCGATCATCCGGTGATGGAGGGCGGCGTCGGGCTGTCCGGCGGGCAGCGGCAGTCGGTGCTGCTGGCGCGCATGCTGCTGCGCGACCCCAATATTGTGCTGCTGGATGAGCCGACCGCTTCGCTGGACGATCACACCGAAAAAGAGTTTATCGAACGGCTTGGCCAGTGGCTTAACGGCCGCACGCTGGTGGTGGCGACGCACCGCGCCGCCATCCTCGCGCTGGTGGATCGCGTGCTGGTGCTGAAAGAGGGGCAGCTGGTGATGGACAGCCCGAAAGAGAGCGCGCTGCCGCCTGTGCGGCCAGCGCTGAATCGCCCGGAGGATCAGGCATGAGCGAGCTATCGACAAAACTGCGGCTGGTGTCGCCTGAAGCACAGACCTCCGACGATCTCAACGGCGATCTGCGCTCGGAAACGTACTACAGCGGCGCGGTGCGCCTGATCGTCATCAGCTTCTTTTTGCTGCTGGCGGGGCTGATCTGGGCCTGGTTCGGCGTGCTCGACGAGGTGTCGACCGGCACCGGCAAGGTGATACCCAGCTCGCGCGATCAGGTACTGAGTTCGCTGGAGGGCGGCATTCTTGCCGAGCTGAACGTGCATGAAGGAGATCGAGTGCAGGCGGGGCAGATCGTGGCGAAGCTCGATCCCACGCGATCCGTCTCCAGCGTCGGCGAGAGCGCGGCGCGCTACCGGGCCGCGCTGGCGGCCAGCGCGCGGCTCTACGCCGAGGTCAACGATCAGCCTTTGCGCTTTCCCGAGGAGCTAAAAGCCTTTCCCGAGCTGATCGCCTCGGAAACCCGGCTCTATACCACGCGACGCGCGCAGCTCAAGGACGCCACGGCGCAGATTCAGGAGTCGCTCGGGCTGGCTAACCGCGAGCTGGCGATCACCCAGCGGCTGGCGAAAAGCGGCGCGGCCAGCAGCGTCGAAGTGCTGCGCCTGCAGCGCGACAAGTCCGATCTGGAGCTAAAGCTGACCGATATGCGCTCGCAATATTACGTGCAGGCGCGCGAGGATCTGGCGAAGGCGTCGGCGGAAGCGGATAGCCTGGCGCAAACGGTGAAGGGCCGCGAAGATACCGTCAGTCGTCTGACGCTGCGCTCGCCGATGCGCGGCATCGTGAAAAACATCAAGGTCACCACCGTCGGCGGGGTGATCCCGCCCAACGGCGAACTGATGAATATCGTGCCGATGGACGACCGCCTGCTGATCGAGGCGCGCCTCTCGCCGCGCGACATCGCCTTTATCCATCCGGGGCAGAAGGCGCTGGTGAAGATCTCCGCCTATGACTATGCCATCTACGGCGGGCTGCAGGGCGTGGTAGAGAGCATTTCGCCCGACACCATTCAGGATGAGGTGAAGCCGGAGATCTACTACTACCGCGTCTTTATTCGCACCGACACCGACTACGTGCAGAACAAAGCCGGCCGCCGCTTCTCTATCAGCCCCGGCATGGTCTCTACCGTGGATATCAAAACCGGGGAGAAAACGGTGATGGACTACCTGATCAAACCGTTCAACCGCGCCAAAGAGGCGCTGCGAGAACGTTAATCGCGTCTCAACAACGGCTGTTCAGGCGCGCCGCGCATTGCAGCGCGCGCCGAACTCCGCGATAATCGCCTGACATGCGGCAACGCTGAAATCCCTTCCTCGTCGGGTTTAACGACGCGGAGGGGATTTTTTTTATCTACCCTTTTATCACCAGTAACTTAACGCCATGCGGCAGTGAGGATGATTTATGTATAACACCCTGGGCAATCAGTACGACAACTCGCTGGTTTCAAACGCCTTCGGTTTCATGCGTTTTCCGGTGAACTTCCAGCCTTACGACAGCGACGCCGAGTGGGTGATCACCGGCGTGCCGTTCGACGCCGCCACCTCTGGCCGTCCGGGCAGCCGTCTGGGGCCGGGCGCGATCCGCCAGATCTCCACCAACCTCGCCTGGGAAGGCTGCCGCTGGCCGTGGGATTTCGACCTGCGTCAGCGCCTGAACGTCGTTGACTGCGGCGATCTGGTCTACGCCTTCGGCGACTCGCAGGATCTCTCCGACAAGCTGCAGGCGCACGCGGAAAAACTGCTGGCGAACGGCAAGCGCATGCTGACCTTCGGCGGCGACCATTACGTGACACTGCCGCTGCTGCGCGCCCACGCGAAGCACTTCGGCAAACTGGCGCTGGTGCATTTTGACGCCCATACCGATACTTACTCCAACGGCCCGACCTTCGACCACGGCACCATGTTCTTTACCGCGCCGCAAGAGGGGCTGATCGATCCGCAGCACTCGGTGCAGATCGGCATTCGCACCGAGTTCGACAAAAGCCTCGGCTTTAACGTGCTGGATGCGGCGCAGGTCAACGATCGCAGTGTGGATGACATTCTGGCCGAGGTGAAGCGCACCGTCGGCGATATGCCGGTCTACCTGACGTTCGATATCGACTGCCTGGATCCGGCGCACGCGCCCGGCACCGGCACGCCGGTGATTGGCGGGCTGACCACCGACAAAGCGACTAAGCTGGTGCGCGGCCTGCAGGGGCTGAACATTGTCGGCATGGACCTGGTGGAAGTGGCGCCGGGCTACGATCACGCCGATCTGACCTCGCTGGCCGCCGCGACGCTGGCGCTGGATATGCTGCACGTTCAGGCCGTGAACAAAGGCAAGTAACCGAGTCGCACCGGGCGCGCTGACGCCCGGTGATTAACCTAAACGAGAGGCCATCATGGGCTTACTGGATGAATTAGTTGGCGCGCTGGGCCACGGCAACGGGCGCAACACCCTGGGCGAACTGGAAGCGGTCTGGAGCTGGGTGCAGGAGCAGGGCGGCGTTGAAGTGTTGCTGCATAAGTTTCAGCAGGGCGGGCTAGGGGAGATCCTCAGCTCCTGGATCGGCACCGGCAGCAATCAGGCGGTGAGCGGCGGCGAACTGAAGTCGGCGTTTGGCGAGGCGTCGCTGCAGTCGCTGGCGCAGAAGCTCGGCACCGACGTCGACGGCGCCTCGGGCAAGCTGGCGGAGCTGCTGCCGCACCTGGTCGACCGCATGTCGCCGCAGGGTCAGATGGACGATCAATCCCTGCACGACAAGCAGCTCGATTTGGGATCGATGGTCGATCGGCTGTTTAAGCGCTAGTGTTGTGCGCCGCCGTCTGGCGGCGCACATCCGCTTATTTTCCGCCGTCCGCCGCGATGCGCTCGCGAATATGCTGCGCGCGCGCCGCGGAGTCGGGATGCGAATCAAACAGGCTGCTCTGCTGGCCCTGCTGCATTTTCGCCAGCTTCTCAAAGCTGGTCGCCAGCCCCAGAGGATCGATGCCGCGTTTCTTCAGTAAATCGTAGGAGTAGTCATCCGCCTGCGACTCCTGGGTCTGCGAGAACTGCGCGTTGACCAGCTGTTCGCCCAGATCGCCGAGCTGCGACTGCGACAGCGAGCCGATCACGCCGCCGACAGACGCCGCCGCGGTGCGCGCCGCCGTGGTGCCAAAGGCGACCTGCATCGCCTTGCGCGTATGGCCGAGCGCCACGTGGCCCATCTCATGCCCCAGCACCCCTTCGACTTCGTTGTTGTCCATCATATCCATCAGCCCGCTGTAAACGCGGATGCAGCCGTTCGCCATCGCCCAGGCGTTGACGTCTTTGGTGAGGTAAACGCGATAGTTGGCCGGTGTGCCGTTGATATTGTCGCCCAGCGCGGCGGCGATCTTGTTAAGACGCTGCTGGTAGGTGCTGTCGGCGGGTGCCAGCTGGTTCTCTTTATCCATCTGCGCGCAGGATTGATCGCTAAGCTGTTTGACCTGTGCGTCGTTGAGGGTATAGGCCTGGAAGGCCTGCGCGCCCGACTGCAGCAGCGCGTTGTTGTCCATGCCCTGACAGCCGCTGAGCAGCGCCGCGAGGCCGATCGCCGTAATACCTGTCTTGATTTTCATGCGTACATCCTGTGAGTAACAAGGAGAGAAAAGCCCGTATCTGAAAAAGGGTCAGATACGGTAACGAGTGGGTTATAGCCTGTGGCTGGCGACTGCGCTAGCAGACATTGCCGTAAATGCCAGACGAAGCGGTGACATTTAGCACGGCGCGGCATGTACTTTTGCCCCGATTTTCATGTACATTGATGAGCGACTTTTTCCTTGTTTTGCCTAATAAACCATTAATAACAATGCTTTAAACAGGCGAATCATTCATCCGACCTGGAGTAGAACATGCCCTCTCGTAAAGAGCTTGCCAACGCCATTCGCGCGTTAAGTATGGACGCAGTACAGAAAGCCAAATCGGGACATCCGGGGGCCCCGATGGGTATGGCCGATATTGCCGAGGTGCTGTGGCGCGGCTACCTGAACCATAACCCGACCAACCCGCAGTGGGCCGATCGCGACCGCTTCGTGCTGTCGAACGGCCACGGCTCCATGCTGATTTACAGCCTGCTGCACCTCACCGGCTACGATCTGCCGCTGAGCGAGCTGCAGAACTTCCGCCAGCTGCACTCTAAAACTCCAGGTCACCCGGAATATGGCTACACCCCAGGCGTGGAAACCACCACCGGCCCGCTGGGCCAGGGCATCGCCAACGCGGTCGGCTTCGCCATCGCCGAGCGCACGCTGGCGGCGCAGTTTAACCGTCCGGGTCACGATATCGTCGATCACAACACCTGGGTGTTTATGGGCGACGGCTGCATGATGGAAGGCATTTCGCATGAAGTCTGCTCGCTGGCCGGCACCCTGAAGCTGGGCAAGCTGGTGGCGTTCTATGACGACAACGGCATCTCTATCGACGGCCACATCGACGGCTGGTTTACCGACGACACCGCAAAACGCTTTGAAGCCTACGGCTGGCACGTGGTGCGCGGCGTAGACGGTCACGACGCAGACGCCATCGCTAAGGCGATCGACGAAGCGAAAGCGGTGAGCGACAAGCCTTCGCTGCTGATGTGCAAAACCGTTATCGGCTTCGGTTCGCCGAACAAGGCCGGCACCCACGACTCGCACGGCGCGCCGCTGGGCGAAGACGAAGTGGCGCTGACCCGTAAACAGCTGGGCTGGGCGCACGCGCCGTTCGTGATCCCGTCAGAGATCTACGCCGAGTGGGACGCGAAAGAAGCGGGCCAGGCGAAAGAGGCGAAGTGGGACGAGAAATTCGCCGCCTACGCGCAGGCGTTCCCGGAGCTGGCTGCCGAATTCAAACGTCGCGTCAGCAACGAGCTGCCGGCTGACTGGCAGGAAGCGTCGCAGAAATTTATTGAACAGCTGCAGGCGAACCCGGCGAAAATCGCCAGCCGTAAAGCATCCCAGAACGCCATTGAAGCGTTCGGCAAGCTGCTGCCGGAATACCTGGGCGGCTCCGCTGACCTGGCGCCGAGCAACCTGACGATGTGGTCCGGCTCTAAGCCGATCAACGTCGACGCGGCGGGCAACTATATCCACTACGGCGTGCGCGAGTTCGGTATGACCGCCATCGCCAACGGTATCGCGCTGCACGGCGGCTTCCTGCCGTACACCGCCACCTTCCTGATGTTCGTGGAATATGCGCGCAACGCGGCGCGTATGGCGGCGCTGATGAAGATCCGTCAGATCATGGTCTACACCCACGACTCTATTGGTCTGGGCGAAGATGGTCCGACGCACCAGCCGGTCGAGCAGCTCGCCAGCCTGCGCACCACGCCGAACATGAGCACCTGGCGCCCGTGCGATCAGGTTGAATCCGCCGTGGCGTGGAAATACGCTATTGAGCGCAAAGATGGCCCGAGCGCGCTGATCTTCTCTCGCCAGAACCTGGCGCAGCAGGATCGCACCCCTGAGCAGCTGGCGAACATCGCGCGCGGCGGCTACATCCTTAAAGAGTGCGACGGTCAGCCAGAGGTGATCCTGATCGCCACCGGTTCCGAAGTCGAACTGGCGGTCGCGGCTTACGACAGGCTGAGCAGCGAAGGCGTCAAGGCGCGCGTGGTCTCTATGCCGTCTACCGACGCGTTCGACAAGCAGGATGCTGCCTACCGCGAAGCGGTGCTGCCGAAAGCGATCGGCGCGCGCGTCGCGATTGAAGCGGGCATCGCCGACTACTGGCAGAAATATACCGGCCTGCACGGCGCGGTAGTGGGCATGACTACCTTCGGCGAATCCGCCCCGGCTGAGCAGCTGTTCGAGCTGTTCGGCTTTACCGTCGACAACGTCGTGGCGCAGGCGAAAGCGGTGCTGTAATCGATCGAGATTCGCCCGCGCAGGCGGGCGAATCCAACAGGGCTACGGCTGCAATAGCGTCGCCTTGTGCAGCTGAAAGGTCTGACCGTCGGGCGCAGGCGCGTCGGTCAGGCCGTTCTCTCTCTTCTCCTGTTCCCAGGGAAGCGAAGAGCCATAAAAGCGTCCTTGTGGATGCACCGCCAGCGATTCGCACTCAATGGTGCCCTCCATAACGCCCTCGGCGTTAACTGCCACTTCGCGACTGCGACATAACCCCTTCAGCCGGCCGCCAATCTCGGTGCGCTGCGCATAGATCTCGCCGTCGACGCATCCCTGTTTTTGCAGCACCACGGTTTTTTGCGCCATGATTTTGCCGGTCACGCTGCCGTTGATGTGCACGTCGCCCTCAGCGGTGATCTCGCCGACGATGGTGCAGCTCTCCTGAATGGTGGTGATAGCGGCGGGCGCGGCTTTAATCATAGTGCCGCCGAAAAGGCGCGCCGCCTGATCCTGTTCCTCTGAGGTCGCCGCCATGTCGGGTATGGCGACATCGCCGTCGCTGGCCGGCGGCGCTTTGCGTTTAAACATGATTATTCCCTTATTCAATTTTGATCCTCTGAACGCGGCATGGGCAAGCGGCGTCATCATGACAGCCAGCAGCAGCGTCATACGCCAGCCGAACAGCCAGGCGCCCAGCGCGCAGGCCCAGAGAAACCAGAGATACCAAAGCAGGTTGTAGTTCATCACTTGTCTGCCGTCAGAACGCGCCGGTTGCCGGGCGCTAAGCAGGGTTACTTTACTAAAGCGGGGCGCGTCTGGCGGTCGTTTTATATCCATCGCAACGATTCAAGTGTGATCCTGGTCAGATTTTTAAATTCTGATTTGATCTGACGCATTCCAATTATTACTGCTTCTCTTTATTGTAGCTGAACCGTTTCAGTCCGCGCTGCGACGGCGTTTTTTCCGGCGGTATGCCGTGGCAAAAGCGCAAGAATTTCCTGTACAAACGTGAATGTCTGGCTCAGGCTATCGTTCCGATTTTGCACTGAATTTAACTGCTGGGGTGATATGACGGTTCGCATTGCCATTAATGGATTTGGTCGCATTGGACGCAACGTGCTGCGCGCGCTCTATGAAACCGGGCGGCGAGCAGAAATCACGGTGGTGGCGATCAACGAACTGGCGGAAGCGGCCGGTATGGCGCACCTGCTGAAATATGACACCAGCCACGGGCGTTTCGCTTTTGACGTGCGTCAGGAGCGCGACCTGCTGTGGGTCGGCGACGATACCATCCGCATCCTGCATCATGCCGATATCGACGCGCTGCCGTGGCGCGAGCTTAACGTCGACATCGTGCTGGAGTGCACCGGCGTTTACGGCAGCCGGGCAGACGGCGAGGCGCATCTGCAGGCGGGCGCGAAGAAGGTGCTGTTCTCCCATCCAGGCGGCAACGATCTCGACGCCACCGTGGTGTTCGGCGTGAACGAAAGGGCGCTGAAGCAGGAAGACCGCATCGTCTCGAACGCCTCCTGCACCACCAACTGCATTATTCCGGTGATCAAACTGCTGGACGACGCCTTCGGCATCGAGTCGGGCACCGTCACCACCATTCACTCGGCGATGCACGATCAGCAGGTGATTGACGCCTACCACAGCGATCTGCGCCGTACGCGCGCCGCCAGTCAGTCGATCATTCCGGTCGACACCAAACTGGCCGCCGGCATCACCCGTATTTTTCCGAAATTTAATGACCGCTTTGAAGCGATCGCGGTACGCGTGCCTACCATCAACGTTACGGCCATCGATCTCAGCGTTTCCGTACGCCAGTCGGTCAGGGCCAGCGAGGTCAACGCGCTGCTGCAAAACGCGTCAGAGGGGGCATTTCGTGGTATAGTTGACTATACGGAATTACCGTTAGTCTCAGTAGATTTTAACCACGATCCGCACAGTGCCATTGTGGACGGCACGCAAACGCGGGTCAGCGGTCAGCGCCTGATCAAGACCCTGGTCTGGTGCGACAACGAATGGGGCTTTGCTAACCGAATGCTCGACACGACGTTAGCGATGGCCGCAAGCGGTTTCAGGTAAGGCGCGGTTTGCGCCTGACAAAACTTACGAGAATCAACGAGAGGGTTCACCATGTCTGTAATTAAGATGTCCGATTTGGATCTGGCTGGTAAGCGCGTTCTGATCCGTGCCGATCTCAACGTACCAGTAAAAGAAGGGAAAGTGACGTCAGACGCACGTATCCGTGCTTCTCTGCCTACCATCGAATCGGCGTTGAAACAGGGCGCAAAAGTGATGGTCACCTCTCACCTGGGTCGCCCGACCGAAGGTGAATACAACGAAGAATTCTCCCTGCTGCCTGTTGTTAACTATCTGAAAGATAAACTGAACGGCACCAAAGTCACCCTGGCAAAAGAGTACCTCGACGGCGTTGAAGTCGGCGCGGGCGAGCTGGTGGTACTGGAAAACGTGCGCTTTAACAAAGGCGAGAAGAAAGACGACGAAACGCTGTCGAAAAAATACGCCGCGCTGTGCGACGTGTTTGTGATGGACGCGTTTGGCACCGCACACCGCGCCCAGGCGTCAACGCACGGCGTCGGCAAGTTCGCGCCAATCGCCTGCGCGGGTCCGCTGCTGTCGGCCGAGCTGGAAGCGCTGGGCAAAGTGATGAGCAACCCGGAGCGTCCGCTGGTGGCGGTGGTCGGCGGCTCTAAAGTCTCGACCAAATTCGACGTGCTGCAGTCGCTGGTGAAAATCGCTGACACCGTGATCGTCGGCGGCGGCATCGCCAACACCTTTGTGGCTATCGATAACAACGTCGGCAAATCGCTTTACGAGCCGGACTTCGTTGAAGCGGCGAAAGGCCTGCGCGATCAGTACGGCATTCCGGTGCCGACCGACTCACGCGTGGGCACGGAATTCTCTGAAACTGCACCGGCAACCGTGAAAAAGGTTTCCGAAGTGGCGGATAACGAAGAGATTATGGACTTCGGCGACGAAACTGCGCAGGCGATGGCGAAAGTGCTGAAAGAGGCGAAAACCATTCTGTGGAACGGTCCGGTCGGCGTGTTCGAGTTCCCGAACTTCCGTAAGGGCACCGAGATCGTGGCCAATGCCATCGCTGACAGCGACGCCTTCTCTGTTGCGGGCGGCGGCGATACCCTGGCGGCTATCGACCTGTTCGGCATCGAAGACAAAATCTCTTACATCTCTACCGGCGGCGGCGCGTTCCTCGAGTTCGTCGAAGGCAAGAAACTGCCTGCGGTCGCCATGCTGGAAGAGCGTGCTAAGCAGTAATCCTTTGGGGGCGACGCGCTGCCGCGTCGCCTGAAGTCTTGCCCGTAGGGCGTTTAAAGCGCTGTCCCTCAGGGGATAGTCGGTCACGAAACAGGACACAATCATGTCTAAAATTTTTGATTTCGTTAAACCCGGCGTTGTCACTGGCGACGACGTTCAGAAGATCTTCCAGGTCGCGAAAGAGAACAAATTCGCGCTGCCAGCGGTAAACTGCGTCGGCACCGACTCCATCAACGCCGTGCTGGAAGCTGCCGCGAAAGTGAAAGCGCCGGTTATCGTCCAGTTCTCTAACGGCGGCGCCGCGTTTATCGCCGGTAAAGGTTTCAAAACCGACAAGCCGCAGGGCGCGGCGATTTTCGGCGCCATTGCTGGCGCGCATCACGTTCACCTGATGGCTGAACAGTATGGCGTGCCGGTTATCCTGCACACCGACCACTGCGCGAAGAAACTGCTGCCGTGGATCGACGGTCTGCTGGACGCAGGCGAAGCGCACTTTGAGAAAACCGGCAAACCGCTGTTCTCTTCTCACATGATCGACCTCTCTGAAGAGACGCTGGAAGAGAACATCGAGATTTGCAGCAAATACCTGGCGCGTATGGACAAGCTGGGCATGACGCTGGAAATCGAGCTGGGCGTGACCGGCGGCGAAGAAGATGGCGTGGACAACAGCCACGTTGACGCTTCCGCACTCTACAGCCAGCCGGAAGATGTTGATTACGCCTACACAGAACTGAGCAAAATCAGCAAGCGTTTCACCATTGCTGCCTCTTTCGGCAACGTGCACGGCGTCTACAAGCCAGGCAACGTCAAGCTGACCCCGACCATTCTGCGCGACTCGCAGAAATACGTCTGTGAAAAACATGGCCTGCCGCACAACGCGCTGGACTTCGTTTTCCACGGCGGTTCCGGTTCTTCCGCAGCGGAAATCGAAGAGTCGATCAGCTACGGCGTGATCAAAATGAACATCGATACCGACACCCAGTGGGCCACCTGGGACGGTATCCTGCAGTACTACAAAAAGAACGAAGCGTATCTGCAGGCGCAGCTCGGCAACCCGCAGGGTCCGGACAGCCCGAACAAGAAATACTACGATCCGCGCGTCTGGCTGCGTTCAGCGCAGGCCTCAATGGTCGTGCGCCTCGAGCAGGCTTTCAAAGAGCTGAACGCCATCGATCGTCTGTAATCCGCCACGCGGGTTAACTGCACAGGCCAGATCTTCGGATCTGGCCTTTTTTTATCCTGCTATTGCGCTATTCCGCTCAAATTCACAGCAAATTCAACGCAGATTTGGCATATCCCCCGATTCTTGATTACCCTTGATAGCTGGTTTGCCGGAACTTTCTGGCTGTGATTTGACCTTCCCGGCAGGGAATTCAACAACAGGGCTCTCATATGGAAGACTTAAATGTCGTAGACGGCATACATAACGCCGGCGGCTGGCTGGTGCGCAATCAGGCGCTGATCCTCAGCTATGCGGTCAATATCGTCGCGGCTATCGTTATCCTGATTCTGGGGATGATTGTGGCGCGCATCATTTCACGCGGCATCAATCGCGTGCTGGTGGCGCGTCACATCGATAAAACGGTGGCGGACTTTCTCTCGGCGCTGGTGCGCTACGGCATTATCGCCTTTACGCTGATCGCCGCGCTGGGACGCGTCGGCGTGCAGACCGCGTCGGTCATCGCCGTGCTCGGCGCCGCCGGTCTGGCGGTGGGTCTGGCGCTGCAGGGGTCGCTCTCTAACCTCGCGGCGGGCGTGCTGCTGGTAACCTTCCGTCCTTTCCGCGCGGGCGAGTTCGTCGATCTGGGCGGCGTGATGGGTACGGTGCTTAACGTGCAGATCTTCTCTACCACCCTGAAGAGCGCCGATGGCAAAATCGTCGTGGTGCCGAACGGCAAAATCATCGCCGGCAACATCGTTAACTTCTCGCGCGAGCCGGTGCGCCGCAACGAGTTCATTATCGGCGTCGCCTACGACGCGGACGTAGATGAAGTGATTGCGCTGCTGGAAGAGGTAGTGAAGAGCGATCCGCGCGTGCTGCAGGATATGGGCGTGCAGATCGGCCTCAACGAGCTGGCCGCCTCGTCGCTTAACTTTGTGGTGCGCTGCTGGAGCAACAGCGGCGATCTGCAGAACGTTTACTGGGATCTGCTGAAGAACTTTAAGCGCGCGCTCGATGCGAAAGGCATCGGCATTCCTTACCCGCAAATGGATGTGCATCTGCATCAGGCTAGCCAGCCGGAAGCGGAAACCAAAGCGCCGTAACGAAACCGGGGCGGCGACAGCGTCGCCCCTATCAACCTGTCTAATGCCTGATTAATTTTTTCCATTTCCGCTAATAATCCCGCCTCTCTATACTCTCCTGCATCTCGCCGATGTAAGGAAAATCCTGTGTTATCTCTCTATTTACAAGGGCTTGCTCTTGGCGCCTCGCTGATTCTGCCGCTGGGGCCGCAAAACGCTTTCGTGATGAATCAGGGCGTAAAGCGCCAGTATCATCTGATGACCGCCTCGCTCTGCACCCTGAGCGACATTGCACTGATCTGCGGCGGCATCTTTGGCGGCAGCGCTTTGCTGCATCAGTCGCCGCTGCTGTTGATGCTGATCACCTGGGCTGGCGTGGCTTTTTTACTCTGGTACGGCTGGAATGCACTGCGCGCCGCGTTTAGCGGCCATGTCGATCTGGCCAGCAGCGGTGAGCTGACACAGAGTCGCTGGCGTATCGTCGCCACTATGCTGGCGGTCACCTGGCTTAATCCGCACGTCTATCTCGACACCTTCGTGGTGCTGGGCAGCCTGGGCAGCCAGCTGCCGACGCAGGCGGCGCGGCACTGGTTCGCGCTCGGCACCATCAGCGCCTCGGTGATCTGGTTTTTCGGCCTGGCGCTGATGGCGGCCTGGCTCTCGCCGCGCTTGCGCACCGCCGGCGCGCAGCGCGTAATCAACCTGCTGGTGGGCGCAGTGATGTGGATTATCGCCAGCCAGCTGGCGCTGCAGGGCGTAGCGAATTTCTGATTCGAATAGTCTGAAAGCGGCAGAACAGGATAAGCAAAACGCGAACTTTTGCGGTATAACACGTTCTTAGCAGTGCCTACTATCCCGCTCAGGCTCGAGCCTTTGATGCCGCGGCAAAACAGAGATTTCAAGGAGGACTTTCGTGAAACTGAAAGCACTGGCGCTGGTCGCCATGACAGGCGCGTTAGCGCTGCCGTTAAGCGCCCTGGCCGACGAACTGCCGAACGGCCCGCACGTGGTGACCTCTGGTCAGGCAACCGTGGATGCGCGCCCGGATATCGCCACGCTGTCGATTGTGGTTAACGTCTCTTCTAAGGACGCGGCGGACGCCAAAAAGCAGGCGGACGACCGCGTCGCGCAGTATTTCGATTTTCTGCAGAAAAACGGCATTGAGAAGAAAGATATCGATGCCGCCAACCTCAGCACCCAGCCGGAATATGACTACACCAAAGAGGGCAAGTCGGTGCTGAAAGGCTACCGCGCGGTGCGCCAGGTGCAGGTTACGCTGCGTCAGCTGGATAAGCTGAACGAGCTGCTGGACGGCGCGCTGAAAAGCGGCCTGAACGAAATTCGCTCGGTGGAGCTGGGCGTCACCAACCCAGACAGCTACAAGGCGCAGGCGCGCAAGGCGGCGATCGATAACGCCACGCAGCAGGCGGCGGCGCTGGCGGAGGGCTTCAACGCGAAGCTCGGCCCGGTTTACAGCATTCGCTATCACGTCGCCAACTACCAGCCGATGCCGATGGCGCGCATGTATAAAGCAGCCGCGCCGGCAGCGGATACCTCTGCGCAGCAGACCTACGAGCAGCAGAGCATTCACTTTGACGATCAGGTGGATGTGGTGTTTGACATCAAGCCGAACACGGCCGCTACGCAGCAGTAAAGGAAAGGGGCGCTCAGCGCCCCTTGCCTAAGGCGCACACCTACTCAGGCGGCCAGATTATCCTGACGCAGTACGCGATGGCCGTGTGAAATCAGCGCGTCGGTAACGCGGCGCATCAGGCGGCTCTCCGGCGCAAAGCGGTGCCAGTAAAGCATGCGGCGCTGGCACAGGCCGGGCGTCAGATCCAGCAGCTCGCCGCTCGCCAGTTCGCGCTCGATCTGCAGATGCGGGATCATACAGCAGGTCGAACCCTGGCGCGCCAGCTGCACGAAGGCTTCCGACGAGTTAACGATATGGCAGGGCACGCTGCCGGGCGAGAGATCGAAATTCTGCTGCAGAAAAGCCTGGTGCATGTCGTCGAGATGGTCGAAAGCGACCGCCGGGGCTTTCAGCAGCGCCGAGCGCGTCACGCCGTTGGGGAAGTAGCGCGCGGCGAACTCGGGCGAGGCGACGAACAGGTAGTCGAGCGCGCCAAGCTGATCGACCAGGCAGCTCGGCAGCGGCTGCGGCTGAATACTTACCGCGCCAACCACTTCGCCACGGCGCAGCCGCTCCTGGGTACGAGTTTCATCTTCAACCTGCAGATTGAGGCGCACCGGCGAGTCCGCCAGCACCTCTTTTAACGCCGGCAGCAGCCAGGTCGCCAGACTGTCGGCGTTGACCGCCAGCGACAGCAGCAGCGGCGTCGTGCCGCCGTTTTCGTCGCTCAGCCACTCCTCTTCCAGCAGCTCTACCTGATGCAGCAGCGCCAGCAGCTTCTGTCCCTGCTCGGTGGGGCGCGGCGGCACGGTGCGCACCAGCAGCGGCTGACCAAACAGGTTTTCCAGCTGCTTGATGCGCTGGGAGACGGCCGACTGCGTAATGCATAATTTTTGTGCGGCGCGCTCAAAGCCGCGTTCGCGAATCACCGCATCCAGCGCCTGAAGCGTTCGATAATCGGGGCGTTTCATTATTGTTCTCTCTCGTTCAGGATGGACGATACTATGCCATAAAAAATTCATCTGACGCGCTGTGCGCCGGATCTTTACGCGCGCCGCGCCGCAGAAAAGGGGCCGCCAGCGCCATTTTTGCGGGCCGGCTTGCAAAGCGATCACGTCAGCCTAAACAGCCGCGCACATTCGGCAAGCGTTGCTTTATACTACGCGCACTTCGTTGTCGCACAGGTTATAAACATATCATGACCCAGGATGAACTGAAAAAAGCCGTAGGCTGGGCCGCGCTGAAATATGTGCAGCCGGGCACCGTCGTCGGCGTCGGCACCGGCTCTACCGCTGCGCACTTTATCGATGCGCTCGCCACCGTGAAACATCAGATTGAGGGAGCAGTCTCCAGTTCGGAAGCCTCCACGCTGAAGCTGAAAGCGCTCGGCATTCCGGTGTTCGATCTCAACGAGATTGACGATCTGGCGATCTACGTCGACGGCGCGGATGAGATCAATCCGCAGATGCAGATGATCAAAGGCGGCGGCGCGGCGCTGACGCGCGAGAAAATCGTGGCGGCGGTGGCGGATAAGTTCATCTGCATCGCCGACGCCTCGAAAGAGGTGGACGTGCTGGGGCGTTTTCCGCTGCCGGTCGAGGTGATCCCGATGGCGCGCGCCTATGTCGCCCGTGAACTGGTTAAGCTCGGCGGCCTGCCGGAGTATCGCCAGCATGTCGTCACCGACAACGGCAACATTATTCTCGACGTGCACAATCTGCGCATTCTCGATCCGAGTGCGCTGGAAAAAACCATCAATGCGCTGCCGGGCGTGGTCACCGTCGGGCTGTTTGCCACACGCGGCGCCGATATTGCTCTGATCGGCACGCCAGACGGCGTGAAAACCATCGAAAAATGATCTGTCCGGCGCGTTCAGCGCGCCGGTTATTTGCACGCGCAAAATATCTTTTCTTACATCGCCTAAATTCGGTGACTTATGTCACATAACCGTCATCGACAGCAGGTTCGTTCTTTGTTACCGGTTCAGCTCCCGATTTTCTGTGGCAATGTGCTGGGCGCAGGCCTCCCCGTGCTGGCGGCAAGGCAAACGGTTGTCTTGCCGCAGGCGTAAATTTTGATATTTTGACAGAAGGCGCGCTTATGGCGGCCATTGTTGAAATCACAATAGGGTCGGGGAAATGGCAAAGGTATCACTGGAAAAAGACAAGATTAAATTCCTGCTGGTGGAAGGCGTGCATCAGAGCGCGCTTGAGAACCTGCAGGCGGCAGGTTATACCAACATTGAATTCCATAAAGGCGCGCTGGATGCCGATGCGCTGAAATCCTCCATTCGCGATGCGCACTTCATCGGCATTCGCTCCCGCACCCAACTTACGGAAGAGATCTTCGCCGCGGCGGAAAAACTGGTCGCCGTGGGCTGCTTCTGCATCGGCACCAACCAGGTCGACCTTAACGCAGCGGCGACGCGCGGCATTCCGGTGTTTAACGCGCCGTTCTCCAACACCCGTTCGGTCGCCGAGCTGGTGATCGGCGAAATGCTGCTGATGCTGCGCGGCATTCCCGAAGCGAACGCCAAAGCGCATCGCGGCATCTGGAATAAAAACGCCCTGGGCTCATTTGAAGCGCGCGGTAAAAAGCTGGGCATCGTTGGCTATGGCCATATCGGCATGCAGCTCGGCGTGCTGGCGGAAAGCCTGGGGATGCACGTCTACTTCTACGACATCGAAAACAAACTGCCGCTGGGCAACGCTACCCAGGTGCGTCATCTGGCCGACCTGCTCAATATGAGCGACGTGGTCAGCCTGCACGTGCCGGAAACGCCTTCTACCCAGGATATGATCGGCGCGCAGGAGCTGGCGCAGATGAAGAAGGGCGCGCTGCTGATCAACGCCTCGCGCGGCACCGTGGTGGATATTCCGGCGCTGTGTGACGCGCTGTCGAGCAAGCATCTTTCTGGCGCCGCTATCGACGTCTTCCCGGTTGAGCCCGCCACCAACAGCGATCCGTTCACTTCGCCGCTGTGTGAATTCGACAACGTGATCCTGACGCCGCACATCGGCGGTTCGACCCAGGAAGCGCAGGAGAATATCGGGATTGAAGTCGCGGGCAAGCTGGCTAAATATTCCGATAACGGCTCTACGCTCTCTGCGGTCAACTTCCCGGAAGTGTCGCTGCCGATGCACGGCGCCAGCGCCAGCCGTCTGCTGCACATCCACGAGAACCGTCCGGGCGTGCTGACGGCGATCAACCAGATCTTTGCCGAGCAGGGCATCAACATCGCCGCGCAGTTCCTGCAAACCTCGCCGCTGATGGGGTATGTGGTGATTGATATCGACGCGCCGCAGGATCGAGCGGACAAAGCGCTGCAGCTGATGAAGGCGATTCCAGGCACCATCCGCGCCCGTCTGCTTTACTGATCGCGCATTATGCAAAAAGGGCCGGCAACGGCCCTTTGATGCAAATCCCGCTTATTCCCACTGCCACAGCCGCGACGGCGTCAGCACCGCGGGCAAAGGCACATCCCACGCCGCCGTCGGCAACTGCTCCACCTGCTGACAATCGTGCGCCACCCCAACGGGTAAGAACCGATGCTGCCGCCAGTTCTGCAGGGTGCGATCGTAGAAGCCGCCGCCCATGCCGAGGCGCTGCCCGCTGCTGTCAAAGGCCACCAGCGGCACCATCATCACATCCAGCTGGTCCAGCGTAATCAACGCACGAATATCGAGCGGCGGTTCGGGAATACGCAGTTTATTCGGCGTCAGCACCGTTTCCGGCGTATAGCGCAGAAACAGCAGATGACCGGCGGCGAACGGGTGCAGCACCGGCAGATAGATCTGTTTTTTCTGCTGCCAGAGTTTAGCGATAAGCGGGCGGGTATTGATTTCGCCGTCAACCGACAGAAACAGGGCGATATGGCGGGCGTTGGCAAGAGGAGCGAAGTTAACCGCGTGTTCCGCCAGCAGCGCGGCGGCCTGGACCTGCTGTTCTTCCGTCAGGGCGCGGCGCAGATGGCGCACGTGCTGACGCAGAGCGTGTCGATCGAGCAGTGAGGGCTGTGACATGGGAACCCCGTTGATAAGTCGCTGATTGAGCAACTATATCATTCACAACGGGGAAAAACAGATGCAGAAGGTAGAGAGATCTCCGAGATGCCGCCGCAGGCTGTAACCCTTGAACCCTTGGTTCAAGGTGAATGTGCCGTCGCAACCATCAGGCTTCTCGGACGGACCGAGCATGCTCACAGGTTACAGAGCGCCACACTCTGTTGGTATGAAATATCGGCTCAGGGGACTGGCCCGCTTGCAAACATCTCAGAGAAAATGGACTTCACCGTTACTGTAGCACAGCAACCATAAAGTATTATTCGAACTTCGCACCCTGGCGGTCGGTTATGCGACCTTGCTCAACAAGAGCCTGTTCAATGGTCTGCTGCAGCATACGGATACGTTGTTCCATATTAGCAGCATAATCGCGCGTTTTCACTTTCTCTTGCGCCAGTTCATGGCAGATGTTTAACGCGGCGATGAACACCAGTTGCTCGGTATTTGTGACTCTAGTGCGAACTTTTAAATCTTGCAACCGTTGATTGAGATCATCGGCAGCCGCATTCAGCGCATCTTGCTGTTCAGGCGGACAATTCACTCTCAATGAACGACCAAAAATTTGTATATCTACTGGTTGTGCAGACATGCCACCTTCCTGACTGATTACTTCGCCCGCAGCTCCCTTTATGCTCAATGCGTTGGGAGGCGGGCAACTATATAGACCCGCGAAATAACTTACAACCCCTTTTCTGGAAACCTTGAGGCAGCTAGTGGTAGCATAACACGAACTTATTCTGCCAACGACGACGAATCCTTATGTCTTTACAGAACGCAACCCCCGATTATAACGCGCTGGCTTCGGCGCTCTCTCAGCAAGGCGTGGGGATGACGCCAGCGGAAATGCATGGCCTGATCAGCGGAATTCTGTGCGGCGGCAATCAGGACAACAGCTGGAAAACGCTGGTGCACGATCTCACCAACGAAGGGATGGCGTTTTCACAGGGCCTCGCGCTGCCGCTGCAGGCGCTGCATGAAAGCACCGCCAGCACGCTGGAAGACGAAGGCTTTTTATTTCAGCTGATGCTGCCGAACGAAGAGGATATCAGCGTCTTCGACCGCGCCGACGCGCTGGCGGGCTGGGTGAACCACTTCCTGCTGGGGCTGGGCGTTACCCAGCCGAAGCTGGAAAAAGTGACCGGCGAAACCGGCGAAGCGATCGACGATCTGCGCACCATCGCACAGCTTGGCTACGATGAAGACGAAGATCAGGACGAGCTGGAACAGTCGCTGGAAGAGGTGATTGAATATGTGCGCGTGGCGGCACTGCTCTGCCACGACACCTTCAATCATCCGCAGCCGACCGCCCCCGAAGTGAAAAAACCGACGCTACACTAAGCCAGATATCTCAGGGCGCGGACGTGCCCGTTTCTACAGGGAGTGCAAACATGATTTCTCTGGATACTTTCCAGCAGCGTCGTCAGGCGCTGCTGGCGAAAATGGCTCCGGGCAGCGCCGCCTTGATCTTTGCCGCGCCGGAAGTGACCCGCAGCAACGACAGCGAATATCCGTTCCGTCAGAACAGCGACTTCTGGTACTTCACCGGCTTCAACGAGCCGCAGGCGCTGCTGGTGCTGATTAAAAGCGACGAGACGCACAACCACAGCGTGCTTTTCAATCGCGTACGGGATCTCACGGCGGAAATCTGGTTTGGCCGTCGGCTGGGGCAGGACGCCGCGCCTGAAAAGCTCGGCGTCGATCGCGCGCTGCCCTGGGATGATATCGACCAGCAGCTGCATCTGCTGCTGAACGGGCTTGATGTGGTCTATCACGCGCAGGGCGAATACGCCGCGGCGGATGCGCTGGTCTTCGCCGCGCTCGGTAAACTGCGCCGCGGTTTTCGCCAGAACCTCAGCGCGCCGGCGACGCTCACCGACTGGCGTCCCTGGGTGCATGAAATGCGCCTGTTTAAGGGGCCAGAGGAGATAGATATTCTGCGCCGCGCCGGAAAAATCAGCGCGCTGGCGCACACCCGCGCGATGCAGGCCTGCCGTCCCGGCCTGTTCGAATATCAGCTGGAAGGGGAGATCCACTACGTTTTCAACCAGCACGGCGCGCGTTTTCCCTCCTATAACACCATCGTCGGCTCGGGCGAAAACGGCTGCATTCTGCACTACACCGAAAATGAGAGCGAACTGTGCGACGGCGACCTGGTGCTGATTGACGCCGGCTGCGAGCTGCACGGCTACGCTGGCGACATCACCCGCACCTTCCCGGTAAACGGCCGCTTCACCGCGCCGCAGCGCGCGATCTACGACATCGTACTGGCCTCGCTCTACAAGGCGCTGGCGCTGTTCCGCCCTGGCGTCAGCATCCGCGAGGTCAACGAAGAGGTGGTGCGCATTATGATTGCCGGGCTAGTGGAGCTGGGCATTCTGCAGGGCGAGGTAGAGACGCTGTTCGCCGAAGAGGCGCACCGTCCGTTCTTTATGCACGGACTGAGCCACTGGCTGGGGCTGGACGTGCACGACGTCGGCCATTACGGCACCGCCTCGCGCGACCGTATCCTTGAGCCCGGTATGGTGCTGACCGTGGAGCCAGGGCTTTACATCGCGCCGGATGCCGATGTACCGGCAGAGTATCGCGGCATCGGCATTCGTATCGAAGATGACATCCTGATCACCGAAACCGGTAACGAAAATCTCACCGACAGCGTCGTTAAAGACGCAGATGCGATTGAGGCGCTGATGGCAGCGGCGCGTCCGGCATGAGCATTATCATTGTCGGCGGCGGTATGACCGGCGCGACGCTGGCGCTGGCCATCTCCCATCTGACGCAGGGTCAGCTGCCGGTAACGCTGATAGAAAACAGCGCGCCCGACAGCCGCGCGCATCCGGGCTACGACAGCCGCGCTATTGCGCTGGCGGCCGGCACGCGGCAGCAGCTGGCGGATATCGATCTCTGGCGCAGCATTGACGCGTGCGCCACGCCCATTACCACGATCCACGTCTCCGATCGCGGGCACGCCGGCTTCGTTACCCTGCACGCGGAGGCGCATCAGATCCCCGCGCTCGGCTATGTGGTGGAGCTGTTCGAGGTGGGCCAGCGGCTGTTCAACAGGCTGCAAAGCGCGCCGGGCGTCACTCTGCGCTGTCCGGCGCGGGTAACCGAGGCGCAGCGACGGCAGGATAGCGTGCAGGTGACGCTGGAGGATGGCGAACAGCTGGAAGGGGCGCTGCTGGTGGCCGCAGATGGCTCCCGCTCGCCGCTCGCCGCCTCGCTCGGCATCCAGTGGCAGCGCGAGGATTATCAACAGCTGGCGGTGATCGCCAACGTCTCGACCGAGCTGCCGCATCAGGGGCGCGCCTTCGAGCGCTTTACCGAGTACGGCCCGCTGGCGCTGCTGCCGATGTCGGACAATCGTCTGTCGCTGGTGTGGGCTCATCCGCTGTCGGCGCGCGAAAAGGTGGCAGCCTGGAGTGACGAAGAATTTCTGACGCAGCTGCAGCGCGCGTTCGGCTGGCGGCTGGGGCGTTTTACCCATACCGGTCAGCGCGAGAGCTATCCGCTGGCGCTGCAGAGCGCCACGCAGCAGGTGTCGCACCGCCTCGCGCTGGTGGGCAACGCGGCGCAGACGCTGCATCCTATCGCCGGTCAGGGGTTCAACCTGGGACTGCGCGACGTGATGTCGCTGGCGGAAACGCTGGCAGCGGCGCATCGTCAGCAGCAGGATATCGGCAGCTATGGCGTGCTGCATCGCTATCAGCAGCGCCGCCAGCCCGATCGTGACGCGACTATTACCCTCACCGACGGGCTGGTGCGGCTGTTCGCCAACCGCTACGCGCCGCTGGTGGCGGGACGAAATCTGGGGCTGTTGGCAATGGATCATCTGCCGTGGCTGCGTAATCAACTGGCTGAGCGCACGCTTGGCTGGGTTAAGCGTTAACTAAGGGGCACCGATGCAAAGTTTTGATGTGGTCATCGCCGGCGGCGGCATGGTAGGACTGGCGGTCGCCTGTGGATTACAGGGCAGCGGGCTGCGCGTCGCCGTGCTGGAAAAGTCGGCGGAGCCGCAGTTCGACGCCAGCGGCGCGCCGTCGGTGCGCGTGTCGGCGATCAACGCCGCCAGCGAGCGACTGCTGCAGAAGCTCGATGTCTGGTCCGATATTCTGGCGCGACGCGCCAGCGCCTATCACGGCATGGAAGTGTGGGATCGCGACAGCTTCGGCGCCATTAGCTTTGATGACGAGCAGCAGGGGCTGACCCATCTCGGGCACATTATTGAAAACCCAGCGATCCACAGCGCGCTCTGGCAGCGCGCCAGCCGCTGCAGCGACGTGACGCTGATGGCGCCTTCGCAGCTGCAGCAGGTGGCGTTCGGCGAAAATGAAGCCTTTATTACCCTGCAGGACAACACCATGCTGACGGCGCGTCTGCTGATCGCCGCAGACGGCGCCAACTCCTGGCTGCGCAACCAGGCCGACATCCCCTTAACCTTCTGGGATTACGAGCACCATGCGCTGGTGGCGAATATCCGCACCGATCTGCCGCATGACGCGGTGGCGCGGCAGGTGTTTCACGGCGACGGCATTCTGGCGTTCCTGCCGATGCAGGATCCGCACCTCAGCTCAATCGTCTGGTCGCTGTCGCCGCAGGAGGCGAGCCGCCTGGCCAGCATGCCGCAGGCGCTGTTCAATCAGCAGCTGGCGGTGGCGTTCGATATGCGGCTCGGACTCTGCCATCTGGAGAGCGAGCGCAAAACCTTTCCGCTGACGGCGCGCTACGCGCGCCAGTTCGCCACGCACCGTCTGGCGCTGGTGGGCGACGCCGCGCACACCATTCATCCGCTGGCAGGGCAGGGCGTGAATCTCGGCTTTATGGACGCGGCGGAGTTGATTGGCGAGATCCGCCGCCTGCATCAGCAGGGCAAAGATATCGGCCAGCATCTCTACCTGCGCCGCTACGAGCGCAGCCGCAAAAGGAGCGCGGCGATGATGCTCGCTGGGATGCAGGGCTTCCGCGAGCTTTTCGCCGGCGTCCACCCGGCGAAGAAGCTGCTGCGCGATCTGGGATTAAAGCTGGCGGATACCCTGCCAGGCGTGAAACCGGCGATGCTGCGTCAGGCGATGGGGCTGCACGACCTGCCTGACTGGCTGCGTTAAGCCTCTCGTTTCCTCTCTGAGCCAGCCCTGCGCTGGCTTTTTTACGCCTGCACCAAAAAAGAGCAGCGCTGCACAATGAGCGCGCCTCGTTTGATTTATTCTAATTTTACCGCAGCGTTCGCATTACTTTTCTTTATAGCAGGAATCCCTGCGCCGATGAGGTTATTAACAATCTGCGCGCTATTCCTGATTATCTTGCTGCGTTAAAGCCGCAGCGTCCGATTTCCTGCGCGGTAAATCACAAAATCACAGTTTATTATGCTGAGTGCTTTGCGTGCACCGCAACGGGCATGCTTCAATTCGGCCCTGTACAGCTTATGGTTAAATCGTCTTTTCAATGATAACGTCAGGGAAAAGAGAACGTTTGCGCGGGCTGCCGCCACGGCGCTGGCCGCCCAAAACTTACCCGCTTCGCGACAGGATGGTTATGACTCAGCAAACCCCGTTGTTTGAACAGCATCAGGCCTGCGGCGCCCGCATGGTGGACTTCCACGGCTGGATGATGCCGCTGCACTACGGCTCGCAAATGGACGAGCATCATGCCGTGCGTCAGGACGCCGGGATGTTCGACGTCTCCCATATGACTATTGTCGATCTGCGCGGCGCGCAGACGCGCGACTTTTTGCGCCATCTGCTGGCAAACGACGTCGCCAGGCTGACGCAGCCCGGCAAAGCGCTCTACACCGGCATGCTTAACGCCTCCGGTGGCGTCATTGACGATTTGATTGTTTACTTTATGACCGATGACTTTTTCCGGCTGGTGGTCAACTCGGCGACGCGCGAGAAAGATCTGGCGTGGATCGGCGAGCACGCGCAGGCCTGGGGCGTGGCCCTGACGGAGCGCGACGACCTGGCGCTTATTGCCGTTCAGGGGCCGCAGGCGCAGCAGAAAGCGCAGACGCTGTTCAGCGACGAGCAGCGCGACGCGGTGGCCGGCATGAAGCCCTTTTTCGGCGTGCAGTCCGGCGACCTGTTTATCGCCACCACCGGCTACACCGGCGAAACGGGCTATGAGATCGCGCTGCCCGCCACGGCGGCGGCCGACTTCTGGCAGCGTCTGCTGGCGGCGGGCGTCAAGCCTGCTGGGCTGGGGGCGCGCGACACGCTGCGGCTGGAAGCAGGCATGAACCTCTACGGCCAGGAGATGGACGAAGGGGTCTCGCCGCTGGCGGCCAATATGGGCTGGACGGTGTGCTGGGAACCCGCCGATCGCGACTTTATCGGGCGCGAGGCGCTGGAGCTGCAGCGCGAAAGGGGCACCGACAAGCTGGTGGGCCTGATCATGACGGAGAAAGGGGTGCTGCGTAACGGTCAGCCGGTGCGCTTCACCGATGCGCAGGGGCAGTCGCAGCAGGGGATTATCACCAGCGGCTCCTTCTCGCCGACGCTCGGCTGCAGCATTGCGCTGGCGCGCGTGCCGGCAGGCATTGGCGAGAGCGCCATCGTCGAGATCCGCCAGCGTGAAATGCCGGTAAAAGTGACCAAACCTGTTTTCGTACGCGGCGGCAAGCCGGTTCAGTAATCTATTTTCAGGAGAAATGGCGATGAGCAATGTGCCAAACGAATTGAAGTACCGTGACAGTCATGAGTGGGTGCGTAAGGAAGCGGACGGCACCTTTACCGTCGGCATTACCGAACATGCTCAGGAGCTGCTGGGCGATATGGTGTTCGTCGACCTGCCCGACGTCGGCAACACCTACGCCGCAGGCGACGAGTGCGCCGTGGCGGAGTCGGTCAAAGCCGCGTCCGATATCTATGCGCCGCTTAGCGGCGAAATCGTCGCCGTGAACGAAGAGCTGGGCGACGCGCCGGAGCTGGTCAACAGCGAACCTTACGCCACCGGCTGGCTGTTCAGAATCAAGCCCAGCGACGAATCTGAACTCGATTCGCTGCTGGACGCAGACGCCTATAAAGCCTCTATCGACGAATAAGCCACAGGGCGGCCAGGCGACGCTGGCCGCGTTTCAATGATTCGCCTTCTTTGTACTTCAGCCCGATTCAGGATTGACTGCTCATGACCCAGACTTTAAGCCAGCTCGAACATAACGGCGCCTTTATTGAACGCCATATCGGTCCCTCGTCGGAACAACAGGCGTTGATGCTGGAGGCGATTGGCGCCAGCTCGCTGGATGCGCTGATCGGCGCCATCGTGCCGGCCGACATTCAGCTGCCGGGCCCGCCCGCCGTCGGCGACGCCGCGACCGAGCAGCAGGCGCTGGCCGAGCTGAAGGCGATCGCGAGTCAGAACCAGCGCTACAAATCCTGGATCGGCATGGGCTACAGCGCGGTGGTGACGCCGCCGGTGATCCTGCGCAATATGCTGGAAAACCCAGGCTGGTACACCGCCTACACCCCCTATCAGCCGGAAGTGTCGCAGGGGCGCCTCGAGGCGCTGCTTAACTTCCAGCAGCTGACGCTCGATCTCACCGGTTTAGACATCGCCTCTGCTTCGCTGCTGGATGAAGCGACGGCGGCGGCGGAAGCGATGGCGATGGCGAAGCGCGTCAGCAAGCTGAAAAACGCCGCTAAATTCTTTATCGCGGAAGATATCCATCCGCAGACGCTGGACGTGGTGCGCACCCGCGCGGAAACCTTCGGCTTCGAGCTGATTATCGATCGCGCCGACAAAGCGCTGGAGCATGATGACGTGTTCGGCGTGCTGCTGCAGCAGGTCGGCACCACCGGCGAGGCGCACGACTACAGCGCGCTGATCGCCGAGCTGAAAAGCCGCAAAGTCGTGGTCAGCGTCGCGGCCGACTTTATGGCGCTGGTGCTGCTGGAAGCGCCCGGCAAGCAGGGCGCGGATATCGTCTTTGGATCGGCGCAGCGTTTCGGCGTGCCGATGGGCTACGGCGGCCCGCACGCCGCCTTCTTCGCCAGCCGCGACGAGCACAAACGTTCAATGCCGGGACGTATTATCGGCGTCTCGCGCGACGCCGCAGGCAACACCGCGCTGCGCATGGCGATGCAGACGCGCGAACAGCATATCCGCCGCGAAAAAGCGAACTCCAATATCTGCACCTCGCAGGTGCTGCTCGCCAATATCGCCGGGCTGTACGCGGTCTATCACGGCCCGAAAGGGCTAAAGCGCATCGCGTCGCGCATTCATCGTCTGACGACGATCCTTGCGGCCGGCCTGCAAAACGGCGGGCTGAAGCTGCGCCACAACAGCTGGTTCGATACCCTGACGGTTGAGGTGGCGGACAAAGGCGCGGTGCTGAACCGCGCGCTGAGCTTTGGCGTCAACCTGCGCAGCGATATTCATCACGCCGTCGGCATCACGCTGGACGAAACCACGCGTCGTGAAGATGTGCAGGCGCTGTTCGCCATTCTGCTCGGCGATGACCACGGCCAGGATATCGACAAGCTCGACGCCGCCGTGGCGGCCGACAGCCAGGCGATCCCCGCCGCGCAGCAGCGTCAGAGCGCCATCCTGACCCATCCGGTGTTCAACCGTCATCACAGCGAAACCGAGATGATGCGCTATATGCACAGCCTGGAGAAAAAAGATCTGGCGCTGAACCAGGCGATGATCCCGCTCGGCTCCTGCACCATGAAGCTGAACGCCGCGGCAGAAATGATCCCCATTACCTGGCCGGAGTTCGCCGAACTGCATCCTTTCTGCCCGGCAGAACAGGCCGCCGGCTACCTGCAGATGATTGGCCAGCTGTCACAGTGGCTGGTGCAGCTCACCGGCTACGATGCGCTCTGCATGCAGCCCAACTCGGGCGCGCAGGGCGAATACGCCGGGCTGCTGGCGATCCGCCGCTATCACGAAAGCCGTAACGAGGGCGCGCGCAATCTCTGTTTGATCCCGAGTTCCGCGCACGGCACTAACCCCGCGTCGGCGCAGATGGCGGGCATGGAGGTGGTGGTAGTGGCCTGCGACAAGCAGGGCAATATCGATCTTGGCGACCTGCGCGAGAAAGCGGCGCAGGCGGGCGAGCATCTCTCCTGCATTATGGTGACCTATCCGTCGACGCACGGCGTGTATGAAGAGACCATTCGCGAGGTGTGCCAGATCGTGCATCAGCACCGCGGCCAGGTCTATCTCGACGGCGCTAACATGAACGCACAGGTCGGCATTACCACGCCGGGCTACATCGGCGCGGACGTGTCGCACCTGAACCTGCATAAAACCTTCTGTATCCCGCACGGCGGCGGCGGTCCAGGCATGGGGCCGATCGGCGTGAAAGCGCACCTGGCGCCCTTTGTGCCAGGTCACAGCGTGGTGCAGATCGACGGCGTGCTGACGCAGCAGGGTGCGGTTTCCGCGGCGCCGTTCGGCAGCGCCTCTATCCTGCCGATCAGCTGGATGTATATCCGCATGATGGGTGCAGAGGGGCTGAAGCGCGCCAGCCAGGTCGCCATTCTCAACGCTAACTACATTGCCAGCCGCCTGCAGTCGGCCTATCCGATCCTCTATGCCGGCCGCGACGGCCGCGTGGCGCACGAGTGTATTCTCGACATTCGTCCGCTGAAGGAGCAGACCGGCATCAGCGAGCTGGATATCGCCAAGCGTTTGATCGATTATGGCTTCCATGCGCCGACCATGTCGTTCCCGGTCGCCGGCACCCTGATGGTGGAGCCGACCGAGTCCGAGAGCAAAATCGAGCTGGATCGCTTTATCGACGCGATGCTCGCTATCCGCATGGAGATCGACCGCGTGGCGGACGGCGAATGGCCGGCAGAGGACAACCCGCTGGTTAACGCGCCGCATACCCAGGTTGAAATCGTTGGCGAATGGCGCCACCCCTACAGCCGCGAGCTGGCGGTGTTCCCGGCGGGCAGCGACAACAAATACTGGCCGACGGTGAAGCGCCTCGACGACGTGTTCGGCGATCGCAACCTGTTCTGTTCCTGCGTGCCGATGAGCGACTATCAGTAAACGCCGCGTCACACCGACCACAAGGGCCGCTTATCCGGCCCTTTTTTTTGGAGAAAATATGAGACTGGCTCTGGTAACCGGCGCAAGCCGGGGGATTGGCCGCGCAACGGCGCTGAAGCTGGCGCAGCAGGGCTATCGCGTGGCGGTCAACTATCGGAAGCGCGCGCAGGAGGCGCAGCAGGTGGTTGCCGCGATCCGCGAGCAGGGCGGCGACGCCTTTGCCGTGCAGGCGGATATCGCCGACGAGGCGCAGGTAATGGCGCTGTTTCAGCGGCTGGACGAGGAAGATAAACCGCTCGGCGTGCTGGTCAACAATGCCGGCATCCTGTTTACCCAGTGTCGGGTGGAAGATCTCAGCGCCGAGCGCCTGCAGCGCGTCTTCGCCACCAACGTCACCGGCGCCTTTCTCTGCTGCCGCGAAGCGGTAAAACGCATGGCCACGCAGCACGGCGGGCTGGGCGGAGCGATTATCAACGTCTCCTCTGCCGCGTCGCGTCTTGGCGCGCCGGGAGAGTATGTTGATTACGCGGCGTCGAAAGGGGCGATGGATGCGCTGACCAAAGGGCTGTCGCTGGAGGTGGCGGCGCAGGGCATTCGCGTCAACAGCGTCAGGCCGGGCTTTATCTATACCGAGATGCATGCAGACGGCGGCGAGCCGGGGCGGGTCGATCGCGTGGCGGCGATGGCGGGTGCCATCCCGATGGGACGCGGCGGCGAAGCGGAGGAGATCGCCGAAGCGATCGTCTGGCTGGCGAGCGAGGCGGCCTCCTACGTGACCGGCACCTTTATCGACGCCGCCGGCGGCCGCTAGCGACCTGGCCGCGCCCGTGACGGCGCGGCCCAGGAGCCTTAAAGGGTTTCGCCGTTGCTGGCGATCACCTGCTGATACCAGCCGAAGCTTTTCTTGCGCGAGCGGGCGAAGTCGCCGCTGCCGTCGTCGTTTTTATTGACGTGAATAAAGCCGTAGCGCTTGTCGTACTGACCGGTGGTGAACGAAACGCAGTCGATGCAGCCCCACGGCGTATAGCCCATCAGTTCGACGCCGTCGTGCGCCACCGCCTTCTTCATCTCGGCGATATGCGCGCGCAGGTAGTCGATGCGGTAATCGTCCTCAATTACGCCCTTCTCATTCGGTTTGTCGATGGCGCCGAAGCCGTTTTCGACGATAAACAGCGGCTTCTGGTAGCGCTCATAGAGCGCGTTGAGCGTATAGCGCAGCCCGACCGGATCGATCTGCCAGCCCCAGTCAGATGCGCCGACGTGCGGGTTTTTCACCACGCCGTCGAAACCGGTAATGGGATCGTCGACGCCGCTGGCGTCATGTTTTACCGCGTTGCTCATGTAGTAGCTGAAACCGACATAGTCGGCGCAGCCGTTGCGCAGCGTCTCGGCGTCGTCCGCGTCCATCTGGATCTGGTAGCCTTTGCGCGCCCACTCTTTCAGGGTGTAGGCCGGCCAGGCGCCGCGCATCTGCACGTCGCTAAAGACATAGCGCTGATGCATCGCCTCCTGCGCCAGCATCACGTCGTCAGGATGGCAGGAGTAGGGATAAATCGGCACCATGGCGATCATACAGCCGATCTGAAAATCGGGATTGATGGCGTGGCCGAGGCTAACCACCTTCGCGCTGGCGACGAACTGGTGGTGCATGACCTGATACATCGCCTCTTCCGGCTTATCGTGCTCGGTAAAAATCACGCCGGAGCAGCAGTAGCCAAACAGCGGATACTGCCAGTTGCGCTGGTTGTTGATCTCGTTAAAGGTCATCCAGTATTTCACCTTGTGCTGATAGCGACGCATCACCACTTCGCTAAAGCGCACAAAGAAATCGACCACGTTGCGACTGTGCCAGCCGCCATACGCTTTCACCAGGTGATAGGGCATCTCAAAGTGGGAGAGGGTGATCACCGGCTCGATGCCATATTTCAGCAGCTCGTCGAACAGGTCGTCGTAAAACTGCAGGCCCGCCTCGTTTGGCTCCTGCTCGTCGCCGTCAGGGAAGATGCGCGTCCAGGCGATAGAGGTGCGAAAACACTTAAAGCCCATCTCGGCGAACAGCGCGATATCCTCTTTGTAGCGCGAGTAGAACTCCACCGCCTGATGGTTGGGGTAGTATTTGCCGGGCTGCACGCCGTCGGTGATGACGCGGCTGACGCCGTGCGCGCCGCCGGTCAGCACGTCGGCGATGCTGACCCCTTTGCCGCCTTGATCCCAGCCGCCTTCAACCTGATGCGCCGCCACCGCGCCGCCCCATAAAAAGTGTTGCGGAAAGCCTGATTCGTTCTGCATATATCCCTCTCAGCGAAATAGGTATGGCCGCGAGTGTAGCAAAGCAAAAAACGAAGTCACGATATAACACCGGCGCGCCGGTGTGATATGTCACGCGGCGAAAACAGGCTGTTTTATTTAATCAGCAGGCGGCCGACAGCTTCGAGAATATACATCACCGGCACCTGGGTGGTGATATCGTAATTGTCGCTCAGGCGGATCACCGGGACGTGGTAGGCGAGGGTAAAATCGCTCATTTTCGCCAGCGAGCTGCTCTCGGAGTGGGTGATCGCCAGCGTCTGACAGCGGCGCAGGCTAAACTGGCTGGCAAGACGCAATATTTCCGGCGTCTCGCCAGAAACGGAGAGCAATATCGCCAGCGTATTGTCATCCACGTTGCCGCTCACCGGATAATAGGGATCGTCGATATAGTGACTGAATTTACCGACGTTAGAGAAAAAGCGCGCGCCATATTTGGCGAGGCTGCCTGAGGTACCGGCGCCAATAAAGAAAAGCTGCTCGGCGCGATTAATCATCTCTGCGGCGCGGGATATCAGCGCGCTAAATTCATCGTTATTAATGCTTTTGAAAAAGCTGAGCATTTCGCTGACGCCGACGTTCGCCTGCACCGGCTGCGCCTGCTGCTGCGCCAGCCGAAAGCGGATGCGGAATTCGGACCAGCCGTCGCACCCCATCTTGCGGCAGAAACGCAGCACGGTGGTGGTCGAGACGCCCGCCCGCTCCGCCAGCTCGCGGATGGTCATATAGCTGACGCTTTCCGGATGTTTAATGATGTCGTGATAAACCTGCATTTCCAGCGCGTTCAGGCTGGCAAGATCGTGATGAGAGAACATCTGCGGGCGCGCTCATAGGAGTAAGATCGCCGAGCAGTGTAGCAGATTTGCGCGCGCGTCAGGCTGTAACACGCCTTCACAGTTTAATTTTAGCGTACAAGTGTACTCTGAAAATATTCCTGGCTATGCTGGTGGTCAGAAAATCCGCACTCACCGCGAGGTTCAGACGCGTTCCATTATGAAAAATCGTTTAGTATTCCAGGGCTATTCGCTCGCTGAAGAGATCGCCAACAGCATCAGTCATGGATTCGGCTGCCTGTTCGGTATTGTCGGTCTGGTGCTGCTGCTGATGCAGGCGGTTGAAATGAATGCCACCGCCACCGCCATTACCAGCTACAGCCTCTACGGCGGCAGCATGATCCTGCTGTTCCTGGCGTCGACCCTGTATCACGCCATTCCCCATCACCGCGCTAAGCGCTGGCTGAAAAAACTCGACCACTGCGCCATCTATCTGCTGATTGCCGGCACCTATACGCCGTTTCTGCTGGTGGGCCTGAAATCGCCGCTGGCGCACGGGCTGATGGTGGTGATCTGGAGCCTCGCGCTGGCAGGCATTATCTTTAAGCTCACCATCGCGCACCGCTTTAAGGCGCTGTCGCTGGTGACCTATCTCTGCATGGGATGGCTGTCACTGGTGGTGATCTATCAGCTGGCGCTGAAACTCTCGGCGGGCGGCGTCTGGCTGCTGGCGGCGGGCGGCATCATCTATTCACTCGGCGTTATCTTCTACGTGGCGAGGCGCATACCCTACAACCATGCGATCTGGCACGGCTTTGTGCTGGGCGGCAGCGCCTGCCATTTCTGTGCCATCTACTTCTATGTGATGTAACGCACCGCAACCGGCGGCCAGCCGGTTGCGGTGAAGGATCACTCCTCCAGAGAATAGGGCAGCGGCTGAATCAGCAGACGGCCGCCTTCGTCGCCCTCGACGCGCAGCACGCTTTCCGGCGCCAGATCGTTGTTCATCACCACCTGAACCCACACCGCGCCATCGTCAAGCTGAACGGCGGCCAGCACCGTGCCGGTGCGACGCCAGCGCTCACCCATCTGCAGCTCCAGCGAATCGTTCGCGGCGGGCACCCGGCTCGCCTGGCCCGCCAGCCAGTAGAGCGCGCGCTTGTTGGCGCCGCGGAATTTCGCGCGCGCCACCATTTCCTGGCCGGTGTAGCAGCCTTTTTTAAAGCTGATGGCGTCGAGCGCCTGCAAATTGGTGGCCTGCGGGATCAGCTGCGCGGCGGTCGCCGGCTCGATCACCGGAATACCCGCCTCGATATCCAGCGCCAGCCACTGCATGCTGTCGTTGAGCTGCGCGTCGTCGGCCAGCTGCTGCTGCAGCGCCTGCGCCTGCTCGCGCGTTGTGACGATCAGGAAGCGCTCTGCGGGCGCGGCGAACCACAGCAGGGTGCTTTCCGCCTGCTGCACCACCGGATGCGCGCTGTCCGGCAGGGCGTCGAACAGGCTGGTCAGCGCCGCGCGCGCCTGAAAGCCCGCCACGCCAAGCAGCACCGCGTCGTCGTCCGGTGCCAGCGTCACCTTAGAGAACACCGCATACTTTTTCAGTTCGGTCAGCTGCGTGTCGCGCAGTTCGCGGCGCACCAGATAGGCGTAGCCTTCGCCGCGATGGAACAGGCGCAGGTTGCTCCACATTTTGCCTTTGGCGTCGCAGTGCGCCGCCGGGCGATGCTGATCCGCCGCCAGCGCGGCGACGTCCAGCGTAAGCTGACCCTGCAGATAAGAGGTGCTGTCGGGACCCTGCACCGACACCAGCGCCCAGCCGTCCAGCGACATCAGGGTTAACGGCAGGCGAGAGGCGGCCACGGGCTGGCGCGGCGGTAAGCTGAAAATAGGCATTGGCTATCCTGGTTACGAAGGTTAATCCTGACTCAATGTTAAAAGAGCGCACTGGCTTTGCAACCGGTTTAGGGGATCGGGCGCACAAATCGCGAGCCGGCGCGGCAACCGCAGCCCGATGCGTGCGGCGCGGCGCACAGCCTGCCCACGCGCCTCTGCAGGCGTCAGCAAACCAGGTTACACTAGCCGCACTTTCCTGACTGCGGAACAACACATATGGATATTCATGACAAATCGCGCATTCACTGGGCGTGCCGTCGCGGCATGCTGGAGCTGGATGTCGCTATCATGCCCTTCTTCAAATATGAGTATGACACCCTCAGCGATAGCGATAAAAAAGCGTTCGTGGCGCTGCTCAAGAGCGACGATCCCGATCTGTTCAACTGGATGATGGACCATGGCGAACCGGCCGATCCCGAGCTGAAGCGCATCATCCGGCTGATCCAGCAGCGCAACCGTGAACGCGGCCCCGTGGCAATGTAAGCTGCGCCCGTCGCGTCAGGCGCGCCTGCTGCACGGCGTTTTTGCCGCCGGCGCGCTGCTGCTGGTGGCGGGCGCACCGCTGCCCGCCGCTGGCTGGCTGATAAAACTGCCGCTAATGCTGTGGATGATGCGGGAGAGCCGCCAGCAGCAGCGACGACTGGCGCAGCGGCGAGGCCTGTTGCAGATTAAAGGCGACGACAGCTGGCGCTGGCAGGGCGTGCGCTGGCGCATCGCCGCTCCGATCCGCTGGCTGCCGGGCGCGGCGCTGCTGGTGCTGCGCAGTGAGAAAGGGCGCACGCAGCGGCTGTGGCTGCTGCAGGATATGATGTCGCGCAGCCGATGGCGTCAGTTTCGCGCCCGCCTGCTGTGGCGCGAGAGGCCGTAGCGGCGCGCTACAGCAGCGCGGCGGTTTCGGTCAGGATCTGTTCGCACCACTGTTCGATGCGTTCATCGGTGACGTCGAACTGATTAACGTCGTCCAGCGCCAGGCCGACGAACCGGGTGCCATCGGCGCTAAGCGGCTTCGGGCTGGTAAACTCATAGCCGTCGAGCGGCCAGTAGCCGACGAACTTCACGCCCATCGGCTGCAGCAGCTCATGCAGCATGCCGAGCGCGTCGAGAAACCATTCGCTATAGCCGATCTGATCGCCCATGCCGTAGAGCGCGACGATTTTATCGCGCAGGTTGAGCGTCGACAGCTGCGGCCAGATCGCTTCCCAGTCCTCCTGCAGCTCGCCGAAATCCCAGGTCGGAATGCCCAGAATCAGCAAATCGTACTGCTCCATCAGCAGCGGATCGTCATCTTTCACGTTGTGCAGCGTGACCAGCTCAGCGCCGATAAAGTCGCGGATTTTCTCTGCGGCCATTTCGGTGTAGCAGGTGCTGGAGCCATAAAAAAGACCAATTTTCATGCAGATAATGCTCTGGGTAAGACTGACTTTGGCGCAATTGTATCAGAAGCAGGGCAGATTCAGGCATAATGAGCACGATTTCACCTCAAGGGCGGCGATACCGTGCAAGACAGCGACCTGACAGAACAGTTTCTGGATGCGCTCTGGATTGAACGCAATCTGGCGCAAAATACCTTGTCCTCCTATCGCCAGGACCTGAAGACGCTGACCGACTGGCTGCGGCATCACGGCCTGACGCTGCTGACGCTGCAGACGGCGGATCTGCAGCAGTTCCTCTCGGAGCGGCTGGAGGGCGGCTATAAAGCCAGCAGCTCGGCGCGGCTGCTCAGCGCCATGCGGCGCATCTTTCAGTATCTCTACCGCGAAAAGCTGCGCAGCGACGATCCCAGCACGCTGCTCTCCGCGCCGAAACTGCCGCAGCGGCTGCCGAAGGATCTCAGCGAGGCGCAGGTCGAACGCCTGCTGCAGGCGCCCAGCACCGATATCCCGCTGGAGCTGCGCGACAAGGCGATGCTGGAGCTGCTCTACGCCACCGGGCTGCGCGTCTCTGAACTGGTCGGGCTGACCCTGAGCGACATCAGCCTGCGCCAGGGCGTGGTGCGCGTGATCGGTAAAGGCAATAAAGAGCGTCTGGTGCCGCTGGGCGAAGAGGCGGTTTACTGGCTCGAACACTACCTGGAACATGGCCGTCCCTGGCTGCTGAACGGCCAGACGCTGGACGTGATGTTTCCCAGCAGCCGCGCGCAGCAGATGACGCGCCAGACCTTCTGGCACCGCATCAAGCACTACGCCGTGCTGGCGGGCATCGACAGCGAAAAACTGTCGCCGCACGTGCTGCGGCACGCCTTCGCCACCCATTTGTTGAACCACGGCGCCGACCTGCGTGTCGTACAGATGTTGCTGGGACACAGCGACCTCTCGACCACGCAAATTTATACGCACGTCGCCACCGAGCGGCTGCGTCAGTTGCATCAACAGCATCATCCGCGCGCCTGACGCGGACATTAAGGAAAGAAGATGAAGAAATTTCTCCTGCTGGCCCTGTTGGCTGGCGCCTTTAGCAGCGCAGCTCAGGCCGATGACGGCGCCATCCTGCAGTCTCTGAAAAAGCTGGGGCTGAAGCAGACCGAAATCACCGCGTCGCCGCTGCCGGGCTTTAAAACCGTGCTGACGGAGAGCGGGGTGATTTACGTCACCGAAGACGGCAAGCATATGATCCAGGGCCCGCTCTATGACGTCAGCGGCGCGCAGCCGGTCAACGTCACCAATCAGCTGCTCGACAAAAAGGTCGAGGCGCTGGCGCCGCAGATGATCGTCTACAAAGCGGCAAAAGAGCAGCATGTGATCACCGTTTTCACCGACATCACCTGCGGCTACTGCCGCAAGCTGCATGAGCAGATGGCCGACTACAACGCGCTGGGCATCACGGTGCGCTATCTCGCCTTCCCGCGCGAAGGGCTGCACGGCCAGGTGGAAACCGCCATGAAGGCGATCTGGTGCGCAGCCGATCGCAACAAAGCGTTTGACGACGCGATGAAGGGCAACGCGCCGCAAATGAGCGCGCCGGACAGCTGCAAAATCGATCTCGACCAGCACTACAAGCTGGGCATTCTCTACGGTATTCAGGGCACCCCGGCGATCCTGACCGACTCCGGCATGATGATCCCGGGTTATCAGGGGCCGCAGGAGCTGAAACAGGTGCTGGATCAGCAGAAGCGCGGTGGCTAATTGGCAGTGATAAAAACAGTTGAACTACGGCGGCGTGAGATCGGCGTCGAGGACCAGCTTCCGGCGGCGCTTCCGCCGCTGCTGAAGCGTCTCTATCTGCAGCGCGGCGTGCGCAGCGCGGCGGAGCTGGAGCGGGGCGCGAAGCATCTGCTGCCTTTCTCAACGCTGAACGGGCTGGATGAGGCGGTCGAGCTGCTGCATCAGGCGCTGCTCGACGGACGCCGCATTATGGTGGTGGGCGATTTCGACGCCGACGGCGCCACCAGCACCGCGCTGACGGTGCTGGCGCTGCGCAGCATGGGCGGCCATAACGTGCAGTATCTGGTGCCTAACCGCTTTGACGACGGCTACGGCCTGAGCCCGGAAGTGGTAGAGCAGGCGCGCGCGCGCGGCGCCCAGCTGATCCTGACGGTGGATAACGGCATCTCGTCTCACAGCGGCGTCGCCTGCGCCCATCAGCACAACATTCCGGTGCTGGTCACCGATCACCATCTGCCGGGCGAAACCCTGCCGGAGGCGGAGGCGATCGTGAACCCTAACCTGCGCGACTGCGACTTTCCGTCGCGCGCGCTGGCGGGCGTCGGCGTCGCCTTCTATCTGATGATGGCGCTGCGCGCCCACCTGCGTAAGCTGGGCTGGTTCGGCGCCACGCGCGCGGAGCCCAATCTGGCGGAGCTGCTGGATCTGGTGGCGCTCGGCACCGTTGCCGACGTGGTGCCGCTCGACGTCAATAACCGCATTCTGGTGTGGCAGGGGCTGAGCCGCATCCGCGCCGGCAAATGCCGTCCGGGCATTCGCGCCCTGCTGGAGATCGCCAACCGCGACGCGCGCCAGCTGGTGGCGAGCGACCTCGGCTTCGCCCTCGGCCCGCGTCTTAATGCGGCGGGACGGCTCGACGATATGTCGGTCGGCGTGGCGCTGCTGCTGACCGACGATATCAGCGAGGCGCGTATGCTGGCCAGCGAGCTGGATGCGCTGAACCAGACGCGTAAAGAGATCGAGCAGGGCATGCAGAGCGAGGCGCTGGCGCTCTGCATGGAGCTGGAGCGTAAGCAGACCGACCTGCCGCTGGGGCTGGCGTTTTACCATCCTGAATGGCATCAGGGCGTGGTCGGCATCCTGGCCTCGCGGCTAAAAGAGCGTTTCTACCGGCCGGTTATCGCCTTCGCGCCGGCGGGCGACGGCACGCTAAAAGGCTCCGGACGCTCAATTCCCGGTCTGCACCTGCGCGACGCGCTGGAGCGGCTCGATACGCTCTACCCCGGCATGATGCTGAAGTTCGGCGGCCATGCCATGGCGGCGGGGCTGTCGCTGGAAGAGACGCACTTCGACGCGTTTCGCCAGCGCTTCGCCGCGCTGCTGGGCGAGTGGCTGAGCGAAGAGACGCTGCAAAGCGTGATCTGGTCGGACGGCGCGCTGCAGCCAGGGGAATTCAGCTTGCAGACGGCTGAAATGCTGCGCGAAGCGGGTCCCTGGGGACAGGCGTTCCCTGAGCCCGCCTTTGACGGCAAGTTCAAACTGCTGCAGCAGCGCCTGGTGGGCGAACGCCATCTGAAAGTAATGCTGGAGCCGCTCGGCGGCGGGCCGCTGCTCGATGGCATCGCGTTTAATATCGACACCACCCTGTGGCCCGACAGCAGCGTGCGTCAGGTCGAACTCGCCTTTAAGCTCGATATCAACGAGTATCGCGGCAACCGCTCGGTGCAGCTGATTATCGATCACCTCTGGCCGCTGAACTGATCGCGTTTTAATGGCGGATCGGCTGCCGATCCGCCGCTGACCGCCCGGTCGGCGCGCGACTGAAACCCTACAATCTCACCGCTATTTCAGTTAGACTGCGGGGTTTCCATCCCGACATTCAGCGAAAAGACCCGAAGCCATGTTTGAAATTAATCCGGTTAAAAACCGCATCCAGGACCTCACCGAGCGCAGCGACGTTCTTAGGGGGTATCTTTGACTACGATGCTAAGAAAGAACGCCTCGAAGAAGTAAACGCCGAGCTGGAGCAGCCAGACGTCTGGAACGAGCCTGAACGCGCGCAGGCGCTGGGCAAAGAGCGCTCCTCGCTGGAAGCGATCGTGCAAACGCTGGATCAGATGTCGCAGGGCCTGGAAGATGTGCAGGGTCTGCTTGAGCTGGCAGTAGAAGCAGAAGACGAAGAGACATTCGACGAAGCCGTTGCTGAACTCGACACGCTGGAAAGCAAGCTGGGCGAGCTGGAATTCCGCCGCATGTTCTCTGGCGAGTATGACAGCGCCGACTGCTATATCGATCTGCAGGCGGGTTCTGGCGGCACCGAAGCGCAGGACTGGGCCAGTATGCTGATGCGTATGTATCTGCGCTGGGCCGAATCCAAAGGCTTTAAAACCGAAATCATTGAAGAGTCAGAAGGCGAAGTGGCGGGCATCAAGTCCGTAACCATTCGCGTCTCCGGCGACTACGCCTTTGGCTGGCTGCGTACCGAAACCGGCGTGCATCGCCTGGTGCGTAAGAGTCCGTTTGACTCCGGCGGCCGTCGTCACACCTCATTCAGCTCTGCGTTTATCTATCCGGAAGTGGATGACGATATCGACATCGACATCAACCCGGCGGATCTGCGCATCGACGTCTACCGCGCGTCGGGCGCGGGCGGTCAGCACGTTAACCGGACCGAATCGGCGGTGCGTATCACCCATATTCCCACCGGCACCGTGACCCAGTGTCAGAACGACCGTTCTCAGCATAAGAACAAAGATCAGGCGATGAAGCAGATGAAGGCGAAGCTGTACGAGCTTGAGATGCAAAAGAAAAATGCCGAGAAGCAGGCGCTGGAGGACAACAAGTCCGACATCGGCTGGGGCAGCCAGATCCGCTCCTACGTGCTGGACGACTCGCGCATCAAAGATCTGCGCACCGGCGTCGAAACCCGCAATACTCAGGCGGTGCTGGATGGCGATCTGGATCGTTTTATTGAAGCAAGCTTAAAAGCAGGGCTATAAGGAACCGACATGTCTGAACAACAACCGCAGAGCGCTGATGCCGCCCTTGAGTTAAACAACGAATTAAAAACGCGTCGCGAAAAACTCAGCGCGCTGCGTGAACACGGCGTGGCGTTTCCTAACGATTTCCGCCGCGACACCACCTCGGACGCGCTGCACGCGCAGTATGACGAGAAGAACAACGAAGAGCTGGAAGATTTAGGCATCGAGGTCAGCGTTGCTGGTCGTATGATGACCCGCCGCATTATGGGCAAAGCCTCGTTCATCACGCTGCAGGACGTGGGCGGCCGCATTCAGCTCTACGTGGCGCGCGACGATCTGGCGGAAGGCATCTACAACGAGCAGTTCAAGAAGTGGGATCTGGGCGATATCCTCGGCGCGCGCGGCAAACTGTTCAAAACCAAAACCGGCGAGCTGTCGATTCACTGCCACGAGCTGCGTCTGCTGACCAAAGCGCTGCGTCCGCTGCCGGACAAATTCCACGGCCTGGCCGATCAGGAGACCCGCTATCGCCAGCGCTACCTCGATCTGATCGCCAACGACGAGTCGCGCCACACCTTCAAAGTCCGCTCGAAAATCATGGCCGGCATCCGCCAGTTCATGGTCGGCCGCGACTTTATGGAAGTGGAAACCCCGATGATGCAGGTGATCCCAGGCGGTGCCTCCGCGCGTCCCTTTATCACCCATCACAACGCCCTCGATATCGATATGTACCTGCGTATCGCGCCGGAGCTTTACCTGAAGCGTCTGGTGGTCGGCGGTTTCGATCGCGTGTTTGAAATCAACCGCAACTTCCGCAACGAAGGCATCTCGCCGCGCCATAACCCTGAGTTCACCATGATGGAACTCTATATGGCCTATGCGGACTACCGGGATCTGATCGAGCTGACTGAAAGCCTGTTCCGCACCCTGGCGCAGGATGTGCTCGGCACCACCAAAGTGCCTTACGGCGACCAGGAGTTCGATTTCGGCAAGCCGTTTGAGAAGCTGACCATGCGCGAAGCGATCAAAAAGTACCGCCCGGAAACCGATCTGGCGGATCTGGATGATTTCAGCAAGGCGGTGGCAATTGCGCAGTCGATCGGCATCAAGGTCGAGAAGAGCTGGGGTCTGGGCCGCGTGGTGACGGAGATTTTCGAAGAGACGGCGGAAGCGCATCTGATCCAGCCGACCTTTATCACCGAATACCCGGCGGAGGTGTCGCCGCTGGCGCGCCGTAACGACGAGAACCCGGAGATCACCGATCGCTTTGAATTCTTTATCGGCGGCCGCGAAATCGGCAACGGCTTCTCCGAGCTGAACGACGCGGAAGATCAGGCCGAGCGTTTCCAGCAGCAGGTGAACGCCAAAGATGCAGGCGACGACGAAGCGATGTTCTACGACGAAGACTACGTCACGGCGCTGGAGCACGGCTTGCCGCCGACGGCGGGTCTGGGCATCGGCATCGACCGTATGGTGATGCTGTTCACCAACAGCCATACCATTCGCGACGTGATCCTGTTCCCGGCGCTGCGCCCGACCGCGAAGTAACGCTAACGGCTAACGGCTAACGCTAGCTGGTTTTTCAGCAACGCCTAAGCCTGAAACGCGGCTGGCCCTGCCAGCCACGTAAGCACCAGACTAACAGCCACTAAAGCCGGATTTTCCGGCTTTTTTAGGACTTCACCACGCCATTCAGCCACGCCTCGAAGCGCGCATAGGGCACATAGAGCGCCACATCGCGATAGAGCGTCTTCCCACTCCGGTTATCATCGATGCGGCTGCTGTAGCCGACAATCACCCCTGCCAGGGTATCGTCCGAGGCGTTATAGACCGCGCCGCCCGACATGCCTTTCACCACGCCGGCATTGGCCGCCACCACCACGCACGCCGCCTTGTTCCAGCTGTTCGCCAGCGAGGTATTGATCAGGTTCTCGCCGCTGGAACTGACCGGCATCGCGCTAATAAAGCTGTAGCCGTAAAGGTTCACCTTGTCGCCAATGCGGCTGTTGCGAAAGCGCGGCGGCAGATTCGCCTCGGCGTTTTTGTGGTAAACCACGGCGAGATCGCACTCAGGGTGCCACGCCTTCACGCGGTAAAGCGAAAATTTGGCGACGTGGGCGGCGGTCAGACTGTACTCCGCGGTAAGCGGAATGGTGGTGCCCAGCGTGCCCAGACCCAGCGCGGTCGGAATGCCGGTATAGGTCATATCGACGCGCTTTTGCGCTTCGCTGCTGTACTCATAGTGGCCGACGGAGCAGCCGCTGAGACCGAGCGCCATCAGGGCGATTAGCCGTTGCATATTCCCCTCCGCTTAAGAATGGCTTCACATTATCAGACAAGGCCTCTGGGGTATCGGCACGGCTCAACATTCCTTTACGCCATTAAATCAACAAACACAGCGCTTTGCTATCAAGCGTAGCGCGTAACCCGGCGGGATATTGTTAAGATTTTATCAAGCGTCAGGCGCGCTATTGTTGCGCCTGCGACAAAAGAGCCTTGCCGCACACAGGGTGTATGCAAACAGACGGCTATGATTTAATACTCGCCGTGACGAAGTTCAAATATTTATAACCGTCCACGCCCGGCGACCGCTGCGGCGTTCACCTGCTTATCGATTGGGAGAATGTGTTATGCCTGTTGCTTTACTGGCGCTGGCGCTGAGTGCGTTTGCGATTGGAACCACCGAGTTCGTCATCATGGGCCTGCTGCCTGAGGTGGCAGGCGATCTGCGGGTCTCCATCCCGTCTGCCGGCTGGCTGATCAGCGGCTATGCGCTGGGCGTCGCCATCGGCGCGCCGATTATGGCGCTGCTGACCGCCAGACTGCCGCGCAAGAAAACGCTTATCCTGCTGATGATCATCTTTATTATCGGCAACGTGCTCTGCGCGCTGGCCTACACCTACAACCTGCTGATGATGGCGCGGGTGATCACCGCGCTCTGCCATGGCGCCTTCTTTGGCATCGGCGCGGTGGTGGCGGCGAGCCTGGTCGCCCCCGCTCGCCAGGCGTCGGCGGTAGCGCTGATGTTCACCGGCCTGACGCTGGCGAACGTGCTCGGCGTGCCGCTCGGCACCTGGTTCGGTCAGCTGTTCGGCTGGCGCGCCACCTTCTGGGGCGTCGCCATCATCGGCGTGCTTGCCTTTATCGCGCTGATCGTCAGCCTGCCGACCAATAAAGAAGAGAAGCCGGTGCATCTGGCGAGCGAAATCAGCGCACTGGCCAACGGCAAGCTGTGGCTCTCGCTGCTGATGACGGTCTTCTTCGCCGCGGCGATGTTCGCGCTGTTCAGCTATATCGCGCCGCTGCTGCTGCAGGTTACCGGCATCAGCGCGCGCGGCGTCAGCTGGACGCTGTTCCTGATCGGCGCAGGCCTGACCGTCGGCAACATCCTCGGCGGCAAGCTGGCGGACTGGAAAGTCTCCTTCAGCCTGATCCTCAGCTTCTCGCTGATCGCCATCTTCTCGCTGCTGTTTAGCTGGACCAGCCATGCGCTGTGGCTGGCGGAAGTGACGCTGTTCCTGTGGGCGATGGCGACCTTCGCCACCGTGCCGGGCCTGCAGATCAATGTGGTGCGCCACGGCAAAGAGGCGCCGAACCTGGTCTCGACGCTGAACATCTCCGCCTTCAACGTCGGCAACGCGCTGGGCGCATGGGTCGGCGGCGCGGTCATCGGCCAGGGCTACGGCCTGACCGCCGTGCCGGTCGCCGCCGCCGCGCTGGCCGCCATCGGCCTGATTGTCTGCCTGATCACCTTCCGTAAATCGGGCGGCAACGCCGCCGCGGTGCGCGCCTAAGCCAGCCGCTCGGCGATACGCTGCGGAAAGTCGGCCACCTGGTTTGTCAGGTGGTCGACGAACGCCGCCACCAGCGCCGAGGCGGGGCGATGCAGCGGCCGCACCAGACTCACGGTAAAGGGCACCGCGACGCTGAAGCGCCGCATCACCACGCCGCTGTCGGCATAATCGAGCGCCGTCAGCGGATTCACCACCGAGATGCCCACGCCTGCGCGCACCATGGCGCAGACCGACGCCGCGCTGTGCGTCTCCAGCGCCAGCCTGCGCTCCACCCCCTGCTCATGAAACAGCGTATCCAGCAGCTGACGATAGCTGTCGGCGCGCGACAGGCTGACGTAATTTTCCCCGGCGAAATCCTGCGGCGTCAGCACCGCGCGCGCGCAGAGCGGATGATCCTGCGGCAGCACGCACACCTCGTCGCAGGTCAGCAGCGCCAGCCGCTCGGTGCCGGCGGGCGCATGCTGGGTTTCAGTCAGGCCGAGATCGTAGCGCTGCGCCGACAGCCACTCCTCCAGCAGCGGCGACTCCTGCGGAATGATATTTAAACTGACATCGGGATAGCGCTGCATAAAAGGCTGCACCAGCGGCGGCAGCAGCGACTGGGAAAAAACCGGCAGGCAGGCGATGGAAAGTTCACCCTGGCGAAACTGCCGCAGCCCGTCGGCCGCCTCCATAATGCGATCCAGCCCGTACCACGAGCGCTGCACCTCTTCGAACAGGCGCAGCCCCTGCACCGTGGGCTGCAGCCGACCGCGCACCCGGGAAAAGAGCCGCAGCCCCAGCTGCTTTTCCAGCCGCGCCAGCTCGCGGCTGACGGTGGGCTGCGAGGTGTTAAGCAGCGTGGCGGCCTGCGTCAGGTTGCCGCTGGTCATCACCGCGTGAAAGATTTCGATGTGTCGCCAGTTAATTTTCGCCATAGGAAACCATATCCATTTTGCATAGAAGCTATTAAAACAGATATTTTTCAGCATGGCATGCTTCTGGCCTAATAGGCGTAACCACAGGAGAATTTTTATGCCACGCGCTTTAACCGATCAGACCACCGCGCTCAACGCCGCGCAGCTGCTGCCGCTGGCGCAGCGCTATCCCGGCCCGTTCTGGGCCTATGACGCCCAGATTATTCAGCAGCGCATTGCGCAGCTGCACGATTTCGACGTGGTGCGCTTCGCGCAAAAAGCGTGCTCCAACATTCATATTCTGCGGCTGATGCGCGCGGCGGGCGTCAAAGTCGACTCGGTGTCGCTCGGCGAGATCGAGCGCGCGCTGGCGGCGGGCTTTCAGCCGGGCGGCGAGGATATCGTTTTTACCGCCGACCTGTTCGACCAGCCGACGCTGGCGCGCATTGCCGAACTCAAGGTGCCGGTCAACGCCGGCTCGGTGGATATGCTGCATCAGCTGGGCGCCGTCTCGCCGGGCCACGCGGTATGGCTGCGCATCAACCCCGGTTTCGGCCACGGCCACAGCCAGAAAACCAACACCGGCGGCGAAAACAGCAAGCACGGCATCTGGCACAGCGAACTGCCGCAGGCGCTGGCGGCGATTGAGCAGCACGGCCTGCGCCTGGTCGGGCTGCATATGCATATCGGCTCCGGCGTCGATTACGCGCATTTGCAGCAGGTGTGCGACGCGATGGTGGATCAGGTGATCGCGCTCGGCCATGACCTGGAGGCGATTTCTGCGGGCGGCGGCCTCTCGATTCCTTACCGCTTCGGCGAAGAGGCGATCGACACCGCGCACTATTTCGGCCTGTGGGACGCGGCGCGCCAGCGCATCGCCGCCCATCTCGGCCATCCGGTTAAGCTGGAGATTGAGCCGGGCCGCTTCCTTGTCGCCGAGTCCGGCGTGCTGGTGTCGCAGGTGCGCGCGGTGAAAAACATGGGCAGCCGCCACTTTGTGCTGGTAGACGCCGGCTTCAGCGATCTGATGCGTCCGTCGATGTACGGCAGCTATCACCATATTTCGCTGCTGGCGGGGGACGACCGCGCCATCGACCTACAGAACACGGTTGACAGCGTGGTGGCCGGGCCGCTGTGCGAATCGGGCGACGTCTTTACCCAGCTGGAAGGCGGCAAGGTCGAGACGCGCGCGCTGCCTGCGGCGCAGGTGGGCGACTATCTGGTGTTTCACGACACCGGCGCCTATGGCGCGTCGATGTCCTCTAACTACAACAGCCGCCCGCTGATCCCGGAAGTGCTGTTCGAACAGGGCCAGCCGCGTGAAATCCGCCGCGCGCAGACCATTCAGGAACTGCTGGCGCTGGAGCTGGGCTAAGGGGCGCGGGTGAACATCCTCTCTTTGCGCGACGCGCCGCAGTTTGCCGGTCAGGTCACCGACTGGCTGTGGCGCGCCTTCGACGCCGACAACAGCCGCGACTTTATGGCCAGCGTGGTGGCGAGTTCGCTAAGCGGGGCTGTGTTTCCCGTCACCTTCGTCGCCGTCGACGACGCGGGCAGGGCGCTGGGCACGGTGGGCTTCTGGCGCTGCGATCTGATCAGCCGCCAGGATCTCTTTCCCTGGCTCGCCGCGCTCTATGTCGATGACGCCGCGCGCGGCAGCGGCCTGAGCATGGCGCTGCAGCAGCATGTGATCGACTATGCGCGGCAGCGCGGCTACGACCGCCTGTGGCTCTGGTCAACCTTCGGCGGCTACTACGAATGCTGCGGCTGGACGCCAGCGGGCGAGGCGCTGGACTATCCCGATAAGCCCGTCAGGCTCTACCGCCGCGAGATTTAACCCGGCCCGCTCACCGAATGGCGCCGCACCAGCGTCGGGCTGAACATATGGGTCACTTCCGGCAGCGGCTGCGCATGGGCCAGCGCCAGCGCCAGCTGCGCCGCCTGCTGCGCCATAGTGACGATCGGGTAGCGCACCGTGGTCAGACGCGGGCGCACGTAGCGCGACACCAGCACGTCATCGAAGCCAATCAGCGACATCTCTTCCGGCACGCGCACGCCGTTGTCGCTCAGCACCGCCAGCGCGCCGGCGGCCATCGAATCGTTGTAGCAGGCGACGGCGCTAAAGTGGCGGCCGCGTCCCAGCAGCTCGGTCATCGCCTGTTCGCCGCCCACTTCATCCGGTTCGCCGAGGGTCACCAGCCGATCGTTGCAGGGCAGGCCGTGCTCTCTCAGAGCGTCGTAGTAGCCCTGCAGGCGATCTTCAGAGTCGGAAATGGGATGGGTCGAGCAGATAAAGGCAATGTTCTGGTGCCCCTGCTGGATCAGATGACGCGTCGCCAGCCAGGCGCCGTAGCGGTCGTCGAGCGCGATGCAGCGCTGCTCAAACCCTTTCAGCAGCCGGTTCAGCAGCACCATGCCCGGCACCTGCTTCATTAAAATTTCCAGTTCGGCGTCGGGAATTTTCTTGGCGTGCACCACCAGCGCGGCGCAGCGATGACGCATCAGCTGCTCTATTGCCTGACGCTCTTTTTGCTCATTGTGGTAACCGTTACCAATCAGCAAAAAGTTGCCGGTCTCGCCCGCCACCTCGTCTACCGCCTTGACCATGGCGCCAAAAAACGGGTCGGAAACGTCGCCGACCACCAGGCCTAAGGTTTCTGTCGACTGCTGCGCCAGGGCGCGCGCGTTGGCGTTGGGATGGTACTGCAGCTCCTCCATCGCCTGGCTGACGGCCTGGCGCGAGCTCTCGCTGGCTTTTGGCGAATTGTTAATCACACGGGAAACCGTCGCGACGGAGACACCCGCCAGTCTGGCAACATCCTTAATCGTAGCCATGCCTCGACCTGCTTTAGGGAAAACGTTTACACATGGCAGCAGTGTTACGGAAAAGCTGCCCTGTATCAAGCCAGCAGAATGTCTGCGCCGTCGCAAAAAGGGGCAAAACTCCAGGCTTAACCCGGCGCCGTCTCGCGTGGTATCCTGCTTTTTTCCCTTACCTGCCGTAAAAGAAACCATGAAAAAGCGAGTGCCACATCTGGCGCACTGGGGCGCCTTCACCGCCGTGACGGAAAACGATCGCCTGATCGGCTGCGAGCCGTTCTTCGCCGACGCCGACCCGTCGCCGATGCTGAATACTATTCCCGAACTGGTCTACTCCGACAGGCGTATCCGCCAGCCGATGGTGCGCCGCTCCTGGCTGAAATCGCGCGAGAACAGCGATCGCACGCTGCGCGGACGAGAAGATTTCGTCGCCGTCGACTGGGAGACGGCGCTGGACCTGGTGGCGGAGGAAAATCGCCGCGTTCGCGAGCGCTACGGCGCGTCAGGCATTTTTAATGGCTCTTACGGCTGGTCGTCGGCGGGCCGCGTCAACCATGCGCGCACCCTGGTGCGGCGCTTCTATTTTCAGGGCGGCGGCGGCGTCGATCAGCAGGGCAACTACAGCTGGGGTGCGGCGCAGTTCTTTTTGCCCTATGTGATCGGCACCTATATGCCGCTGACCGGACGCGTCACCGACTGGCCGCAGGTGGTCGAGCACGCGGAGATTTTCGTCGCCTTCGGTGGTCTGGCGCTGAAAAACGCCCAGGTCGCCTCGGGCGGCGCGGGTCAGCACAGCCTGAAGCCGGCGCTGGAGCAGCTGACGGCCAAAGGCACGCCGATTATCAATATCAGCCCGATGCGCGACGACTGCCCGGCGTTCGTCAACGCCGACTGGATCCCGATTCGCCCTAACACCGACGTGGCGCTGATGCTGGCGCTCGGCTACGAAATCACCCAGCGCCACGCGGTGGACGAGGCGTTCCTCGCCAGCCACTGCACCGGCTGGCCGCAGCTGCGTGCCTACCTGCTGGGTGAAAGCGACGGCGTCGCCAAAAGCGCCGGCTGGGCGAGCCGCATTACCGGCATCCCGCCGGAACGTATCGTCCAGCTGGCGGAGCAGCTGATCGGCAAGCGCAGCTTTATTACCTGTTCCTACTCCGTGCAGCGCGCCCATCGCGGCGAGCAGCCCTACTGGATGATGATCGCGCTCTCGTCGATGCTCGGCCAGCCGGGGCTGCCGGGCGCCGGCTTCTCGTTCGGCCACGGCTCAATGAACAGCGTCGGCAACCCGCGTCAGGATGGCCCGGCGCCGCTGATGGCCACCGGCCCTAATCCATCCGGCCTGTCGATTCCGGTGGCGCGCATCAGCGATATGCTGCTCAATCCCGGCCAGCCCTACAGCTTCCAGGGCGAGACGCTGACCTATCCCGATATCCACATGGTGCACTGGGCAGGCGGTAATCCCTTTCATCACCATCAGCAGCTTAACCGCCTGGTCGAAGGCTGGCAGAAGCCCGACACCGTAGTGGTGCAGGATATCGTCTGGACGCCGGCGGCGCAGATGGCGGATATCGTGCTGCCCGCCACCACCACGCTGGAGCGCAACGATATTGGCGGATCGTCGCGCGACCGTTTTGTGCTGGCGATGCATCAGGCGGTGAAACCGCAGCACCAGGCGCGCAACGACTTCGATATTTTCGCCGACCTGGCGGAACGCCTCGGCTATCGCGAGCAGTTCACCGAAGGGCGCAACGAGCGTCAGTGGATCGAGCACCTCTACCAGCAGTGCGCGGTGGCGCACGCGCGCAAAGGCATCGACTTCCCGGAGTTCGCGGAGTTCTGGTCGCGCGGCTTTGTTGAGATCCCGGAAGGGGGCAAGCCCTACGTCTTTATGGACGATTTCCGCGCCGATCCGCTCAGCCATCCGATTCAGACCGCCAGCGGCAAGATCGAGCTGTTCAGCCAGACTATCGCCGATTACGGCCTGGCCGATTTCGCCGGTCATCCCGAATGGCGCGAGCCGCAGGAGTGGCTGGGCGCGGCGCTGAGCGAGCGATTCCCGCTGCATATGATCTCCATCCAGCCGTCGGATCGGCTGCACAGCCAGCTTGACGCCACGCCAACGGTGCAGGGCAACAAAACCGCCGGTCATGAAACCCTCTATCTGCATCCGCAGGACGCGGCGGCGCGCGACATCGGCGACGGCGAGGTGGTTGAGGTGCATAACGCGCGCGGCGCAATGCTGGCGGGCGTGCGCCTGACCGACGGACTGACGCCAGGGGTGGTGATCGTCGCCACCGGCGCCTGGTTCGATCCCGGCTTCGGCGCGGAGTGGCAGCCGTTTGACCGCGCGGGCAACCCCAACGTGCTGACGCTTGATATCGGCACCTCGTCGCTGACGCAGGGGCCAAACGCCATGAGCTGTCTGGTGGACATTAAAAAACATGCGGTTTGCAAAATCGCTTAATAAACTCATGGCTGGTTACATTTTGCCGGACACTGTTGCGTTTCAGTGATGGCAGCCCGTCTCGCGGCCTTGCTACAGTCAGGGTCCCAGAGGTATTGATGGGTGAACATCAACAGTTTTTCTTGATTACACCGACCTGCGCAGATGCGCAGGTTTTTTTTCGCCCGCCGCGCCAATTACGAACTGATACACAGTTTTCCTGTTAACGGCGTAACGCTTTCTTTATAACTGCTCGCGTGGATGTCTCTTTTCATTTTCTTTGCAGCGGATTGCTATGCCCCGGATAAAAAAACTACTGGGAAAAGACCAGATCAAAGCCCCGTTCAACCCGTTTCGTTTCCGCCTGATCTGCCTTGGCGTGCTGACCTGTATGGTGGTGCTGCTGGCGCGCATCGCCGATCTGCAGTTCCTTAATCAGCCGATGCTGGAGCATGAGGCGGACCAGCGCTCGCTGCGCACCGTGACGCTGCCGACCAACCGCGGCACGCTGCTGGACCGCAATGGCGAAGCGCTGGCGCTTTCGGTGCCGTCGCGCGACGTGATCGCCGATCCAATGCGCGTGCTGGAGGCGAATCCCGATTTCCTCAGCGCCAAATGGGCCTACCTGGCGTCGGCGTTGAATATGCGGCCGGAGCAGATCGCCGCGCAGATCACCGCCAATCCCAAACGCCGCTTTCTCTATCTGGGCCGTAAAATCGAGCTGGGCATCGCCAAAGATATCGCCGAGCTGCGCCTGAAAGGCATCAGCGAAGTCTATGACGACAGCCGCTTCTACCCGATGAGCGAGGCGGCCGCGCCGCTGATCGGCATCGTCGGTGCCGACAATGTCGGCCTGAACGGGCTGGAGAAGGGTTATGACAAGCTGCTGCAGGGCGTGCCGGGCAAAGAGGTTTACCGTCAGGACGCGGCGGGCCACATTATCTCTATGTTGAGCTATACGCCACCGACGCAGCCGCCGACGGTGCAGCTGAGCATCGACAAGTTCGATCAGTACACGCTTTACAGCAAGCTGCGCGACGGCGTGCTGCTCAACAAGGCGGACTCCGGCGCGGCGGTGCTGGTGAAGATCGACACCGGCGAAATCCTCGGCATGGCCTCTTATCCGTCGTTTAACCCCAATAACTACGACGGCGCGACCCCGGCGCAGATGCGCAACGCGGCGATCAACGACAGCTACGAGCCAGGCTCCACGGTGAAGCCGCTGGTGGTGATGGAAGGGCTGGAGCGCCATCTGGTGCGCCCCGATTCGGTGATCGACACCACGCCCTATCGCGTTAACGGCCACCTGATCCGCGACGTCGGCCACTGGCCGCGCCTCACCATGACCGGCATTCTGCAGAAGTCGAGCGACATCGGCGTCTCCCATATCGCGCTGGCGATGCCCGCCGAGGCGCTGGTTAATACCTATCAGGCGTTCGGCCTGGGCAAACCCACCGGGCTGGGGCTGACCGGCGAGAGCGTCGGCTACTTCCCGGCGCACCGACAGCGCTGGGCGGATATCGAACGCGCCACTTTCTCCTTCGGCTACGGTTTACGCGTGACGCCGCTGCAGATCGCGCGCGAATACGCCACCCTGGGCTCGTTCGGCGTCTACCGTCCGCTGTCGATCACCCGCGTCACGCCGCCGGTGCTCGGCAGGCAGGTGGCGAACCCGGAAACGGTGAAAGAGGTGGTGCATATGCTGGAGAGCGACGTGCTGCCGGGCGGCACCGGGATTAAAGCGGCGGTACCGGGCTACCGTCTGGCGACCAAAACCGGCACCGCGGAGAAGATGGGCGACAGCGGCAAGTATGACGGCGGCTATATCAACTACACCGCCGGCATCGCGCCCGCCAGCCACCCGGAAGTGGCGCTGGTGGTGATGATTAACCATCCCACCGCCGGCGATCACTTCGGCGGCTCGGTGGCCGCGCCCATCTTCGGCAATATCATGGGGCCGGTGCTGAAGCATATGAATATCGCGCCGGACGCCATCTACAGCGCCCCTTCGGATAAATCTTAATAAAATCAATGTGTAACCGGGTATGGAACTTATTCATACCTGGTTTCATTTCCCCGAATTCCGTTGCGTTTTCGCGCTGTTTTGTCCTGACGCCGCATGCGAGTATAGCGCTCCCAGAGGTATTGATAGGTGCGAAAACGCGCTGCTCCAGGCAGCGATATCCGCAAGGATAATCCACCCTGTTTATTGCACCAACCCACGCGGATGCGTGGGTTTTTTTTGCCTGCTGTTACCGGTTTGCCACCTGCTCACATCTCTTAACCCGCTCTTAACGCTTTGCCGCGTATAAAAAAATCGCCGCTGTGGCAGGCTACTCGCAACGAAACGTTGTGCCGCATTCCATAACGGATCGCCAGCCTTTTGCGGCGTGGGTAGCGTCGCAAAAGGCGTTTTATCGCTGATGGAAGAATCTATGCCGAAAACCAAAGATCGAACGCCGCGCGGCGAGGGGAAATCCGCTGCGTTTCAACTGCGCATTCCGCCACAGCTGCACCAGCAGCTGCGCGAGCTCACCGAGGCGGAAAACGTCACGCTCGGCTGCTGGCTGAAAGAGCTGGCGCGGCGCGAGCTGCGTCGTCGCGGCATCATCCCTCAGGGATAAGCTGGCCCGATCCTGAACGAAACGTGCGGGATCGCCGCACGAAAGGTTTAGGGTTATCGTTTGGAAAATATATTTTACGCAACCTTAACAGCTTCCTGATCCGCCTCTCCCTACAATAGTTCTCCTTCTGAGAGTAATCACTCTCATTACTTTCACCTGCTTATGATGAGAAGAACTATGCGCCTGAAACTCCTTTCTGCCAGCGTGGTGTTTTTACTGGCGGCCTGCGATCAGGGAGGCGGCCAGCCTGCGGCCTCCAGCGTGCCGCAAGTGGGCGTCACTACGGTAAACAGCCAGCCCGTGACCCTGCTGACGCAGCTCCCCGGCCGCACTAACGCGGTGAAAACGGCGGAGGTGCGCCCGCAGGTCAGCGGCGTGGTGCAGAAACTGCTGTTTACCGAAGGCGGCGAAGTGAAGGCGGGGCAGCCGCTCTACCAGATCGATCCGGCCACCTATAAAGCGGCCTATGACAAAGCGCTGGCCAGCTGGCAGAACGACGCCATGGTGGTTAAGCGCTATCAGCCGCTGGCGGCGGCGCACGCCATCAGCCAGCAAACCTATGACGACGCCGTCGCCGCCGAGCGCTCAGCCAAAGCCGACGTCGAGACCGCTAAAGTCAATCTCGACTATACGCTGGTGAAAGCGCCGATCGCCGGGCATATCAGCCGCTCGCTGGTGACCGCCGGGGCGCTGGTGACCAACGGTCAGAGCGACTACCTCGCCACTATTCAGCAGCTCGATCCAATCTACGTCGACGTCAGCGAATCGGTGGCGGATCTGCTGCGCCTGCGTCGCGCCATGGCGCAGGGCAAGCTGGCAAAGGTGGACGACAACACCGCCGCCGTGAAGCTGCAGCTGGAAGATGGCAGCGCCTATCCGCTGGAGGGCAAGCTCGCCTTCTCTGAGGTGAACGTCAGCGAAACCACCGGCACCGTCGTGCTGCGTGCCGTTTTCCCCAATCCGCATAATGAGCTGCTGCCCGGCATGTACGTGCACGCGATTCTGCCGCAGGGGGTGCAGCAGCAGGGCATTCTGCTGCCGCAGGAGGCGATCATGCATGACACCAAAGGGCAGCCCTACGTTTACGTCGTCAAAGGGGACAGCAGCGTTGAACAGCGCAGCATCACCACCGGCGAGATGGTGAAAGGGGACTGGCTGGTCAACAGCGGCCTGAAGAGCGGCGAGCAGGTGATCGTCAACGGTCTGCAAAGCGTGCGCAGCGGCAGCAAGGTCAAGGCCGTGGCCGCCACTACACAGGATACGCCTGACGCAGGCAGCGTCAGCCTGTCGATGACCGATCCGTCGGCCCAGTAAGGAGAGGTCATGTCTACATTCTTTATCAAGCGTCCGATTTTCGCCTGGGTTGTGGCGATCATCGTGATGCTGGTCGGCGCCATCGCTGCGCTGAACCTGCCGGTGAATCAGTATCCCGATATTTCGCCGCCGGCGGTGTCGATCTCGGTAACCTATCCCGGCGCCAGCGCGGAAACCACGCAGAACACCGTGGTGCAGGTGATCGAGCAGCAGCTTAACGGGCTGGACGGCCTGCGCTATCTCGAGTCGAGCAGCGCCAGCGACGGCAGCGCGCAGATCATCGCCACCTTTAATCAGGGCATTAACCCCGATATCGCGCAGGTGCAGGTGCAGGACCGCGTCTCGCTGGCCGAGTCGCAGCTTCCCTCCGACGTCACCCAGCAGGGCATCCGCATCCGCAAATACCAGAAAAACTTCATGATGGTAATTGGCCTGATCTCGAAAGACGGCAAGCTGAGCAACAGCGATCTGGCGGATATGCTGGTGTCGAAGCTGGAGGATCCCATCTCGCGCACTAAAGGCGTGGGCGACTTTATGGTGCTGGGCTCGGAGTATGCGATGCGCATCTGGCTCGATCCGGCGAAGCTCTACAAATATAACCTGATGCCGAGCGACGTCAGCACCGCCATCAGCAACCAGAACGTGCAGGTGTCGTCCGGCTCGCTCGGCGGCCTGCCGACCATTCCCGACGCCAAAACCAGCGCCACCATTCTGGGCAAGTCGCGCTTCACCACGGTGAAGCAGTTTGAAAACGTGCTGCTCAAGGTCAACAGCGACGGCGCGCAGATCCGCCTGAAGGATGTCGCCAGCGTGGCGCTGGGGCCGCAGAGCTACACCATCGACTCGATTATGAACGGCAAGCCCTCCGCCGGCATCGCGCTGCGGCTGGCCACCGGGGCGAACGAGCTGGATACCGCCAACGCGGTGCGCGCCACCATCGCCTCGTTGAAGGATGCGCTGCCGGACAACGTCGAGGTCACTTATCCCTACGACACCTCGCCGGTGGTGAGCGCCTCGATCGAAGAGGTGGTGAAAACCCTGATCGAAGCGATTGTGCTGGTCTTCTTCGTGATGCTGATCTTCCTGCAGAACCTGCGCGCCACGCTGATCACCACCATGGTGGTGCCGGTGGTGCTGCTCGGCACCTTCGGCATTCTCGCCGCCTTCGGCTACAGCGTAAACACCCTGACGATGTTCGGCATGGTGCTGGCGATAGGGCTGCTGGTGGATGATGCCATCGTGGTGGTGGAGAACGTCGAACGCGTGATGCACGAAGAGCAGCTCGATCCCGAGGCCGCCACCATTAAGTCGATGCAGCAGATCCAGGGCGCGCTGTTCGGCATCGCGCTGGTGCTCTCGGCGGTGCTGCTGCCGATGGCCTTTTTCTCCGGCTCGACCGGTGTGATCTATCGCCAGTTCTCTGTCACCATCGTGTCGGCGATGGCGCTCTCGGTGCTGATGGCGCTGATTTTCACCCCGGCGCTCTGCGCCACGCTGCTGAAGCGCGCTTCGGCGGAGCATAAAACCACCGGTCTGGCGGGCTGGTTCAACCGCTACTTCGACCGCGGCACGCTGCACTACCAGCGCGGCGTCAGCAAGGTGATTTCGCGGCGCGGCCTGTTTATCCTGGTTTATCTGGCGATCGTCGGCGTCACCGGCTTCCTCTTCACCCGCGTGCCAACCACCTTTCTGCCCGATGAAGATCAGGGGCTGATGATGGTGCAGGTGACGCTGCCGGTGAACGCCTCGTCGCAGCGCACGCAGCAGGTGCTGAACGACCTCAACGACTATCTGCAAAAGAACGAAGCCTCGGTGGTGACCACCATGTTCGGCGTCAACGGCTTTAACTTCGCCGGACGCGGGCAGAACAGCGGCATGGCCTTTGTGCGCACCAAAGACTGGAGCGAGCGGACGCAGAGCAGTCAGAGCGTCAAGGCGCTGGCGGCGCGCATCCGCGCCCACTTCGCCAGCTACCCGAACGCGAAGATCTTCGCCATGGTGCCGCCTGCGGTGATGGAGCTGGGCAACGCCACCGGCTTCGACTTCTATCTGCAGGATACCGCCGGCCACAGCCATCAGCAGATGATGGACGCGACCCATCAGTTCGTGCAGCTGGCGAACCAGGATCCGCGTCTGGCGCAGGTGCGCATGAACGGCATGGAAGATGAGCCGATGTTCCAGCTGGAGATCAACGACGAACGCGCCAGCGCGCTCGGCCTCAGCATGACTGACATTAACAACACGCTGTCGGTGGCCTGGGGCTCCAGCTATATCGACCAGTTTATGTACAACGGCCGCGTCAAGCAGGTCTATCTGATGGGCAAGGCGGCGTCGCGCGTCACGCCGGAGGATCTCAACAAGTGGTACTTCCGCAACAGCAGCGGAACCATGGTGCCGTTCTCCGCCTTCGCCAGCGGCAAATGGGTCAGCGGCTCGCCGCACTTTGAGCGCTTCAACGGCATGACCGCAGAGGAGATCCAGGGCTCGCCGGCGGCGGGCTACAGCAGCGGCGAGGCGATGAAGGCGGTCGAGGCGATCGCGGCGAAGCTGCCGCAAGGCTTCCGCGTGCAGTGGTACGGCATCTCCTATGAGGAGCAGGCGTCCGGCTCGCAGACCACGCAGCTCTACGCTATCTCAATCCTCGTGGTGTTCCTCTGCCTGGCGGCGCTCTATGAGAGCTGGTCGATCCCGCTGTCGGTGATCCTGGTGGTGCCGCTCGGCATTCTCGGCACCATCAGCGCGGTGCTGCTGCGCGGCCTGCAGAACGACGTCTTCTTCCAGGTCGGGCTGCTGACCACCGTCGGGCTGGCGGCGAAAAACGCCATCCTGATCGTCGAGTTCGCCAAAGAGCTGCACGAGCGCGAAGGCCGAACCCTGGTGGAGGCGGCGGTCGAGGCGGCGCGGCTGCGTATCCGTCCCATCATCATGACCTCGATGGCCTTTATTCTTGGCGTGCTGCCGCTGACGATATCCAACGGCGCGGGCGCGGGCAGTCAGCACTCTATCGGCACGGCGGTGGCGGGCGGCATGATTACCGCCACCTTCCTCGCCATCTTTTTTGTTCCCATGTTCTATGTGGTGGTGGCGCAGCTCTTCTCGCGTAAGAAGAGAGGCGCGGCCGCTGAGGAAGTCAATCATGATCGTTAATGTTCGCTGGACGCTGCTGCCGCTGGTCGCCGCGCTGGCGGGATGTAGTTTACAGCCTGAATACCATCGTCCGGCGATGCCGGTAGAGACGCGCTACGACCAGCCGACGCCGGTCGGCAACGTGGCGGATCTGCCGTGGCAGCGCTTCTTTACCGACGCCGGCATGCGCCAGCTGATCGCGCTGTCGCTGCAAAACAACCGTGACCTGCGCGTCGCTGCGCTCAACGTCGAGCAGGCGCGCGCCACGGTGCAGGTCAACCGCGCCGCGCTGCTGCCGTCGATCAGCGCCACCGCCAGCCAGACCTCGGCGCACGAGCCGGCCAATCTCTACAACACCAAAACCACCGGCGCGGTGACCTATCACGAGCTGAACGCCGGGCTGGGCGTCACCTCGTGGGAGCTCGACTTCTTCGGCCGTCTGCGCAGCCTGAGCAACGAGGCGCAGGAGCAGTATCTCTCCACCGAGGCGACCGAGCGCGCCACGCGTATCTCGCTGATCGCCCAGGTGGCGTCGGCCTGGCTGACGCTCTGTTCCGATAACGATCTGCTGCACCTGGCGCAGCAGACCGCGCAGAGCCAGCAGAAATCGTACCAGCTGACGCAGCTCAGCTATCGCGGCGGAGTCAGCAGCGATCTGGACGTGGCGCAGGCGGAGAGCACGGTGCGCAGCGCCGAGGCGGATGTGGCGAGCTACACGCGCCAGGTGCGCCAGGATGTGGACGCGCTGCGCCTGCTGGCGGGCGCCGATCTGCCGGTCGATCTGCTGAAAAACGCCACGCTGAACAGCCGCTGGGACTTCCCGGCGACGCCGGCGGGCCTGCCGTCCGATCTGCTGACGCGCCGCCCGGACATTATCGCCGCCGAGCATGCGCTGAAGGCGGCCAACGCCAATATCGGCGCGGCGCGCGCCGCCTTTTTCCCCAGCATTTCGCTGACGACGTCGGGCGGCTCGACCAGCAGTTCGCTGGGGCATCTGCTGGAGGGCGGCACCGCCTCCTGGTCTTTTGTGCCCTCTATCAACCTGCCGATCTTCGACGGCGGCGTGAATCAGGCCAACCTGGATATCGCCCATATCGAGAAGCGCATCGAGATTGCTAACTATGAGAAGGCGATCCAGACCGCGTTTAAAGAGGTGAACGACGCGCTGGCCGGACAGGACACCTGGCAGGATCAGCTGGCGGCCCTGCAAAAAGAGGTGGCGGCGAACCAGCGCGATTACGACTATTCTGAATTGCGCTACAAGCAAGGCGTTGACAACTATCTGAATGTGTTAGTGGCACAGCGTTCGCTCTACAGCGCGCGGCAGGCGTGGATCGCCGCGCGTCTGGGCCAGCTAAACCAGAAAATCACGCTGTATGAAGCGCTGGGCGGCGGCTGGAAAGCCTGATTTTTCTTAACGAAACCCTTACGGTTTGCCGATGGAAAAATAGCCGCGCTTTCGCGGATAATACGCGACGTGATAATTCAGAGACTCAATAATCCCCTGAAACAAAGGGGATTTTTTTCCTTTTTACTCCTGGCAAGATGTTAATCATGACTAATGCGTCCCGCTCTTCCCGTTCCCGCTGGCTTAAATGGCTGCTGTTGTTAATCCTGATTGTGATTATTGCTGGCGTCGTCTGGCGCGTGCTGCCGTTCGGCAAAGGGCAGGGCGCCATGCCGCCCGGCGGCCGTCACGGCGGACGCGGCGGACCGCCGGGCATGGCGATGATGGGCGGCGCCACCACCCTGGTGCACAGCGGCGTGGCGACCACCGCCGACGTGCCGGTCTATCTCAACGCGCTCGGCACGGTGATCCCCAACGCCAGCGTCACCGTCACCAGCCGCGTCGACGGCCAGCTGGAGAAGGTCTACTTCACCGAAGGGCAGAAGGTCGAGGCGGGCCAGCTGCTGGCGCAGATCGATCCGCGCAGCTTCCAGGCGACGCTGAATCAGTATCAGGCGGAGCTGAGCGAAAACCAGGCGCTGCTGAAAAGCGCCGAGCTGACGCTGGCGCGCTACCGCAAACTCTACGCGCAGGACTCGCTGGCGCGTCAGGATCTCGACACCCAGACCGCCACCGTCGGCCAGTATCGCGGCGCGGTGGCCGCCGATCAGGCGCAGATCGCCAGCGCGAAGCTGAGTATCGAGTATGCGCGCATCACCGCGCCGGTCAGCGGCCGCGTCGGGCTGCGGCTGGTAGATCCAGGCAATATGGTGCAAAGTTCCAGCACCACCGGCCTGGTGACCATCACCCAGATGCAGCCCGCCGCCGCGACCTTTAGCGTGCCGCAGAGCAATATTCCCGCGCTGATCAAGGCGCTGCACAACGGCCAGGCGCTGCCGGTCACCGCGTTCGACCAGGACAACAGCCGCGCGCTGGCGCAGGGCGAGGTACGGTTCATCAGCAACCAGATCGACACCAGCACCGGCACCGTGGCGCTGAAGGCGACCTTTGCCAACGAGGATGAGTCGCTCTACGCCAACCAGTTCGTCAATCTGCGTTTGCAGACCACCACCCTGAAAGGGGCGACGGTGATCCCGTCGCAGGCGCTGCAGCTGAGCAGCGACGGCAGCTTTGTCTTTGCCATCAACAAAGACAACACCGTGACGCGCAAAGCGGTCTCCGCCGGCCCGGCGTTCGGCGACGACAAGCAGGCGATCCTGAAGGGCGTCGAGCCCGGCGACCGCCTGGTGACCGAAGGCATCGATCGCCTGACCAACGGCAGCAAAGTCGCGCTGGCGGATGAGACGCAACCGACCGCAACCGCCGAGGCAAAATGAATCCGTCACGCCTGTTTATCCTGCGCCCGGTCGCCACCATCCTGCTGATGGTCGGCGTGCTGGTCGCCGGCATTTTTGCCTATAAATTTCTCTCTACCTCGGCGCTGCCGCAGGTGGACTATCCGACGATTCAGGTTACTACGCTCTATCCCGGCGCCAGCCCCGACGTGATGGCGTCGTCAGTCACCTCGCCGCTGGAGCGCCAGCTGGGGCAGATGGCGGGGCTGAGCCAGATGACCTCGACCAGCTCCGGCGGCTCCTCCATCATTACCCTGAAGTTCGGCCTCGATCTCTCGCTCGACGTGGCGGAGCAGGAAGTGCAGGCGGCGATCAACGCGGCTAATAATCTGCTGCCGAGCGATCTGCCCAATCCGCCGACCTATAAAAAGGTCAACCCGGCGGACAGCGCGGTGATCACCCTGGCGGCCAGTTCAGATAACCTGCCGCTGACCCAGGTGCAGGATCTGGTCAATACCCGCGTGGCGCTGAAGCTGTCGCAGATCTCCGGCGTCGGCATGGTGACGCTGGCGGGCGGCCATCAGCCGGCGATCCGCGTGCAGATGAATCCGACGGCGCTCGCCGCCCATCATCTGACGCTGGAAGACGTTAATACGCTGATTAGCAATAGCAACGTCAACGGCTCGAAGGGCGGCTTCGACGGCAAATATCATTCGGTGACCATTGACGCCAACGACCAGCTGCGCACCGCCGACGAATATGGCAACCTGATCCTCACCTACCAGAACGGCGCGGCGCTGCGCCTGAAGGATATCGCCCATATCGAACAGGGGCCGGAGAACAGCTTCCAGTCCGCCTGGGCCAACAGCAGTCCGGCGATTGTTATCAGCGTGCAGCGCCAGCCGGGCGCTAACGTGATTCAGGTGGTGGACAACATCAAGGCGGCGCTGCCGACCCTGCAGGCCGCGCTGCCGGATGGCGTGAAGATGACCATTCTCTCCGACCGCACCCAGACCATCCGCGCCTCGATCAGCGACGTGCAGTTTGAGCTGATGCTGTCGATCGCGCTGGTGGTGATGGTGACCTTCCTGTTCCTGCGCAACGTAGCGGCGACGCTGATCCCCAGCGTGGCGGTGCCGCTGTCGCTGGTCGGCACCTTCGGCGTGATGTATTTGGCGGGCTTTAGCCTGAACAACCTGTCGCTGATGGCGCTGACCATCGCCACCGGCTTCGTCATCGACGACGCCATCGTGGTGGTGGAGAATATTTCGCGGCGGCTGGAGGAGGGCGAAACCCCGATGCAGGCGGCGCTGAAAGGCTCGCAGCAGATCGGCTTCACCATTATCTCGCTGACCTTCTCGCTGATTGCGGTGCTGATCCCGCTGCTGTTTATGGGTGACGTGGTGGGACGGCTGTTCCGCGAGTTCGCCATTACCCTGGCGGTGTCGATTCTGGTGTCGATGCTGGTGTCGCTGACCCTGACGCCGATGCTGTGCGCCTACCTGCTGCGCCATATTCCGCCGGAGAAGCAGTCGCGCTTTGCGCGCAAGGGCGGTGAGCTGTTCGACCGGCTGATCCGCGGCTACGATCGGCTGCTGACGGTGGTGCTCAACCACCAGAAGCTGACGCTGCTGGTGGCGCTGGCCACCTTTGCGCTGACCGCGCTGCTCTATATGGTGGTGCCGAAAGGCTTCTTCCCGACCCAGGACACCGGGCTGATCCAGGGCATTACGCTGGCGTCGCAGGATGTCTCCTTTAGCGAGATGGCGAAGCGTCAGCAGGCGCTGGCGAAGGTGGTGCTGGCGAACCCGGCGGTGGAGAGCGTCTCCTCTACCATCGGCATCGACGGCAACAACACCAGCCTCAACAGCGGACGGCTGCAAATCAATCTGAAGTCGTTTGAGCAGCGCGACGACAAGGCCGACGTGGTGATTAAACAGCTGCAGCAGGCGGCGACGCAGGTGGCGGGCATTCAGCTCTATATGCAGCCGGCGCAGGATCTGACGGTTAACGATCAGGTGACGCCGAGCCAGTATCAGTTCACCCTCGACGACCCCGACAGCGAAAACCTGGTGACCTGGTCGCCGCAGCTGGTGGCGGCGCTGCAAAAGCGGCCGGAATTCAACGGCGTGGTGAGCAACCTGCAGGATCAGGGGCGCGTCGCCTGGGTCGAGCTGAACCGCGATAAAGCGGCGCGCTACGGCATTACCGCCTCGGACGTGGATACCGCGCTCTACAACGCCTTTGGCCAGCGTCTGGTGTCGACGATCTTCACCCAGTCGAACCAGTATCGCGTGGTGCTGGAGGTGGCGCCCGCTTATCAGCAGTCGCCCGCCTCCTTTGAGGATGTTTATCTGCAGTCCACTACCAGCGACAGCGCGTCGTCGAGTTCGTCCTCAACCTCCGATTCGACCTCGACCTCAACGTCGACCTCAACGTCGTCCTCAACGTCAACCTCCGCCAGCGACAGCACCAGCAGCGGCATGGTGAAGCTGACCTCAGTCGCCACCATTCACCAGCGCGCCGGGTCGCTGATGCATATGCGGCTGAATCAGTTCCCGGCGGTGATGATCTCCTTTAACCTCAACAGCGGCTACTCGCTGGAGGATGGGCAGAAGGCGATTGCCGAGGTGCAGCAGCAGCTGCAGATGCCGTCGAGCATCACGCTGCGCTACCAGGGCGAAACCTCCGCCTTCCAGAGCGCCACCGGCAATACGCTGTGGCTGATCCTCGCCGCGCTGCTCACCATGTACGTGGTGCTGGGCATTCTCTACGAAAGCTTTATCCATCCGGTAACTATCCTCTCGACCCTGCCGTCGGCGGCGGTCGGCGCGCTGCTGACGCTGCTGCTGGCGGGCAGCGAATTTAGCCTGATTGCGCTGATCGGCGTGATCCTGCTGATCGGCATCGTGAAAAAGAACGCCATTATGATGATCGACTTTGCGCTGGAGGCGGAGAACAACCAGCATCTCAGCCCGCGCGAGGCGATCCATCAGGCCTGCCTGCTGCGCTTCCGTCCGATTCTGATGACCACCATGGCGGCGCTGCTCGGCGCGCTGCCGCTGATGCTGGCGTCGGGCTCGGGCGCAGAGCTGCGTCAGCCGCTGGGGCTGGTGATCGTCGGCGGGCTGATCGTCAGCCAGGTGCTGACGCTCTTCTCCACGCCGGTGATCTATCTCTGGTTTGACGCCATTGCGCAGCGCGGCAACGCCTGGGTGAAACGCCGTCAGCAGCGGTCGCGGGGCGAATCATGAACCTGACACGGCTGTTTATTTTTCGCCCGGTCGCCACGCTGCTGCTGACGCTGGCGATCCTGCTGCTTGGCGCGCTCGGCTACCGGCTGCTGCCGGTGGCGCCGCTGCCGCAGGTCGATTTTCCCACCATTATGGTCAGCGCCAGCCTCGCCGGCGCCAGCCCGGAAACCATGGCGGCGACGGTGGCGACGCCGCTGGAGCGCGCGCTGGGGCAGATCGCCGGCATTACCGAAATGACCTCCAGCAGCTCGCAGGGATCCTCCAGCATTATTTTGCAGTTTGAGCTGGACCGCGACATCAACGGCGCGGCGCGCGACGTGCAGGCGGCGATCAACGCCTCGCGCAGCCTGCTGCCGAGCAGCATGGAGTCGCTGCCGACCTACCGCAAAGCCAACCCCTCCGACGCGCCGATCGTGATGCTGGCGCTCACCTCGGAGACGCGCACGCCCGGCGAACTCTACGATCTGGCCGAGAGCAAGATTGAGCAGGCGATGGGGCAGGTCAAAGGCGTGGGTGAAGTTTCGCTGATGGGCAGCGCGCTGCCGGCGGTGCGTATCGACCTGCAGCCGCAGAAGCTGACGCACTACGGCATTTCGCTGGATACCGTGCGCAGCGCCATCGCCAACAGCACCACCAACCTGCCGAAGGGGATGCTGCAGGGTAGCAGCCAGTCGTGGATGGTGGACAGCAACGGCCAGCTCGACAAGGCGGCGCAGTATCGCGATCTGATCGTGACTTATCAGGATGGCAAGGCGGTGCGGCTGCATGACGTCGCCACCGTCTACGACTCGGTGGAGGATCAGTATCAGGCCGGTTTCCTTAACGCCGCGCCGTCGGTGATGATCGGCATCAAGCGCCAGGCGGGCGCCAATATGCTCGACACCATCGACGCCATTAAGGCGCAGCTGCCGGCGCTGGAGAAAGATTTGCCCGCCGATACGCAGCTCAAAGTGGTGATCGACCGTTCCCCAGGGGTGCGCGCCTCGCTCTACGACACCGAAGAGACGCTGCTGATCGCCGTGCTGCTGGTGATCGCCGTGGTGTTTATCTTTCTGCGCAACCTGCAGGCGGTGGTGATCCCGGCGCTGGCGCTGCCGGTGTCGCTGATCGGCACCTGCGCGGTGATGTATCTGCTTGGCTACAGCCTCGACAACCTGTCGCTGATGGCGCTGATCATCTCTACCGGCTTCGTGGTGGATGACGCCATCGTGGTGCTGGAGAATATCACGCGCCATATCGAAGAGGGCTTAGGGCCGGTGCGCGCGGCGGTGCGCGGCGCGCGCGAGGTGAGCTTTACCGTGCTGTCGATGACGGTGTCGCTGATAGCGGTATTTATTCCCATTCTGCTGATGGGCAGCATCGTTGGCCGCCTGTTCCGCGAGTTCGCCATTACGCTCACCGTGTCGCTGCTGATCTCGATGTTCGTTTCGCTTAGCCTGACGCCGATGCTCTGCTCGCGGCTGCTGAAGCGCAAACCGCGCGTCAGCCAACGGCCGCATCCGCTCTATCAGTTTATCGAGAACCAGCTCAACGCGCTGCTGGCGGCCTACGCGCGCGGGCTCGACTGGGTGATGCGCCACCAGAAGCTGACGATAGTCAGCCTGCTGCTCACCGTGCTGCTCAATCTGTTTCTCTATACCGTGGTGCAGAAGGGCTTTTTCCCGAATCAGGATACCGGCCTGCTGATGGGCGCGCTGCGCGCCGATCAGAACATCTCGTTCCAGGCGATGAAGCCGAAAATGCTGATGTTCACCAAAATCATTCAGGCCGATCCGGCGGTTGACAGCGTGATGTCCTCGATGGGCAGCGGCATGTTCGGCTCGCGCAACAGCGCCAACTTCTTTGTGCGGTTAAAGGATCTCGACCAGCGCGACGCCACCGCCACCGAAGTGGCTAACCGGCTGAGCATGAAGACCAGCCATATCGCTGGCGCGCAGATGTTTCTGATGGCGGCGCAGGATCTGCATATCGGCGGGCGCAGCGCCAACGCCAGCTACCAGTACAGCCTGCAGGCGGACGATCTCGATCTGCTGCGCACCTGGACGCCGAAGGTGCAGGCGGCGCTGGCGGCGATCCCGCAGCTCAACAGCGTCGATTCCGACTCGCAAACCGGCGGCCAGGAGGTGGTGATTAATATCGATCGCGATCGCGCCACGCGCCTCGGCGTCAATGTGCAGATGCTCGACACCATGCTCAACAACGCCTTCAGCCAGCGCCAGGTGGCGACGCTCTACCACACGCTGAATCAGTATCACGTCGTGATGTCGCTTAACAGCAGCTACACGCGCGACCCGGCGATCCTGCAGCAGCTCTACGTCATCAACGACAGCGGCGATCGGGTGCCGCTCTCTGCCTTCGCCACCCTGACCACCGGCAACGCGCCGCTGTCGGTGGCGCATCAGGGCCAGTCCGCCACCAGCACCGTCGCCTTTAACCTCAACGACGGCGTCTCGCTGGAAGAGGCGCAGGCGCTGATCAAACAGGCGATGGCGAAGCTCGGCTTGCCCTCCAGCATCCAGGCCGGTTTCGCCGGCACCGCCGCCGCCTTTGCGCAGCTGACCGCGACCATGCCCTGGCTGATCGTCGCGGCGCTGGCGGCGGTCTATATCGTGCTGGGCGTGCTCTATGAGAGCTATGTGCATCCGCTGACCATTCTCTCCACGCTGCCGTCGGCGGGCGTCGGCGCGCTGCTGCTGCTGCTGCTCACCAACACCCAGCTGACGGTGATCGCCCTGATCGGCATCATCCTGCTGATCGGCATCGTGAAAAAGAACGCCATTATGATGATCGACTTTGCGCTCGACGCCGAACGCCGGCTTGGTCTCTCGCCGCAGCAGGCGATCACCCAGGCCTGCCTGATGCGTTTTCGTCCCATTATGATGACCACGCTGGCGGCCTTCTTCGGCGCGCTGCCGCTGGCGCTCGGCAGCGGCGGCGACGCCGATCTGCGCAGCCCGCTCGGCATCGCCATTGCCGGCGGCCTGGCGCTGAGCCAGCTGCTGACCCTGTTTACCACGCCGGTGGTTTATCTCTGGTTCGACCGTCTGAGTCGCGCCACCCAACGTCAGTGGCGCCGTTTGCGCCATGCGGAATCTTGATCGATGAAAAAAATCTCTCTCGCTTTACTGCTGCTGCTCAGCGGCTGCGCCGTCGGCCCCGACTATCAGCGTCCCTCGGCCAGCGTGCCGCTGCACTATAAAGAGGCCAAAGGCTGGCAGCGCGCCGCGCCGCAGGATGACCAGAACAAGGGCGAGTGGTGGGCGGTCTATCACGACGCCACCCTGAGCAGCCTGCTGCGGCAGGTCAGCATCTCTAACCAGAACGTCGCCAGCTACGCCGCGCAGTACCGCGAAGCCCAGGCACTGGCGGCGCAGTCGCGCGCCGCGCTCTTCCCGACGCTCGGCTACGACGTCAGCGGCACGCGCAGCGGCACCCGCTCCGCCACCAGCGGCGCGCGCAGCACCACCAACAGCAACTCGGCGCAGCTGAGCGCCAGCTGGGAGCTGGATCTGTGGGGCAAACTGCGCCGTACCCGCGAGGAGAACGCCGCCAGCGCCCAGGCGAGCGCCGCCGAACTGGCGAACGTGACGCTCAGCGCCCAGTCGGAGCTGGCGCAGGACTATTTTCAGCTGCGCATTATGGATGAGAAGATCGCGCGCTATCAGCAGGCCGTGGCGGCCTACGATCGCTATCTGAAGGTGATCAAGAACAAATATCAGGCCGGCAGCGAGTCGCGCGCCACCCTGGCGCAGGCGCAGATGCAGCTGGAGAGCGCCCGCGCCTCGGCGCTCGACGAACAGTGGCAGCGCGCCCAGCTTGAGCACGCCATTGCGCTGCTGCTGGGCAAAACCCCGGCTGAATTCAGCCTGCCAGCGGCGCCGCTGACGGCGTCGCTGCCGCAGGTGCCGCAGGCGCTACCGTCGCAGCTGCTGCAGCGCCGGCCCGATATCGCCTACGCCGAGCGCAACGTCGCCGCCGCCAACGCCGCGGTCGGCGTGGCCATCGCCGGCTACTATCCCGACCTGACGCTGAGCGCCAGCGGCGGCACCAGCGCCTCGGCGCTGCACAATCTCTTCTCGCTGCCTTATCGCGTCTGGTCGCTCGGCCCCGATCTGAGCGGCACGCTGCTCGACTTCGGCGCCACCTCGGCAAAGGTGGATCAGGCGCGCGCCGCCTATGACGCCAGCGTCGCCAGCTATCGCCTGGCGGTGCTGACGGCGATGCAGGAAGTCGAGGACGATCTGGTGGAGCTGAATACCCTTACCAGCGAGATGGATGCGCAGCAGCGCGCCACCGACGCCGCGCGCGAATCGGCGCGCGTCACGCGCAACCAGTATGAGGCCGGCATGATCGACTACCTTGACGTCGCCACCACCGAGGCCAGCAGCCTGAGCGCCCAGCAGAGCCTGCTGAGCCTGCAGAGCACGCAGTGGGTCACCAGCGTGGCGCTGATCGCCGCGCTCGGCGGCGGCTGGCAAATGACGCCCTAATTCTCGCGCTGGCGCTTGTCGAACGACGCCAGATCCTGCATCGTTAGGAACCTTTTAGCGATGCTATGGAGCTGGCATGTTGTTTACATTTTTACGTCTGGTCTGCCGCCTGCTGTGGCGGGTGGAGCTGCGCGGCGACGCCGCCGCGCTGCATCAGGACAAAGTGCTGATCGCGCCCAATCATATGTCCTTTCTCGACGGCGCGCTGCTGGCGCTGTTCCTGCCGATCAGGCCGGTTTTCGCGGTCTACTCCTCTGTTAGCGAGCAGTGGTATATGCGGCTGGTGAAGCCGCTGATCGACTTCGTGCCGCTCGATCCCACGCGCCCGATGGCGATCAAACAGCTGGTGCGGCTGATCGACAGCGGCCGTCCGGTGGTGATCTTCCCGGAAGGGCGCATTACCGTCACCGGATCGCTGATGAAGATCTACAGCGGCGCCGGGTTCGTCGCCGCCAAATCCCAGGCGAGCGTGGTGCCGATGCGCATCGAAGGCGCGGAGTACACCCCGTTTGGCCGGCTGGGCGGTGTCTTTAAGCGCCGCCTTTTTCCCCGCATCACCCTGACTATCCTGCCCGCGACGCGCATTCCGATGCCGGAGGCAAAACGCGCGCGCGACCGCCGCCAGCTGGCGGGCGAGCACCTGCACCACGTGATGATGGAGGCGCGCATGGCGGTGCGCCCGCGCGAAACCCTCTATGAGGCCTTCCTCAACGCCCGCGCCCGCTACGGCGCCTTCAAACCCTGCATCGAAGACGTCAATATGCAGCCCGACAGCTACACCGGGCTGCTGAAAAAGGCGCTCGGCGTCGGGCGCATTCTCGAGCGCTACAGCCAGCCAGGGGAGATCGTCGGCCTGCTGCTGCCCAACGCCACGGTGACCGCGGCGGCGATCCTCGGCGCCTCGCTGCGTGGCCGCGTCCCGGCGATGCTTAACTACACCGCCGGCGTCAACGGCATGCGCGCGGCGCTGACCGCGTCACAGGTGAAAACCGTGTTTACCTCGCGCCAGTTTATGGAGAAGGGCAACCTCTGGCATCTGCCGCAGGGGCTGAGCGAGGTGGAGTGGATCTATCTGGAGGATCTGCGCGACAGCGTGACGACCCAGGACAAGCTCTGGATCCTCGCGCATCTGCTGCTGCCGCGTCGCGCGCAGCTGGCACGCCAGCCGGAAGAGGCGGCGATGGTGCTGTTCACCTCCGGCTCCGAGGGCCATCCCAAAGGGGTGGTGCATTCGCATAAGAGCCTGCTGGCAAACGTCGAGCAGATCCGCACCGTGGCGGATTTTACCCCGCGCGACAAATTTATGTCGGCGCTGCCGCTGTTCCACGCCTTTGGCCTGACGGTCGGTTTGTTCACGCCGCTGATGACCGGCGCGCAGGTGTTTCTCTATCCCAGCCCGCTGCACTATCGCATCGTGCCGGAGCTGGTCTACGACCGCAACTGCACCGTGCTGTTCGGCACCTCGACCTTTCTCGGCAACTACGCGCGCTTTGCCGCGCCTTATGACTTTGCCCGCCTGCGCTACGTGGTGGCGGGCGCGGAGAAGCTGCAGGAGGCGACGCGCCAGATCTACATGGAGAAATATGGCATCCGCATCCTTGAAGGCTACGGCGTGACCGAATGCGCGCCGGTGGTGGCGATCAACGTGCCGATGGCGGCGAAGGCGCACACCGTCGGCCGCATTCTGCCGGGCATGGATTCGCGTCTGATGTCGGTCGAAGGCATCGAGCAGGGCGGACGCCTGCAGCTGCGCGGGCCGAACATCATGAACGGCTATCTGCGCGTCGAAAAGCCCGGCGTGCTGGAAGCGCCCGCCGCCGACAACGGCGAAGGGCAGCTTGAGGCGGGCTGGTACGACACCGGCGATATCGTCTCCTTTGACGAAGGCGGCTTCTGTCAGATTCAGGGGCGCGCCAAACGTTTCGCCAAGATCGCCGGCGAGATGGTGTCGCTGGAGAGCGTCGAGCAGATCGCCCTGAAGGCCTCGCCGGAGAGCCAGCACGCGGCGTCGCTGCGCGCCGACGGCAGCCGCGGCGAGGCGCTGGTGCTGTTCACCACCGACGCTGAGCTGAAGCGCGACGCGCTGCAGAAGGCGGCGCGCGAGCTGGGCGCGCCGGAGCTGGCGGTGCCGCGCGACATTCGCGTCATGAAACCGCTGCCGATGCTGGGCAGCGGCAAACCGGACTACGTCAGCCTGAAAAAAATGGCGGAAGAGGAGCAGGCATGAACGGCATCAATACGCAGCAGGAGACGTCGCTGCGGTCGCGCGGCATGCTGGCGGTAATGGGCGCGCAGTTTTTCTCCGCCTTTGGCGACAACGCGCTGCTGTTCGCCACCCTGGCGCTGCTGAAAAGCGAGCGCTATCCCGACTGGAGCCAGCCGGTGATGCAGATGCTGTTCGTTGCCGCCTATATCCTGCTGGCGCCTTTTGTCGGCCAGCTGGCGGACAGCTTCGCCAAGGGGCGGGTGATGATGTTCGCCAACAGCCTGAAGCTGCTGGGCGCGCTGCTGATCTGCTTCGGCTTCGATCCTTTCGTCGGCTATACGCTGGTGGGCGTCGGCGCGGCGGCCTACTCGCCTGCCAAGTACGGCATCCTGACCGAGCTGACCTCCGGCGAGAAGCTGGTGAAAGCCAACGGCATGATGGAGAGCTCCACTATCGCCGCTATTTTGCTCGGCTCGGTGTCGGGCGGCGTGCTCGCCGACTGGAGCCTGATGGCGGCGCTGGCGATCTGCGCGCTGACCTATGCGGTGGCGGTGGCGGCGAACCTCTTTATTCCGGCGCTAGCGGCGGCGCGTCCCGGTCAGAGCTGGAATCCCGGCGCGATGCTGCGCAGTTTTTACCGCGCCTGCGCCGCGCTGTGGCATAACGCCGAGACGCGCTTTTCTATTCTCGGCACCAGCCTGTTCTGGGGCGCGGGCGTGACGCTGCGCTTCCTGCTGGTGCTCTGGGTGCCGGTGGCGCTCGGCATCAGCGACAACGCCACGCCGACCACGCTCAACGCCATGGTGGCGATCGGTATCGTGTTCGGCGCGGGCGCAGCGGCGAAGCTGGTGACGCTGGAGACGGTGCGGCGCTGTATGCCTGCGGGCGTGCTGATTGGCGTAATGGTGGTGATCTTCTCGATGCAGCATTCGCTCACCAGCGCCTGTTTGCTGCTGATCGTCACGGGCGCGCTGGGCGGCTTTTTCGTGGTGCCGCTCAACGCCGTGCTGCAGGCGCGCGGCAAGGCGAGCGTCGGCGCGGGCAATGCGATTGCGGTGCAGAACTTTGGCGAGAATATCGCCATGCTGACGATGCTGGGGCTCTACACGCTGGCGGTGAAGGCGGGCGCGCCCGCGGTGGCGACCGGCGTCGGCTTCGGCGCGCTGTTTGCGCTGGCGATTGCGGCGCTGTGGGTGTGGCGGCCGAAAGCCGCCGCGCGTTAAAACAGGCGGTGCTGGTCCGAGAGTAAACCGTGCGCCTCCGTGATGCGGTTGAGTTCGGCCAGCGCCGCAGCGTTAGCCTGCCGGCACTGCTGCTGCGATGCGGCGGCATGATGCTCTTTGCGTAGCCTGTCGCCGCGCACTTTTTTCTTCTCTTTAGCTTTCACCCAGTAACCTCCGCGCCTCGCGCGCCACGTTCTCCATTTCGTCCTGCAGCTCCAGCAGTTCCGGCTCCAGATCGTCGATATCGCTGCTCTGTCGCAGGTTCTTCTCCAGCTGACGGCAGAGCTGCTTCATGCGCGGCACGCCGCTGTAGCTGGCGCTGCCGTGCAGCTTGTGGATGATCTCGCGCAGCCCCTGCACCTCTTTTGCCGCGATAAAGGCGTCGAGCTTCTCATGCACCTCCGGCAGAAAGTCGAGCAGCATCTTCAGCATGTCGCGCGCCAGATCGGGTTTATTCGCCGCCTGACGCAGCGCCAGCTCCCAGTCGAGCGACGGCGACACCGCAGGCACCGGCGTGGCGATCGCCGGCAGCGTCGGGCTGTAGCGCGCCAGCAGCTGGCTGAGCCGGCTTTCGTCGATCGGCTTCGCCAGATAGTCGTTCATCCCCGCTTTGATCAGGTGTTCGCGTTCGCCGTCGATGGCGTGCGCCGTCACCGCCACAATCGGCGTGTTGGCGTGCAGCGGCAGGCCGCGAATGATTTCGCTGGCGCGGATGCCGTCGATCTCCGGCATCTGAATATCCATCAGAATGATATCCAGCGGCTGGACGCGCGCGGCGGCGATCGCCTGCTCGGCGTTGTTGCACAGCAGGATATGCTGCACCTGCTCCTCCAGCAGCGCGCCGATCAGCTTCAGGTTGGCGGGGTTGTCATCCACCGCCATCACCCGCAGCGGCAGGCGCGCGCCGTTGGGCAGCTCGTTGCGCTGGCGGGTGTGCAGATCCGCCAGCAGCGGCAGCAGACGTGTGGTGGAGACCGGTTTGGTGATGCAGCCGTGGATGCCGCGCACCTTGAGTCGATCCGCCAGCAGCATCATGGCGCTCGGCAGCGCCAGCAGCACGCAGTCGGCGCGGTTCAGCAGGGCGTCGATAAAGGCGTCGTCCAGCAGCTCGTGCTGGGTGATATCAATCGGCAGCCCCACCAGCAGCAGCGGATAGTGCGGCTCGCGCAGCCCGGAGAGGGTTTCGCTGTACTCTACCTGCAGCGGCGTGACGCGCAGCATCTTCAGCGCCGCATCGGCAGAGGCGGCGTGCGCCTCTACATAGGCCATGCGCGAACGCGACAGCGCGTCGAGGGCGCGCGGCAGCGTCGGCGCGTTGGGATTGAGATCGAGCTGTATCCGCACCCAGAAGGTCGATCCATCGTTAACCCGGCTGTGGAAGGTTATTTCGCCGCCCATTTCGCTGACCAGCTTCTGGGTGATCACCAGCCCCAGCCCGGTGCCGCCGTGGCGGCGGGAGATGCTGGCGTCCGCCTGGCGAAAGGCCTGAAACAGCTGCGTCTGCTGCTGCTCGGAAATGCCGATGCCGGAGTCGTGCACCTGAATCTCCAGCTCGACGCGCGTGGCGCTGACGGCGCGCTGCTCGACGCGCAGATCGATGGTGCCGCGCTCGGTAAACTTGATGGCATTGCCCAGCAGGTTGATCAGGATCTGCTGCAGGCGCAGCGGATCGCCGATAACGTTATCCGGCACGCTGCAGTCGCACAGCACCGTCAGCTCCAGCCCTTTGTCATGGGCCGACGGCGCCAGCAGCACGATGGTTTCGTCCAGCGTGGCGCGCAGCGGGAAGGGGATTGACTCCAGCACCAGCTTGCCCGCCTCCAGCTTAGAGAAGTCGAGCACATCGTTGATAATGCTGAGCAAGTTATTGGCCGAGCGCTCGATGGTGTGCATATAGTCGCGCTGCGTGGTGCCCAGCGAGGTTTTCAGCATCTGGCGGGTAAAGCCGATCACGCCGTTGAGCGGGGTGCGCAGCTCATGGGACATATTGGCGAGAAACTCCGACTTAATGCGCGCCGCTTCCTGCGCGCGCTTTTTCGCCAGGTCCAGCTCGACGTTCTGGATCTCCAGCTGCTCCAGGGTTTCCCGCAGATCCCAGGTCGCCTGATCGATATGGTGCTGCATCTCTTCATGGTAGGCGGTCAGCGACATTGCCATGGCGTTGATGCCGTTTTTCAGGATGCTCAGCTCTCCCAGCATGTAGCCCTCGACGCGGCTGTCGAGCTGGCCGCGGCGGATGCGGTCGACGGTGGTAACCATATTGCGGATCGGACCGGTAACGTCGCGCATCAGGCGGTAGGCGAACAGCATGGCGATACAGAGACAAAACAGCAGCATCAGGGTGGCGACAAACACCTCTTTATACTGCTGCAGGCGCACCGACTGCAGATCCAGCTCAATCGCCACGTAGCCGAGCGGATTGCCCGCTGGTTTGGTGTCGACGCTGGGCAGCTCGTCTATTGCGTAGCGCTCCGAGGTGATCGGCGTGCGCAGGATCAGCAGCGTGCCGTGACGCTCCATTGAAACCTCATCCGGCAGCGCGCGAATATCCTCCTGCTGCAGCAGGCTCAGGTTCTGGTTGTTATTCGAGGTAACGTAAAGATGGTTATTGTTGTCGAATATTGAAATGGCGCGGACAATATCGGAGTGGCGACGGTGCAGCAGGCTGACCAGCGCGCGGATGGCGTCGCGGTCGTGCCAGGTCATACTGTATTCGCTGGAGACCGCCAGCGGCTCGATAATGCTGGCGCCCGCGTCAATCACCTGGCGCTGGAGTTCGTTGTAGCGGTGCACCACGAAAAATGAGCTGAGCAGCAGGCCGATCATCAGTGTCGGCGCCAGAATTAAAATCATCATTCGCGCCCGCAGGCTGTATTTCGTCATAATAGTCGCCGGCTTTTGCAAGCCCGTTATCCCTGTGACGCGCTCAGGCGCGTACACGCTGAATTTTTTTGAGAACAGTGAACACTATGGCGCAATTTTACTCCGCAAAACAGCGCGTGACGACTAAGCAACGCATCACCGTTACCGTCGATGAACTCGATTCCTTTGGCCAGGGTGTGGCGCGGCATCAGGGCAAAACCCTGTTTATCAGCGGCGCGCTGCCTGGCGAACGGGCGGAGGTCACGCTGGTGGAGGAGAAGCGCCACTACGCGCGCGGCAAAGCGACGCGGCTGCTCAGCACCAGTCCGGAGCGCGTCACGCCGCGCTGCCCGCATTTTACCCGCTGCGGCGGCTGTCAGCAGCAGCACGCCGCCGAGCCGCTGCAGCAGCGCAGCAAGGCGGCGGCGCTGTCGCGCATGCTGAGCCAGACGGCGCAGCGCACCGTGGCGGTGGACGAGATTATCGCTGGGCCGACGTGGGGCTACCGCCGCCGCGCGCGGCTCGGCCTGCAGTGGCAGCCGAAAATGCGCGAGCTGCAGATGGGATTTCGTCAGGAGGCGAGCAACGATCTGGTGGCAATCCGCGAATGCCCCATTCTGGCGCCCGAACTTGAGGCGTTGCTGCCGCCGCTGCGCGACTGCCTCAGCGCGCTGAAGGGCGCCAGCCGGCTCGGGCACATCGAGCTGGTGCTGGCGGATAACGGCCCGCTGATGGTGCTGCGTCATCTCGATGCGCTGCACGCCGAGGATCGTGAAAAACTGGAACGCTTTTCGCATGAGAGGAGCCTGATGCTGTTTCTCGACGGCGGCGAGGCGCTGGAAAAGGTGCGCGGCAGCGAGCCGTTTTACCATTCGGGCGAGGTGCGGCTGACCTTTAGCCCGCAGGACTTTATTCAGGTCAACGACGCGGTCAATCAGCAGATGGTGGCGCAGGCGATGGCGTGGCTCGATCTGCAGCCGGACGATCGCGTGCTCGATCTCTTTTGCGGCATGGGAAACTTTACGATCCCTGTAGGAAAATTCGTACAAAATGCAGTGGGTGTGGAGGGTGTTGCAGCATTAGTGCGGCAGGCAGCGTATAATGCGCAGCTGAATAATCTTAAAAATGTCCGCTTCTTCCAGCACAACCTGGAGGAAGACGTTACGCGTCAGCCGTGGGCGGCGCAGGGATTTAACAAGGTATTGCTCGATCCGGCGCGCGCCGGGGCGGCGGGCGTGATGGCGCATGTGGTTAAACTTGCGCCGACGCGCGTGGTCTATGTTTCGTGTAATCCCACAACGCTTGCTCGCGACAGCCAGACATTGCTGTCGGCGGGCTACCATCTGGAAAGGGTCGCGATGCTGGATATGTTCCCTCATACCCGTCATCTCGAATCCATGGTGCTGTTCAGCAAAACATAAGCGGCAATTAATGCTGCTGTGGCAGGAGAGGATATGGTTGCGGTCAGAAGTGCGCATTTAAATACGGCAGGGGAGTTCGCTCTCGATCAGTGGATCGCCAGTCTTGGCATTGCCAACCCGCAATCATGTGAACGCATCGCTGAGACCTGGCGCTACTGCGAAGCCCAGACGCAGGATCATCCCGATCAGTCGCTGCTGCTATGGCGCGGCATTGAGATGGTGGAGATCCTCTCGATGCTCAGCATGGATATCGAAAGCTCCTGCGCCGCGCTGATTTTCCCGCTGGCGAATGCGGAAGTGGTAAGCGAAGAGGAGCTGAGCGAAACCTTCGGCAACGGCATCGTCACGCTGGTGCACGGCGTGCGCGATATGGACGCCATTCGCCAGCTGAAAGCGATCCACAACGACTCGATGGCCTCCGAGCAGGTGGACAACGTGCGCCGCATGCTGCTGGCGATGGTAGAAGACTTCCGCTGCGTGGTGATCAAGCTGGCGGAGCGCATCATGAACCTGCGCGAGATGAAAGACGCGCCGGAAGATGAGCGCGTGCTGGCGGCCAAAGAGAGCACCAACATCTACGCGCCGCTCGCCAACCGTCTCGGCATCGGTCAGCTGAAATGGGAGCTGGAGGACTACTGCTTCCGCTATCTGCATCCTGATGAATACAAACGCATCGCCAACCTGCTGCATGAGCGCCGCATCGACCGCGAGCAGTACATTGAGAACTTTGTCGATTCGCTGCGCAAAGAGATGGTGAAAGAGGGCGTGCGCGCCGAGGTGTATGGCCGGCCCAAACATATCTACAGCATCTGGCGCAAAATGCAGAAGAAGTCGCTGGCCTTCGACGAGCTGTTCGACGTGCGCGCGGTGCGCATCGTCGCCGAGCGCCTGCAGGATTGCTACGGCGCGCTTGGCATCGTGCATACCCTCTATCGCCACCTGCCGGCGGAATTTGACGACTATGTCGCCAACCCTAAGCCGAACGGCTACCAGTCGATTCACACCGTGGTGCTCGGGCCTAAAGGCAAAACCGTTGAGATCCAGATCCGCACCCGGCAGATGCACGAAGATGCCGAGCTGGGCGTCGCCGCGCACTGGAAATATAAAGAGGGGCCGAGCACCGGCAGCGCGCGCGGCGCCTCCGGCCACGAAGAGCGCATCGCCTGGCTGCGCAGGCTGATCGCCTGGCAGGAAGAGATGGCCGACTCAGGCGAGATGCTGGAAGAGGTGCGCAGTCAGGTGTTCGACGATCGCGTCTACGTCTTTACCCCAAAAGGGGACGTGGTGGATCTGCCCGCCGGCTCGACGCCGCTCGACTTCGCCTACCATATTCACAGCGATATCGGCCACCGCTGCATCGGCGCCAAGATCGGCGGCCGCATTGTGCCCTTTACCTATCAGCTGCAGATGGGCGATCAGGTCGAGGTGATCACCCAGAAACAGCCGAACCCGAGCCGCGACTGGCTGAACCCGAACCTCGGCTATATCACCACCAGCCGCGGGCGCGCCAAAATTCACAACTGGTTCCGCAAGCAGGATCGCGACAAAAACATCGCCGCGGGCCGCCAGATCCTCGACAGCGAGCTGAATCAGCTCGATATCAGCCTGCGCGAAGCGGAGAAGCTGCTGCTGCCGCGCTATAACGTCACCTCGCTGGACGAGCTGCTGGCGGCGATCGGCGGCGGCGACATTCGCCTCAATCAGATGGTGAACTTCCTGCAGGCGAAGCTCAACAAGCCGAGCGCGGAAGAGGAAGATCGCGAGGCGCTGCGCCAGCTGACGCAGAAAAGCTACTCGCCGCCGTCGCGCAAAGAGAGCGGCCGCGTGGTGGTGGAAGGGGTCGGTAACCTGATGCACCATATCGCGCGCTGCTGCCAGCCGATTCCGGGCGACGATATCGTCGGCTTTATCACCCAGGGACGTGGCATCTCGATTCACCGCGCCGACTGCGACCAGCTGGCGGAGCTGATCTCCCACGCGCCGGAGCGCATCGTCGACGCGGTATGGGGCGAAAGCTACTCCAGCGGCTACTCGCTGGTGGTGCGCGTCACCGCCAACGATCGCAGCGGCCTGCTGCGCGATATCACCACGATTCTCGCCAACGAGAAGGTCAACGTGCTGGGCGTCTCCAGCCGCAGCGACACCCGCAAGCAGCTGGCCACCATCGATATGGATATTGAAATCTACAACCAGCAGGTGCTGGGCCGCGTGCTGTCGCGGCTCAACCAGGTGCCTGATATCATCGACGCCCGACGTCTTCACTGATTTTGCGGGATGGGCGCGCGCTCATCCCCGCTTTTTTCTCCCCGATTGAACAAGGACTGACTATGAGCGCACTCGATCGCCTGCTGGGCATTATGCAAACCCTGCGCGATCCGCAACGCGGCTGCCCGTGGGATCGCGAGCAAACCTTCGCCTCTATCGCCCCCTATACGCTGGAAGAGACCTATGAAGTGCTGGACGCTATCCAGCGCGCAGACTTCGACGACCTGCGCGGCGAGCTGGGCGACCTGCTGTTTCAGGTGGTGTTTTACGCGCAGATGGCCAGCGAGCAGGGGCGTTTTGACTTCAGCGATATCTGCGACGCCATCAGCGACAAGCTGGAGCGGCGCCATCCGCATATTTTCGGCGACGCCAGCGTTGAAAACAGCGCCGAGGTGCTGAAAAACTGGGAGGCGATTAAAGGCGCGGAGCGAGCGGAAAAGGCGCAGCATTCGGCGCTCGACGACATTCCCAAAGCGCTGCCGGCGCTGATGCGCGCCCATAAGATCCAGAAGCGCTGCCATAACGTTGGCTTTGACTGGACCTCAATCGGCCCGGTGCTGGATAAAGTGCACGAGGAGATTGACGAGGTGATGCATGAGGCGCAGCAGGCAACGGTGGATCCGCACAAGCTGGAAGAGGAGATCGGCGATCTGCTGTTCGCCACTGTCAACCTGTCGCGCCATCTCGGCAGCAAAGCGGAAACCGCGCTGCAGAAGGCGAACGATAAGTTCGAGCGCCGCTTCCGCGCGGTAGAAACCATTATCGCCGCGCAGGGACTTGCCATGCCCGAAGCGACGCTGGAGCAGATGGAAGCCGCCTGGCAGCAGGTGAAGGCCAGCGAAAAACGCTGATTATTCCAGCGTTGCGCAGAATATAGCCGGTCACGCTTACTCGATTCAGCGCAAGAAAAAAGTTGTGACCTGCATCAACATTTGTTGCGCCGCTATCCGCTATGTTACCCGCAGCAATGCGTTGGAGGATGGCGGTGATTCATCAATTGTGGCTAGCAGGGGTTTCCGGTATACTGTTTTCCCGTCCTGGTTATTCCACCGTCTTTAAACCTAAACTCTCAGGTTCAGCATGACAACGAATTATATTTTTGTGACCGGCGGGGTCGTTTCCTCTCTGGGTAAAGGCATTGCCGCAGCCTCCCTCGCAGCCATTCTCGAAGCACGTGGTCTGAACGTGACCATCATGAAGCTGGATCCCTACATCAACGTCGATCCGGGCACCATGAGCCCTACTCAGCACGGTGAAGTGTTCGTCACCGACGACGGGGCCGAAACCGATTTGGATTTGGGTCACTACGAGCGCTTCATTCGCACTAAAATGACGCGCCGCAACAACTTCACCACGGGTCGTATCTACTCCGAAGTGCTGCGCAAAGAGCGTCGCGGCGACTATCTCGGCGCGACCATTCAGGTTATTCCGCACATCACCAACGCCATTAAAGAGCGCATCATCGCCGGTGGCGAAGGTCACGACGTCGTTCTGGTGGAGATCGGCGGCACCGTGGGTGACATCGAGTCGCTGCCGTTCCTGGAGGCGATCCGCCAGATGGCGGTTGACGTTGGCCGCGAGCACACCATGTATATGCACCTGACGCTGGTGCCCTATATGGCGGCGGCGGGCGAGGTGAAAACCAAGCCGACCCAGCACTCGGTTAAAGAGCTGCTCTCTATCGGCATCCAGCCGGACGTGCTGATCTGCCGTTCTGACCGCGCCGTGCCGGCGAACGAGCGCGCCAAGATCGCGCTGTTCTGTAACGTGCCGGAAAAAGCGGTTATCTCGCTGAAAGATGTCGATTCCATCTACAAAATCCCGGGCCTGCTGAAGTCGCAGGGTCTGGATGACTATATCTGCAAGCGCTTCAACCTCAATGCGCCGGAAGCAAACCTGTCCGAATGGGAGCAGGTGATCTACGAAGAAGCCAACCCGGGCGGCGAAGTGACCATCGGCATGGTCGGCAAATATGTCGAACTGCCGGACGCCTACAAATCGGTGATCGAAGCGCTGAAGCACGGCGGCCTGAAAAACCGCGTTACGGTCAATATCAAGTTGATCGACTCGCAGGATGTCGAGACGCGCGGCGTTGAAATCCTGAAGGATCTCGACGCAATCCTGATCCCCGGCGGCTTCGGCTACCGCGGCGTGGAAGGCAAGCTGATGACCGCGCAGTATGCGCGCGAAAACAACGTGCCCTATCTGGGCATCTGTCTCGGCATGCAGGTGGCGCTGATGGAGTTCGCGCGCAACGTCGCCGGGATGGAAGGCGCCAACTCCACGGAATTTGTGCCAGACTGTAAATACCCGGTGGTGGCGTTAATCACCGAATGGCGTGATGAAAACGGCAACGTGGAACAGCGCACGGAAACCAGCGACCTGGGCGGCACCATGCGCCTCGGCAGCCAGCAGTGCCAGCTGACGCCGGACAGCAAAGTCCGTCAGCTCTACGGCTCCGACACCATCGTCGAGCGCCATCGCCACCGCTACGAAGTCAACAATCTGCTGCTGAAGCCGATTGAAGCCGCAGGGCTGCGCATTGCCGGACGTTCTGGCGACGACCAGCTGGTCGAGATCATCGAGATCCCGAACCACCCCTGGTTTGTGGCTTGCCAGTTCCACCCGGAGTTCACGTCAACACCGCGCGACGGTCATCCGCTGTTCGCCGGCTTTGTTAAGGCCGCGCAGGATCACCAGAAGCGTTTAGCGAAGTAAGTTTCACGAGCAGCGCGCGAACTTTTCGCGCGTTGTTTGTCTTAGGATTGACTAACTTGTACTGAGGAAAATCGTAATGGCCAAAATCGTTAAAGTCATCGGTCGCGAAATCATCGACTCCCGCGGCAACCCGACTGTAGAAGCGGAAGTACATCTGGAAGGTGGTTTTGTCGGTCTGGCAGCGGCACCGTCAGGCGCTTCTACCGGTTCTCGCGAAGCACTGGAGCTGCGCGACGGCGACAAATCTCGTTTCCTGGGCAAAGGCGTGACTAAAGCCGTTGCTGCGGTTAACGGTCCGATTGCGGATGCGGTAAAAGGCAAAGACGCGAAAGATCAGGCGAACATCGACAAGATCATGATCGACCTGGACGGTACTGAAAACAAATCCAACTTCGGCGCAAACGCCATCCTGGCGGTTTCTCTGGCGGCGGCGAAAGCGGCTGCGGCCTCTAAAGGTCAGCCACTGTATGAGCACATCGCTGAGCTGAACGGCACCCCGGGTAAATTCTCTATGCCGCTGCCGATGATGAACATCATCAACGGCGGTGAGCACGCCGACAACAACGTCGACATCCAGGAGTTCATGATCCAGCCGGTTGGCGCTTCCACTGTGAAAGAAGCGATCCGCATGGGTTCTGAAGTGTTCCATCACCTGGCGAAAGTGCTGAAGTCAAAAGGCCTGAACACCGCTGTGGGCGACGAAGGCGGCTACGCGCCGAACCTGGGCTCCAACGCTGAAGCGCTGGCCGTTATCGCGGAAGCGGTAAAAGCAGCAGGCTACGAGCTGGGCAAAGACATCACCCTGGCGATGGACTGCGCGGCGTCTGAATTCTACAAAGACGGCAAATACGTGCTGGCTGGCGAAGGCAACAAAGCCTTTACCTCTGAAGAGTTCACTCACTTCCTGGAAGATCTGACCAAACAGTACCCGATCGTCTCTATCGAAGATGGCCTGGACGAGTCAGACTGGAACGGCTTCGCCTACCAGACCAAAGTGCTGGGCGACAAAATCCAGCTGGTGGGCGACGACCTGTTCGTGACCAACACCAAAATCCTGAAAGAAGGCATCGAGAAAGGCATCGCTAACTCTATCCTGATCAAATTCAACCAGATCGGTTCTCTGACCGAAACCCTGGCGGCGATCAAGATGGCTAAAGACGCAGGCTACACCGCGGTGATTTCACACCGTTCAGGTGAAACCGAAGACGCCACCATCGCTGACCTGGCGGTCGGTACCGCAGCAGGCCAGATCAAAACCGGTTCTATGAGCCGCTCTGACCGCGTTGCCAAGTACAACCAGCTGATCCGTATTGAAGAAGCGCTGGGTTCTAAAGCGCCGTTCAACGGTCTGAAAGAAGTGAAAGGCCAGGCGTAATCGCCTGCTGATTCCGTCAGCCGACGGCATTGCCTGAGAGAAAGCCCCGCCCTGGCGGGGCTTTTGCTTTTATTCTCTTTTTTAACGCATTAATACAGTTTTAATAAAATAGTGTCAGGAACCGTATCATTAAACCAGAGGGTGAAATGGCAGGTTAATAAAATATTTTTTATAACATGCATTCTCTTAATGGTTTTCTGGTTAAATAATTGCTGCGAAATTTTCATTTATATGCCTGGCTTGCTATTTTATTAAGTATGAGTTTCTTTCCCTACAGGTGATATTTCATTCCATAATGATCTAAATCATTATTTTCTATCTTAATTGACGTAGATTCGATTCTTCGATGAATAAAAAGGAACGTCAGATATGGCCATGCCCATTTATCTTTGGCTCTATGAGGAAGATGGCAAGTTATTAAAAGGAAGCGTAGAGGCTAACGGCCGAGAAGGAAGTATTGAGGTGGTGGGAATGCAACACGATATTTCCATACCTGATAATGATATGACCGGAGCCATAACCGGAACGCGTCAGCATGAGGCCTATACTTTCGAAAAAGAAATTGATTCCTCATCACCGCTTTTGTACCGCGCATTAACCACCGGCCGTACTCTGGCACAAGCGGTATTCAAATATTACCGCATCAATCATAACGGTATGGAAGAAGAATACTTTAAGGTTGTACTGGATAACGTAAAGCTATGTCATATCGTGCCCGTTATGTTTGATACTAAAGACGGGGATTTTGAGCATCATGGGCATATTGAACATGTTGGTTTACGTTATGAGAAGATTTCCTGGGACTATATTGATGGGAATATACAGCATGCCGATAGCTGGAAAATGCGTAAAACCGTATAAGGAGATTGCCTATGGCTAAATGGATATACAAGCAAAGCACCGGAGAGCTATTTCGCGATGGTAAGTTAATTGAAAAAGGCTATTCTGGCGTGCTTACTAACAAAAATAACCCAGACCGCGAGCAGGTTCGAGGCATGGGCCCGATTCCACGCGGAACCTGGAAAATAGGCAGCACCGGAACCAGTAAAGGCCCGCTTACTATCACCCTAATTCATATTCGCGGTAACGCTTATAAGCGAGATATGCGTACTTTCCGTATCCATGGCGAGAAAGTCCACGGCGTTCCCGGCTTCGCCTCTTCAGGCTGTATCATCATGTATGCGCATACGCGCTTGCTGGTCAGCAAAGATCGTGGAGCTTATCTGGAGGTGATACGATGAAGTGGATAGCCATACTCTTTATGCTCCCTGGCTTTGCACTGGCGAAACCCACGCCTGATACTGTTGTAAAGCACCGATTAACGCCTTCAGACTGGCAATATGTCATACAAAAGATAGCGGCAGGCGATCGTTCCTGGCTTGACGCTGTTCCTGGCCTCGCACTAAAAGCCGATCGCAAACAAGCCGATCAACTTGAAGAAGCATTGGCTACCGCTCTGCCGGTGAATCCTGAGGGCGTTTTAGCTACTCTGCACAGGCTGGACGCAGGCTCTTATCCTGAAATGAGCGGTACGAATATTGTCTGCGTGCGGAAGGTCGTACAGCCGGGCAGAGAAGCCGCAGACTATTACATTGCCGCACGGCGCGCTTTGCTTAGCGAGCCGAGCGGGGCCGAGTGCCTCTGGAATCTGGAAGCCGTATGGGAAGAGGTGAACCAACAGGAAAAGTAAGGCTGGAGAGGGCGTTTTGGAAAACTGACATCCTCGTACGCTGCGGGGCTCATGCAGTCTGGGAAAAGCAGAGGCTGCTTTCCTGCATAGAAAAGGCACATCGCGTGGTTGAGCTGCGCGGCAAATCTGCCATAATCAGCGCCCTGTTTTTTTCTAGCGAGTCCGTAATGCAATACCCGATTAACGAAATGTTCCAGACGCTGCAGGGTGAAGGATTTTACACCGGCGTCCCGGCCATCTTTATCCGCTTACAGGGATGTCCGGTAGGTTGTAGCTGGTGCGATACCAAACATACCTGGGAAAAACGAGCCGATCGGGAAACGGCGCTGGGCGATATTCTGATCAAAACGGTGGAGAGCGAGGCCTGGGGCAACGCCGATGCGGCGCTGCTGATCGAGACCATCCAGCGTCAGGGCTGGACGGCGCGTCACGTGGTGATCACCGGTGGCGAGCCGGCGATTTACGATCTTCGCCCGCTGACCACTGCATTAGAAGCGCACGGCTTTCAGTGCCAGATTGAAACCAGCGGCACTCATGAAGTGCACTGCTCGGATCGCACCTGGGTGACGGTGTCGCCGAAGGTCAATATGCGCGGCGGCTATGATGTGCTGGCGCAGGCGCTGCAGCGGGCGGACGAGATCAAGCATCCGGTGGCGCGCGAGCGTGACGTCGAGGCGCTGGACGAACTGCTGGCGACGCTGAGCGACAACAAAGCGCGCATTATCGCGCTGCAGCCCATCAGCCGCAAAGACGCGGCGACCAAACTCTGCATCGATACCTGCATCGCGCGCAACTGGCGTCTGTCGATGCAGACGCACAAGTACCTTAATATCGCCTGACCACAGCGAGCAGGGCGGCGAAGCGCGCCGCCCGCCCGTATTACTGCTTCGCCTTATAGGCGTCAAACGCCTTCTTGATCTCGTCTTTCGCCACGTCGGCGCCTTCAAATCCCTTCAGCTCGACCTTTTTGCGGCCGTCCGGCAGTTGCTTATAGACGCGGAAAAACGCCTGCAAACGCTCCTGCTCGATCTTCGGCAGATCGCTCAGGCTCTTGATATCGTCATAAGTGGGATCGATTTTGCTGGTCGGCACCGCGACGATCTTATCGTCCACTTCGCCGCCGTCGATCATCTTCAGCACGCCGATGGCGCGCAGTTTGATCAGCGTGCCGGGCTGCAGCGGCGCGCGGGTATAGAAAATGACGTCGAGCGGATCGTTATCGCCGCCCAGCGACTGCGTCAGAGAGCCGTAGTTGGCCGGGTAGGCCACCGGCATCGACTGAAAGCGATCCGCCACGATAAAGCCGGTTTTGGCGTCGGTTTCATATTTAATGATGCCGCCCGCCGGGATTTCGGTGACGGCGTAAAACGCATCCGGCACGTTTTCCGGCTGGGGAAAGTCGAGAATATTTTGCGCCTGAACGGCGGCAGAGGCGGTGAAAAGGAGTGCGAAGGCGGCAAGGTGCTTCAGGTTCATCGTTGATTCTCTTGATCTTTAATAGAGGAGAGAACAACGTAGAGGCGGCAGATGACAGAGAGATGACGCGGGCGTAAAGAAGCGTAGAGCGGGCTGCGTCAACCGCAGCCCAGACGGGCGTTAGCCTTTATAGACGCAGCCTGCGGTGCAGGTTTCTTTGATCATCACCGCGCTCAGCTCCGGCAGCAGCGGCTTCATCTCATCCCAAATCCATTTCGCCAGCACTTCGCTGGTGGGATTCTCCAGACCCGGGATCTCATTGAGATAGTGGTGATCGAGGCGGTCATAAAGCGGGCTGAACGCCGCTTTCAGTTCGGCGAAATCCATCACCCAGCCGGTATGCGCGTCCACTTCGCCGGTAATTTCCAGTCGCACCAGAAACGAATGGCCATGCAGGCGACCGCATTTGTGCCCTGCCGGGACGTTAGGCAAGTGGTGAGCGGCTTCGAACTGGAACTCTTTAAACAGTGTGGTAGACATAATGGCTCTCAGGCTTAAAAACCGGGGAATTCTACCTGAAATGCGGAATTTTCGCACCCGCCACGCCAGAAAGCAGCATTTTCCCTGCATGGCAATCAGTAGCCTGTTTTAACCAGCTGATGGATAAGCCTTTTCTATACCAGTTTTAGCGATTAGGTCTACCCAAAAAACCACTTAGTCATTTTGGTTATTAATTATGTCGAAGGCGTATTTAATCGTTAATATACGGGCCGGTAACCTACCACTCTTCCTGCTACTTTACCGTCCGGACTTTAGATACTGGAATTTTTAACGCGATGACGACTCAGGCACCCCCAGGTTCTCTGCTTCCGCTTAACCCGGAGCAGCTTGCGCGCTTACAGGCGGCAACTACTGATTTTTCGCCCACCCAGCTGGCGTGGCTCTCTGGCTACTTCTGGGGAATGATCAATCAGACGCCAGGCAGCGTCGCGGCCAGCGCGCCCGCGGCGGCGGAGATCCCGGCGATTACGCTGATCTCGGCGTCGCAAACCGGTAACGCGCGCCGCGTGGCGGAACAGCTGCGCGACGACCTGCAGGCGGCAAAGCTGAACGTGAAGCTGGTGAACGCTGGCGACTACAAGTTCAAGCAGATTGCGCAGGAAAAACTGCTGGTGATTGTCACCTCGACGCAGGGCGAAGGCGATCCGCCGGAAGAGGCGGTGGCGCTGCATAAATTCCTGATGTCGAAAAAAGCGCCGAAGCTGGATGGCGCCGCCTTTGCGGTGCTCGGCCTGGGCGACACCTCCTACGAATTCTTCAGCAAAGCGGGTAAAGACTTTGACGGTCGCCTGGCGGAGCTGGGCGCAGAGCGCCTGCTGGATCGCGTCGACGCCGACGTCGATTTCGCCGAGGCGGCAGCTAGCTGGCGCCGCGCGCTGGTCGAGGTGCTGAAGCAGCGCGTGCCGAGCGAAACCCCGGCGCAGGCGATCGCCACCGCCGCGGGTAGCGTCAATGAAGTGCACAGCAGCCCCTACAGCAAAGAGGCGCCGCTCTCTGCCAGCTTTGCGCTGAACCAGAAAATCACCGGACGCGACTCCGATAAAGACGTGCGCCATATCGAAATCGACCTGGGCGATTCCGGTCTGCGCTACCAGCCGGGCGACGCGCTGGGCGTCTGGTATGAAAACGATCCTGAGCTGGTGGCCGAGCTGCTGGGCCTGCTGTGGCTGAAAGGCGACGAGCCGGTGCAGATCAACAACGAAACCCTGCCGCTGAGCGAGGCGCTGCAAAAGCACTTCGAGCTGACGGTCAACACCGCGCAGATCGTCGAGCAGTACGCCGCGCTGTCGCGCAATGAGACGCTGCTGGCGCTGGCGGGCGACAAGGCGAAGCTGCAGCACTACGCGCAGACCTTTCCTGTCGTCGATATGGTGCGTAACGCGCCGACTGAACTCAATGCCGAGCAGCTGACCGCGCTGCTGCGTCCGCTGACGCCGCGCCTCTACTCTATCGCCTCTTCGCAGGCGGAGAACGAAACCGAAGTGCATATCACCGTCGGCGCGGTGCGTTTCGACATCGACGGCCGCGCCCGCGCGGGCGGCGCCTCGAGCTATCTCGCCGATCGTCTGGAAGAGGATGCGCCGATCCGCGTCTTTATCGAGCATAACGACAACTTCCGCCTGCCTGCCAACCCCGACGCGCCGGTGATTATGATTGGGCCGGGCACCGGCATCGCGCCGTTCCGCGCCTTTATGCAGCAGCGCGACAACGACGGCGCCGGCGGCAAAAACTGGCTCTTCTTCGGCAATCCGCACTTTACCGAGGATTTTCTCTATCAGGTCGAGTGGCAGCAGTATGTGAAGGATGGCCTGCTGACCCATATCGATCTCGCCTGGTCGCGCGATCAAGAGCAGAAGGTGTACGTACAGGACAAAATCCGCGCCAAAGGGGCGGAAGTGTGGCGCTGGATCGAAGAGGGCGCGCATATTTATGTCTGCGGCGACGCCAACCGTATGGCGAAAGATGTCGAGCAGGCGCTGCTGGATGTGGTGGTCGAACACGGCGCAATGGATCGTGAAACGGCCGACGAATTTTTAAGTGAGCTGCGCATTGAGCGCCGTTATCAACGAGACGTTTACTGATGAGCGAAAAACACCCTGGACCGCTGGTCGTTGAAGGCAAGCTGGCTGACGCCGAGCGTCTTAAAAAAGAGAGCAACTATTTACGCGGCACCATTCTGGAAGACCTCGACGAGGGGCTGACCGGCGGCTTTAGCGGCGATAACTTCCTGCTGATCCGTTTCCACGGTATGTACCAGCAGGATGACCGCGATATTCGTGCCGAGCGCGCCGAGCAGAAGCTGGAGCCGCGTCACGCCATGATGCTGCGCTGCCGTCTGCCAGGCGGCATCATTACGCCGACGCAGTGGCTGGCGATTGACAAGTTCGCCAGCGAGAAAACCCTGTACGGCAGCATTCGTCTGACCAACCGTCAGACCTTCCAGTTTCACGGCATTCTGAAAAAGAACGTCAAGCCGACGCACCAGATGCTGCATGAGGTGGGCCTCGACGCGCTGGCGACCGCCAATGACGTCAACCGCAACGTGCTCTGCACCTCTAACCCGGTTGAGTCGGAGCTGCATCAGGAAGCCTACGAGTGGGCGAAGAAGATCTCCGAGCATCTGCTGCCGCGCACCCGCGCCTACGCCGAAATCTGGTGGGATAAAGAGAAGGTAGCGACCACGGATGAGGAGCCGATCCTCGGTGAGACCTACCTGCCGCGCAAGTTCAAAACCACCGTGGTGATCCCGCCGCACAACGACGTGGATCTGCACGCCAACGATCTTAACTTCATCGCCGTGGCGGAGAAGGGCAAGCTGATCGGTTTTAACCTGCTGGTCGGCGGCGGTTTGTCTATCGAACACGGCAATAAAGCGACCTATGCGCGCACCGCCAGCGAATTCGGCTATCTGCCGCTGCATAAGACGCTGGAGGTGGCGGCGGCGGTGGTGACCACGCAGCGCGACTGGGGCAACCGCACCGATCGTAAAAACGCCAAGACCAAATACACGCTGGAGCGCGTTGGCGTCGAAACCTTCAAGGCGGAAGTGGAGAAGCGCGCCGGTCTGACCTTCGAACCGATTCGCCCGTATGAATTTACCACGCGCGGCGACCGTATCGGCTGGATCAAAGGCATCGACAAAAAGTGGCACCTGACGCTGTTTATCGAAAACGGCCGCCTGCTCGACTACCCGGATCGTCCGCTGAAGAGCGGCATCGCGGCAATTGCGCGCGTGCATCAGGGCGACTTCCGCCTGACGGCGAATCAGAACCTGATCGTCGCCGGCGTGCCGGAGAGCGAAAAGGCGAAGATTGAGGCGATTGCGCGCGAACACGGCCTGATGGAGAGTGTCACCGCCCAGCGCGAGAACTCGATGGCCTGCGTGGCGTTCCCGACCTGTCCGCTGGCGATGGCGGAAGCGGAGCGTTTTCTGCCCGCATTCGTCACCCGAGTCGAAGAGATCATGCATCGTCACGGCGTAGGCGAAGAGCACATCGTGCTACGCGTCACCGGTTGTCCGAACGGCTGCGGCCGTGCCATGCTGGCGGAAATCGGGCTGGTGGGCAAAGCGCCGGGTCGTTACAACCTGCATATCGGCGGCAACCGCATCGGCACGCGCATTCCGCGCATGTACCGCGAGAACATCACCGAAAGCGAGATCCTCGCCAGCATCGATGAGCTGGTAGGCCGCTGGGCGCAGGAGCGTCACGGCGCTGAAGGCTTCGGCGACTTCGCGATCCGCGCGGGCATCGTCAAGCCGGTGATCGATCCGGCACGTGACTTCTGGGATTCGGAGGCAGTATGAGTCAGTTCGACCTCGCAGCACTGAGTGACATGAACAAAGTCGAGCGCACGCTGGCGTTAGCGGCCACCAATGCGCAGCTGGAGAAACAGTCGGCGGAGGAGCGCGTCAGCTGGACGCTGGAGAACCTGCCGGGCGCCTTTGTGCTCTCATCGAGTTTCGGCATTCAGGCGGCGGTGTCGCTGCATCTGGTGACGCGGCAGCAGCCCGATATTCCGGTGATCCTGACCGACACCGGCTATCTGTTCCCGGAAACCTACCGCTTTATCGACCAGCTGACGGAACAGCTCGGTCTCAACCTGCAGGTGTTTCGCGCCGAGACCTCGCCAGCCTGGCAGGAGGCGCGCTACGGCAAGCTGTGGGAGCAGGGCGTTGAGGGCATCGAGCAGTACAACCAGATCAACAAGGTTGAGCCGATGAACCGCGCGCTGCAGACGCTGGGCGCGCAGACCTGGTTTGCCGGGCTGCGTCGCGATCAGTCCAGCAGCCGCGCCGGCCTGTCAGTGCTCGGCGTGCAGCGCGGCGTGTTCAAAGTGCTGCCGATTATCGACTGGGACAATCGCCAGATTCACCAGTATCTGCAGCAGCACAACCTCAAATATCATCCGCTGTGGGATGAGGGCTATTTGTCGGTGGGCGACACCCACACCACGCGCAAATGGGAGCCCGGCATGGCGGAAGAGGAGACGCGCTTTTTTGGCCTGAAGCGCGAGTGCGGCCTGCACGAAGGCTGAGTGTTACCGCGCTGGCCGACTCTGGCCAGCGCGTCCCTGCGTTTCACACCTTTATACTTTCGGGTTGGTCAGCTCGCCCAGCAGCGGCAACAGCACCCTGACGCTGTCGCGCGTGCGCAGCGAGATGCGGCCCGGCAGCCAGCGATCCAGGTAAGTCAGATTGTCGCGATCGGTCTGATGGCGCGTGGTGCCGTCGGGGAAATGGGTCGAGCGGCTGCGCTGCTGCGCGCCGTCCCGCCCGCCCAGCGCCCAGTTGCTCGCCGTCACGTCCAGCAGCGGAAAGCCCGCCTTATCGAAGGCGCTGGCGCCGTTATAGTCGTGCGCGCTCATCTGATGACTGGCGGCAGAGATGCCGAGCTGCTGCGCCAGACGCAGCGCGCGTTCGCTGGTCTGCTTGCGCACCGCGCGCGGCGTATTGCCGCCGCTGTTGAAATAGAGGTGATCGCCGGTGATCAGGCTATTGAGATCCACCACCAGCAGCGTGTTCTTCTTCTCTTTCGCGCTCATGCGCGCCACATAATCCTGCATGCCGCCGAGCGCGGTTTCGCCTGCGCTCAGCGCCACGAAGCGCACGCCGTAGTGCAGCGGCCGCAGGCTCAGCTGCTGCGCCAGCTCCAGCATCACCCCTAGCCCCGAGGCGTTGTCGTCGACGCCCTGCAGGCGCAGGCCGCCGAGGTTATGTTCTGCGTCACTGCTGCTGAGCGGTGTCCAGGTGTCGAGATGCGCCACGATCAGGATCTCCTGCGGCGCGCTGCCGGCGCGCGCGGCAATCACCGAGGTTGCCGTCACCTTATGCCAGCGCAGCTCGCCGCTGGCTTCATGCAGGCGATAGCCGGTATTGAACTGGCGGGTATTACTCTTAAAACCGAGGGCGGCGAACTGCTGCTGAAGGTAGTCGGCGGCCATCATTTCGGCCGGGCTGCCGCTCATGCGGCCAGGGAAGTAAGTGGCGATGTGGCGAAGCTGCTGCTCGGCAAATTCTCCCGGCGCGGCGCTGGCGGCCTGGGCGTGCAGAGCGAAACCGCAATTTAACAGCGCAGCCAGCGCGGTCAGGCGGAGAAAGGCAAACATGCTGTGATCCTTGTGGGTCATCCTGTGACGAGAAGCCAAAATTTTTTCGCCTCTCAGTATGAAACTGTGATCGCCATTAAACAATTTGAATCGCTCTGAAAGCCTTGCCAGATCATTCGTTAAGCACATTTTGTTATGACCTTCCCTGGTGCGTTATTCCATTCGGTAACTACTCATTCCAATTCGTAATTTCATCTGCCAGAAGGGCGCAACGTATAGTCGCGTTAAATTACGGTTACAACGCCAGGATTATCGTGGATTACTTGCCTCTTTTCGCCGATCTCAAAGGTCGTCCGGTGCTGGTTGTGGGCGGCGGCGACGTCGCCGCGCGCAAAATCGAGCTGCTGCGTCGCGCTTCCGCCCAGGTGCGGGTGGTGTCGCGTGAACTCTGTCCGGAGCTGCAGGCGCTGCATCAGGAACAGCAAATTGAGTGGCTGGCGACGGCGTTCGACGCGGCGCAGCTCGACACGGTTTTCCTGGCGATTGCCGCCACCGACGACAACCAGCTTAACCGTCAGGTTTACGACGAGGCCAACGCCCGTCACCGGCTGGTCAACGTGGTGGACGATCAGCCGAAGTGCAGCTTTATCTTTCCGTCGATTGTCGATCGCTCTCCGCTGGTGGTTGCGATCTCCTCCAGCGGCACCGCGCCGGTGCTGGCGCGTATGCTACGCGAAAAGCTGGAGGCGCTGCTGCCCGCCAGCCTGGGACAGATGGCGGAGGTGGCGGGTTCGTTTCGCGACAGCGTGAAGCAGCGCTTCAGCCGCATGTCCGACCGCCGCCGCTTCTGGGAGCGCGCCTTTAACGGCCTGTTTGCCAGCCAGATGTCGGCGGGCAATGTAGACGAGGCGACACGCACTCTGCAGCGCGAGCTGCAGGAGGAGCCGAACCGCGAAGGCGAAATTATTCTGGTGGGTGCCGGACCCGGCGACAGCGGTCTGCTGACGCTGCGCGGCCTGCAGGTGATGCAGCTGGCCGACGTGGTGCTCTATGACCATCTGGTCAGCGACGAGGTGCTGGATCTGGTGCGCCGCGACGCCGACCGCATCTGCGTTGGCAAACGCGCCGGCGCGCACTCAGTGCCGCAGGAAGAGACCAACCGCCTGCTGGTAGAGCTGGCGCGCAAGGGCAAGCGCGTGGTGCGTCTCAAAGGGGGCGATCCCTTTATCTTCGGCCGCGGCGGCGAAGAGCTGCAGGCGGCGCAGGAGGCGGGCATTCCGTTTCAGGTGGTGCCCGGCGTCACGGCGGCGGCAGGCGCCACCGCCTATGCCGGTATCCCGCTGACCCACCGCGATCACGCGCAGAGCGTGCTGTTTATTACCGGCCACTGCCGCGCCGACGGCGATGCGATCGACTGGCCTTCGCTGGCGCGCGCGCGTCAGACGCTGGCGATCTATATGGGCACGGTAAAAGCGGCGGAAATCAGCGAAGGCTTGATTCGCCACGGCCGCGCCGCCAACACGCCGGTGGCGGTGATTGGCCGCGGCACGCGCCAGGATCAACAGGTGCTGACCGGCACGCTGGAACACCTTGAGACGCTGGCTGCCGCCGCGCCGACGCCCGCGCTGCTGGTGATCGGGGAAGTGGTGAAGTTGCATGAGCAACTGGCGTGGTTTCAACATTCTGCACAGCAGGCGACCCGCGAGTCCGCCGTTGTCACTCTGGCTTGAGGAAAAATCATGGACCAAAAAAGACTCACCCATCTGCGTCAGTTAGAGGCGGAAAGCATTCATATCATCCGCGAAGTCGCGGCGGAGTTCAGCAATCCGGTAATGATGTACTCCATCGGCAAAGATTCGTCGGTGATGCTGCATCTGGCGCGTAAAGCCTTCTACCCCGGCACGCTGCCGTTTCCGCTGCTGCACGTCGACACCGGCTGGAAGTTCCGCGAGATGTACGCGTTCCGCGATCGCACCGTGAAAGAGATGGGCGCCGAGCTGCTGGTTCATCGCAATCCAGAAGGCGTGGCGATGGGCATCAACCCGTTTGTGCACGGCAGCGCCAAGCACACCGATATCATGAAAACCGAAGGGCTGAAGCAGGCGCTGAACAAATATGGCTTTGACGCCGCGTTCGGCGGCGCGCGCCGCGACGAAGAGAAGTCGCGCGCCAAAGAGCGCATCTACTCCTTCCGTGACCGTTTCCATCGCTGGGACCCGAAAAACCAGCGTCCTGAGCTGTGGCACAACTACAACGGCCAGATCAACAAAGGCGAAAGCATCCGCGTCTTCCCGCTGTCGAACTGGACCGAACTCGATATCTGGCAGTACATCTTCCTGGAAAATATCGACATCGTGCCGCTCTACCTCGCCGCGCCGCGTCCGGTGCTGGAGCGTGACGGCATGCTGATGATGGTGGATGACGATCGTATCGATCTGCAGCCTGGCGAAGTGATCAAGCAGCGTATGGTGCGTTTCCGCACCCTGGGCTGCTGGCCGCTCACCGGCGCGGTGGAGTCTGAAGCGCAGACGCTGCCGGAAATTATCGAAGAGATGCTGGTCTCTACCACCAGCGAACGGCAGGGCCGCGTGATTGACCGCGATCAGTCCGGTTCGATGGAACTGAAAAAACGTCAGGGTTATTTCTAAGGAGACGCAGATGAATACCGTTATTGCACAACAGATTGCCGATCAGGGCGGCGTGGAAGCCTGGCTGACCGCGCAACAGCATAAAAGTCTGCTGCGTTTTCTCACCTGCGGCAGCGTCGACGACGGCAAAAGCACGCTGATTGGCCGCCTGCTGCACGACACCCGTCAGATTTATGAAGATCAGCTCTCGTCGCTGCACAACGACAGCAAGCGTCACGGCACCCAGGGCGAAAAGCTCGACCTGGCGCTGCTGGTGGACGGCCTGCAGGCGGAGCGCGAGCAGGGCATCACCATCGACGTGGCCTATCGCTACTTTTCTACCGAGAAGCGTAAATTCATTATCGCCGACACGCCGGGACACGAGCAGTACACCCGCAATATGGCGACCGGCGCCTCGACCTGCGATCTGGCGATCCTGCTGATCGACGCGCGTAAAGGGGTGCTGGATCAGACGCGTCGCCACAGCTTTATCTCGACGCTGCTGGGCATTAAGCATCTGGTGGTGGCGATCAACAAAATGGACCTGGTGGAGTACCGCCAGGAGACCTTTGAACAGATCAAACAGGATTACCTCGACTTCGCGGCGCAGCTGCCGGAAGACCTGGATATTCGCTTTGTGCCGATGTCGGCGCTGGAAGGCGACAACGTCGCGACGCCGAGCCAGACCATGCCGTGGTACAGCGGCCCGACGCTGCTCGACGTGCTGGAAACCGTTGAGGTGAAGCGCGTGGTGGATGCGCAGCCGATGCGCTTCCCGGTGCAGTACGTTAACCGCCCGAACCTGGACTTCCGCGGCTATGCGGGCACGCTCGCCTCTGGCGTGGTAAAGGTGGGGCAGCGCGTGAAGGTACTGCCATCAGGCGTCGAGTCCAGCGTCGCGCGCATCGTCACCTTTGACGGTGACCTGCAGGAAGCGGGCGCGGGCGAAGCCATTACCCTGGTGCTGAACGACGAGATTGACATCAGCCGCGGCGATCTGCTGGTCGACAGCGCTGCCGAGCTGGACGCGGTGCAGGCCGCTACCGTTGACGTGGTGTGGATGGCGGAGCAGCCGCTGCAGCCGGGCCAGAGCTACGACATTAAAATCGCCGGCAAGAAGGCGCGCGGCCGCGTGGCGAAAGTGATCCACCAGGTTGAGATCAACACGCTGGAGAAGCGCGCCGCCGAGACGCTGCCGCTCAACGGCATCGGGCTGGTGGAGGTGACCTTCGACGAACCTATGGTGCTGGATCCCTATCAGCAGAACCCGGTAACCGGCGGGATGATCTTTATCGATCGCCTGAGCAACGTCACCGTCGGCGCCGGCATGATCCATCAGCCGCTGAGCGGCGCGGCGCAGCAGACGGGCCAGTTCAGCGATTTCGAACTGGAGCTGAACGCGCTGATCCGCCGTCACTTCCCGCACTGGAACGCGCGCGATTTGCTGGGCGGTGAGTAATGGCGCAGCACGATGACAACGTGGTGTGGCACGACCATCCGGTGACGCGCGACGCGCGTGAACAGCAGCACGGCCATCAGGGCGCGGTGCTGTGGTTTACCGGGTTATCGGGCTCCGGCAAATCCACGGTCGCCGGCGCGCTGGAGCAGGCGCTGCACCAGCTTGGCGTCAGCACCTATCTGCTCGACGGCGACAACGTGCGGCACGGCCTCTGCCGCGACCTGGGCTTTAGCGACGCGGACAGGAAAGAGAATATCCGCCGCGTCGGCGAAGTGGCGAAGCTAATGGTGGATGCGGGGCTGGTGGTGCTGACCGCCTTTATCTCGCCGCACCGCGCCGAACGTCAGATGGTGCGCGATATGCTGCCGGAGGCGCGCTTTATCGAGGTATTCGTCGATACGCCGCTGGCGGTGTGCGAAGCGCGCGATCCCAAAGGCCTGTATAAAAAGGCGCGCGCGGGCGAGCTGCGCAACTTTACCGGCATCGACAGCGTCTACGAGGCGCCGGAGCAGCCGGAAATACGCTTAGCGGGCGAACAATTGGTTACAAAACTGACCGGCCAATTGTTAGACCTGCTGCGTCGCCGCGATATCATCGGATCCTGAACAGACAAGCGGCAAATCGAGGTTGGTTTGCCGCCTCAGCGTCAACAGGATCTCTATGCAGAACGTTACCCCTATGCTGGCCCGCAAAGATGACACCACCCCGGACGAGCCGCGCTCGTCGCTGCCGGGCGGCATCGTCGGCTTTCTCTCTTACTGGTGTGCGCTGGCGATCCCCTTCCTGTTGTACGGCTCCAACACGCTTTTCTTCTTCCTCTATACCTGGCCCTTTTTCCTGGCGCTGCTGCCGGTGTCGGTGCTGATCGGCATCATGCTCAGCATGGCGCTGCGCGGCAATCTGCTCTGGACCACGCCCGCCACCGCCCTTGTCGTCATCTCGCTTTTCTGGCTGCTCTTCTCATTTTTATCCGGCTGGTGACGCGCCCGGATGTGCAAACGCGTCGGCAGGTTACAAAAATTTTCCTGTCCGCCTTGGCGCCATCCTAATCAGAATTTGCGCAGACGGCCGCGAAAGCGCGCCATTTTCTCCGCTGGAGTGGAGTCCTGCATAAAGTTATGGGATGATTGAGCCGTTTTTCAGGGGGCGGGGATGGGAAAACTGACGTTACTGCTACTGGTGCTGCTTGGCTGGCTGCAATATTCGCTATGGCTGGGCAAAAACGGTATTCACGACTATACGCGCGTCAATGAAGACGTTGCGGTGCAACAGGCGAATAACGCCAAACTTAAAGCGCGTAACGATCAGCTGTTTGCCGAAATTGACGATCTCAATGGCGGCTCGGAAGCGATCGAAGAACGCGCGCGCAATGAACTGGGTATGATCAAGCCCGGTGAAACCTTCTATCGTCTGGTGCCGGATCAGAACAAACGCAACGCGCAGGCTGCGCAAAACCAACAACGATAACTCATGAACATGCACACTCTCCCTGCGGAGGTGATCGCCGTTGTGCCGGCTGCCGGTATCGGCAGCCGCATGCAGGCGACCTGTCCTAAGCAGTATCTGACCATCGGTCAGCAGACGCTTCTGGAACACAGCATTGCACGTCTGTTTTCCCATCCCGCGATTAAACAGGTCATCGTCGCCCTTAGCCCGCACGACACGCAGTTCGCGTCGCTGCCGCTGGCGCGCGATCCGCGCGTCATCAGCGTGACCGGCGGCGAGACGCGCGCGGAGTCGGTGCTGGCGGGACTGCGCGCCGCGCAGGGCGCGAGCTGGGTGCTGGTGCATGACGCCGCGCGTCCCTGCCTGCACGCCGACGATCTTGCGCGCCTGCTGCAGGTGCGGGAAACCAGCCATGTCGGCGCGATTCTGGCGGCGCCGGTGCGCGACACCATGAAGCGCGGCGAGCCGGGCGTCGCCGCCGTTGCCCATACCGTCGAGCGCGACGATCTCTGGCACGCGCTGACGCCGCAGTTTTTCCCCCATCAGCTGCTGACCGCCTGCCTGACGCGCGCGCTGGCGGAAGGGGCGACCATTACCGACGAAGCCTCTGCGCTGGAATACTGCGGCTATCATCCGCTGCTGGTCAGCGGGCGCAGCGATAACATCAAAGTCACCCGGCCGGAAGATCTGGCGCTGGCGGCATTTTATTTAACCCAGATTCAGTTAAAGGAGAGCGCATGATGCGTATCGGTCACGGTTTTGACGTTCACGCTTTTGGCGGCGAAGGTCCGCTGGTGATTGGCGGCGTGCGGATCCCGTTTGAGCACGGGTTTATCGCCCATTCCGACGGCGACGTGGCGCTGCATGCGCTGACCGACGCGCTGCTGGGCGCGGTGGCGATGGGCGATATCGGCAAGCTGTTCCCTGATACCGATCCCGCCTTCAAAGGCGCGGACAGCCGCGGCCTGCTGCGCGAAGCCTGGCGGCGCATCGCGGCGAAGGGCTACCGCATCGGCAACGTCGACGTCACGATCATCGCCCAGGCGCCGAAGATGCTGCCGCACGTGCCGCAGATGCGCGTCAATATCGCCGAAGATCTCGGCTGCCATATGGATCAGGTCAACGTGAAAGCGACCACCACCGAAAAGCTGGGCTTTACCGGACGCGGCGAAGGCATCGCCTGCGAAGCGGTGGCGCTGCTGCTGAAGGCGGACGCGGCATGATGCTGGAGAACCAGGCTTTTCTGCACGGCAAACCGACCGCGCGCGGCGCCATCAAAGCCAACCCGGAAGATTTCGTGGTGGTGGAAGATCTCGGTTACGGCGCCGACGGCGAGGGCGAGCATCTGCTGGTGCGCATCCGTAAAACCGGTGCCAATACTCGCTTCGTAGCAGAGGCGCTGGCGAAATTCCTCGGCGTGCATCAGCGCGATATGAGCTACGCCGGCATGAAAGACCGTCATGCGGTGACCGAGCAGACGCTCTGCTTCCGTATGCCGGGTAACGCGATGCCCGACCTGAGCGCTTTTGCGCTGGAAGGTGTCGAGATCCTCGAAGCGGTGCGGCATAAGCGCAAGCTGCGCATCGGCGCGCTGGCGGGCAACGCCTTTCGCCTCGTGGTGCGTCATATCAGCGATCGCGACGCGGTGGAGTCGCGCCTGGCGTTAATCCGCGACGCCGGCGCGCCCAACTATTTCGGCACGCAGCGCTTCGGGCGCGGCGGCAATAACCTGACCATGGCGCAGCAGTGGGCGCGCGGCGAAATCAGCCTGCGCGATCGCAACAAGCGCAGCCTGATCCTCTCGGCGGCGCGCAGCGCGCTGTTCAACCAGGTCACCAGTGCGCGCCTGCAGCAGCAGGGCTCGCTGACGCAGGTGATGGCGGGCGACGCGCTGCAGCTAGCCGGTCGCGGCAGCTGGTTTGTTGCTCAGGCGGATGAGCTTGAGGCGCTACAGGCGCGCGTCGACGGTCATGAACTGCGCATTACCGCGCCGCTGCCCGGACGCGGCGAACCCGGCCCGCAGACAGAGGCGCTCGCCTTTGAGCAGCAATCTCTGGCGGGCGCAGCAGAATTGGTTACACTGCTTGAGCGAGAGCGTGTGGATGCGGCGCGGCGCGCCATGCTGGTGGTGCCGCGCGATCTGCGCTGGAGCTGGTGGGACGACGTCACGCTGGAGATGCAGTTTTGGTTACCGGCAGGCAGCTTCGCCACCAGCGTGATTCGGGAACTTCTGCAACAGGAAGGTGACGATGCGGATATTGCTGAGTAATGATGACGGGATCTATGCGCCGGGCATTCAGACGCTGGCGAAAGCGCTGCGTCGTATCGCTGAGGTGCAGGTGGTCGCGCCCGATCGCAATCGCAGCGGCGCCTCTAACTCGCTGACGCTGGAGACGCCGCTTCGCACCTTTACTCATGAAAATGGCGATATCGCCGTGCAGATGGGCACGCCAACCGACTGCGTCTACCTCGGCGTTAACGCGCTGATGCAGCCGCGCCCCGACATTGTGGTCTCCGGCATCAACGCCGGCCCCAATCTGGGGGACGACGTGATCTACTCCGGCACGGTGGCCGCAGCGATGGAAGGGCGTCACCTCGGCCTGCCCGCGCTGGCGGTGTCGCTCAACGGCCAGCAGCACTACGAAACGGCGGCGGCGGTTACCTGCGCGCTGCTACAGGCGCTGACGCGCGAGCCGCTGCGCACCGGACGCATTCTCAATATCAACGTGCCGGATCTGCCGCTGGAAGAGATCAAAGGCATCCGCGTGACGCGCTGCGGCAGCCGTCATCCCGCCGATCAGGTGATTGCCCAGCAGGATCCGCGCGGCAATACCCTTTACTGGATTGGTCCGCCAGGCGAAAAATTCGACGCCGGTCCCGATACCGACTTCGCCGCTGTGGATCAGGGCTACGTCTCCGTGACCGCTTTGCACGTCGACCTGACCGCCCACGGCGCGCAGGATGTGCTGATCGACTGGCTGGCGAAGTCGGAGGTCAATCTCGTATGGTGAACCGGCGTATCGAAGCGCTGCTGGAGCAGCTGCGCCAGCAGGGCATCCACGATGAGATCCTGTTAAAGGCCATTGCGGAGGTGCCGCGCGAGCGTTTTATCGACGAAGCCTTCGAGCATAAAGCCTGGGACAACGTGGCGCTGCCTATCGGTTCCGGCCAGACCATTTCCCAGCCCTATATGGTGGCGCGCATGACCGCGCTGCTGGCGCTGCAACCCCATTCGCGCGTGCTGGAGATTGGCACCGGTTCCGGCTATCAGACCGCTATTCTGGCGCACCTGGTGGACCATGTTTACTCGGTCGAACGCATCAAGGGTCTGCAGTGGCAGGCGAAACGCCGTCTTAAACAGCTCGATCTGCATAATGTGTCGACGCGCCACGGCGACGGCTGGCAGGGCTGGCCCGCGCGCGGTCCCTTCGACGCTATCATTGTCACCGCCGCCCCGCCGGAAATTCCGACTGCGCTGATTGCGCAGCTCGATGAAGGCGGCATTATGGTGCTGCCGGTGGGAGAGGATCAGCAGGTGCTGAAGCGCCTGCGCCGTCAGGGTGGCGACATTGTGGAAGAAACTATTGAGCCGGTGCGCTTTGTGCCGCTGGTTCAGGGCGACCTGGCCTGAGATTTACCCTACGTATTTCTTCACAACTGTTTCATAGCACCATCCTTTTGATCTTGTTACTATCCATTTTCATGCGTCTTACGCAGGTTTTATTACGCCTCACAGAGCGTTGTGCTGGTGTGTAAGCAAAACAGCATTATTCAGGTTTGCCATCACGGGGGAACAATGAGCACGGGAAGCCCAATATTTCAGTTACGCCGCCTGGCGGCGCTTTCTCTGGTTGGATTTTGGCTGGCAGGCTGTAGTTCAGGCGACAACACACAAGCACCCATTAGCCAGGTTGGAGATAACGGCGGCAGCGGCGGCATGCTAAGCGCATCTGGCGGCGTTCCTTCTACACCACGTCAAAACGGAATGGTTAACAATACTGTACCTTCGGCGCCGAGCGGCAGCGCAATGGTAAGCGGCAATGATAATGTGCAGACGCAAAACGGCCGTATTGTGTACAATCGCAGTTATCAGAATATTCCGAAAGGTAGCTACGCCGGCGAGACTTATACCGTAAAACGCGGCGACACCCTGTTCTACATCGCCTGGATTACCGGCAACGATTTCCGCGATCTGGCTCAGCGCAACAACGTCCCGGCCCCGTACGGCCTGAATGTCGGCCAGACGCTGCAGGTTGGCAACGGCTCAGGCCAGCCGATTACCGGCGGCAATGCCATCACCGCAGCGGACGCAACGCAGGGCGGCGTCCCGACCGCGCCGCAAATTAAACCAGCGCCTGTTGCACAGCAACCAGTTATTACGTATTCTGATGATTCGGGTAACTCGTCTGGTAGCAAAATGTTGCCGTCGAGAGGGACAAATGTTGCAACGACAACAGCGCCCCCCGTGGTTGCCGCACCGCCTACGGTCAGCAGTACAACGAACAGTTCGACGCCGGTTGGAAGCTGGCGTTGGCCGACCGATGGGAAGATTATCGATAACTTCTCCGCCTCTGAAGGGGGGAACAAAGGAATCGATATCGCTGGTTCGCGTGGACAACCTGTCGTCGCTACCGCATCAGGAAGGGTAGTGTATGCAGGTAACGCGCTCCGGGGTTACGGCAACCTGATCATCATTAAGCACAATGATGATTATCTGAGTGCCTACGCCCACAACGATACAATGCTGGTCCGGGAACAACAGGAAGTTAAGGCGGGGCAAAAGATCGCTACCATGGGTAGCACCGGAACCAGTTCAGTTAGATTACATTTTGAAATTCGTTACAAGGGGAAATCCGTAAACCCGTTGCGTTATTTGCCGCAGCGATAAACCGGCAGACCCCTGCTGTTCTGCCCTGGGATCACGGGTAGGAGCCGCTTATGAGCCAGAATACGCTGAAAGTAAACGAGTTACATGAAGATGCGGAATTCGAGGAGAACGGAGCTGAGGTTTTTGATGAGAAGGCTCTTGTTGAAAACGAACCCAGTGATAACGACGTAGCGGAAGAAGAGTTGTTGTCACAGGGTGCGACGCAGCGCGTTTTGGATGCGACGCAGCTCTATCTCGGGGAGATTGGCTATTCCCCGCTGTTAACGGCAGAGGAAGAAGTGTTCTTCGCTCGCCGTGCATTACGAGGCGATATCCCTTCTCGTCGCCGCATGATTGAAAGTAACTTACGACTGGTGGTGAAGATTGCCCGCCGTTACAGCAATCGTGGTCTTGCACTGCTTGACCTGATTGAAGAGGGTAATCTCGGCTTGATCCGCGCCGTGGAGAAATTTGACCCAGAACGTGGGTTCCGTTTCTCAACGTACGCCACCTGGTGGATTCGTCAGACGATTGAACGGGCGATCATGAATCAAACCCGTACCATCCGCCTGCCGATTCACATTGTTAAAGAGCTGAACGTTTATCTGCGCACCGCGCGTGAGCTCTCCCACAAGCTCGATCATGAGCCAAGTGCGGAAGAGATTGCGGAGCAGCTGGATAAACCCGTTGACGATGTCAGCCGTATGCTGCGTCTCAACGAGCGCATCACCTCGGTTGATACGCCGCTGGGCGGTGATTCCGAAAAAGCGCTGCTGGATATTCTGGCCGACGAGAAAGACAACGGTCCGGAAGATACCACGCAGGATGACGATATGAAGCAGAGTATCGTTAAGTGGCTGTTCGAACTGAACGCCAAGCAGCGCGAAGTGCTGGCGCGTCGTTTCGGCCTGTTAGGCTATGAAGCGGCAACGCTTGAGGATGTGGGCCGCGAAATCGGTCTGACCCGCGAGCGTGTACGTCAGATTCAGGTTGAAGGCCTGCGTCGTCTGCGTGAAATTCTGCAGGCGCAGGGTCTCAACATTGAAGCACTGTTTCGTGAGTAATTAACAAGGTTGTAAGTACGAAAAAGCGGTGGCTGATGCCACCGCTTTTTTTTTGTTGCGACAGCGGCGGCAGGGCCGGAAAGGCCTGCCGCCAGGGTGCGTTACACCAGCGACTTCAGCCGGTAGATCCACTCTAGCGCCTGACGCGGCGTCAGGGTGTCGGGATCCAGCGCTTCAAGCGCCTCCACGGCTGGCGAGGTTTCCTCCACCAGCAGCGGCAGCTGCGAGCCGTCAATGGTCGAGGTGGCGGAGCTATTCGACAGCGTCTCCAGCTCTTTAAGCTTGTTGCGCGCGCGCTTGATCACCTCTTTCGGCACGCCCGCCAGCGCCGCGACCGCCAGGCCATAGCTTTTGCTGGCGGCGCCTTCCTGCACGCTGTGCATAAAGGCGATGGTGTCACCATGCTCCACGGCGTCGAGATGGACGTTAAAGACGCCTTCCATTTTTTCCGGCAGCGTCGTCAGCTCAAAGTAGTGGGTGGCGAACAGCGTCATCGCCTTGATACGGTTGGCCAGGCTCTCTGCGCAGGCCCACGCCAGCGACAGGCCGTCATAGGTTGAGGTGCCGCGTCCAATTTCATCCATCAGCACCAGGCTATGCTCGGTGGCGTTGTGCAGAATATTGGCGGTTTCCGTCATCTCTACCATAAAGGTCGAGCGGCCTGACGCCAGATCGTCCGCCGCGCCGATACGGGTAAAAATGCGATCCAGCGGGCCGGTTATCGTCTCTTCCGCCGGCACAAAGCTGCCGATCCAGGTCATCAGCGCAATCAGCGCCGCCTGACGCATATAGGTGCTCTTACCGCCCATATTGGGACCGGTGATGATCAGCATGCGGCGCTGCGGCGCCAGCGACAGCGGGTTGGCGATAAACGGCTCTTTCAGCACCTGCTCCACCACCGGGTGACGGCCGCCGGTGATTTTGATGCCGGGTTTCTCCTGCAGCGTCGGGCGGCAGTAGTTCAACGTCCAGGCGCGTTCCGCCAGGTTGCTCAACACGTCCAGCTCGGCGAGCGCGGCGGCGCTAAGCTGCAGCGCCTCCAGGTGTGGCAGCAGCTGATCGAACAGCGCCTCATAAAGCCCTTTCTCCAGCGCCAGCGCCTTGCCTTTCGAGGTCAGCACCTTATCCTCGTACTCTTTGAGTTCGGGAATAATGTAGCGCTCGGCGTTTTTCAGCGTCTGGCGGCGCACGTAGTGAATCGGCACATGGTCGCTCTGACCGCGGCTGACCTGAATGTAGTAACCGTGCACGGCGTTAAAGCCAACCCGGAGCGTATCGAGGCCGAGCTTTTCGCGTTCGCGGATCTCCAGCCGGTCGAGATAGTCGCTGGCGCCGTCCGCCAGCGCGCGCCACTCGTCAAGCTCCGCGTTAAAGCCCGGCGCGATAACGCCGCCGTCACGGATCAGCACCGGCGGCGTCTCGATAATCGCCGCCTCGAGCAGTTCGCGCAGTTCGGTGAACTCGCCCATGCGCTCGCGCAGCGCGATCAGTGCCGTGGACCTGACGTCGGCCAGCAAGGCGTTCAGCTCCGGCAGCTGCTGAAAAGCGTGGCGCATCCGAGCCAGATCGCGCGGACGTGCCGTGCGCAGTGCCAGACGCGCCAGAATACGCTCCAGATCGCCCACCTGACGCAGCACCGGCTGCAGCGTATCGCTGAGCGGCTGAAGTTCGGCGATGGCCTCCTGGCGCTGGTTAATCACCTGCGCGTCGCGCAGCGGCATATGCAGCCAGCGCTTCAGCATGCGGCTGCCCATCGGCGTCACGGTGCGATCCAGCACCGCCGCCAGCGTGTTCTCCGTGCCGCCGGCGAGGTTCTGGGTGATCTCCAGATTACGACGGGTGGCGGCATCCATAATGATGCTGTCCTGCTGACGATCCATGCTGAGCGAGCGGATATGCGGCAGGCTGGTGCGCTGGGTGTCTTTGACATACTGCAGCAGACAGCCCGCCGCGCGCAGCGCCTGATGCGCCTGCTCAACGCCGAATCCGTTGAGATCGCGCGTGCCGAACTGCAGGTTCAGCTGCTGGCGCGCGGTTTCGATCTCAAACTCCCACAGCGGACGACGGCGCAGGCCGCGACGCTGTTCAATCAGCGACATCGCCTGCAAATCTTCCGGATAGAGTAGTTCAGCCGGGTTAGTGCGCTGCAGTTCGGCGGCCATGGTTTCGGCGTCCGCCGGCTCGCTCAGGCGAAAACGGCCGGAGCTGATATCGAGCGTGGCGTAGCCGAACCCCTGCGGGCTCTGCACGATAGCGGCCAGCAGGTTATCGTGACGCTCCTGCAGCAGCGCTTCGTCGCTGATGGTGCCCGGCGTGACGATGCGCACCACTTTGCGTTCCACCGGCCCTTTGCTCAGCGCCGGATCGCCGATCTGTTCGCAGATTGCCACCGACTCGCCCAACTGCACCAGTTTCGCCAGATAGCTCTCAACCGCATGATAGGGGACGCCCGCCATCGGAATTGGTTCTCCCGCCGACGCGCCGCGTTTGGTGAGAGAGATTTCCAGCAGCTGCGAGGCGCGTTTCGCGTCGTCATAGAACAGCTCGTAAAAATCGCCCATGCGGTAAAACAGCAGGATGTCAGGGTGTTCCGCCTTCAGGCGCAGATATTGCTGCATCATGGGCGTATGAGCGGTGATGTCCTTATCGACTGATTTGTTCATAAATAGTTAGCTCTTAAATCATTCGGTTATGGGGCAAGCCTTGCATCGGACTGCGCGTTCTGGCGGTTTAAAACAGGCAAACTCATGCTGAAAGCGAGCATGCCTGGGATAAGGCGGCTCAGGCTGTGAGATAAACAGCGTCTGGCGGCCATTATGAAAAGTTGCCTCCTGAACATCAAGGCTGCCGCCTGGCTGAGCCGTCCGAATCCGATCACGTCCGCCATCGGCGACGGGCGAAAACGTGTGATATCGGGCGTGACGTTAGCAGGCCACGGCATAAAAGCCTAACGGAATCCGGTCTGAACGCCAGGCAGTGCGAGGCGCAACGCAAAACGCGGCTGGTCGGGGCGTTACTTCAGGTCGCAGAGCAGCAGCGCTTCGCCCGCCAGCGCGAGGCAGGGTCCGAAAGGCAAGGGCAGATGCAGCGCGCGCTTGCATAACAGGCGCGCCAGCAGCGCGGCGAGCAAACCGGCGCTGGCAGCGATCAGCAGCAGCAGCGGGAGCCGCTGCCAGCCCAGCCAGCCGCCGAGCGCCGCCAGCAGTTTGGCGTCGCCGCCGCCCAGCCCGTTGCGATGGCGACAGCAACGCCAGGTCCAGGCCAGCAGACGGAACAGCAGATAACCGCTGGCCGCGCCGAGAATCGCCTCTGCCGGGCGGCTCTGCGGCAGAAGATCCAGCGCATGAAACAGCAGGCCAAGCCAGAGCAGCGGCAGGGTCAGCGCATCCGGCAGCAGCTGACTACGCAGATCGATCAGTGACAGCGCCAGCAGAAAACCGCTCATCACCAGCGCCGCCGGCAGCGCGCCGCGCCACGGCAGCCAAAGGGCAAGCAGCAGGCTTATCAATAGAGCGGCCAGTTCGGTGGCGGGATAACGCCATGAAACGGGCCGACGGCAGTCGCGGCAGCGGCCGCACAGCCTCAGCCAGCTAAGCAGGGGAATCGCGTCGGCGGCACGCACGGGCGTTTTACAGCGCGGGCAATGAGAGCGAAGCCGCAGCAGCGAGAAACCCGGCTGCGGCCGCAGCAGCATGCGCGGCAGGCGGTAGACAACGACATTGATAAAGCTGCCGACGCAGAGCGCCAGCACGCTCAGCAGCAGCCAGCAAAGCAGATTATCGCGCATCGGTTCGCTCCCTCTTATTATGTGCCGGGCCAGCTCGGCCTGCGTAAACGGCACGGTCTGAAGGAACTTTATCGCTGCTGTTCCCGTGATCCAGATGCACTTTCTGTTTTCGTGCAATGTTGTGCAAGACACCGCAGCTTGCCTGTCAAAACGCACGGCTTTTTACAAACATTTACCGGACAGCCTCTCAGCTATTTCGCGGCGCTATTTTTGCGTTTCGCCCTGTCCATTCCGGGAGTGAGTGTTTACCATAAATCGTTACCTTCACTGCATGCTTATGGATATCAAATGCGTTTTAAGATCACCTTACTTCCGCTTATCGCCCTACTTGCCGCCTGCAGCAGTAAACCTGAATCCGCGCCGCAGGCCGCTACCCTGGCCGCGCCGAAAGGGGGCTTTCTGCTTGAACAGTCCCATGCCGTGCAGCCCGTGCTCGGCGATTTTGCCGGCAACCCGGCCGCCGAGCAGTTTATCGACCAGATGGTGGAGAAGCATGGCTTCGACCGCCAGCAGCTGCATGCCGTTATCGGTCAGGCGAAACGGCTGGACTACGTGCTGCGCCTGATGGATCGTCAGGCGCCCGCCTACACGCCGCCTGCCGGGCCTAACGGCGCCTGGCTCCGCTATCGCAAGCAGTTCATTACGCCGGACAACGTGCAAAACGGCGTCGCCTTCTGGAACCAGTATCAGGATGCGTTAGCGCGCGCGCAGCAGGTCTACGGCGTGCCGCCGGAAATCATCGTCGGCATTATCGGCGTAGAGACGCGCTGGGGCCGCGTCATGGGGAAAACGCGCATCCTTGATGCGCTTGCCACGCTGTCGTTTAACTATCCGCGTCGCGCCAGCTACTTCAGCAGCGAGCTGGAAACCTTCCTGCTGATGGCACGCAATGAACAGGACGATCCGCTGGATCTGAAGGGATCCTTTGCCGGCGCGATGGGCTACGGCCAGTTTATGCCTTCCTCTTATCAGCAGTATGCGGTCGATTTCAACGGCGACGGCCATGTCAATCTGTGGGATCCGGTGGACGCCATCGGCAGCGTTGCGCACTACTTCAAAGAGCACGGCTGGCGTAGTGGAGAGGGCGTTGCCGTTCCCGCCAGCGGCCAGGCGCCGCTGCTGGAAAACGGTTTCAAAACCAGCTATACGCCGCAGATGCTGGCCGCCTCCGGCCTCTCGCCGCAGGGCTCGCTGGACGGCAATAATCAGGTCAGCCTGCTGCGTCTGGATATGGGCACCAGCTATCAATACTGGTACGGGCTGCCTAACTTCTACGTCATCACCCGCTACAACCACAGCACGCACTATGCGATGGCGGTGTGGCAACTGGGCGAGGCGGTGAGCAAGGCGCGCAGCGGCGCGATGTTCTGACGGTTGCCCTTATCAATAGTGCGGGTATATGATGGCGCCCCTCTGGCGTCATCATATCTGTTGTTTCAGGAGCTTTTATGCAATCACTTCCCGCATGTCCCCTTTGTCAGGCTGATTACAGCTGGCAGGATGGCGACAATCTTAACTGTCCCGCCTGCGGTCATATCTGGTCGCTGAGCGAGAGCGAAAACGCGACGGATCGGCTGGTGGTGCGCGACGCCAACGGCAATCTGCTGGAAGATGGCGATACGGTGACCGTGATTAAGGATCTCAAGGTGAAGGGCAGTTCCTCCTCCCTTAAGATCGGCACGCGCGTGAAAGGGATCCGCCTGGTGGAAGGGGATCACAATATCGACTGCAAAATTGACGGCTTCGGCCCAATGAAGCTGAAGTCGGAGTTCGTTAAGCGCGGATAACCCGCAGGCGGCTTGCTACTCAAACAGCTGGTCAAGCGCCTGGCACTGTTCAGCATTGAGCGCGCCGCCAACGTTACGCGACCGGCTGCTCATCGAGTCGAAACGACGCGACACCGCGGTTTTAATGGTGGTGACGAAATCCTCCCCGATGGCGTAAATCGCCATCATCCTGCCGATGCGCTGCTGAATGCGCGCCAGCGCCGCCAGATCCTGCTCGCGCCACGCCTGCATCGCCGCCGCGAACAGCTCTGGTACAATATTGTTCAGCCCTGAAATCACGCCCGCGCCGCCCGCCAGCAGGTTTGGCACCAGATATTCGTCATAGCCGGAAAGCACGGCAAAATCATCGCGTACCTTTTTGGTCTCTTCGATCAGCGCGCGATTGTGCGACAAACAATCCACCGTATCTTTAATGCCGATAAAACCAGGGAGTTCGGCCGCCAGCTCGCTGACCAGCGCTGGGGTTAAATCGCAGCCGGTGCGCGCCGGGAAGTTGTAGGCGAACCACTTGCCGCCGATCTGCTTATCCAGCTCGCGAAAGTAGCTGAGCAGCTGGCGCGGCGTCTGGCCGTAGTAATAGGGCGGCAGCACCATCACCGCGTCAAAGCCGCTGTGCCAGGCTGCCTCGGCCAGCGCCAGCATGTCCGGCACGCAGGTGCTGGATATATTGGCGACCATACTCAGCGGCGAAAGCTGGCGCGACTCGCGAATAAGCAGCAGTCGCTCCTGCTGCGTCAGCGAGGCAAATTCGCCAATGCTGCCCATCAGCAGTAAGGTATCAATGCCTGACGCGTTTAATCGGGCGAAGTGGCGACCCAGCGCGTCGATGTCTGGCTGCCCTTGTTGCGTAAAAGGCGTAACGGACGGGCACCACACGCCGGAAAATGCGGGTTGCGAAATCATAAACGCTCCTGATCCTGGAAAATGAAACACCGTTTTAACCTAATGCGCAGCGCGACCGCATGCCACCAGAGCGTGCGGAATTGAGCAGCGCATCGCATTTTTCCCTTCCAGGCAGGCTTTCTGACTTACGCGAGAGGTTAACGATGCAGGACTGGAATCCCCAGCTCTATCGGCAGTTTGAAGCGGAAAGAACCCGGCCCGCGCACGAGCTGCTGACGCGCATACCCGTTACGGACGTGCGTTTCGCCACGGATCTCGGCTGCGGTCCCGGCAACAGCACTGAACTGCTGGCGCACGCCTGGCCCGCCGCGCACATCGTCGGGCTGGACAGCTCTGAGGCGATGCTGGCGCAGGCGCGGGAACGGCTGCCGCGCTGCGCTTTCCTTCACGAGGATATTCGCCGCTGGCGCGCCGCCGAGCCGCAGCAGGTGATTTACGCCAACGCTTCGCTGCAGTGGCTGGATAGGCATGACACACTGCTGCCGCATCTGGCGAGCCAGCTCGACAGCGGCGGCGCGCTGGCGATACAGATGCCGGACAACCTGCAGGAGCCTTCGCATCGCCTGATGCGCGACATTGCGGCGTGCGATCCCTGGCGGCAGCGCACTAGCGACGTCGAGCGTAACAAGCTGCTGAGCGGCGAGCACTATTACGACCTGCTGTCGCAGGCGGGCTGCGAGGTGGATATCTGGCGCACCACCTATTATCACGTTATGGCTGACGCGCAGGCGATTGTCGACTGGCTAAAAGCGACCGGGCTGCGGCCGTTTCTCAACGCGCTTGAGCCCGACGAGCAGCCGCGCTTTCTTGAACAGTATCTTCAGGCACTGCAGCAGGCCTATCCGCTGCGCGCCGACGGTCGCGTTTTGCTGGCGTTCCCGCGTCTTTTTATCGTTGCAGTAAAAAAGCGCTGACGATCCTGCGAGAGGGCGCGCAAAGAGGGCAGGCTGATGCAGAGAGTGGGTTGAAAATGTCTCGTCTCTGCACCATGTTCTTATCTCTGAGCAGAAAGGAAATGATGCCATGAACGATCAGGAACTACAGCGTTTAAGCGCGGCCATCGGCGAACGTCTGAAGGAGAAAGGTGCCACGGTGAGCTGCGCCGAATCCTGTACGGGCGGCTGGATCGCCAAGGTATTTACCGATATTAGCGGCAGCTCCGCCTGGTTTGAGCGCGGCTTTGTGACCTACAGCAATAGCGCCAAGCAGGAGCTGGTGGGGGTCTCAGCGGCTTCGCTTGCGCAGTATGGCGCGGTGAGCGAGGCTGTAGTGCGTGAGATGGCGCAGGGCGCTCAGCAGGCCGCTCAGGCGGACTATGCGGTGTCGGTCAGCGGCATCGCCGGACCGGACGGCGGCAGCGCGGAAAAACCAGTCGGCACCGTGTGGTTTGGCTTCGCGGCGCCAGAGGGCGTGGTCATTGCGAAACACCAACAATTTCAAGGGGATCGCGAAGCGGTTCGCCGCCAGTCCGTGGCCTTCGCACTGCAGACGTTACAGCGCGATTTTTTGGCAAATTAAGCTTGATACTGTATGACTATACAGTATAATTAGCAGCAACAGAAAGCGAGCAGGCATTTGTAGCGTGCTTACCCCCGTATGAGTCAGGAGTAGAAATGGCAATTGACGAGAACAAACAGAAGGCTTTAGCTGCTGCGCTGGGCCAGATTGAAAAGCAATTCGGTAAAGGCTCCATCATGCGTCTGGGTGAAGACCGCTCAATGGACGTGGAAACCATTTCTACCGGTTCGCTTTCACTGGATATCGCGCTGGGCGCCGGCGGTTTGCCGATGGGCCGTATCGTCGAAATTTATGGTCCGGAATCATCCGGTAAAACCACGCTGACGCTGCAGGTTATCGCCGCGGCGCAGCGCAAAGGCAAAACCTGCGCCTTTATCGATGCTGAACACGCGCTGGATCCGGTTTACGCCAAAAAGCTTGGCGTCGACATCGACAACCTGCTTTGTTCGCAGCCGGACACCGGTGAGCAGGCGCTGGAAATCTGTGACGCGCTGGCGCGTTCAGGCGCAGTGGACGTTATTATCGTCGACTCCGTCGCGGCGCTGACGCCGAAAGCAGAAATCGAAGGCGAAATCGGTGACTCTCACATGGGCCTCGCGGCGCGTATGATGAGCCAGGCGATGCGTAAGCTGGCAGGTAACCTGAAGCAGTCCAACACGCTGCTGATCTTTATCAACCAGATCCGTATGAAAATCGGCGTGATGTTCGGTAACCCGGAAACCACCACCGGTGGTAACGCGCTGAAGTTCTACGCCTCTGTCCGTCTTGATATTCGTCGTATCGGCGCAATCAAAGAGGGCGACGAAGTCGTCGGCAGCGAGACCCGCGTAAAAGTGGTGAAAAACAAAATCGCTGCGCCGTTTAAGCAGGCGGAGTTCCAGATCATGTACGGCGAAGGCATCAACACCTTTGGCGAACTGGTCGACCTGGGCGTCAAGTACAAGCTGGTGGAAAAAGCGGGCGCCTGGTACAGCTACAACGGCGATAAGATCGGTCAGGGTAAAGCGAACGCCACCAATTTCCTGAAGGAAAACCCGGCGATCGCCAACGAACTGGACGTGAAGCTGCGTGACATGCTGCTGAACAGCGCCAACGCCGAAGCGGGCGCCGCAGAAGCGCCAGCTGGCGCGCTGGAAAATGCAGCCAGCGAAAGCAACGAAGATTTCTAATCTTCTGACGGGAGTGGGCAACCACTCCCGTTTTTCGTTTTAATTTCCCCTTTCTTTCCTCCTCTCCGTTCTGCCGCCATAATTCCCTTCTGTCTGAACAAGGTAAGGCCTATGTCTGAACAACCTCAACCCAAGGAAATCGCCTTTCCGCGCCTGCTCGACCGCGCCATGCGTATTTTGACGCAGCGCGATCACAGCGAAGCGGAGCTGCGCAGAAAGCTACAGCAGTCGGTGCAGCGCACAGCCTTTATCCAGCAGAGCGAGCCGGAAATCATTACCGAAGCGCAGTTAGATAAAGTCGTCGGCTGGTGCCATGAGAACGGCTGGCTCAATGACGCCCGCTTTACCGAGCGTTTTATTCAGAGTCGCAGCCGTAAAGGATATGGCCCGCAGCGTATTCGGCTGGAGCTGGGGCAGAAAGGCATCGCGCGTCCCGATATCGACATCGCGATGGAAGCCTGTGAGATCGACTGGAGCGCCTGCGCCGCCCAGCTGGCGGAGCGCAAATTTGGCCTGCCGTTGCCGACAGAGTGGAAGGCCAAAGCGAAAGTTCAGCGTTATTTGCAGGCAAAAGGCTTTTTCATGGAGGATATTCAGGCCGTTTTCAGAAATTTTGACGACTGAAAGCCGCGCGGGGTTTTACTTCCCAGTGAAGAAAATTTATCTTATTCCCACTTTTTTGTTCCACTGAACAGAAAGCTGCGCGGATGCGGCTTGTCTGACAGGACGGAACTTTCGTTAGCGTGATTCCAGGATATATATGAGCAAGAGCACTGCTGAGATCCGTCAAGCGTTTCTCGACTTTTTCCATAGCAAGGGACACCAGGTTGTAGCCAGCAGCTCCCTCGTACCGAATAACGACCCGACGCTGCTGTTCACCAACGCCGGCATGGTCCAGTTCAAGGATGTCTTCCTCGGCCAGGACAAGCGCGACTATTCGCGTGCGACCACCTCGCAGCGCTGCGTGCGCGCCGGCGGTAAGCACAACGATCTGGAAAACGTCGGCTATACCGCGCGTCACCACACTTTCTTTGAAATGCTGGGCAACTTCAGCTTTGGCGACTACTTCAAGAAAGAGGCGATTGCTTATGCCTGGGAACTGCTGACGGGAGAAACCTGGTTCGCGCTGCCGAAAGAGCGCCTGTGGGTGACCGTCTATGAGACCGATGACGAAGCCTACGACATCTGGGCCAACGATATCGGCGTACCGCGCGAACGTATTATTCGTATCGGCGACAACAAAGGCAGCGCTTACGCCTCCGACAACTTCTGGCAGATGGGCGATACCGGTCCTTGCGGCCCCTGCAGCGAAATTTTCTACGATCATGGCGATCATATCTGGGGTGGACCGCCGGGCAGCGCGGAAGAAGACGGCGATCGCTATATCGAGATCTGGAATATCGTCTTTATGCAGTTCAACCGTCAGCCGGACGGCACCATGTTGCCGCTGCCGAAGCCGTCGGTGGACACCGGCATGGGGCTGGAGCGTATCTCCGCCGTGCTGCAGCACGTCAACTCCAACTATGAAATCGACCTGTTCGACAAGCTAATCAAAGCGGTCGCCGAGGTAACCGGCGCGACCGATCTCAGCAATAAATCGCTGCGCGTTATCGCCGACCATATTCGCTCCTGCGCCTTCCTGATTGCCGACGGCGTAATCCCGTCGAATGAAAACCGCGGCTACGTGCTGCGTCGTATCATTCGTCGCGCGGTGCGTCACGGCAATATGCTGGGCGCGAAAGAGGCGTTCTTCTTTAAGCTGGTCGCCCCGCTGGTTGAAGTGATGGGCGCCGCGGGCGACGATCTGAAGCGTCAGCAGAGCCAGGTGGAAACGGTCCTCAAGACGGAAGAAGAGCAGTTCGCGAAAACCCTGGAGCGCGGTCTGGCGCTGCTGGACGACGAGCTGGCGAAGCTGCAGGGCGATACGCTGGACGGCGAAACCGTCTTCCGTCTCTATGACACCTTTGGCTTCCCGGTCGACCTGACGGCCGACGTCTGCCGCGAGCGCAACCTGAAAATTGACGAAGCTGGCTTTGAAAAAGCGATGGAGCAGCAGCGTCAGCGCGCGCGCGAAGCGAGCGGTTTCGGCGCCGACTACAGCAATGTTATCAGCATCGACGCGGCGTCCTCCTTTAAGGGCTATGACCAGCTCGATCTGACGGCCACCGTGAAGGCGATCTACGTCGACGGCGCGGCGGTAGAAGAAGCGGCAGCGGGTCAGGAAGCGGTCGTGGTGCTGGACGAAACGCCGTTCTATGGTGAATCTGGCGGCCAGGTGGGCGATACCGGCCTGCTGACAGGGAAGAATGCTGAATTTAACGTTCACGATACACAAAAATATGGTCAGGCCATCGGCCATATCGGTAAGCTGACGGCGGGTCATTTGCGTATCGGCGATCGCGTCGAGGCAAAAGTTGATGAAGCGCGCCGCGCGCGCATTCGTCTGAACCACTCGGCAACGCATTTGCTGCATGCGGCGCTGCGCCAGGTGCTCGGCGATCATGTCGCGCAGAAAGGCTCGCTGGTTAACGATAAATATCTGCGTTTCGACTTCTCGCACTTCGAAGCGATGAAGCCGCAGGAGCTGCATCAGGTAGAAGAGATCGTCAACGCGCAGATCCGTCGCAACCTGCCGGTTGAGACTGACGTGATGGACATCGACGCGGCCAAAGGCAAGGGCGCAATGGCGCTGTTCGGCGAGAAATACGATCAGCGTGTGCGCGTGCTGACCATGGGCGACTTCTCCATTGAGCTGTGCGGCGGCACGCACGCCGCGCGTACCGGCGATATCGGCCTGTTCCGCATTCTCTCTGAATCAGGAACGGCCGCAGGTGTGCGTCGTATTGAAGCCGTCACCGGCGAGGGCGCGCTGGCGCAGGTTTATGCGCAAAGCAGCCAGCTGCAGGATATTGCGCAGCTGGTAAAAGCCAACAGCAGCAACCTCAATGACAAAGTGCGCGGACTGGTCGATCACGTTCGTGCGCTGGAGAAAGAGCTGCAGCAGCTGCGCGATCAGCAGGCCGCGCAGGAGAGCGCTTCACTGAGCAGCAGCGCCATCGACATCAACGGCGCGAAGCTGCTGGTCAGCGAACTGAGCAACGTAGAGCCGAAAATGTTGCGCACCATGGTTGACGATCTGAAAAATCAGCTGGGGTCGGCGGTGATTGTGCTGGCGACCGTGGCGGAAGGGAAAGTGTCGCTGATTGCTGGCGTAACCAAAGATCTGACTGACCGCGTCAAAGCGGGCGAGTTAGTGGGCGAGCTGGCGCAGCAGGTTGGCGGCAAAGGCGGCGGGCGTCCCGATATGGCGCAGGCAGGCGGCACCGATGCACAGGCGCTGAAAGGCGCGCTGGCGGGCGTCGAAAGCTGGGTCACCAGCCGCCTGTAATGAAATAGAACAATGCATCGTGAAAAGCGCCAGGGACTAAGGTTCCGGCGCTTTTTAATACGATGTGCATCAAGTCATGACAAAGTCAGGTCGACGTAGTGTATTTCGGCTAAACTAACTATCAGCAGAATGTATTGGCGTAGCGACGTACATTGGTGTATTTGTCATAGTCAATGTTCAGCGTTAAATGATGGATAATGCCGGGAGCCCGAACAGGCCCGACTCTTTTAATCTTTCAAGGAGCAAAGAATGCTTATTCTAACTCGTCGAGTTGGTGAAACCCTCATGATTGGCGATGAGGTGACTGTAACGGTGCTGGGAGTGAAAGGTAACCAGGTTCGTATCGGTGTGAACGCGCCGAAAGAGGTCTCAGTGCACCGCGAAGAGATTTATCAGCGCATTCAGGCCGAAAAAACTCAGCAAACGAGTTACTAACGGATTCAGCGCCTCGCACGCTTTTGCGAGGCGCGACCGCTTTTCTGCACCTCTTCTTTTTTCTTCCTGCGCTTCTCCTGGTTTCATCTTTTCTCCCTTAACGGCTTTTACTGTTGATAATTCACTCTTTTTGTCGGCAAATTGCGCCAATTGAGCGTCATTTGTGCAAACGATCGGAAGCCGGGAAAAATTGTTTGACTTATAAGTGCGGGAAAGTAATATGTGCGCCACGCAGTGCCGATGAGCGGAAACAAAGTTCAGCGGTACAGTTCGGAAGAACGCGTAAGGTGAGGTGGCCGAGAGGCTGAAGGCGCTCCCCTGCTAAGGGAGTATGCGGTCAAAAGCTGCATCCGGGGTTCGAATCCCCGCCTCACCGCCATTTTCCGATGCATCCGTAGCTCAGCTGGATAGAGTACTCGGCTACGAACCGAGCGGTCGGAGGTTCGAATCCTCCCGGATGCACCATCTTTAGAAGATGCGGAAAAAAAGTAAAAGTTAGTGAAAGAGTCGTCCCTTTCCTGGTGAGTTGTTAGCACCCTGCGTTGTACAAGAATTATCATTGCATCCGTAGCTCAGCTGGATAGAGTACTCGGCTACGAACCGAGCGGTCGGAGGTTCGAATCCTCCCGGATGCACCATATTCCTGTCACTTCCTGGTTGTCTGATTTAATCCCTGTAAAACGATTTCCCGATGCATCCGTAGCTCAGCTGGATAGAGTACTCGGCTACGAACCGAGCGGTCGGAGGTTCGAATCCTCCCGGATGCACCATATCTCTGGATATGGAAAGCGTGCCCCGAACTGATATGGCATGACGTATCGCCAGACAGTACGAGGGAGGAAAACGTTGCGTGAGCAACGGCCCGCAGGGCGAGGCGAAAGCCGAGTTATCCTCCCGGATGCACCCTCTCTTTTCACTTAATTGCTTTACCCTTGCAACACGATTTCCCGATGCATCCGTAGCTCAGCTGGATAGAGTACTCGGCTACGAACCGAGCGGTCGGAGGTTCGAATCCTCCCGGATGCACCATCTCTCAAGACAGGAAAGCGTGCCCCGCACTGACACGGTAAGCTGTACCGCCAGGCAGTACGAGGGAGGAGAACGTTGCATTTGCAACGGCCCGCAGGGCGAGGCGATAGCCGAGTCATCCTCCCGGATGCACCATCTTCTCTTCGCGTTATCCTTCAGAATTAATCTTCCTGCTACCTCAGGCTCTCAGCGACTCTCTCGACCACACTTGCGTCACAACACACTCTGTTTTAACCCGCTTTAATCTCCTTTTACGCTTACCAATCGCACCCGTCATAAAACCCAAACCCCCTGAAATTTCCGGCAATTACGCCCGGCACCGCGCTATCACCTTTTTCTGAAAAGAAAAATTGCTAATGCTTTCAAAGCATTTGCTGTTCATGCCACCTGGCGACAACCTGTGCACATTACGCTAAAGTAATGGCTCATTTGCTGGAGGTCCGGAGTGACGATGTACGATCAATATGACGCACTGATTTTCGATATGGACGGCACGATTCTGGATACCGAGCCGACACATCGAAAAGCGTGGCATCAGGTACTGGGACGATATGGACTGACGTTAGACGAATCGCAAATGGTCGGATTCAATGGCGCGCCCAGCTGGCGACTCGCGCAGTTTATTATTGAATCTAATCACTCTTCTCACGATCCGCATCGGCTGGCCGCTGAGAAAACCGCGGCGGTCAAAGCCATGCTGCTGGAAAACGTCCAGCCGCTTCCGCTGCTTGAGGTCGCGAAAGCGTACCACGGCCGACGTCCGATGGCGGTCGGCACCGGCAGCGAACACAGTATGGCGGATGCGCTGCTGACCCAGCTGGGCGTGCGCGACCTCTTTACCGCCGTCGTGGGCGCTGACGACGTAGAGCGGCATAAGCCTGAGCCTGACACCTTTTTACGCTGCGCCGCGCTGATGGGTGTCGATCCCGCGCGCTGCGTGGTGTTCGAAGACGCCGATTTCGGCGTGCAGGCGGCGAAAGCGGCCGGTATGGACGTGGTCGATGTCCGCCTGCTGTGAGTGACGCGCTGGCGCTGGCTTCCTTGTTCGGCAGCAGCTTTCTCAGCGCAACGCTGTTGCCGGGAAGTTCTGAGGCGCTGCTGATTGCATTACTGGTCGCCAAAAAGGCGTCCGTTTATGGGTTGATTGTCGCTGCATCAGTGGGGAATACGCTGGGCGGCATAACCAATATTTTTCTTGGTCGCTTACTGCCGTTGAAACAGCAGGGGCGATGGCATGACACAGCAATAACGTGGTTGCACCGACTGGGACCTGCAGCGCTGTTGCTGAGCTGGCTGCCGATTATCGGCGACCTGCTCTGCGTGCTGGCAGGCTGGTTGCGCTTTGCCTGGCCTCCGGTCCTGCTGTTTCTCGCCGTCGGGAAAACACTACGTTATATCGTTATTGCGACCGCCACCTTACAGGGCATGCAATGGTGGCATTGATTCGCACAGATTTGAGGCTAGGGTTAACATTATGCTGAACAAAAATAAATTACTGTCCCAGCGGGAGGTTAATGTGATCCCGGACGTATCTAAAGCGCTCTCCTGGCTGGAGGCGCATCCCAATGCCCTGAAAGGTATTGGTCGCGGCATTGAACGCGAAACGCTGCGCGTAAAGCCTGATGGCCATCTGGCTGAAAGTGGCCATCCCGAGTCGCTGGGATCGGCGCTGAAGCATGACTGGATCACCACCGACTTTGCTGAGACGCTGCTGGAGTTCATCACGCCGGTGGATCAGAATATCGACCATATGCTGGCGTTCCTGCGCGATATTCATCGCCATGTGGCGCGTGAGCTGGGCGAGGAGCGCATGTGGCCCTTTAGCATGCCCTGTCTGATCGACGATGCCGATCGCATCGAACTGGCGCAGTACGGCAGCTCTAACATCGGCCGCATGAAAACCCTCTATCGCCAGGGGCTGAAAAACCGCTACGGCGCGCTGATGCAGACCATCTCCGGCATCCACTATAACTTCTCACTGCCGCTGAGTTTCTGGCAGGAGTGGGCGGACGTTAAAGATGCCGAGAGCGGAAAAGAGACGATTTCTGCCGGCTATCTGCGTCTGATCCGCAACTACTACCGTTTCGGCTGGGTGATCCCCTATCTGTTCGGCGCCTCGCCGGCAATCAGCTCCAGCTTCCTGCAGGGACGCGAAAGCAAGCTGCCGTTTGAAACTGACGGCAAGGATTCGCTGTGGCTGCCCTATGCCACCTCGCTGCGTCTCAGCGACCTGGGCTACACCAATAAGTCGCAGAGCGGCCTCGGCATCACCTTTAACTCGCTCGACGGCTATGTAAAGGCGCTGAAAGCGGCCATTAAAACGCCGTCTGAAGAGTATGCCGCTATGGGCACCAAAGACGCCGACGGCAACTGGCTGCAGCTCAATACCAACGTATTGCAGATTGAGAACGAGCTCTACGCGCCGATCCGTCCGAAGCGGGTTACCCGTTCCGGCGAAGCGCCGTCCGATGCGCTGCTGCGCGGCGGTATCGAATATATCGAAGTGCGTTCGCTCGACATCAACCCGTTCTCCGCTATCGGCGTTGACGCTAACCAGGTACGTTTCCTCGACCTGTTCCTGATCTGGTGCACGCTGGCCGACGCGCCGGAAATGAGCGCCGACGAGCTGCTGTGCAGCCGTCAGAACTGGAATCGCGTAGTGCTGGAAGGGCGTAAGCCGAATCAAAAAATTTCGGTTGGCTGCAGCGAAACCGAGCACGCGCTGGTCGAGGTCGGCAAAGCGCTGTTCGCCGATCTGCATCGCGTCGCCGAAGTGCTCGACAGCAATCAGGGCAGCACGCAATATCAACAGGTTTGCGATCAACTGGTGGCGTCCTTCGACGATCCTGAGCTAACCTATTCGGCGCGCATCCTGCACGCGATGAAGGAAAACGGCGTGACCGGCACCGGCATCGCGCTGGCGGAACAGTATCGTCATATGCTGTGCGAAGAGCCGCTGGAAGTGATTAGCGAAGAAGATTTTACGCGTCAGGCGCAGGCGTCGGTGGCAGAGCAGAAAGCGCTGGAAGAGGGCGATACGCTCGATTTCGAAGCTTATCTCGCCAGTCGCGAAGGCTAGAAAAGAAAAAGGCCACATCAATGTGGCCAAATTAACATCTCTGTTGTCAGGGATGATGATAACAAATGCGCGTCTTTCATATATTCAGACGCTGGGCGAACAGAAAAGTTTCATCGTTTATAAAAAAATTTCAAAACAGGAGGTGACGTATGCCACTACTGGACAGTTTTACCGTTGACCATACCATCATGGCCGCGCCTGCAGTGCGCGTGGCGAAGACCATGAAAACTCCCCATGGCGATACCATCACCGTTTTCGACCTGCGTTTCTGCCGTCCGAACAAAGAGATCCTCACTGAGCGCGGCATTCATACGCTTGAGCATCTGTTCGCTGGTTTTATGCGTAACCACCTCAACGGTGACGGCGTAGAAATCGTCGATATCTCTCCGATGGGATGCCGCACCGGTTTCTATATGAGCCTGATCGGCACGCCGGACGAGCAGCGCGTTGCCAGCGCCTGGAAAGGGGCGATGGAAGATGTGCTGAAAGTGAAGGATCAGAATCAGATCCCAGAGCTGAACGAATACCAGTGCGGCAGCTACAAGCTGCACTCGCTGGATGAGGCGCAGCAGATCGCGCGTAACGTGCTGGCGCACGATATCGGCGTCAACCGCAACGAAGATCTGAAGCTGCCGCAAGAGAAGCTGAAAGAGCTGCACATCTAGCCTGTCGCTGCCTGAAAAAAAACGCCGCTACGATGCGGCGTTTTTTATGATTAGACGTCAGGAGCCAACAGAGGTTTTTAGCGGCGTCTGCGGCGTAATGCGCACCTGCTTCACCATATTGTCCTGCACGTCGAGAATATCGATAGCGTAGTCAGCGACCTTCACCCGGGTGTTGATTTCCGGGATCTCCTCCAGCGCTTCCAGCAGCATGCCGTTAATGGTACGCGCCTCCTGCTCCGGCAGGCGCCAGTTAAACGCCTTGTTGATTTCACGCACGTTGGCGCTGCCTTCCACCAGCACGGAGCCGTCGTTTTGCGGCATCACTTCTTCCGCAAGGGTAGGAGACATTGAGGTGGTGAAGTCGCCGACGATCTCTTCAAGAATATCCTCGATGGTCACCAGCCCTTTGATGTCGCCATATTCGTCGACCACCAGACCCACTTTCTTTTTGTTGCGCTGAAACTTCACCAGCTGAATGTTAAGCGGCGTGCCTTCCGGCACGTAATAGATCTCATCGGCTGCGCGCAGCAGGGTCTCTTTGTTGAACTCTTTCTTTTCGGTCATGGTGCGCCAGGCTTCGCGGACGCGCAGCATGCCGACGCAGTCGTCCAGCGAGTCGCGAAACAGCACGATGCGGCCATGAGGCGAATGGCTGAGCTGGCGCATCACTGACTTCCAGTCGTCGTTGATATTGATGCCGACGATCTCATTGCGCGGCACCATGATGTCGTCGACGCTGACCTTCTCCAGATCGAGCACCGACAGCAGCATGTCCTGATTGCGACGCGACATCAGGCTGCGCGACTCATAAACGATGGTGCGCAGCTCTTCTTTGCTCAGCGCCGACGTGCTGGCGCTCTCGGTTTTGATCCCGGCCATGCGCATCAGCAGGCGGGTAATGGTGTTCAACAGCCAGACGAGCGGCAGCATGACGTACTGCAGCGGCACCAGCAGAAAGCTGCTGGGGAAGGCGACGCGTTCGGGGTAGAGCGCCGCCACGGTTTTCGGCAGCACCTCGGCAAAGACCAGCACCACAAAGGTCAGAATACCGGTGGCGATCGCCACGCCTTCATCGCCGTGCAGACGCATGCCGACGATGGTGGCCAGCGCCGAGGCCAGGATATTGACGAGGTTATTGCCGATCAGCACCAGGCTAAGCAGACGATCGGGACGGCGCAGCAGCTTTTCCACCCGACGCGCGGCGCGGCTGCCGTTTTTCGCCTGATGGCGCAGCTTGTAGCGGTTAAGCGTCATCATGCCGGTTTCCGACCCGGCGAACCAGGCGGAAACCAGAACCATAACGATTAAGATAATGATTAAGGTGGTGGTTGAAACCTGTTCCAACGAAGCAATTCCTTGTGTTAAGACGAGTGAGTCAGCAGGTGCTGTAAAACACGGCTGCCGAAGTAGGCCATGGTCAGCAGCAGCGCGCCGCCGCAGTTGAACCACACCACGCGACGCCCGCGCCAGCCTTCATGATAGTGGCCCCAGAGCAAAACGATGTAGACAAACCAGGCGAGGATAGAGAGCACCGCTTTGTCGACGTTCTCCGCGCTGAACAGGTTATGCATATAAAACAAGCCGGTACAGAGCACCAGCGTTAGCAGCACCACGCCCACCTGCGTGATATGAAACATTTTGCGCTCGATGCTCAGCAGCGGCGGCATATCCTGGGTGAAGGCCAGCTTTTTGTTCTTCAGCTGATAGTCGATCCATGCCAGCTGCAGCGCATAGAGCGCGGCAATGATCAGCGTCGCGTAGGCGAACAGCGACAGGCCAATGTGGATCATCATGCCCGGCGTGGTTTCCAGATGGGTGATAAAGGCGTTAGGCACAAAGGTGGCGAACGCCAGATTAATCAGCGCGAAGCTGTAGACGATCGGCAACAGCAGCCAGCCGCGATTGCGCGACGCGACGATAGTCATAATGGCGCAGATCAGCAGGCTTACCAGCGAGCCGATATTCAACAGGCTGAGATTTTGCCCGCTGTCGACGGCAAAAATCCGCTGCTGCAGCGCCACGGCGTGCGCCACCAGCGCGACGCAGGCGGAGAGCACCGCCATTCGCCGCCATCCGCTGTTGCGTTTCAACAGGCTGGGAATGATCAGTGCAAGACTCAGGGAGTAGGCGAACAGCGCCAGAAGCGAGAAAACGGACATAGATCCTTACAGGTATCAGCGAGATGAAAGGAAAAAGGCAGTATAGCGCCAGCGGAAGCCGCCTCCAACCGATCTGAGGCGCAATAGCAGAGATCGTTGCAGCTTCGTGTTATAATCCGCCGCATTATGCCGATCAGGCGCCTCGCGATTTTTTTTGAGTGAGAGACAATGTTTGACAATTTAACCGATCGTTTGTCGCAAACCCTGCGCAATATCAGCGGCCGCGGAAGGCTGACAGAAGACAACATCAAAGACACGCTGCGCGAAGTGCGCATGGCGCTGCTGGAGGCGGATGTCGCGCTGCCGGTGGTGCGCGACTTTATCAACCGCGTCAAAGAGAGCGCGGTGGGTCATGACGTTAACAAAAGCCTGACCCCGGGCCAGGAATTTATCAAGATCGTGCGCAACGAGCTGGTTGCGGCGATGGGCGCGGAGAATAACGCGCTTAACCTGGCCGCACAGCCGCCGGCCGTGGTGCTGATGGCGGGTCTGCAGGGTGCCGGTAAAACCACCAGCGTCGGCAAACTGGGTAAATTCCTGCGTGAGAAGCACAAGAAGAAAGTGCTGGTCGTCTCTGCGGACGTTTATCGCCCGGCGGCGATCAAACAGCTTGAAACGCTGGCGCAGCAGGTTGGCGTCGATTTTTGCCCGTCCGATCTGAGCCAGAAGCCGGTCGACATCGTTAAGAACGCGCTGAAAGAGGCGAAGCTACAGTTCTATGACGTGCTGCTGGTGGATACCGCCGGTCGTCTGCACGTCGACGAAGCGATGATGGACGAGATCAAGCAGGTGCACGCCGCGATCAACCCGGTCGAGACGCTGTTTGTGGTGGACGCCATGACTGGTCAGGATGCGGCGAACACGGCGAAAGCCTTTAACGAAGCGCTGCCGCTGACCGGCGTGATCCTGACTAAAGTCGACGGCGACGCACGCGGCGGTGCCGCGCTGTCGATTCGTCATATCACCGGCAAGCCGATTAAGTTTATGGGCGTCGGCGAGAAGACCGAGGCGCTGGAGCCGTTCTATCCCGATCGCATCGCCTCGCGCATCCTCGGCATGGGCGACGTGCTGTCGCTGATTGAGGACATTGAGAGCAAGGTTGACCGCGATCAGGCGGAAAAGCTGGCGAAAAAACTCAAAACCGGCGACGGCTTCGATCTCAACGACTTTCTTGAGCAGCTTAAGCAGATGCGCAACATGGGCGGCATGGCGAGCCTGATGGGCAAACTGCCCGGCATGGGCCAGCTGCCGGACAACGTGAAGTCGCAGATGGACGATAAGGTGCTGGTGCGTATGGAGGCGATTATCAACTCCATGACGCGCAAAGAGCGCGAAAAGCCGGAAATTATCAAAGGCTCGCGCAAGCGTCGCATCGCCACCGGCGCCGGCATGCAGGTGCAGGACGTTAACCGCCTGCTTAAGCAGTTCGACGACATGCAGCGTATGATGAAGAAAATGAAGAAGGGCGGCATGGCGAAAATGATGCGCAGCATGAAGGGCATGATGCCGCCAGGATTCCCCGGACGCTAGGCGTTCGGCAATAAAAGCCCGAAAGGTTGCCCTGACAGGTTGCTTTTTGCGCCGAAATGAGTAAAATTTTCGGGCTTTTTATATTGCACCCGGGCCCCGTTCCCTCAATGGGGCCCGGTTGTTTTATTAACTTAAGAGGATGTTATGGTAACAATTCGTTTGGCACGTCACGGCGCGAAAAAGCGTCCGTTCTATCAGGTCGTCGTTACTGACAGCCGCAATGCACGTAATGGTCGCTTCATCGAGCGCGTTGGCTTCTTCAACCCGATCGCATCTGGTCAGGCTGAAGGTCTGCGTCTGGATCTGGACCGCATCGAGCACTGGGTTGGCCAGGGCGCAACGCTTTCTGATCGCGTTAACGCGCTGATCAAAGAAGCAAAAAAAGCAGCTTAATCTGTCACGGTGGTGAGCATGAGCAAAGAAGTTGCCGCACAGCCTCCCGTTAAGCCCCTTGTTTTGGGCAAAATGGGCGCTGCCTACGGCATACGTGGCTGGCTCAAAGTGTTTTCCTCCACCGAAGCGGCCGAAAGTATCTTCGACTACCAACCCTGGTTCATTCAGCGCGCCGGTAAATGGCAGCAGGTTGAGCTGGAGAGTTGGCGGCATCACAATCAGGACCTGATCATCAAAGTCAAAGGCATTGACGATCGGGATGCGGCGACGCAGTTGACCCATTGCGAAATTACGGTCGACTCGACGCAGCTGCCGGAACTCACCGACGGTGATTACTACTGGAAAGACCTGATGGGTCTCCAGGTGGTCAACGTTGACGGTTACGAGATGGGCAAAGTCATCGATATGATGGAGACCGGCTCGAACGACGTTCTCGTCGTGAAGGCGAACCTGAAAGATGCGTTCGGTGTGAAGGAGCGGTTAATTCCGTTTCTCGATGAACAGGTTATCAAGAAAGTCGATCTCGCTACTGGCGTCATTGAAGTAGACTGGGATCCTGGTTTTTGATCTCCGAATCGCAAGGTAACGTAGCGGCGAAAACGATGTGGATTGGTGTTATTAGCCTCTTTCCAGAGATGTTTCGCGCAATTACCGATTACGGGGTAACTGGCCGGGCAGTAAAAAATGGCCTGCTCAGCATCGAGAGCTGGAGTCCTCGCGACTTCGCTCACGACCGGCACCGCACGGTGGACGATCGTCCTTACGGCGGCGGACCGGGAATGCTGATGATGGTGCAGCCCTTACGGGATGCAATCCACGCAGCGAAAGCGGCGGCGGGAGAAGGGGCCAGGGTGATCTATCTGTCACCTCAGGGACGCAAACTCGACCAACAGGGCGTTTGCGAACTGGCGACGCAGCAGAAGTTAATTCTGGTCTGCGGACGCTACGAAGGTATTGATGAGCGCGTGATTAAAACCGAAATTGACGAAGAATGGTCAATCGGCGACTACGTGCTTAGCGGCGGCGAGCTGCCAGCCATGACGATGATTGATTCAGTGGCCCGGTTAATTCCTGGCGTACTGGGCAAGCAGGCGTCGGCCGAGGAGGATTCGTTCTCTGACGGTTTGCTGGATTGTCCCCACTATACCCGACCTGAAGTGCTGGAAGGCATGGAGGTACCGGCAGTGTTACTGTCCGGCAACCATGCTGAGATTCGCCGTTGGCGCCTGAAACAGTCGCTGGGCCGAACCTGGCTAAGAAGACCTGAACTTCTGGAAAACCTGGCTCTGACTGAAGAGCAAGCAAGGTTGCTGAAAATGTTCCAGCGGGAACATCAGCAACAAAACGATGAGGCGGCAGAGTAATCTCCCGCGACTATCAGTTTACCCAGGATAAGAGATTTAATTATGAGCAACATTATCAAGCAAATTGAACAAGAGCAGATGAAACAGGACGTACCTTCCTTCCGCCCGGGTGATTCCGTGGAAGTGAAAGTATGGGTCGTTGAAGGTTCTAAGAAACGTCTGCAGGCATTCGAGGGCGTGGTTATCGCTATCCGTAACCGCGGTCTGCACTCTGCATTCACTGTTCGTAAGATTTCTAACGGCGAAGGCGTTGAGCGTGTCTTCCAGACTCACTCTCCGGTCATCGACAGCATTTCTGTCAAACGTCGTGGTGCTGTGCGTAAAGCCAAACTGTACTACCTGCGTGAGCGTACTGGTAAGTCAGCTCGTATCAAAGAGCGTCTTAACTAAGGTATCGCTAACGCGACATCTAAAAGTTAATAGCAAACAAGGGGTTGGCGTGATGCCAGCCCCTTTTTTTATGGCTGCGTCTCGGGACGATGCACATGGTATATCGCCGTGTTCACCGGCCCGCTTTCCAGCACGATTAAGCCGTAGCGCATATCGATAAAACGCGCGCCGCAGCGCTCCGCCACCGCGCGGCTGGCGTGGTTCTCTTCCGCCGCGAGGATTTCTATTGCGTTTATCTCTGGTCGCGCAAATCCCCGTGCAAGCAAAAGCGCGACGGCGCTGCTGGCTACGCCCTGACGCTGGCTGTCGCTGCGCACCCAGTATCCCAGCGCGGCAAGCTGTCCCGGTTCACGGGCAAAACGGATCCCGGCGCCGCCCAGCAAACGATCCCGATCGTCTACGATGGCGAACTCTTCTGCCTCACCCTTTATTCGCTGCTGCTGAGTAAAAGCGATCCAGCTGGCCGCTTCTTCAGGTTGATAGTCTGGATGCGCCCAGACCATCCAGGGCCGCAACGTATCCAGAGAGGCGTTTACGGCCGCAGTGAAGGCCGGGATGTCTGCCAGGGTAAACGGGCGAAGCTGGATCGCTGGAGGCATGGGCTTTTCCATTGGAAAGAGAGGCGTAAGGCTAGCTTATCAGGCGACATTGCTAAAGGCTAAATAGCTTATGTAACGATATCTTTACTAGTTCAACTCAGTGACAGGTGAGTTTATTTATTTAATTCATTGTTTATAAATGATTTAAATAAGGATTCTTAATCTTGTAAGTTCTGTTGGTAATAAAAGTGTACATAGGTGGATTGCTTGTTTTACGTGCTGTGATACAGTATTCGCATCCTGTCAGAGGATCACTAACCGCATAACGAGGAAAAAAGGATCGTAATCATGCAAAAAGACGCGCTGAACAATGTCCATATCGCTGACGAACAAATCTTGATCACACCGGAAGAGCTGAAAGCGAAATTCCCGCTGAGCGCTCAGCAGGAAGCGCAAATTGCCGCTTCGCGTCAGACGATTTCCGATATCATCGCCGGCCGCGATCCGCGCCTGCTGGTGGTATGTGGCCCTTGTTCGATTCATGACACCGAAGCCGCTCTGGATTACGCTCGCCGCTTGAAAGATCTCTCTGACCAGCTGAAGGATCAGCTCTATATCGTTATGCGCGTCTATTTCGAAAAACCCCGCACCACCGTCGGCTGGAAAGGGTTGATCAACGATCCCTACATGGACAACTCCTTTGATATGGAAGCCGGTCTGCATATCGCGCGCCAGCTGCTGGTGAACCTGGTGGAGATGGGCCTACCGCTTGCGACCGAAGCGCTCGATCCAAATAGTCCGCAATACCTTGGCGATCTCTTCAGCTGGTCGGCGATCGGCGCGCGCACCACCGAGTCGCAAACGCATCGTGAAATGGCGTCTGGCCTCTCGATGCCGGTCGGCTTTAAGAACGGTACCGACGGCAGCCTGGGTACCGCCATCAACGCCATGCGCGCTGCCTCCATGCCGCACCGTTTCGTCGGCATTAATCAGGCCGGCCAGGTTTGCCTGCTGCAAACGCAGGGCAATCCAGACGGTCACGTTATTTTGCGCGGCGGCAAAGCGCCTAACTACGGCCCGGAAGATGTCGCGCAGTGCGAAAAAGAGATGGTCAAAGCGGGACTGCGCCCGGCCTTGATGATAGATTGCAGCCATGGCAATTCTAACAAAGACTACCGCCGCCAGCCTGGCGTCGCCGAATCGGCGATTGCCCAGATCAAAGATGGCAACCGCTCGATTATTGGCCTGATGCTGGAGAGCCACATCAATGAAGGTAATCAATCTTCCGAGCAGCCGCGCAGCGAAATGAAATACGGCGTTTCCGTTACCGATGCCTGCATCAACTGGGAAACCACCGCAACGCTGCTGCGCGAGATGCATCAGGATCTGCAAGAGGTGCTGTCGGCGCGTCTGTCACACGAGGTGTAATGAGCAATGGTGGCTGAACTGACCGCGCTGCGCGATCAAATTGATACCGTCGATAAGGCGCTGCTGGATCTGCTGGCGAAACGGCTGGAACTGGTGGCTGAAGTCGGCGAAGTAAAGAGCCGCTACGGCTTGCCCATTTATGTGCCGGAGCGCGAAGCGTCGATGCTGGCTTCGCGCCGCAAAGAGGCGGAGGCGCTTGGCGTGCCCCCCGATCTGATTGAGGATATTCTGCGCCGCGTGATGCGCGAGTCTTACACCAGCGAGAACGACAAAGGCTTTAAAACGCTTAATCCGGCACTGCGTCCGGTAGTGATTGTCGGCGGCAAAGGGCAGATGGGCAGCTTGTTCGCGCGCATGCTGACCTTGTCGGGCTACAGCGTCAAAACGCTGGATAAAGAGGACTGGGATCGCGCGCCGTCGCTGCTAGGCGATGCCGGCATGGTGATTATCAGCGTGCCGATCCATCTGACGGAGCAGGTCATCGCCCAGCTGCCGCCGCTGCCGGAAGATTGTATTCTGGTGGATCTGGCGTCGGTCAAAAACCGTCCACTGCAGGCGATGCTGGCGGCGCACGCGGGCCCGGTGCTGGGTCTGCATCCGATGTTCGGTCCGGACAGCGGTAGCCTGGCGAAACAGGTGGTGGTCTGGTGCGACGGGCGTCAGCCTGAAGCCTATCAGTGGTTCCTGGAGCAGATTCAGGTGTGGGGCGCACGGCTGCATCGCATCAGCGCGGTGGAGCACGACCAGAATATGGCGTTTATTCAGGCGCTGCGCCACTTTGCCACCTTCGCCTACGGGCTGCATCTGGCAGAAGAGAACGTCAACCTCGATCAGCTGCTGGCGCTCTCGTCGCCGATTTACCGTCTGGAGCTGGCGATGGTGGGGCGGCTGTTTGCCCAGGATCCTCAACTCTATGCGGACATTATTATGTCTTCGGAGAGCAATCTGGCGCTGATCAAACGCTACTATCAGCGCTTTGGCGAAGCGATTACGCTGCTGGAGCAGGGCGATAAACAGGCGTTTATCAGCAGCTTCAATCGCGTCGAACACTGGTTTGGCGATCACGCTAAACGCTTTATGGTGGAAAGCCGCAGCCTGCTGCGTTCCGCTAACGACAGCCGACCGTAAAAAAAACGGCATCCCTCGGGATGCCGTTTTGTTATGCGCTGCGCGGCTCGACCGCGACGACATTCTCGCCGGGATAACACCCCAGCACCTTCAGCATGCGCGTCAGCGCTTTCAGCTCCTGCAGCGCCTGCTGCATGCTGTCAGACTCCAGATTGCCCTGCACGTCGATATAAAACATCTCTTCCCACGGATTACCGTTAATCGGGCGCGACTCCAGCTTGCTCATAATCAGGTTATGCTGACGCAGCACCAGTAGCGCCTCAACCAGCGCGCCCGCCTGCTGGCCGGTCGCCATCAGCAGCGTGGTTTTCGCCGGAACCTGATCGGAAACGGCGATAGCTTTGCGCGCCAGCACGATAAAGCGCGTATGGTTTTGCTGCTGATTGGCCAGATTGCGCTCCAGCACCTGAAGATGATAAAGCTCGCCGCCCGCTTCGCTGCCCAGCGCGGCTGCTTTCGGCGAGTTCAGCGCCGCGACTTTTTCCATCGCGGCGGCGGTGCTTTCGGTATATTCGATCTTCCAGTGTGGGAAGCGGCTAATAAACTGGCTGCACTGCTGGAAAGGCTGCGGATGGCTGTAGACGGTTTCAATCTGCTGCAGGTCGGTGGTGCCGGTGACCAGCACGCAGTGATCGATCGGCTGAGTCAGTTCGCCAACAATAGAAAGGCTGGTCTGCTGCAGCAGATCGTAAACGTCATTAATTGAGCCGGAGCTGGTGTTCTCAATCGGCAGCACCGCATAGTCAGCCTGACCATTCTCAACCTGACGAATAATGTCCTGAAACTTCAGACAGCCGATCTCCACCATGGAGTCGAAGTGACGGGCCGCATACTGGCGCGCGGCCAGATGCGAGTAAGAGCCTTTAGGGCCGAGAAAGGCGATGCGGGCCGCCAGCGCGTGCGCGTGGTTCAGGTTTTTCTGCAGCAGCGCCTGCTGCGTCAGCACAGAATCCTCAATGATTTGCTGAAACAGCCGCGTGATGTAGTGCGCATCCAGCTGATGCTTTTTGCCGAGTACGATGAGGTGCTCCAGCAGCGCGCGTTCGCGTTCGATATCGCGAATAGGGCGGTGCGTCGCCAGCTTCGCTTCAGCGACCTTTACGGCAAGGGCGCGTCGCTCCGCCAGCAGCGTCAACAGTTTCTCATCAACGGCGCTAATTTGGTCACGCAGCGCCAGCAAAGGATTGTCGGGATTCATAGGGCTCACCTGTAAGCTGTCCAATAAAAAAGCCTCCCGGTTGGGAGGCTTTGTTGTTCGTCTTCGCTTTCGTTTTCACACGACGAATTGCCTCCCAGTCAGGGGAAGGTAAAAAAGAAAGCGAAGAAAAACGGCAGATGTTTCATGATGATTTCCATTCAAGAAGTCGTCTGAGAGTACCCGCACTGATTAAAAGCTGTCAATAAAAAACGCGCCCGCAGGCGCGTTAGTCAAAACTGGGTGATTACGTGACGGGCGTAAAGGCTTTTACGCTGGTCGCGGCCCGACGGGCTTCCGGCTTATGCTGAACCTTGTTCAGCTGTCGCTCAAGCTTGCCGATGAGATCGTTGATCGCCGTATACATATCTTCGTGCTTAGCGCTGGCGACCAGCGTGCCGTTTGGCGTAGTAATGGTGGCGTCGGCCACAAACTCTTTCGGCGCTTTAGAGAGAACGATGTGCGGATTTATCAGATGAGCTTGCCATTTTTCCAGCTTGGCGAGACGGTCTTCGACATGGTCGCGGATAGCCGCGGTGATTTCCATTTGTTTGCTGGTAATGTTCAGAATCATAGGTCTACCTCTCTGTCATTTCCGTCTGGGTAGATCCAGCATAACGCGCTGAGCGATGAAATGTGTGATTCAGATCACGAAAAAATGTCACTTTTTGTCAACGGAAATGATTTGTGAGAAAGGGTGGGAATGTCGCCGAAAGACCTTGAATCAGGGCAGGGAGAGGCGCATTATTGTTGGGTTAGCCCGGCGGAGAAATTGTAAAAACGGTGATTTTCCGCACAAAAAAAGCAGCCCTGACGGCTGCTTTTTCTTTTCTGCTGAGTTGAAAATTAGCTGGCGCTGTTTGCCGCGATAATTTTCGCGACTTTATCCGCTTCGGCATTCAGCTGCAGATTACGGTAGGCTTTTTCCATCAGCGGCAGCGCGTCGCGCGTGGCCTGCGTATCGGGATAATCACGCATCATACCTTCAACACGGTTAACAACCGCGACATAAGCTTCGCGCTTAGTATAGAATTGCGCCACCGAGAGCTCATACTTCGCCAGACGGTCTTTCAGATAAACCAGGCGTTTCTGCGCATCGGCCGCATACTGGCTGTTGGGATAGTTACGCACCAGCTGCGAGAAGTCGCGGAACGCGTCGCGGGCATGGGTCGGATCGCGGTCAGAGCGATCAACGCCAAAGAAGCCCTGCAGCGCGGAGTCGTCCAGCGCCATATCCGTCAGGCCGCGCATATAGATAACGTAGTCAATGTTCGGATGGGTCGGGTTAAGACGCATAAAGCGATCTATAGCAGCCTGCGCCAGCGGCAAATCGGCGTTTTTGTAGTAGGCATAGATCAAATCAAGCTGTACCTGCTGAGAATAAGGACCAAAAGGATAACGGTTGTCCAGCGCTTCCAGTTGCTTAATCGCCGCTTTAAAGTTACCGTCCTGCAGCTTTTCCTGAGCGGTAGCGTAGATTTCGGAAGGCGGGCTGTCCGGTACTGTGTCCTTTGAGCTGGAACAACCCACAAGGGCCAGGCTCAGTGTGGCAGCAGCCACCAGATATTTCATACGCGTCATGACGAAATGGTTATCCTCAAATTTGTTATGGCGGAAGCTGTCCGTATAGCTCCCGGTAATGACCAGGTACGATAGCACATTATATTAAACGGCATCGCCGTGAAAACCCAACGTTAACGAAGAAGCTGTATATGGCACAACTAGTTCAACTCACCGCAACGGTCTCCGAAGCGCAGCTGGGACAACGCTTAGATCAAACTTTGGCGGAATTGTTCCCTGATTATTCACGCTCGCGCATAAAAGAGTGGATCCTGGACCGGCGCGTCAGCGTTAACGGCGCGATCGTCGATAAACCGAAAGAGAAAGTATTGGGCGGCGAACAGGTCGCTATCGATGCAGAAATCGAAGAAGAGCAGCGCTGGGAAGCGCAAAACATCCCGCTGAACATCGTCTATGAAGATGATGATATTTTGGTGATCAACAAGCCGCGCGATCTGGTGGTGCATCCTGGCGCCGGCAATCCCGACGGCACCGTACTCAATGCGCTGCTCTATCACTATCCCGCTATTGCCGATGTACCGCGCGCCGGTATCGTGCATCGACTGGATAAAGACACCACCGGCTTAATGGTGGTGGCGAAAACCGTACCGGCGCAGACGCACCTGGTGGAGACGCTGCAGCTGCGCGAAATCACGCGTGAGTATGAAGCGGTGGCGATTGGCACCATGACGGCAGGCGGCACGGTGAATGAACCGATTAGCCGTCACTCGACCAAACGCACCCATATGGCGGTGCATCCGATGGGCAAACCGGCGGTGACGCACTACCGTATTATGGAGCACTTCCGTGCCCATACGCGGCTGCGTCTGCGCCTCGAAACCGGTCGTACGCACCAGATCCGTGTGCATATGTCGCACATTAACCATCCGCTGGTGGGCGATCCGCTCTATGGCGGTCGTCCGCGTCCGCCGAAAGGCGCTTCGGATCAGTTTATTGCGACGCTGCGCGCCTTCGATCGCCAGGCGCTGCACGCGACCATGCTGCGTCTCTATCATCCGATTACCGGTATCGAAATGGAGTGGCATGCGCCGCTGCCGCAGGATATGGTCGATCTGATCGAGGTGCTGAAGGCGGACACCGACGAGTTCCGCGATCAGCTGGACTGGCTGTGAGTCTGATCCTGCCCGAATGGCCCGCGCCCGCCAACGTGGGCGCCTGTTCGACGCTGCGCGACGGCGGCGTGAGTCTGGCGCCGTGGAACGCCTTTAACCTGGGCAGCCACGTCGGCGACGAACCGGCGCACGTCGCCGCTAACCGGCAACGTCTGGTGACGCGCGCCGGGCTGCCGGAGATGCCGCGCTGGCTTGAGCAGGTTCACGGCACCGGGGTGGTTCGTCTCCCTTTCTCTCAGACGGGAATCTTACAGGCGGATGCCTGCATCACGCGCGAAGCGGGCGTGGTGTGCGCGGTGATGACGGCGGATTGCCTGCCGGTGCTGTTCTGTTCCCGTGACGGCAGAGAAGTGGCGGCAGCCCATGCCGGCTGGCGCGGCCTCTGCGGCGGCGTGCTGGAAAATACGCTGGCGCAGTTTGCTGCGCCCGCCAGCCAGATACACGCCTGGCTTGGACCCGCTATCGGCCCCGACGCGTTCGAAGTCGGCAGCGAAGTGCGGGATGCTTTTATGGCGAAAGACGCACGTGCCCAGCAGGCTTTTCGTCCGGCTGGCGCAAAGTATTTCGCCGACATCTGGCTGCTCGCCCAGCAGCGGCTGGAGAAAGCGGGCGTCACCTCCGTGAGCATGGCGCGACGCTGCACCTTTCATGAGAGTGGCGAATTTTTCTCCTTCCGACGCGACGGAACCACCGGGCGTATGGCTTCTTTAATTTGGCTGAGATAACCTTACGCCACAAGACGATCCAGTAGCGGATTTTTTGCTCACAGAGCAGGTCATTAACCTTGAAAATTTGAGGCATGACCTCATTTTAATCTCCAGTAGCATTTTGACCTGTAATGGGAGGAATCATGCGTCTGGATCGTCTTACCAATAAATTCCAACTGGCCCTTGCCGACGCGCAGTCCCTTGCTCTGGGACACGACAACCAATTTATCGAACCTCTGCATCTGATGAGCGCGCTGCTTAATCAGGAAGGCGGATCCGTTCGTCCGTTATTATCTTCAGCAGGGGTTGATGTGGCTGCTCTGCGCAACGGCGTCGAGCAGGCCATCAACCGTTTACCGCAGGTAGAAGGCAGCGAAGGGGATGTTCAGCCCTCCGCCGACCTGGTGCGCGTGCTCAACCTGTGCGACAAGCTGGCGCAAAAGCGCGGCGACAACTTTATCTCATCTGAACTCTTTGTTCTGGCGGCCCTCGACTCGCGCGGCTCCTTAGCCGATTTGCTGAAATCGGCTGGTGCGACCACTGACAAGCTAACCAAAGCGATTGAACAGCTGCGTGGAGGAGACAACGTGAACGATCAAGGGGCTGAAGATCAGCGCCAGGCACTGAAAAAATACACAATTGACCTGACCGAGCGCGCCGAACAGGGCAAGCTCGATCCGGTTATCGGCCGTGACGAAGAGATCCGCCGCACTATTCAGGTGCTGCAACGCCGCACTAAAAATAACCCGGTGCTGATTGGCGAACCGGGCGTGGGTAAAACCGCCATTGTAGAAGGGCTGGCGCAGCGCATTATTAACGGCGAAGTGCCGGAAGGGTTGAAAGGCCGCCGCGTGCTGGCGCTGGATATGGGCGCGCTGGTGGCGGGCGCAAAATATCGCGGCGAATTTGAAGAGCGCCTGAAAGGCGTGCTCAACGATCTCTCTAAGCAGGAAGGCAACGTTATCCTGTTTATCGATGAGTTGCATACTATGGTCGGCGCTGGTAAAGCCGACGGCGCAATGGATGCCGGCAATATGCTGAAGCCGGCACTGGCGCGCGGCGAACTGCACTGCGTTGGCGCGACGACGCTTGATGAGTATCGCCAGTACATAGAGAAAGACGCCGCGCTGGAGCGTCGTTTCCAGAAGGTCTACGTTGCCGAACCGAGCGTGGAAGATACCATCGCGATTCTGCGCGGTCTGAAAGAGCGCTATGAGCTGCATCACCATGTGCAGATCACCGACCCGGCGATTGTTGCGGCGGCAACGCTGTCGCATCGTTATATCGCCGACCGTCAGCTGCCGGATAAAGCCATCGACCTGATCGACGAGGCGGCGTCCAGCATTCGTCTGCAGATCGACTCTAAACCGGAGTCGCTGGATCGCCTTGAGCGTCGCATCATCCAGCTGAAGCTGGAGCAGCAGGCGCTGAAGAAAGAGTCTGACGACGCCAGCATTAAGCGTCTGGAGATGCTGGAAAGCGAACTCGATCAGAAAGAGCGCGAGTACGCTGAGCTGGAAGAGGAGTGGAAAGCAGAAAAAGCCTCGCTCTCTGGCACGCAGAATATTAAGGCGGAACTGGAGCAGGCGCGTTTATCGCTGGAGCAGGCGCGTCGCGTTGGCGACCTGGCGCAGATGTCGGAGCTGCAGTATGGCAAGATCCCGGCGCTGGAAAAACAGCTGGCGGCCGCGACGCAGTCTGAAGGTAAAACCATGAAGCTGCTGCGCAACCGCGTGACCGATGTCGAAATCGCCGACGTGCTGGCGCGCTGGACCGGTATTCCCGTGGCGCGCATGATGGAAGGCGAGCGCGATAAGCTGCTGCGTATGGAGCAGGAGCTGCATAGCCGCGTGATTGGACAGGACGAAGCGGTGGAGGCGGTGTCGAACGCCATTCGCCGTAGCCGCGCTGGCCTGTCAGATCCCAATCGCCCAATCGGTTCGTTCCTGTTCCTCGGTCCGACCGGCGTCGGTAAAACCGAACTCTGCAAAGCGCTGGCGAACTTCCTGTTTGACAGCGACGACGCGATGGTGCGTATCGATATGTCGGAGTTTATGGAAAAACATTCCGTGTCGCGGCTGGTGGGCGCGCCTCCGGGGTATGTCGGTTATGAAGAGGGCGGCTACCTGACGGAAGCGGTACGACGCCGTCCTTACTCGGTTATTCTGCTGGATGAAGTCGAGAAAGCGCATCCGGATGTCTTTAACATTCTGCTACAGGTGCTGGACGATGGCCGTCTGACCGACGGGCAGGGCCGCACCGTCGATTTCCGCAATGCAGTAGTGATCATGACGTCGAACCTGGGCTCTGATCTGATTCAGGAACGCTTCGGCGAGCTGAACTATGCAGAGATGAAAGATGTGGTGATGAATGTTGTCGGTCACCACTTCCGTCCGGAGTTTGTTAACCGTATCGACGAAGTGGTGGTGTTCCATCCGCTGGGCGAGCAGCATATTGCCTCTATTGCGCAGATTCAGCTGCAGCGGCTGTATAAACGTCTGGATGAGCGCGGCTATCAGCTGCATATCTCCGACGAGGCGCTGAAGCTGCTGGGCGAAACCGGCTACGATCCGGTTTACGGTGCGCGTCCGTTGAAACGCGCGATTCAACAGCAGATAGAAAACCCGCTGGCGCAGCAGATCCTTTCCGGTCAGCTGGTGCCGGGAAAAACCATCGAAATGGATGTTAAAGAGGGCGAAATCGTTGCTCATCAATAACTGACTGTTGCGAAACGGGCCTGCGGGCCCGTTTTTTTTCGCTAAAAACGGTGATTTTGATGCATTTTAAGCCGTATTGCCTGGAAAACAGGCAGTCGGCAAAAAAGTTTGAATTAGCACTTGTCAGCCCGGAAGAACTCCCTATAATGCGCCTCCACTGACACGGCACAACGGCTTACGGAATGCGGTGTTCAGGAGACTCAGGCAGCTGAGTCGCCGGATGAAGTCCCTGAAAAAAAGGGGTTGACTCCGAAGGAGAGTAGCGTAATATA
>NZ_MWUE01000027.1 GCF_002077695.1 Pantoea latae
AGGGATGCGACAGGCAGTTCGGGTAGGCCTGGATGGCCGTACCCGAACGGTCCGTCCGGCACGACGTTGCAGCCGAAGGCACCGCGAAGCGGCGCGAGGACGGCCCGGCAGCAGAGGAGGCGCGGTGGCCCGCACCGGAATGCTGACACGCATAACACACAAGCCGCCGTTTTAAGAAAAAGGTGGCCTTTCCTGACAAGCATTACGCCTTAAAAGCGTTTTTTTGCACATCTGACAATGTAGACATAGCAGCCTGTGCAGTAATGCAAGTAAAATCTATGTTTAACCTGTTCCAGTAAAAAAATAGGTATATTGATTTTAACGAGCTTCTCTCGCAGTTTTTTTATTTTTATTTCTATTCATGCGGTTAAATTAATCAGTATCAGATGACCATAACTTTTTGCTGAGGCTGTTTTAGCCCACACCTTTTTATCTTTATAGTCTGTAATCAGGCCGTTAAAAGAGGAAAGAGGAAATGGCTATACCAGTTTATGCATGGCTGTATGATGATGTGGGTAATTTAATAAAAGGTTCTGCTGACGTTTCAGGAAGAGAAAACAGCATAGAGGTCTTGTCTGTAATGAGTCTGACCGAGGTTCCGGTTGATCCATATACAGGGAAAAGTGCGAGTGCGAGGTGCCATCAGCCACTCTACTTTGATAAAGTTACTGATTCATCTACGCCCTGTTTATTAAAAGCGCTGACTAACGGAGAAAAGCTAAAATCCGCTAAGTTTGATTATTACAGAATCAATGATAATGGACAGGAGGAACACTATTTCACCCTGTTTTTAGAAGGTGTTCAGGTCTGCTCTAACGCAACATTAATGTACGATATTAAAAGTCGCTACGGATCAGCGATAGAGCCTGTTGAATCTGTTGCCTTATCCTATGAAAAGTTAACTTCACATTATGTTGACGGGAATATATTGCACGCTGACAGTTGGCGAGTCAGGGCTTAATAAAGGAGATGGAAAAGGTATGGCATGGATATATAAGCAGAGCACAGGAGAATTGTTTCATAACGGCGAAATGATTGAACAGGGATACGCGGGAAGGATGACTAACAAAAATAACCCTGATCGCCAGCAGGTCCGCGGATTAGGCCCGTTACCCCAGGGGACGTATCATATCGGCGGTTATACGCATTCTAAAGGACCATTAACCATAACGTTAATACAAACATCGGGTGAAAGTTATGGCCGTAGCGCTTTTCGTATCCATGGAGAGCGCATCGCGCCTCCGGCGGGATGGGCTTCTGAGGGATGCATAATTATGGGTTATCACACTCGCCGTCTCATCGCCCTCTCATCGGACAGAACGCTAAAAGTGATAAGATGAAAAAACAATCTCTGTTTATCATGACCTCTCTTTTACTTATCTACCCAGCTGCTAATTTTGCCAATACAAACCGCTGCAGCGCGATGTTAGATGAGAAAATAATTTTGACCAATCAGCACTGTTTTAACACGTTTGTTAGCGGCGTTTCTGAGGGCGATAAAGTATTTATAGCATTCACGCCTGCGCTATCCGGCAAAATTAATTCGGTTCAAAGCATTGCACTGCGGGACGCGCTGGTCAATGCGCTACTGTCAGCGCCTGCTGAGACGCTTGAGACGTTAAATAAGATTGATAGCTATATCAGCCAGCAAGACCGGGACAGTGATACTGACAGAATAGGCAGCAACTCGGTCTGCGCGACGTTGCCTGACCCCGTTGTTTATAATAAGCCTTCGTTTCTGGAATATGCTGAAAGAGCGAATAAAAGTCTTAAGGCGACAGGGCAACAGGGCGCGCAATGCCTTTCGCTGGTTAATGGCGTTGTCGACGAGGTGTTAAATGATGAAAAACGCGGTCGTGTAAAATGGGGGCTCAGGTCTTACTCTTTTGATGAAACTTCACGATGAAAGGCCGTGAGGAAGCGCCAACCGGTGATGCAGTATGCTTAATTTCAGAGGGAAAAGCCGGATTTGCGCTATCCGGCTTCGAATGTTATGCCTTCCGGCTGAGCGTCGCCTGGCCTTTGCCCAGCCCGTCCGGGCCGTAAAACGCCTGCGTCTGATGCGGCTTAAGCACGCTCAGCGCCTCTTCGGTAAAGCGGATCTGCTGATTGAGCAGCAGACCGTTATGAATATTGGCGTCGTTCAGGCGGCGCGTCATCTGGCCGATACTCTGCCAGCGGCGCGTCATATCACTGTGACCCGCATAAGGCGCCTGGGTACCGAGCTGTCGCTCGGTGCTGCGGCGCATCTCGTCCAGATAGCTCAGCGTCGCCAGCAGCGCGCCTTTATCTTCGGTGATGCGCTGCAGCAGATTGCTGTTAATCTTGCCGGCGGCCAGTTGATGCTGCTCCTCGTCGAGAACGTTCGACAGCGAGGAGAGCACCTCCTGCATCTTATCTAATGTGGTCAACAGGTTGCTCATGGGGATTAGTTACCCTCTAAATACGCCTTAGTGTCGGCAATCAGCGCGTCGGCGATCTTGCCGGTATCCATTTTCAGTTCGCCATTGCGAATGGCGGTTTTCAGTTGTTCAACGCGCGCCACGTTGATGTCCTGGCTGCCCGGCTGGGTCAGCTGCGACTGCGCGTTGCTCAGGCTTACCTGGGCCGCTGCGGGCGTGGTTGCCGTGGTGCTCGACGCCTGACGCGTTTTACCGGCGGCGGACTCGTTGCTTTCGCGGGTCTGCACGGTAGCGACGGGCTTCAGGGGTTGCGTTCTGTCGATGCTCATATTCGGGCTCCTGTACGGTCAGGGGAAACTGCCACCTGAATCAGAATAGCGTAATCGCTTAGTTGATTTCTCTATCGGCCGAACAACAGCGTTCTTTAGCGCCTTATAGCGATATCAGAATATTCCCATCCGCATCGACTTTTCCGCTCACCACCTGACCGTTGCCCATACGCACACGCACCGACTGCGCCAGGATGGCGTTGTTTAATGCCTTGCCTTCGCCGCTGGCGTTAAAGCCCTCGCCGCTGGCGATCACCATCACGCTCTGACCCGCCTTCACGCGCCACGGCTGGCGCATCATCGACAGCGTTACCGGCTGGCCCGGCGCGATATCGCGCAGTACCACGGCGTCCGCTACCGACGACGCGTCAAACAGCGCGCGGGCGGGCAGAGTGTCGAGACGGCCGCTCTGCAGACGAAAATCGTCGGCGCTGACGGTCGAGCCGCGCGCCAGCAGACGTGTCGCCACCAGATACTGGCCGGTCACCTGCACCTGCACCTGCAGAAAGCGTCGCGTATCGCCGCAGGTGGCGGCCACGCTCATCGCGCCCCACAGGCGGCTGTTGCCGGGCAGCGAAAACTGCGGCGCGTCGCAGGCCGGCCACTGCGCCTGCGGCGTTTTAATCTCAACCGTCATGCCCGCTGCATGCTGCGCGTCGCGGGCCTGAAAAAAGCCCGTCAGCTGGGCGGAAAGGTCGGCGGCGGCGGGCAGGGCGACCAGCGCCAGCAGGCCGGCCAACAGGGCGGTAATGTTACGCATCAAAAGACTCCTTGCTGCTAATGGCGACGAGTCTACTCGCGCCGCGACAAAATCAAGACCAAAAATAGGCGCCTTTTTTGACGTTATTCAGACGATAGCCCTTGCTTTTTCCCACTTAAGCTGTCCGCTCGAAATTCTCATTCGCGGAGGAAGCATGCTCGACAAACTGGATGCTGCGCTGCAGTTCGGCACCGAAGCTCTCAACCTGCGTGCGCAACGGCAGGAGATTCTGGCGTCTAACATTGCCAACGCCGATACCCCAGGCTATCAGGCGCGGGATATCGACTTTGCCAGCGAGCTGAGTCGGGTCATGAAGAACGGCCGCGCCGAAGGCAGTGGCATGGCGCTGAAAGTCACCTCGCCGCGCCATATCGAGGCGCAGGTCAATTCGGCGGCGTCAGCGGATCTGCTCTATCGCATTCCCGATCAGCCTGCCGCCGACGGCAACACCGTCGACATGGATCGCGAACGTACCCAGTTCGCGGACAACAGTCTGAAGTATCAGACCGATCTCACCCTCATCAGCAGCCAGATCAAGGGCATGATGAGCGTGTTACAAGGGCAATAATCATGGCATTGCTGAATATTTTTGACATTGCCGGCTCAGCGATGACCGCGCAATCCCAGCGACTCAACGTCAGCGCCAGCAACCTGGCCAACGCCGACAGCGTCACCGGCCCGGACGGCAAGCCCTACGTGGCGAAGCAGGTGGTCTTCCAGACCGATGCGGCGCCCGGCGCGGCGACCGGCGGCGTGAAAGTGGCGCAGGTGCTGGACGATCCCTCTCCGGCGAAGCTGGTCTACGACCCAGGCAACCCGCTGGCGGATGACAAGGGCTACGTGAAGATGCCGAATGTCGACGTGGTGGCGGAGAGCGTCAACACCATGTCGGCGTCGCGCAGCTATCAGGCCAACGTCGAGGTGTTGAACACCGTGAAATCAATGATGATGAAAACCCTGACGATGGGTTCTTAACGGAGAAACGACATGGGCATTGCGGTAGGCGTCAATGAGAATCTGGACCCCACGGTCCTCAGCTCATCCAACAGCAGCACCAGCAACACGGCGCAGGATCTGCAAAATCAGTTCCTGACCATGCTGGTGACGCAGTTACAGAACCAGGATCCCACCAATCCGATGGACAACAGCCAGCTCACCACCCAGCTGGCGCAGATCAACACCCTGAGCGGCATTGAAAAACTCAATACCACGCTGGGATCGATCTCCGGCCAGATCAGCACCAGCCAGTCGCTGCAGAGTTCGACGCTGATCGGCCACGGCGTGATGGTGGACGGATCGCAGGTGCTGGTCGGCAGCGGCACCACCACGCCGTTTGGCGTCGAGCTGACCACCGCCTCGACCGCCACCACCGCCACCATTAAAGATTCAAGCGGCAACGTGGTGCGCACCATCGATCTGGGCGCGCTCTCTTCCGGCGTGCACACCTTCTCGTGGGACGGCACCCTGGCGGACAGCTCCACCGCGCCGGACGGCAAATATACGGTTTCAATCGCCGCCAGCAATGGCAGCACGCAGCTGGTCGCTCAGCCGCTCAACTACGCCTACGTTAACGGCGTGTCGACGGCAGACAGCACCACCAAACTGGATCTCGGCACCATGGGCTCCGCAACCCTTGATGAAGTACGTCAGATTCTCTGATTCATCTCTAAACAGGAGAAATACACATGTCATTTTCCCAAGCGGTGAGCGGCCTGGGCGCTGCCTCCAGCAACCTGGACGTTATCGGCAACAACATCGCCAACTCCGCGACCGCGGGCTTTAAGTCCAGCACCATCGCCTTCGCCGATATGTTCGCCGGCTCCAACGTCGGCCTCGGCACCAAAGTGGCGGCGGTGATCCAGAACTTTAACGATGGCTCGACCACCACCACCAGCCGTGGCCTGGACGTCGCGCTGAGCGGCAACGGCTTCTTCCGCATGACCGACACCAGCGGCGCGGTCTACTACTCGCGCAACGGCCAGTTCACGCTGGATGAGAACCGCAACCTGGTGAACACCCAGGGGCTGACCGTGACCGGCTATCCGGTGAGCGGCACGCCGCCGACCGTGCAGACCGGCGCCAACCCGGTGGCGCTGAGCATTCCGACCACGCAGATGGCGGCGCGCGCCACCACCACCGCGACCCAGGTGGCGAACCTGAACTCCACCAGCACCATTCCGAGCGTGACTACCTTCAGCGCCAGCGACGTCGACAGCTACAACGCCAAAAGCACCATGACGGTCTATGACTCACAGGGTAACGACCACACTCTGGACATGTACTACGTCAAAACCGCCGACAACAACTGGACGGTGCATGCGATGGACTCTACCACCGGCACCAGCGCGGGCGACTTTACCCTGACGTTTGACGCTAACGGCGGCCTGACCGGCATCAACGGCGGCACCGGCAACACGGTCAACCTGACCATCGACGGCTCCAACGGCGCGGCGGGCAACCAGAGCATCTCTCTGAGCATGCTCGGCAGCCTGCAGCAGAACACCGGCACCACCACCTTCGGCAACCCGACGCAGGATGGCTACGCGCCAGGTGACCTGACCAGCTACGCCATTAACGATGACGGCACCATTACCGGCAGCTACTCCAACCAGAAAACCCAGCTGCTGGGTCAGATCGTGCTGGCGAGCTTCTCTAACCCGGAAGGGCTGCAGTCGCAGGGCGACAACGTCTGGGCCGCTACCAGCTCCTCGGGTCAGGCAGCGATCGGTCTGGCAAACACCGGCACCTACGGCTCGCTGACCTCTGGCGCGCTGGAAGCGTCGAACGTCGATATGAGCAAAGAGCTGGTCAACATGATCGTGGCGCAGCGCAACTATCAGGCGAACGCCCAGACCATCAAAACTCAGGACCAGATCCTCAACACCCTGGTCAACTTGCGTTAATTCACTAACGGGATTGCTTTATGGATCACGCGATATATACCGCGATGGGCGCGGCCAGCCAGACGCTGGATCAGCAGGCCGTCACGGCCAGCAACCTCGCCAACGCCTCGACGCCGGGCTTTCGCGCGCAGCTCAACGCGCTGCGTGCGGTGCCGGTCAGCGGCTGGTCGCTGCCGACGCGCACGCTGGTGGCCGCCTCGACGCCCGGCGCCGATATGAGCCAGGGCGCGATGGACAATACCGGACGCACGCTGGACGTGGCGATGGGCGAGGATGGCTGGCTGGCGGTGCGCACCGCCGACGGCAGCGAGGCCTATACCCGCAACGGCAACATGCAGATCAGCTCGACCGGCATTCTGACCGTCCAGGGCAATCCCGTCATGGGCGACGGCGGTCCGATTGCGGTGCCGCAGGGCGCCGAGCTGACCATCGCAACGGACGGCACCATCACCTCGCGCAATGCGGGCGATGCGCCTAACGCCACGGTGCAGATCGGCAAGCTGAAGCTGGTGAAAGCCACCGGCAAAGAGATGCAGCGCGGCGACGACGGCATGTTCCGTCCGACCCAGCAGGCGCAGGCGACGCGCGGCGCGGCGCTGGCGGCAGACGCCACGGTGCAGGTAATGCCGGGCGTGCTGGAGGGCAGCAACGTCAAGCCGGTCGAAACCATGGTCGATATGATCGCCAACGCCCGACGTTTCGAGATGCAGATGAAAGTCATCACCAACGTCGACGAAAACGAACAAAAAGCCAATCAGCTGCTGAACATGAGCAGCTAAGGCAGAGGAAAACAGATGATTCGTTCCTTATGGATCGCCAAAACCGGTCTTGACGCCCAGCAAACCAATATGGACGTTATCTCCAACAACCTGGCGAACGTTAGCACCAACGGCTTTAAACGTTCGCGTGCGGTGTTTGAAGATCTGATGTACCAGACCCTGCGTCAGCCGGGCACGCAGTCGTCTGAACAGACCACGCTGCCGTCGGGCCTGCAGATCGGCACCGGCGTGCGTCCGGTCACCACCGAGCGTCTGCACACGCAGGGCAACCTGTCGCAGACCAGCAACTCGAAAGACGTGGCGATCAACGGCCAGGGCTACTTTGAAGTGCAGCTGCCGGACGGCACCTCCGCCTATACGCGTGACGGCTCCTTCCAGGTGGATCAGAACGGTCAGCTGGTTAACAACGCCGGCTATCCGGTGCAGCCAGGCATTACCATTCCGGCCAACGCCACCAGCATCACCATCTCGCGCGACGGCGTGGTGAGCGTGACGCAGCAGGGCCAGACCAACCCGGCGCAGGTGGGGCAGCTGACCATCAGCACCTTTATCAACGACGCCGGTCTCGACAGCATGGGCGAAAACCTTTACCAGGAAACCCAGGCGTCGGGCGCGCCGACCCAGAGCACCCCAGGCCAGAACGGCGCGGGCCTGCTCTATCAGGGCTATGTGGAAACCTCTAACGTCAACGTGGCGGAAGAGCTGGTCACCATGATCCAGACGCAGCGCGCCTATGAAATCAACAGCAAGGCGATCAGCACCTCCGATCAAATGCTGCAGAAGTTAACCCAGATCTAATTTCCGGTTATCAGGGCCAGCGCTGGCTGGCCTGAAGTCAACACATCTATAAGGTCGTGACTCCGTGGCGAAGCAACTGAATATAAAGCCTGGACATTGGTTGGCGGCGACACTGCTGCTGACCCTTAACGGTTGTGCGTTAGTGCCGCGCACGCCGCTGGTGGAGGGCGCAACGACGGCACAGCCGCTGCCTTCCGCGCCGCCGGTGGTCAACGGCTCCATTTTCCAGGGCGTCGCGCCGCTCAACTACGGCTATCAGCCGCTGTTTGAGGATCGTCGCCCGCGCAATATCGGCGATACGCTCACCATTACGCTGCAGGAGAACGTCAGCGCCAGCAAAAGCTCCTCGGCCAACGCCACGCGCGACGGCAGCGCCAGCTTCGGCCTCGACGCCATTCCTACCGGCCTGAACGGCCTGGTCGGCAGCGACGGCGCGAAAGCCAACCTCGGCGCCAACGGCAAAAACGATTTCGCCGGCAAAGGCGGCGCCACCGCCAACAACACCTTTACCGGCACCATTACCGTGACCGTGAATCAGGTGCTGTCCAACGGCAACCTGCGCGTGGTCGGCGAGAAGCAGATCGAGATCAACCAGGGCACGGAGTTTATTCGCTTCTCCGGCGTGGTGAACCCGCGCACCATCAGCGCCAGCAATGCGGTGCTGTCGACCGCGGTAGCCGATGCCCGTATCGAATACGTCGGCAACGGCTATATCAACGAAGCGCAGACCATGGGCTGGTTCCAGCGTTTCTTCCTGAACGTTGCGCCGATGTAATGAGGTCATGATGAAAAGTGTGAAAAGTTTACTGCTGGGCCTGAGCCTGCTGCTCGGCCTCTGCCTGAGCGCCCACGCGGACCGCATTCGCGATCTCACCAGCGTGCAGGGCGTGCGCAACAACCAGCTGATCGGCTACGGCCTGGTGGTGGGCCTCGACGGCACCGGCGACCAGACTACCCAGACGCCGTTCACCACGCAAACCGTCAGCAACATGCTCTCCCAGCTCGGCATCACCGTGCCGCAGGGCACTAACATGCAGCTGAAAAACGTCGCGGCGGTGATGGTGACGGCGCAGCTGCCGGCCTTCGCCCGTCAGGGACAGACCATCGACGTGGTGGTCTCGTCGCTCGGCAACGCCAAAAGTCTGCGCGGCGGCACGCTGGTGATGACGCCGATGAAAGGGGTCGACAACCAGGTTTACGCGCTGGCGCAGGGCAATATTCTGGTCGGCGGCGCGGGCGCGTCGGCGGGCGGCAGCAGCGTGCAGGTTAACCAGCTCAACGGCGGCCGCATTACCGGCGGCGCCACCGTCGAGCGCGAGCTGCAGAGCAATTTCGGCAGCCAGAACACCCTTAATTTGCAGCTCAACAACGAAGACTTCTCGATGGCGCAGCGCATCGCCGACGCCATCAACGGACGCGGCGGCTACGGCGCGGCGACCGCGCTCGACGCCCGCACCGTGCAGGTGCGCGTCTCGCCCAACAACAGCTCGCAGGTGCGCCTGCTGGCGGAGATCCAGAACATCGACGTCGCCATCCCGATTGAAGACGCCAAAGTGATTATCAACTCGCGCACCGGCTCGGTGGTGATGAACCGCGAAGTGACGCTGAACACCTGTGCGGTGGCGCAGGGCAACCTGTCGGTCACGGTCAACCAGTCGCAGAACGTCAGCCAGCCGAATACGCCGCTGGCCGGCGGACAGACGGTGGTGACGCCGCAGACGCAGATCGATCTGCGCCAGAGCGGCGGGGCGCTGCAGCGCGTCAACGCCAGCGCCAACCTGAACAATGTGGTGCGCGCGCTTAACGCCTTAGGCGCATCGCCTATCGAGCTGATGTCGATTTTGCAATCGATGCAGAGCGCGGGCTGTCTGCGCGCCAAACTGGAAATCATCTGACGATGGATACGCAATCGCTGACCAATGCGGCGTTCGACAGCCGCTCGCTGAACGACCTGAAGCGCGAAGCCAGCACCGATCCGAAAGGCAAGGCGCTGCAGGTGGCGAAGCAGGTCGAGGGGATGTTTGTGCAGATGATGATGAAGAGCATGCGCGAAGCGCTGCCGCAGGACGGCATCTTCAGCAACGAATCGACCAAAATGTTCACCTCGATGTACGATCAGCAGATTGCGCAGGAGATCGGCAAGCGCGGGCTGGGCATGGCCGATCTGATCGTCAAACAGATGCAGCCGGCGCAGGCGCCCGACGAGCGCGCCGGCACCGTGCCGATGCCGCTCGATGAAAGCTTTATCTACAGCGCGGCGGCCTCCAGCCAGCTGGAGCAGATGGTGCGTAAGGCGCTGCCGCGCCTGCCGGTGTCGCCGGCGAACCTGCCGGCCGACAGCAGCGAGTTTATCGCGCAGCTGGCGCAGCCTGCGCAGGCCGCCAGCGCCAGCAGCGGTATTCCGCACCATCTGATCCTGGCGCAGGCGGCGCTGGAGTCGGGCTGGGGCCAGCGTCAGATCCTGACCCGCGACGGCAAGCCGAGCTATAACGTCTTCGGCATTAAGGCGAGCGGCGACTGGAAGGGCGAAACCACCGATATCATGACCACGGAATATGACCAGGGCGAGGCGAAGAAGGTGCGCGCCAGCTTCCGCGTCTATCACTCCTATTTCGAGGCGCTGACCGACTACGTCAAACTCCTCTCGAACAACCCGCGCTACGCCGCGGTCACCAGCGCGCAGAGCGCCGAGCAGGGCGCGCACGCGCTGCAGGCCGCCGGCTACGCCACCGATCCCAAATATGCGCAGAAGCTGGTGGGAATGATCCAGCAATTCAAAAACATGGGCGAGAAAGTGGTAAAGGCGTACAGCAAAGATTTAAACGATCTCTTCTAGGCGTTAAGCCTCAAGTTTCACTTAAGCACGCCGATAACAGTTGCAGATGCCAGACGCGTTTGCGCGCACGGGCGAGCACTACTGACTGCCAGCCCGGTTAACGGGAAAGAAAGGAACCGAGATGTCCAGCATAATAAACTCTGCGATGAGTGGGCTGAGCGCCGCACAGGCGGCGCTGAGCACCACCAGTAATAACATTACGAACTACACGGTGGCGGGCTATTCGCGGCAGACGATCCTGTTGTCGCAGGCCAACAGCACGCTGCAGGGCAGCAGCTACTACGGCAACGGCGCCAGCATCACCGGCGTGCAGCGCGAATATGACGAGTTCATCACGGCGCAGCTGCGCGGCTCCAGCGCCACCTACAGCGCGGCCAACACCCAGTATTCGCAGATCTCCAACATCGACGATCTGCTCTCTACCTCGACCACCAGCCTCTCGACGTCGATTCAGAGCTTCTTTACTAACCTGCAGAACGTGGTGAGCAACGCGGACGATCCCTCGGCGCGCCAGTCGATGCTGAGCTATGCGCAGGGCCTGGTGAACCAGTTCCAGACCACCTCGCAGTATCTGACCAATATGCAGAGCAGCGTTAACACCGACATCGCCTCGAACGTCGATCAGATCAACACCTATACCAGTCAGATCGCCGATCTCAACAAGCAGATCGCCAAACTCAGCACCGCCGATGGCGCGCAGCCGAACGATCTGCTGGATCAGCGCGATCAGCTGGTGAACAACCTTAACGATATCGTTGGCGTCAGCGTCTCGAAGCAGGATGGCAACTATATCGTCTCCATGGGCAGCCTGACGCTGGTTAACGGCAACAAAGCCACCAGCCTGGTGGCGATGCCCTCCAGCAGCGATCCGTCGCGCACCACCGTCGGCTATGTGGATAACAGCGCCGGCAATGTGGAAATCGCCGAGAAAAGCATCACCACCGGTTCGCTGGGCGGCCTGATGGCGTTCCGCTCGCAGGATCTCGACACCGCGCAGAACCAGCTCGGCCAGCTGGCGGCCGCCTTTACCACCAGCTTTAACGAGGTGCATAAGCAGGGCTACGACAGCAACGGCGATCAGGGCACCGACTTCTTCAACATCGGCAGCCCGTCGGTGGTCAGCAACAGCAAAAACAGCTCCACCACCACCGTGACGGCGGCCTGGACCGATAGCAGCGCGCTGAAAGCCTCTAACTACACTGTCAGCTATGACGGCACCAACTGGAACGTGACGCGCGCCTCCGACAACGTCAAGATTACCGCGACGGCGGGCACCGACGCCTCTGGCAACGCCACGCTGAGCTTCGACGGCCTGCAGCTGACGGTAAGCGGCACGCCGAACGCCAAAGACAGCTTCCTGGTGAAGCCGGTGCAGAACGTTATCAGCGGTATGTCGGTGGCGATCACCGATGAATCGCAGATTGCCGCGGCGGGTGCAACGGGCGGCGAAAGCGACAACCGCAACGCGCAGAAGCTGCTGGATCTGCAGGACGCCAACCTGGTGAACGGCAACGCCACGCTGTCACAGGCCTACGCCAGCATCGTCAGCAGCGTCGGCAACAAAACCAGCACGCTGGAAACCGCCAGCACCACGCAGAAAAACGTGGTGGATCAGCTGACGGATCGTCAGCAGTCCGTCTCCGGCGTCAACCTCGATGAAGAGTACGCCAACCTGACCAAATATCAGCAGTACTACATGGCGAACGCGCAGGTGCTGCAAACCGCCAGCACCATCTTCGACGCGCTGCTCAACATCAGCTAAGGAAAAGAACCATGCGACTCAGTACCAACATGATCTTTAACCAGCAGGTGCGCGGGATTTCCGATTCGCAAGCCTCCTGGCTGAAAGTCGGCGAGCAGCTCTCCAGCGGCCGCCGCGTCAACAATCCGTCCGACGATCCTATCGCCGCGTCGCGCTCGGTGGTAGTGGCGCAGAGCCAGGCGCAGAGCAGCCAGTATGCGCTGGCGCGCACCTTCGCCAATCAGGGGCTGTCGATGGAAGAGAACACGCTTAGCAGCGTGACCAGCACCATTCAGGACGCGCAGACGCTGATCGTTTACGGCTCTACCGGCACGCTGAGCGACGACGACCGCGGCTCTATCGCCACCCAGCTGGAAGGGCTGCGCTCGCAGCTGCTGAACCTGGCGAACAGCAAAGACGGCAACGGCCGCTATATCTTCGCCGGCTACAAAACCGACAGTGCGCCGTTCGCCGACAACGGCAGCGGCGCCGTCAGCTATGTCGGCGGCACCGACGCCATCACGCAGAAGGTCGACACCAGCCGCACCATGACCGTCGGGCACACCGGCGACGATATCTTTATGTCGATTACCGGCAACGCCACCAAAGAGCCAGACGGCAGCGCCAGCGAAACCAATCTCTTTAATATGCTCGACAGCGCGATTGCCGCCCTGAAAACGCCGCAGGCAGATGCCGACGATGCCACTAAACAGACGTTCCAGGATGCGATGGATAAAACCAACCGCGGCCTCAGCAACTCGCTGAATAACGTGCTGACGGTGCGCTCCGAAATCGGCACCCAGCTCTCTGAGCTGAGCACGCTGGACGGTCAGGGCGACGACCGCGACGTGATCCTGAGCAGCGAAATGAGTAACCTGGTCGACACCGACTACACCTCGGCCATCTCCAGCTACACCATGCAGCAGACGGCGCTGCAGGCTTCTTATAAGACCTTTACCGACATGTCCAAGCTGTCGCTGTTCCAGCTTAACAGCTAATAAAAACCCCATTCGAGCATGCCTGAACCGGACATGCTCATTTTGTCCCACGACCCTGACCGGCATCGTGGGATTTTTTTTGCCTGTTAAACGGCGGCAATAAAAAACCCCGGCAAGCCGGGGTTTGGAAGGTTATCGCGTCGGATTAGACGCTGTCAGGGCGGGTCGCCGGCGCGGTGGCCTGATGCGAGGCGCTGTGACCGCCCGCTGAGCCTTTGCCCTCGAAGGCGAACGGCGCGCGCACCCAGTCGCTGTGACGAACCGGCTCCGGCTGCCAGGCTGGCGCCGGTGCTTTGGTCATCGGCGCGGTAGCGTGATGGGTAAAGCGAACGGCGGCCTCCTGCGACGCGGCTTGCTGCGGCGCGACGTCGCGTGCCGGCACCGGCGCATGCGGTTCGCTAACCGGTTCAGGCGCGCTTTCCGCCGCAACCGGCGCGTTCAGCACCTCTGCAACCTGCGCTTCCGCTTCCGGCGTCACGTCATGGGCCGCTTCGGCGGCGATCTCCGTGGCGACGGCAGGCGTCTCTTCTTCTACTGGCGCAGCCGGCTCCGCCTGTTCAGCGATCGCTTCCGCCTGCGCGTCGAGCGCGGCCGGGATCACGGCAGGTTCATGGTTAACCGGCGCGTCGATCGGCGCGGTGTTGTCGGTATTCACCAGCGTTACCGGCGTTTCCGCCTGCGGCTCAGCCTGATGCACAGCGTCAGCCTGCGGGGCCGCTTCAGCAGCAGCCTGCGGCACGATCTCGTCAGCCGCGACCGGCAGCGCGATAGCGGCTGCGGTTTCCTGCTGGAGCTCGTCCTGCACGTCGTTCTGCGCTTCCTGCGTCTCAACCGGCTGAGCGACCGGATAACGTACCCAGACCTTGCCGGACGCCATCTCTGGCGATGCAGCGGCGGCGGCCAGCGGCATGGCGGACTCGGTCGGATAACGCTCATCGCGATAGCGACGACGACGCTGACCGCTGACGCGCAGGTGGCGCGGCGAACGGCGCGAGCGACGCGGCATATTGCCGTTATCGCGGTTTTCCGCGTCATCCTGCTCGATCGGCGCTGCCTCTTCGCTCTGCGGCGCGCTGTACGCCACCTCAGGCTGCGGCGCGACCGCATCTTCGGCCGGCTGCTCGCTCTCGCCGCCGACGCGCACTTTCTGCGCCAGCTGGCGCGGCTTGCGACGCGGCATCACCTGAACGCGCTCTTCTTCCTGCGCCTCTGGTGACTCAACGATTTCAGCGACCGCTGGCTCTACGGCTTTATTCGCGTCCTGCTGCGCGCGTTTCTCTTCCTGACGACGACGCTGGCGTTCAGCGCGCTGTTCGCGACGCTGCTGCTGCTGCTCTTCACGCTGCTGGCGCGCTTCCTCGCTCAGAACCGGTGTGCGCTCTTCGCGCGCCTCGTTCTGCGGCGCCTGGCGCTTGTTGCGGCGTGCGTCAGCGTTGTCGCGCGGTTCGCGGTTTTCACGCGGCTCACGATTTTCACGCGGTTCGCGGTTTTCGCGCGGTTCGCGGTTTTCACGCGGCTCACGGCTTTCACGCGGTTCGCGGCTTTCGCGCGGCTCGCGATTGTCGCCGTTGCGCGGCGTACGCTCGCGACGGTTATTATTGTTGCGGCGATTGTTGCGACGGTCGCCGCGCTCTTTGGCGCTGCTGTCGCTCTCTTCGCTGCTGGCCTGCGGCGCAGGCGCCGCCGCTTCCTCAACAACCGGTGCCGGTGCAGGTTCGTTGCTGCCAAACAGTTTTTTCAGCAGGCGGCTAAAGAAGCCGGTTCCGCTGGCGCTGGCGGCGGTTGGGGCAGGGGCCGCGGCAGGTTTGGCCACCGGTTGCGCCTCCTCTTTCGGCTGCTCTACCGGCTTCTCTGCTGGCATTGGCGGCGCGTCAGGCATGACAAACGCGGCCAGCGCAGGCTGCTCTGGACGACGACGCTCGGCGTGCTCTTCTTCTGACGGCATCGCCATTTCTGCTTCGTGCAGCTTCGGCAGATGGTAGCTGAGGGTCTGGGTCTCTTCCCCTTTGCGCACGCGCAGCACCGAGTAGTGCGGGGTTTCCATACGATCGTCCGGCACGATAATCGCGCGAACGCCGCCCTGGCGCTTTTCAATCGCATTCACCGCTTCACGCTTTTCGTTCAGCAGGTAAGAGGCGATCTGCACCGGCACAATGGCGTGCACCTCTTTGGTGTTGTCTTTCAGCGCTTCTTCTTCGATCAGGCGCAGAATCGACAGCGACAGCGATTCGTTGTCGCGGATGGTGCCGGTGCCGCTACAGCGCGGACAGACGTGATGGCTCGACTCGCCCAGCGACGGGCTAAGGCGCTGACGCGACATCTCCAGCAGACCGAAGCGCGAAATGTGGCTAATCTGGATACGCGCGCGATCCTGGCGCACCGCTTCGCGCAGGCGATTTTCCACCGCGCGCTGGTGGCGCACCGGCGTCATATCGATAAAGTCGATGACGATCAGACCGCCCAGGTCGCGCAGGCGCAGCTGGCGCGCAATCTCGTCGGCCGCTTCCAGGTTGGTATTGTACGCCGTCTCTTCGATATCGCCGCCGCGCGTAGCGCGCGCCGAGTTGATATCGATAGCGGTCAGCGCTTCGGTGCTGTCGATAACGATAGAGCCGCCAGAAGGCAGACGCACTTCACGCTGGAAGGCGGATTCAATCTGCGATTCGATCTGGTAGTGGCTGAACAGCGGGATCTCGCCGGTGTAGAGTTTAATCTTGCTGCTGAAGTCCGGGCGGCCGAGCGCGGCGATATGCTGACGCGCCAGCTCAAGCACTTTCGGGTTGTCGATCAGGATCTCGCCGATATCCTGGCGCAGGTAGTCGCGGAAAGCGCGCACGATAACGTTGCTTTCCTGATGGATCAGGAAGGGCGCAGGGCGGTTTTCCGCCGCTTTTTTGATCGCTTCCCAGTGCTTCAGGCGGAAGCTCAGATCCCACTGCAGCGCGTCAGCGGATTTGCCAACGCCCGCGGTGCGCACGATCAGGCCCATACCGTCCGGCAGCTCCAGCGAAGAGAGCGCCTCTTTCAGCTCGGTGCGGTCATCGCCTTCGATGCGGCGAGAGATGCCACCCGCGCGCGGGTTGTTTGGCATCAGCACCAGGTAGCTGCCCGCCAGAGAGATAAAGGTGGTCAGCGCCGCGCCTTTGTTGCCGCGCTCCTCTTTATCAATCTGCACGATCACTTCCTGGCCTTCACGCAGCACGTCTTTGATATTCGGACGACCTTGCGCGTTGTAGCTGGCGGGGAAATATTCGCGGGAGATTTCTTTCAGAGGGAGAAAACCGTGGCGTTCAGCGCCGTAATCGACAAACGCCGCTTCAAGGCTGGGTTCAATGCGGGTGATTTTACCTTTATAGATGTTGGCTTTTTTCTGTTCGTGTCCGGGGCTTTCAATATCCAGATCGTACAGACGTTGTCCATCAACCAGGGCAACGCGCAACTCCTCCTGCTGAGTTGCATTAATTAACATTCTTTTCATCGTATCTGACTCGTTATTCTCACATGAGTGATAAAGCTGCGGGCATAGTTACCCTGGACGAGTTCTGACCGATGGCCCCGTGACTAAGTGCTTTACGTCAACCTCCCGGTTGTCGACTGCGCGAGGGGCGCAAATAACGTCGGTGGCCTGTTTTTCATAAGGAAAAACAGCGCCGTTGCGCTGAAATGCCTGAGAGAGATTTAAAACTCCTGCATCTCAAACTTCCGTCCAGGCTGCAACCCGCAGCCCGCTAAGTGCCTGAATAAACATCACGTCTTACGCCATTGCTGCGTGTCCGTTTCATTCGGCAAAATGACTAATTAGCTCTTTTTCTGGCCTGAAAAGTGATCAGACGAGAAACTCAGGCATTATTCCATTGCTCACCTTCATATAGCAAGGCGACTTTCACCGCCTGATGAAGATTAGTGATGCTTAACACCTTAATATGTCGGACGATTGAGCGAGTTGCTGAAAAAGCCAGCGCACGCTGCGCTTTTTCGCGCGACACGAGGAGAGTTAAGCACAGAAAAAGGGGTGGCGCTATCACAGGACACTATTTAGAATCGCCGCCATGAAAACAGAGAATCCCGGCGTACAGCTTGTCGCCATTTCGGCTGAAAATGCCGGACAACGCATTGACAACTTTTTGCGCACCCAGCTGAAGGGCGTGCCGAAAAGCATGATTTATCGCATCCTGCGTAAAGGCGAGGTGCGGGTGAATAAAAAACGCATCAAACCGGAATATAAGCTGGAAGAGGGCGACGAAGTGCGTATTCCGCCGGTGCGCGTTGCCGAGCGCGAAGAGCAGGCGGTGTCGCCGAAGCTGGAGAAGGTGGCGGCGCTGGCGGAGGCGATCATCTACGAAGATGAGCAGATTCTGGTGCTGAACAAACCCTCCGGCACCGCGGTGCACGGCGGCAGCGGCCTGAGCTTCGGCGTGATCGAAGGATTGCGCGCGCTGCGGCCTGAGGCACGCTTCCTTGAGCTGGTGCATCGCCTCGACCGCGATACCTCCGGCGTGCTGCTGGTGGCCAAGAAGCGCTCGGCGCTGCGTTCGCTGCACGAGCAGCTGCGCGAAAAGGGGATGCAGAAAGATTATCTGGCGCTGGTGCGCGGCAGCTGGCCGTCGCACGTGAAAGCGGTGCAGGCGCCGCTGCTAAAAAATATTCTGCAAAGCGGCGAGCGCGTGGTGCGCGTCAGCAGCGAAGGCAAGCCTTCGGAGACGCGCTTTAAGGTCGAGGAGCGCTTCGCGTTCGCTACGCTGGTGAAGGCGAGCCCGGTCACCGGCCGCACCCACCAGATCCGCGTTCATACGCTGCACGCCGGCCATCCTATCGCCTTCGACGATCGCTACGGCGAGCGCGAGTTCGACAGCCAGCTGGCCAGCACCGGGCTGCGTCGCCTGTTTCTGCACGCCGCCGCGCTGACCTTTACCCATCCCGCCAGCGGCGAGACGCTGCGTCTCGAGGCGCCGCTGGATGAAGAACTCAAGCGCTGCCTGCAGGCGCTGCGTCAGCAGAAGCGCTGACGCGCCGTCGGCATCATTCCAGCGGATTGATGCCGACCGTTCGCAACATGCCGCTGAGCGCAATCAGCGGCAGGCCGACCAGCGTGTTCGGGTCGCGCCCCTCCAGCCGTTCGAACAGGCAGATCCCCAGCCCTTCGCTTTTAAAACTCCCCGCGCACTGCAAAGGCTGCTCTTTCTCTATATAGGCGCGGATCTCTCCCTCGCTGAGATCGCGGAAGTGCACCACAAAAGGTTCGCAGCACTGCAGCAGCCGCTGGCTGCGCGGATGGTAGAGCGCCAGCCCGGTATAGAAGGTAACGGCGTTGCCGCTCGCCTGGCGCAGCTGCGCGCAGGCGCGATCGGACGTGTGCGGCTTGCCGGTGATCATGCCGTCGAGCACGCACACCTGATCGGAGCCGATAATCCAGCTGTCGGCATAGTCGGCGGCCAGCGCCTGCGCTTTGGCGACGGCGAGGCGCGTCACCAGGGTTTCGGCATCTTCACCGGGGCGCGGCGTTTCATCGACCGCAGGCGCGGCGGTGATAAACGGCAGGCCGAGCTTGCCTAAAAGCGCCTGGCGAAAAGGCGAGGTCGAAGCTAAAACAAGGGAGTCAGGCATTTTTTCACAATAGTAATGGCGAATTGGTGACACTCATTTTAAACTGTGCGCCGCACTGGATGCGAATAACTGGTGAAAGATGCTGTGACACGGCCTTTTTCTTTGACTCTCTGACGTTACAAAGTTAATATGCGCGCCCTATGCAAAAGGTAAAATTACCCCTGACGCTGGATCCGGTCCGCGCCGCTCAAAAACGCCTGGATTATCAGGGCGTTTACACCCCTGAACTGGTGGAGCGCGTAGCCGACTCAGTTGTTAGTGTGGACAGTGACGTGGAATGTGCCATGTCGTTTGCGGTTGACAGCCAGCGCCTCGCCGTACTGCAAGGTACAGCGGATGTGCAGGTTACATTGCGCTGTCAGCGCTGCAACCAGCCGTTTCCTCACGCTGTCCACGTAAGCTATTGCTTCAGTCCTGTCTCAAATGATGAGCAGGCCGAGGCACTGCCGGAAGCCTACGAGCCGGTCGATGTCGATGATTTTGGCGAAATCGATCTGCTGGCGGTGATCGAGGATGAAATCATTCTCGCCCTGCCGGTCGTTCCGGTGCATGATTCTGAACACTGTGAAGTGTCCGAGGCGGACATGGTCTTTGGCAAATTGCCTGCAGAGGCGGAAAAACCAAACCCATTTGCCGTATTAGCCAGTTTAAAGCGTAAGTAATAGGAGTAAGGTCCATGGCCGTACAACAGAATAAACCCACCCGTTCTAAGCGTGGCATGCGTCGTTCGCACGATGCGCTGACCACCGCTGCCCTGTCTGTAGATAAAGTTTCTGGCGAAACGCATCTGCGTCACCACATCACTGCGGATGGCTACTACCGCGGTCGCAAGGTTATCACCAAGTAAGACTTGCGCTTAGCAAGGTGATACTTTGACACGTTTGACCCTGGCTATTGATGCCATGGGCGGGGACTTCGGTCCCTGCGTGACAGTGCCTGCAGCTTTGCAGGCACTGGCCTCTCATTCGCATCTCAATCTTCTTCTGGTCGGCATCCCCGACGACATCACCCCATTGCTTGCCAAAGCGGATTCCTCCTTACTGGGGCGTTTGCAGGTTATTCCTGCGGAATCGGTTATTGCAAGTGATGCGCGGCCCTCTCAGGCGATCCGCAGCAGTCGCGGCAGTTCGATGCGCGTTGCGCTGGAGCTGGTGAAAGAGGGACGAGCGCAGGCCTGCATCAGCGCCGGCAACACCGGCGCCCTGATGGGGCTGGCGAAATTATTGATAACACCGCTGGACGGCATTGAGCGCCCGGCGTTAATGACCGTGCTGCCGCATCAGCAGCGCGGTAAAACGGTGGTGCTCGATTTAGGCGCCAACGTGGATTCGGACAGCGAGATGCTGGTGCAGTTCGCCGTAATGGGCGCGGTAATGGCGGAAGAGGTGTTAGCCATCCCCAACCCGCGCGTGGCGCTGCTCAATATTGGTCAGGAAGAGACCAAAGGGCTGGAGAGCATCCGCGCCGCCGCCAGCACGCTGAAAGCATCCGCACAGATTAACTATATTGGTTACCTGGAAGGGAACGACCTGCTTACCGGCAAAACAGATGTGCTGGTGTGTGACGGATTCGTCGGCAACGTCACGCTGAAAACCATGGAAGGCGTGGTAAGAATGTTCCTCTCTCTGCTGAAGTCGTCAGGAGAGGGGAAAAAACGGTCATGGTGGATCAGGCTGCTGGGGCGCTGGATTCAGAAACGTCTGGCGCAGCGCTTCGGTCATCTCAACCCCGACCAGTATAATGGCGCTTGTCTGTTAGGATTGCGCGGAACAGTGATCAAAAGCCACGGCGCGGCGAATCAACGCGCGTTCGCCGTGGCGATAGAACAGGCAGAGCAGGCGGTGCGACGGCAGGTTCCCGAACGAATCGCCGCGCGCCTTGATGCTGTATTAGCCAGGAGTGACAAAGCCTAGATGTTTACCAAAATTATCGGTACGGGCAGCTATTTGCCTAGCCAGGTGCGTTCGAACGCAGATCTGGAAAAAATGGTGGAGACGTCGGACGAGTGGATCGTAACCCGCACCGGCATCCGCGAGCGCCGCATTGCCGCGCCGGATGAAACCGTCGCCAGCATGGGCTTCGCTGCCGCGCAGCGCGCGCTGGAGATGGCGGGCGTAGAGGCAGGCGAGATCGGACTGATTATCGTCGCCACCACCTCGTCCAGCCACGCGTTCCCCAGTTCAGCCTGCATGATCCAGCAGATGCTGGGCATCAACGACTGCGCCGCGTTCGACCTCGCGGCCGCCTGCGCCGGCTTTACCTACGCGCTCAGCGTGGCGGACCAGTACATTAAAAACGGCGCGGTGAAGCATGCGCTGGTGATTGGCTCCGACGTGCTGGCGCGCACCCTCGATCCTGAGGATCGCGGCACCATAATTCTGTTCGGCGACGGCGCAGGCGCGGTGGTATTAGGCGCAAGCGAAGAGCAGGGCATCATCTCTACCCATCTGCACGCCGACGGCCGCTACGGCAAACTGCTGACGCTGCCCTATCAGGATCGCGCGCATCAGGACGAACCGGCCTACCTCACCATGGCGGGCAACGAAGTCTTCAAGGTGGCGGTGACCGAACTGGCGCACATCGTTGATGAAACCCTGCAGGCCAACAATCTCGATCGCGAAATGCTCGACTGGCTGGTGCCGCATCAGGCTAACCTGCGCATCATCAGCGCAACGGCGAAAAAGCTCGGCATGGGCATGGATAAAGTCGTGGTCACGCTGGATCGTCACGGCAATACCTCGGCGGCGTCAGTGCCTAGCGCGCTGGACGAAGCGGTACGCGACGGCCGTATCAAACCCGGACAACTGATTCTGCTGGAAGCCTTTGGTGGCGGTTTCACCTGGGGTTCCGCACTGGTTCGCTTTTGATTCACAGGAAAGGAAAATGACGCAATTAGCCTTTGTTTTTCCCGGTCAGGGTTCACAGACCGTCGGTATGCTCTCTGAACTGGCGGCAAGCTATCCGCAGGTGGAAGCGACCTTCCGCGAAGCGTCCGACGCGCTGGGATACGATTTATGGCAGCTGGTCAGCAACGGACCGGCTGAAGAGCTGAATAAAACCTGGCAGACGCAGCCTGCGCTGCTGGCCGCCTCCGTGGCGATCTATCGCGTCTGGCAGCAGCAGGGCGGCAAGCCGCCGGCGCTGATGGCCGGTCACAGCCTCGGCGAATACTCTGCGCTGGTGTGCGCCGGCGTGCTTGATTTCGCCGACGCCATTAAACTGGTGGAGCTGCGCGGCAAGCTGATGCAGGAAGCGGTGCCGGAAGGCACCGGCGCGATGCAGGCGATTATCGGCCTGGACGACGCAGCGATCCGCAAAGCCTGCGAAGAGAGCGCGCAGGGCCAGGTGGTGTCGCCGGTGAACTTCAACTCGCCGGGCCAGGTGGTGATTGCCGGCAACAAAGAGGCGGTTGAACGTGCGGGCGCTGCCTGTAAAGCCGCAGGCGCCAAGCGCGCGCTGCCGCTGCCGGTCAGCGTGCCGTCGCACTGCGCGCTGATGAAGCCTGCCGCCGATAAGCTGGCGGTGGCGCTGGAAAACATCACCTTCAACGCGCCATCGGTGCCGGTGGTCAATAACGTTGACGTCAAATGCGAAAGCGACGCGGCGGCAATCCGTCATGCGCTGGTGCGTCAGCTCTATAGCCCGGTTCGCTGGACCGAGAGCGTGGAATTTATGGCGTCGCAGGGCGTGACCCAGCTGCTGGAAATGGGGCCGGGCAAAGTGCTGACGGGCCTGACCAAACGCATTGTGGACAGCCTGACGGCGGCAGCGGTAAACGATCCGACGTCGCTTTCTGCGGCCCTTGAACAGGAATAAGAGGAAAAACATGAGCTTTGAAGGTAAAGTTGCGCTGGTCACCGGCGCGAGCCGCGGCATTGGTCGCGCCATCGCAGAAACGCTGGTGGCGCGCGGCGCCAAAGTGATCGGCACCGCGACCAGCGAAAGCGGCGCAGAAGCCATCAGCGCTTACCTCGGCGATAACGGCAAAGGTCTGCTGCTGAATGTGACCGATCCCGCATCGATCGATAGCGTGCTGGAGAAGGTTCGCGCAGAATTTGGCGAAGTAGACATTTTGGTCAATAATGCAGGCATTACGCGTGACAATCTGTTGATGCGCATGAAAGACGACGAATGGGCGGATATCCTGGATACCAACCTGACGTCGGTTTTCCGTCTTTCCAAGGCGGTATTGCGCGCCATGATGAAAAAACGCGTGGGTCGTATCATTACCATTGGTTCCGTTGTTGGCACCATGGGCAACGCGGGTCAGGCAAACTACGCAGCAGCCAAGGCGGGTTTGATTGGCTTTAGCAAATCACTGGCGCGTGAAGTCGCGTCACGTGGCATTACCGTAAACGTCGTGGCTCCGGGCTTTATCGAGACGGACATGACGCGTGCACTGAGCGAAGATCAACGTTCCGGCATTTTGACGCAGGTTCCCGCAGGTCGTTTAGGCGACGCGCAGGAAATCGCCAATGCTGTTGCATTCTTAGCCTCTGACGAAGCAGCCTACATCACGGGTGAGACGCTGCACGTCAATGGCGGCATGTACATGGTCTGATATTCACGAAATCATTTGCATTATTTGCGGTAAAAACCGCAAAATAGCGTAAAATCGTGGTTCGACCAGCCGGGATTTTGTTGCATCTTTTTCAACATTTTATACACTACGAAAACCATCGCGAAAGCGAGTTTTGATAGGAAATTAAATAGTATGAGCGATATCGAACAACGCGTTAAGAAAATCATTGCTGAGCAGCTGGGTGTGAAAGAGGACGAAGTAACTAACTCTGCATCTTTCGTTGAAGACCTGGGTGCTGATTCTCTTGACACCGTTGAGCTGGTAATGGCTCTGGAAGAAGAGTTTGATACTGAAATTCCAGACGAAGAAGCTGAGAAAATCACTACCGTTCAGGCAGCGATCGACTACATCAATAGCCACCAAGGCTAATGAATACCTTCAGGCGGTCGCTCGACCGCCTGAGTTTTATGCTTGTCCCACAGAGTTTTTATTTCCCCCTCCCTGGAGGACGAACGTGTCTAAGCGTCGTGTAGTTGTGACCGGTCTTGGCATGTTGTCTCCTGTCGGCAAAACCGTAGAGTCTACCTGGAGTGCTCTCCTTGCCGGTCAGAGCGGCATTAACCTGATCGACCATTTTGATACGAGTGCCTATGCAACCCGTTTTGCAGGCATCGTAAGAGATTTTAATTGTGATGAAATCATCTCGCGCAAAGATCAGCGCAAGATGGATGACTTCATCCAATACGGCATTGTTGCCGGCGTGCAGGCCATGCAGGATTCGGGTCTGGTCGTGACCGATGAGAACGCAGCCCGCGTTGGCGCGGCAATCGGTTCTGGCATCGGCGGACTGGGTCTGATCGAAGAGAACCATACCTCGCTGGTCAACGGCGGTCCGCGCAAAATCAGTCCGTTCTTTGTGCCGTCGACCATCGTCAACATGATCGCCGGCCATCTGACGATTATGTACGGCATGAAAGGCCCCAGCATCTCTATCGCGACGGCCTGTACCTCAGGCGTGCACAACATCGGCCATGCGGCGCGTATCATCGCCTATAACGATGCTGACGTGATGCTGGCGGGCGGTGCGGAAAAAGCCAGTACGCCGCTGGGCGTTGGCGGCTTCGGCGCGGCGCGCGCGCTCTCTACGCGCAACGACAACCCGCAGGCGGCAAGCCGTCCGTGGGATAAAGATCGCGACGGTTTCGTGCTGGGCGACGGCGCAGGCATTATCGTGCTGGAAGAGTACGAGCACGCTAAAAAGCGCGGCGCGAAAATCTATGCGGAAATCGTCGGCTTCGGTATGAGCAGCGACGCTTACCACATGACTTCGCCGCCGGAAAACGGCGCAGGCGCGGCCCAGGCGATGGAAAATGCGCTGCGTGACGCGCAGCTGTCGCCTGAGCAGATCGGCTACGTCAACGCGCACGGCACCTCTACGCCGGCGGGTGACAAAGCGGAAGCGCAGGCGGTGAAATCGATCTTCGGCGCCGCGGCGAAAACCGTGATGGTCAGCTCGACCAAGTCGATGACCGGCCACCTGCTGGGCGCGGCGGGCGCGGTAGAGTCGATTTACTCGATTCTGGCGCTGCGCGACCAGGCTGTTCCGCCGACCATCAACCTGGATAATCCAGATGAAGGCTGCGACCTCGACTTCGTGCCCCATACGGCGCGCCAGGTCAGCGGTCTGGAGTACACGCTGTGTAACTCTTTCGGCTTCGGCGGCACCAACGGCTCGCTGATTTTCCGTAAGGTCTGACGCTTCACGTTCTGCCAAAAGGCTCGCACATGCGGGCCTTTTTTCTATTCAGAAAAACCCTGAAACGGATTATCACCACGCAACGCGCTACCATACCCCTTTTCCCTGCGAGAGAGAGCCATGTGGATAAACGGAACGGAGCAGCCCACGCTGCTGGCCAGCGACCGCGCCACCCAGTTCGGCGACGGCTGCTTTACCACGGCGGCCATTCGTCATGGCGCGGTGCAGCTGCTGGAGGCGCATCTGCGCCGGCTGCGCGAGGGCTGCGCGCGGCTGATGATGCCGCCGGTTGACTGGGCGCGGCTGGAGAGCGAAATGCGCGCCGCCGCGCAGCCGCACGCGCAGGGCGTGTTGAAAGTGATTATCAGCGCCGGAGCCGGCGGGCGGGGCTACAGCCGCCGCGGCGTCAGCGCCGCCACGCGCATCGTCTCGGTCTCGCCCTGGCCAGTCCACTATCAGCCGCTGCGCGCCCAGGGCGTCAGGCTGCAAACCAGCCCGGTGCGGCTGGCGCAAAATCCGCTGCTGGCGGGCATTAAACATCTTAATCGGCTGGAGCAGGTGCTGATCCGCGCGCATCTCGACCAGAGCGACGCCGACGAGGCGCTGGTGCTTGACACTGTAGGCGCCGTGGTGGAATGCTGTGCGGCCAATTTATTCTGGCGGCAGGGCGAAAACGTCTTTACGCCCGACCTGAGCCAGGCAGGCGTCGACGGCGTTATGCGGCGCCACCTGATGGCGCAAATGGCCGCCGCTGGGCAGATTTGCCACGTTGTCCGCGCGGAGGCGGCGCAGCTGCTGGCGGCCGACGAAATCGTGATTTGCAACGCCCTCATGCCGCTCCTGCCGGTGCGGCAGCTGGACGACAGGCTGTTCAGCGCGCGCGCGCTCTATCACCGGTTACAGGACAGTTGTTATTTAATGGAAGCAAAATGAGTCGAACTAAAAAAATTCTCGCCGCCGTCATTGTGTTGCTGGCTGTGACGGCCGCCTTCAGCTACTGGCAGATCCAGCGTTTCGCCGCGACGCCGTTAACCATCGATCGCGAAACGATCTACACCCTGCCGGCAGGCACCGGCAGGGTGGCGCTGGAGGCGCAGCTGGAGAGCCAGCATCTGATCCCGCCGAGCATCTGGTTCGGCCCGCTGCTGAAGCTGGAGCCGGAACTGGCCCGGTTTAAAGCGGGCACCTATCGGCTGGAAAAAGGCATGACGGTGCGCGCGCTGCTGGCGCTGCTCGCCAGCGGTAAAGAGGCGCAGTTTCCGCTGCGGCTGGTCGAAGGGCAGCGGCTCAAGGACTGGCTCGGCGAGCTGCGCGCCGCGCCCTACATCAAACACCAGCTGAAAGATGACCAGTTCGCCACCCTGGCGAAGGCGCTGAACATCGATCCGCTGGCGCTGGAGGGCAGCTTCTACCCGGACACGTATCTCTACACCGCCAACACCAGCGATATCGCGCTGCTGCAGCGCGCGCACGCCCGCATGACGACGCTGGTGGATGAGATCTGGAAAACGCGCATGGCGGATTTGCCCTATAAAAATCCGCAGGAGATGGTGACCATGGCGTCGGTGATTGAAAAAGAGACGGCGGTCAGCACCGAGCGCGCCCGCGTCGCCTCGGTGTTTATCAACCGCCTGCGCACCGGCATGAAGCTGCAAACCGATCCCACGGTGATCTACGGCATGGGCGATAAATACAGCGGCACCCTGACGCGTAAAGACCTCGAGACGCCGACCGATTACAATACCTATACCATTAGCGGTCTGCCGCCTGGCCCGATCGCCGTGCCGAGTAAAGCGTCGCTGGAAGCGGCGGCCCATCCGGAAAAAACGGACTATCTCTATTTCGTCGCGGACGGCAAGGGCGGTCATACCTTTACCACCAATCTCGCCAGCCATAATCAGGCGGTACAGGCCTACCGGAAAACGCTGAAGGAAAAAGATGAAAAGTAACTTTATCGTCATTGAAGGCCTGGAAGGCGCCGGGAAAACCACGGCGCGCGAGGCCATTGTCGCCACGCTGCGCGAGCGCGGCGTGCAGGATATCGTCTTCACGCGCGAACCGGGCGGCACGCCGCTGGCGGAGCAGCTGCGCGTGCTGGTGAAGCAGGGCATTGAGGGAGAGCAGGTCACCGACAAAGCGGAGCTGCTGATGCTCTACGCCGCGCGCGTCCAGCTGGTCGACACGGTGATCAAACCTGCGCTGGCGCGCGGCGCCTGGGTGATCGGCGATCGCCACGATCTCTCTTCGCAGGCCTATCAGGGCGGCGGTCGTGGGCTGGATAGCACGCTGATGCGCACCCTGCGCGACGCGGTGCTCGGCGACTTCCGCCCCGATCTGACGCTCTATCTCGACGTGACGCCGGAAATCGGCCTGCAGCGCGCCCGCGCCCGCGGCGAACTGGATCGTATTGAGCAGGAGTCGCTGCGCTTTTTCGAACGCACCCGCGCGCGCTATCTGGCGCTGGCGGCCGACGACGAACGCATTCTTACCGTGGATGCCACTCAGCCGCTCGTCAGCGTGACGCAGGCGATTAAAACCACCCTGACGCGCTGGCTGGAACAGCAGGCATGAACTGGTATCCGTGGCTGAATCAGCCCTACCGACACATCATCAGCCAGCATCAGGCGGGACGGGCGCATCACGCCCTGCTGATCCAGGCGATTGACGGCATGGGCGACGACGCGCTGGTCTGGGGCGTCAGCCGCTGGCTGATGTGCCAGCAGCGGGACGGGCTGAAAAGCTGCGGCCTCTGCCACGGCTGTCAGCTGATGCAGGCGCAGACGCATCCCGACTGGTATCGCCTCGAGGCGGAAAAGGGCAAAAGCACGCTGGGCATCGACGCGGTGCGCCAGGTGACGGAGAAGCTCTATCACTTTGCCCAGCAGGGCGGGGCGAAAGTGGTCTGGCTGCCCGACGCCGCGCAGCTGAGCGAATCGGCGGCGAACGCGCTGTTGAAAACCCTGGAGGAGCCGCCGGCCAACAGCTGGTTCTTCCTCAGCAGCCGCGAGCCTTCGCGCCTGTTAGCCACGCTGCGCAGCCGCTGTATGGCGCTCTCGCTGACGCTGCCGGACGAGGCGCAGAGCCTGCAGTGGCTGAGCCGTCAGATGTCGCAGGACGAGGCGGCGCTGCAGGCCGCGCTGCGCCTGAGCGCCGGCGCGCCCGCCGCCGCGCTGCAGCTGCTGGAGCCGGCGCGCTGGCAGGCGCGTCAGACCCTCTGCAACGCGCTGCCCGACGCGCTGCGTCAGGATATCCTGCAGCTGCTGCCGGCGCTGAACAGCGAAGATGTTGCCGCGCGCATCAGCTGGCTGCTGGCGCTGCTGGTGGACGCGTTAAAATGGCAGCAGGGCGCCACCCGCTGGCTGAGCAATCCCGATCGGCAGGATGTGGTGGCGCTGCTCGCCGACACCTTTTCCTCTCGCGCGCTGGATGAAAGCGCGCGCGAGTGGATGCAGTGTCGGGAGCAGCTGATCCACGTTGCCGCTGTTAACCGCGAACTTCTGTTAACCGACCGACTTCTGAACTGGGCCGACAAACGCAAGCCCGGCGTTGTCGCTTAACGTCAAAACGAGAGTAACTATGTTTATTGTGGATTCCCACTGCCATCTTGATGGCCTGGATTATGAAAAGAGCCATCGCGATCTCGACGACGTGATCGCCAAAGCCGCCGCGCGCGACGTGAAATTTATGCTGGCGATCGCCACCACGCTGCCCGGCTTTCATACGCTGAAAGCGCTGGTGGGCGAGCGCGACAATATTGCGCTCTCGGTCGGCGTGCATCCGCTGAATCAGGAAGCGCCCTATGACGTGGAGGAGTTCCGTCGCCTGGCGGCGGATCCGCGCGTCGTGGCGCTGGGCGAAACCGGCCTCGACTACTACTACCAGCAGGAAACCAAAGCGCAGCAGCAGGCGTCATTCCGCGAGCATATCCGCACCGGCATCGCGCTTAACAAGCCGATCATCGTGCATACCCGCGACGCGCGCGACGATACGCTGGCGATTTTGCGCGAAGAGCAGGTAGAGCGCTGCGGCGGCGTGCTGCACTGCTTTACCGAGGATCAGGCCACGGCGGCGAAGCTGCTCGACATGGGCTTCTATATCTCTTTTTCCGGCATCGTTACCTTCCGCAATGCCGAGCAGCTGCGTGACGCGGCGCGCTATGTGCCGCTGGATCGCATGCTGGTGGAGACCGACTCGCCCTATCTGGCGCCGGTGCCCTACCGCGGCAAAGAGAACCAGCCCGCCTACACGCGCGACGTGGCGGATTATCTCGCCGTGCTGAAGGGCGTTGATATCGCCACGCTGGCTGCCGCCACTACGCAAAACTTCTCGACGCTCTTTCAGGTGCCGATGAGCCGCCTTGGCGGCTAAGCGTTTATTTCAAAGTCTGTAATAATTCAGTATTCGCCAACAATAGCCCTGTTTTTCACAGCAGGGCTGTTGTTTTATGGTGCAAACTGACCGCGAGTCACTCAGAATCTTCTGCTATCAACCGTGATGAATTCTGGAAACGTGATAGTCATCAAAGTAAGTCCGCAGGATTTATTTTACCCTTCGTAATAATTAAAAGGCGGTCACCGTCAATTGGGTTGCGGATCCTCCCCCACGACCCCGCGCACTGCGCAAAATCGCACTCATACTCAGGAGCTTCAGGCTATGTTCAAGAACGCATTTGCGAACCTGCAAAAGGTCGGTAAATCGCTCATGCTGCCGGTATCGGTTCTGCCGATCGCCGGCATTTTATTAGGTGTCGGTTCGGCTAACTTTAGCTGGCTGCCGGCCGTGGTTTCCCATGTGATGGCGGAAGCGGGCGGCTCGGTGTTTGCTAATATGCCGCTGATCTTCGCTATTGGCGTAGCGCTCGGCTTTACCAACAACGACGGCGTCTCCGCGCTGGCGTCGGTGGTGGCCTACGGCATCATGGTGAAAACCATGGCGGTGGTCGCGCCGCTGGTGCTGCATCTGTCGGCGGAAGAGATTGCTGCGCATCATCTGGCGGACACAGGGGTGCTGGGCGGCATTATCGCCGGTGCGATAGCGGCCTATATGTTCAACCGCTTCTACCGCATCAAGCTGCCTGAGTATCTGGGCTTCTTCGCCGGTAAGCGCTTTGTGCCGATTATTTCCGGCCTGGCGGCGATCGTGCTGGGCGTGCTGCTCTCCTTTATCTGGCCGCCGATTGGTTCAGCGATTCAGGAGTTTTCGCAGTGGGCCGCGTATCAGAACCCGGTGGTCGCCTTCGGTATTTACGGCGTCGTTGAGCGCGCGCTGGTGCCGTTTGGCCTGCACCATATCTGGAACGTGCCGTTCCAGATGCAGATCGGCGAGTTCACCAACGCGGCGGGTCAGGTTTTCCACGGCGATATTCCGCGCTATATGGCGGGCGATCCGACTGCGGGCAAACTCTCTGGCGGCTTCCTGTTCAAGATGTACGGCCTGCCGGCGGCAGCGATCGCTATCTGGCATTCGGCGAAGCCTGAAAACCGCGCCAAAGTGGGTGGCATCATGATCTCCGCTGCGCTGACCGCGTTCCTGACCGGCATCACCGAGCCGATCGAGTTCTCGTTTATGTTCGTTGCGCCGATCCTCTACGTTATCCACGCCATTCTGGCTGGCCTGGCGTTCCCGATCTGCATCCTGCTCGGCATGCGTGACGGCACCAGCTTCTCGCACGGCCTGATCGACTTTATCGTGCTGAGCGGCAACAGCAGCAAAATCTGGCTGTTCCCGGTTGTCGGCATCATCTACGGTCTGGTGTACTACACCATTTTCCGTCTGCTGATCGTCAAGCTGAACCTGAAAACCCCTGGCCGCGAAGAGACGACCACCGAGTCCACTTCTGCGACCGGCAGCGAGATGGCGGGCAAACTGGTTGCGGCCTTCGGCGGCAAAGAGAACATCACCAACCTGGACGCCTGTATCACCCGTCTGCGCGTGAGCGTGGCGGATGTGGGCAAGGTTAACCAGAATGAGCTGAAGAGCCTCGGCGCGCGTGGCGTCGTGGTGGCCGGTTCTGGGGTTCAGGCGATTTTCGGCACCAAGTCCGATAACCTGAAAACCGATATGGACGACTATATTCGCAGCATGTAATGCGTAGGTAAGAAAAAAGCCCCACATATGCGGGGCTTTTTTTATCTGTGTTTTGCTATCAGAGGTAAACGCGCAAATACTCCGTCAGGCACAGCAGCGCCATCGCCTGACCATAGGGCATCGAGGTAAGCGGCACGTTGCGGTAGTAGTCGAGGTCGCTGCCCATCGCCGTGCCGAACGACACCTGTTTCAGCTCGCCATCTTCGTCGATATTGGCCAGCACGCCGCGCAGCGCAGCGATGCCGGTCGGCAGATAGTCGGCGCTAAGATAGCGTTTACGCACCGCCTTAATAATGCCGTAGGCGAAGCCCGCCGTGGCCGACGCCTCCAGATAGCTCTCAGGATCGTCGAGCAGCGTATGCCACAAACCACTCGGATGCTGGCATTCGCGCAGCGCTTTAACCTGGCTCTCCAGCACCTGCTGCAGGAAACGGCGCGTCGCATGCTGCTCCGGCCAGTTCATCATCTCAAGGAAGTCAGGGATCACGATGGTGAGCCAGCTGTTGCCGCGCGCCCAGCGCGCGTTGGCAAAATTATGGCGTCCGTCGAAGGTCCAGCCGTGGAACCATAACCCGGTCTGGCGATCCATCAGATACTGAGTGTGCAGCAGGAACTGATAGCTCGCCTCCTCAATAAACTCCGGGCGGTCAAGCAGCTGGCCGATTTTCGCCAGCGCCATCACGCTCATCATCAGCGTATCGTCCCAGAGCTGCTGATGGTTCTCGTTGTTATAGACGATATGCTGCAGGCCGCCTTGCTCGGTGCGCGGCATCTCGTACATGACCCATTCCGCCCAGCGCTCCAGCACCGGGCGCCAGGCGGCGTTGCCGGTCTCCTCGTAGCGGTAGGCCAGCGTCAGGAAGGGCGCGACGGTATTGACGTTTTTGGTCGGCATGCCTTCCGCCAGCCGCGCGGCGAACCAGTCGTCGATAATGCTCAGCGTTTGCCGATCGCCCGTCTGCTGGTAGTAGTGCAGCATGCCGTAAAGGCCAATGCCGTGCGTCCACTCCCAGCCTGCCCAGCCTTTAGTGTCAATCACGCGTCCGTCGTCAAGACGCAGCAGAAATTCTCCCGTTTCGTCGGTGATATTCACCAGGTTTTGCGTCAGCTTGTGAATCAGTTGCAACAGCTCCTGGCGCGGCAGCAGAAATTCTGGTTGGCACAAAAGAGCACTCTGTTTCACAGGAAATACAGTCATGGTTCATTCCTATCGTTTCAAGGTCGTAGTAAGGGGAGACGCGATCGGACGCGCAGACTTCAGCGGCGGCGCGGCCGGTTTATGACGGTTAAGGAAGCCGATATTGTTGTTGCCCCAGAGATTCTCATAAGGCATGCCGGCGAGAGTTTCGACGATCTCGCGCGCTTCCGGCGCAATGCGCTCTGGCAGGACGCGGTCGGCTTCGCGCATTTTCAGCGTTTCCTCGCGCAGCACGGTGTGGGTCTGCAGATTCAGCTTAAAGCGCAGCGATACGATAAATCCGCAGGCCAGCACGCACAGCGTGCCGAGGCTGAGAATGCCCAGAATGGTGTGGCCAACGCCCGGCGCCTGTGTCGCCTGGCCGGAGACAAAGCCGGAGAGCTGCAGCACGACGCCGACCAGCATCACCGCGCCTGCCTGAGAGGCTTTGCGCGTCAGGGTCATAATGCCGGCGAAAATGCCTTCGCGGCGCTGGCCGGTGATCACCTCGTCCACGTCGGCGATATAGGTGTAGGTATTCCACGGCACATAGTTAATGCCGCCGCGGCCCAGACCGGCCAGCGCGGAGATCAGCAGCAGCAGAGAGAAGTTATCGTTCATGCCCGCATACCAGAGCCCGGCGTAGGAGAGCGCGGCGATGCCGAACAGCACCACCACCAGACGATAGGCCGGCGCGGGTCCCATGCGGATACAGAGCGGGATCATGCCCATCACGGCGATAAACTGCAGCACCGCCATGGTGCCCATCAGGTTAGAAGCGATCTGCGCGCTCTGCATCAGCACAAACACCACGTACCAGGTAAACACCGCGTTAAACACGTCCTGCGCGATATACCCGCCCAGGTACATGCCAAGATGCTGACGGAAAATACGAATGCGCAGCGTAGAGGCAAGCTCGACGTAGAGACGCTTCAGATTCTGCATCAGCGTCAGCTGCTGTTTCTCCTCTTCGGCGCGGCGCGACTCTTCGGAGAAGTCGGCAGGATCGCGTTCCCAGGTGAAGATCCAGACCAGAGTCAATACCAGCGCGCAGATCACCGAGAACACCAGGCTGGCGTAGAAGAAGGAGAGCGGGTTGTCTTTGCCCAGCGCGCCGATCAGAATGCCCGGCAGGAAGGCGGCGAGAATCGCCGACAGCTGCGCCAGCGCGATACGCGCGCCGGAAAAGCGGGTTTTCTGTTTGAAATCGTCGGTCATCTCCGGCACCAGCGTCTCGTAAGGCACCAGGATCATGGTGTAGACCACGTCAAACAGCAGGTAGGTGGCGAGATACCACCAGAATCCCATATCGCTCAGCCACATCAGGCTGTAGCTAAAGACGCAGGGAATGCCGAGCAGGATAAAGAACTTGCGGCGGCCGAAGCGTTTTCCCAGCCAGGTGGAGCCGAAATTATCGGTCAGAAAGCCCATCAGCGGGCTAACCACGGCGTCGAGCACGCGCGCGGCGGCGAAAATAAAGGTTGCCTGAATCGGACTGAGTCCGCAGAAGGTGGTGTAGAAGTAAAGTAGCCAGGCGGCGGTCAGCGCCGTGGTGCCTGCGCCGAGAAAATCCCCGGAACCATAAGCCAGATAGTGGCCAAAACCAATTTTACGTGAGCGCATACGGATGCTCCTTTTATTGCCATTGTCATACATCCCTTGTTATCCGGACGACATACTCGGAATAGATAGAAAGTAGAGCCGCAGGCCAGGGTAAACCTTCGCATTTTCGACAGAGTCCAGGTGTGTCTGGCAAAAATGCAAAGAAAAGGGCGGCGCATTTCTAATTTATAAAACAGCGTTTCATTTTACAGTAAGGCAAAGCGCTAATTTGCGAAGCGGCGCACAGGGAAAAGAACGCGCAAAAATGGCGCAAAGGCAGGCAGTTAATCAGGGAAAAGTGGCCCTGAGCTTGAAAGAAATCAAATTCCTCACGCATACTGATCGACTGTCAATCAGGCTTAAGGAATTGCACCATGGCTGAAGAAACCATTTTCAGTAAAATCATCCGTCGCGAAATCCCCGCCGACGTGGTGTATCAGGACGAGCTGGTCACTGCGTTTCGCGACATCTCTCCCAAAGCGCCGACCCATATTTTGATTGTCCCCAACGTGTTGATTCCTACCGCTAACGACGCCTTGCCGGCTCACGAGCAGGCGCTGGGCCGTCTCTTCACCGTGGCGGCGAAAATCGCGCGCGCCGAGGGCATTGACGAAGACGGCTACCGCCTGATCGTCAACTGCAATCGCCACGGCGGTCAGGAGGTGTATCACATTCATATGCATTTGCTCGGCGGCCGTCCGCTGGGCCCGATGCTGGCCGACTGATTTTTTCCACACGGAAGCGAGCTATGCGTCAATGGCTGATGTGCCTGCCGCTCCTGCTGACACTGGCAGGCTGCAGCAGTAATAAACCGCAGATCGATACGTCGCAGTCGCTGGTAATGGAGTCGTCTGTGCTCTCTGCCGGCATCATTACCGACGAGCCGGTGGTCGATGAAGAGGATGGGCAGCAGCGCGCGCGCAGCGTGCTCTATAATCAGCGCGAAACGCCGGTGGTCATCCACTATCGTTACTACTGGTATGACGACAAAGGCCTGGAAATTACGCCGCGCGAACCGGCGCAAAGGGTCACCGTTCCGGCGCACGGCAGCATTGTCGCCGCTTCCCAAATGGGCAACCTGACGGCCAGCAAGGTTCGTCTCTATCTTTATCTCTGAGGATTGCTACGTGATTCGCCGACTCCCTCGTTCCGGAGCGCTGCTGATGGCGCTCATTCTTTCCGGCTGCGTGATTAAACAGCAGCAGCCTGCGCCCGTTGAACCGACGCAGCCCACCGAACCGACCCAGCCGCAGCCCGTGCCGCAGCCGCAGCCGGTTCCCGAGCCGACGCAGCCGGTGCCGCAGCCGCCGAAGCTCAAAACCATCAACTGGGACGCCAGCGTACAGCCGCTGGTGGCGCAGATGCTGCGCTCCTCCAATGGCGCCGCGCCGGGCAGCGTGCTGATGGTAGATCGCATCAAAAACAGCACTAACGGCGCGCTGCAGAGCGAAAAAGCCACCGATGCGATTCAAAACGCGCTGGCCAACAACGGCAAGTTCCAGCTGGTGACCAACGATCAGCTGGCGCAGGCCAAGCAGACGCTGGGACTCTCGCCGGACGACAGCCTCAACTCGCGCAGTAAGGCGATCGGCCTGGCCCGCACGCTGAACGCGCAGTACGTGCTCTACAGCACCGCGCAGGGCGATGTGAAAACCCCGACGCTGCAGATGCAGCTGATGCTGGTGCAGACCGGCGAGATTATCTGGTCCGGCAAGGGTGTCGCCCAGAATTGATCGCTGGCTGCGGGATAACCCCCTGTTGGACGGCGCAGGAAACCTGACGCCGCTGCAGGGGCTAAGCGGCCAGAGCAGCAAGCTGGTGAACGAGCAGGGCACCTTCGTCCTGCGTCCTGCGCCCTGCTCGCCGATCCCCTTTGTCGATCGCCAGCGCGAAGCCCGCCTGCTGCGCAAACTGCATCCCAGCGGTCTGACCTCGCGTCCGGTCATCGCCGAGGCGCGGCGGCTGGTGCTGCCGTGGCAAGAGGGCGAAGCCCTGTCGCCACACGGTTTCCAGCAGCGCCGCGAGGAGGTGATCGCGCTGCTGCTGCGCCTGCATCAGCAGCCGCTGACCGGCTACCGGCTGCGTCTGCTGCCGCTGCTGCAGCGCTACTGGCAGCTCTGTGAGGAGCGCAACCTGCGCTGGCAGCGCGCGCTGCGGCAGCTTGCGCGCAGGGGCGAACCGCGGCCGCTGCGCCTGGCGCCGCTGCATATGGACGTGCACGCCGGCAATCTGATTGCCGATGCGCACGGCCTGCACCTGATCGACTGGGAGTACGCCGCGGACGGCGACGTGGCGCTGGAGCTGGCGGCGCTGTGCGCCGCCGATCCTGAACACGCGGCGCGCTGGCTTGACGCCTATGCGCAGGCGGCTCGCCTGTCGCCTGTGGCGCTGGCGCGTCAGGCGGCGCGCTGGCAGCCCTGGCTGCGGCTGTTGATGGCCAGCTGGTATCAGCTGCGCGCCGAGCAAGGCGACGACCCACAGCTGCGTCAGCTGGCGCGGCTGAGCTGGCAACATTTTTAATTCGCGCGGCGACGACGCCGCGTCAGGAACAGATAATGACGACACAACTTCCCGGCCCGCTGATGCTGGATGTCGAAGGTTTTGAACTGGATGCAGAAGAACGCGATATTCTGCAGCATCCCACCGTAGGCGGCGTGATCCTGTTTGCGCGCAACTATCACGATCCGGCGCAGCTGGCCGAGCTGGTGCGCCAGATCCGCGACGCGTCGCGTACCCGACTGGTGGTGGCGGTGGATCAAGAGGGCGGACGCGTACAGCGCTTCCGCGACGGTTTCACCACGCTGCCGGCGATGCAGTCTTTCGCGGCGTTGCACGATGCGCAAACCGGCGGCGAGCTGGCGCAGCAGGCAGGCTGGCAGATGGCGGCGGAGATGATCGCCATGGATATCGATATCAGCTTCGCGCCGGTGCTCGATCTGGGCCATATCAGCGCGGCGATCGGCGACCGCTCCTTCCATGAGGATCCGCGGATTGCGCTGGCAATGGCGCGCCGCTTTATTGCCGGCATGCACGAAGCGGGCATGAAAACCACCGGCAAGCACTTTCCCGGCCATGGGGCGGTGAGCGCCGATTCGCACAAAGAAACGCCGCGCGACCCGCGCGATCGGGAGACGCTGCGTCGTCACGATATGGCAATTTTCCAGGCGCTGTTCGACGAAGGTGCGCTGGACGCCGTGATGCCGGCGCACGTTATCTATACTGAGATCGACCCGCTGCCCGCCAGCGGCTCGCCCTACTGGCTGAAAACGGTGCTGCGTCAGGAACTGGGCTTCGACGGTGTGATCTTCTCTGACGACCTGTCGATGGAGGGCGCCGCCATCATGGGCAGCTACGCGGAGCGCGCGCAGCAGTCGCTGTCGGCCGGATGCGACATGATTCTGGTCTGCAACCAGCGCCAGGGCGCGATCAGCGTGCTGGATAATTTGATCGCGATCGGCGCTGAACGCGTGCCGCGCCTGTACCATCGGGGAACTCTTACCCGTCAGAGCCTGCAGCAGAGCGCGCGCTGGAAGCAGAACGCGCAGCAGCTGAGCAACCTGCAGGCGCGCTGGCTGGAACACAAAGCGTCAGGGAAGTAATCCGTTCTCCCGGCGCGCCCAACGCTGAGGAGCATCATGATTATTTATCTGCACGGTTTCGATTCCAACAGCCCAGGCAATCATGAAAAGGTGCTGCAGCTGCAGTTTATCGATCCTGACGTCAGGATGATCGGCTACAGCACCCGCCATCCTAAACACGATATGCAGTTCCTGCTGAAAGAGACCGACAAGCTGCTGACGCGCGGCGGCGGCGCCCAGCCGCTGATTTGCGGCGTCGGCCTCGGCGGCTACTGGGCGGAGCGCATCGGCTTTCTCTGCGGCATTCGGCAGGCGATTTTCAATCCCAACCTTTTTCCCTTCGAGAATATGGAGGGGAAAATCGACCGGCCGGAAGAGTATCTCGATATTGCCACCAAGTGCGTCAGCGATTTTCGCGAGAAAAACCGCGATCGCTGCCTGGTGTTTTTGTCGCGCCGCGACGAGGCGCTGGAGAGCCAGCGCAGCGCGCAGACCCTGCATCCTTTTTATGAGATCGTCTGGGATGAGGTCGAGAGCCACAAGTTCCGCAATATCTCGCCCCATCTGCAGCGCATTAATGCTTTTAAAACATTAGGTTAAACCGAAGGGCGCCTGAATGGCGCCCTGGCTTTTTGCGTAATATTCCGAGTTATCCGCAGAGTAATTGATGTGGATCAATTTTGGTATGACCATCTTCCCTGTGCATGCTATTCTGCCCTCAGCAGCGATTTTAACTTCGCCAACCCTATGTTTATTAAGGTTTAATTTAACCATTGATTAACTATTGGTTCACATTTTGAGGGGGTCTTGTTGACTACATCCATGAAAAAAATCGTTATTGTCGGCGGCGGCGCGGGCGGGCTGGAGATGGCCACGCAGCTTGGCCATAAGCTGGGCCGTAAGAAGAAGGCCGAGATTATTCTGGTGGATCGCAACCATAGCCATCTGTGGAAACCGCTGCTGCATGAAGTGGCGACCGGCTCAATGGACGAAGGCATCGACGCGCTGAGCTATCTGGCGCACGCGCGTAATCACGGCTTTCAGTTTCAGCTCGGCTCGCTGACCAATATCAACCGCGAGCGCAAAACCATTGAGCTGGCGGAGATGCGCGACGACAACGGCGAAGTGCTGGTGCCGCAGCGCGAGCTCGCCTACGACACCCTGGTGATGGCGCTGGGCAGCACCTCCAACGATTTCGGCACGCCGGGTGTAAAAGATCACTGCATCTTCCTCGACAACCCGCACCAGGCGCAGCGTTTCCACAATGAGATGCTGAACCAGTTCCTGAAATTCTCCGCCAGCGAAGGCCGGCTGGAGAAGGTCAATATCGCCATCGTCGGCGGCGGCGCTACCGGCGTCGAGCTGTCGGCCGAGCTGCACAACGCGGTGAAACAGCTGCACAGCTACGGCTATAAAGGGTTAAGCAGCGAGGCGCTCAACGTCACGCTGGTGGAAGCGGGCGAGCGTATTCTGCCAGCGCTGCCGCCGCGCATTTCCGCCGCCGCGCACAGCGAGCTGACCAAGCTCGGCGTGCGTGTGCTGACGCAAACCATGGTGACCAGCGCCGATAAAAACGGCCTGCACACCAAGGGCGGCGAATTTATCGAGGCGGATTTGATGGTCTGGGCGGCGGGCATCAAGGCGCCGGACTTCCTGAAGGCGATCGGCGGGCTAGAGACCAACCGCATCAACCAGCTGGTGGTGAAAGAGACGCTGCAAACCACGCTGGACGACGATATCTACGCCATTGGCGACTGCGCCTCCTGTGCGCTGCCGTCGGGCGGATTCGTGCCGCCGCGCGCCCAGTCGGCGCACCAGATGGCGTCGCGCGCGATGGAGAATATTCTCGCCCAGCGCAGCGGCAAGCCGCTGAAAGCCTACGTCTACAAAGATCACGGCTCGCTGGTGTCGCTGTCGCGCTTCAGCACCGTCGGCAGCCTGATGGGCAACCTGATGCGCGGTTCAATGATGGTAGAGGGGCGCATCGCGCGTTTTGTCTACATTTCTCTCTATCGTATGCACCAGATTGCGCTCCACGGCTATTTCAAGACCGCGCTGATGATGCTGGTCGGCAGCCTGAACCGCGTGATCCGTCCGCGCCTCAAGCTGCACTAATGTTTGACAGGCGGCGCAAGCCGCCTTTTCCCGCCTTACCCGCCAGTTAACTCGCTGACCCATAACACAAATTAATTGAAACCCGTGGGGCGAGCCTGCTCAGAACTCTCCGAAAAGCTGGTCCTGATCCGCCTGCGGTGCGTTTTCCTCCATTAATCTGATGTTGCAATTTCGGGCCATCTGTAAAACTTCTTGCAACGATACGGCGGGTCGTGCACGCCGTTCTGTGCCACAGCGACAGGGGACATCGTCGCGGCACGCATGCACGGTAACAACTTCAGGAGGACAATCCTGTGAATAAATCAATGTTAGCGGGTATCGGTATCGGTGTAGCAGCAGCGCTGGGCGTGGCGGCTGTCGCCAGCATGGATGTGTTTGACCGTGGCCCGCAGTATGCGCAGGTGCTTTCCGCGACGCCAATCAAAGAGAGCATTAAGCAGCCGCGACAGGAGTGTCGCAACGTGACCCTGACTCATCGTCGCGCGGTGCAGGATGAAAATCGCATCGCCGGTTCGGTGCTGGGCGCGGTAGCAGGCGGCGTGCTGGGTCACCAGTTCGGCGGCGGACGCGGTCGCGATGTGGCGACGGTCGCAGGCGCGCTGGCGGGCGGCTATGCCGGCAACCAGGTGCAGGGCGGTTTGCAGGATCGCGACACCTACACCACCTCAGAGCAGCGCTGCAAAACGGTTTACGATAAACAAGAAAAGATGCTGGGTTATGACGTGACCTATAAAATAGGCAACCAGCAGGGCAAAATCCGCATGGAAAACGACCCTGGCACCCGCATCCCGCTGGACCGTAACGGCCAGCTCATCCTGAACAGTAATCAGGCTTAACGGGCAAAGATTCCCACACAGCACACCCATAGTAAAAAGGCCCATCTTGCGATGGGCCTTTTTTATGGTGCTGATACGGATGAGACGGCTGATTAGCCGATGGTCATCAGACTGGCGTTGCCGCCCGCCGCCGCGGTGTTGACGCTCAGCGAGCGCTCAATCAGCAGACGCTCCAGCAGCAGCTGCGTATCGCCGCGCGCAAAGCCCTGCACCGAGACAATCGCGCCGTCGCGCGCCGCAATCTGCTCGCACAGCGTGCGCAGCTGATCGGCGTCGCCGTGGTAGATCACCGCGTCGAAGTGGGCAGCGAGCGGATCCTTCGCCAGCGCGATACGCGCCTGCACCGCCTGCGGCAGAGTGCCGCGCAGCTTGCGGTGCAGTTCGTCGTCCGGCCACAGCGCCTGGCTGCCGACGCTGGTCACCGCCGCCAGCTGCACCAGCGCATCCTGCTCGTTGTCGGCGAGGCAGAGCACGCCTTCGCGCGGCAGCAGTGAGAAGGTATTGCGCTCGCCGGTTGGACCGGTCAGCAGCCGCACGGTGCCTGCCTGCGCCAGGGTGGCGTAGCGCTGGCAGATGGCGGCCAGCTCTGGCTTATCCTGCTGCGCCCAGGCGGTCAACGCCTTATGCGGCTCCAGCAGCGCCTCGCGCAGCGTGCCGTCCGCCGGACGCTCGCTGTCCTGACGATCGAAGGTTTTGCTCAGCGCCGCTTCCGGACGGCTGGCCAGCAGGCGGTAAAGGTAGAGCGGACCGCCCGCTTTCGGGCCGGTGCCAGAAAGTCCCTCGCCGCCGAAAGGCTGCACGCCGACCACCGCGCCCACCATATTACGGTTGACGTAGAGGTTGCCGACTTTGGCGTTGGCCGTGACCTGCGCGATGGTTTCATCAATGCGGGTGTGCACGCCCAGCGTCAGGCCGTAGCCGCCGGCGTTGATCTGATCGATCAGCTGCGGCAGGGCGTTGCGCGCGAAGCGCACCACGTGCAGCACCGGGCCAAAAATCTCCTGGTCGAGATCGCTGACCTGATCCAGCTCGATCAGCGTCGGCTTGATAAAGGTGCCGCTTTGCCACTCGGCGCGATCCTGCGGATGCTCCTGCGCCGCCTGATAAACGGTATTGCCTTTATTGCGCATCGCCTGGATATGGCGCTCAATATTAGCCTTCGCCTCGGCGTCGATCACCGGGCCGATGTCGGTAGAGAGACGCTCCGGGTTGCCCATGCGGCATTCGGCCATCGCGCCGCGCAGCATCTTCAGAGTGTGATCGGCCACATCATCCTGAATGCAGAGCAGGCGCAGCGCCGAACAGCGCTGTCCGGCGCTGTCGAACGCCGACGCCATAATATCGACCACCACCTGTTCGGTCAGGGCGGAGGAGTCGACGATCATCGCATTCAGCCCGCCGGTTTCGGCGATCAGCGGTGTCGGACGGCCCTGCGGATCGAGACGACCGGCCAGGTTGCGCTGCAGCAGCGTCGCCACGGCGGTGGAGCCGGTAAACATCACGCCGCGCACGCGCGCATCGCGGGTCAGCTGGGCGCCGACGGTTTCGCCGTTGCCCGGCAGCAGCTGCAGGACGCCAGCCGGCACGCCCGCGTCCAGCAGGATGCGCACCGCCTGCGCGGCGATCAGCGGCGTCTGCTCCGCTGGCTTGGCCAGCACGCTGTTGCCCGCCGCCAGCGCGGCGGCAATCTGGCCGGTGAAGATCGCCAGCGGGAAGTTCCACGGGCTGATGCAGACCACCGGGCCAAGCGGGCGATGGGTTTCGTTATCAAAATCGTGACGCACCATGCCGGCGTAGTAGCGCAGGAAATCGACCGCCTCGCGCACTTCGGCGATGGCGTTGTTGTAGGTTTTGCCCGCTTCGCGCACCAGGATGCCGATCAGCTGCTGCATGCCGTCTTCCATATGCTGCGCGGCGCGGTCAAGGATCGCCGCGCGCTCGTCCGGCGGCGTGGCGAACCAGATCGGACCGGCGTTGACCGCCGCGTCCAGCGCCCGCGATACTTCTGCCTCGCTGGCCTCGCGCACCTGACCGACGATATCGCCCGGCGCGGCCGGGTTCAGCACCGCACGCGCCTCGCCGTCGCCCAGCTCGCCGTCGATGATCGGCTGCGCCAGCCAGGGCTGCGCGGCGCTGCTCAGCAGGGCGCTGGAGAGCGACGCCAGGCGATGTTCGTTGGCCATGTCGATGCCCGCCGCGTTGCTGCGTCCCGCGCCGTAGAGATCGCGCGGCAGCGGAATTTTCGGATGCGGCAGGCCAATCGCGCCTTCGCTCGCGCCCAGCTTCTCAACCGCCGCCACCGGATCGGCCACCAGCTCGTCGAGCGGCAGCGTGGTGTCGGCAATGCGGTTAACGAACGAGGTGTTGGCGCCATTTTCCAGCAGGCGACGCACCAGATAGGCGAGCAGGGTTTCATGGGTGCCGACCGGCGCATAGATGCGGCACGGGCGGTTCAACTTGCCGTCCGCCACTTTGCCGACTACCTGCTCATAGAGCGGCTCGCCCATGCCGTGCAGGCACTGGAACTCATACTGGCCAGGATAGTAGTTATTGCCCGCCAGCTGATAGATTGCCGCCAGCGTATGGGCGTTGTGGGTGGCGAACTGCGGGTAGATCAGGTTCGGCACCGCCAGCAGCTTGCGCGCGCAGGCGAGATAGGAGATATCGGTGTAGACCTTGCGGGTGTAGACCGGATAGCCTTCGAGGCCTTCCACCTGGGCGCGTTTGATTTCGCTGTCCCAGTAGGCGCCTTTCACCAGGCGGATCATCAGGCGGCGACGGCTGCGCTGCGCCAGGTCGATCAGCGAGTCGATCACGAACGGACAGCGCTTCATATAGGCCTGGATCACGAAGCCGATGCCGTTCCAGCCCTCCAGCTCCGGCTCAAAGCAGAGTTTTTCCAGCAGATCGAGCGACAGCTCCAGACGGTCCGCCTCTTCGGCGTCGATATTAATGCCGATATCGTAGGAGCGCGCCAGCAGCGTCAGGGATTTGAGGATCGGATAAAGCTCCTCCATCACGCGGTCGTACTGGGCGCGGCTGTAGCGCGGATGCAGGGCGGAGAGCTTGATAGAGATGCCTGGCCCTTCATAGATGCCGCGTCCGTTGGAGGCTTTGCCGATGGCGTGGATCGCCTGCTGGTAGGAGACCAGATAAGCTTTGGCGTCGCTGGCGGTCAGCGCCGCTTCGCCCAGCATATCGTAAGAGTAGCGAAAGCCTTTCTCTTCCAGCTTGCGCGCGTTCGCCAGCGCCTCGGCGATGGTTTCGCCGGTCACGAACTGCTCGCCCATCAGACGCATCGCCATATCGACCCCTTTACGGATCAGCGGCTCGCCGCTCTTGCCGATAATGCGGTTCAGCGAACGCGACAGGTTGGCTTCGTTATGCGTGGAAACCAGACGGCCGGTAAACAGCAGACCCCAGGTGGCGGCGTTGACGAACAGGGAAGGGCTGCGGCCGAGATGCGACTGCCAGTTGCCGTTGCTGATTTTGTCGCGGATCAGCGCGTCGCGCGTCGGCTTGTCGGGAATACGCAGCAGCGCCTCCGCCAGGCACATCAGCGCCACGCCCTCCTGAGAGGATAGTGAGAACTCCTGCAGCAGGCTTTGCACCATACCGGCGCGTCCGGTTGCCCCTTTTTGGTGCCGCAGCTTGTCGGCAAGGCTGTAGGCGAGCTGATGGGTTTTCTCCGCCAGCGCCGCCGGAAGACGCGCCTGCTCCAGCAGCATCGGCACCGCGTCGGTCTCCGGACGGCGCCAGGCAGCGGTAATGGCGGCGCGCGCCACCGACTGCGGCAGAATATGTTCGGCGAAGTCGAGGAAGGGCTGATGCGTCTCTTCCGGCGCGTTCTCTTCCGGCTCCGCCAGCGTGCCCGCCGTCATGGGGATTTCCGGCAGCGCGTCGCCGCTCTCCAGCTGGCCGAGATAGTTGAAAATCGCCTGCTTAATCAGCCAGTGCGGGGTGCGGTCGATTTTCTGCGCCGCCAGTTTAATGCGTTCGCGGGTGGCTTCATCCAGCTTCACCCCCATGGTAGTCGTGCCCATGACGTCTCTGCTCCTGTGTCTGTATCTTACTGCGTGGGCAGCACTATTACTGATGTTGCAACTTTGTGCAACCGTGTTAAGTGTGACCTGTGTAGCAGCCTTTTTAATGATTAATTTGTTAATGCTAAAAAAGACGGCACGGAACTTGCTGCAAGAATCTCGCCAAAATGACACGGCTCTAACTCACTGCATTTGTGAGGGTTATCAGGAGTGCAACTTCCGAACTGTGAGCGAGTGCAACCTGTTAGCAAAATTTAGCCATTAACAGGTGAAATCCCTGTGATGCCTGTGTTAAATCCATTGTGCGCGTCGCACCTTTCCGGCAGGATACCGCGCCTCAGGAAACGTCACGCGCCTGAATCTGGACAAAAACCTGCCGCGTCGTCCCGTTCCGGCGTCGCGGCAGAGTGCGGTTTCTCTCGGGAAATCAACTATAAAGTGGAGAGACGAATGAGTGTAAGCACACCGATGCTGGTGACTTTTGTAATTTATATCCTTGGGATGGTGCTAATAGGCTTTATCGCCTACCGATCCACAAAAAACTTTGACGATTACATTCTCGGCGGACGCAGTCTGGGCAGCTTCGTGACGGCGCTCTCAGCAGGCGCGTCGGATATGAGCGGCTGGCTGCTGATGGGCCTGCCCGGTGCAATTTTTCTCTCTGGCATTTCGGAAAGCTGGATCGCCATCGGTCTGACCATCGGCGCCTGGCTTAACTGGAAAATCGTCGCGGGCCGTCTGCGCGTGCAGACTGAGCATCACGACAACGCCCTGACGCTGCCCGATTTCTTTACCAGCCGCTTTGAAGACAACAGCAAAATTCTGCGCGTTATCTCGGCGCTGGTGATCCTGATTTTCTTCACCATCTACTGCGCCTCTGGCGTGGTGGCGGGCGCGCGCCTGTTCGAAAGCACCTTCGGCATGAGCTATGAAACCGCGCTGTGGGCCGGTGCGGCGGCAACCATTCTCTATACGCTGGTGGGCGGCTTCCTGGCGGTGAGCTGGACCGACACCGTGCAGGCGAGCCTGATGATTTTCGCCCTGATCCTGACGCCGGTTATCGTAATTGTCGCCGTCGGCGGGCTGAATGATTCGCTGGCGGTTATTGAAGCGAAGAGCATCGAAAACCTCAATATGCTGAAAGGGCTCAACTTCGTCGCGGTGATCTCGCTGCTCGGCTGGGGACTCGGCTATTTCGGCCAGCCGCATATTCTGGCGCGCTTTATGGCGGCGGATTCGCACCGCTCGATCCGCACCGCGCGCCGCATCGGCATGGCGTGGATGGTGCTCTGTCTGGCAGGCGCGGTGGCGGTTGGCTTCTTCGGTATCGCCTATTTCCAGAACCACCCCGAGCAGGCGGCGAACGTTAGCGGCAACGGCGAGCGCGTATTTATCGAACTGGCGCGCATTCTGTTCAACCCGTGGATCGCTGGCATTCTGCTTTCGGCCATTCTGGCGGCAGTGATGTCGACGCTGAGCTGCCAGCTGCTGGTTTGCTCCAGCGCGCTGACGGAAGATCTCTACAAAGGCTTCCTGCGTAAAAACGCCAGCCAGAAAGAGCTGGTGTGGTTTGGCCGCGCCATGGTGCTGCTGGTGGCGCTGGTGGCGATTGCGCTTGCCTCCAACCCCGACAACCGCGTGCTGGGCCTGGTGAGCTACGCCTGGGCCGGTTTCGGCGCGGCCTTCGGCCCGGTGGTGCTGTTCGGCGTCTGCTGGAAACGCATGACGCGCAACGGCGCGCTGGCGGGCATGGTGATCGGCGCGGCGACGGTGCTGATCTGGAAGCAGTACGGCTGGCTCGATCTCTACGAGATCATTCCGGGCTTCGCCTTCGCCAGCATCGCGATTGTGCTCTTTAGCCTGCTGGGTCGCGCGCCGTCTGCCGCCGCGCAGCAGCGCTTCGACGCTGCCGAGGCTGAATACCTGACTAAGTAATTTGTTACAACATACAAGCCCGCTTTCTCGATGAAAGCGGGCTTTTTTGCGTCTGCAGAACCACAAATAATTTCGGAGGATTACTTGTTTTTTCTCGCGCGATAATGATAATCGGTATCGTTCGCATTTTACCTAACTTTACCCGCGATTGACGCTGCTTAACATTCCAGAGGTCAGCTATGTTTGTTCCCTTTCTTATCATGCTGCGCGAAGGCCTCGAAGCGGCGCTGATTGTCAGTTTAATTGCCGGTTATCTGAAGCGCACCGGGCGCAGCCAGTGGTTTCCTGCGCTCTGGGCAGGCGTCTTTGTCGCCGCCGCGCTTTGTCTGGCGCTGGGCATTTTCATCAACCAGACCACCGGCGAGTTTCCGCAGAAACAGCAGGAGCTGTTTGAGGGCATCGTCGCCGTGGTGGCGGTGGCTATCCTGACCTCGATGGTGTTCTGGATGCGTAAAGTGGCGCGCAATATGCGCGTGGCGCTGGAGCAGGCGGTGGATCAGGCGTTGAACCGGTCGGGACGCGGCGGGCTGGCGCTGGTGCTGATGGTGTTTCTCGCCGTGGCGCGCGAAGGGCTGGAGTCGGTGTTCTTCTTGCTGGCCGCCTTCACCCAGGATGTCGGCTATGCGCCGCCGATCGGCGCGGTACTAGGGCTGGCGACCGCCGTGGCGCTGGGCATGCTGCTCTACTGGGGCGGCGTGCGTCTCAATATGGCGCATTTCTTTCGCTGGAGCAGCCTGTTTATCCTGTTTGTCGCCGCCGGGCTGGCGGCGGGCGCGATCCGCGCCTTCCACGAGGCGGGCCTCTGGAACCATTTTCAAACCGTCGCCTTCGATCTGAGCGGCGTGCTCTCCACCCATTCGCTGGCCGGCACGCTGCTTGAGGGCGTGCTGGGCTATCAGGAGACGCCGAGCGTGAGCGAAGTGGCGGTCTATTTCCTCTATCTGATTCCGGCGCTGCTGCTGTTTTTACTGCCGGCGCGTCCGGCGCGCCAACTTTCGACTAAACAGGGATAACTCTATGAAGATTCGCTTTCGCCGCAAAACCGTGCTGGCTTCCTTGCTGGCGCTGTCGGGCGCCGCTGCGGCGGCCGATATTCCTCAGGTTCAGGTCAGCGTGACGGATACGCAGTGTGAACCAATGCAGCTCACCGTCAAAGCGGGCAAAACCCAGTTTTTAATTAAAAACAACAGTCAGAAAGCGCTGGAGTGGGAGATCCTGAAAGGGGTGCTGGTGGTGGAAGAGCGCGAGAATATCGCGCCGGGCTTCAGCCAGAAGCTGACCGCCAACCTGGAAGCAGGCGAATATGAGATGACCTGCGGCCTGCTGAGCAATCCCAAGGGCAAACTGATCGTCGAGGGCGACGCCTCGCCAGCGGCAAAAGGCGGCAAGCCGGACGTGCTGGCGCTCGCCGGCCCGATCACCGCCTATAAAGCCTATGTGACGCAGGAAGTGGCGCAGCTGGTCGCCAGCACCGAAGCCTTCACCCACGCGGTGAAGGCGGGCGATCTGGCGAAAGCCCGCTCGCTCTACGCGCCGACGCGCCAGCACTATGAGCGCATCGAGCCGATCGCCGAACTCTTCTCCGATCTGGATGGCAGCATCGACGCGCGCGAAGACGACTACGAGAAAAAAGCGGAAGATCCGAAATTCACCGGCTTCCACCGTCTGGAGAAGGCGCTGTTCAGCGACAACAACACTAAGGGCATGGAAGGCTACGCCACCCAGCTGAACCGCGACGTGCAGGATCTGCAGACCCGCATCAGCGAGCTGGCGTTCCCGCCGGTGAAAGTGGTCGGCGGCGCGGCGGGCCTGATCGAAGAGGTCGCCTCCAGCAAGATTTCCGGCGAGGAGGATCGCTACAGCCGCACTGACCTGTGGGATTTCCAGGCGAACATCGACGGCGCGCAAAAGATTGTCGATCTGCTGCGTCCGCAGCTGCAGCAGGCGAATCCGCAGCTGCTGGCGAAGGTGGACGGAAACTTTAAGAAAGTCGACGCCATCCTGAGCAAATACCGCACGGGCGAGGGCTTTGCCTCCTATGAGAAGCTGACCAGCGCGGATCGCAACGCGCTGAAAGGACCGATTACCGCGCTGGCGGAAGATCTCTCCTTACTGCGTGGAACCTTAGGTCTCGATTAGGATGAGTCGTCAACACAATGAGGCGCAGCCCGCACGGCGGCGCCTGTTAAAAGGTCTGGGGCTGCTCGGCGGCGCGGCCGCGCTGAGCGGCGGCTGCCCGTTCCACGCGGCGGCCGACAGCTTCTCTCCCGGCACGGTTGCGCCCGACGCACGGCGCCAGGTGCAACCCTTCTATGGGCAGCATCAGGCGGGCATTATCACCCCGCAGCAGGCGTCGATGATGCTGGTCGCGTTTGACGTGCTGGCCAGCGATAAAGCCGATCTGACGCGCCTGTTTCAGCTGCTGACCGCGCGCATCGCCTTTTTAACCACCGGCGGCCCGGCGCCTGCGGTGAGCAATCCAAAGCTGCCGCCGATGGATTCCGGCATTCTGGGCGCGGAGATCGCGCCGGACAACCTGACGATAACGGTGTCGGTGGGGGAGACGCTGTTCGACGACCGTTTCGGCCTGCAGGCGCTGAAGCCGAAAAAGCTGCAAAGCATGACGCGCTTTCCCAACGATTCGCTGGACGCAGCCCAGTGCCACGGCGACCTGCTATTGCAGATTTGCGCCAACACTCAGGACACGGTGATCCACGCGCTGCGCGATATCGTCAAGCACACGCCCGATCTGCTGGGCGTGCGCTGGCGGCGCGAAGGCTTTATCGCCGACCACGCCGCGCGCAGCCAGGGAAAAGAGACGCCGATTAACCTGCTGGGCTTCAAGGATGGCACGGCGAATCCTGATACCGCAGATAAGCCGCTAATGGACCAGCTGCTGTGGGTGACGGCCGATCAGGATGAGCCGGCCTGGGCGCGCAACGGCTGCTATCAGGCGGCGCGTATTATTCGTTTTCGCGTGGAGATGTGGGATCGCACCCCGTTGGGCGAACAGCAGGCTATCTTTGGCCGCGACAAGCTGAGCGGCGCGCCGCTGGGCATGCAGCACGAGCATGACGTGCCTGACTATGCGCAGGATCCCAACGGCGATGTTATCGCGCTCGACGCGCATATTCGCCTGGCGAATCCGCGCACGCGCGAGACGGAGAGCAGTCTGATGCTGCGTCGCGGCTACAGCTACTCGGCGGGCACCACCGCGTCGGGCCAGCTCGATATGGGCCTGCTTTTCGTCTGCTATCAGCACGATCTGGAAAAGGGCTTTATCACCGTGCAGAAACGTCTTAACGGCGAAGCGCTGGAGGAGTACGTGCGTCCCATCGGCGGCGGCTACTTCTTTGTGTTGCCCGGCGTGGCGGACGCTAATCACTATCTGGCGCAGCCGCTGCTGGAAGCCTGACGCGCCTGCGTCGCCGTTGCGGCGGCGCAGGCGTCAACGCGCGTAACAATTTTATCGTCAACCGCTCGTCACGCGTAATCCTCTGATTCCCTTAATAAATAGTATCGCGTACCGCGCGATTTTTGCGCTGACAGTTGATTTCTGCGACCGCTGGTAAAATTAATGTTGCCAACTCTGTTAGAATTAGTGCAGTTTAATGGATAAGCTTGTTGGTTCGCAGACGGGAGTCGCGCATGGGAAGGTCCTTTACAGGACAGACAGCTTTACCTCAGGTTTCACACTCTTCAGCGAGGGCATGCGCGCCTTCGACAGCATCCTCTTCTTTATCAAATTGTTTTTTCACTTCTGATTTTACCGGTGTGCAGTTGCGCTTCGGTGCGGCACATCTTTATCAACGGCACGTCATGGCTCAAAAGGAAGCCAATCAAACCTCTAAAGCGTTCAGTTAATCGTGGCGGGCATCAGCCCAACGCGGGAAATGAAACCAACTGTAAGGTGCGACTATGGGAAGACAGAAAGCAGTGATCAAAGCGCGTCGTGAAGCCAGAAGGGTGCTTCGTAGTGACTCTCGCAGTCATCGTCAGCGCGAAGAAGAATCGGTCACTTCGCTGGTGCAGATGGGTGGGCTGGATGCAATCGGGATGGCGCGTGATGTGCGCGACCGTTCGCCGATCGCCGCCAGAAACGATGCTCAGGCGCACTATCTCCAGGCCATAGAATCGAAACAGCTGATCTTTGCCACCGGCGAAGCCGGATGCGGAAAAACCTGGATCAGCGCCGCGAAAGCGGCAGAGGCCCTGATACATAAGGATATCGACAGGATTATCGTTACACGTCCGGTGCTACAGGCCGATGAGGATCTGGGGTTCCTGCCAGGGGATATCTCGGAAAAATTCGCCCCGTATTTCCGGCCGGTCTACGACGTTCTGGTTAAACGTCTTGGCGCGTCCTTTATGCAGTACTGTCTGCGACCCGAAATCGGCAAGGTAGAAATTGCGCCTTTCGCCTATATGCGCGGTCGTACCTTTGAAAATGCGGTGGTGATCCTCGATGAGGCACAAAACGTGACCGCGGCTCAGATGAAGATGTTCCTGACACGCCTTGGCGAAAATGTCACGGTGATTGTTAACGGCGATATTACCCAGTGCGACTTGCCCGCTGGGGTGCCTTCCGGTCTCGCGGACGCGCTGGCGCGGTTCGAAGAGGACGAGATGGTCGGCATTGTACGCTTCGGCAAAGATGACTGCGTGCGCTCGGCACTGTGTCAGCACACGCTGCATGCGTATGGTTGATTGAGTCAGCCTGTGTAGCGAGCAAAACCCGGCGCAAGCCGGGTTTTTTTATGGGTAAAACGCTTATTAGACCGAACATCATATTCAAATTTGAAAACTAATAAGAACTTCCATTAAGTATAAATTTTCAATGAGTTTGTCAATGAAAAATGTTTTTTTTCAAGGTGTGGTTTTCATTGTTTTTGAACGAATAATTTCAGTAAGAAGATTTTTTATATTATATGACTTCATTAAACTTAAAGGTTGGTTGGGTTTTTTCAATCAATCTCAGATGAAAATACTAATTGTGCTAGTACTTATAAAATGAAGCGATAAAATACAACATGGTTGAGAATGAAAAGTAAGGCTTTTCTTTTGAGTTTTTTATGTGGTTATCTTCGATAAATTATAAAGCCCGTAATGGCCGGGCTTTAATCTATGTGATGGGCATGTATTTGCTAAAGGATATTTTTTATTTCATGTCCAGATCAATCATCTTTAGGATTGATTTAGCTAAGTTCTGATAAACTTTATCAGCCTCTTCAATATTAACTTTTATGCCATTTTCTTTTTCATTTTTCTCCCACATCCAGCGAGCACCAGACCAGTTCCCATCTTCTTTTGTAAGTTCAAATATAGGTTTTGAAAGTTTCTGAGAAACAGGTATTAAACCACTGAAATTCTGGACGCCGCCTAAATGATAGGGAGCATCATGAGTAACAGAAAGTCTAAATTTCTCACTGTCAATCATCATAGAGGCCGATTGAAGAGCAGGAACTAGTTTCCTATTAGAAACTTCTTTGATTTTATCTAACCAGTCACTATAAGCGCGAGACATTTGTTTCGGCTGATCTAAATTATCAGGTAAGGCAGAGTTTGCTGTAGTATAAATTCTGTAGTTTTGTGTTATGAATCCAAGCATCTTAGGATTGTCAGTTGGTAGAGGAGAGTCTCCATCTATTTTAAATTGACTGATATCTTTAGCCCATTTAGGTAAGACGTTGCTCAATGAGTCGATGGCTTGATAACAATAAAAATCAGGAGATACTGGCACAACAAAATAATCAGAGCTCATTAAGATACATTGATTAGTGGATGATACACTAGGACTCATGTCGACAAGCACTATATCAATATTATGCTCAGCAGCCATTTTCCTAATGAGACTATTGAAAGCACCAACAAATTTGCGTAACACAGGAAGTGTATTACTACTAGTCATCGCAGTAGCAATTTGGGTGTCAAGTTCTGAGAATCTAATATTCCCTGCTAAAATAAATAAATTTTTATTCTTTGTTTTTGTGAGCGCTGTCGGATTAAGAGGAGGGTTAGACTTTTCTTCTAGCGAAAATTCTGGCGCAAGGCTGCTAAACAGATCAGTGTTTTGCTTATTATCATAAAAACGAACTAGAGAATCATAATCATCAAGTCCAAGAGTGAGTCCAGTCAAGTTACATTGAGGATCTGCATCAACAATTAACACTCTTTTTCCTAGGTTTGCGAATTTCCAACCAAGATGAAAAACAGTTGTGGTTTTACTGACACCACCTTTATGATTAAAAAGAGAAATCAAATTCGCCATAATTTATTCCTTTATGAAAATTTACTTTTTAGTGTGTTAAAGCTTTTATTTCCCTTTATAGAATCATTTCAATGGATTTCAATATAAAATAATAAATTAAATACACATTTTAAGTTTTTTAGAGTTAATTGATTTCAATATAGTTTCTTAAAGTCTGACATTTGTGGCAGACTAATATAGGATGTTATGTTAGCCCTAACATACTATTCATTGTAATTTCTAAAACCCTACTTTATTACAAAACTAAGTTGAGCATCAAGATTATATTTTATTTTTTTGCTCACTTTGTAAACTTTGCCCGTTGTCGAATCCTGGCGGGGGTTCTCATACCCCTCTCATCGAGGGATATAAACGAAAAAAGCCTGAACGTGAGTTCAGGCTTTTCTCTGCAATTTGTGGCGGTGAGAGGGGGATTGACTCGCTGCGCTCGCCCTGCGGGCAGCGTCGCAGGCTCCGCTGTCCAACGGGCTGCGCCCGTTGTCGAACCCCGGCGGGGGTTCTCATACCCCTCTCACCGAAGAATATGTAAAAAAAATGCCTGAACGTCAGTTCAGGCATTTTCTTGAATTTGTGGCGGTGAGAGGGGGATTCGAACCCCCGATACGTTGCCGTATACACACTTTCCAGGCGTGCTCCTTCAGCCACTCGGACACCTCACCACATTTTTCCGCTGACCTTGCTGGGTCAACGGGGCGCTACTATAGGGAGTCGGCCCAAAAGGGTCAAGCACTATTTTTCTCTTTTTTTCTATCCGCTTAAGCTCTGTTCGAATCGTTTTATCCCTGCGCATCTCGCTCAGATTGTCATCAAAAAGCCATCCCGCAGCCACAAAAATGTCACCAAAGCATCACAGACTTAACCCCTGAAACTTCTGGTAATTTTTTCTCATAAAGGAATACAAGATGAAACCGATGCGCCTCTTTACCTTTTCGCTGCTCGCCTCGCTGGTGAGTCTATCCGTGCACGCTGAAACCGCCAGCGCGCCCGCAGACGCAGACGCAGGCTACTCGCGCGCCGCCACCGGCGATATCACCCAGCACGGCGGCGCGCGCCGTCTTACCGGCGATCAGACCGAGGCGCTGAAAGCGTCGCTGCGCAACAGCACGGCGAAAAACGTCATTCTGCTGATTGGCGACGGCATGGGCGATTCGGAAATCACCGCCGCGCGCAACCTGGCGGAAGGCGCAGGCGGCTTCTTTAAAGGACTGGATGCGCTGCCGCTCACCGGCCAGTACACGCACTATTCGCTCGACAAGAAAACCCATAAGCCTGATTACGTCACCGATTCCGCCGCCTCCGCCACCGCGTGGGCCACCGGCACCAAGAGCTACAACGGCGCGATCGGCGTCGACGTGAACGGCAAGGATCAGCAAACGCTGCTGGAGATCGCCAAAGCCGCAGGCAAAGCAACCGGCAACGTCTCAACGGCGGAGCTGCAGGACGCCACGCCCGCCGCGCTGATGGCGCACGTTACCAGCCGCAAATGCTACGGCCCGGAAAAAACAAGCGAGCTGTGCGCCAGCAACGCGCTGGAGCAGGGCGGTAAAGGCTCGATCAGCGAGCAGATCCTGAAAACCCGCGCCGACGTAGTACTAGGCGGCGGCGCGAAATCCTTTAACGAGGTGGCGAAAGCGGGCGACTATCAGGGTAAAACCCTGCGCGAACAGGCGCAGGCGCTGGGATATCAGCTGGTGAGCGACTGGCAGGGACTGAACGCCGTTACCGCAGCCGACAAGGACAAACCGCTGCTCGGCCTGTTTGCCGACGGCAATATGCCAGTGCGCTGGAAAGGCCCGCAGGCGAGCCACTATGGCAACATCGAGCAAGCGGCGGTGACCTGTGAGGTGAATAAAGATCGCCCGGTCGCCACCCCGACGCTGGCGCAAATGACCAGCAAAGCGATTGATCTGCTGAAAACCAACCCGAACGGCTTTTTCCTGCAGGTAGAGGGCGCGTCGATCGATAAAGAGGATCACGCGGCAAACCCATGCGGTCAGATCGGCGAAACGGTGGATCTCGATGAAGCGGTGCAGCAGGCGCTCGCCTTCGCGCAGGCAGAGGGCAATACGCTGGTGGTGGTCACGGCGGATCATGCGCACAGCAGCCAGATCATCGCCAACGGCACCAAAGCGCCCGGCCTGACGCAGGCGCTGAATACCAAAGACGGCGCGGTGATGACTATCAGCTACGGTAACTCGGACACCGATTCGCAAGGGCATACCGGCACGCAGCTGCGCATCGCGGCCTATGGCCCTTATGCGGCTAACGTGGTGGGACTGACCGATCAGACCGATCTCTTCTTTACGCTGCGTAGCGCGATGGCACTGAAGTAAAAGACGTCACGTCTCCCGCCAGCGGGAGACGTGACCACCACACTAAATGCGGTTTTCGCGCAGCTGCGCCATAAAGCTCTGCACCCACTCCATTCGCAGCTTGCGCTCCGCCAGATCGCGCGTAAAGCGCAAACGGGTCGGGCCGTCGAGCTTCCACTGCTGCGGATCCTTCTGCAGCAGGCTAATCAGCCAGCTGGGATCGACGCTGTTCTGCGGCGCGAAATCAAAGAAGCCACCTTTATCGCTGACCTCGATCTTACGGATGCCGAGACTGCGCGCCACCAGCCGCAGGGTGGCGATATCCAGTAGATTGCGCGCCGCGTCTGGCAAGACGCCGAAGCGGTCGATCATCTCCACCTTCAGCTCCTGTAGCTCCTCCTCGCTGTCGGCGCTGGCGATGCGCTTATAGAGCGACAGGCGCGTATTGACGTCAGGGATAAACTCCTCCGGCAGCAGCGCGGGCATACGCAGCTCGATCTCGGTCTGATTGCTGGTGAGATCTTCCAGCGACGGCTCGCGGCCCGCCTTCAGCGCATCCACCGCGTTTTCCAGCAGCTCCATATAGAGCGAGAAGCCCAGCGTCTCCATCTGGCCGCTCTGCTCCTCGCCGAGCAGCTCGCCCGCGCCGCGTATCTCCAGATCGTGCGTCGCCAGCGCGAAGCCTGCGCCAAGATCTTCCAGCGAGGCGATCGCCTCCAGACGCTTCTGCGCGTCGCTGGTCATCGCCTTGGGATGCGGCGTCAGCAGCCAGGCGTAGGCCTGATGATGCGAACGCCCGACGCGACCGCGCAGCTGGTGCAGCTGCGCCAGACCGAAGTGGTCGGCGCGCTCGATGATAATGGTATTCGCAGTCGGGATGTCGATGCCGGTCTCGATGATGGTGGTGCAGACCAGCACGTTGAAACGCTGGTGGTGGAAGTCGTTCATCACCCGCTCGAGATCGCGCTCGCGCATCTGGCCGTGGCCGATGGCGATGCGCGCTTCCGGCACCAGCTCTTCCAGCCGCTGCGCCGCTTTCTCGATATTCTCGACGTCGTTATAGAGGTAGTAGACCTGGCCGCCGCGCAGCACTTCGCGCAGGATCGCCTCGCGCACCACCAGACTGTCGTACTCGCGCACAAAGGTCTTTACCGCCAGACGACGCGCGGGCGGCGTGGCGATAATCGACAGGTCGCGCATGCCGCTCATCGCCATATTCAGGGTGCGCGGGATCGGCGTGGCGGTCAGCGTCAGGATATCAACGTCGGCGCGCATCGCCTTGATGCGCTCTTTATGGCGCACGCCGAAGCGGTGCTCTTCATCGACGATCAGCAGCCCTAAATCGTGCCACTTCAGATCGCTCATCAGCAGCTTGTGGGTGCCGATCAGGATATCGATCTTGCCCTCGCTCGCCGCCTGCAGCACCTGCGTCTGCTCTTTGGCGCTGCGGAAGCGAGACAGCATCTCGATACGCACCGGCCAGTTGGCGAAGCGATCGCGGAAGTTGTCGTAGTGCTGCTGCGCCAGCAGCGTGGTCGGCACCAGCACCGCTACTTGCTTGTGGTTCTCTACCGCGAGGAACGCCGCGCGCATCGCCACTTCGGTTTTGCCGAAGCCGACGTCGCCGCACACCAGACGATCCATCGCCAGCGGCTGGCACATGTCGCTCAGCACCGCGTTGATCGCCTGCGCCTGATCCGGCGTGGTTTCGAACGGGAAGCTCTCGCAGAACAGCTGATACTGTTCGCGGTCATGCTTAAAGGCATAGCCCGCTTTGGCCGCGCGCTGAGCGTAGATATCCAGCAGCTCGGCGGCGACGTCGCGCACTTTTTCCGCCGCTTTCTGACGCGCGCGCGTCCAGGCGTCGCTGCCCAGCTTGTGCAGCGGCGCGTTTTCATCCGCGCCGCCGGCGTAGCGGCTAATCAGGTGCAGCGACGACACCGGCACGTAGAGTTTGGCGTCGTTGGCGTAGGAGAGCATCAGATACTCCGCCATGATGCCGCCCGCTTCCAGCGTGGTCAGGCCGATATAGCGGCCGACGCCGTGTTCCAGATGCACCACCGGCTGACCGGGCGTCAGCTCTGCCAGGTTGCGGATCAGAATGTCGGGGTTGATGGTGCGGCGCGTATCCTGGCGGCGACGGCTGACGCGTTCGCCCAGCAGATCGCTTTCGCAAATCAGCGCGCGGTCGCGCAGCGTATCGACAAAGCCGCGCTCGCTGGCGCCAATCATCAGCGTAAAGCGTTCACTCTCCGCTTCATCGAAGCGGCGCACCGTCTGCGGACGCAGCTTGATGCGCGCCAGCAGCTCCTGCAGGCTCTCGCGCCGGCCTTCGCTCTCTACCGAGAAGGTGACCTGGCCGCTGAAGCCGTCGAGGAACTGGCGCAGCGGATCGAGCGGCGCTTTGGCCTGCCCCTGCACGGCGATATCCGGCAGCGGCTGATAGCCAAGATTGGTGTTGGCCGCTTTTTCCGGCAGCGCCTCGTTGCTCATCTGCACGCGCGGCCACTGGTTCAGCTCGCTCAGCAGCGCGTCGGGGCGCAGCCACAGCGTGGTCGGCGTCAGCAGCGGACGCATCGGGTCGACGCGGCGGTTCTCATAGCGCGCCTCCACGTCCTGCCAGAAACGCTCTGCGCCGCCGCTGAGATCGCCGCAGTTCACAATCAGGGTATTGTCGGGCAGGTAGCTGAACAGCGTCGGCAGATCCTGCTCGAAAAAGAGCGGCTGCCAGTATTCGATCCCGGCGGGCAGCGTGCCTTTGCTCACCTGCTGATAGATATGCTCCGGCTCGCGGCGCACGTCGAACAGCTCGCGCCAGCGGGTGCGGAACAGCTCGATTGCCGCTTTGTCGGTAGGGAACTCATGGGCCGGCAGCAGATTGATGGCCGGCACCGCTTCCAGCGTGCGCTGGCTGTCAACGTCGAACAGCCGCAGGCTGTCGATTTCGTCGTCGAAAAAGTCGATGCGGTAGGGCTGCTCGCTGCCCATCGGAAAGAGATCGAGCAGCGCGCCGCGCGTGGCGTATTCGCCATGCTCCATCACCTGGTCGACGTGGCGATAGCCCGCCTGTTCCAGCTGATCGCGCAGGCGATCGCGCGACAGCTTCTGTCCCTGCTTCATCACCAGCGCGTGGCCGTGCAGATAGGGATGCGGACAGACGCGCTGCATCAGGGTGTTGACCGGCATAATCAGCATGCCGCGCGTCATGGTCGGCAGCTGGTACAGCGTCGACAGACGCGCCGAAATAATGTCCTGATGGGGCGAGAAGCTGTCGTAGGGCAGCGTTTCCCAGTCGGCGAGATGGCTGACGGGCAGATCGGTAAACTGACGGATTTCATCCAGCAAACGCAGCGCGGTTTGCATATCAGGGGTCACCATCAGCACCGGACCGGCGTGGCGCTCGGTGATGCTGGCGCATTCCACCGCGTGCGCGGCGCCGATCAGCTGGCCGAGCTGGCGACGATCGCCGGGTTTTACGGGCAGGGCATAGCGGGTCTGTTCGGACATGGGATCTTGTGCTTCTCTCCATTTTTTCCAGGGCGTCATGATTCCACATTACGCCCTGGCGATCACCTGCTGCGACGGTTTTTCCTTTGCGCGGTGGCCGGGTTATTTAGCGGATGGTTGGGTATAATGCATGCGCGGACGATCGACATTCGCCCAGCTCAACTCTGTTTCCAGATGGTAGCTGTGGTTGCCGTCGTCCCACTTGACGTAGTAACCGGTGGGCGCGTCTCCCTGTTCAAAAACGTTAACAACTTCGCCTTTAATCTCTCCCGATTTGTGCTTCACAATACTGCCTTTGGGATATCTGAACATGGTGTTTACTCCAGCGCCTGAGGAGCGGGATATCGGCTCCAGTTAATAGTGTAGCCTACCCGGTCGGCTGGCGACTAAGCGTACAGAGCAGTCCGTTAGCACGCTTTTTAACAAAAATCGGCCATACTTTGCCGCGTACTCAGAGGGTTAGAGGTTTCATAAACAGGACGCCTCCTTTATCATCACTGCTCTACTTTCAGGCTACTGCCAAGACGGAATACATGTATCAACCTGTCGCGCTATTTATCGGCCTGCGCTATATGCGCGGGCGAGCATCGGATCGCTTTGGTCGCTTCGTTTCCTGGCTCTCCACTATCGGCATCACGCTTGGCGTGCTGGCCCTGGTCACCGTTCTCTCGGTGATGAACGGCTTTGAGCGCGAGCTGGAGGGCAACATTCTTGGGCTGATGCCGCAGGCGCTGGTCACCAGTGAGAAGGGCAGCATTAACCCGCAGCAGCAGCCCGCCGACAGCCTTAAGCTGGCGGGCGTCAGCCGCATGGCGCCACTTACCACCGCCGACGTGGTGCTGCAAAGCGCGCACAACGTCTCGGTTGGCGTCATGCTTGGCATTCAGCCCGATGAGAAGGATCCCCTCACGCCTTATCTGGTCAACACGCCGCAAAGCGTGCTGCAGTCGGGCCAGTACAATGTCATCCTCGGCGAACAGCTGGCGACGCAGCTTGGCGTCAAGCGCGGCGACGAGCTGCGCCTGATGGTGCCGTCGGTCAGCCAGTTTACTCCGATGGGGCGCGTGCCGAGCCAGCGGCTCTTTACCGTGGCAGGCACCTATGCCGCCAACAGCGAGGTGGATCGCTATCAGATCCTGGTTAATCAGCAGGACGCCTCGCGCCTGATGCGGTATCCGGCGGGCAACGTGACCGGCTGGCGCCTGTGGCTGGATAAGCCGCTGGCGGTGGATGCACTCAGCCAGCAGTCGCTGCCGGACGGGCTGGTGTGGAAAGACTGGCGCGAGCGCAAAGGCGATCTTTTCCAGGCGGTGCGCATGGAGAAAAATATGATGGGGCTGCTGCTCAGCCTGATCGTCGCCGTCGCCGCCTTTAATATCATTACCTCGCTCGGCCTGCTGATTATGGAGAAGCAGGGCGAAGTGGCGATCCTGCAAACCCAGGGGCTGACGCGCCGTCAGATTGTCGCGGTCTTTATGGTGCAGGGCGCCAGCGCCGGCATTATCGGCGCGCTGCTCGGCACGCTGCTCGGCGTGCTGCTCGCCAGCCAGCTCAATAATCTGATGCCGGTGATCGGCCTGTTTTTAGACGGCGCGGCGCTGCCGGTCGACATCAATGTCTGGCAGGTGGTGACCATCGCCGTGACGGCGATGGTGGTCGCGCTGCTGTCGACGCTCTATCCCTCCTGGCGCGCCGCCGCCGTTCAACCCGCTGAGGCTTTACGTTATGAGTAACACCCCTTTGTTGCAGTGCCGCGCGCTGTGCAAACGCTATCAGGAAGGCAGCGTGCAGACGGACGTGCTGCGCGACGTCACCTTTAGCCTGCAGCCCGGCGAGCTGATGGCGATTGTCGGCAGCTCCGGCTCCGGCAAAAGTACGCTGTTGCATCTGCTGGGCGGTCTGGACGCGCCGACCTCCGGCGATGTGGTGTTTGACGGTCAGTCGCTGAACGCCATGTCGTCGTCAGCCAAAGCGGCGCTGCGCAACCGCGAGCTGGGCTTTATCTACCAGTTCCACCATCTGCTGCCTGACTTTAACGCGCTGGAAAACGTGGCGATGCCGCTGCTGATCGGCAAGGTTGGCAAGGCGGAAGCGCAGCAGCGCGCGCGCGAAATGCTGGCAGCGGTCGGGCTGGAGAAGCGCGCGCATCATCGTCCTTCGGAGCTGTCGGGCGGCGAGCGTCAGCGCGTCTCTATCGCGCGCGCGCTGGTGAACCGTCCGCGTCTGGTGATGGCGGATGAGCCGACCGGCAACCTCGACGCGCGCAACGCCGATGCCATTTTCGAACTGCTGGGCGAGCTGAACGTCCGTCAGGGCACCGCCTTTCTGGTGGTGACGCACGATCTGCATCTGGCGAAGCGGCTGTCGCGTCAGATGGAGATGCGCGACGGGCAGTTAAGCGAGCAGGTGACCTTAGCAGGAGCGCTGTAATGGGTTCGTCGTTATCCCTGTTGTTAGGGCTGCGTTTCAGCCGCGGCCGTCGCGGCGGTGGCATGGTGTCGCTGATTTCCATTATCTCCACGCTCGGCATCGCGCTGGGCGTGGCGGTGCTGATTATCGGCCTGAGCGCCATGAACGGCTTCGAGCGCGAGCTGAATAACCGCATTCTGGCGGTGGTGCCGCACGGCGAAATCGAGGCGGTGAATCAGCCGTTCCGCAACTGGCAGTCGCTAATTGCGCCGGTTGAGCAGGTGCCCGGCATCGCCGCCGCCGCGCCCTACGTTAATTTTACCGGGTTGATCGAGAGCGGTGCGAAGCTGCAGGCGCTGCAGGTGAAGGGCGTCGACCCGGCGCAGGAGCCGCGCCTGAGCGCGCTGCCGCAGTTCGTTGAGGGCGACGGCTGGAAAACCTTCGCCGCCGGCAAGCAGCAGATTATTTTAGGCGGCGGCATTGCCCGCACGCTGAACGTGAAGCAGGGCAGCTGGATTACCATCCTGATCCCCAACAACGACGGCGGCACGAAGCTGCTGCAGCCGAAGCGCATTCGCCTGCAGGTGAGCGGCATTTTGCAGCTGAGCGGCATGCTGGACCACAGTCTGGCGCTGGTGCCGCTGGCGGACGCGCAAAACTACCTCGATATGGGTGACAGTGTCACGGGCATTGCTCTGAAGATGAAGGATCCCTTTCAGGCGGTGAAGCTGGTGCGCGACGCGGGCGAGGCGACGCACGGCTACGTCTATATTCGCAGCTGGATTGGCACCTTCGGCTATATGTATCGCGATATTCAGATGATCCGCGCCATTATGTATCTGGCGATGGTGCTGGTAATTGGCGTAGCCTGTTTCAATATCGTTTCGACGCTGGTGATGGCGGTGAAGGATAAGAGCAGCGACATCGCGGTGCTGCGCACGCTTGGCGCGAAAGACGGGCTGATCCGCGCGATTTTTATCTGGTACGGCCTGCTGGCGGGGCTATTAGGCAGCGTCAGCGGCGTGGTGATTGGCGTGCTGGTGGCGCTCAATCTCACCACGCTGGTGCGCGGGCTGGAATCGCTGACCGGGCATCATTTGCTGGCGGGCGATATCTATTTTATCGATTTTCTGCCCTCGGAGCTGCACTGGCTGGATGTCGGCTCTGTTTTGCTGACCGCCATCGTGCTGAGCCTGCTGGCAAGCTGGTATCCGGCGCGTCGCGCCAGTCGCATCGATCCGGCGCGCGTGCTGAGCGGGCAGTAACCGGGCGGCATCGCGCTGTCATACGCGGCCGCTACACTTGAGATTTTCAGGCGGCGACCCGAACGTCGCCCACAAGGAGTTTTTATGCGTACACCGCGTCGACGCTTGCGACTCGCCCGCTATAAGAAGACCCGCCGCAAGGTGCATCAGCGCTTTCGCCAGCGTATTTTTGAGCGCGATCGTCAGGTTGAGCTGGCGGCCCATCCGCAGCCGTTTGTGGTGGTGCTGACCGGCGCGGGCATTTCAGCCGAGTCAGGCATTCAGACCTTCCGCGCCGCTGACGGGCTGTGGGAGGAGCACCGCGTGGAGGATGTGGCGACGCCGGAGGGCTATCGTCGCGATCCCGAGCTGGTGCAGCGTTTTTACAACGCGCGCCGCCGGACGCTGCAGTCGGGCGATATTCAGCCTAATGCCGCGCACAAGGCGCTGGCGGAGCTGGAGCAGGTGCTGGGCGACAACTTTTTGCTGGTAACGCAGAATATCGACAATCTGCACGAGCGCGCGGGCAACAGCCGCGTGCTGCATATGCACGGCGAGCTGCTGAAGGCGCGCTGCACCAGCAGCGGACAGGTGATTGCGTGGCACGAGGATCTCACCACCGAGGATCGCTGCACCTGCTGTCAGTTTCCTGCGCCGCTGCGCCCGCATGTGGTGTGGTTTGGGGAGATGCCCATCGGCATGGAGGAGATTTATCATGCGCTGGAGCAGGCGGATCTGTTTATCGCCATCGGCACTTCAGGGCATGTTTATCCGGCGGCCGGTTTTGTGCATGAGGCGAAGCTGCAGGGCGCGCATACCGTGGAGCTGAATCTGGAGCCGAGCCAGGTGGGCAACGAGTTTGCCGAACGTCACTACGGGCTGGCGAGCGAGGAAGTGCCGCAGTTTGTGGATGGATTTTTACGCAGTTTGTATAAGTAAGCGCGATTAAAAGTTGCGGTGGAACAGGTGCTCACCGCAGGTGGCAGGGACCGATCGCAAAGACGCAAAAGGCGGCATCCCTGCCAGCTCGGCCCGCGACATCCTTGTCGCGGGACGCTTTGCTCCTCGGTCCCTGTCACCCGCTGTTAAACTCTGGCGTGGCTGTTAGACGACAAGTCCTGCTCCCAGCCTTTTTGTTACCGACCCGCCTTAAGCTTCTGGAACAGCGTCTCATACTGCACGCTGGCGTCGCCGACGTCGTTCTGCCATTCGCCGTTCTTAATCACCTCCGCTGACGGATAGAGCGACGGATCGTTCGCCACCGCCTTCGGCAGCAGTGCTTTGGCGGCGAGGTTTGGCGTTGGGTAGCCGATGGTTTCCGCCACTTTCGCCGCCACGTCGGGACGCAGCAGGAAGTTGATCAGCTTCAGCGCGCCCGCCTTGTTTTTGGCGTTGGCCGGGATCGCCAGGTTATCCATCCAGAAAATCCCGCCCTCTTTCGGCCATACCACCTCCAGCGGCGTGCCCGCCTGACGCGCCACATAGGCGGAACCGTTCCAGATCATGCCGAGATTCACTTCCCCTTCCATATAGGGGTTGCCGGGGTTGTCGGAGTTAAAGGCGAGCACGTTCGGCATCAGCTTCTTCAGCTCTTCATAGGCGGCGTTGATCTCTTTGGGATCGCGGGTATTGCCAGAGAGGCCCAGCTTGCGCAGCGCCATCTGGAACACCTCGCGCGCGTCGTCGGTCAGCAGCAGGCTCTGCTTGTACTCCGGCTTCCACAGATCCGCCCAGCTCTGCACCGACTTCGCGTCCACCGCATCGGTATTGACGCCGATCGCCGTCGCGCCCCAGATATAGGGGATCGAATAGTCGTTGTTGGGATCGAACGGCTTGTTGAGCAGATTGGGATCGAGGTTTTTGAAGTTGCTCAGCTGCGCCTTGTCGATCTTCTGCAGCATGCCCTCATTGCGCATCTTCGCCACGAAGTAGGTCGAGGGCACTACCAGATCGTAGGCGCCATCTTTCCAGGTCTTCAGCTTGGCGTACATGCTCTCGTTGGACTCGTAGGTAGAGTAGATCACCTTAATGCCGGTCTCTTTGGTGAACTGCTCCAGCAGCCCCGGCGGCACATATTCGGTCCAGTTGTAGAAGTAGAGCGTGCTGCTGTCATCAGCCTGCGCGCCCTGCATGCCCAGCGCCAGCGCCCCAGCCGCCAGCCAGTGAGACCATTTTTTCATCATCAATCCTCTATTTGGTTTTATCACGGAGCAACAGCTGGCTGACGCCGACCAACAGCAGCGACAGCAGCAGCAAAATGGTCGCCAGCGCATTCACCTCCGGCGAGACGCCGACCTTCACCATCGAATAGATCTTCAGCGGCAGGATCTCAAAGGTCGGCCCGGTCACAAAGGAGGAGACCACCACGTCGTCCATCGACAGGGTAAAGCTCAGCAACCAGCCCGCCGCCACCGCCGGCATCGCCAGCGGCAGAATGATTTTACGCAGAATGGTGGTTTCGCTGGCGCCCAGATCCTTCGCCGCCTCCAGCATACGCACGTCGAAGCCCTTCAGCCGCGAATAGACGGTGATCACCACAAACGGCAGGCAGAAGGTGATATGGGAAAAGAGCAGCGACCAGAAGCCGAGCGAAATGCCCAGCAGCATAAACAGCACCAGCAGGGAGATCGCCATCACGATATCCGGCGACATCATCACCACGAACAGCATGCCGCTAACGAAGGGCTTACCGCGAAAGCGGTAGCGGTAGAGCGCCACGGCGGTGAGCGAGCCGATCAGCGTGGCGCAGCTGGCGGAGAGCACGCCCATCAGCAGCGAGTGCTGCGCCGCCTGGATCAGGCTGTCGTTATTCATCAGCAGGCTGTACCACTGGGTGCTGAAACCCTGCCAGTTGATGCCGAAGCGCGAGGCGTTGAATGAGTTAACGATCAGGATCGCGATAGGGATATAAAACCAGGCGTAAATCACGGCCATAAAGCCGCCGCGTAGCAGGCGCGCAATCATTCCAGCTCCACCTTTTTATTCAGCAGGCGCGCGGCGCGCCAGTAAAACAGCAGCATCAGGCCCATCAGCAGCGTCATCACGATGCTGGTCGCCGCGCCGAACGGCCAGTCGCGGATATTGAGGAACTGACTCTTGATAACGTTGCCGATCAGCAGGTTCTTCGCACCACCCATCAGATCCGCCACGTAGAACAGCCCCATCGCCGGGATCAGCACCAGCAAACAGCCCGCGACGATGCCCGGCATGGTCAGCGGCAGAATGATGCGGAAAAAGGTCTGCGTTTTGCTGGCGCCGAGGTCGCGCGCCGCTTCGAGACAGGCGCGATCCAGCTTCTCCAGGCTGGAGTAGAGGGGCAGCACCATAAAGGGCAGCAGAATGTAGATCAGGCCGAGGATCACCGCCTGCGACGTATACATAATGCGGAAGGGCGTCTCAATCACTCCCAGCCACAGCAGAAAATCATTCAGCCAGCCGCGCGTGCTGAGAAAGATTTTCAGCCCGTAGATGCGGATCAGCGAGTTGGTCCAGAAGGGAACGATCAGCAGAAACAACAGCAGCGGGCGCAGCCGCGCCGGCAGCTTCGTCAGGCACCAGGCGAAGGGATAGCCCAGCAGCAGACAGCAGAGCGTGGCGATCGCTGCCATATTGAGCGAGTGCAGCAGCACCTCGCCGTAGAGCGGATCGAGCAGCCGCGTATAGTTGCTGAGGGTGAACGCCATCCGCACGAAGTGCGCGTCGTCGCGCGTCAGAAAGCTGGTGACGAAGATCATCAGGTTCGGCAGCAGCACGAACAGCGCCAGCCAGCCGACGATCAGCGCCGTGACGCTTTTCTGGAAACGGTTACGCATCAGCTTCATAGGGCAGCACCACCTCCCAGCTGGGAACCCAGTTCACCACCATTTTTTGATTAAGGGAGTGATCGAAGTCGGGATCGTCCTCGTTAAAGAATTCGCTGACCGTCACCAGCTTGCCGTTCTCCAGCTCGACGGTGGACTCCAGCGTCATCCCTTTGTAGTTGCGCTCGCGCACGTAGCCGATCAGGCCTTCAATCGGCTGGTCACTGTGCACCTCGTCGACGCGCAGATCTTCCGGGCGCAGCAGCACGTGCAGGCGATCGCCGACGCTGACCGGGAAGGCGCAGTGAATGTCGCATTCGCGGCCCTCGACGCGGGCGCGCACGCGCGGCGCGGCGCTGGCATCGAGCACGTCGGCGTCAAAGACGTTGATCTCGCCGATAAAGCGCGCCACGAACAGGTTCTTCGGCTCTTCGTAGATTTCGCGCGGCGTGCCGTCCTGCTCGATCTTGCCGTCGCGCATCACCACAATGCGGTCCGACATGGTCAGCGCCTCTTCCTGATCGTGCGTGACGAAGACAAAGGTGATGCCGAGCTTGCGCTGCAGCGCCTTCAGCTCGTTCTGCATCTGCTTGCGCAGCTTGTAGTCCAGCGCGGAGAGCGACTCGTCGAGCAGCAGCACTTTGGGTCGGTTCACCACCGCGCGCGCGATGGCGACGCGCTGCTGCTGACCGCCGGAGAGCTGATGCGGGCGGCGGTCGGCGAAGCTCTCCAGCTGCACCATCGCCAGCGCCTCGCTGACGCGCGCGGCGATTTCGGCGTTCGGGGTTTTCTGCATGCGCAGGCCGAAGGCGACGTTTTCAAACACCGACATATGCGGGAAAAGCGCGTAGCTCTGAAATACCGTGTTGACGTGGCGATGTTCGGCGGGCGTGTCGGTGATGTCGTGGTCATCCAGCTTCACGCGGCCGCTGTCGACCTCTTCCAGCCCGGCGATCAGGCGCAGAATGGTGGTTTTGCCGCAGCCCGACGGGCCGAGCAGGGTAATAAATTCCCCGTGATCGATAGTCAGGTTGAAGTCGCTGATGATGGACTTGCCGTCGAAAGCTTTACTGATGCCAGAAAGCGTAACCAGCGCCTGCTGCGCGCGTGTTTGCGTCATTTTAGTCACTCAGTCGGTAATGAGGTCGAACAAATTACAGCATAGCCGTTTGCGTCGGCCAGCCAGCGAGAGGGCGCGATGATACCTGAAAAATAGGGCAATGCCATGTTTTGGCGGTGAAAAGAGGCAATCAGACGCGGATGCCCGATCCTGACCACAGATGTTAACAACTATGTTAAAAGTTCCTTCTGCAAACGCGCAGCGCAGGTTAACCTGTCAGATAATGATATGACGCAACACGCGTCGGACGCGGCTGTTGATAATGATAGTCGGCTTCTTTTGAAGGATGGCATATGGATCAGTTACTTGAACGGTTTCTAAGTTACGTGGCGGTAGAGACGCAGGCAAAACCGCAGGCGCGTCAGGTGCCGAGCAGCGAAGGGCAGTGGACGCTGGCGCGCAAGCTGCAGGAAGAGTTGATTGCGCTCGGTTTTGTCGACGTGTCGCTCAGCGATCACTGCTGCGTGATGGGCACGCTGCCCGCCAACGTTGACTGGCCGACGCCGGTGATCGGCTTTATCTCGCATATGGACACCTCGCCCGATTTTACGGCGAAAAACGTCAATCCGCAGATCATTGAGAACTATCGCGGCGGCGACATCGCGCTCGGCACCGGCGAAGAGGTGTTGTCGCCGGTGATGTTCCCGATCCTGCATAAGCTGATCGGCCATACCTTGATCACCACCGACGGCAAAACGCTGCTCGGCGCCGACGATAAAGCGGGCATTGCCGAGATCATGACGGCGATGGCGCGTCTGGCGGAAGGGGATATTCCCCACGGCGCGATCCGCGTCGCCTTTACTCCAGACGAAGAGATCGGCCGCGGCACCTCCCATTTCGACGTTGAGGGCTTCGCCGCCGACTGGGCCTACACTATCGACGGCAGCGATCTGGGCGAGTTTGAGTATGAGAACTTCAACGCGGCGTCAGCGGTGGTGAAGGTGGTCGGCAATAACGTGCACCCAGGCTCGGCGAAAGGGGTAATGGTGAACGCGCTGGATGTGGCGACGGCGTTTCATGCCGAGGTGCCATCGCAAGAGCGTCCGCAGTTTACCGACGGCTATGAAGGTTTTTACCATCTGCATCAGATGAAGGGCACGGTTGAGCACGCCGAGCTGCAGTACATTATCCGCGACTTCGACACCGAGGCGTTCGAGCAGCGCAAGCAGGTGCTGACGGCGATTGCCGAACGCCTTAACGCCGGGCTGCATAAAGACTGTTCCGTGACAGTGGAGATCAGCAACAGCTATCGCAATATGCGCGAGAAGGTCGAGCCGCATCCGCATATCATTGAGCTGGCGCTGCAGGCGATGCGCGACTGCGGCATCGAGCCGAAGGTGAAGCCGATTCGCGGCGGCACCGACGGTTCGGCGCTGTCGTGGAAAGGATTGCCGTGCCCGAATATCTTTACCGGCGGCTATAACTACCACGGCAAGCACGAGTTCGCCTCGCTTAATATTATGGCGCAGTCGGTGGAGGTGATCGTACGGCTGGCGGCGCTGGCGGCGGAGAAAAAGGGGTAAAGCAGGCGTCGAACCCAGAATTTACAGACGATGCCATAAGGTAGAAAGCAGGTGGTGCCACCTGCGCTGGCACCCGGTTACAGACTTTAACGCTCCCGCCAGGGAGCGTTTTGCTCTCGGTTACTCGGCGTCGCCAAAGTACCAGTATCCGGCGTTTACCAGCGCGGCGAGCTGCGCCAGCAGCGACGGGTCGTCCAGCGCCTCGCCGAAATCTTCCAGGCTCAGCGTATGGCGGTGCGCCAGCGCCGTCAGCACCTCCGGCTGTGAACACTCGACGCGCTCGCCGTTAACGAACACCGCCTCGCCAATGGTCAGCACGCGCAGGCCGCCAAGGCGCGACAGCGTGTCGCCCTGCTGCAGCGCATCGTAAATCTCATCCGGCTGATAGGGCGGCTCCGGCGGGGCGACGTCCAGCTCGTGGCGCGACTGAGAGATAAATTCCCCGAACCAGTTGGCGAAATGCTCCGGCTGGTCAATCACGTCGAGCATCACCTTGCGAATGCCCTCGATCTCCTGTGGCAGGATCTGCGACGGACAGTCGCGCGCCGGCACCTCGGGATCGCTGTAGCGGTAGCTGCCCAGCTCGCGCGCCAGCACGTAGTCAGCGAAGCCGCTGATCAGCTCGCGGCCGCTCGGCGCGCGGAAGCCAACAGAGTAGTTGATGGCGTTCTCGAGCGAATAGCCCTCGTGCGGGAATCCCGGCGGAATATAGAGAATGTCGCCTGGCTCCATCTCTTCATCGATGATGGCGTCGAACGGCTCGACCTGCAGCAGATCGGGGTGCGGGCAGTGCTGCTTCATCGGCACTTTCTCGCCGACGCGCCAGCGGCGACGGCCGGTGCCCTGAATGATAAACACGTCATACTGATCGAAGTGCGGGCCAACGCCGCCGCCCGGCACGGCGAACGAGATCATCAGATCGTCGATGCGCCAGTCCGGTAAAAAGCGGAACGGACGCATCAGCGCCGCAGAAGGCTCATGCCAGTGGTTCACCGCCTGCACCAGCAGCGACCAGTTGTTCTCGCCGAGATGATCGTAGCTCTCGAAAGGCCCGTGGCTCACCTGCCATTTACCGTCGTTATGGCTCACCAGGCGGCTGTCCACCTCGTTTTCCATCGCCAGGCCGGCCAGCTCGTCAGGAGAGATAGGATCGATAAAGTTTTTGAAGCCGCGCTTGAGCAGCACCGGGCGTTTTTGCCAGTAGCGCTGAATAAAGTCGGGCCAGTTGAGGTCGAGCTGATAATCCATGAGTCATTCCACACAGGGCTGTAAATGCAGGCAAGTATAACAGCCCGCACGCCTTTCTACTCGCGGCGATGTTCAACTTCCTGACGGCGGAAGATGACCTCCATACGCGCGCCGCCCAGCGGGCTGGATGTGGCAATCACCTGGCCCTCATACTGCTCCAGAATATCTACCACCACCGCCAGCCCCAGCCCCTGGCCAGGGCGCAGGGTGTCGGCGCGCTGGCCGCGCACGAAAACCAGATCGCGTTTGCTTTCCGGGATGCCGGGGCCGTCGTCGTCGATAAACAGGTGCAGCGCATCCTCGGTCTGGCGCGCGCTCACCTCGATAAACTCCAGGCAGTATTTGCAGGCGTTATCCAGCACGTTGCCCAGCACCTCCATAAAGTCGTTTTTATCGCCGATAAAGGTCACCTCCGGCGAGACATCGAGGGTGATCTCCACGCCTTTGTGCTGATAAACCTTGTTAAGCGCCGAGCAGAGGCTGTCGAGCAGCGGCGAGACCGGATGCAGGTCGCGCAGCAGCGGGTTGTGATCCGCCTGCATGCTGGCGCGGTGCAGATAGTAGCCGATCTGCTGCGAAATACGGCTGATCTGCTCCAGCATCACCGGCTCGGCCTGTTCGATGGTGAGATCCTTGCCGTTGCGCAGCGAGCGCAGCGTGCTTTGCAGCACCGCCAGCGGCGTCTTCAGGCTGTGCGTCAGGTCGGAAAGGGTGGTGCGGTAGCGCGTATAGCGCTGGCGCTCGTTGCTTAACAGCAGATTGAGGTTGCGCACCAGGCTGCGCAGCTCCTGCGGCGGCGAATCGTCGAGGTTCTCACGCTGGCTGGTCTCCAGCTCGCGTATCTGCGTCGCCAGGTGACCAATCGGACGCAGGCTCCAGTGCGCCGCCAGCCACAGCAGCGGGATCACCAGAATCAGGTTGGCGGCCAGCACATAGCTGAACCAGGACCAGACCACGTCCGAATGCTGCAGCTCCTGCGGAATAGAGTCCACCACCACAATGGTCAGCGCCGGCAGATTGGTGGTGGCGTCGTAGCGGTTGACGGCGACGGAGTGGGTAAAGGTGTCGTTGCTGTCGTTATCGATCGCGTGCAGCCGCCTTTGCGCCGACAGATCGTTGCCGATCGCCGCGGCGCTGGTGCGATTGCTGGTGTCGATTTCATAAAAGTCGGGCTTCAGCAGCCACTCGTGCCTGATTTTCGCGCGGATTTCCGGCACGTCGCGCTGCTGCCACAGCAGCTTGCCCTGTTCGTCATAGATAAACACCAGCGTGGGGAAGTTAAGCGTCATACGCTCCGGCTGCGCGATGGTGAGCCGATTATTTTGCCACTGCGCCAGCGTAAAGAAGAGATTGCTTTCGCCGCGCATCACGCGGTAGGTGTTTTTATCGAAGCTGACCACGTAGCCGATAACGGCCACCATGCCGTAGGAGAGCGAGAGAAACAGCACAATGGCCGAGCACGCCAGCAAAAAGCGGGCGCGCAGCGACAGGGGACGGTAGCGTTGAAACCAGCGCATCAGAGATCGAAGCGGTATCCCTGACCGCGTACGGTAGTGATCACCTCATCTGCATGCAGCGCCTGGATCTTTTTACGCAGTCGTCCCATCAGTACGTCGATGGTATGGCTTTCGCGCAGTTCGGCGTCGGGATAGAGCTGCAGCATCAGGGAGTCTTTGCTCACCACTTTACCGGCGTTGCGGATCAGCGTTTCGACAATGGTGTACTCAAAGGCGGTCAGCTTGACCGGCTGGTCATGGATAGTCAGCTCGCGGCGCGAGAGATCGACCTGAAACGGCGCCATGTCGATAATTTGCGAGGCGTGTCCGCTGTTGCGACGCATCAGCGCCTGCAGGCGTGCGGCCACTTCTTCAATATGAAAGGGTTTGGTGACGTAGTCGTCGGCGCCCGCTTCCAGCGCTTCAACTTTGGCCTGCCAGCCTTCGCGCGCGGTCAGCACCAGAATCGGCTGACGCACCGACTGGCCGCGCCAGCGGCGGATCAGCGACATGCCATCTTCATCCGGCAGGCCGAGATCGACCAGCGCAATATCGGGCAGATGCTCCTGCAAAAAGTAGTCGGCTTCCTTTGCGTCCTCTGCGGCATCGACCTGATGACCCATCTCGCGCAGCTGAACCGCAAGATGATGGCGCAGCAGAGCATTATCTTCCACAACCAAAACACGCATGGCTTGTCCTTACTCTCAGAGCATTGAAGTAAAGATAAAGTATACGCAAAAACATTTAAACAACAGCTTAACGCAGGCGAGGCGCGCCCCGCCTGCGCTTGCGCTTATTTCAGATCGTCGACCATCTGGATGGCGCGGCCGAGATAGTTCGCCGGCGTCATCTGCTTCAGGCGCGCTTTTTCCTCTTCCGGCAGCGCCAGGCTGTCGATAAAGGTCTGCATACCCGCGGCGTCGACGCGTTTGCCGCGCGTCAGCTCTTTCAGCTTCTCATACGGCTTTTCAATGCCGTAACGGCGCATCACGGTCTGAATCGGCTCGGCCAGCACTTCCCAGTTGTGATCCAGCTCGTCCAGCAGACGATCGCGGTTCACTTCCAGCTTGGAAATGCCTTTCAGCGTCGCCTGATAGGCGATAAGCGCGTAGCCGACGCCGACGCCGAGGTTGCGCAGCACCGTGGAGTCGGTGAGATCGCGCTGCCAGCGCGACACCGGCAGCTTGCTCGCCAGATGCTGCATCACCGCATTCGCCAGACCCAGGTTGCCTTCGGAGTTTTCGAAGTCGATCGGGTTAACCTTGTGCGGCATGGTGGACGAGCCAATTTCACCGGCGATGGTTTTCTGTTTGAAGTGGTTGAGCGCGACGTAGCCCCAGATATCGCGATCGAAGTCGATCAGGATGGTGTTGAAGCGCGCCATGCAGTCAAACAGCTCGGCAATATAGTCATGCGGCTCGATCTGCGTGGTGTAGGGGTTCCAGGTCACGCCCAGCGAGGTGACGAACTGCTCGCTCAGCTGGTGCCAGTCCACTTCCGGATAGGCGGCGATGTGGGCGTTGTAGTTGCCCACCGCGCCGTTGATCTTGCCGAGGATCTCAATCTTACTCAGCTGGCGCTGCTGACGCTCCATGCGGTAGGCGACGTTCGCCATCTCTTTGCCCATGGTGGACGGCGTGGCCGGCTGACCGTGGGTGCGCGACAGCAGCGGGATATCGCGGTATTCATGCGCCAGGCGCTTCACCGCGTCGATGATCTGCTGCCAGTAGGGCAGGATCACATCGCGGCGCGCGCTTTCCAGCATCAGCGCGTGCGACAGGTTGTTGATATCTTCAGAGGTGCAGGCGAAGTGGATGAATTCCGACACCGCGTGCAGCGCCGGGACGCTTTCCACTTTCTCTTTCAGGAAATATTCGACCGCTTTCACGTCGTGGTTGGTGGTGCGCTCGATGGTTTTGATACGCGCCGCGTCCGCTTCGGTGAAATTAGCGACGATTGCGTCAAGGAAAGCGTTTGCGTCGGCGTCAAATGCAGGAACTTCCTTGATCTCTGCGGTGGCCGCCAGTTTTTGTAACCAGCGTACTTCAACCTCGACGCGGAACTTCAGCAAACCAAATTCGCTGAAAATCGCGCGCAGCGGGCTGACTTTATCGCCGTAACGACCATCGACAGGTGAGACGGCGGTCAGAGAGGATAATTCCATCAGTGCAACTCCTGAATCGTTTAACAGTATAGGCTCAACGGCTTAATAAGCCGGAGAGAGCCGGGATAAAATGGTTTTCGCTTCGCGCAGCAGGCGCTGGCGCGACAGCATCAGCTGAAAACGGCCGCCGCCGACCTGCTGCCACAGCACGGCGGCACGGATGCCCGCCAGCAGCGTGGCGCGCACCCGGCTCTGCAGCAGCGGATTTTGCAGCACGGTGGGCGAGCCGGTCACCTGAATGCGCGGACCGAGCGGGCTGATGACGTCAACGTAGATGCCGGCCATGGCGCTGGTAATGGTTTCCGAGCCGAGTTCATAGTGCGCCAGCTGGCGATCGAGCTGGCCGATGCGCTGCGCCAGCGTGGCCAGCGCGCTTTTATTGCCGCTCAGCTTGCGCTCCAGCACCATCATGCTCAGCGTATAGCGCGTCAGCTCCGCGCCCGCGCCCTGACGGCTGCTGCTGTTGAGCACCGCCATCAGCGTCTCCAGGCCGAGGCGCAGGTTGGCTTCATCGTTGCCGAACACCGCCAGCGTCGAGCCGGGGTTGAGATCGATCACGCTGCGCAGCGAGACGTTGAGCGCTTCCGGCTGGCACTGGCCCTGATGCGCCAGCTGCTGGACCAGATGCGCCGCCTGGCAAATGCCCGCCAGCGCCAGCGTGATGTCGTAATAATTTTTAGCCACGGTTACTCCTGTCTACGCGTCAGCCAGGCCGACTTACTCTGCGATCAGCGGCAGGCGTTCTTCGATAATGCCGCCGCCGAGGCACACCTCGCCGAGATAGAACACGGCGGACTGGCCTGGCGTCACCGCCGCGACCGGCGCGTCAAAGCGCACCTCGATGCGATCGTCGCCGCGCGGCACGATTTCGCAGGGAATATCCGTCTGGCGATAGCGCGTTTTTACCGTGCAGCGCAGCGGGGTGGCGATCGGCTGGCGATCGACCCAGTGCAGCTGCTGGGCGATCAGGCCCACCGACATCAGGCGCGGATGGTCGCCGCCCTGCGCCACGATCAGGCGATTGCGCGCCACGTCTTTGTCCACCACGTACCAGGGATCGTCGTTGCTCTCTTTCAGGCCGCCGATGCCGAGGCCTTTGCGCTGACCCAGCGTATGGTACATCAACCCCTGATGCTCGCCGACCACCTGGCCGTCCACGGTTTCAATCGCGCCCGGCTGCGCCGGCAGATAGCGGCCGAGGAAGTCGCGGAATTTGCGCTCGCCGATAAAGCAGATGCCGGTAGAGTCTTTTTTCTTCGCGGTGATGAGGTCGAGCTGTTCGGCGATGCGGCGCACCTCCGGTTTCTCCAGCTCGCCGACCGGGAACAGGCTCTGGGCGATCTGCTCGTGGCTCAGCGTGTAGAGGAAGTAGCTCTGATCTTTGTTGCCGTCGAGGCCGCGCAGCAGCTGGCTTTTGCCGTCGACGTCCGCGCGGCGCACGTAGTGGCCGGTGGCGATATAGTCGGCGCCAAGATCTTCCGCTGCGAACTCCAGGAAGGCTTTGAATTTGATCTCTTTGTTGCAGAGAATATCGGGATTGGGCGTGCGGCCCGCTTTGTACTCTTCAAGGAAATGCTCGAAGACGTTGTCCCAGTACTCTGCCGCAAAGTTGATTTTATGCAGTTTAATGCCGAGCTTGTCGCACACCGCCTGCGCATCCGCCAGATCGTCCGCGGCGGTACAATACTCCTCGCCGTCGTCTTCCTCCCAGTTCTTCATGAACAGGCCTTCTACCTGATAGCCCTGCTGCTGCAGTAACCAGGCGGATACGGAAGAATCGACGCCGCCGGACATACCGACGATCACTTTTTTCTGGCTGTTGTCAGACATGACGCACTCTTGATTACGATAAAAAAACAGGCGGCGCATTCTATCACGCGTCGGCGTGGCGCGCACCCTCGTGAAACGGCCACTGAAACGGCGCGATCAGATGCAGCGGGTAGCGCGCGCCCTGTTGCCACAGCCGCACGCTTTCGGCGACCAGCGGCGAACGCAGGCAATCGGCGGCGATAATCTGCTCAGGGGTGCGCCACCAGCAGCAGTCGATATCGCTGTCCTGCGGCGCAGTCGCACGCTTCTCCGCCAGGTCGACGCCAAACAGAAAGCGCACGAAAGGCGTATTGTCCGGCGCGATCCACTGCTGCACACCGAGAAAATAGCTGAGTGGGCAGTCGATGCCGGTCTCTTCGCGCAGCTCGCGGCGCGCCGCTTCCAGCAGCGTTTCATCCGCTTCCAGATGACCGGCGGGCTGATTCCAGGTGGCGCGACCGTTGACGCGCTCTTCCACCACTAACAGTTCGCCTTCGGCCTGCACAATACAGGCGACGGTGACATGAGGTTTAAACATCGATCCTCCGGGATTGTTAACCTGACGTTATTGAAAAAGCGCGGCGTTTCTTACGTCGATTCGGTGATGTCGCGCCACTCGCCCGGCGCCAGGGCGTCGAGCCGGTAGTCGCCCATGGCGTAGCGGATCAGACGCAGCGTCGGATGGCCGATATGCGCCGTCATGCGGCGCACCTGACGGTTACGCCCCTCGTAGAGCGTCACCTTCAGCCAGCTGGTGGGTATCGCCTTGCGCTCGCGGATCGGCGGCTGGCGCGGCCACAGCCACGCCGGCTCGGCGACCTTTTCGACGCCGGCGGGCAGCGTCGGGCCATCTTTCAGATTAACGCCATGACGCAGCGCCGCCAGATCCGCCTCCTGCGGCTCGCCCTCAATCTGCACATAGTAGATCTTGCCGGTGCGCTTGCCGGGCTGCGTCAGCGCCGCCTGTAGCGCGCCGTCGTTGGTCAGCACCATCAATCCTTCGCTGTCGCGATCGAGGCGGCCAGCGGCATAGACGTCGCCCACCGGGATAAAATCTTTCAGCGTCTGGCGTCCGGCTTCATCGCTAAACTGTGGCAGAACATCGAATGGTTTGTTAAATAATATGACGCGCCGCGGCCCGCGCGCGCGTGGCGGTTTACGCTGAGCGCCGCGTGGCGTGCGGTCAGCGCGTTTATGCTGGTGAATTTGCTGAGAACTTTTTCGCATGAGATTTGCAGTCGGTGACAATCGGCGCATTATAACGTGAAACAGCGGCGATTGGCGCGGCGTAAATATTCAAGTATCATGGCGTCACATCTTACAATTTATTAACAAAATGCCCAGGAGAGGTTAATGGAAAGCAAAGTAGTTGTTCCGGCGGAAGGTCAAAAAATCACCCTGGATCAGGGCAAGCTCACTGTCCCGACTAACCCGATCATTCCTTACATCGAGGGTGATGGCATTGGCGTAGACGTTTCTCCGGTTATGCTGAAGGTGGTCGACGCCGCGGTGCAAAAAGCCTATAACGGCGAGCGCAAAATCTCCTGGATGGAGATTTACACCGGCGAGAAATCTGTCGAACTTTACGGCCAGGACGTCTGGCTGCCGCAGGAAACCCTCGACCTGATCAAAGAGTACCGCGTCGCCATCAAAGGCCCGCTGACCACGCCCGTTGGCGGCGGCATCCGTTCTCTGAACGTGGCGCTGCGTCAGGAGCTGGACCTTTACGTCTGCCTGCGTCCGGTGCGCTACTACACCGGCACGCCGAGCCCGGTCAAACGTCCTGAAGATACCGACATGGTGATCTTCCGTGAAAACTCGGAAGACATCTATGCAGGTATCGAATGGAAAGCCGGTTCAGCGGAAGCAGACAAGGTGATCAAATTCCTGCGCGACGAAATGGGCGTGAAGAAAATCCGCTTCCCGCAGGATTGCGGCATCGGCGTGAAGCCGTGTTCGGAAGAGGGCACCAAACGTCTGGTGCGCGCAGCGATTGAGTATGCGATCACCAACGACCGCGATTCTCTGACGCTGGTGCACAAAGGCAACATCATGAAGTTCACCGAAGGCGCGTTCAAAGACTGGGGCTACCAGCTGGCGAAAGAAGAGTTTGGCGCTGAGCTGCTGGACGGCGGCCCGTGGATGAAGATCAAAAACCCGAACACCGGCAAAGATATCATCGTTAAAGATGTAATTGCCGATGCGTTCCTGCAGCAGATCCTGCTGCGTCCGGCTGAATACGACGTTATCGCCTGTATGAACCTGAACGGCGACTACATCTCTGACGCCCTGGCGGCGCAGGTTGGCGGCATCGGTATCGCGCCGGGCGCGAACATCGGCGACGAGTGCGCGCTGTTCGAAGCGACCCACGGCACCGCGCCAAAATATGCAGGCCAGGACAAAGTAAACCCGGGCTCCGTAATCCTCTCCGCCGAGATGATGCTGCGTCACATGCAGTGGTTCGAAGCGGCAGACCTGATTGTTAAAGGCATGGAAGGCGCGATCGCCAACAAAACCGTGACCTATGACTTCGAGCGTCTGATGGAAGGCGCGAAACTGCTGAAGTGTTCAGAGTTTGGCGACGCCATTATTGCCAACATGTAATACGCGTTAGCTTCTCACGCCGATCGCCGCACGGGCGGTCGGCGTTTTTTTTGCGCGCGACTGCGGGGTCCGCTTGTATTTTATCGCGCATCACCTCAACTCCGTTAAAACAGGCCGGAAATTTTTTTGCGGCTAAAGATATTTTCTGTTCCGCCTGCGCTTTTTAATTTTTTTTGACGCACACGCGCTATTATTTTTTACAGTGCAATATCATAAGTAACATATAAACAACGTGCATTCCTGTTTGAATTTGAAAAGGGTGAAGCGTACTCGTGGTAATTGATATAAGTCATAAATATCACCTTATTACGCCGTAAAATAGTGCCTGAGTGTTGTCAGGCGACCCGGCTCACGCAACCTCATCAAAATGTAATTTTTATCTTATTGGTATTTAAAATTAACCCTGTTGATGCAGGGTTTTTTTTTGCTCTTTTAATATGACGCCGTCGCGACAGCGTCGCATTATTAATGAAAGGAAAGAGCAAATGTTGAAAAAAATAGCGGCTGAATTTTTCGGCACGTTCTGGCTGGTTTTTGGCGGCTGCGGCAGCGCGCTGCTGGCCGCTGCGTATCCGCAACTGGGTATTGGCTTCGCCGGGGTCGCACTGGCGTTTGGCCTGACGGTACTCACCATGGCGTATGCGGTCGGGCATATTTCCGGCGGTCATTTTAATCCGGCGGTGACGCTGGGGCTATGGGCAGGCGGTCGCGTGACGGCCAGCGCGGTGGTGCCCTATATCCTCGCGCAGGTGCTGGGCGGCATCGCGGCGGGCGCGGCGCTCCTGCTGATCGCCAGCGGCAAACCCGGTTTCGACGCGGCTGCCAGCGGGTTCGCCGCCAATGGCTTTGGCGCGCATTCGCCGGGCGGCTATTCGCTGCTGTCAGCGCTACTGATTGAGCTGCTGCTGACCGCCTTCTTCCTGCTGGTAATCCACGGCGCGACAGATAAAAAAGCGCCGGCGGGCTTTGCGCCCCTCGCCATCGGTCTGGCGCTAACGCTTATTCATCTGATCAGCATCCCGGTGACCAACACCTCGGTTAATCCGGCGCGTAGCACGGCGGCGGCGCTTTTTCAGGGTGGCTGGGCGCTGCAGCAGCTTTGGGTGTTCTGGCTGGCGCCTGTGGCGGGCGGCTGCCTCGGCGGGCTTATTTACCGCTTCCTGCTGCAGAGCAAAGGGGAATGACCGTTCTGCCGCCAGCCTTGTGCTCGCAGCAGGCTGGCGGAAAATAAAACGAAACCGATGCATTGCGCGGCGTTATTTATCCATCTTTTAAAATCAGAATAAGCGGCAGGGCAGCATAAAAAAATATTCTCGCCATATTTATCGGTGCGCCGCGGTAAATAATGCTACGCTTTACTTTCTGGGGTACGTTGTCATGAACGCAGGAAAACCCTTTGCGGCTTTAATTACAAAGACCGCTCACTACTGGACATGCATGAGTGTCTTCTAAACAGCGTTAGCTGATTGAGTTACTTATGCAAGAAGGTTTCTACTGGGTTAAGTCGGGCAGCGAGCCGCTGCAGGTCTGGTATTATCTGGCGCAGTTTGGCTGGTACCGCCCGCAAAGCGCTATTCCTGTCACCACCACCTATTTCAAAATGATGGCGTTTGAAATTATCGGCGACAGATTAGTGCCGCCGTGTTTTCACGCCACCGAATCGCTGTAACGAGAAAGCCTCGCCAGGCGGCGGCATTGCAGGTGCCTGGCGGCGTGACAGGGCGTAAACCACAGATGGCGTTAGCGCAAGAGAACCCGCTGCCTTATTGTCGGTTTCCCTGAAAAAGGCCAGTTTATTTGATTTAAAACAACGTTGCCTGCTCTGCGTAAAAACTGAAGCGCGAAATAACTTTTTTGAACACCGATGATTAACGCACTTGCACTATAATCCGCTGGCCCAAACGGCTATCGGGCGCATGCATTAATTATTATCAGGTGAATAAAGTGAATTATAAGCAGTTTCAAAACAAAATTGAGTCCTGGGAGAAAATCTCTTTTACCGCCATTATATACAGCAAGTATGGTGCGGATTTTGAAATCTATGCCTTAGACGAGCATAGCAATACCAAAAGCAGGATTTTTCTCTGCTACGCCGAAAATGAAGCCGAAGCGCAGAGGCTGGTCGATCAGTTTTCCCTCTGGCTGACGAAGCTCAATAACGTCACGCGCAAGCGTCTCAGCAGCGAGCAGGCGATGAGGGCAGCCCTGGTGCAGCAGGAGTAGCGCCTGCGCCAGGGGCGGTTAACTGGGCGCTGCTACAGCGTCCAGTCGCCTGCCGCAGGCGAGTGTGGCAAGGCTCAACGGCGCGTGCAGAGTTGACTAATTTTTAGCTTGCTAATGTTATCTGGACGTGCGTTAATAGCCTGTCGGTCTGATTAGCAGACAGTTTGAAGGTTAGTTCATATTGTATTTCTCATCTCAGTTAGTGCCGCTCCATGGCCTTCTTTTTGAGTCTTCCTCACGTTCTGATTCGTTTCTGCAATTCAGCCTCTTTTGCCGTAAGGCGCATTAAAAAGGTCAATTATTATGTCGAACAAAATCCTCGGAACCGTTAAGTGGTTTAACTCAGAAAAAGGTTTTGGTTTTATTTCTCCTGAAAACGGCAGCAAGGACGTTTTTGTCCACTTTTCTGCTATTCAGGGCACTGATTATCGCTCGCTTGACGAAGGCCAGCGCGTTGAATTTTCTGTTGAGCAGGGTCCTAAAGGACCGTCAGCAGTTAACGTTGTAGGGCTTTAATATTACCCTTTCAGCCAGACGCTTTCGCTGCCCGTCCTGCCAGAGTTCACAATATCGTGTTTCTGCGTTCGACCAGTGCAAAAGTAATCCCTACGGCGCCAAATGCATTTTTTGCAAATCCGCCATGGTGATTACCGGTATGCTGGCGCGCTAATATTCTTGCGCTCTGCCGAGCAGATAAGCAGGCAGAGGCGTAAAGCCAGGCAGCATCTTATTAAGGCATCCTTCGGGATGCCTTTTTTCGTTGCCGCAGATGCGGCAAGGCGGAGGCTATGCAAAAAAAAGCCCCCAAACGGGGGCAAGGGGTTGGAGTAACAGCCGCTCAGTAAGTCATGTGGATTTCATTACCGAGCCGCTTAAATATAGCCAACTCTCCGCGTCGCTGCCCGTTTGACGGCGGGCAGATCCCGTTCAGCAGGAAAACTATTCGCAGCCTCAGAAAAGGGAGCGGTTGAATTTTATTGTTTTTTTCGTTTCTGAAAACGATTACTAAGAATGCTCTGTAAATAAAATGGCGCGATTTATTGACTCACCAACGCGGCGGGCGAAAAAAACAGGAAAAATGAGAGAGGTGCCAGTAAAAAAACGCCCCCGCAAAGCAGGGGAGAGTCATACTGGAAATAAAACGGACTCGTGGAGCAATATCTCTGGTGGAGGCTTGGGCTCAGAATTCGGTTTAATCATAACATAGTTAAAAAGGGCCGCCAGTGGTTTAAAATAAATAAATGCCTTAGCATCTAATTGTTAGGTATCTAACAATTAAGCGCTGGAAGCCATGAGCGTTTATTTCGCTGAATAATTTGAGTGGTTAATAGTGTCGTTAAAAAAGCGCGTAAAAGTAAAAAAGTCTGAGATTCGGGCGCGCAAAAAGTCAGCCATCAGAGAGGGAGCGCGCGGCGGCAAATAAGGGAAACGCCGCGGCGCAGCGTCACGGTCAGAGAGCAGCAGGAACAGGCTGTCACGTCATCAACGCGCGTAAAAAAGTGGGGGCGAACCCGCCGTGAGTTTTGCCAGGCGCGCTGGTGATATTCACGCCATATCAGTTTGAATTAAGTCGATATTTTGTGCAAATCCCTCTCAGGCCGCGCACGCTTACAAAAAATAATTCCTTCGGCGTCAGTGGTTTCAACATTTTTACCTGCGCTGCGCCTTGCTTAAATCATGAGTTTGATATTACTGTATTTATATACAGTACAGGATAAAAGGAGTCTTTCTCATGAAGTTATATCGCCCTGCAGAGGTGCGCGACCTGCTGCCGCTGCCGCTTTATATTGAACGCGTTCCCTGTGGTTTTCCCTCGCCTGCGCAGGATTACATCGAAAAGCGCATCGACCTTAATGACCTGATGGTGCAGCATCCCAGCGCCACTTACTTTCTCCGGGTCAGCGGCGACTCCATGATCGACGCCGGTATCTGCGAAGGGGATATGATCGTCGTCGACTCCTCTTTAACGGCGAAACATGGCGATATTATCGTCGCCGCCATCGACGGCGAATTCACCATTAAGCAGCTGCGTATTCATCCCTCTATTTTACTGATGCCCGCCAACAGCAAACACAGCCCGATCCCGATTAATACGCCCGACGGCCTGCAGGTGTTCGGCGTGGTGACCTACGTCATTAAATCGACGCACTGATATGTTCGCGCTGGTGGACGTCAACAGCTTTTACGCCAGCTGCGAAACCGTCTTTCGTCCCGATCTGAAAGGGGTGCCGGTGGTGGTGCTGTCCAACAACGACGGCTGCGTCATTGCCCGCAGCGCGGAGGCGAAGGCGCTCGGCATCACTATGGGCGCGCCTTTTTTTAAGCTGAAAGAGGCGCTGCGCAGGCACAGGGTGCAGGTGTTCAGCTCTAACTACGCGCTGTATGCCGATATGAGTCTGCGGGTCATGACCACGCTGGAGGAGATGGCGCCGGCGGTCGAAATCTACAGCATCGACGAAGCCTTCCTTAACCTGAGCGGCGTCAGCTTCTGTCAGCCGCTGGAGGCGTTTGGTCGCGCGGTGCAGGCGCGCGTGGCGCAGGAGACGCATCTGCAGGTCGGCGTCGGCATCGCGCCGACCAAGACGCTGGCGAAGCTGGCCAACTACGCCGCGAAAAAATATCCCGGCACAAAGGGGGTAGTCGATCTTTCTCACCCGGAGCGGCAGCGCAAGCTGATGGCGCTGACGCCGGTAGAGGAGGTGTGGGGCGTCGGCGGACGCATCGGCAAGAAGCTGAAGCAGATGGGGATTGAGCAGGCGCTGCAGCTGGCTGACAGCTCTACCTGGGTGATACGCAAACATTTCAACGTGGTGCTGGAGCGCACGGTGCGCGAGCTGCGCGGCGAAGCCTGCCTGGAGCTGGAGGAGATGACGCCGACCAAACAGCAGATTGTCTGCTCGCGCTCGTTCGGCACGCGGCTGACCGATTACGCCGAGGTGCGGCAGGCGGTTTGTCAGTACGCTGAGCGGGCGGCGGAGAAGCTGCGCCAGGAGAAGCAGTACTGCCGACAGATCGCGGTGTTCCTGAAAACCAGCCCGCATGCGGAAAACGAGCCCTACTACGGCAATCAGGCGACGGGGCTGCTGATGACGCCGTCAAACGATACCCGCGATATCGTGCGCATCGCTACCGAGGCGCTGGACCGCATCTGGCTGGAGGGCTATCGCTATATGAAAGCTGGCGTGATGCTGGGCGATTTTTTTAGCCAGGGCGTGGCGCAGCTGCACCTGTTTGACGCTCACGGGCCGCGCGCTAACAGCGAGGCGCTGATGCAGGTGGTGGATCGGATTAATCAGGCGGGCAGGGGAACGCTCTGGTTTGCCGGGCAGGGCATTGAGAAAAGCTGGGCGATGAAGCGAGAGATGCTGTCGCCCAGCTATACGACGCGCTTTGCGGACCTGCCTGTCGTCAAGTAGGCGACCGGCCTGCGCGCGGCATCAGTGCTTTTTCGCGCCTGCCGAAGCCTGTGCGCTCAGGCTGCGCGGCGGCGCGTCCGCCACGCCGCGCGCGGAAGGGAACTCTTCGCGTATCTCCGCCAGCGCCAGCGTCAGCGCCTGCTTACGGTCGCTGTCGGTTTCCATCACCGCCATGGTTTTCAGGCGGGCCGCCAGCGAAGCGCCAGAGATGGCGGCGTTCTGCTCCAGCAGGGCGGCGACGGCTTCGCCAATCACGTAGTCTGTCAGTCTTTCAATTTTACTTCTGTGCATACCCGCATCTCTTATTACAGTGGTTGCCCGTTAACTGGCCAGAGTGCCTAAAAGCAAGCCATCTGCGCTGGATCGCCTGCGGCGAATGTCCGTCAAAATGCTGTGCCTGACACACTCCACTGGGGATGATGCTGCGGGGAGGGGCTGAACGCAATGGTCAGCCCGAAAATTAAAGTTAACGTCCAAATAACAAGCCGATTAACTTTTGATAATGCTGCTCCTCTTCCGGGCTGGTGGCTGTCGCCAGTCGGGCAAGCAGTTTGGCGCAGATCGCTTTGCGGTTGAGCGGTTTACCCGCGCGCAGGATCTCGACTGCGATTTGACCTAACGTCTCCTGCTCACACGGCAGTTCGGCCTTGCTGAAGTAGTGAGCGATGTCGTTGGCTGCGGTTGGCCTGTTTCCGGTCTGATGCATACACAACCCTTACATATCCGTGTGATTAAAACATGGTCAGTTAAGTCAGGCCTAAACTTATACAATTTTTATAAACTTGTACAGAATGTTCGCTAATTTAATTTGCTGGCCAGCAGGCGAATGGCGCGATCGCAGGCGTCCTGGATAGCAGGATCTTCGGCACGCGCGCCGGCGCGATAGAGCGCGCCAATAATTTCCTGTAAAGGAAGGACTTCCCCAGGCTGCAGGAGCTGGGCTACGACGCGGCCCAGTAACGCATAGATTTCGTCGCGATCGGCCGTTTCATTGGGGTTCACTCTGCCTCCTGAAAGGCGGTAACAACCAGAATATATTTGAATGCATTTATCTCTGTTACGGTTTAAGCGGGAAAAGCACCGGCCTGCTTAACAGCGCGACCTGTGCGGATTATATTTAGGAAATAATTATTTCCTAATACGGCAGATAAATTAATCCAGAATGCCGAGCACCATATTAATCGTTTCCGCGCCGTTAGTCACATCCTGAACTTTACCGACGACGCGCATGCCGAAAGCCACACACAGCAGCAGGCCCGCCGCGGTGTCAACATCCAGCGCGGCGGAGATCGAACCATCCTGCTGGCCTTCCCGAATCAGCGACATCAGGAAATGGCGGTTGCGCAGCACCGCCTGACGCACCAGCTCGGAAAGCTCGTCGTCGAGGCTTTGCAGCTCAACGGTGCTGCCCACCACCAGACAGCCGCGTCGTCCTTCGATTTCACGCGCGGAGTCGAGGTAAAACTGCAGCAGCTCGGCGATGCGCGCTCTGCCGGTGGCGTGCGGCTGCAAACGCGCGCGCAGGTCGGCGTTGCGCACCGAGATATAACGCTCAAACACGCGCAGAAACAGGGTGCGTTTGTCTTTAAACGCCTTGTAGATGCTGCCGGCGGTCAGATTCATCGCTTCGCTGAGATCGGCTACCGACGAGGCGTGAAACCCTTTCTGCCGGAAAACGATCATGGCGTTATCCAGCGCTTTATCGGTATCGAAGGCTCTGGGTCTGCCACGCTCTCTGACGGGCGCGGCCGAGGTCCGGGGTGTCGTCATTGCTCAACTTAATAGAGTGTTTGTTTCCAAATTACCACACTCGGCGCTCAACGGGAAAAAATAAACTTTTGCGCGGTGGTCGTTGCCGTAAAAAAAAGCGAAGCGCGAACGGGAAAAGGCAAAATAAATAAGCAGGCTAAATAGTCATTTTTATTACACAAAGAAAAGAGGGCAATCACGCCGCATTATCGGCTTTCTCAGAAATTTCAGATACGTCACGCAAAATTATACGCTGCGCCGCTGCGGGATTAATCTGGAGGCGTCAACATAAAAAAGGATGACTTATGAAATCTCTGTTAATTTCTGGTGCTGCCGCGCTGATCGCTGTCGCCTGTTCCGCCTCGGCCGCAGAAACCACTGCGGCGAAAAATCCCATCAGCGTTCACGTGCTGAACCTGCAAACCGGCATCCCGACGCCTGGCGTCTCGGTCGAGCTGGATCAAAACCTCAACGGCAACTGGGTTAAGCTCGCCACCGGCGTCACCGACGCCAATGGTCGCATCAGCGCGCTCTATCCGGCGGGCAAGCCGGCGCAGCAGGGCACCTATAAAGTGGTGTTCAAAACCGGCGACTATTATGACAGCGTTAAGCAGAAGACCTTTTTCCCGGAGATCCCGGTGATCTTCACCCTCGACAACAGCAGCCAGCACTATCACATCCCGCTGCTGCTCAGCCCTTACGGCTACTCCACCTACCGCGGCAACTAAGCGGCAGCGGTTACCCTCTGGCCTGAGGCGGCGACGCGCCTCAGGCTTTTTTTTTTTGCCGCACGGGCCGCGTTGAGCGGCAGGCGCGCCGCGGCGAAATTAAGCGAAAACTAATCTTTATCCCGTACGCTGCGCAAACGGTAGGATGGTGCCCAGGGGAGAAGGAATCCCCGTGCCGCAACGCATGCTTCAAGGCCAGCCGGACGTTCAGGATTTTGACGGGAGCCTACCCCTTTGCTGCGACTGCTGTTTTTACTTATGGGCGGACCGGCGCTGCGCGCCAGCTGGCCCGCACTGCTGCTGGCCGGCCTGATCTGCCTCGGCGCCAGCCTGGGCATCGTGCTGGAGAGCCTCTACCACGGCACGCTGTCGGTGCCGCTGCTGCTGCTGGGGCTGTTTTTAACCGCCGAAGGGCTGCTGCAGGCGTGGCGCGCGCGCGCCGGCTTTGACCGCGGCTGGCCGGCGCGGATTAACGCGCTGGCGCTGCTACTGCTGGGCGCGGCCTTGCTCGCCGCGCCGCATGAGAAGGGCGACTGCGTCGCCTGGCTGTTCGCGCTGGCCTTTTTCTTCGACGGCGGCTTTCGCCTTATCTCCTGTGGGCTGATGCGCTGTCGCCGCTGGCACAGCAAGCTGGCGATTGGCGGTGGCGAGTGGCTGTTCAGCCTGGCGATCGTCGCCAACTGGCCGCTTTCGCACCGCGTGCTGATCCCACTAGGCTTCGCTCTGGTGCTGCTGGGCTGGGCCTGCTCGCTGCTGCAGATGAGCAGGCAAATTCGTGCCCTGCCGGCGGAGACCAGCGTCGCGGCGCTGCCGCTGTTTACCCGCAAAGGGGTGCGCAAAGCACACGGCTTCAACTATCGCCACGTTGCCTGCGCGCAGGCGCCCGCCAGCGTGCCGCTGACCATCTATATCTGGACGCCGCTGGGGTCGGGCAGCGTCGCCGGACGCCGCCCCTGGTTTGACCGCTGGGTCGCCGCTATCGATCATCGGGGGAAGGTCTCCACCGGCCACACTTCGCTGGCGATGGGCGATGCGCTCTACGTCAGCTTTTATCCGGTAGAGGATATGAGCTGTAGTCTGGGCGGCTTTTTACAGATGCTGCATGCGCGCGAAGAGAACGACGTGGCCGGCTTTCACCAGCGCTCGCTGGAGCAGGAGATCAAAGCCTGGTGCCTGCCGGATAAGCGTCTCACGCTGACGCACTACAACCAGCAGGCGCTGGCCAACTACTGGGCGAGCCACGGCCAGGATTGCCGCTACAATCTGACGTCGCGTAACTGCTCGACCAGCGTGATGCAGGCGCTCGACGTCGCCACCGAGGGCCTGCTGGGGCTGCGCGGCTTACGCGGCTACGCGGCGCTGCTCGATCCCGACTTCTGGCTGCTGAGCCTGATCCGCAGCCGGGCAGAGGGAATGACATGGACGCCTGGGCTGGTGATGGATTATGTTGAGGTGCTGCGGCGCGTGCTGGCGGCGCAGCCGGAAGGCAACAGCCGCCGTTATTTATACGCCGAAAAAGAACCAGCCGGTAATAGGGCGTATCACACCGGGCGTGGCTAAATTTTTCACCGGCAAGGGATATTTAGCAGAAGGAAGAAAGAAATGGCGAAATATAAAAAAATAGCTGGCTTGCTTCGCGGGTAAATAAAAGGCCGGGAAACGATTTCCCGGCGCTGTTTGCGCGTTAACCTGCGCTTTTATCGGCGGCTGAACGGCGGCTGAGCTTGCCGCCAACGCGTCCTGCCTCGACGGCGCGTTCGCGATTATATTTAAAATTACCGCTGCTCATCTGGCCGCCTTTTTTCCCCGCTTCACGCGCTCTGTCAGGATTTTCGGCAAAATTACCTGCTCCACCACGACGCTGAGTCATATTAATTCCTCTCTGTATAAAAATAATAATAACGAAAAAGAGTTTCAACGCGAATTAACTATGTGTGGAGAATGGCGATTTTGCAATGTGACATTTGAGATGAATATTTAGCGATTTTCAGGGCGCAAATAACGCAGCGCGGGAAAGCGCAGCCTAATTGCCTGCCGGCTAACGAAAAATAACGTTAATATGTACAACTTTTATAATAGCTGTACAATTTAGCGCATAGTGCTAATCTGTGATGTTCATCACAAAAATAAACGCAGTTTTTCATGACGAATAGCATAAAAAAACGCAGCGTCCGTTAGCGGGACGCTGCGTGCGCAGGTGAGAAAATTACGGGCGACGGAACAGCGCGAGGCTGCGGCCTTCCAGCTCGAAATCCTTCTCTTTGGTGATCACCAGCCCACGGTTATCGTTATCGGAGGTGGTCAGCTCCAGCACCCAGCCGCCTTCGCCGAACTGCGGAATGCGGAACGGCACCGTGCCTTCAAATGGGTTAATCAGCATCAGCACGTCGTGCCAGATGCCTTCCTCGGTTTGCAGGTCCGGTCGGCCGATATAGACGCCGAGCGTCGAGCCTTCTTCCCACTGTTCTTCCTGCTGAAAACCGCCGCCGGCGTTAAACCACTTGATCTCCATGCCGTCGCGCCAGTTTTCGCGGCGCAGCAGCGGCTGCTCGGCGCGCAGGCGAATAACGTGGCGGGTAAACTCGCGCAGTGCCTCGGCGCTGGCGGGCAGGTTATCCCAGTGCACCCAGGAGATCTCACTGTCCTGACAGTAGCCGTTGTTGTTGCCCAGCTGACTGCGTCCGAACTCGTCGCCCGCCAGCAGCATCGGCGTGCCGTGGGAGAAGAAGAGCGTAGCGAGGAAGTTGCGCTTCTGGCGTTCGCGCACCGCGTTAATGCCTTCATCTTCGGTCGCGCCTTCCGCGCCGTAGTTGTAGGAGCGGTTGTCGTTATGGCCGTCGTTGTTATCCTCGCCGTTCTCCTCGTTGTGCTTCTCGTTGTAGGAGACCAGATCGTTCAGCGTAAAGCCGTCATGGGCGGTAATAAAGTTGACGCTCGCCCAGGGACGACGGCCGCGCTGATCGTAGAGATCGCCGGAGCCGAGCAGGCGCGCGGCGAAATCGGTAGAGACGTTATCGCCCTTCCAGTATTCGCGCACCGTATCGCGGTATTTGTCGTTCCACTCCGCCCAGCCCGGCGGGAAGCCGCCGACCTGATAGCCGCCGGGGCCGATATCCCAGGGCTCGCCGATCAGCTTCAGCTTTGACAGCACCGGATCCTGCATCATGGCGTCAAAAAAGCCGCCGCGCTGATCGAATCCTTCCGGCTCGCGGCCGAGAATGGTGCCGAGGTCGAAGCGAAAGCCGTCGATATGCATCGATTCCGCCCAGTAGCGCAGCGAGTCCATCACCATCTGCAGCACGCGCGGATGGGAGGTGTTCACGGTGTTGCCGGTGCCGGTGTCGTTGATGTAGTAGCGGTGCTGATCGGGCAGGGTGCGGTAATAGGAGAAGTTATCGATCCCCTTGAACGAGAGCGTCGGCCCCAGCTCGTTGCCCTCCGCCGTGTGGTTATAGACCACATCGAGGATCACCTCGACGCCAGCGTCGTGGAAGGCGCGCACCATGTCGCGGAAGCCCTGAATGCCGCGCGGCCCGTAGTAGCGCGGCGCGGGAGAGAAAAAGCCGATAGAGTTGTAGCCCCAGAAATTTTTCAGCCCTTTATCCAGCAGATGCTGATCGTCCGGGAACCAGTGCACCGGCAGCAGCTCTACCGAGGTGATGCCCAGGCTTTTGATATAGTCGACCGTGGCCTGATGTCCCATGCCCTCGTAGGTGCCGCGCAGCACCTCCGGCAGCGCCGGATTGAGCTGGGTGAAGCCCTTGACGTGCGTCTCGTAAATCACCGCGTTCGGCCAGGCGATAGTGGGACGGTTGTCGTCCTGCCAGTCGAATTCGTTAGGATCGATGACCCGACACTTGGGCATAAACGGCGCGCTGTCGCGCGTGTCGAAGGTCAGATCCTTATCCTCATGCAGCAGATCGTAGGCAAAGTGCGCCTCGTTCCACTCGATATCGCCCGCCAGCTCGCGCGCGTAGGGATCGATCAGCAGCTTGTTGGGGTTAAAACGGTGCCCGTTCTCGGGATCGTACGGGCCGTGAACGCGATAGCCGTAGAGCGCGCCCGGCTTCAGGCCCGGCACGTAGCCGTGCCACACCTCATGCGTAAACTCCGGCAGCGCCAGGCGCGCGATCTCGTGCTGGCCGCTCTCATCAAACAGGCACAGCTCGACCCCTTCAGCGTGGGCGGAAAAAAGGGCGAAGTTGACCCCTTCGCCATCGTAGTTGGCGCCGAGCTGCTGGCCCGAACCGGCCGTAATTTCAAAGTGTGTATCCTGAGACATTTATCCCTCTCCATCCAGTAAGACGCTATCCACAAAAACCGTGATGAATGACATGGTGTATTCCATTCTGTCAGACGCTGATAAGCACCAGCGGCGCGCCGCTGTTAAGCGCGACAAGGCTAAGCCGATCGGTCAGGTCACACATTTCTCCCGTAAAAACATTGCGATAGCGGCGCTGCGCCAGCGGCTCTGTCAGGGCGATCGCCGTGCTCTCGCCGTAGCGCTGACGGGCAAAGGCGAGGCGCGGCACCACCACGATCAGCGCGTGCTGCGCATCGGTGCGGGCAAAGGCGAGGGCGTGCGACGCCTCGGTCCCGCCAATCACCAGCGGCAGATAGTCGCCGTGGCGGAACAGCGCGGCGTGCTGCTGGCGCAGCGGCAGCAGCGTGGCGATAACCTGCTGCTTGAGCTGGCCGCTTTGCCACCCTTCCGGCGCGGAGAAATCGCCGGTTTGGTCCAGCATGCGCTGCAGCGCGTCGAAGTCCGGCTCCAGACGGTTGTCGGGATCGACCAGGCTGAAATTCAGCGCTTCGCTGCCCTGATAGATATCGGGCACGCCTGGCGCGGTGAGCTTGATTACCGTCTGGCTCAGGGAGTTAATCAGCCCGGCGGCGATAAAGGGCAGCAGCGCCTGGCTGAAGTCGGCGAGGAATTCGGCGTTATCCGGCGAGAGCAGGCGGCGCGCATAATCGAGCACCGCTGTTTCATAGGCCTCGTCGCCGTCCGCCCAGTTGGTGCGCAGCTTCGCCTCGCGCAGCGCCTTCTCGACAAAGCCGGTAAAGCGCGGTTCGATAGCTGCCAGCTCGGCGGCGTCGGGCGCGCCGGAAGCGGGCCAGACGCCCGCCAGCGCCTGGTAGAGCATCCACTCTACCGCCGGTTCCGGCGCCGGGCCGCTGGCGAGCGCCACCACCGCGTCGTGGTTCATCTGCCGCCAGCGCGCCACATGCTGCGCCCAGCGCTGCGGCGACTCCGTCAGGGTGTAGAGGCGCGCGCGCGCATCTTCGCCGCGCTTGGTGTCGTGCGTAGAGGTGCCGGTCAGGCCGTCTGGCTGACGTTCGCGCCGCGTCTGCATTTCGTCGTGAAAGCGCGCCAGCGAGAAGGGGCGCGGCAGCGGCTCGGCGCCGACCTCATTCAGCGCCAGCGCCATATGCTGGCGGAAAAAGAGCGTGTCCTCGACCGACTTGGCCATCAGCGGGCCGGTAAGCTGCTGAAAGCGGGTGCGGAAGGTGGCGGCGTCGTGGGTGACGGCCGCATCGAGATCGCCGATCATAATGCGCAGCAGCAGATCCAGCGCCGCAGGCTGCAGGCCGGGCGCGTCGCGCCGCACCGCGTCGGCCACGCGCCGCAGCAGCGCCGCGCCTTCCGGCGGCATGCCCGCCGGGGTGCCGTAGCTGCGATAGACCGGGAAGGCCACCAGCAGCTCGCGCAGCGCGGCGCGCAGGTCGCTTTCCTGCAGCGTCTCGCCGGACGCCTCGGCGATGGCGCCCGCCAGCTTCAGCAGCGTGGTGAATTCGCCCTCGAAGTTTTTGTCCGCCATCAGCTGCTTGGCGGCGCGCAACTCGGCGCGCATATCCACCGGCGCGCCGACCGTCTGGTCGTAGGCCTGGCGCAGCGCGGCGATCTGTCGGCCATCCACCAGCGCATCGGAGAGCGAGGCGATAAATTCATAGCCGGTGGTGCCGGAAACCGGCCAGTCCGCCGGCAGCTGTTCACCTTCGCCGAGGATTTTCTCCACCGTGATATAGCATTCGGCGCCGGCATGCTGGCGCAGCTGCTGCAGATAGCCTTTGGGATCGGCCAGGCCGTCGACGTGATCCACGCGTAGTCCGGTCACCGCGCCCGAATGCACCAGCTCGAGGATCAGCCGGTGGCTGTCGTCGAACACCACGGGATCTTCCACCCGCACGCCCGCCAGCCCGGTGATTTCAAAAAAGCGGCGGTAGGAGAGGTCGCGCGGCGCGTCGCGCCACGACATCAGCCGATAGGGCTGGCGCTCGTGCAGCGCGGCGATCTGCGCCTTGTCGGTCAGCGCCAGCACCTCCGCTTCCTCTCCCTGCCAGCTCGCCGGCGAGAGCGGATAAAAGCTGTCGTAATAGGCGAAGGCGGGTTTGCCGCTGGCCGGATCGGCCTTGATGGCGATTTCGCCTTTTTCCAGCGCCGCGTCAAAGCTGTCGCCTAAAAACGGCAGCGTCAGGCGGCGCGTCCAGTCGATGTCGAAGTAGCGCGCGTAGCGGCTCTGCTCGCCGTGCTCAATCACGTCACGCCACCAGGCATTCTCCAGCGAGGCGGCCATATGGTTCGGCACGATATCGATAATCAGCTCAAGGCCCGCCTGCTGCAGCGTCGCCACCAGCCGGTCGAAACCGGCGCGGCCGCCAATCGCCGGATCGATTTCATTGGCGTCGGTGACGTCGTAGCCGTGGGTCGAGCCGCGGGTGGCGGTGAAGATCGGCGAGGCGTAAAGATGCGTGATGCCGAGCCGTTTAATATAGGGCACCAGCGCCGCCGCGCGGTCGAAGGTCATGCCGTTGCGAAACTGAATGCGGTAGGTCGAGGCAGGAATACTCATTGGGCGTCTCCCTTTTGCAGGCGCACGATAATGGCGTTCTGCGGCAGATCGCGGCTCTGTTCTGGCCAGGCAAAAATCGTCTCGCCGGGCTGCTCAGGCAGCGGCTGCGTTTTCTCGCCGATATTGAGCGCCAGCGACAGGGTGCCGGCCGGGAAGCGCCAGCTCACCTGGATAAAACCCGCCTCGCTGCGCTCCACGCGGCCAGCATGGCCGCGCGCCGAGGCGAGCAGCGGCACGATATGCTGCTGACGCAGCGCCAGCAGACGGCGCGACAGCTGCAGCCAGGCCTTGCCCTCGCTGCTCTGCGGCTTGTTCCAGTCGAGCTTCGAGCGGGTAAAGGTCTCTTCCGCGTTTGGGTCCGGCACGCTTTCGCCTTCATGCCCGGCGTGACCGGCGAACTCCTTCGCGCGTCCCTCGCGCACCGCTTTTGCCAGATCGCCGTGGAAATCGGTAAAGAAGAGGAAGGGATTGGTTTCGCCATACTCTTCGCCCATAAACAGCAGCGGAATATGGGGCGAGAGCAGCAGCGTGGCGAGCAGCACCTTATTGCGATCCGCGCCGGTAAGGCTAATCAGCCTTTCGCCCAGCGCGCGGTTGCCGACCTGATCGTGGTTCTGGATAAAATCGACAAAGGCCGCAGGCGGCTGGCCGCGGCTGTCGACGCCGCGCGCCTCGCCGCTGTGGGGTGAGACTTCGCCCTGATAGGCGAAGCCTTCCGCCAGCACGCGGGCGACATATTTTTCCGGGTGCGGGGTGAAATCCTGGTAATAGGCGTGGCTTTCGCCAGTGGCGAAGACGTGGACGGCGTTGTGGAAGTCGTCGTTCCATTCGCCGCTGAACAGCGGGGCGTTGGCCTGTTCATCGCGCGGATGGAGGAACACTACGTTGCGGCTGTCTTCGGTGGTGAGATGGATCGGCCGGTCGGTGATCGCTGCGCGAATGCGCTCGGCGATCTCAATCAGCGCATGTTTCTCAGAGGTATCTTCGATCTGATCGATGGCGTCGAAGCGCAGCCCGTCGAGGCGGTACTCCTGCAGCCAGTAGAGCGGCGCCTCCACGATATAGCGGCGCGCGGCGTCGACGTCGTAGGCGATGCCTGCGCCCCAGGGCGTGGCGCGCTCTTTGTGGAAGAAGTCGGGCGCCAGCAGCGGCAGGTAGTTGCCTTCCGGGCCGAAATGGTTCAGCACGATATCCAGCACCACCGACAGCCCGTGACCGTGCGCGGCGTCGATAAAGGCTTTGAAGTCGTCAGGCGTGCCGTAGGCGGCGTGCGGCGCATAGAGCAGCACGCCGTCGTAACCCCAGCCGCGGTTGCCGCCGAACTGCGACACCGGCAGCACTTCGATCATGGTGATGCCCAGCTCCGCCAGATAGGGCAGCTTTTCAATCGCCGCCTGGAAGGTGCCCTGCGGGGTAAAGGTGCCGATATGCAGCTCGTACACCACGCTCTCTTCCCAGGCGCGGCCCTGCCAGTCCTGATGCTGCCAGCGATAGCGCGTGGGATCGACGACCAGCGACGGGCCGTTGACCGACTCTTTTTGCGCGCGCGAAGCGGGATCCGGCACCACCGTGCCGTCAGCCAGTACAAAGTTATATTCGCTGTCGGGCGCGACTCCATCGGCAAGCAGTTCGAACCAGCCATCCTCAGCCGAACGCATCGGCGTCTCCTGGCCGTTAAGGCGCAGCGTCACCTGCTGCTGGCCGGGTGCCCAGAGACGAAAGCGAACGGCATCGTCGGCGACAACTTCAGCGCCCCAGCTCTTGGAAAAGTGTGCTGACTCCATTCAATAACCTCGTCTGAATCAAAAGTGATCGATAAACCACACCGCGCGGCTCAGGTCCGGCGATGCAGGCTGCAAAGGGTAAGACGGAAACGATTCTGATACGTCGTCGGCGGCACGCGTGTCTGCTGCGGCCGCGCCGTATGCGGCTCTCTACGACGCCATACGAAAATCAATCATAGTCCACGCTGGAGGAGTTGCTGAGGCCGCGCGGCGGGCATTATCGCGCCCGCCGGAAATTTAGGTGACCTCCGTCACAAATCCAAAAGTGCATCTATACTTGTTACTCTTGCCTGAGTTGGTGGAATTGTGCGCAAATTCAGGATGTTAAACCTCATGGAGTGACTGTGGATCAGACTAAACCTGAATCAACCGATAACGGCGCGCCGTCGGCCGATACCGTTCGCCAGCGGCTCTTTTTTGTCGTGCTGGTGGCAACCATGGGCGCGCTCGCCTTTGGCTACGACACCGGCATAATTTCCGGCGCGCTGCCCTATATGACGCTGCCGCCCGATCAGGGCGGCCTCAATCTCTCGCCGTTCACCGAAGGGCTGGTGACCTCTTCGCTGATCTTCGGCGCCGCGGTCGGTGCGTTTCTCAGCGGCTACGTCTCCGATCGCTTCGGCCGCCGTATTACCCTGCGCAGCCTGGCGCTGGTGTTTGTCGCGGGCGCCATCGGCACCGCCGTGGCACCCAACGTTGAGATCATGATCGCCATGCGCCTGCTGCTCGGCATTGCGGTAGGCGGCGGATCCTCCACCGTGCCGGTGTTTATCGCCGAGATCGCCGGTCCGCGCCATCGCGCGCCGCTGGTGAGCCGCAACGAGCTGATGATCGTCTCAGGCCAGCTGCTCGCCTACGTGGTCAGCGCCCTGATGAGCTACCTGCTGCACGATCCGAAAATGTGGCGCTATATGCTGGCGCTGGCGATGATCCCCGGCGCGCTGCTGTTTATCGGCACCTTCTTCGTGCCGGCTTCACCGCACTGGCTGGTGGCGGAAGGGCGCGTCAAAGAGGCGATGCGCATCATGAAAAGGCTGCGCGAAACCCCGCGCGAGGTGCGTAAAGAGATGGCGGCGATGCGCAAACAGGCGCGCGAGGCGGAGCGCGGCCCGTCAGCCGGCGAGCTACTGCGCGAGAAGTGGGTGGTGCGCCTGCTGCTGCTGGGCGCCGGTATGGGCATCGTGATCCAGTTCACCGGCGTCAATGCCTTTATGTACTACACGCCGATTATCCTGAAAACCACCGGCATGGGCACCAGCGCCTCGATCGCCGCCACCATCGGCAACGGCGTGGTCTCGGTGCTGGCGGTGATGGCGGGCATTCGCGCGGTTGGCCGCTTCGGCCGCCGTCCGATGCTGATCACCGGCCTTTGCGTGGTGATCGCCGCGCAGCTGGCGCTCGGGTCGGTGCTGGTATTTATGCCGCAGAACCTGACGCAGAGCCTGCTGGCGCTCGCCTGCATTATGCTGTTCCTGTTCTTTATGCAGATGTGCATTTCGCCGGTCTACTGGCTGCTGATGTCAGAGCTGTTCCCGATGCAGGTGCGCGGCGTGCTGACCGGCGCGGCGGTCTCTTTCCAGTGGATCTGCAACGCGGCGGTCGCCTTTGCCTTCCCGCCGCTGCTGGCGCTGGCCGGCAACAGCACCTTCTTTATCTTCGCGGCGATCAACGTGGCGTCGCTGGCGTTTGTCATCCTTATGCTGCCGGAAACGCGCGGCAAATCGCTGGAGCAGATCGAAACCCTGATGCGCGAGCGCTTCGGCGAAGCGGATAAAACCGCGACAGGCGACGCGGCGTAACGGCCGGCTGCGGATTATCTCGCTGATAATCCGCAGCTATCACACCAAATACTATTACCGTCTGGCGGCCAGCGTCCGGCCCGGGAATAATCGCAGCATGGCTACTTATCGAATCAAAGTGGGATTTCATAATCCCTCCGCGCTGACCTTCCGGGAGCTGGATCTGATTCTGGCTGAAGCGTCATTCCGCGCCGCGCAGTCACAGCGCGCCGGCGTTCGTTATTTCACGGAGTATGAATATGAGTCAGAGGGCGATCTCTGTTCGGTGTGCGCGCTGGCCTACAGCCACGCCTGTAAGGTGAGGAAGTGTCCGCTGGTGCTGGTGGAGATGCAGAAGGCTGAGGCGGGCGTCTGAAGCCAGGCGACGCCGCGCCCCAGCGGCTTACAGCAGTTCGTCGGCCTGAATCGGCTGCGCCTGCCAGCGCTCGACCGCCTGTTTGACTTCATCTTCGCTGGGGTTCTCTTCCGTCGCCACGTTATAGCGTTTGCCGTCCACGGCGATCACCGTTACCGGCAGCACGTAGCGCTGCAGCTCGGCGCGGTTCGGCGAGGTGCTGCTCTCGGTCTCTTCCGGCGCTTTGATCTCGACTTCTACTTCCACTTGGCCGGCTTCGAAGCTTTTTACTTCGCCATGATAGCCTGCGCCGAAAATCAGATAATCCTGGTTCATATTCTCTCCTGAGCCTGAGCGGCATCGCACCATGCCATGCCGCCCGGGGCGCGTTATGCCTGTTTTGGCTGGCCGTTGGAGGCGGTGATGCCGCCGTCGACCGGCAGATTGACGCCGGTGATATAGCGCGCGTCGTCGCTGGCGATAAACAGTATGGCGCTGGCGATGTCGTCCGGCTGACCGGCGCGGCGCAGCGGAATGCGGTCGTAGAAGCGTTCCAGCAGCGCCTCGTCATCCTTCATATCTTCCGTCAGATCGGTCAGCGTAAAGCCGGGACAGATAGAATTGACGCGCACGCCGTCGGCGCCGTAGTCCATCGCCAGCGAGCGGGTGAAATTGGTGACCGCGCCTTTCGCCGCGTTATAGACGCTCATGCCCCAGTCGCCGCCGAGGCCGGAGACCGACGAGATATTGACCACGTTGCCCTGGGTTTTCAGCAGGTCGGGCATAAAGTGGTGGATGCAGAAGTAGACGCCGTCCAGATCGACCTGCATCAGCTTGCGCCAGTCGTCCGGCTGCACCTCGTGAATGCGGCCCTGCACCACGCTGCCCGCGTTATTGATCAGCACGTCGACGCGCCCATATTTTTCGGCGACGCGATCGCGCAGCGCCTTGACCTGGTCAACGTTCGCGACGTCGCACGGCGCTACCAGATGATCGCCTGTCGCCAGCTGGGACAGGGTTTTCTGCAGCTTTTCCTCGGTTCTGCCGACCAGCACCACCGCCGCGCCTTCACGGGAAAACTGTAGCGCCGTGGCCTGACCAATACCCGATCCCGCCCCGGTGACAACGACGACTTTTCCAGTAAATCTCGACATGCTCTCTCCTTATTGTGGGGGTATTAACATTACCCTTAAGCCTGGCAGCCAGACGGGATCGTTCAAGCCAGACGGCAATATCCCTGCAACTGCTCTGTACTTTATGGCTGACAGCTGGCCTACACTGTGTGGCGATAACCGAGGAGCCACTATGTCACAACACACGCTTTCCGCTGACTGCTGCATCGTCGGCGGCGGCCCGGCGGGGCTGATGACCGCATATCTGCTGGCGCGCGCGGGCCTGCAGGTGGTGGTCATTGAAAAACACGCCGATTTCCTGCGCGATTTTCGCGGCGACACCATTCACCCCTCGACGCTGGAGGTGATGCACCATCTTGGCCTGCTGGAGAAGCTGCTGGCGCTGCCGCATCAGCGCGCGGAGACGCTGAAGGCGGAGATGGGCGGCGAAGAGGTGACGATGGCGGACTTCTCGCGGCTGCCGGTGCGCTGCCGCTTTATCGCCTTTATGCCGCAGTGGGACTTTCTGAACTTTCTGGCGGGCGAATGCGCCGCCTTTCCCGGCTTTACGCTGCTGACCTCGACCGCGCTCAGCGAGCTAATCGTCGAACAGGATCGGGTGTGCGGCGTCACAGCATTGCGCGACGGCGAGCCGCTGACCATCCGCGCTCAGCTGGTGATCGGCGCGGACGGACGCCATTCGGCGGTCAGGGCGCAGGCGGGGCTGACCAGCCGGTCGTTTGGCGCGCCGCGCGACGTCATCTGGTTCCGTCTCGACAAGCAGCCGGACGATCCCGTGATGGGCAGCGGCCATGCCGGGCCGCGCCAGAACTTTATCGTTATCGATCGCGGCGACTACTGGCAGTGCGGCTTCACCATCGAGAAAGGGGAGTTTGAGGCGCTGCAGCGCAGCGGGCTGGCGGCGCTGAAGCAGCGCATCGCCGCTGTGGCGCCGTTCAGCGCCGCGCGGCTGGAGGCGATCGACGACTGGTCGCAGATCCGGCTGCTGCTGATTCGCATCGACCGGCTGGAGAAGTGGATGAAGCCGGGGCTGCTCTGCATTGGCGATGCGGCGCACGCGATGTCGCCCATCGGCGGGGTTGGCGTCAATCTGGCGATCCAGGACGCGGTGGCCGCCGCCAACCTGCTGACGCCGTCGCTGCGGCGCGGCAGGGTCACGCTGCGCGATCTGGCGCGGGTGCAGAAACGGCGCCAGTTTCCCACCGTCGCCACCCAGTTTTTGCAGATTAAAATGAGCCGCAAAAAGGCGGGAGGCAGCGGTAAAAACCCGATGCCGGGCATGCTGCGCAAGTGGCCGTTTTTGCGCTTTGTCTTTGGCCGCCTGCTCGGCATCGGCTTTCGCATGGAAACGCCGCGCTGAGGTGAGACGCACGGCGCGCGCCTATACTTGACCCCATTGAGCGGCCCGTTATTAAGGATACCTCTGTGGAAAACCCTCAGCTGCTGGCGCAGCGCCAGCGCCGCGCGCTGGTTGCCGGATCGGTCGGCAACTTTATCGAGTGGTACGAGTTTGCCGTCTACGGCTTTCTCGCCACGCTGATCGCCCAGAACTTTTTTCAGCTGCAGGGCGCCTCGGCGCTCAGCAGCCTGATCCTGACCTACGCCTCGTTCGCCATCGCCTTCTTTTTTCGTCCGCTCGGCGCGGTGATTTTCGGCCGCATCGGTGACCGCATCGGCCGCAAGCCGACGCTGATCGCCGTGCTGCTGCTGATGACGCTGGCGACCACGCTAATCGGGCTGGTGCCGACCAGCGCCGCGCTGGGCGTCGCCGCGCCGCTGATCCTCACCGGGCTGCGTATTCTGCAGGGCCTGTTCGCGGGCGGCGAATATGGCGGCGCGGTGTCGCTGATGACCGAGTTCGCGCCACCGGGCAGACGCGGGCTCTACGGCGCGTGGCAATCCTTTACCGTGGCGCTGGGGCTGCTGGCGGGCGCGGGCGTGGTGGCGCTGCTCTCGGCGCAGCTGAGCGGTGAGGCGATGCTGGCGTGGGGCTGGCGCGTGCCTTTTCTGCTGGCGCTGCCGCTCGGGCTGATTGCGCTCTGGCTGCGGCTGAGCATGGAGGAGACGCCGAGCTTTATGCGCCAGCGTCAGCAGCCGCGGCCGCGCGCCGACGCCGCGCAGACGGTGAAGATTATCCTGCTGGCGATCGCGCGCGTGATGCTCTGGTCGGCGGCGGGCTATACCTATTTAGTGATCATGCCGACCTATTTGCAGTCGGCGCTGCACACCGGCTTTAACCAGGCGCTGCTGATTGCGGTGATCTCTAACCTCGGCTTTGCCGCCGCCATCCTGCCTGCGGGCTGGCTCAGCGATCGCCTCGGACGCCGCTGCGTGATGCTGGTCGCCAGCGTGCTGCTGCTGCTGCTGGCGTTCCCGCTGCTAAAAATTTTGCAGGCTGAAGCGACTTCGCTGGCGGTCAGCGCGCTGGTGGTGTTTATCGCGGGCGCTCTCGTGGGGATGCTGGCGGGGCCCGGCCCGGCGATGCTGGCGGAGATGTTCCCCACCCACGTGCGCTACACCGGGCTGGGGTTGGCCTATTCGCTGTCGAATGCGCTGTTCTCTGGCTGCGCGGGGCTGATTATCACCGGCCTGATGAAGCAGACCGGCAATCTGGATATCCCCGCCTGGTATGTGATGGCGACGGCGCTGGTCACCATTCCGGCGCTGATGACGCTGGAGAAAGGCGTGGCGCAGCAGCGGCTCTAGCCGCCGCTACATCAGCGCAATGCCAAAACGCTTTAACAGCAAGGCCCACAGCGCAAAGAGCACGACGGTGAGCAGGCAGGAGAGGCCCAGCGTCGGCCAGAAGCCGGTGCGCTGGTAGAGAAACGGAAACAGAATAAACATTGGCAGCGTCGGCACCACATACCAGAAGGTGTACCAGGCGTGGGCGGCGATCTTCTCCTGCGCCTGGCCTTCGAGTTTCATCCAGATCAGTACCAGCACGGTCACCAGCGGCAGGGCCGCCAGCAGGCCGCCAAGGCGATCGCTGCGCTTCGCGGTTTCGGAAATCAGCACCACCATAAAGGCGGTGATCGCATATTTTGAGATAAGCCAGAGCATGTTTTTCTCTCAGAGGGGGCTATTTCAGGTAGGAGCGGATCACCGCGACAATCGCTTCCATATCGTCGCTGCGCGCCTGCGGCGTGGTCTCTTCATTCATCAGATGCTCGCGGATATGGCCCTCCAGCAGCTCGCTCATCAGCCCGTTAACGGCGCCGCGCACTGCTGCTACCTGCTGCAGCACCTTCAGACACTCTTCACCTGACGTCAGCGCTGTTTCCAGCGAGGCCGCCTGGCCTTTGATGCGGCGTACGCGGGTCAGCAGGCTTTTTTGGTTTTTCAGGGTATGTCCCATTCCAGATCTCCCGTTGATCGTTACTATACTGGGGTATAGTATATAGGCGTAAATTCTACGGCCTTACGGGGCGGTTTGCAACTCACTCACTGGAGGTGTGGTATGGCGGTAAAATCGCCCTGTATTGATTTATGCGTGTTTGACGGGAAAACAGGCTGGTGCGAGGGATGCGGGCGCAGCCGGGAAGAGGCACAGACGTGGCGAAAGCTGACGCCTTATCGGCAAAAAGCGATAGCGCGTGCGCTGGCAGGACGGATGACGATATTGCAGAAGGCGCAGAAGTAGCAGAAAGAGAAGGGAAGGGACGGCTGCCCCTTCCCGGCCTCTCGCGTCACGCGAGAAGGCGCGCTGGGTTATTTACGGCCCAGCAGGAAACCGATAAAGACGCCGACGCCCGCCGCCACGGCCAGACCGGCCAGCGGATTGGACTGAACCTGGTCTTTAATGCAGTCAGCCGCGTCGCGCGCAGCATAGGACGCCTGGTTGGAATAACGGCGCGCTGCGCCGCGAACGCGATGACGCGGAGAATCGGTGGCTTCGCCCCATTGCTGCTCAGCGGCACCGGCAACTTCTTTTACGGTATCTTCGATTTTTCCTGACATAGTTCGTCTCCTTTGGGTTAGCACTCACTAAAGCGTAGCAAAGCCCGACGGTTATGCTGGATGCTTACGCTTTTGTTACGTTTTTCTGCTCAGGATTGCGGCTGACCGACCGGGCCGCTGCCGCCCGGCGCGCCTGGCGGTTGTTGCCCGCTGGGCGCGTGTGGCGGCGCTGGCGCGTCATGTGGACGCGGCGCGCAGGCCGTCGCGGCGACCGCGCCCATCCCGAGTAAAAAAATCATTACCAGCTGTTTCATCTGCGTCTCCCGGTTGAATAAAAAGGGTTAATCCGTTCAGGTGCGCCGCGTTTCCAGCGCCAGCGACCAGACGTTGCGACCGCACTCCGGGCAGTCGAGCTGGTCGCCGGCGCGCAGCGGTTGCGTCAGGCCGCAGCGGTTGCAGGCGTAGCGGCCGTCATGGGGGATCAGGGTAAAGCAGGGGCGATGTTCTGCCGGCAACACCGAAAGGCCCGGCACCACATCCTCGTTTTTATAGAAGTAGAGGCTAAGCTGCCCATCCACTTCCACCAGGCCGAGGCGGATCTGACCGAGGTGCTCCGCGCCGTCCTGTCGCAGCTCCATCAGGAATTCATCCTCGGAAATATTGAGCTTGTCGAGGTTGGCCGCGACATATTTGCCATGAGAAATCAGCGTGACGACGTCGCCCTCAATCAGCTTCGACAGCGCAGGCGAGTGGGACATCGCCCAGGTGGTCAGGCGATAGAGCAGCAGCAGCACCACAAACACCATGATCACCGGCAGAACCGGCACGTCGTCATAAAAGGTCACGTCGCCGGAGGCAGAGCCCAGCGTCAGTATGATCACCACTTCAAACAGCGACAGCTGCTGTACGCCGCGTCTGCCGGAGATTTTGAGGAAAATAAACACCACGCTGTAGGCGATAAACACGCGGATGATCACTTCAAACAGAAAGGTGTAGGGCTGGTCGTTAATCAGAAACTTATGCAGGTCGAAGTCTGCCATTTTTTCTCCTGTTTGCTCGCCTGGCGGTGCGGCCTGGCTCCATTGATAAACAGACTTAGCGCAACGGTTTAATCAGCGTCGCCAGCTGGCGCAGGTCGCTGACCACATAGTCAGGCGCGGGCGCCAGCGGGTAGAGCGCCTGACCCTTGCGGGCGATAAATGCCGTGTGCATGCCCGCCCGTTTGGCGCCGCCCACATCCCAGCCGTGCGCCGCCACCATCAGCGATTGCGCGGCGGGCTGGCCCATCTCGCTCATGGCCCACTGATAGACGCGCAGATCCGGCTTGTAGCGTTGCGGCTGCTCCACGCTAAGCACCCGGCTGAAAAAGGGCCGCAGCGCGGTGGCGTCAAGCTGTTCTTCTGCCAGCGCCGCCGAGGAGTTGGTGAGCGCCACCAGGGTATAGCCCATGTTGCGCAGGGCAGAGAGGCCGTCAGCGGCGTCGGAATGGGCCGGCATCGCCGCCAGCGTCTCAGCAACCGAGCGGCCATCGTCGCGCAGGGTGATGCCGTAGCGTTCAGCCGTCATCTGCAGCACCGCTTCCGCAATCTCGCCGAAGCTGTGCCAGCTGCCGGTCGCCGACTCCACCAGCGAGTAGTGCAAAAGGGACGTAAACCAGCCTTCGGCGAGATCCGGCCGGTTGTCGAGCCGTCGCGCCAGATAAGCTTTGAGTTCTGTGGTGTCCAGCAGGGTTTCGTTAACGTCAAAGAAGATTACTGCACTGTGTTGACCGCCTGTCATCTCGCCTCCGCTCTCAAGAGTTTGTTTAAGGGTAGAAGGCGCGGTGCGTTCGCTCAACCAGGCGGGCGAGAAGAGGAGGCGCGTTAGCCATACAGGCCGTCGCGCCCCGGTGCGGGTCAGGCGTTTTCGGAGGAGCGCACGGCGTAGACGCGTGCTTTCTGCTGCTGCTGTTTTTTACGCGGCATCAGCAGGCTGGCGATGATAATCACCAGCGTCAGGGCGCCGGTCGCCAGCAGTTCGCTCTGATGCTGCGCGTTGAACAGCATGCACACCAGCACGGTAAGGATAAACAGAATGGTCAGCCAGGTGAGGCCAGGGAACAGCCACATGCGGTAGCTCAGGGTTTCGCCCGCTTTTTCGCGTTTCTTGCGCAGCACCAGATGCGAGACGGCGATCACCAGATAAACCAGCAGCGCAATGGCGCCAGAGCTTGCCAGCAAAAACTCAAACACCACGCTCGGCGCCAGATAGTTCGCCACCACCGCGACAAAGGCGGTCGCCGTTGAGAGCAGCACCGCAATCCAGGGCGTGCCGCTGCGCGTGGTGCGTGACGCCGCCGCCGGCGCATCTTTACGACGCGACAACGAGTAGAGCATGCGTGAAGAGGTATAGAGCGCTGAATTGAGACAGCTACAGACGGCGATCAACACCACCACGTCGACAATCAGTTTGGCGTGCGGGATGTTCATAGCCTGCAGCACGGTCTGGTAGGAGCCCTGTTCCCTTAGCCCAGGCGCGTTCCAGGGCACCAGCGCGACCACGAAGAAAATCGACAGCAGGTAAAACAGCGCGATACGCCAGATCACCGAATTGGTCGCCTGGGTAATCTGCTTGCCGGGGTTTTTCGATTCAGCGGCCGCGATAGTAATAATCTCGGTGCCCATAAAGGAGAACATGGTGGTCAGGATCGCCGCCATCACCTTTTCCATGCCGTTCGGCATAAACCCTTGCGTATCGTAAAGATGCTGCAAACCGCTGGTGCTGCTGTTGGGCATATAGCCGAGCACGGCGAGGCCGGCGGCGCCTAAAAACAGAATGATCGCCGTGACCTTCAGCAGCGCGAACCAGAATTCAAATTCGCCGTAGTTCTTCACGCTCAGCAGGTTGGTGGCGGTCAAAATCAGGGTGATGGCGAGGGTAAATTGCCAGATGGCCACCTGCGGGAACCACGCGTGCAGGATGGTGCCCGCCGCGTTCGCCTCCAGCGGAATAACCAGCACCCAGAACCACCAGTAAAGCCAGCCAATGGTGAAGCCCGCCCAGCGGCCCAGCGCGTGGTCGGCATAGGTAGAGAAAGAGCCGGAATCGGGCAGCGAGACTGCCATTTCCGCCAGCATACGCATAATCAGCACCACCAGCGCGCCAGCGGCGGCGTAGGCGATCAGTACCGCCGGGCCCGCTTCGGCAATGGCGTGGCCGGACCCCACAAACAGGCCGGCGCCAATCACGCCCGCAATAGAGAGCATGCGCACATGGCGCGGCTTGAGGTTTTGGGCCAGGGCATCTTCATTCGACGTCTGCATACTCGTCATCAACATGTCTCCAGAACGGTTCCCAGGGCGTTTGCGCCCAGGACGAGCAGGGGGGCAGGCGCGCCGCAGCGAGCCGGAGAGAGTAAGGCCATCAGGGCGTGATGACATACCAGGCGATCGGGTCGATGCCGATGCGGCATCAGACGTTTTTGCGCGTTCATCTTATTAACCTCGCTGATATGTTTTCTTTACAATTCACGACAAACGCGTCTATTTATGCGCGTCAGGCGCTAAGTTGCCAGAGCCAATTTCAGCAAGGAGGAGGGAGCCAATTGCAGCTGCTTTATGCCGATCACCTATTAGAACGACTACAGGGTTTACAGAGTGGTTCGTTGCAGCAGCGACTGCTGGCCTGCATTCAGGCCGCAATTATTGAGGGGGTATTTCCCCGTGGCGGGCGTCTGCCGCCCACGCGTGATATCGCACGCGAGCTGGGGGTGTCGCGCAACACCGTACTGCATGTTTATGACAGCCTGATGGCGCAGGGCTATGTGACGGCGCGTACCGGCAGCGGCACCTGGGTGGCGGAAACGCTGCCGGAAATCTGTTTGCAGAGCCAGGCCGTCGAGCTGCTCCAGCCGGCGGCCACGTCGCTACCGGCGACCCTGTCAAAACGCGGCGCGATGCTGTTAGGCCACGCCACCGCCTCTCCTTATCAGTGGGGCGCCTTCGTGCCCGGCGCGCCCGACGTCACCGAGTTTCCGCATAAGCTGTTTAGCCAGATTCAGGCCAGGCTCAATCGCGATCCCGATGTGCACCGGCTGATCTACAGCAGCGGCGGCGGCTGCCCCGATCTGCGCCACGCGCTGGCGGAGTACCTGCGCGTCGCGCGTTCGGTTAAGGCCGATGCCGATCAAATCTTGATCACCGAAGGGATCCATCAGGCGGTTGATCTGGTGAGCTGCGTGCTGGGCGATCCCGGCGACCTGGTCTGGATGGAAGAACCCGGCTACTGGGGCACGCGCAATGTGCTGCGTAAAAATGGCCTGAAAATTCGCGCCGTGCCGGTGGATGAGGAGGGGATCGTGCCCGCCTCCGGGCCGCCGCCGCGCATGGTGTTTGTCACGCCGTCGCATCAGTATCCGTTAGGCGCTCACTTGAGCCTGGCGCGGCGTAAGGCGCTGCTGGCGCTGGCGCGGCGTCACCAGAGCTGGATTATCGAGGATGATTACGACAGCGAGTTTCGCTTCTCAGGCAAGCCCTGGCCGTCGCTGCAGGGGCTGGAGGAGGACGCTCCGGTGATCTATATGGGGACGTTCAGCAAGACGCTCTATCCGGCGCTGCGCATTGGCTACATGGTGGTGCCGAAGATGCTGGCCGACCCGCTGCGCACGGCGGCGGCCGAGCTTTATCGCGGCGGTCATCTGCTGATACAGCGCGCGCTGGGCGAGTTTATTCGGCAGGGGCATTACATGGATCACATTCGCCGCATGCGCTTGCTCTATGGCCAGCGGCGTCAGTTTTTATGCCGGCTGATTGAGCGCTATCTGGGGCCCTCTTTTTTACCGCAGGCAAACCATGAGGCTGGATTACATCTGGTGCTGCGGCTGCCCGCCGGCTGTGACGATGTGGCGATTGCCGCCCAGGCGCTGAAGCGCGGCGTTAAGGTCCGCGCGCTGTCGCAGTACTATATGCATCAGCAGAGCCAGCGCGGCTTGCTGCTCGGCTACGCCTGCGTCAATGAACGGCAGTGTCAGGATGCGTTTGGCGTCCTGAAGGGCTGTTTAGCTGAGGCGGGCGTTACGGCGGCGCCGTAGCGTACGTGGCCGGCGGTGCGGCGGCGGCCTGTGCCTGCACCGCCGGCCACGCTAGAGGGAAAGTTTATGCCGAAGCGGCGGGCTGTTTTACCGCGAGCAGCACCGAAGAGGCTTTAATCAGGGCGACGACCCTTTTGCCCTCGCTGATAGCCATCTCTTCGCTGCTTTCATTAGTGATAACGGCCGTCAGGCTGACGCCGTCATCGGTCAGAAGGTGGACGGTGGCATTGACCGCGCCCTTTTCCAGCGAAGTGACCTGGCCCGCAAACTGATTGCGGGCTGAAAACAGCAGGCCGCTCTCTTCAGACGCGAGAATAATCCAGGGCGCTTTGATCAGCGCTATCACCTCTTTGCCTTGCTCCAGGCCCAGCCTGACTCGGCTGCTGCTGGTCACTACTGCAACCAGTTTTCCCCCGTTATCGAGGGTAATTTCAATTTCATCATTAACGGAGCCGGGATGAATAGCCGAAACCTGCCCATGCAGCTGATTACGAGCCGAAACTGACATGTCATTCTCCTTGAGGCGGAAAGGGGGCTGTCCCGAGAGTGTATATCACTCAGTCATGAAGCGGCAGGATGCCAAACATTATTACGCCAGTCAGCATACAGAGAATGGTACCCACCGCCCGTTTTAGGCTGATCCTTTGATTAAGCCCGTAATCAAGATCGAGAATACCGACGAGTAAGTTGAAGCCACAAGCGGGCTGAGCAGATATGCGCGAAAAGTAGGTATGGATTAAGGGATTGACAAAGCCGGGACACAAATGGTTGTATTGTACAACCATTTTTGAAGGATAACTTTAATGCTCTCAGAACGACAGAAGATAAAAAACATACGTGCGGCATCACGTCTAATGGTGCGAGAACTGGGTTTCATGAATCAAAATCTGGCTGCAACTGATTATCCGCCTTCAGCGGTTCACTCCATGCTTGAGGTTGAAGCTCATGGAGCAATGACAGCCGCGCAACTGGTACAGATTTTGGGACTTGAAAAGTCCAGCGTTAGCCGCATGCTCGCTAAACTCGTTGAGGCCGGAGAACTTGAAGAAAATATGTCTCCTGATGATGCCAGGACGAAGCTGATAAGCCTGACCGGAAAGGGCAGAGATACAGTGCAGAACATAAATGCTTACGCTGACCAACGGGTAGCAGCAGCGCTCGGTAAGCTCGATCCGTTTGCCCAGCAGGCTGTATCACAGGGCCTTTGTTCATATGCCAGCGCGCTGAAAGCCTGCCGCGAAAACAGTGAAGGAAAAGTGCGCAAAAGCGTCAACATCGTCACGGGTTATCATGCAGGTATGATTGGCCGCATTACTGAAATGCATGGAGACTACTACGCCAGAGAGCATAACTTTGGCCACTTTTTTGAAGCGAAAGTTGCCACAGGTCTTGCTGATTTTTCGGCTCGTCTGGATAAATCCTGTAATCAGATTTGGCTGGCAATAGTGAACGAGCGCATAGTTGGCTCAGTGGCCATTGACGGTGAGGATTTGGGAAATAATGAGGCGCATCTGCGGTGGTTCATTCTTGACGATGGATGCCGTGGCAGTGGAGTGGGTAGAAAACTCCTTACAGAGGCGATGAGATTTTGTGATGAGCAGAAGTTCTCCGCAGTACAATTATGGACTTTTGATAAACTTACCCCAGCAAGAAAGTTGTATGAATCATTCGGATTTGAATTGTCGAAAGAATGGGACGGCGACCAGTGGGGCAGCACTCTTACTGAGCAACAGTTCACCCGAATAAACAGCGCTTAATAGCTGTCCTCTGGACATGCTGTTTTTGCGCCTTGCTTCGACCCATCCCTCTGCTCCAAATCAGTTCTGTCCGCTTGTGCACAAAGCGGACAATTAGCATGCTCTTTTATCTGACGACAAGTAATTTTGGCGCGGTATCGCATAAGCATACTGCCATGTAATGCTTCCACATCAATCAACCTTTCTCTCTCGCCTGCCTGACCCAATATTGGCGGAAAACTACCGGTTATTGTCGGCGGCGCCACTGTCTCAGATGAATGCCGCTTCATACAATCAGCAGACATTCAGCCAAGAGAGAGAATCATCATGCCGAGTTTAATCAGTGAAATTGCCCCCGCGTCTCCTGCCGAAGCGCTGCAGCATTTTAGCCGTCGCCTGGCCTTTGAAACCGACTGCTCTGATGTGCACCAGAGCCAGACAGCGGGCAACGTCGACTATGTGCTGGTCGATGTCAGAAGCCATGACGCCTTTTTGGCCACGCATGTGCCAGGCGCGATCAATATTCCGACGCGCACGATGTCTGAGCAGCGGATGGCCGACTATGCGCCCGACACGCTGTTTGTGGTCTATTGCGCAGGGCCGCACTGTAACGGCGTTCATCGCGCCGCGGTTCGTCTGGCGGGGCTGGGATTCGCGGTCAAAGAGATGATCGGCGGGCTGACCGGCTGGGTTGACGAAGGGCTGCCGCTGCAGGGGGGAAGTAACGAGAAGGCTGGTACGGGATTCGCCTGCGAATGTTAAACCCTGCGATCAACATACGAGCGGCGCTGCCCGGCGATATCCCTGCTCTGCTGGAACAGATGCGTTCACTGGCGCAGTTCGAGCGCTATATCAATGACTTTAACGTTGACGAACAGGCGTTATTGACGCGCGCTTTTGGGCCCGATCGCCAATGTCATATTTTTGTCGCCGAGTGTCACGGCAACATTGTTGGCTATGCCGTGATGATAGTTATCCGCTTTACCTTTGATCTGAAAAGCACGCTGGTGCTAAAGGAGTTTTTTGTCGATGGCGCAAGCAGGGGTAAAGGGGTAGGTTCTGCGCTTTTTCGCTACGTGGCTGCCTGGGCTCTGGCTGAGGGCGCCGGCCGACTAAAATGGGACGTGATGGTCGGAAACCACAAGGCGGAGGCCTTCTATCAAAAGCATGGGGGCGCGCCTGATGCGCAGTGGATCCCCTATGTGATGAATGAAGATGCACTGCAAAAAGCCGCTGGGGTGAAGAGCACGGATGAAAAGTTAGACTCACAGGGTAGAGGCTGCGCTGTTGCTCAGGTGGGCAGCGTGAGAAGCAGCAGCCAGACTTAAAGGCAAACGGAAGAGGGCGCTTCTATCTTCGGTTTGCAGCATTTGCTGCTGGTATAGATCCTGTGAAGTAAGGTCCGCTTTGAGCAAGGGGCGGACTTTTTGACATTGGGTATTCACATGCCTTATAAAAATATTCTCACAACAAAGGGATAATGAATTGAAAATCTATACCTACCCTAAAAGTAGATCCTTAAGAGTGCTCTGGGCAATGGAAGAAATTGGAGCAACTTACGAATCAATCAGAGTCGACCTTTTGGACCCTGCTCCTGCCGTGAAATCACCACATCCATTTGGAAAAGTTCCCTTTTTGACAGATGGGAAGGTGTCAATCAGTGAAACCTTAGCCATATGTATTTATCTGTGTGAAAAACATAAAAACATATCTATTTACCCCACAAACGTTGAAGAAAAGGCCGTAGTTAATTCGTGGTTAAGCTTTACTCTATCCGATTTAGAAGCCCCTGTCTGGGGATTGCTCAAACAAATCGTCTTCACTCCAGTAAATCAACGATCCACAGATTTAATAAGTTACTTTAAAAATGAAGCCAGTCAGGCTATCTCCCAAGTTCGCTTTAAACCCACTCAAACATGGATTGCAGGTAAAAATTTTACACTAGCAGATATTTTCCTTTCACATACGCTGTTATGGGCGAAACTGTGTGGATTAGAAATCGCCAAAGAGATCGACAGCTATATACTCAGGGCAATGAGCCGACCCGCTTTTTTAAAGGCTCAAGAAGTAAATAATTGCTAATCAGGGTTTGTAATCTGTTTTAGATGCATTGATATGTTGTTAAAAGTGCAAAAGTCCTTTTTTGGCACAAAGCAGACACAACGCAGCCGCCTAGCAAAAGGGATCCTCCCAACAACACACCCCCTCAGCCTTCCAGCGCAGCCACCACCACCGCTTCCATCTTCTCTGGCGTAGTGACAGGAGCAAAACGCTCCAGCGGTGTGCCGTCGCGTCCAATAAGAAACTTAGTGAAGTTCCACTTTATCCGTCCGCCCAGCACGCCGGGCAGTTCATTTTTCAGGTAACGAAACAGCGGGTGCGCGGAGGCGCCGTTGACCTCGACTTTCGCGAACATCGGGAAGCTCACGCCATAGTTAATGTGGCAGGTCTGCGCGATGGCGTCAGCGCCGCCGGGCTCCTGTTTACCAAACTGGTTGCAGGGAAAACCCAGCACCACCAGACCCTGAGCGGCGTACTTCTTGTAGAGCGATTCCAGTCCTGCGTATTGCGGCGTAAATCCACAGTGGCTGGCGGTATTCACCACCAGAACCAGCTTGCCAGCGTAGTCGGCCATGGGGATAAGCTGGCCGCTCAGGCTGGTGGCAGAGAGTTGATAAAAAGGGGTCATAGCAAAATCCTCAGGGTGACTGACATCGCCGGTTGGTGATGTAACAGAGGATAATGGCCTGTCGATCAGAATGGCACATTTTTTACGTCTGCTTCTGCAAGGCGCGGCGAGGGGCGAGCAGGGGAGATACCCGGAAAAGCCGTCAAAAGCCGCTGTTCACCTCGCCGCAGGCATCGGCGCGCATAACCGTCACGCCCTCAGAGCAAAACGCCGTTTTGTGATTTACGGCAGTCGCGCGGGCTGCAGCCGAACCAGCGGCGGAACGCGCGTGAAAAAGCGCTGACTTCCGAGTAGCCCAGCAGCAGCGCCATTTCTGACACCGACAAATGGTGCTGTTTGAGATAATGCGTCGCCATTTCTTTGCGCACGCTGTCAACCAGCGCGGAAAAAGAGGTTTGTTTGTCGCGCAGTCGCCGCTGTAGCGACCAGGCCGATAACCCCTGTTTCTCGGCGATAATCTCCAGCGAGGGTTCGCCGCTCAGTAGCTGCAGATGAATGTCGGTGCGGGTTTGATTAACGGTATCCTGAGCAATCACCGGCGGGCTGAGTCGACGGATGGCGTCCTGCATCACCAGCAGCAGCATGGGATCGTGATCCGGCATTTTGCGGCTCAGATCCGTTTTAGCAATCATCATCGAGTTAAACGGCTGATCGAAATAGACCGGCGCATCAAACACCTTACAGTGCTCATGCCAGTGCTCAGGGCGCGGATGCTCAAAATGGACTTCGCGCGGCGCCCAGTGCCGTCCTGCAGCGTGGCGGATCAGGTTAAGAAACATGCCTAGCGTCAGCTCCGCATCCTGACGGCGCAAGAGGATGGCGCCGTGACGCACCTGATAGTCGAGCTGCCAGCAGTCGCCGTGCTCCGTCAGACGGATACAGGTATTGTGCTGATGCCAGGGAAACGCATTCACCACGTTGCGCAGCGCCTGCTCCAGCGTGGCCGAACAGAGGCCGATATAGCCGATCAGCCCCAGCGACTGCGGTCGGAACTGATGACCATACTGCAATCCGAAATTGTCCACGCCCGCCTGGCTGGCGGCTTCTTCCAGCACCCGGCAGTAATTCACCAGATCCAGACTCAGCGTCGGGCAGGCGAGCGTATCGGGATCGATGCCGCTGATGCCAAAAATGCGATCCACATCGCCGCCCTGAGCGTTAATGAAATCACCCAGTCCTGTCGCAGCGGCCGACAGGACGCCACGGTGACTGCTGCCTGCGCTGGAGAGGGTCGTCAGCGCGACTTCAGGAAATCTGCTGGTCATGATGTTTTCCGCCTGAAACAAGAGATCTTTAGCTTCTGCAAAAAACATACCAGCCGTCGAGCGCGTGATAACAGCCACTTAGCGCCGTCTCTGCCCATTTTGCACAGCGAGCGGTCACGCAGGCACCGCCAGAGTGCGCTAAACCCCAATCGGCAAAGAACTGCCTTCAAGGTAGCGGCGGCAGAGGCGCACCGTATCATCGGCCCAGCCGTCGCCCAGGCTGCGGGCCATCTCGGTTTCACTGTGGGAGGCCACCCAGGCCGTCAGCTGAATGCGGCGCTGAATCAGCATTGACGGGATGATGGCGCGCTCCTCATCGCCCAGATGCGCCACCTGCTCGTAGCCGTTTAACCAGTTCTCTACCCACTGCGGAGCGCTGGGATGATGCTCGACAAAGCTGATCGCCGCGGCAAGATCGTGCAGATACCAGCCCATACCGCAGTCATCAAAATCGATGACCCGCGTCTCGCCTTTGTGAACCAGCAGATTGGTCAGCCGCAGGTCGGCGTGGATCAGGCCGTAGCGATCGGCCGACTGACCAAAGGCCGCCATCTCACGGCCCACGTGGGCCAGCGTCTCTTCGATGACGCCGTGTTGTGACGGCGCTAAGCCCGCCACATCACGCCAGTCGCCCCAGTGGCCCGCAGGAGAGACCATGCTGTGATGATCCCAGACGATACGGCGAAAAGATTGCGGCTTTTGCCAGCGCCGACTGTGGTGGTGCAGCTGCGCGGTGATGCGGCCTAGCTGACGAAAAGCCGCCGGATCCACCGCATCGGTGAGCATATCGCCCTCGATCCAGTGAAACAGCACGGCATAGCGCTCACCGCCATCAGCCAGGGGAAGAGTCTGGATGCGCTGACCCTGCGCGTCGCTTACGGCAACCGGCACGCAGATGCCATCAGCCTGAAGGGCGTCCAGCCAGTGCAGCTCGCTTTCAATGTCCTGCTTAGCGTGGTAATCGCCCCGGTGAATGCGTAACGCATAGCGGCCCTGCGGCGTGGTGACAGTCAGGGTCGCGTTCTCGGAACGGCACAAAAGTTTGACCCCCGCGTGCCGACAGGCGGGATAGGCCTGCAGCGCCTGATGGGCAAGCTGAAGAATGGCGTCGTTACTTAAGGTGTCATATTGCTTAATGCTCATGGCTGGCTCCCGTTCTCTGCGTGTGGAGGCAGCATGGCGCTGAACCCACCTTGCACGCTTGACAGCAGAGCGGGCAATAATTGACTTCAGCCGCGCCACAACGGCCTGGGCGGGGGCAACTTGACCGCAGCCGACCAGTTTCTGTTTGCTGCGGTCAAGTTTTTCTGAGGTCGCTGTGTCCATTATCTACCCGTCAGCTGTTTAGCCATCGCTTTTCACTTTACACAGACGGGGAACGCCGTGATGAAAGAGAAACTGAAACCCACCCTGGGCACCCTGCAACTCTGGGGCATCGCCGTGGGACTGGTTATATCGGGAGAGTATTTTGGCTGGAGCTATGGCTGGGGCGCCGCAGGCACCCTGGGCTTTCTGGTCACGACGTTGTTTGTCGCCGCCATGTACAGCTGTTTTATCTTCAGCTTTACCGAACTGACCACCGCCATTCCGCAGGCTGGTGGGCCATTTGCCTACAGCCGTCGCGCCTTCGGCGATACCGGCGGATTGATTGCGGGCATCGCCACGCTGATCGAGTTTGTCTTCGCGCCTCCGGCCATCGCCATGGCAATCGGCGCTTACCTCAACGTGCAGTTTCCGGAAGTGAACCCCAAACTGATCGCCGTCTGCGCCTACCTGATCTTTATGGGCCTTAACATCATCGGCGTCAGCATTGCCGCCACCTTTGAGCTGCTGGTCACTCTGCTGGCGGTGATTGAACTGCTGGTGTTTATGGGCGTGGTGGCGCCGGGCTTCAGCCTGGCGAATTTTGTCGCGCACGGCTGGGCGGGGCAGGAGACGTTCTCGCTGGCGTCGGTGTCCGGCATGTTTGCCGCCATTCCTTTTGCCATCTGGTTTTTCCTCGCTATCGAAGGCGTCGCGATGGCGGCGGAAGAGGCGAAAGAGCCGCGCCGCACCATCCCTCGCGCCTATATCAGCGGCATTTTAACCCTGGTGGTGCTGGCGATTGGCGTCATGGTGTTTGCGGGCGGCGCAGGCGACTGGCGCACCCTCTCTGGCATTAACGATCCGCTGCCGCAGGCGATGAAAATGCTGGTCGGCAACGATTCGCGCTGGATGCACATGCTGGTGTGGATTGGGCTGTTCGGCCTGATCGCCAGTTTTCACGGCATCATCATGGGCTACTCTCGCCAGTTCTTTGCGCTGGCGCGCGAAGGCTATTTACCGCCGTCGCTGGCCAGGCTGTCGCGTTTCAACACGCCGCACCGGGCGATTCTGGCGGGTGGCGCGGTTGGCATTCTTGCGATTTTCTCTGACGGCATCAGCTTTCAGGGCATGAGCCTGACCGCCGCAATGATCACCATGTCGGTGTTTGGCGCCATCGTCATGTACATCATGAGTATGCTGAGCCTGTTTAAACTGCGTCGCACGGCGCCGACGCTGGCGCGCAGCTATCGTGCGCCGGGTTATCCGCTGATCCCCGGCATCGCCCTGTGCGGCTCGGTGATCTGCCTGATCGCCATGCTGTGGTTCAACCCGCAGATCGGCGCGCTGTTTGTGGGCTTGATGGTGGCGGGCTACCTCTATTTTCTCACCACCCACTCGCGCCGCGGCGCGCTCGCCCAGCGCGCGGTTGCCGCAGAAACCGAGTAACGCTAATAGTCGCCCTGCAGCGCCTGACGCGCGGCAGGGCAGCACCAAGACCAAGGAGTCACGATGACGGTACGATCAACCATTATGGATACCAACAGCTTTCGTGCTGAACACGCGGAAACGCTGGCACCGGAGATTCGACAGCTGACCAGTAAGCGCAGCCAGGTGCTGGGCGAGTCCTATCGGCTGTTTTACCGCAACCCGGTGCATCTGGTGCGCGGGCAGGGCCAGTATCTGTGGGACAAGGCGGGCAATCAGTACCTGGATATGTACAACAACGTGGCCAGCATTGGTCACTGTCATCCGGCGGTGGTGGAGGCGGTGCATCAACAGATGATGCAGCTGAATACCCATACGCGCTATCTGCACGAGTCGATCCTGGCCTACAGCGACCGCATTCTGGCCACCATGCCGGCTGAAATCGATCGCGCTATGTATATGTGCACCGGATCTGAAGCGAACGATCTGGCGATCCGCATTGCCCAGTGCTGGAGCGGTGGCACCGGCATCATCGTGTCTAAAGAGGCCTATCACGGCACCAGCGCGCTTACCTCTGGCGTCTCGCCCGCGCTGGGCAGCGGTCAGCCGCTGTCGCCGCATACCCGGCTGGTGGCACCGCCCGACTTTTATCGCATCCAGACGGCGGATCAGGGCGCCTGGTTCGCGCAGCAAATTCAGCAGCAGATCGATGATATGCGCGCGCAGGGCATTAAGTTTGCCGGTTTTCTGGCTGACTCGATCTTCTCGTCGGACGGCGTTTTACCCGGCCAGCCTGGTTTTCTGAAACAGGCGATTGACGTTGTACATCAGAACGGCGGCATCTTTATTGCCGACGAAGTGCAGCCCGGTTTCGCCCGCACCGGCGAGGCCTTTTGGGGCTTTGCCCGACACGGCATCGTGCCTGATGTGGTGACCACCGGCAAACCGATGGGCAACGGCATTCCGGTGTCGGGGCTGATGGCGAAAGCGCCGGTGCTGGCGGCGTTTAGCGATGCGCTGCCTTACTTCAATACCTTTGGCGGCAACCCGGTCTCCATGGCGGCGGCGCATGCGGTTCTGGATGTAATTGAGCAGGAGGGGCTGCAGGCGCACAGTCTGCACACCGGCGCCGCGCTGCTGGCGGCCCTGCAGGAACTGCAGGCGACCTATCCCTGTATCGGTGAGGTACGAGGTGCCGGTCTGTTTATCGGTTTTGAGCTGGTGAAGGACAGGGAAAGCAAGCAGCCGGATAAAGCGCTGGCGCTCGACCTGGTGGAGGCGCTACGTGAGGCGTTTGTGCTCACCTCCGTCGCCGGACCCTACGGCAACGTGCTGAAAATCCGCCCGCCGCTCTGTTTCCAGACGCAGGATATCGACTGGGTGGTGAGCGCGATGGATCGCTGTTTGAGGAAGCTGACGGGCTGAGGTTAAGCTGTAGCCTGGAAAACAGCTCGCCGTTGTGGGGATGGAGCACGCCAGCCGTGTCGTCCTCACACGGTTCGACGGTACGCTGAGCGAAACGCGTATTGAGCCTCTGTGTCTGCTTTGAGCGAGGAGCGGACATTGTCTCAATGTCTTAAATGACATCTTGTGACTGAGCCTCGCCATTGTGAAGTATTTAAAAGCAAAAATAAAAACTCCGCTTACGCAAAACTGGATTTCAAGAGTTCAGCCCAGAACGGAGTCCTACCGAATAGCGTAGCAGAGAAGCCGGCGCGTTCTGCCCTGAACGAAGAACAAGAACAGGTCGTTATTGAGCATATCAATCCAGGCTTAAGCATCAGCGCCATTGCGCGGGAATTTAGTATTACCCGGCAAACTATATCTCGAGCAAAGGCCAAATCCACAATCTCAGAAGACTGACCTCTATTTAACCAAATGTTCAAAGCCGTTAGATTGATTTTACGTGTTTTGAACACAGATTCAGCTCGTTAATAATGCATTCAGGCCCTTCGCTGAAAGGCATGTTGTTCAAATCCAAAACCCCATCATTTTTTTGAGGATTATCTGCCTGCAAATCCGCAAATAGACCAATACTTCCTGTCGCCCCGGCAATGATTATTTTCATGATAAACTTCCTGATAATTAATCCTTATTTTAGATATAATCAGAATGTCAATTATCATACTTGTCAGTAATAGGGCTAAGATGATTGTGTCTATGAACACCCTTCATAAATGTGCATTGAAGGGAATACCTCCATAAGGAAATCGCCGATGCTCAAAGAAAACTTCAATGAACTGCAAATCTTTCTTGTGGTAGCACGGGAGCGAAGTTTTACCAAAGCAGCGGGCAAACTGGGGGTTTCTCAGTCTGCACTCAGCCACGCGATGAAGGCACTGGAGGAAAGACTGAATATCCGTCTTCTGACCCGCACAACCCGAAGCGTTGCGCCTACGGAAGCAGGAGAGAGGATTATTGCCTGCCTTGAACCCCGTATCGCCGATCTTGAACAGGAGCTGGAGTCGCTTGTACAACTGAATGGTACCGCCTCCGGCAATATCCGTTTATCTGCCGGGGAGCATGCCGCGCGAAGTCTGGTATGGCCGAAGTTAAAACCCTTTCTCAGTGAATATCCGGAAGTTAATCTTGAACTAGTGGTCGATAACGGCTTTGTCGATATTGTCAAAGAGCGTTTTGATGCTGGGATCCGTCTGGGCGAAAGCGTGGATAAGGATATGATCGCCGTGAAGATTGGACCGGATATACGCATGGCTGTGGTTGGCGCACCATCCTTTTTTGCCGCTAACCCCGTGCCCAAAACACCTCACGAGCTACAAAATCATCGGTGTATCAATATGCGCCTGCCAACTTCCGGTGGACTTTACCACTGGGAATTTGAGAAGGAAGGGAAACCGTTACGGGTCAGAGTGGAAGGGCAGGTCACGTTTAATTTGCAGGAGGAAAGGATTGATGCTGCTTTATCCGGTTTTGGCATAGCCTGTATACCTGAAGACCGGGTGCAGGATTATATAAAGTCAGGAGAGCTTATTCAGGTTCTGCAGGACTGGTGTCAGTCTTTCCCCGGTTATTATCTTTACTACCCAAGTCGTAAGCAGCATCCGCCCGCTTTTGCGCTGATGATCGATGCACTTCGTTACTCAGAATAACGGGTCCGCCATATGCGGTGGACCCGTCTGGCTATTAACTGCCTCATTTGTCGCGTCTTAAACATCCAGTTTTCGACTTGCCAACCATTCAATTCTGGCAGGATCGCGGTGGGAGAAGAAAGCGCTTGTTGCGGTATCGATAGCTGTAATCTGCAACATATCTTCATAACTCAGTTCAAAATCGAGAATGTTGATATTCTCTTCCATGCGTTCTTTTCGCACTGTTTTTGCCAGCGAAACGATGCCTCGCTGGAAAATCCACCGCAGTACAACCTGCCCCACGCTTTTACCGTACTTCTGGCCAATCGCCGTTAACATGGAATGTTCAAACAGACCATTTTTACCCTCTGCAAAGGGCGCCCAGGCTTCCGGCTGAATACCTCGGCTTTGCATCCATGGCGCGGCGTGCAACTGCTGGTTGAAGGGGTTAACTTCAATCTGGTTCACCGCAGGGGAAACGTTGTTGAAAGCGATAAGATCGGCAAGTCGGTCAGGATGGAAGTTACTGACGCCAATGGCGCGAATTTTGCCTGCCTCCTGCAATTCTTCCATGGCACGCCATGCTCCATGAACATCGCCGTAAGGCTGGTGAATCAAATACAGGTCAATGTAATCAAGTTGCAGCCGATTCAGAGAGCGTTCGAACTGTGCTTTAGCACCTTCGTAACTGGTATTCTGAAGCCACAGCTTGGTCGTTATAAAGAGTTCGTTACGGGCGATACCGGTCTGTTTCAGTGCGTTTCCGACCTGGGTTTCATTCTGGTAAGACGCGGCGGTATCTATCAGTCGGTATCCTGTATTGATGGCATCAATAACGGATCTTTCGCATTCGGTAGCATCCGTCATCTGAAAGACACCAAAGCCCAGCAGGGGCATATCGATACCGTTGTTTAGTTTTACAGTTTGCATGAAGTTATCCTTAGCTGTTGTTCAGGAAAGCGTAATGCAAACTGATTGATTCGATTAGACGGGATAATTAGCTAGGGTTTATTAGTAATTGTCATTAATTTGCAAGTTTAAGATCGAAAGTTTTTACCTAAAGCGATTATTTATGAAAATCATTCATAAGGCTAAGCGTCTTAGATGACTAAAACAATCTTTTACCAGACGCTATGATGCATGAGTTGTCATCACGACAGGGGCAATTTATGAAATCCTTTGGTCTGGGCTGATGACTATACCTGCAGAAGAGGGATAAAAATGAAAGATGTCATTGTTGTAATTGGTAGTGGCTCGATTGCTCAGGCCATTGCGCGACGAGTGAGCGTTGGAAAACATATTCTCCTGGCCGATATAAAAACTGAAAACGTTCAACAGTCTGAAAATACTCTTTCACGCGCCGGATTTGACGTGAGTACTACTATGGTCGATGTGCGTTCGCGTGAGTCTATCCAGGAGCTTGTGAAAATAGCGTGTAGCATGGGGGAAATAAAGGGGGTTATCCATACTGCAGGATTGTCACCGTCTCAAGCACAACCGCAGGACCTCATCCGCGTAGATCTATACGGCAGTGCCGTGCTGTTTGAAGAATTTGGTAAAGTTATTGCTTCCGGTGGATCCTGTGTTGTGATTGGCTCTCAGTCCAGTCATCGCTTAGACGTTGATGCTCTGACGCAGGCTGAGGCGGATGCGCTTGCAACCCTGCGGCCGGAAGACCTTCTTGAACTGCCCCTGGTGAAAGAAATTAAAGACAGCTTATATGCTTACCAGATATCCAAACGCTGCAATGCGCTCCGCGTTATGTCTGAAGCGGTAAAATGGGGCAAGCGCGGAGCGCGAATTAACTGCATCAGCGCCGGTATCGTCTATACGCCTCTGGCTTATGACGAGCTTAACAGTGACGAAAGAGGGGCATTCTATCGAAACATGCTGGATAAATCTCCGGCGGGACGGGGTGGTACGCCAGATGAAATCGGTGCGCTGGCGGAGTTTCTGTTTGGGCCCAATGGCAGCTACGTGACAGGAAGCGATCTGCTGATTGATGGTGGTGCAACTGCTTCCTATAAATACGGCGAGTTACGTCAGCACTAATATATAATGTCATCTGACATCGATAATGAAGTTTTATTTTTTTAGTTGAACGGTCAGTACCATCAAGGCGCTGGCCGCTGTAAACAACGCAATTATCCAGCTCATCGTCCATGGCGTGCCATCACTGAACAGAGCGAGAAGAAGGGAAGAGATGATGCCACTGCCATATTGCAACGCTCCTATTAGCGCAGATGCAGAACCTGCATCCCACAACGTTTACTGCAAACAGCCAACCGTAGTGCTGCGGATCAATACCAAAGTACGTGATGTACACAAACGGAGAGCCCGTGATAAAGGCGTAGGCCGCGACATAATAGAACGTCAGGCACAGAGTAAACTGCATGTATTTGGCGTTGGTTAGCAAGGCATAGTAGTTTTGAAAGGCTTTGGGTACAGATGCTTGTGAGCGTTTTTCAGCAGGTAATGTCTCCGGTAACCAGAATAAAGACATCAGCATTAATGTTCCGATAATCGCCAGCAACCAGAAAATGATATGCCACGAAGTCGCTTTAATCATTTGCCCACCGACCAGTGGACCGGCAATCGGTGCGATGGCCATAATCATCATCAGGGTTGAAAGCATTTGTGCTGCACGAGTGCGGCTAAACAGGTCACGGATCATTGCTCGTGCCAGCATCGGACCCGTACAGGCACCTAATGCCTGAAAAACACGCCAGAAGACAATTTGCAAAATATCTGTTGATAACGCGCAGCCCACCGAGCCGATAATGAATAGACCTAAACCTATAAATAGCGGCTGACGACGCCCGTAACGATCGCTAATCGGTCCCCAAATCAGTTGTGCGATGCAAAAGCCGGTAAGAAACCCTGTTATGGTCAGCTCGGCATCACCCTGCAAATCTCTGGTCATGACGGGCATAGCTGGAAGATAGATATCGGTTGATAAAGAGGTAACAGCCATCAGAGCGCTAAGAATGAGTAGAAACGACAGACCGGTACTTTTAGCTGTAGCCGACTGCGCACTTGTCTGTTGATTAAGCATGGTGATCCGTTAGAAATGAAGAAACAGGAGTATGTTAACGGATTTGTGCATGCTGATAATCACAAGCGGGAGAATAGGGACTATGAATCACATTCATTAATATTGTGAAATGCGAGGGAAGGAAGTGAAAGAATGATTTAAACAGGCAGTTATGTCAGGCCTGACAGGGAACAGTCGACGTATCGTTTCCATTTCAGGCTCGATTTGTGTTTGCAGACAATGGCACGAATTATCAGCTCCTAAAACAGCATACTTTCCTGTCCTGTGTAAGCAAAATTTCATCATAAAGCCGTCGGTTAGCCTTAGCGTAAGATAACTTCCGTTTTCCCACCGCACAACCCCCTCACTCCTGCGCCCGCTCAAACGTGGCAATCACCCGGTCAATATGCTGCTTCATCGCCGCTCTTGCCGCCTTGCCGTCGCGCTTCTCCAGCGCGGAAAGGATCGTAAGATGCTCGGTCTCCGACGCCAGCGGCATATCGCCCGGCGTATAGTGCGCCTGCAGCATGCGGAACATACTGCCGTAGCGATGGCCGAGCAGGTGGCCGATGATAAAACCATAGGCGGGATTGCCGCTCGCCTGGGCGATGCGGATATGGAATAGCCGGTCGCCGGGATGGGTGCGCGACTGGGCGCGGTTATCTTCGCAGTTTTGCCGATAAGCTGCGCGGATCAACGCCAGCTCCTCCTCGCTGGCATGCACGGCGGCCAGCGCGGCGGCTTCCGGCTCAATCAGGCGTCGCGCCTGCAGCAGGGAAAACGGCGGCAGCTCGGTGGAGAAATCGAGTTTGATGCCCAGCTCATCGTCCGGCTCGCTCCACTGATCGCGCCCGGCCTGCATCATCACCGGCTCCTGGGTGCTGGCGCGCGCTTTGACAATCACACCGTTGCCGACCTTCACATCCACCAGCCCGATCACCTCCAGCGCGATCAGCGCTTCACGCACCGAGGCGCGACTGACCTGCAGCTGCTCAGCTAACTCCCGCTCCGCTGGCAAGCGACTGCCGGGGGGAAATTCGTTGTTGTTGATAAGCGTGATCAGCTGGTCAGCTATTTGTCTGTAAAGCCTGGGGTTTTCCATCTTTCTTATCGGCATGGCACTGCTACCTGTCTAAATAAATTCAGTGACCCGCTGCACAAATAATCAACAGAGCCCTTGTCAATGTTACGCAATTGTCAATAAAACGTAATGCGTCAGCGCAAAAGTAGCCAGCGTTATTTTGCACACCCGGACGGGCAAAACCTCTCTCCATTGGCCTGACCATTAGATCTTTGTACCAGAGGATATGCAATGAATCTACACGGAAAACGCGTATTAATCACCGCTGCCGGACAGGGCATTGGGCTGGCCAGCGCACGCTACTTCGCTCAGCAGGGCGCAGAGGTGATCGCCAGCGATATCAATCTGAACGCGCTGCAGCATCTGCCCGGCATCCGCGCCTATCGGCTGGATGTCACCGATCGCCAGGCGATCGCGGCGGCGGCGCAGGAGCTGGGCACGCTCGATGTCTTGTTTAACTGCGCGGGCGTGGTGCACAGCGGCAGCCTGCTGGCGTGCAGCGAAGAGGAGTGGCAGTTCGCGCTCGATCTCAACGTCACGGCGATGTTTCACATGATCCAGGCGTTCCTGCCCGCCATGCTGCAGCAGCGAAAAGGCTCGATTATCAACATGTCGTCGGTGGCCTCCAGCGTGAAGGGGGTGGCGAATCGCTTTGCCTACAGCGCGACCAAGGCGGCGGTCATCGGCCTGACGCGCTCGGTGGCGGCGGACTACATCGGCGAGGGCATCCGCTGCAACGCCATCTGCCCCGGCACGGTGGATTCGCCGTCGCTGCGCCAGCGCATCGCCGCACAGGCACAGGCGGAAGGGCGCCCGGAAGCGGAAGTCTATGACGCCTTTGTGGCGCGTCAGCCCATTGGCCGTATCGGCACGCCAGAGGAGATCGCCTGTCTGGCTGCCTATCTGGCGTCCGATGCAAGCGCCTACACCACCGGCACCGCCCAGATTATCGATGGCGGCTGGAGCAACTAACAGGAGTGGAACAATGAAATTATTACGTGTGGGCGAGCCGGGCAACGAGCGTCCGGCGATGCTGGATGCGCAGGGCGAGCTGCGCGATCTGTCGCATTATATTGATGACCTCGCGGGCGAGGCGCTGTTGCCGTCTTCGCTGGAGCAGCTGCGCAAGCTGCCGCTCAGCGAACTGCCCAAAATAGGCGGCCAGCCGCGCATCGGCGCCTGCGTCGGGCAGATCGGCAAGTTTATCTGTATCGGCCTGAACTATGCCGATCACGCCGCCGAGACCGGCGCCGCCATCCCGCAGGAACCGGTGGTGTTTGGTAAATGGACCAGCGCGGTGGTGGGGCCAAACGACGCGGTGCGCATTCCGCGCGGCTCGGTGAAAACCGACTGGGAAGTGGAGCTGGGCGTGGTGATCGGCAAAGGCGGCAGCTATATCGACGAAGCGGATGCGCTCTCCCACGTCGCGGGCTACTGCGTGGTCAACGATGTCTCGGAGCGCGAATATCAGATCGAGCGCGGCGGCACCTGGGACAAAGGCAAAGGCTGCGACACCTTTGGCCCCATCGGCCCCTGGCTGGTGACCGCCGATGAGATCGCCGATCCGCAGCAGCTCGATCTCTGGCTGGAGGTTGACGGCAAACGCTATCAGAACGGCAACACCCGCACCATGATCTTCAGCGTCGCGCACATTATCAGCTATCTCAGCCGCTTTATGAGCCTGCAACCGGGCGACGTAATCTCCACCGGCACGCCGCCGGGCGTCGGCATGGGGCAGAAGCCGCCGGTCTACCTGCGTCCGGGTCAGGTCATCCGCTTAGGCATCGCCGGACTGGGCGAGCAGCGTCAACTCACCGAGGGCAGCGAAGCATGACCAGACTGACTGCACTGCGCGTGGAAGATATCCGCTTTCCCACCTCCGCGCATCTTGACGGATCGGACGCGATGAACCCGGACCCGGACTACTCTGCCGCCTACGTCATTATCGAAACCGATAATGCGGCGATCAGCGGGCACGGCCTGACTTTTACCATCGGGCGCGGCAATGAGATCTGCTGCGCGGCGATCCGCGCGCTGGAGCACCTGATCGTCGGCCGACAGTTAGAGGCGATCGTTGCCGATATGGGGCAGTTCTGGCGCGATATCACCAGCGACAGCCAGCTGCGCTGGATCGGCCCCGACAAGGGCGCCATTCATCTGGCGACCGGCGCGGTGGTCAACGCGGTGTGGGATCTGTGGGCAAAGTCAGAAGAGAAGCCGCTGTGGCGGCTGGTAGCCGAACTGTCCCCGCAGGAGCTGGTGCGCTGCATCGATTTTCGCTACCTCACCGACTGCATCACGCCGGAAGAGGCGCTCGCCCTGCTGACGGCGCAGCAGCCGGGCAAAGCCGCGCGTATCCGTCAGCTTGAGCAGCACGGCTACCCCTGCTACACCACCTCGGCGGGCTGGCTCGGCTATGACGACGACAAGCTGCGCCGCCTCTGTCAGCAGGCGGTCGACGCCGGTTTCTCCCACATCAAACTCAAAGTGGGGCGCGATCTGGAAGATGACATTCGCCGCGTGCGCATTGCGCGCGAGGTGCTGGGGCCGGATCGCCAGCTGATGATCGACGCCAATCAGGTGTGGGAAGTCAATGACGCCATCGACTGGGTGCAGCAGCTGGCGTTTGCCGAGCCCTGGTTTATCGAAGAGCCGACCAGCCCGGACGATATTGAAGGCCACCGCACCATCCGTCAGGGCGTGGCGCCGGTCAAAGTCGCCACCGGCGAGATGTGCCAGAACCGCATCATCTTTAAGCAGCTGATGATGCGCGAGGCGATCGACGTGGTGCAGATTGACGCCTGCCGCCTCGGCGGCGTCAACGAAGTGCTGGCGGTGATGCTGATGGCGGCGAAATACCAGCTGCCGGTCTGTCCGCATGCCGGCGGCGTGGGGCTGTGCGAATACGTGCAGCACCTGTCGATGATCGATTTTGTCTGCATTGCCGGCAGCCATGAGGGCCGGGTCATCGAGTATGTCGATCATCTGCATGAACACTTCCTGCACCCGTGCGAAATCCGCGGCGCCGCCTATATGCCGCCGACCGCGCCCGGCTTCTCTATCGAAATGCTCCCCGCCTCGCGCGAGAGATACTGCTATCGCGGCGAGCGAGGCTGAGATGCGTATCGACGCGCATCACCATTACTGGCGCTACGACGCGGCGAGCTATCCCTGGATCGACGACAGCATGACGCGCCTGCAACAGGATTTTCTGCCGCAGGACCTGGCGCCACTGCTGGGGCAACACCGGCTGGCGGCATCGATTGCGGTGCAGGCGCGGCAGAGCGCGGCGGAGACGCAGCAGCTGCTGCAGTGGGCGCAGGCGCTGCCAGCCACGCAGGTGGTAGGCTGGATCGACGTCACGGCGGCGGATCTGGCGCCGCAGCTGGCGGCGCTGCGCCATCCGCGGCTGCGGGGATTTCGTCATCTGGTGCAGGATGAACCCGATCCCGCCGGCTGGCTAGGGCAGCCGCGCGTGGCGGCGGGTATGCAGCAGCTGCAGGCCCAGCGTTACGTGTGGGAGATGCTGGTGACCTGGCGTCATCTGGCGGACGCCACGCAGTTTGCCGCGCGGCACGATCGCCACTGGCTGGTGCTTGACCATCTCGGCAAGCCGGATATTGCACGCGGCGCGCAGGCCTGGGGCGAGCAGGTGGCGGAGCTGGCCGCGATGCCGCACGTGGTCTGCAAGCTCTCCGGGCTGGTAACCGAAGCGCCGCACGGGCAGTGGAGCCGTGCGCAGCTGCGGCCCTTTATCGACGAAGCGCTGGCGCGTTTCGGGCCCGAGCGGCTGATGTTCGGCTCGGACTGGCCGGTCTGCTTGCTGGCGGCGGAGTATCACGCGGTGGCGCAGCTGGTTGACGAGGCAGCCGCTGAGCTGTCGACACACGAACAGGCCGCCCTCTGGGGCGAAACGGCCGCGCAGGTGTATGGCCTGACAGGAGAGAACAATGAATCTGTTTTTGCAGGATAAGGTGGTTATCGTCACCGGCGGCGGATCGGGCATCGGCGCCGCTATCTCCTGCCTGCTGGCGGAAGAGGGCGCGATCCCGGCAATCGTCACTAACGCGCAGCCGGATGAGCGGTGGCTGGCCGCGCTGCGTGAGCAACAGCCGCAAACCGAGGTCGTCATTGCCGATCTGTGCGACGAGCAGCAGTGCCAGCGCGCGGTTGAGACGGTGCAGCAGCGGTTCGGGCGCATCGACGGGCTGGTGAACAATGCGGGCGTCAACGACGGCGTCGGGCTGGACGCGGGGCGCAGCGCCTTTGTTGCCTCGCTGGAGAAGAACCTGCTGCACTATTACCAGATGACGCACTTCTGCCAGCGCGCGCTGGAGAGGAGCCGTGGCGCCATCGTCAATATCGCGTCAAAAACCGCGCTGAGCGGGCAGGGCGGCACCAGCGGCTACTGCGCGGCAAAAGGCGCGATTCTGGCGCTGACGCGGGAGTGGGCGGTGTCGCTGCGGCACAGCGGCGTGCGGGTGAACGCCGTGGTGCCCGCCGAAGTGATGACGCCGCTTTATGAACGCTGGATTGGCACCTTTGCCGATCCCGCGGGCGAACTGGCAAAAATTACCCAGCGTATTCCGCTCGGCCAGCGCATGACCACGCCAGAGGAGATCGCCAACACCGTGCTGTTTTTGCTCTCATCGCGCGCCTCGCACACCACCGGCGAATGGCTGAGCGTCGACGGCGGCTATCTGCATCTCGATCGGGCGCTGCTATGAGCGGCGCCACCGCGCGCTACGCCCTGGCGCTGGATCTGGCGGACGAGGCGGAGAAGATCGCCGAATATCAGCGGCTGCATCAGCGCATCTGGCCGGAGGTGGCGCAGCATCTGCGCCAGCACGGCGTCGTCAATATGGAGATATACCGGCTCGGCACACGCCTTTTTATGGTGATGGAGGTGAACAGACGCTTTAACGCGCAGGATTTTGCTCAGGCCTCTGAACAGGATCCGCACATTCAGCGCTGGGAGGCGCTGATGTGGCAGTTTCAACGGCCAACGCCCTGGACGCCCGCAGGGGAAAAATGGGTGGCGATGGCGCGAATATTCTCTTTGCAGGACCAATAACAACACTTACCGACTCTACGCTACGAGGATATAACCATGGCAATACAACGCGTCGAGACGCCGGAAAATATCGGCGTCGGGGGATCGATCAGCCTGCGCTGGGCGTTTATGCTGATCACCACCCTGTTTTTTATGTGGGGCGTCTCCTACGGCCTGCTGGATGTGCTGAATAAACACTTCCAGGAAACGTTAAGCGTCACCAAAGCGCAATCGGGATTATTACAGGCGGCCTATTTCGGCGCCTATTTTATCGTGGCGCTGCCGGCCGGCTATTTTATGCGCCGTCACGGCTATAAGGCCGGCATCCTGGCGGGACTGGCGCTCTACGCGCTTGGCGCGCTGCTGTTTGTGCCGGCGGCGATGGTGAATAATTTCTCTGTGTTTCTGTTTGCGCTGTTCGTGCTGGCGTGCGGGCTGGGCTGTCTGGAAACCGCCGCCAACCCCTACGCCACGGTGCTGGGCGACGCCAGCGGCGCGGAGCGTCGTCTTAACCTGGCGCAGTCTTTTAACGGCCTTGGGCAGTTTGTCGGACCGATGATCGGCGGCTCGCTGTTCTTCACCCACGCCACGCAGGATGCGGCGCAGGAGAGCGTAAAAACCACCTATGTGGTGATCGCCTTTGTGGTGATTGCCATTGCGCTGCTGTTTAAACGCACCGCCTTGCCCGATATCCGCGAGGCCGCCAGCGAACATGCGCAGCAGCCCGGCGCTACCCTGTGGCAGCAAAAACATTTTGTCGGCGGCGTGATTGCGCAGTTTTTTTACGTCGCGGCGCAGGTTGGCGTGGGCGCCTTCTTTATTAACTATGCTACCGAGCACTGGCACGGCGTTACCAACCAGAGCGCCTCCTATATGCTGTCGGTCGCGATGATCTGCTTTATGCTGGGCCGTTTCTTTTCCACCTGGCTGATGGGCCGCGTCAAACCGGCAGCGATGCTGGCGGCCTATGCGCTGATCAATATCGTGCTGTGCGCCGTGGTGATGCTGGGCGCGGGCGATGTCTCTGTGGTGGCGCTGATTGCTATCTTCTTTTTTATGTCCACCATGTTCCCGACCATCTTTGCCATGGGGGTGAAAAACCTCGGACCCTCCACCAAACAGGCCAGCTCGTTTATGATCATGGCGATTGTCGGCGGCGCGATTATGCCCTATTTCATGGGGCTGATTTCCGACCATGTCAGCACCGCCGTGGCCTATGGCCTGCCGCTGCTCTGTTTTGGCGTGGTGCTGGTGTATGCGCTGAGGCAGCGTCGCGCGTTATAAAGGAGGGGCGATCCGGCGGGATCGCCCGGTTTGCTTTATCCTTGAGCTGGCGCGGCCTTCATAGCCGGACGCTGCGGCAGCAGCCAGAGGAAAGCGATAATCATCACCGTTAGCGCCAGCGAGGCGCTATAGCGGCTCAGCGCCAGGCCGCCGGCGGCGACTGGCTTGTCGAGGAAGTCGCCCACCACCGCGCCCAGCGGGCGGGTCAGGATAAAGGCCGCCCAGAACAGCGCGGTGCGCGAAAGCGAGGTAAAGCGGCTCGCCGCCCAGATAAGGGCCAGCGCGCCGACAAACAGCAGGATGCCGCCGTCGTAGCCCAGTCCTTCGCTGTCTGCCGTCCAGTCGCCTAACGCGGTGCCAAGCGTTTGTGAAAACATAATGGTGACCCAGTAAAAGCACTCTGTGACGCCGTTGTTGACGGAGCTTACGGCGATGGTGCCGCAGGTCACGCGCCAGATAAACAGGGAGAGGATCAGCAGGGTGCTCAGCAGCAGCGTACCACCCAGATAGCCGATGCCAAGCGAGCGATCGGCAAAGTCCGCCAGCGTGGTGCCAACGGTGGTGGTGGCCACCACGGTAAACCAGTAGATCCATTTGTTGAAGCTGTGGCGTTTAATCTGCACCACCACGGCTACCAGAAAGATGATGGCAAAAATCAGCGTGCCGGTCAGGTAGCCCAGATTCATTGACATGGTCACCGCATCGCCGCCGGTTTCACCCAGGGTGGTCGCCGCGATTTTGGTTAACCAGAAAGCCGCCGTGACGGCGGGAACTTTACTCAGAGAGTGTGGGTCTGCGATCTTATTTTTCATAGGGAGTGCTCCGGAAAAGCCCAAAACGGGCTGATGCAGCACTGAAGCTATAGGATTATTCTTAAGAGAAGGTTAAGCGGGCGAGGCGACGTGCAGAAGTGTGATCGCGCGCGGGAATGGGGTAAGGACGGAGAAGTTACAGGCTCTGTTTTGTGAACTGACCCTGGAAAAGAGGGACACCTTAAAGTAGGTGCAATATAAAGAATGTTAATTGCATTATTACCCAATAACTTTTGATTCAAAAATTTTCGCAATCACGGGCTGCACATCGGCAGACATATACTCCGCTACGTTTAGCCATACGATTTTATGTTTGTCGAATCCGCGATGGTAGAACTGATAGCGAAGGCCGGGAGCACAAACGAGCAGAGCAGGCGCGCGGGCTATCAGCCTCTCGATCTCAGATTCTGTATCGTCAGCCACAACATTCATATTTACATCTAACCGGTCTAACTCACTCTGAAGGCTATGGATATATTTCTCAGTGAAAGCGTAAGGGAAAAAGCCTCTCTGCAAAGGTGAGCGGCCTAATGTCGTGCTGGGAGCATGAATAAAGTAAATAGTCTTGTTGGTCATCACTTTCCTTGTTTGGGCCATGAACATAAAACAGGCTGCCCGTCCAGGATTCACTTCTGGCATAAAGCGGTCATATGCGCTGAACGATGGCCGCGTTGAGCGAAAAACGCAATAGAGGTACGCCTGAACAGGCATACCTCCTTTATATTAGCGATGGTCGCAGTGAACCCAACTGTGAAATCAACCTTATCCCAAGAGGTGCCGCAATGACAACCGGATAGTGTTGAAGCAGCAGTAACGAAGGGCAGGTTTCATACACAGGTCAACACCCGGCTTCATAAACCCGGCATCATCTTTTATAGAATTGCACTACGAATCGTTATATATTCAAATATATAGCGATATTCATACTGAAAGAGGATGTTAAATGAATCTGTATATGTTCTATATTGGCGGCAATGCGGGTAAATCCAACATTGAAGTGCACGACATCCAGTTTGTTGTGGCAAACAAACCAGAGGATGCCTGGCCCGCTCTTCGCGATGTATGGTTTGGTGATAAGGATAAAATCCATATTGACGGCTACAGCCGTGTCACCTGGGCTGACGGATATTCTGTCACTCTGTCCGCTGAACCTTCCCGTTCTGCAAACAGGTTATTTTTCGTCAATGCAGGCGGCTATCGACCTGATACGCTCGCTGAGTTACATGAATTCGATCTGTTTGTGGCCGAAAATGCGCAGCAGGCTAAGAAAAAAGCTTTACAGACGCTGCTGTGCGGCACCGACCATCAGCATAAAGATAATTTGAAGGACGTGGATGATTGCCTGTTACTTGAAAAGGTAGGTGAGTTCTTTATTCATTTGATTCCCTGCGACTCTGGACATCGTGATCAACCAGAATGGCAGGGCTATCAACCTATAGGTATCTGACCTTGGCCAGGCTGCAGGCGCGGCGATAATAGCAAAGTATTTTTTTACCCGGCAGGTTATCTTAATTCCTGCCTAATAAACGGAGAAAGGAGACTACCGTGAAAATCTACTGGACCCTGAAAAGCATCCCTGAACTGGCCGATTTACCCCTGTGGGAACGCGGCAGGCGGTGGCGGAGGGCCTATAAGTCCGTTTACCGGCACTGGGAAACCTGGTGCGGGCTCGCGCTATGCGGTGGCTGTGCGGGTGTGGGCGCCCATGTATTCGGTAGGGTGGGCGGCATACTGATGGCCGCACTGGGCGGCTTTCTGTACGGCCAAATAGCAACATACGTTGTCCTTAAATATTACCGCCATCGACTGTGCGGCGAAGTCAGGTGATTTTAGGAACTTCCCGCTCTGCAACTTCGCAATGGCATGCAATTTAGCTAACCGAAGCTGCTAATTGATTGATCCAGCAAAGCGCTTATTGAGCGTTTCGGATTAGAACATGAGCGGGGCGGGAGCGCGTTCTGAAGCAGGTCATTGATAGAGTAGCGATCTGTTTTATTTCAACGGGTCAATATTGTGAATGCATTAAAAAAAATCATTGCCGCCGGTCTTTTGTCCATGCTGAGTGGGGCGGCTCAGGCAAATCCCCCTCTCCCTTTCAAATTGTCCAGCCCGGAAATCAAAAATGGCCACTTTGAAAATAGCCATCTGAGCAGCGCCGCGTTGGGTTTGGGATGTGTTGGGGGAAATCATTCGCCTGCTCTTGAATGGGAACATGCTCCTGCTGGCACGCAAAGTTTTGTGCTGGAGATGTTTGATAAAGATGCTCCAACGGGACACGGATGGGTGCACTGGACAGTGGTCAATATACCAGCCAGCAGCCACGCGCTTGCTGCTGGTATAGGATCAGATAATAAGGGATTGCCGTTACCTGCCTTGCAAACTCGCACCGATTTCGGTATGCCGGGATACGGTGGGCCATGCCCGCCCGCCGGGCAGACACACCACTACGTGATCACCCTTAAAGCGCTGAATATTGCCACGCTGCCTCATGTTACAGCCGATGCTACTCCGGCTCTGGTTGGCTATCTTGCTAACATGAATATTCTTGCAGCAGCCCGCCTGGAAGTGATACAGAGCCGGTAATATGTTCAGGTTATGTCAGGGCAACGGGCGTTTACTGCACGCGAATTTGCTTTGGATTAAAACCATAGCGGGCACGGAAACGGGCAGAAAACTTCGATGGATTTTCATAACCCACGCTCAGCGCTATCTGGAATATTGTCTGGTCTGTGACCTGTAATAGTGCCAGGGCATGTCCCATTCTGGCTTCGGTGACAACATTCTTGAAAGAGGTATTTTCAGCATTAAGCCTGCGGCGTAATGTCGCCTCTGACATGGCAAAGTGACGGGAAATTTCTGATGCTGTCCAGTTTTTCAGGAGATCTTTTAATACCAGCTTCCTGATGCGCTGACTCAGCATGATGTTTGCCGCTGGCTTCAGCATCAGACCGAAACTTTCTAACCATACGCACATTTCCTCCATGCGTTTCATTGCCACTCTGTCGGGAATGCCTGCGGTGTCCCGAATCGACACGACCGCATGGTCGAAAGCCTGGCGAAAAACGAGGCTCACATCGCGGAGCACGCGCGGCATATTGCTTGCGTTTTCGCCAGTGGGATCATATAGCGTTAATAAAGGAAAGCTCAGCCACACGGCCTCAAAAGGCGTGTGGTTTGATGGAGGAATATTGGTTACATCGAGTGAGCTTCCGGCACTGACTAATATGGCCTCGCCTGCAGACACAAGTATATCCTGGCCGCGCCACGCAATGCTTTTTTGCCCCTGGCGGACCATAACCAGTAGTGTTTCATCAATAAAAATCTGGTTTGTGAGTAAGCGTTCGACCTGAATAACATGGGCGGTACTGGCTATAGCCTCACGACTCCATAATGTCCTTGATGTTTTAAGCATGTGTCCTGTCTGAATGTCGGGAATAAAATACGAAAAAAGTCACTGCTATCGGACTGTATAACACGACAATTATTACCGCCAGGCATTTCCCCCGGCAGCGGCAGACCTGCCATCCAGTAGCGTACCGGGACGGACGTGAGATTCACCTTAGCCACGAAGCCTGCTGACAAGTTTACTGAATAACAATATGCACGTTGGATTCAATATTAACCTGATAGCGAAAAGCGGACGTCAAACCTGTGCATCAGCGGAGTTTACTCTTCCTCTCCAGGCGCGCTTATTAAGCATCACAAAAGATGATATTGTTTTTTACAACATCTAAAACTCAACCAGGATGGTTTTAAAATGAATGGCTCTTGTTTGTGTGGCGCGGTGGTATTTGAATTATCTGATAAGCCAGCACGCTTTTATCGCTGCCACTGCTCGCTTTGCCGAAAGCAGAGTGGCGTAGGCTACAATCTCGCCACGCTGGTGAAAGGTGAGGGGTTTCGCTGGATCACAGGAGAAAACCATATCGCTTCCTGGTCTAAACCTACTGGTTATCGCACCGATTTTTGCCAGCTATGCGGCTCGACGGTGCCTAACCCTTTGCGCGACCAACCTTATGTCTGGATCCCTGTGGGTTTACTGGATGAAAGCAGTGACATGGAATGTGCAGGCGATTTCTGCACTGATGATGCCATGCCCTGGGATAAAACGCGTTCAGCTAACCACCATCCAGGCGCTATCGACTCGCTGGAGTCACTATTAAAGAGCCTGAAAATTACCTCCTGATCCTGACTCACTGCCCCTGAAATTTTATTCATCCTGTTTCAGCACAGCAAAACAGGCCTGCACCGCGCAAAAACCCACCATCTCCGCGTTTATTGCCCGCCTTAACCCGCAGCTTCGTTCAGGTTGTTCTATCTTTACTGTCGTTAAAAAAATAAACCAACCGCTGGAGCATGGGTTAATGTCGAAAGAAACAGAGAAGCAACCACTGAGCCACCGCGCGCCCACCACGGGCCCTGAATCCTCAGAACCGGGTTTAGGTTCGCTGGCGCCGAAGGATGGATCGCACCAGCCTTCGCCTGAGCCGACCCCGCCAGGCAAACAGCCAACCGCGCCAGGCAGCCTGAAAGCCCCGCAGACGCATAACGCCAAACTCGACCAGCTCGAAGCCAGCCGTAAAAACGGCACCGACCGCGCCCTTACCACTAATCAGGGCACGCGCATCGCCAACGATCAAAACTCGCTGCGCGCCGGTTCGCGCGGTCCGACGCTGCTGGAAGACTTCATTATGCGTGAGAAGATCACGCACTTTGACCATGAGCGCATCCCGGAGCGCATCGTGCACGCGCGCGGCTCGGCGGCGCACGGCTATTTTCAGCCCTACCGCTCGCTAAAAGATCTCACCAAAGCGCAGTTCCTCAGCGATCCCGAGCAGACCACGCCGGTCTTTGTGCGCTTCTCCACGGTGCAGGGCGGCGCAGGTTCCGCCGATACCGTGCGTGATATTCGCGGCTTCGCCGCCAAGTTCTACACCGAAGAGGGGGTGTTTGACCTCGTCGGCAACAACACGCCGGTGTTCTTTATTCAGGACGCGCATAAATTCCCTGACTTTGTGCACGCGGTTAAGCCAGAGCCGCACAACGAAATTCCGCAGGGCCAGAGCGCCCATGACACCTTCTGGGATTACGTCTCTCTGCAGCCGGAAACCATGCATAACGTCATCTGGGCGATGTCCGATCGCGGCATTCCGCGCAGCTATCGCACCATGGAAGGGTTCGGTATCCACACCTTCCGCCTGATCAACGCCGAAGGCAAAGCGACCTTTGTCCGTTTCCACTGGAAGCCGGTGGCCGGTAAGGCGTCGCTGCTGTGGGATGAGTCACAGAAGCTCACCGGTCGCGATCCCGATTTCCATCGCCGCGATCTGTGGGAGGCGATTGAAGCGGGGGACTACCCGGAATATGAGCTGGGGCTGCAGCTGATCCCGGAAGAGGACGAGTTTAAATTCGACTTCGATATTCTGGACGCCACCAAGCTGATCCCGGAGGCGCTGGTGCCGGTCGAGATCGTCGGCAAGATGGTGCTGAACCGTAACCCGGACAACTTCTTCGCGGAAACCGAGCAGGTGGCGTTCCATCCGGGCCATATCGTGCCGGGCCTGGATTTTACCAACGATCCGCTGCTGCAGGGGCGTCTGTTCTCCTACACCGACACCCAGATCAGCCGTCTGGGCGGGCCGAACTTCCACGAAATCCCGATCAACCGTCCGACCTGTCCTTACCATAACTTCCAGCGTCAGGGCATGCATCGCCAGGATATCGATACCAACCCGGCCAACTACGAGCCGAACTCGATCAACGACAACTGGCCGCGCGAAACGCCGCCGGCTGCTGAGGGCGGCGGTTTTGAAAGCTATCAGGAGCGGGTGGAAGGCCACAAGGTGCGCGAGCGTAGCCCCTCATTCGGAGAGTACTATGCCCAGCCGCGTCTGTTCTGGCTGAGCCAGACTGAGGTGGAGCAGCAGCACATCATCGGCGCCTACTCGTTTGAGCTGAGCAAGGTGGCGCGCGCCTACATCCGCGAGCGCGTGGTGGACCATCTGGCGCGCATCGATATCGCGCTGGCGCAGGGCGTGGCGGATAACCTCGGCATCGCCCTGACCGACGAGCAGCGTAATATTCAGCCGCCGGCTGCGGTAAATGGCCTGACCAAAGATGAGAGCCTGAGCCTCTATGCGAAGCCCGATGGCGAGATCAAAGGACGTCAGGTCGCGCTGCTGATCAGCGATGGCGTTAAAGCCGCCGATGTGCTGAGCATTCTGCAGGCGCTGAAAGCCGAAGGCGTGCACGCCAAACTGCTGGCGCCGCATATGGGCCAGGTGCGCGCCGATGACGGCTCTGTGCTGCCGGTTGACGCCACCTTCGCCGGTCTGCCTTCTCTGACGTTTGACGCGGCGATCGTGCCGGACGGCAATATTGATGCGCTGCTGCTGAGCGGCGATGCCCGTTACTTCCTGCTGGAAGCCTACAAGCATCTGAAGGTGATTGGGCTGGTGGGCGGCGCGCGCCGCTTTAAAGCGCAGTTCGGTCTGGAGGATGCGGATCAGGAAGAGGGAATTGTGCAGGGCGACAAAGCGGAGAGCGCGCTGATGGCGCAGTTCACGCAGGCGATGAAGGCGCACCGCGTCTGGTCACGCAGCCAGAAGGCTAAATCCATTCCGGCCTGACGGGATCCCGCAGCAGAGGTAACCGGGGCGCCATGTTTTCATGGCGCCCTTTTTTCGTGTCACGAGGCAGTTAAACACGCATCTGCGCAAGATCGGCCAGCAAGCCCGGACCCGTTGGCTGCCATCCCAGCTGCGCCTGGGTGAGGGCGCCTGAGGCTGACATATCCAGCGCGACAAACTTGCTCAGCCAGCCAAAGTGCGCGGCAGCGTCAGCAGCGTCGATAGCGCTAACCGGCAGGTCAAGCAGGCGCCCAATGGTTTCGGCAAGGGTGCGCAATCGAATACCCTCTTCAGCCACGGCGTGATATCGACTGCCCGGTGCCGCCTGGTTCAGGGCCAGCAGGTAGAGCGCTGCCGCATCGTTCAGATGCACCGCAGACCAGCGGGTCTCTCCATCGTCAATCCAGGCCGACACGCCTTTCTCCCGGGCAAGCGCAATCAGCGGCGTAATCAGGCCCTGTTTTACCCGGTTGTGCACCTGGGAAAGGCGGATAAAAGAGACGTTGACGTTATTGCTCAACGCCGTCATGCCCGCCAGCTCCGACGCTTTACGCGGGTTGGGCTGTTCAGCATTGAAGTGATTTTCCACCGCCAGCGCGCCCGGTTTGTCCGCACCCATCCCGACAACCGAGGTGATCAGCAAAGGACGTGACGAGCCTTGCAGCGCGCGGGCGAGAGCGTCGATCGCCAGCCCGTCCCTTGCGCAGTTTGCGGGGAAGGTCGAAAAATCGTGATTGAACGCGGTGTGGATAACGCCATCGCTGGCCATTGCGCCGCGCCGCAGGCTTTCCGGCTCGGTGATATCGCCCGCGAGCGGCTCAATGCCCGCCGCGCGCAGCGCCGCGGCTCCCTGCGGGCTGCGGGTGAGCCCGGTCACCTGATGTCCCGCCGCGATAAGCTGCGCCGCCACCGCCGAACCAATGAATCCGGTCGCTCCTGTCAGAAATATACGCATGCTCTCTGCCTTATCAGTATGGAGGATTGCACTGTCAATCCAGCAGAGTCACTGTAAGCGCGGTCGCCAATACGATCTATGTGGTAAAGTCGCTTTTTTATGTCTGATAGTCTGAGATTAAGATGGATTTACTGTCACAGCTGCTGTCGCTGCTTAAACCGGAAAGCTATGTCTCGGGCGGCGTGATGCTCGCGCCTGAACGGTCAGTGCAGTGGCCCTCTCATGACGGCGTAAAGTGCTACGCCATCGTCTCGGGCGAGTGCTGGCTCGCGGTAGAGGGAGGTGCGCCGCTAAGGCTGCAAAAAGGCGACTGCTTTTTGCTGCCGCCTGGGCCGCCTTTCAGGCTGGCGACCGCGCTGTCGGCGCCGACGGTGGATTTCACCCGTGTGCGCACCGGTATGGTCTCTGCGGCAGCCGAAGTGCAGGACGCAGCGTCAGGCTGCTTGCTGGCGGGCGGCCACTTTCTGCTGGCCGGGCGCGCGGCGAAGATGCTGCTGGATCCTTTGCCGACCGTGGTGCATATCCGCAACCCCGCAGACAGGGCTGCGATGCAGTGGGCGCTGGAAAGAATGGTTGAGGAGATCCGCGCGCCGCAGCCAGGCAGCGCGCTGATAGTGCAGCAGCTGGCATTTATGCTGCTGATACAGGCGCTGCGGCTCTATGCCAGCAGCAGTGAGAATACCGGCTGGCTGGCTGCTCTGCGCAACGAAAAACTGGCCGCTGCGCTGGTCAGTATGCACCAGCATCCCGAACAAAAATGGACGCTCGCGCAGCTTGCCGGCGAGGCGGGCATGTCGCGTGCGGTCTTTGCCAGACGGTTTAAACAAACCGTGGGGATCGCGCCTGTCGACTATCTGACGCAGTGGAGAATGCTGCTGGCCTGCGAGCGGTTGACCCATTCAGACGACACCATCGCGCAGATAGCCGCCGCGTCTGGCTATGAGTCTGAGAGCGCCTTCGCCAAAGCCTTTAAGCGGGTGATCGGCTGTCCGCCAGGCAAGATCGCCGCGCCGCGCAAGGGCTAAAATCTGCCCCTTCAGGCTGCCGCTGTCCACCTCAATGCACACTTCCGATATCACATCAGTGATATCAATCACACTAATCGCTGAAGCTATTGGCGCGCGCGTCGATAACCTCCTCTCAGCGCCTCTTTAGCGCTGAACAGGGAACATGAGTACTGATTGCGAACGGACCTGCTTTTAGCCCCTCTTTTTTCAACACACCAGCAATTCTTTGATTACAGCGGAAATAATAATATGTCTCTCTTTAAGAGCATGGGTAAAAGCGTTATCGGTTCCCGTTTTGCCGGCGCGTCACAGCCCGCTAACGGTATTTTTAACTGTCAGGATCTGCCGGCATCGCTCTCTGCGGCAGGCATCAACCGGCGCGCGGCGGGCATCCTGCTGACGTTCGTGCCGCCGGAGGCAAATTTCCATCAGGTCAGCCAGGCATGGCAGCGTTTTACCTCAGCGGATCTGACCGTGATTACGCTCTCCTCCAACGGCGCGCTCAGCGCCAGCGGCAGGCAGACCACCTACTGCAAAGGGGATGGACAAGAGGGAAGCTGGCTCTGGCTGCCCCGCAGCCTGATTGCGCAGCATGAAACCCATATCGTCGACCTGCATCTTGCTGATACCCACACGGCGACCGATCGCATTCGTGCCATCGAAGGGGAACTGGCCGCGCTGCAGCTGCAGATGCCGCTCTCCGCTGACCGCACCTTCGCCATGATCTACTGCGACGGGCTTTCGGCGTCGGAAGGTTTTCTGATGCAGGCCTGGTACAACAGCGGCCGCTTTCCCTGCCTGGCGATTGGCGGCTCCGCCGGCGGCCGCGTGAGCTTCGACGGCACCTGGATCGGCGTCGGCGGCCGCGTGCTGCAGGGCAAAGCGGTTATCGTGTTCTGCCGCATGGCGGCGGGAAAATCGTTCTCACCCTTTAAGAGCCAGAACTTTGAGCCGCTGAATAAAAGCTGGCTTATTGCAGAAGCGGATCCGGTGACGCGCACCCTGACCTCGGTGTTCAACGCGCAGGGACAGCAGCAGCCCTTTACCCAGGCGCTGGCGGAGCATCTGGCATGTCGCGAGCAAGAGCTGACGGAGCGGCTCAAAGGGCTGACCTTCGCCGTTAAAGTAGGCGACGCCTTTTTTATTCGCTCGGTGGCAAAGATAGAAAACCAGAAGCTGCACTTTTTTTGCGATCTGGAGTTTGGCGATCGGCTCTTTTTAATGCGCGAAACCGATTTCAAACAGGCCACGCTGCGCGACTGGCAAGCGTTTACCGCGCGCCACGGCAAGCCAGCGGCCGTGCTGATGAACGACTGCATCCTGCGCCGCGCGGGCAATGTCGATCGGCTGCACGACGCCCATTTCTTTAAGGGCATTCCCGCCGCCGGCTTCTCCAGCTTTGGCGAAATTCTTGGCGTGCCGATCAACCAGACCCTCTCTGCGCTGGTGTTTTTTAACCATGAGGCGAATGCCATGGCGCACTTTCCGGTGGAGTATGCCAGCTATGCCGCGCACTACGCGCAGCGCGCGCTGCGCCGCTGGGAGGCGCTGAACCGCGTGCAGTCAGGGGTGCTGGCGCGCGTGGTCAACTATCAGCAGGAATTAGCTCCGATTGTGCAGGCGCTGCCGGTGCTGGAGGCGGCCACCCAGAGCCAGAGCGAGGCGCTGACGCTGGCTGAAAGCGCCATCCGCGGCATTAGCGATCTCGCCAGAGAGAGCCAGCAGGCGCAGAGCCGCCTGGGCGAAGGGCTGGACGATCTGGAGGCGATCTCGAACGGCATCAACGTCATCACGCACGGCATCAGCGATATCGCCTTCCAGACCAATATCCTGGCGCTTAATGCGGCGGTTGAAGCCGCGCGCGCCGGCGAGGCGGGCAGGGGATTTGCCGTGGTGGCGGGCGAGGTGCGCCGTCTGGCGCACTCCTCCCGCGAGCAGGCGGAAGCCACGGCGAGCAATATCAACGAGGCGGTAAGCACCATTTCACGCATTCGCGATGTGGCGACCCACACCGTTCAGACCGCCACGGATATGGCGGAACGCAGTATTCACGCCGCCGACAGCATTGCCGCCATGAGTCATCAAACGCGCCATGAGCGCGCCGATATGACCAAACAGCTGGACAGCCTGCGCACCCTGACGGCGGGCATGGACGCGATGCAGGAGGCGGTGGCGGAGCTGAAGGTGCTGCAAACCCTCTCCACCCGTCGCTAAGGCAGGGGAAAACGCAGCCCTAAACAGCAGATGCGCTCCTCAGCCGCTGGGTTTGCAGCCTGTACCAATCATGACTACTGTTTCTGGACAGGCTGATAAAGCGACCGGCAAGGCGAAACAGGAGGAGCGATGAAGCGCGATGTCTTGAGTGAAGAGGATTACGATGAGGTGTGTCGCGTGATCGGCGATGCGGTGGTGGTGCTGGCGGAGTCGGGCCACGAAACCAAACGGGAAGAGATTTCCGGCCTGCTGAAGCGCGCGCGGCTGCATCGATCCCACAGCGAGCGCGATGAGCAGCGCATGCTGGAGCACGCTATTCGCCTGGTCAAGCCCTGAATGTCAAACCGGCCACCGCGCCGGTTTTTTTTATGCCTGCCGCGCTGCTGGCGTCTGGCGGCAGGCGGGATACCAGCTCGCCAGAAAATGGCGCAGATGATCGAGGCACCACTCCGCCTCATCGCGCTGCTGGCAGTAGTACATCACCGTAACCTTTTCATACTCTCGTCCACGCTGCCGCAGCGGCGACCAGCCCCAGTCGAGCACGCAGCGCGCGAAGTTAATCAGCGCGTCCGGCTCCAGCCCGTGCTGCGCCGCCTGCTCGCGCAGATAGCGGCCAAAGGCCTGATCGAGCGTCAGCGTCTCCTGCTGCGTCTCAGGCAGTTCGGGACGAAAGGCGAAATCGACGAAGCCGCACACCGCATCCTCGCGCTGCTGCCAGTCACAGGCCAGCGTCATAAAGAGCCCGTCCTGCAGATTAATCTCTTCCAGCAAACGACGCAGATTAGCCGACTGCGCCAGCACCGCAATCTCATCGATGCGATCGGTCTGCAGGGTGAGGTCGATGCCGCACGGGTTCAGCGAGCCATCCTCGTTGCGCGTGGCGGGGAAGGGGAAATCGATATAGCCGTTGTTATCCAGTCGCTTTTCCATACGAGGTGAGCCTGCAGCCTGACAAGCCCCTGACAATAAACCATCTGGCCGCAGGACGCACGCTCAGGGGCACGTCCAGGTAATCATCGTATCTTCGTGCGGGTTGATCAGGCGGAACTGCTTATCTGACAGCCGCTGCGCGTAATAGCCTTCAGGGGTGACGGCGGAAGGCACATATTTGAAACGATCCAGCGATTGCAGTGTCCCACTCTGCACGTTAACCCCGTCGCGGCTGATAGTGAAGGCGCTGACGAGATCGAAGATCGTCGCCCGCGTCTGGCCCATCGGCTGCCCGTAGATGGTGCTGACTTCGCCTGGGCACTCCACCCCTTTCGGGCCGGAGGCGCAGCCGGCAAGCAGCGTAATAATAGTGAAAAGCGTGAGTCGCAACATATCCTGTACCTGCTTCAATCCCTGGGAATCCCGTGGCGCTGATTTCGACGCGTTGCGTCCCGGCTATTGTGATCATAGCAGGTCTGGCGCGGCTTCCCATTTGCAGTTCGATTAATAGTTAAGCTTTAAGCGTGCCAGAGGGTGACTTGAGTAGCACATTAAAGGTATTCTTGCCATCTTTGCGCACCAGTTGGGCGATTTAAGGGAAATTTAATGAAAGAAGAAGAAGCCAGTCTAATGATTATCCGTCATGCGATTGAGAAGCTTGAGGTTGAAAAAAAGCAACAGGTAATGGCATGCGTCGGGGCGATCCGCGACGTGATGCAGACGTTCGACGAGGAAAACGCCTACATGGCGCTGATGCTGATCGCCGCCGAGGTGGCTGCAGAATAATCCCCCGTCCGGCGCGGCAGGATGCGGCGCCGGGCTTCTATCGATTCATCTCACCTACCAGCCAGCGATGGATCACCGCGACGATCCAGGCCTGCTGCGCCTCGCTCAGCGGCTGATGGGCCGCAATATGGTGCCACTTCGCCAGACAGCCGCGACAGCAGGTCGCCGTGGCATGCTGGGCAATAAACACCGGATGACCGCGCATTGGCGTCTGCTTGCCGTCGTTAACCGGTTCCGCCGCCGCCAGACGCTGCGCGACGAAATCCGCCGCGTGCCGATCGATCACCTCGGGTCCTTTCGCCAGACAGTACGCTCGCTCTTTCGCCCCCAGATGAAAGCGGCGACGAAACGGCGACTGCGCCAGCCGCTGAAACAGCGCATCCTCGCGGGTCATGACATCTCCTTTAGGAATCAATGCGTTTTCAACCTGTTCCTGGTTTCGCTTTCGTCACGCTGTGCTAAACCTAATGCGAACCCAGGCAAGGAGGAAACATGAAAAAAACACTCACGATGATCGCTATGCTGAGCGCGGGCCTGATGCTGGCCGGCTGCGCCAACGACCATGTGCTGCACACCAACGACGGCCGCACCATTGTGGCGCAGGGCAAGCCGCAGGTGGATAGCGACACCGGTATGATCACCTATAAAGACGTCTACGGTAAAGAGCAGCAGATCAATCGCGACGCCATCAAAGATATGTCGGAAGTCGGGGATTAACGACAGCGTTTGACACATTTCGGCCCGCCCTGCGCGGGCCGTTTCGCTTTATGGGGCCGCTGGATATGTTACTCTGAAAATAATCAGATAAATCAGAGTATAACTTCAACGGAGCCTGAAAACATGAAAGCCCTTCTCGTGACACTCGGCCTGCTAAGCTGCCATATCGCGCCCGCCTGGAGCGAAACCGAGTTTCAGATCACCTGCCCGGGCCGTCCCACCATGACCATCTCCCGCGCCGAGTATGGCCTCAGCACCCTGACGTGGCCGCAGCACCATTTTCAGATCGCCGCAGGCCAGCAGCGGATCCGCACCGAGGAGGGCGACAAGGTCTCCATTACCCGCTTTCGCAATGGCGATCGGCTGATCGTCAACAAGGCCAGCGAGGAAACCTTCTTCGTTTACCGCGACAGCGACCGCCTGTTACCCTGTAGCCGCAGCGAAACGCGCGATGTCGAGCAGCTGTCGCTGGAGCGCTATGACGATCGCGACCATCCGCACTCTTAACCCGCTTTAGCCGGAGAGCCTATGCAACTGAACGTGACGGAAAGGGTAACCCATCAGGATCTTGATGAGGTACGCCTGGGACTGAATGCCTTCAACAGCCGCTTTATCAATATCGACGAGTTAAAATCGATCGGCGTCTTCGTTACCGACGAGCGCGGCGTCAAGCTGGCGGGGCTGACCGGCTCCACCGCCGGCAACTGGCTGCGCATCGACATGCTGTGGGTCAGCGACGCGTTGCGCGGGCAGGGCGTCGGCACGCAGTTGATCAAGGCGGCAGAAGCGGAGGCGCGTCAGCGCGGCTGCCGCTACGCGCAGGTCGATACCACCAGCTTTCAGGCGCGCCCGTTCTATGAAAAATTAGGCTACACCCTGCGTTTCAGCCTCGATCGCTATCCGCGTCACCATCAGCGCCACTATCTCAGCAAGACGCTGTAGCTAAAACAGCGGCTGCTGGCGCATATCCAGCGGCTGCTGCTCCGCCTCGTCAATCGCCGCCAGCCAGCTTTGCAGCGTCACCTCTACCCAGGAGAGATGGCCGCGCGTGGTGCTCAGCAGCACCACGTCGGGACGCAGCGTGCGGTAGAACTCCAGCGACTGCTGCAGCTCGTGCGGGTTGCTCTCCGGCACCAGCACGGTGATCCAGCGATGATGGTCGCGCGTCAGGGTATCGCCAACGAACAGGTAGGTGCGTCCCTGTGGGGAAGCGTAGAGAAAGCTGCTGCTGCCCGGCGTATGGCCCGGCGTCGGCAGCAGATGGAAGTCGCCGAAGTGCGTCTCCTGCTGGGTAAAGGTATCGTCCGGCTCCAGCACGCGGCTGACCGGGCCCAGCGAGCGGCTGTGGCAGTAGAGCGCGCTGCTGAAGCGCTGCTGGATGGCACGCGCGCCGGGCGCCGCCTCATGCCAGTGCGTCAGATAGTGGCGGATGACGCCGCCTTCGTCCGCCAGCACCTCGTGATCGAGCGGATGCTCAACGCGGCCAATCAGCAGGTTGCCGCGCGGATGACGCAGCATAAAGCCGTGCATCATCAGGTCGTTGACGGCTTCTTCTACCGGAAATTCCGGCGTGGAGATCCACAAATCGTCGTACAGCGGCTTCAATGGCGATCTCCCTGAGAACGGCTTATTGCTCGGGTAAAACCGGATGGCCGGTGGCCTGCAGTTCGGCCTGGTGGTTGGCCACGCGCAGGCGGGCGCGGGCGCCGAGCGGCAGCGTGACGGTATCCGCGTCGTGGCCGAAGGCCAGATCGCTGATCACCGGCAGGCCGGTGAGGTCGCGCAGATAGCGCCAGACGCTGGCGAAATCAAAGCCGTTGTCATAGTCGCTCAGCGCGCTGCTGGTAAAGCTGCCGGTAATAATGGCGCGCTGTCGCGCCAGCACGCCGCTCTGCTGCAGCTGGATCAGCATGCGCTCGATGCGGAACGGATGCTCGTTGACATCCTCGATCACCAGAATGCCGTCGTCGAACTGCGGCAGCCAGGGCGTGCCGATCAGCGAACAGATCATCGCCAGATTGCCGCCCCACAGCGTGCCCTGCCACTCGCCGGCGTCCGGCGTCTCGCTGCGCCAGCCCACCTTGACTGTAGGCGAAGTCAGCGCCTGCCAGAAGTGCGACAGGGTAAATTCAGATAAAGCCTCCGCGCCGAAGTTGCCCGCCAGCATGGGACCGCTGAAGCTCACCAGCCCGGTCTGCGCCAGCAGGGCCAGCTGCAGCGCGGTAAAGTCGCTGTGGCCGCACAGCGCCAGCGGCTGATTGAGCAGGCGACGCTGCAGGCCGACGTAATCGATCTGCGCCAGCAGTCGACTGGCGCCGTAGCCGCCGCGCACCGCCAGCACGATATCGGGCAGCGTCTCAAGCTGCGCCAGCTGGTTAAACTCGGCGAGCCGCTCGGCGTCGGTGCCGGCGAAGCGCTGAAAACGGCGGGTGAGGGTTTCCAGGTTATCGACCTGATGGCCCGCCGCGCGCAGCCGCTCGACGCCGCGCCACGCGGCGGGCTGATTGTGACAATATCCAGAGGGCGAAACGAGGTGGATGGAGCGCGAAATCATAAGGCTATTCCTGCGGTTAGCGGGCGATTATCTGGCCGATGATGACGAAAAGCGCGACGGAAGTCACTGCGCGACACGCTTTTTTACGCAATTAAGATAAACGGCAATTTTGCTGCCGCGCGCGCCAGGTATGATAGCCTGCGACCCTATTGCATCAGGATGAATAATTGGTGAAATTTCGATACCTTGCCCTTTCCGCGCTGCTGCTCGCCGGCTGCGCCAGCGAGCCGTCAAAACAGGTCGTCAGACAACCCAATACGCCGTTAACCCAGGCGCCACCGTCGAATATCAACGCGGCCTGGGCGATGTTCACCGAAGATGCCGCCAGTCATTATGGCGTTGATGAGAAGCTGCTCAGCGCCATTATTACTGTCGAGTCGGGCGGCAATCCCCGCGTCGTCAGCCGCTCCAACGCGGTGGGCCTGATGCAGATTAAAGCCGCGACGGCGGGCAGAGAGGTCTATCGCGTGCAGGGACGTCGCGGGCAGCCCTCTAACGCCGAGCTGCGCGATCCGGCAAAAAATATCGATATCGGCGCCGCCTATATCAAAATCCTGCAGCAGTCGGCGCTTGCCGGCATTCGCGATCCGCTGACGCTGCGCTACGCCACCATCGTCTCCTACGCCAACGGCGCGGGCGCGCTGCTGCGCACCTTCTCGCGCGACCGCGATCGCGCCATTGCCATGATTAACGCCATGTCGCCGGACGAGTTCTACCAGCACGTGCAGAACAAGCATCCTGCCGCGCAGGCGCCGCGCTACCTCTGGAAGGTGACTACGGCGTACCGCACCATCTAAAACGTTACTCCACCAGCAGCCGCGCGGTGGGGTAATCGACGATCAGCACGTTGACGTAGCCGCCGCGCAGCGCGCCGCGAATGGCGTGCGCCTTCTCTTTGCCGCCCGCCAGCGCCACCACCTGCTGGCAGTGGCGCACCTGCGCCAGCTCCATGCCAATCACCGGATCTTCCTCCGCGCTCAGCACCGGTTCGCCCTGCGCGTCGAAGTAGTGCAGGCAGATATCGCCCACCGCGCCGCGCTGCGCCAGGGTGCGCAGCATCTCTTCATCATAATAGTTGCCGGAGTTGCGCAGCAGCGCCGACGGCTCCAGGTCGCCGATGCCGACGATGGCCAGATCCACCTGCTCAAACTTCTCCAGCACCTCGGCGACGTCGGGGCTGGCGGCGAGCCGCTGACGATCCTGCACCGAATGCTCGATCGACTGCGACGGCAGCAGCCACGACGGGCAGTTGAGCAGCGCCGCCAGGTTCTGCGTCAGGATGGTCGCCTGCACGTTGCCGTTGGCGCCGACGCCGCCCAGTAGCTGGATCACCCCTTTGCAGGGCACGTTCAGCGGATGCAGCGCATCCACCATGGCACGAATGGTGCCGCTCCAGGAGGAGATGCCGATCAGCTCGTCGGCGCGCAGCCGGGTCTCCAGATAGTGCGCCGCCGCCGAGCCGATCGCCTGTTTGATCTGCAGCGAGGAGGCGTTGTCCGGCACGTCTACCACAATCGCCTGCGGCAATCCGTAGGTCTGCTCGATCGCCTTCTCGATCGCCGGGAAAATATTGGCGGGCGGCACCACGCTGATCTTCACCACGCCCTCTTTCACGCTGCGGTTGAGAATGCGCGAGACAAACGACTGCGATAACTTCAGCAGCTGCGCGATATCTGACTGCTTCATTCCTTCGCTGTAGTAAAGCGTGGCAATCTTCACCATCAGCCGTTGCTCATCCTGTTTCGCCATTCATCCTTCCTCTCTGTGTCGGCCTGGTATTGTTAACCAGGATGCCGTAAATCACAACGCAGGACATTTTGTGATCCTTTTCGCTTTTTAAACATTCCGGGTTGCGCGCCCGGTCAGAGCGGGTGCATAGTCAGATTGCATATAAAATCGCAATTGAATATTTATTCAAGCGGAGAATAACGAATGAACGCACCTCTCGTCAAACTTACCCTGCTGGCTTCACTGATGGCGCTCTCGGCCGCCACGCACGCCTCCGATAAAGGCCTGCTGGCGATCATTACCCCGTCGCACGATAACCCCTTCTTTAAAGCGGAGGCGGACGGCGCGCAGGAGAAAGCCAAAGCGCTCGGCTACGCCACGCTGGTGGCGTCGCACGACGACGACGTCAGCAAGCAGAACCAGCTGATTGAAACTGCCATCGCGCGCAAGGCGAAGGCGATTATCCTCGACAACGCCGGCGCGGACGCCACCGTCGGCCCGGTGCAGAAGGCCAAAGACGCCGGCATCCCGACGTTCCTGATCGACCGGGAGATCAACAAAACCGGCATCGCCGTGGCGCAGATCGTCTCCAACAACTACCAGGGCGCGCAGCTCGGCGCCGAGAAGTTCGCCAAACTGCTTAACGGCAAAGGGAGCTACGTCGAGCTGCTGGGCAAAGAGTCGGACACCAACGCTGGCGTGCGCTCGCAGGGCTATCACGACGTGCTGGACGACTACACCGATCTGAAAATGGTGGCGCAGCAGAGCGCCAACTGGAGCCAGACCGAGGCGTTCAGCCGCATGGAAACCATCCTGCAGAAGAACCCGAACATCGTCGGCGTGATCTCCGGCAACGACACCATGGCGCTGGGCGCGGAGGCGGCGCTGAAGGCGGCGGGCAAAACCAACGTTATCGTGGTGGGCTTCGACGGCAGCGACTACACCCGCGACTCCATTATCAACAAAGGCAATATCAAGGCCACGGTGCTGCAGCCGGGCTGGGCGCAGGCGCAGATGGCGGTGGAGCAGGCGGACTACTACCTGAAAAACGGCAAAGCGCAGAAAGAAGAGAAACAGCTGATGGACTGCGTGCTGATTGACGACAGCAACGCGTCGAAGCTGAAAAACTTTAACCTGGCGAAATAACCGGAGGTGGCATGAAGCGGATGCGGGCCATTCTGGCCATTAGCCTGGCGTTAGCAGTAAGCGGCTGTACCGTGGTGGATCTCGACGCCAGCGGCAATCCGATCATGCCGAAAGATCCCCATGCGAAACCCGGCTACAGCAACCAGACGCCGCAGCAGATCGCCGAAGCGAGCTGGCAGAGCCGGGTGCTCGACGTGGCCCAGCAGCACGCCATGAGCTGGGCGGATATGGAAACCAAAAGCAGCACGGTGAAAGCGGGCGGCAGCGAAAGCGTCTTCGTGCGCGCCAGCGGCACGGTGGCGGCGCTGGACGAGAGCAACAGCCGCGAACGCATCCTGACGCTGACCCTGAACGGCAAGCCGGTCAGGGTCAGTATCGGTCCGGTGATGCGCAGCAACGCGCTGCGCGACGCGGCGGGTTTCCGCTTCGAGGAGTTCACCAATCAGGTGCAGTATGCGCAGCTGACCCGCGCGCTTAACCGCCACGCGGTGCAGCAGCTGCCGAAGGTGGACGCCAGCTGGGTCGGCAAACCGGTGCAGGCGCTGCTGGCGGTGGAGATGGGCCACGGCACCGTCAATGATGTGATGGCGGTCGAGCTGAAATCGGGAGAGGCGCCATGAGCGACGACATCATCCTGAGCGCCCACAATATCTCCATGCTGTTCCCCGGCACGCTGGCGCTGGATCGCGTCGACTACCGCGTCTGGCGCGGCAAGGTCAACGTGATTATCGGCGAGAACGGCGCGGGCAAATCGACCCTGATGAAAATCCTCGCCGGGGTGCAGCAGCCCACCAGCGGCGAACTCTTCCTCAACGGCGAAAAGGTGGTGCTGAGCAGCACGCGCGCCGCGGCTAAGCTCGGCATCGGCATGGTGCATCAGGAGCTGAACCTGTTTGAAAACCTCTCGGTGGCGGAGAATATCTTTCTCGGCCGCGAGCTGCAGCGCGGCATTCGGCCGATTAACGAAGCGGAGCAGGAGCGGCGCACCGCCGCGCTGATGGCGCGCCTCGACCAGCCGATTTCGCCGAAAGAGCACGTCGGCAATCTTAAGGTCGGGCAGCAGCAGCTGGTGGAGATCGCCAAAGCGCTGGCGGAAGACGCCGACATCCTGATCCTCGACGAACCCACCTCGGCGCTGAGCAAAACCGAGGTGGAGATCCTGTTCCGCGTCATCCGCGAGCTGACGCGCCAGGGCGTCACCATCATCTATATCTCGCACCGCCTCGAAGAGCTGATGGCGATCGGCGACAGGATCACTATCCTGCGCGACGGCCGCTTTCAGGCGGAGGCGGCGGTCAGCGAAATCGACGTGCCCTGGATCGTGCGCGAAATGCTCGGCAGCGAGCCGATGAGCAACTTCCTGCCGGAGGGGCGCGCGTTCGGCGCGCCGGTGCTGGAGGCGGAGCATATCACCTGCGTCAGCCCCAACGGCAATACGGTGGTGGATGACGTCACCTTTAACGTGCGCGCCGGGGAGATCGTCGGCATCTACGGCCTGATGGGCGCCGGACGCACCGAGCTGTTCGAATGTCTGCTCGGCAGCGAGCGCAACTATCTTGGCAAAATCTGGCTCGACAGCAAGCCGGTGCCGACGCGGCTGCCGCCCGCCGAACGCATCCGCATGGGTATGAGCCTGGTGCCGGAAGATCGCAAGCGCGCCGGGATTTTTCCGGTGTCGTCGGTGGCGAGCAACCTGACCATCGCCAGCCTGTGGCGGCGGCTGTCGCACCGCTTCGCCATCGCCCAGCAGCAAGAGCAGGAGGCGGTGACGCACACCGTCGGCAATCTGGCGATCAAGATCTCTTCGCCGGAGGTGGCGATCAGCGCGCTGAGCGGCGGCAACCAGCAGAAGGTGGTCATCGGCCGCTCGCTGCTGACCAACCCGCGCCTGCTGCTGCTCGACGAGCCGAGCCGCGGTATCGACGTCGGCGCCAAAGCGGAGGTGTTCCGCATGATGGTGCGGCTGTCGGAGCAGGGCATCGCGGTGCTATTCTCCACCTCCGATTTAAAAGAGATTATGGCGGTGGCCGATCGCATCCTGGTGATGTCGGGCGGCAAACTTACGGCTGATATCGCTCGCGGCGACGCGGAAGAGTCAGCGCTGGTCAAAGCAAGCGCACAGGGGTTCTGAGCATGAAAGGCAACAACGCTATGACGATGGCCGGCCAGCCGGCGAAGGCGTTTAACTCGCGCGAAAGCATTATCCTGCTGCTGCTGAAGCTGCGCACCTTTATCGCGCTGTTTTTGATCGTCGGCTTCTTTGCGATAACCGTGCCGGACTTTCTCGCGGTAGGCAGCCTGGTGATTATGGTGAAGCATATCGCCATCAACGCCTTCCTGGCGCTGGGCATCACCTTCGTGATCATCACCGCCGGCATCGATCTCTCTATCGGCGCGACGCTGGGGCTGTGCGGCATGATCGCCGGCTGGATGATCACCAAAGGGATCGTGCTGCCGATGTTCGGTATCGCCATCTTTCCCAGCGTCTGGATCATCGTGCCGCTGGTGCTGTTCATCGGCGGGCTCATTGGCGCGGCGAACGGCTGGATCATCACGCGCTACAACGTTGCGCCCTTTATCTGCACGCTGGGCACCATGTATATCCTGCGCGGCGCGGCGATGCTCACCTCGGGCGGGGAGACCTTTCCAGGCCTGCAGGGCAATCCGCTGCTCGGTAACACTGGCTTCGACCGCATCGGCGCCGGCTCGCTGCTCGGCCTGCCGTACGCCATCTGGATGATGGTGCTGCTGGCGCTGGTGATCGCCTATATCGCGCGCCGTCTGCCGTTTGGCCGTCAGGTCTACGCCATCGGCGACAACGAGCGCGCCGCCGAACTCTCTGGCGTCAAGGTGAAACAGGTGAAGATCTGGGTCTATACCCTTTCCGGCTTCTGCGCGGCGATTGCGGGCATCGTGGTGTCGTCGCAGCTGGTGGCCAGCCATCCCGCCAACGGCACCTCGTTTGAGATGAACGCCATTGCGGCGGTGGTGCTGGGCGGCACCTCGCTGGCGGGCGGACGCGGCACCATTCTCGGCACCCTGGTCGGTGCCTTTGTCATCGGCTTTCTCGCCGACGGCCTGATTATGATGGGAGTCAGCGAATTCTGGCAGATGGTGATCAAGGGCATCGTCATCATCATTGCCGTCATCATCGACCAGATGCAAAACCGCATGCAGCAGAAAGCGGCGGTGGTGGCGCAGAAGGCGCTGATCGAGGAGGGCGGCGAGGCGAAAAGTTAATCGGTAGCGGTGCAGGCCAGTGCTTTTGCTGCACCCCTTTTTTTACCCACTATGAATATATATTCGTATATGATTTTTAATTCAGAGGTGAGAGATGAATCCTTTCAATCTTCCGGTCGACGAACTGCAGCGTAAGGCGCGCGCCGTGCGCCGCCGTATTATCCAGCTTAACGCCGGCAGCCCGGCGGGCGGCCACACCGGCGCGGATCTGTCGCAGGCGGATATCGTCACCGCGCTCTATTTCCGCATTCTTAACTGCGCGCCGGATCGCACCGAGGATCCGCAGCGCGACATCTATATCCAGTCAAAAGGGCACGCCGTCGGCGGTTACTACTGCGTGCTGGCGGAGGCGGGCTATTTCCCCACCGAGTGGCTGCCGACCTATCAGCATGCCGACTCGCATCTGCCGGGCCATCCGGTGCGGCAGAAAACCCCCGGCGTCGAACTCAACACCGGCGCGCTCGGCCACGGCCTGCCGGTGGCGGTAGGGCTGGCGCTGGCGGCGAAAAAAGATAACAGCCAGCGGCGCATCTTCGTGGTGACCGGCGACGGTGAGCTGGCGGAAGGCAGCAACTGGGAGGCGGCGCTGGTGGCGGCCCACTACGGCCTCGACAACCTGATTATCATCAACGACAAAAACAAGCTGCAGCTGGCGGGCGCGACGCGCGACATTATGAACACCGATCCGCTGCCGGAAAAATGGCGCGCCTTTGGTCTGGAGGTGACGGAGTGCAACGGCAACGATATGGCGCAGCTGGTCGACACGCTGGAAAGCCTGCCGCAGAACGGCAGGCCGCAGGTGGTGGTGGCGCATACCGAGAAAGGGTTTGGCGTCTCCTTTATTCAGAGCAAGGCGGAGTGGCATCACCGCGTGCCGAAGGGCGAAGAGATTGAACTGGCACTGGAGGAACTGAAAGATGAGTAATGCACAACATTTAGCCAGCGTAATGGTGAACGCGTTTATCGACGCGGTGAATCGCGGCGTCGATCTGGTGCCGGTGGTGGCCGACTCTACCTCCACCGCGAAAATTTCGCCTTTTATTAAAGCCTTTCCCGACCGGCTGGTGAACGTCGGCATCGCCGAACAGACGCTGGTCGGCACCGCCGCCGGGCTGGCGCTCGGCGGCAAGATCGCCGTCACCTGCAACGCCGCGCCGTTTCTGGTGTCGCGCGCCAACGAGCAGGTCAAAGTCGACGTCTGCTACAACAACACCAACGTCAAGCTGTTCGGCCTGAACGCCGGCGCCAGCTACGGCCCGCTCGCCAGCACCCACCACAGCATCGACGATATCGCGGTGATGCGCGGCTTCGGCAACATTGAAATCTATGCGCCGTCCTGTCCGCTGGAGTGCCGCCAGATTATCGATTACGCCATTGAGCATGTCGGCCCGGTCTATATTCGCCTCGACGGTAAAGATCTGCCGCAGCTGCATGAGGAAAACTACCGTTTTGAGCCGGGCAAAATCGATTGCCTGCGCGAAGGCAAGGATATTGCGCTGGTGGCGATGGGCTCGACGGTGCATGAGATTGTTCACGCGGCGGAGCAACTGGCTGAAAAAGGGATTGCGGCGGGTGTGATCAGCGTTCCATCCATCAGACCTTGCGATACCCAACAGCTGCGCAACCTGTTAAATCACTATCCAGCCGTGATCAGCGTGGAAGAGCACAACGTCAACGGCGGCGTCGGCAGCCTGGTGGCGGAAGTGCTGGCGGAAGGGGGCTGCGCCATTCCGCTGCTGCGGCTCGGCATCCCTGACGGCCAGTACGCCATTGCGGGCGATCGCGCCTCAACCCGAGCGCATCACGGCATCGACGCCGCGAGCGTGGTTAACAGCGCAGTGCGCATTTGCGCGGGAGCCTGACCATGGAAGACGCCGTTATTCTGGCGATTGACGAAGGCACCACCAACGCCAAGGCGATCGCCGTCAATCGTCAGGGCAGCGTGGTGGCGCGCGGCAGCCAGCCGCTGTCGCTGTCGCATCCGCAGCCGGGGCTGGCGGAGCAGGACGCGCTGGCGATCTGGCAGGCGGTGAAGCAGGCGGTGACCGACTGTCTGGCGCAGTGTCGCGGCGCGCCTGTAGCGGCGGTGGCGATCAGCAATCAGCGCGAGTCGGTGCTGATCTGGCAGCGGCGCGACGGCAAGCCGCTCACGCCGCTGGTGAGCTGGCAGGATCGCCGCTCCGAAGCGTTCTGCCGCGATTTGCGCGCCGCTGGCAGCGCCTCGCGCATTACCGGGCTGACCGGGCTGGCGGTGGATCCGATGTTCCCGGCGGCGAAGCTGACCGGCATGCTGGCGGGGATCCCGGACGGCGCGGCGCGCGCGGCGGCGGGCGAGCTGTGCATCGGCACCGTCGACAGCTGGCTCGCCTGGCAGCTCAGCGCGGGCGAGAGCTTTGTGACCGATCACGCCAACGCCGCGCGCACCCAGCTCTACAGCCTGCACAGCAACGGCTGGGACGATGAGCTGCTGCGGCTGTTTCAGCTGCCGCGCGCCGCGCTGCCGACCATTGTGCCGTCGGCCAGCGCGCAGGGCGTAGTGGCGATTGACGATATTCCCGGTCTGCCGCGCGGCACGCCGCTGCTGGCGCGCATCGGCGACTCGCACGCGGCGCTACAGGCGCAGCGGCGCGGCGACGAAGAGGTGGTGAAGGCGACCTACGGCACCGGCTCCTCGCTGATGATGTCGATGGCGACGCCGCTGCTCACCGACAACGGCCTCAGTACCACGGTTGCCTGGCATGACGGCGAGCTGCGTTTCGCCTTTGAGGGCAATATCACCCATACCGGCTCCGGCGCCGCCTGGCTGGGTAAAATGCTCGGCATTCAGGACCCGCGCGAGCTGACCGCGCTGGCGCAGCGCACCGACAGCAATCAGGGCATCTATTTTGTGCCGGCGCTCTCCGGGCTTGGCGCGCCCTGGTGGGATCTCAAGGCGCGCGGCATGGTATGCGGCCTGACCGACGCCGCCACCCCTGCGGTGCTGGCGCGTGTGGCGCTGGAGTCGATCGTTTTTCAGATCGCTGACGTTTTCTTCGCTATGGAGCAGGCCGGCGGGCAGCACCTTTCAGCGCTCTGCGTGGACGGCAGCGCCACCGCCAACGACTGGCTGATGCAGCTGCAGGCGGACGTGCTGCAGCGTCCGCTGCTGCGCGCGCCCACGGCGGAGGTCTCTGCGCTTGGCGCGGCGCTGCTGGCGGGCAAGACGCTGGGCTGGTGGCAGCAGGGCAGCGAAATGCAGGCGCTGCAGGGCGGCACGCGCGTCGAGCCGCGCCGCGAGCAGGCGCAGGCGATGCGGGAGAACTACCAGGGCTGGCTGGAGGCGGTGGCGCGCTGCCGGTTTCAGCCGCCTCAGTAAGAGCCTGATGACGTTTGAAACCTCAAAAAGGACTCACCGTGCATCTCACAGCCGCACTATAGCCAAAGGGAAAGGGCGCTTCGGCCGATCGCAAAGACGGCATTAAGCATCCCTGCGCCTCGGCGCGGGCCATCCCTGGCCCGCGACGCTTTGCTCTTCGGCCGAAGCGTCCTTGCCCTTTTAGCATGGGTGCGCCTGTAAAATCAGGCCCGCCGCGCCTCTTCCTCATCGTTCTCCGCGTGCAGCATCTCCACCGGCGGAATACGTCCGCCGCTGAACTCCACCTGACGGATCGGGAAGGCGAAGCGGATATCGCGCTGCTCCAGCGCCGCCATCAGCTGCAGGTTAATCTCCTGCTGAATATCCATATATTTGTTGTAGTCGGCGTCGAGCACGAAATAGACCACCTCGAAGGTAAGCTTCGAATCTTCGAAGGCGAAAAAATGGGCGCGGTCGAAGCGGGTCAGCTCGATGCCCTGAATAATCGACTTCACCAGATCGCTCACTTCGCGCACCTCAGCGGAGGGGGTGCCGTAGCTCAGGCCAAAACGAAACACAATGCGCCGCTGCTGCATACGCTTGTAGTTGTGAATGGTCTGCTGCAGCAAAATGGTATTGGAGCAGACAATCTGCTCGCCGCTCAGACTGCGCAGGCGCGTGGTCTTCAGGCCGATATGCTCGATAGAGCCGGCGATATCGCCGAACACGATAAAATCGCCGTGCTCGAACGGCTTATCGAAGCCGATCGCCAGCGAGGCGAAGACGTCGCTCAGCACCGTCTGGATCGCCAGCGCGATGGCGATACCGCCTACGCCGAGACTCGCCACCAGCGCAGTAATATTGATGCCCATATTCGACAGAATGGCGAGCAGCATCATCACCCAGACCACCACGCGCAGCAGAATGCCGAGGATCACCGTGGTGACCGGGTTGCGCACGTGCAGCGGGTCGCGCAGCAGATTATGCAGCCACAGCCGGATGCCGCAGTCGATCCACATGGCGAGCTGCACGGCGAACGCGAGGAACCAGCCGTGGGAGATAAACCCGTTCCAGCTGGCGGGCACGTCGACGAAGCGCAGGGCGATCAGCAGCGAAAAAATCAGCAGCAGCAGCTGGCTGGTGCTGCGCAGGATCTCTACCAGAATCGAAGTGACGCGCACATGCCGCTGCTCGCTGTAGCGCGCAATGCGGCCGCAGATAAAGCGAATGGCGCTGCGCAACAGCCAGTAGATCACCAGCGTGCCCACGACCACGATAGCGCTGTTGATCCAGAAAGTTTGATTAAGAAAAAGACGTTGAAAATAGCCGGATGAGAGCCAGTTTTCCATTGGGGAGATTCTCCTTGCTGGGAGCCGGTTTAAAAAAGAGAGCAAGGAGAAGCATAGCCTGGATGCGGCCGGAGGCCGCGCAAATCACTGAATAATTACTGAAATCGATTCGCTTTGTCGCGCGCCAGGCGCTCAAGGGCGAAAATCACCTGCTGCAGCTGACGCTCCTGCAGCGGCTCGATAGCGGTAAAGCGGAAGCTGAGGCGCGGCGTAACGCGCGTTTCATTTTTGCTGCTGACCACGCTGCGCTCGCCGATATGCAGCAGCTGCGCCCCGACCTCAAACTGACCATACTCGCCCAGCTCGACGCGCAGCTTGTTAAACCTGTCGCCGCTGTTCAAACCGTCCGGCAGCGCCTCGTCCACCAGCACGCCGATGCCGCCCAGCGACAGATCCTGCAGGCGGAAACGCACCTTCTTGCCGTTGGGCCACTCGCTGTGGCAGTAAAACGTCGGCTCCAGCGGGGCAGAGATGCGGAAAAATTCGCGGCGCTGAATTTGCCACAGCAGCTCGGGCAGCGGCGCGCTAAAGGCGGGCAGCCCGTCGAAGGTGGTTCTCTCCAGCGTGCCGAGGCTAAACTCTACCTTGGCGCCATGCGTTTCAGCGGAGACGCTCACCTCGTGGCAGGCGAGAATGTATTCGTTGTCGAGATTATTGCTGCCGAGATCGAAAATAATGCGCTCTGCATCGGCATCCAGCATACGGCTGATAAACTGACCGCGCGAAAAAGTGACCATCAAGGGCGTCTGAAAACGCAGCAGATCCTTCATTACGCCTAAAACCGCCAGCGTGCCACGTTTGAGATACTGTTCGTTGTCGGCTTCTTTCACTTCCTGGCTCCAAAAGAGGGCAAATTTACGGTTCGTTAATCCATTATTCTTTGACCATTATCGGCGATCGCTGCGGGAGCTTTAGATTTTTAAGTCAATTTTTTGCCGCCGTTTACCCTGCAGTAAAAAATTTACTGTCTATACTTATCTCTGTAATTCTCCTGATTAATCAGGCGGTCACAAATTAAACGCAAAAGAAAGGAGTAGTTGATGGGTATCATTTCATGGATCATCTTTGGTTTAATCGCCGGTATTCTCGCTAAGTGGATCATGCCGGGTCGCGATGGCGGCGGTTTTATCGTCACGGTGATCCTGGGGATTATCGGTGCGGTGGTCGGCGGCTGGATCAGTACACTGTTCGGCTTCGGTCGAGTAGACGGCTTCAACTTCGGCAGCTTTGTGGTGGCGGTTATCGGCGCGCTGGTGGTGCTGTTTATCTACCGTAAAGTCCGTAGCTAGTACGCATTGCGTCAGAACTGCAACGGGACGACCTCTGGTCGTCCCGTTTTACGTTAAACGCTAGAAATCATATCCCACCGTTAACAGCAGCGAGCGATCCGCGCCCCAGTAGCAATAGCCGGTGCCGTAGCAGGCCGCGACATAGTGACGGTTGGTCAGGTTACTGGCGTTAACCTGCAGCCACGCGCCCTTCAGGCTGTGCTGCCAGGCGCCTAAATCGGCGCGCACCGAGGCGTCAAACAGCGTAACCGAAGGCACGCGCCGGCTGTTTTCATTGTCCGCCCACTGCTTGCCGATATAGCGCACGCCCGCGCCGACGCCAATCCCGGCGTCAAACTGATAGTGGCCCCAGAATGAGGCGATGCTGTTGGGCGTTACATAGGGCGTATGGCCATCATTGCCGTCCACCGTCTCTTTATAGCGCAGATGATTCAGCGTATAGCCCGCCACCGTACTCAGGCGCGGCGTCAGCTGATTATGCGCCTCCAGCTCAATCCCCTGCGAATGCACCTTGCCGGTCGGCGTGTAGGTGGAGTCGACGATATTGCGCGTGGCGACATCTTTTTGCGTCAGATCGTAAATCGCCAGCGTGTAGAGATCTCGCGTGCCCGGCGGCTGAAACTTCACGCCCGCCTCATACTGCTCTGAGGTGGTCGGTTGCAGCAGATTGCCATCCGAGCCGGTCAGGGCGGTGGGGGTAATCGCCTGGCTGTAGCTGACGTAAGGAGAGACGCCGCTGTCAAAGGCGTAGAGCAGCGCCGCGCGCCCGCTGATATGGTCGTCCTGCCGGCGCGCCGTGCCGCTGTTGTCGGCGACGATGCGGTCATAGCGGCCAGAGAGATCGAGATGCCAGCGATCCCACACCATCTCATCCTGCAGGTAGAGCCCGGTCTGATAGTAGCGGCGCGTCTCGCGCGTCCAGCTCATGTCCGGCATCGGCCCGAGCGCCGCGCCGGTGGCGGCGTCGAGCGCGCTGGCGCCGCCGCTCGCCTCGCTGAGATCGTTCTTATAACGGTGATATTCCGCGCCGAGCGACAGGCGATGCGTCAGCTCACCGGTGGCGAACTCCGCCGTGATGCGGTTATCCGTCGCCCAGGCGGAAAGCGAGGAGCGCTCGCCGGAGTAGTAGCGGTTTAGCACGCGGCTGTCGGGCGCCTGCCAGCCGATCTGATAGACCTGATCGAGATCGACGTCAGAGTGGCTGTAGCTGCCCACCGAGCTAAAGGACCAGACGTCGTTGAAACGATGCTGGAAGTCATAGCTGTAGATCTGCTCGCGCCGTTTAAACTGGTCCAGCGACGGATCGCCGTCGTAGAAGCCGGTGCTGAGCTTCGCGCCGTTGTGGGCGCTCAGCGCGCCGTCGCCCGGCACCGACCCGTGATAGCCGCCCGACGGATCCTTTTGCAAGTAGGCGCGCAGCAGCAGCTGCGTATCTTCCGTGGGCTGCCACATCAGCTGCGGCATCAGCGCATACTTCTCCTCGCGCGTGTGGTCATACTGGGTATCGCTGTTGCGCGTCATGCCGGTCAGGCGAAACGCCCACTGGTCGTTGATGGCGTTGGCGTAGTCGAACGCCGCGCCGCGCGCGTCGTGGTTGCCCGCCGACAGCCGGAAGTGTCCCGTTTCGCTGAACTGCGGACGGCGTGTGGTCTGGTTCACCAGCCCGCCCGGCACCGTCTGGCCGTAGAGCGCGGACGAGGGGCCTTTAATCACGTCGACGCGCTCCAGAAACCAGGGGTCGACCTGCAGCACGTTATAGCTGCCGCCGTCGCTCATCAGGCGCAGGCCGTCAAGAAAGGTGTTATCGACGTCTCCGCCGTGGAAACCGCGCAGCGAAATCGTATCATAGCGCGTCGCCGCGCCGCCGAAGTTGGTAAACACCCCTGGCGTATAGTTCAGCACCTGATTGAGATCGATCGCGCCCTGATCGTCTATCTGCTGGCGAGTAATCACCGACACCGACTGCGGCGTCGTCACCAGCGAACGATCGCTTTTCGTGGCGCCCGCGCTGGTGGTGGCAACATAGCCCTGCGTCGGGCTGTCCGCGCGCTCCTGCGGCGAAGCAGTGACCATAAGCGTCTCAGCCGCCAGGCTGGCGGCGGGCAGAGCGATCGCCAGCGCGCACAGCAGCGCGCAGCGGTGAGGGGTAAACGGCAGCGTCATGTCCTGTCCTTGTTTGGGCCGCAAAACGGGCGCGGCGGATAAATAGTAAAGATTCTCAAAATCAGAGTGAGAATTATTATCAATATGTGAAAAATGTTTCAAGCGTTGTGACAGGAGAGGAGTCTGAAAAAAGGGGCGAAGGGAAAACCCTTCGCCTGAGGGAGGTTATTTCGTGGTGGCCGAAGCCTGAGGTATATCCTGTGCGCTGTTGCAGGTTTTCTCTTTTGGACAGTATTTGTCGAGCAGCATCAGCGTCACGCCGTTGGTCCAGCCGAAGCCGTCCTGCAGCGGATATTCGCCGCCGCCGCCGCCGCCCAGGCTCGGCCCGTCGACCACATACTTCTCAACCAGCTTGTGCTCTTTGTCGTAGGTGGTCTGCACGTTCTGCAGGAAGCGCATACCGACCTGCTGCGCCAGCTGCGGCTTGTTGTAGTGCTCCAGACCTTCCACCGCTACCCACTGCAGCGGCGCCCAGCCATTTGGCGCATCCCACTGCTGGCCGTTGTTCACCGTGGTGGTGAGCAGACCGCCCGCCTTCAGCAGCTGTTTCTCTACCGCCGAGGCGGTGCGATCGGCCTGCTTGTCGCTGGCCAGCTGCATATAGAGCGGGAAGAGCGCCGCGGCGGTCAGCTGCGGGCTGGCCTGGCGCGTCTTGCTATCGTAGTCGGCGTACCAGCCCTGTTTCTCATCCCACAGGTAGCGATTCACCGCCGCCTGGCGCTTCTCCGCCCGATCCGCGAACTGCTTCGCCTTATCCTGCTGCTTGTCGAGGAGATACCCGTTGGCCAGCGTCTTCTCCAGATGGAACATCAGGCTGTTAAGATCCACCGGCGCCAGCTGGGTGGTGCGAATTGAGGCCAGATTGTGCGCGTCGCTGAACCAGCGCGAGCTGAAGTCCCAGCCGGAGGCCGCGCCGGCGCGCAGGTCGCGGTACAGTTCGCCTTTGTCACGCTGCGGCGCTTTCTTCGCGGTATTGACGTCATCCAGCCAGGACTCGGTGCGCGGCGCGTCGCGCGCGTCCCAGTAGCGGTTGAGCACCGTGCCGTCCGCCAGCTTGATCACACGCTTGCTCGCCTGACCGGCGGCGACGCTGTCGCTGTCCGCCATCCAGTAGTCATACTCTTTTTGCAGCTGCGGCAGATATTTGCGGTAGGCCGCATCGCCCTCATGCGTCGCCAGCAGATCGATCATCAGGCTAAAGAAGGGCGGCTGCGAGCGGCTGAGGTAGTAGCTGCGGTTGCCGTTGGGGATGTGGCCGTAGGTATCCAGTTCCCAGGCGAAGTTATCCACCATATCCTGCACGCGATCCCAGTGGCCGCTTTCGGCCAGGCCGAGCATGGTGAAATAGCTGTCCCAGTAGTACACCTCGCGGAAGCGGCCGCCCGGCACCACGTAGGGCTTCGGCAGCGGCAGCAGCGAGTCGTAGCGCCCGGCGCTTTTGGCAGTGCGCGTCAGCACCGGCCACAGGCCGTCGATATGCGCGCGCAGGCTTTGGCCGGCGGGCGGCACATACTTTTCGCCCGCGGCGGGTAGGGTGAAGTTGCTGGCGACGAAGCGCTTGAGATCGAAATTGCGCTGATTTTTCTGCATCTGCCAGTCCGCCAGGATCGACGCGGGATCGAATTTAGGCACCGCGTCGGCAAAGGTTTTCTGGTCTGGATAAAACTGCGCCTGCTGCACCGCACTGAACAACGGGCCAAGCCGCACGTCCGGCGGCTGCGGCTGGCTGCTGAGCATACGGGATTGATCCTCTGCATGCGCCGTCAGCGCAGGCAAACCCAGCAGCAGCGTCAGCAGCACTGGCGCGACGCCATGACGCCCGACAGGCGCGGTTACGACAGTTTTTTTCATCGGTTTTTCTCCTTGTCCGAAAGGCGGCCGCGCGTAACGCATTGACCACTCAAACAACTTTAGTCGCAATCTGGCAACGTAGCGCAACCAGACTACGGAAATGTGAAGCAGACCAGGCGTGCGACACTACCCGTCGCGGCGCTTTTCGCTTGCCCTGGCGCCGCTTTTACCGGAGGCTGAGGGCAAAAAAACGAGGAGCAAAATGGATATTATCTGGTATCACCCGACGCAGGAGGGCGCGATCTGGCTGGAGGGAATGCAGCGGCGCCTGCCGCAGGCGCGCGTGCGGCGCTGGCAGCCGGGCGACAATGCGCCCGCCGATTATGCGATTGTACGTCAGCCGCCGCGCGAGCTGCTGGCGGATCGGCCGGGCCTGCGTGGCGTGTTCGCCATGGGCGCGGGCGTGGACGATATTCTCGCCCAGCTGGCGCGCTATCCCGATATGCTGGCGCCGTCGGTGCCGCTGATCCGGCTAGAGGATGGCGGCATGGCGCGGCAGATGCAGGAGTACGCGCTCTGCTGCGTGCTCGGCTGGTTTCGCCGCTTCGACGACTATGCCCGGCAGCAGCAGCAGGCGCAGTGGCAGCCTTTGCCGTTGATGCCGCGGGAGGCGTTCAGCGTCGGCGTGCTCGGCGCGGGCGTGCTGGGGAAGAGCGTGATCGACGCGCTGAGGCCCTGGGGTTTTCCGCTGCGCGTCTGGAGCCGATCGCCCAAGCGGATTGACGGCGTAGAGAGCTTTGCTGGCCGCGCGTCGCTCGACGCCTTTTTGCGCGGCGCGCAGGTGGTTATCAACCTGCTGCCCACCACGCCGGAAACCCTTAACCTGTTTGACGCGCGCGCCCTGAGCCAGCTGCCGCACGGCGCCTGTTTCCTCAATATGGCGCGCGGCGCGCAGGTGGTGGAAGCGGATCTGCTGGCGGCGCTGGAGAGCGGGCAGCTGCGCGCCGCCGCGCTGGACGTGTTCCAGCAGGAGCCGCTGCCGCAGGATCACCCGCTGTGGCGTCATCCGCGCGTCACCGTCACGCCGCATATTGCGGCATTGACGCTGCCGGATGAGTCGATGGACGCCATTGCGCGCGCTATCGGCGCCATTGAGGCGGGCGAGAAACCGTCGGGCTGCGTTGATCGCCAGCGCGGCTACTAATGCGCTAATGATTGTCCGCCCGCACGGGCGGCAGAGAGGAGAAGAGAATGTATCCTGTTGATTTACATATGCACACCGTTGCCAGCACCCACGCCTACAGCACGCTGCACGACTATGTCGCGCAGGCGAAAAACAACGGCATCCGGCTGTTCGCCATCACCGATCACGGCCCCGATATGGCCGATGCGCCGCACTACTGGCACTTCGTCAATATGAAAATCTGGCCGCGCGTTATCGACGGCGTCGGCATTCTGCGCGGCATCGAGGCCAATATTAAAAACCAGCAGGGCGAAATCGACTGCTCCGGCCCGATGCTCGGCTCGCTGGATCTGATTATCGCCGGCTTTCACGAGCCGGTTTACGCGCCGCGCGACAAGAGTCATCACACCGACGCGATGATTGCCACCATGGCCAACGGCGTGGCGCATATCATTAGCCATCCAGGCAACCCGAAGTTCCCGGTAGATATCCGCGCCATTGCCGAAGCGGCGGCGCACTACAACGTGGCGCTGGAGATCAACAACTCCTCGTTTACCACCTCGCGTCCCGGCAGCGAGCCGAACTGCCGCGCCATCGCCGAAGCGGTGCGCGACGCCGGCGGCAGGCTGGCGTTTGGCTCCGATTCCCACACCGCCTTTACGCTGGGGAATTTCGAGCACTGCCTGCGCATCACGCGCGAAGTGGATTTTCCTGAAGATCGCGTGTTAAATGTCACGCCGCGCCGCCTGCTCGATTTTCTTGAGCAGCGTACCGGCAAGCAGATTGCCGAACTGGCGGATTTTTAAACCCTTTTGCCTCTGGAATAGTGCATGAACGAGTTTTCCATTCTCTGCCGCGTCATCGGTTCCCTGTTTAATCGCCAGCCGCAGGATCCGCTGCTGGTGCCGCTGTTTACGCTGCTGCGCGAGGGCAAACTCAGCGCGCAATGGCCGCTGGAGCAGGATGAGCTGCTGCAGCGCCTGCAGCAGAACAGCGATCCGCAGGCGCTGGCGGCGGACTATAACGCGCTGTTTGTCGGCCCCGACTGCAGCGTGCCGCCCTATGCCTCGCAGTGGCCGGAGGGTAAACCCGAGCCGGAAGTGCGCGCCTTTCTCGCCTCACGCGGCATGCCGCTCGGCGACGCGCCCGCCGATCACTTCGGCGTGCTGATGCTGGCTGCCTCCTGGCTGGAAGATCAGTCGGCGGAAGATGAGAGCGCGGCGCAGTGCGCCCTGTTTGACAGCTATCTGCTGCCCTGGTGCGGCGCGTTTCTTGGCAAAGTCGAGGCGCACGCCACTACCGCCTTCTACCGCACGCTGGCGATGCTGAGCCGTGAAGCGATTCAGGCGATGTGGGATGAGCTGAACGAAGAGGCGGGCGACGCGTAACGCCGCCCGCTGTTTACCAGCGCGCCGGGTGCGCGCCCGGTTCGCAGCCCGGCGTCGCGCAGAGCAGCGGCGTGCCGGGCAGACGCGCGGCGGCGCGTAGCCGTTCGCCGACGCCCCAGGGCGTCAGCTCTGTTGCGGGTAGCCAGTCGTGCTGATGGGCGCTAATGCCTGCGCTCGCGTGCCGGGAAGGATGCTGCTGTAGCAGCAGGGCGGTGCGCGCCAGCGACAGCCGTGCCTGGCTGCCGTAGCCGGTGGCGCGGCGCTGACGCAGCCCCTCCAGCGCGGCGGCGGCCATCAGATAGCCGGTGGCGTGATCCAGCGCCTGCACCGGCAGCGGCGTCGGCCTGTCGCTTGCCGCCCAGACCATGCCGCGCTCGGCGATGCCGCACGCCATCTGCACCAGACTGTCGAAGCCGCGTCGGTTGCGCCATGGGCCGCCCCAGCCCCAGGCGTTAAGGCTGATATCCACCAGCCCCGGCGACAGCGTGGCGCGCGTCTCTGCGTCAAACCCCAGCCGCTCCAGCGCGTCGGCGCGATAGCCATGCACCAGCACGTCCGCCTGCCGCAGCAGCGCGCGCAGCGTCTCGCGGCCCGCCGCTGTGGTGAAATCGACCACCGCGCGCCGTTTGCCGCAGCTCATCTCTTCATCCAGCGTCGGCTCGTCCCAGTCGGGCGGATCGAGACGCAGCACCTCTGCACCCAGGCTGGCGAGAAAGCGGGTCGCTACCGGTCCGGCGATCACGCGCGTTAAATCGAGCACCCGCACGCCGAGCAGCGGTCGGGCGGCGGGCATCGGCCAGTTGCGCGCTGGCGCGGCGGCGCCACGCTGCCAGGCGATCAGCGGCTCGTCGCGCACTGCCTGACCCTGTGCATGCTGCTGCCACCCCTTTTCGCTGCGCATCTGCGCGGCGCAGCCGCCTGCGTCAACAATCGCCTGCTCCAGCGTCTCCGCCTGCCAGCGCGCAACCTGCTGCGCCAGCGCGTGGCGATCGGCATGCCGGCCCAGCACGGATTCCATCGCCGCGCGGTGAGGCGGCGCGTTGGTGTGCAGGCGGATCCAGCTGTCGGCGCTGCGGTAATCACCGGCAAAGGCGTCCCAGAGCGCGGGCGCAGGGCGATTACGCGGGAAAAAGCTGTGCTGAAACCAGCGCGAGGCGAGGCGCACATTGACGCTGACCGGCTGCTCGCTGCCGATCAGCTCTGCCGTTGCCCGCGTCGCCAGCCCGAGGCTGGTAGCAGCCAGCTCGCTGACGGCGAAGGCGGAGGAGAAGGTGGCGGTATCGAGAAAAACAGGCGCGGCGGCGGCGGGCTGCGGGCCGCGCAATCCTTGCCACAGCTGCTGCCACAGCGACGCGGCGAGCGGATAATCCATAAGCGTGCTCCAGAAATAAGCGGTATCCAGAGCATAGCACCGCTTGTCTAGCGGCGGCGCAGACGCGGAAAGCGCGCGTGCATACGCAGGCTGCGCAGGTTGATCACCGCAATCGCCGTGCCGCAGACCACCAGCGAGGCGCCGATAATCTTAAAGCTGTTGAGGCTGTCGCCCAGCACCAGGATGCCCATCAGCACCGACAGCACCGGCGTCAGCAGCGAATAGGGCATGATCAGATTGACGTTGTACTGCTTCAGCAGTCCGTACCAGAGGGTATAGGCGACAATGGAGGAGGCGAGGGCGCTGTAGAGAATGCCGAACCAGCCGCGCCAGCCCGCCTGGCTCAGCGCGTAGAACTGATGCGACTCCATCACAAAGCTCGACAGGCCGACGATCGGCACCGCCAGAAAGGCGATCCAGCCGGTCATGGTTAGCGGCTTAATCGGCGGCGATTTCTTGACGATCAGATTGCTCACCGCCCAGCCGGTGGCGCTGCAGAGCAGGATCGCCAGCACCCACCAGGCGGGAATGGTCGGGCTGCCGGAGAGCACCGCCACGCCGCACAGCGAGACGGCGATGCCGACCAGCTGGATCGCCCGCAGCCGCTCTTTCAGCACCACCATCGCCAGCAGCATGGCGATAGGCGTGCCGAGCTGCACCACAATCGCGCCGGTGCCGGCGTCGGTATAGCGCATGCCGACGAACAGCAGCGAGAAGTGCATAAAGCCGAAGGTAAAGGCGAGCGCCATTAGCCACGGCAGCTGCTGCCGCGTGATACGGCAGAAGGGGATCAGCACGATCGCCACCACCACGAAGCGCATCCAGGTGAGAAACAGCGGCGGCAGCTCCAGCAGCCCCCACTTAACCGCCACGTTGTTGAACGCCCAGATGGACACCACCATCAACACCAGAAAAAAATGCCGCAATGCCACAATACTGTCCTTCGCTGTTATTTTTTCGCCACGCCCTAATGATGGCACGAAGCGGGGAGGCGCCGACAGGCGGCGACAAATATTTTTATGTTATGACGCGGGCGGGAAAATCATAAGACAAGCCGCCGCTTTGCTGTCAGACTGCTTTACCGAGACGTTCACCTGCAAAGGAGTCGATTCGTGACTGCCACTTCCGCTTTGCCTCTTGCCCTGATTCAGTTAGAAACGCCCCCTGCCGACGTAGTCGCGCGTATCGGTGAACAGCCGCGCTGGTTTATCGAGGCGCTCGGCCTGCAGCCTAATGATTATGTGATTGTGCGCCCTCATCTGGGCGAATCCCTGCCGCAGTTCGATCAGATCGGCGGCGCCATCCTCAGCGGCTCCTGGGCGATGGTCACCGATCACGCCGAGTGGAGCGAGCGCAGCGCGGCATGGGTGCGGGCGGCGCTGGAGGCGCAGCTGCCGCTGCTCGGCGTCTGCTACGGTCATCAGCTGATGGCCTACGCGCTGGGCGGCAAGGTGGCGGACAACCCCAACGGCTGGGAGCGCGGTCTGCTGCCGGTAGTGTGTGACGCGGCGGCGCGGCGCGACAACCTGCTGGCAGCGCTGCCGGAACGGTTTAGCGTCTGGCTGTCGCATCGCCAGTCGGTGCTGGTCCCGCCGCCGCAGGCGCAGGTGCTGGCGGCGTCGGAGAAAGACGGCTGTCAGATCCTGCGCTATTCGCCGCAGGCGCTGTCGGTGCAGTTTCACCCGGAATTTTCGCGCCGTATTATGCGCGCCTGTTTGCCGTCGGGCGTCAGCGACAGCGGCGCGGATATCGACGGCGACGACTGGGCGCGCGAACTGCTGCTGGCGTTCTGGCAGCAGACGCGTCCGCAGGCGAGCCAGGCGCAGGGCGCCTGAGCGCAAAAGCGCGTCGCCTCTCTTTTCAGCCACCCGTGCTCCTCTCTGTTTTGCCTGCCGTGCGCAGGCGTTACGCTTTTCCTTTGCGGCGGTCACAGTTCTTGAAAGCAACATCTGACAGGCCAGGTTTGTTCGTTCATTGTTAACAGCACGTTTCATTGTTGTTTCAATTCCTGACCTGAAAGGAGTTTGATCATGCGTTACGCCTCTCCCGGAGAACAGGGTTCTCTGATCCAGCTGCAGAAAACCTACGGCAACTTTATTAACGGCGAATTCGTGACGCCGGTGAACGGCAACTACTTTACCAACACCTCGCCGGTCAACGGCTCCGACGCGGGCGAGTTTCCGCGCTCTGACAAGGCGGACGTCGACAATGCCGTCGCCGCAGCGCAGGCCGCCGCCGACGCCTGGGGCAAAACCTCGCCGCAGCTGCGTTCGCTGGCGCTGCTGAAGATTGCTGACCGGCTGGAGCAGAACCTCGAGTATATGGCGGTCAACGAGACCTGGGATAACGGCAAGCCGGTGCGCGAAACTCTGGCCGCCGATCTGCCGCTGGCGGTGGATCACTTCCGCTATTTCGCCGGCTGCGTGCGCGCCCAGGAGGGCACCGCCGCCGAGATTGATGAATTTACCGCCGCCTACCATTTTCATGAGCCGCTCGGCGTGGTGGCGCAGATTATTCCCTGGAACTTCCCGCTGCTGATGGCAGCGTGGAAGCTGGCGCCGGCGCTGGGCGCGGGCAACTGCGTGGTGCTGAAGCCCGCCGAGCAGACGCCGCTGAGCATCACGCTGTTTGTCGAACTGATTAAAGATCTGCTGCCGCCCGGCGTGATTAACGTGGTGCACGGCTACGGCAAAGAGGCGGGCGAGGCGCTGGCCTCCCATCCCGGCATCGCCAAGGTGGCGTTTACCGGATCCACGGCGACCGGCGGCCATATTCTCGAGCTGGCGGCGAAAAGCCTGATCCCTTCAACCGTAGAGCTGGGCGGTAAATCGCCGAATATTTTCTTCGAAGATATTATGCAGGCGGAAGAGAGCTTTATCGAGAAAGCGGCGGAAGGGGTGGTGCTCGGCTTCCTTAATCAGGGCGAGGTCTGCACCTGCCCGTCGCGCGCGCTGGTGCAGGAGTCTATCTACGAACCGTTTATGGCAGCGGTGATGAAGCGCATCAAAACCATTAAGCGCGGCGATCCGATGGACAGCGAAACCATGGTTGGCGCGCAGGCGTCGCAGCAGCAGTTCGACAAGATCCTCTCTTATCTGGAGATCGCCCAGCAGGAGGGCGCGGAAGTGCTGGCCGGCGGCGGCATAGAGAAGCTGGAAGGCCATCTCGCCAGCGGCTACTACATTCAGCCGACGCTGCTGAAGGGCAACAACAGCATGCGCGTTTTCCAGGAGGAGATTTTCGGGCCGGTGGTGGGTATCACCACCTTTAAGGATGAGGCGGAAGCGATCGCCATCGCCAACGACTCGATTTACGGGCTGGGCGCGGGCGTCTGGACGCGCGACATCAACCGCGCCTACCGCGTCGGCCGCGCCATCAAGGCGGGGCGCGTCTGGACCAACTGCTATCACCTCTATCCGGCGCACGCCGCGTTCGGCGGCTATAAAAAATCGGGCATCGGGCGCGAAACCCACAAGATGATGCTGGATCACTATCAGCAAACCAAAAACCTGCTGGTGAGCTACAGCGTGCAGCCGCTCGGTTTCTTCTGATTTCGCGGCTGACGGCGTGTTGCCGCTGGGCAACACGCCGTTTTTGTTTCATCTTTATCTCAGTGCATTTAGCGGTTTTTCGACCCATTGTGAACTGTCATAACAGCGTAAAATAGCTGTGGCATGGTCAGGGCGGTGGTTCCTGACAGGCCAGAGGCCGAACTGAATAAGGAATGTTGATGAACGAATTTTATAACGTGCTGACTGAACATGACGAGGTGCTGGACGGCGTGGAGTACAGCATCATTGCGGTTAATCTGCCGGTCTCGCTGCGCGATGGCGATGCCGCCGCTCGAGTGCGAGCGGGAGAAGCGAGCGATGCGGCGGAAGTGCCGCGTTTCTGGTAAAGACAGACTGGCGTGGTGAGGTCTGCGGTCGTTGCGCAGACGCGGACGGCAGGGTCTGATCGCAAAGTCGCTCAAGGCATCCATGCGCGCTCGGCCCGCGAGGATACGCACCTCATCCATGAGGTGCGCCCGTAAACGGGTCAACGCTGCGCGTTATTCAAAAACGCTCCCGGCGTTTTTGTCCCTGGCGCGGGACGCTTTGCTCTCCAGACCCTGCCGTCCGCTGGTTAAAGCAGGGTGCGGCCTTTAAGAGCCTGGCCCAGTACTATTTCACGCAGCGCGCGCAGGTGCTGTCCTGAATCTGCTTAAAGAAGTCGTTGCCTTTGTCATCCACCAGGATAAACGCCGGGAAGTTCTCTACCTCAATCTTCCAGATCGCCTCCATGCCGAGTTCGGCATACTCCACGCACTCCAGTTTCTTGATGCTCTGCTGCGCCAGCACCGCCGCCGGGCCGCCGATGCTGCCGAGGTAGAAACCACCGTGCTTGTGGCAGGCGTCCGTTACCTGCTGGCTGCGGTTGCCCTTCGCCAGCATAATCATACTGCCGCCGTGCGACTGCAGCAGATCGACATAGGAGTCCATGCGGCCAGCGGTGGTCGGGCCAAGCGAGCCGGAGGCGTAGCCTGCCGGGGTCTTCGCCGGGCCAGCGTAGTAGATCGGGTGATCTTTCACATACTGCGGCAGCCCTTCGCCGCTGTCGATGCGCTCTTTCAGCTTCGCGTGGGCGATATCGCGCGCCACGATAATGGTGCCGCTCAGCGACAGACGCGTAGAGACCGGCCAGGCTGACAGCTGCGCCAGAATCTCTTTCATCGGCCGGTTAAGATCGACGCTGACCACGCCGCCTTCGCCCTGCTGACGCAGCGCTTCCGGAATATACTGCGCCGGATTGTCCTCCAGCTTCTCGATCCAGATGCCGTCGCGGTTAATCTTCGCTTTGATATTGCGGTCCGCCGAACAGGAAACGCCCATCCCCACCGGACAGGAGGCGCCGTGACGCGGCAGACGGATCACCCGAATATCGTGGGCGAAATATTTGCCGCCAAACTGCGCCCCCAGACCCAGCTGCTGCGCCGCCTCCAGCAGCTCCTGCTCCAGCGCCAGATCGCGAAACGCCTGACCGTGCTCGTTGCCGCTGGTGGGCAGGCTGTCGTAGTAGTGCGTCGAGGCGAGCTTCACGGTCTTCAGCGTGGCCTCCGCCGAGGTGCCGCCAATCACGAAGGCGATGTGATAGGGCGGACAGGCGGCGGTGCCGAGCGACATCATCTTATCCACCAGATAGTTCTTCAGCTTGCCGGGAGAGAGCAGCGCTTTGGTCTCCTGATAGAGATAGGTTTTATTGGCGGAGCCGCCGCCCTTGGCGATGCAGAGAAACTTATACTCGTCGCCGTCGGTGCTGTAGAGATCGATCTGCGCCGGCAGGTTGGTGCCGGTGTTCACCTCGTTATACATATCGAGCGCGGCGTTCTGCGAATAGCGCAGGTTATCTTCGATAAAGGTGTTATAGACGCCCTGCGACAGCGCGGCTTCATCGCCGCCGCCGGTCCAGACGCGCTGCCCTTTTTTGCCCATAATAATCGCCGTGCCGGTGTCCTGGCAGGTCGGCAGCACGCCTTTGGCGGCGATTTCCGAGTTACGCAGAAACTGCAGAGCGACATATTTATCGTTCTCGCTCGCTTCATCGTCCGCGAGGATAGAGGCGACCTGCTGCTGGTGCGCCGGACGCAGCATAAAAGAGGCGTCGTGAAACGCCTGCTGCGCCAGCAGCGTCAGCGCTTTGGGATCCACCTTCAGCACCTCTTCGCCCTCGAACCGGGCGACGGAGACGTGCTCGCGCGTCAGCAGATAGTACTGGGTGTCATCATGGGACAGCGGAAAGGGTTCTTGATAGTAGAAAGGTTTGTTCGACATCTCGGCTCACTTAATGCGACGGCTCCGCCTCACGCAGCGCGAGGAAAACAGCCGCAAATCTTGTTGGTTTTTATTTCGCCAGCCGCGCGGGACGCGGCTGGCGTAAGCAGAAGGGAAAAGATTTTACACTTTATTAACCTGTTTCGTCGCCCTCTTTAGAACATCATCACCATCCACGGATAGGCGATCAGCATCAGCAGCACCAGGAACAGCAGGCCGAAAATGGTGCCCAGACGCCAGTAGTCTTTGGTGGGCAGATAGCCGCTGCCGTAGTAAATCGGGCTGGGGCCGGTGCCGTACGGGGTGATAATCCCCATCACGCCGAGCGAGGTACAGAGCATCAGGCAGAACACCGGCATATTGATGCCCGGGATCGCCGCGGCGATGGTCAGCATCGCGGGCAGCAGCGCGGTGGTGTGCGCGGTGGTGCTGGCGAACAGGTAGTGCAGCAGATAGAAGGCGATCAGCAGCACCACGGCGGAGACCTGCGGGTCATACCCCTGCAGCAGCATGCCGCCCTCTTTGCCCAGCCAGGCGATAAAGCCGACGCGCGCCAGACCATCCGCCAGCGCCACCAGAGTGGCGAACCAGGCGAAGGTGTTCCACGCCGCTTTGTTGCTGGTGATATCGCTCCAGTTCAGCACGCCGGTCCAGAGCATCAGTATGATCACCAGCAGGGCGGCCATCGCCGGCTCAATCCAGGCGGTGGCGAAAATCCACATCAGCAGGGCGCACACCACAAAGATCAGCAGCAGGATCTCATTGCGCGACAGCTTGCCCAGTTTTGCCAGTTCAGCGGTCGCCCAGCGCGGCACCTCGTCGTTGACTTTCACTTCCGGCGGATAGAGCCAGTAGGCCAGCAGCGGCATGGTGAGGATCAGCAGCACGCCGAGCGGCAGGAAGGCGATAAACCACATGCCCCAGGAGATATCGAAGCCCACCACGCTTTTTACCAGCGCCAGCGCCAGCAGGTTCGGCGCCAGCGCCGAGAGGAACATCGAGCTGGTGATACAGGCGGCGGTGATGGCGACCCACATCAGATAGGAGCCGATGCGGCGCGCGCTCGGGTCGTTGGGTTTAGAGCCGTAAAGCGGCGGCAGGTTGGCGATAATCGGGTAGATGGTGCCGCCGCTGCGCGCGGTGTTCGACGGCGTAAAGGGCGCCAGCAGCAGATCGGCGAAGGTGATGGCGTAGCCGAGCGTCAGGCTGCGGCGGCCGAGATATTTCACCAGGATCAGCGCCAGGCGGCGGCCGAACTGGGTTTTATCGTAGCCGGCGGCGAACATAAAGGCGCCGAAGATCAGCCAGACGGTGGAGTTGCCGAAGCCGCTGACGCCCCATTTAAACGCCTCGGTGGCGACTTTAAAGCCCGGCTTCGCCAGCTCGGCGGGGCTGAACAGCACATACTGGCTGAACAGGGCGATAACCACTACCCCGGTCAGACCGATCACCGCGCCCGGCAGGGGTTCGAAGATCAGTCCGACAATCACACCGACAAAAATGGCGAAGAAGTGCCAGGCGTAGGGTTCAAGGCCCGCCGGCGTCGGCACCAGCAGCAGCAGCGCGGCGACAACAATCGGCAGGGCCAGCATGATCCAGCGTTTGTGTTGTCCCGGCGGCGGGACGGGCGCAGGTTGCGCGGCTTCGTTCAGCGTCGTTTTCATGTTCATAGTGTTGGTCTGCAAGTTATAAAGAAGAGAATTTCGGCTTTGTTGATGCGCGATTTAATATTAGCGCGCGTGAGAAGCTTGTCAGCAAAACCTTATTGAATAACGTCTCTGTATGACAACTTTATTAAATAAGTTTTTGCGCCATGGCTATATGATGCGCCAGCCGTAATAGTAAATTTTGATCTAGATCAAAGAGTGAGTCAGCGTTTTTATTGACTTAAACCCTTTAAAAATGCTGCGGCTTCGTTAAGAAGAATCCTATGCTGCGCTAAGAATTTTAGACGCTTTTTTCTGCAAATATCTATCAGATTATCATATTGTTTTTCAATGGTTATTTTTTAATTTTAACAATAATTTGATTTTTTCAGCGCTTTCGCTAACATTACTATAACTAAAATTG
>NZ_MWUE01000028.1 GCF_002077695.1 Pantoea latae
GCCAGGAGAGCCCGCAGGGATGCGGGCGAAAGGTGGGGCTGGAACAGGGATGTTCCATCCCCACCGGTCCGTCAGGCAGGCGAATGGCGTGAAGGGACCGCGTCAGCGGCGCGAGGACCGGCCGCCCCTGAGCGGCTCCAGACTGCGTTATTACCTCGTGCTTAACTGACACATTACACCTTTTCTTCCCACTCAGAACGTCCAGCGCACGCCGGCGTTATAGCGCCAGCCCTTCGCGCCGTTGCCGTCGATCTCCTTACGGTAGTCCGCCTCGGCATAGAGCGAAACGTCGCTGCGGAAGCGGGTGGTGGTGCCAATGCCGACGTCCCACATCTGACCGAACCTGCCGCTGTTGAAATCCTCGCTGAAATCGCTCTGCGCCGCGCCGACTTTCACCTTCGACCCGCCGCCCCAGCCGCGAGAATAGTTGGCGCGCAGATAAGGGGTATATTCGCGCTGCGCGTCATCCTGCCAGGTGCGATCCAGCCGCGCGCCGAGGCGGCCGATAGTCTGATCGTCATCGTCGAACGCCACGTCGACGCCATCCTTATCGCTGGCGTCGTCGAACTTCAGACGCATCCAGGTGAGCTGCGCCTGCGGCTCCAGACGGAGGCCGTTGGCGAAGACAAAGGGATAGCCCGACTCCAGCGAGGCGCTCCAGCCGTCAGCCTTCAGCTTCGCCACCTCTTTCTGCCGCGCGATATCGGTGTCGCCGCGGTGCCAGCTCCAGCTCAGCGAGCCGTCAAGATAGAAGCCGCTGTCGCGCTGCCAGGTGCCGTAGAACGAAACGCTGTCGCTGTCGAAGGTGGTGGAGCTGTAGCCGTCCGCCGCGTGCGGGCGAATACGCGTGTTGCCGCGCGTATAGGCGACGCCGCCGCGCAAACTGTCGCGCTCGCCGTCCAGCTGCAGCAGATTGCCGCCGAATTGCACCGCGCTGTAGTCGATATCGGCGTCAAAGCCGTAGTCGCTAAAGCTGCGGTTGCTCCTGTAGGTCAGGTTTGAGCCGAGATAGCGCAGGAACAGCTCGCCGCCCGTGCCGCTGCGCTGACCGTCGCGCAGTTCGCCAAGGCGCTTATGCAGATCGTCGGTGATCGCCTGGGTGTAATAGGCCAGACCGACCGGCGCGGAGAGATAAGAGGCCACCTGCGGCGCCAGCGCCGGACGCGCTGCCGCCGAGGTCGCGCGGCCCGCCTGCGGCTGACAGAGCGCGCCATCTTCGCAGATATAGCGGCTGGCGAGCCGGTAATCCCATCCGTCGCTGCTGCTGCTGCCGGGCGCAAACGCATACAGGCCATACTGCCAGGGCCCCACGGCGAGATAGCCGCCCTTCAGCGCGAAGCTGTCGCCGCCGGCGCTGCCGGAAACCTGCGCCAGCGAGACGCCCTCGCCGCCGTCGATTACGCCGTCGCCGTTGGCGTCGCTCTGCGTGACGCCACGGCTGGCGACGGCGCGATCGTCAATCAGCGTGGTACCGGTAACGTCGCCGTTTACCCGCAGCGCGTCACTCTGCCCGCCTGCGCCGTTGAGCCGGGTCGCCAGCCGCAGCGTGCCGCCGAGCGACGCCAGCGTGCCGTTGATGGTCAGCAGATTACTGGCCGCGCCGCCGTTGCTGAGATCCAGCGTGCCGGCGTTGTTGACCAGCAGCGAGTCGTCGGTCGCGCCCGACAGCAGCGGATTGACGTTATTACCGGTAAACAGCGTGGAGTCGCGATCGATATTGATGGTGCTGTGCGCCAGCTTCAGGTTATCGGTCAGCGTCCACCTGGTTTTGTAGAAGTTGAGCGTGCTCCAGCCGGCGCCGAGGTTGACCCCTTTGCTGAGATCGTCGCCGCTGAAGGAGCCGCCGCTGGCGTCGATGTTGTTGAAGCTGAGCGTACTGCCCGCGCCGCCGGCGGTGGTGATATGGCGGGTGTTCGCCAGGCTAACGTTCTCAATCAGCGCCTGGTTATTTTCGCCGCTGCCCATGGTCAGGCTGCCGTTAAGGGTGCCGCCGGTGACCGCCAGGGTGTCGCTGCCGTTGCCGGTATCGACATCACCCACCACGCTGCCGCCGATAAAGGCGAACTGGTCGCTGGTGGCACCACCTGCCACGATCGGCGTTTCCGGGTATTCGGCGCTGATATCGCCCTGGTTAATAAACAGCGTCTGGCCGCCGCGCAGGTCGATAACCGGCGCCACGCGGCTGTAGGAGATAATCGAGCCGCGGTTGATCACCTCGCTGGCGTTGCGGGTAACGATGGCCGAGCCGCCGTTCTCGTTGGCGATGGCGATAAAGCCGTCAGAGAAGACCTGGCCGGTAGTGTTGGCGCGAATCGCGTCGCCGCTGCCGTAAACGATAATGGCGTAGCCTGGCGGCACCACCAGATCGTTGGCGGTGGCGGAGCCATCCTCGTTCTGGAACAGATAGCCGACACCGCTGCCCTGCACGTCAATCGTCGCCCTGCCGTTGTAGTCGAACGAAGTGGCGGAGCGGATGCCCGCGCCGTTAACGGGCACAAGATAGGCGTTGTTCAGCGCAATGTTAGCGGTTTCCGCGCGGTTGTTAATGGCGCTGCCGCTGTCACCGGCGCTGAGGATAATTTCGCTCGCCTGCAGTCCCGCCGCGCCGCGATCGAGCAACACCGCGTCCGCGCTGCCGCTGGTCCAGATACCGCTGCGGAACAGCTGGTCGCCCTGAATATCGAGCGTGGCGTTTTCCCCGACGCGCGCCCCGGCGATGCCGCCATCCACCTGCACCGTGCCGTTATAGGGCTGATAGACGCCCGCGCCTTCGCTGACGTCAATGCCGACGCCGGACACCACATGGATCCAGGTGTTGTTGATCAACCGACCCGCGTTTAGCAGCCGCACGCCGGTGTTGTTTTCGCCGGAAAGAAGAATCGTGCCGCTATTCATGACCGTCGCGCCGCCGCTCGCCTGGAGCGCCGTAACGTTTTTACCGCTGCCAAGAATATTGCCGTTGCCAAACACCACGCCGTCGCCGTTCTCGCTGATGGCGCCGATGCTGCCCTCGCCGTTGAGCCACACGTCGCCCAGATCGCCGTAGGCGCCGCTCGAGGCGCGCAGCGCCACCGCGCCCTTGCCGTTGAGGAAATAGGTGTCATTGCCATACATGGTGCCCGCGCCAGAGATATTGACCCCGGTGGTATTGGCGCCGCTCAGGGTGATCTCCCCTGGCCGCTCCGGGACAAAGATCGCGCCGTCGCCGAGCCGATAGAGCGTCGAGCCGTCGGTGGTCACATCCTGGCTGCTGCCGTACGTATTGAGGATGCCGCCGCCCTCGACCAGCCGGTAGCCGGTCTGATTCGCGTCATGAAACACCACCTTGCTTTGCTGGCCGAGGGTGATCCAGCCGCCGTAGAGCGCCTCGCCCGCCAGCGCGTTGACGCCATAGAGATTGACCGTGCCGTCTTGCTCGATGCGCGCCGCGTCGCCGATGGCATAGAGGCCCGTGGTGGGGAAAAAGCGATCCGCGCTGCCTGCCGTCACGTTCAGCGTGCCGCTGCTGGTGATGGCGGAGGTGGTGGCGCTGGCGGAGTCGAAAAATTCGCCCGCGGCGTAGAGCGCGACCGCGCCGTCGCTGACGTTAATATCGCCGCTGCTGGTCGCTTTGCCGCCGCGCAGCGCCTGAATGCCATAGCTCTGCTCGCCGCGCAGGCTGATGTCGCCCGTGTTGGTCAGCGTCCCCTGAAACTGCGCGATCAGGCCGATCTGCTGGCTGGCCGCGCCGCTGATATCCGCATGGTTGACCAGCGTCGAGGCGAAAGGCTGGTCGAGGCTGTTGGTGATATAGCGCGTCAGGTTGTAATAGTTGCCGTCCACCACCGCCGCCGTTGCGCCGCCGACGTTGAGGTTAAGCTGCGTTGCCGCATCGATGGTGCCCTGCGCGCCGCCCTCGATGCGCAGGCCGGTAGAGGTGTTGCCGATATTGAAGGTTGCGCCGTGGGTGTTGACCTCCGAGCCTTCGCCCACGGCTTCAATACCGGTAGAGAACGCCGCGCCCGGCGCGATGGTCAGCCCGGCGCCGTCGAAGTCCGCGCCGTCCTGATAGCGGAAGATAGTGGCGTACCAGTCGTCAGGCCCGGTGGCATAGTTGCCCGCCTGCGGCAGGTTGATGCGGGCGTTCGGTCCGATGGCCAGCAGGCCCATCTGATATTCTCCGCTGCCGCCGAGCTGCGGCACCGCGTCGGCGGTCAGGTCAACGGTGGCGTTGCCCTCGGCGCGAATGCCGACCGCGCCGCTGCCCTGCAGAACAATTGGCCCGCTCAGCGTGGCGGACGCGTTGCCGCTGCCCTCTCCGTTGACCCACACCGCGGTGTTAAAGCTGCCGTTGAGGGTGTCGGCGCGGCCGGTGACGTTGATCGCCCCGCTGGAGAAGGCGCTGGCGCGCTCGCCGTCGCGGGCGATCACCTTGATGCCGGTGCCGCCGTCGCCGTTCAGGTTGATGGTGCCGCTGTTGCCCACCAGCCCGCCGCTGCCGGCATCGATCGCCAGCAGGCCGACGCTTTCCGCCGGACGAAACTGCGCGCGGCCGTTAAGGTCGATGGTGCCGTTGTTCAGGGCGATCGCGTCCGGGCCGCTTTCGACGCGCATCGCGGCGGCGTTTTGCACTTTGCTGCCGAGCACGATGCGCCCGTCGTTGATTACGGTGGAGTTGAACAGCTGCGCAATGGCGTTGACGCCGCCGCTCTGGTTGATCGCCACATCCTCGGCGACATCATTTTTGCTGTTCTGCGGCGCGCGGCCGACATAGATCACCCCGCCCGCGCCGTTGATAAAGCTGGCGCCGCTGCTGTCGAGCAGCACGCCGCTGCTGCTGGCGCCGCCGGAGGCGTCCGTTACGCCGACGTTGATCGCGCCGTTGTTGATGCCCTGCGCGTCGCTAAGCCGCAGCGCGCTGCCCCCTTGTGCCGTGGCGACGTTCAGCACGCCGTTGTTGACGAAGCGGCTGCCGTCGGTCGCCAGCACCGCGCTGCCGCTGTAGCCCAGCGTCGCCGGATCGACGCCGCTGCCGTCGGCGTTGTTGAAAAAGCCGCCGTTAATCACGCCGTTGTTGACGCCGCTGGCGCCCGCCAGCCGCAGCGCCGTGTTCTCATGCGCCGCCGAACCGCTGGCGGCCAGCTTGCCGTCGACGATGGCCTTCGCGCCGTTGGTGGCGCGCATCGCGCCGCCGTCGGAGTCGACCACCTCCAGCGTGGCGCCCTTCTGCACCGAGACGCTGGCGCCTGGGCCGTCGGCGCTCAGCACCACGCGCTCGCCCACCGGCAGCGTCACCTCGTCGTAGTACTCATCGGCGTCGATCACATAGGCGATGGGCGCGCTGTAGAGCGACAGCGCCTTATTAAATTCGCCGTTGTAGCTGCCCGCGCTGAGGTTGCCGCTCTGCAGTTGCTCAATCAGCCAGTCGTTGTACTGTCGCAGATCGTTCAGGCTGGCGACGTTGAATTCGCGGCTGTTGCCGTCCAGCGTGGTGACGCTGAACGGGCCGCTGTACTGGGCAACATTGTCCACCCAGTACGCGAGGTTGTAGGTGTATTCGGTGTAGGAGCCGGTAAAGGCGATGCGGTTGGCTGACTGCCAGTTCATCGCGCCGCTGCCGCTGGCGGTGAAGAGCTGGCTCTGTTTCGCTGCCATGCTCCAGCCGTTGGTGGCGGCGCTGGTCGCCGCGCCGTCGACGCCGATATCGACATTGATGGTGCCGTTGCTGACCTGCGCCACGCGGGTGTTAATATACTGCTGGCCGTTGACGTTGTAATAGTTGGGCAGTTCGCTCTCAGGCGTCACCGACGCCAGCGCGCTGATGCTGGCGGAATTGTAGACCTGCAGCTGATTATTTCCGCTGCCGTTAGCGTCAGGCACGTTAATCACATAATTCTGCGCGCCGAACGTCAGGCGATCCGCGCCGATAACGTTGTCATCGGAAATAATTCGGCCGCTCCCTAATAATTCGCCGATGGTAATGGATCCGCCGCCATCTTCGCCCGGCTGAAAACGCTGAATACCGCTTAGCGTTTGCGTCGATCCATTACAAACGCAAAATACGCCTGCTTTATTGTCATTTAATAAAGGCGAAAAAGGTTTTAACGTGGCGGCCTGACTAAAGGTAACCGGAAAAAAGAGCCCGGGCGCAGCGGCCAGGCTTAATAATATGGGATTTAATTTAAACAAAACGTTTTCCTCCAGAGAGACAGCGCAGGACCACTCAGACTTTTAGGTGTCTGGGTTGGCATTCTTTTTGGCGATAACAAATGGAGAAAAGCCGCGACAAACGCGGTCGCGCTGGCGGGTATCACACCATTTCGTTAAGAAAACGTCTACAAATCGTCAGTGCGATCGGCCTCAATAAAATGAGAATAAGAATAATGCCGTGTCGCACTCTATTTTAGCTGGACCGGTTATTTCACCTGCTCATGTTGATTACAAAGGTTTTATAATTCGACTTTAGTAAATAACCATAATCAAATAAGCAGGCGAAATGTTTGGGAGAATTAAAGCGCGGCGGTGAATCAGGCGAAAAAGAAAAAGAGGCGATGACGGGAAGGAAAAAATAAAGCAGAACAGGCATAGCCGAAACGCATCGGACTATGCCTGCCGTTGTCAGGCGCTGAGTTTTACCGGCTGCTCGTCGAAGCCGCTGGCGGGCGTCAGCCCCAGATTCAACTCCTGCAGCATCGCTTTCAGGCGCGTGTGGAAATTGCGCAGCGTCTCTTCCACCTTCTGGTTATTCTCTTTGCCTTTAATGTTCGCGACGGACCAGTCGCCATCTTTATCGAACAGGCCGATATGATAGACATAGGTAAAATGATCCTGATGCGCTTCCAGCTCCATCCACCAGCCCCAGAACTCGCGGCTTTCCGGCGCGGGTTTAACATTGACGCAGGCGGCCAGGCAGTCGAAAAAGAACCGCGTTTCTTCACATTTCCCTTCGCGGATATACGGTCCCAGCTCGGTGAAGCGCTTAAGCAGGCGACTACGGGGATGACCACTCGGTAACGTCATGCTAATTCTCCATAAGTTTGACCGTTAGTATTAAAGCAAACCGCACGTAATTTGCCAGCTACTGTTGTAACCGCTTTGCCAGCCAGTCGCAAACCTGATTCAGGGCGCGCTCGAAATTGGCCAGCGCCGGTCTGGCGGCAATCGGCAGCAGTTTGCCGTCGGCGGAGGAGCTGGCGATCAGCCGCGCGTCCTCTTCCGGGCCGAAAGGATCGTCTGGCCAGTAGCCCGCCAGCATCGGCGTCGGCGTGCGGCGTCCCAGCAGCCCCTGCACCTTCAGCGAGTATCGATTCAGCTCGGTGCGCAGCGCGCTGTCACTGGTAAAGGCCATGCCGAGGCGGCTGGCGAGCATATCCATATACATATCGGGGATGGCGTCCTGCTGCTGCGCGCTGGCCAGCAGGCTGTGCACCATCGGACCGAGCGTTGCCGCCGCACGCAGGCGCGGCACCTCCAGATAGGCGAGCCGCACCGCGACGTTGGCGCCGAAGCGATAGCCGAACGCCGCCACGCGCCGGTGATCGACCCAGGCCACGTTCTCCAGCTGGCGCAGCACCTGCTGATGCAGAAAGCTGGTGTCCTGGTTGAGCCGCCACTTCACGGAGAAGCCCACCGAGGGCATATCCAGCGTCAGCATGGCGATGCCGCGCGGCGCAAGGTAGTCGTGGAACAGACGGTAGTGGTCGCTTTGCAGCGAGTCGAGGCCGCCGCACAGCAGCACGGTGGGATACGGCGCCGAGGCGTTGGGCGGCATATGCAGGAAGCCGGTGATGGGGCTGCCGCCTTCGATATTGAAGCTGAGCGCCTTAAGTTCGCCGGGCAGACGCCGCGTTGCCTCTTCATAGGCGCGGTTCGCCAGCGTCTGCGCCTGATCCGCCAGCTCGTCGCCTTTGATATAGGGATAGGCGGCGAGGCTGAACAGGTGCGAGGCGTGCAGCCAGTGCTCGCCCGCCAGGCTGTCGTCGCCCTCTTCCTGCGCGCGCTGCTGCCAGAGGCCCGCCTGCTTCGACCACTCGAACGCCCAGTTGCCGCTGCGAAAGCCGATCACGGTGTCGAGCAGCGCGTCGTCGGTGTGCCGCTGATCGCTGATGGCGATACGCGCCAGCACCTCGCTGATCTCCTGCGGCGGCACGCCGCGCCACGTCCACATCAGCTTGTTGAGCATGCGATACCAGCCGTGCTGGCTGCTGCCGTCCAGCGTCGCTTCGATGTCGACAGCGGCGTGGTGCTGGCGATGCACCAGCGACGAGGTTTCGGGATAGTTGTAGTGCGGTTTGAATAGCTCTTCGCTGAGGTTTTTGCTCGACATGCTCGGTTCTCCTGGCGGCCTGGCAGTGGCTAAGTGTACTGCAGGGTCAGGAGCGGCGCGAGGTGCAAAAGAGCGCAGTGCGCGGCGGGTAGCATGGCCTGTCCGCAAAGACGCAAAAGATGGCATCCTTGCCCGCTCGGCCTGCGCCATCCCTGGCGCAGGACGCTTTGCTCTACAGGCCATGCTACCCGCCGTAAAAAGCACAACGCCCGGCAAGCCGGGCGTTGTTAACACGAAAGATCAGGCGCCTTTCACAATGGGCGGGATATAAACCACGCCCATGTCCCACGGCTGCTCGATCCAGGTGTTCTGCGGAATATCCACCACGTAGTCATCCACCAGCGGGCGACCTGCCGGCTTGGCGAAAATAGTGACGAAGTGCGCTTTGGGATACATTTCGCGGATCGCCTGCGCGGTGCCGCCGGTGTCGACCAGGTCGTCGATGACGATAAAGCCTTCGCCGTCGCCTTCCGCGCGCTTGAGCACTTTCATCTCGCGCTGATGGTCGTGGTCGTAGCTGGAGATGCAGACGGTGTCGACATAGCGAATGCCCAGCTCGCGCGCCAGCAGCGACGCAGGCACCAGGCCGCCGCGGCTGACCGCGATAATGCCTTTCCACTGTTCAACAGGAAGCAGGCGCTGAGCCAGTTTGCGGGCATGAATCTGCAGCATGTCCCAGGTAACGACGTATTTCTCACTCATGAATAGCGATCCCAGCCAACTTAATCGGCTTAAAAATGTGCAACGGGAAAAAGGTTGCGCGAGATTATAAGGATCCTCAGCGCTAAAAACCAGCATCCGAACCACTGGTTGCGGCTTTTTAGCGCGCCTGAGTACGCACCCGGCGCTAACAGTGATATTCTCAGCCCCATCACGTCAGATCCGCTGACGGCGACCATTCACCGGAAACACGCGCGCCTCGGCCTGGCCGGCGCACTGACACAGGAGACCTGTCGTGTCTGAATTGTCTCAGCTTTCTCCCCAACCGCTGTGGGATATCTTCGCCAAAATCTGCTCCATTCCGCACCCCTCTTTTCATGAAGAAGCGCTGGCCAGCTATATCGTTGGCTGGGCGAAAGAGCAGGGTTTCTGGGTCGAGCGCGACGCGGTCGGCAATATCCTGATCCGCAAACCGGCCACCGCCGGCATGGAAAACCGCACGCCGGTGGCGCTGCAGGCGCACCTCGATATGGTGCCGCAGAAAAACAACGACACCGCTCATGACTTCACCAAAGATCCGATTCAGCCCTACATCGACGGCGAATGGGTGAAGGCGCGCGGCACCACGCTGGGCGCCGACAACGGTATCGGCATGGCCTCTGCGCTGGCGGTGCTGGCCGACAGCAGCCTGACTCACGGCCCGCTGGAAGTGCTGCTCACCATGACCGAAGAGACCGGCATGGACGGCGCTTTTGGCCTGCAGCCGAACTGGCTGCAGGCGGAGATCCTGATCAACACCGACTCGGAAGAGGAAGGCGAGATCTACATGGGCTGCGCGGGCGGCATCGACTTTATCACCACCCTGCCGCTGACGCGCGAAGCGGTGCCGGCTGACTTCGAAACGCTGAAGCTGACCCTGAAAGGGCTGCGCGGCGGCCACTCCGGCGCAGATATCCATATGGGTCTCGGCAACGCCAACAAGCTGCTGGCGCGTTTCCTTGCCGCCCACGCCGCAGAGCTGGATCTGCGTCTGGTTGACTTCACCGGCGGCACGCTGCGCAACGCCATCCCGCGCGAAGCCTTTGCCACGCTGGCGGTTGAGAGCCATAAAGTCGATGCGCTGAAAGCGGCCGCGGCGCACTTCCTGCTGGCGCTGCAAAACGAGCACGGCGTGAAAGAGAAGAACATCACCGTCGTCACCGAGCCGCTGGCGCATCAGGGCGAGGCGCTGAGCGCCGAGAGCCGCGACCGCTTCCTTAACCTGCTGAACAGCACGCCGAACGGCGTAATCCGCAACTCCGACGTGGCGAAAGGCGTGGTGGAAACCTCGCTCAACGTCGGCGTCGTTACCATGGATCACGACAAGGCGGAGATTAACTGCCTGATCCGTTCGCTGATCGACACCGGTCGCGACTACGTGGTGCAGATGCTGACCTCACTTGGCCAGCTGGCTGGCGCGCAGACGAAGCCGAAAGGCGGCTATCCGGGCTGGCAGCCTGATGCTAACTCGCCGATTATGGCGCTGACGCGTCAGACCTACATCGCGCTGTTCGACAAAACGCCGAATATCCAGGTGATCCACGCCGGTCTCGAGTGCGGCCTGTTCAAGAAGCCCTATCCAGAGATGGATATGGTCTCTATCGGCCCGACCATTACCGGCCCGCACTCGCCGGACGAGCAGGTGCATATCGAGAGCGTCGGCCTCTACTGGAAGCTGCTCACCACCCTGCTGAACGCTATCCCGGCAAAATAAGCGCCCCTTCGCATCATCAACCAGGCTCCGGCCTGGTTTTTTATTTCTGCCTTTCCGCCCAGCATAAAACACCACCTTCCTTTTATTCCCTGCTGTAAAACACCAGCGTTATCTGGCGCGCCAGCTTTAGCCGCCAAACAATCCAGATGTCTGGATGGCTAATAAGATTTCGTGCTAGCTTATGCGCTTTCGGCTGTTGCCGCGCCTGATGCTTCAGGAAAAAATTGCGGCCAGTCAGACACAGGGGAGCCTGAACTAATGAGCGCGTTAAACCGCCTTGAGATGCGGAATATCTCACTCGCATTCGGCGGATTCGCTGCGTTGACGCAGGTCGATTTTGTCGCGGAGGGTCATTCGGTGCACGCCCTGACCGGCGCCAACGGCGCGGGCAAGTCGACGCTGATGGCGGTGCTTTCCGGCGCGCACAGCCACTACAGCGGCGAGATCCTGCTCGACGGCGCGCCGGTGTCGATACGCAGCCCGCGCGATGCGAAACGGCTCGGCATTCATCTGGTGCAGCAGGAGGTGGATGTCGCGCTGGTGCCGCAGCTGAGCGTGGCGGAAAACATCCTGCTGGATCGGCTGGCGCAGCCGGGGCACGGCTTCCGCTGGGGCGCCATTCGCCAGCAGGCGCGCGCCCTGCTGGCGCAGCTCGACGCCCATATCGACGTCAACCGGCTGGTGGAGCGCTGCACGCTGGCGGAGAAGCAGCAGATTTTGCTGGCGCGCGCGCTGTCGCACCACTGCCGTTTTCTCATCCTCGACGAACCCACCGCGCCGCTCGATCAGCATGAGAGCGAGCGCCTGTTCGCCGTGGTGCGCCGCCTGCAAGCAGGCGGTATCGGCGTGGTGTTTATTTCGCACCGCATCCATGAGCTGAAAGCGATTTGCGACCGGCTGACGGTGCTGCGCGACGGCCGCCTGATCGAGAGCGGTCCGATGGCGGCGCTGAGCGGCGAGCAGATCGTTGAGAAGATGCTCGGCCACGCGCTGACCGATATCTATCCGCCGCGCCGCCCTGCCCGCGCGCAGCCGCTGCTTCTGGCGGTGGAAGGGCTGCACGACGAGCGTCTGCTGCAGGATATTTCGCTGCGGCTGCACCAGGGCGAGATCCTCGGCATCGCCGGGCTGGCGGGCGCCGGCAAAACCGAGCTGTGCAAGGCGCTGTTCGGCGCCAGCAAAAGCCGCGTAACGCGCGGCGAGCTGCACGGCAAGCCGTGGCGGCCGCGTTCGCCGCACGACTCGGTGAGCCGACGTATGGCGCTGGTGCCGGAAGAGCGACGCAAAGAGGGCATTTTTATTGACGAACCGGTGGCGATGAACCTCAGCGTCAGCGCCGACAACAGCTTTTCGCGCTGGAGCCTGTTTGGCCATCGTCAGGCGTGGCGCTGGGCAGAAGCGGTGATCCAGCGCCTCAACGTGCGCACCACCGGCCCCGGCCAGTCGCTGCGTCGCCTCTCCGGCGGCAACCAGCAAAAGGTCGCCATCGGCAAGTGGCTGCGCAGCCAGGCCGACGTGCTGATTTTCGATGAGCCGACCAAAGGGGTCGATATCAAGGCGAAAACCGAACTGTTTCGCCTGATCGGCGATCTGGCGCAGGAAGGCAAAGGGATTATCTACGCCTCTGGCGAGTTTTCCGAGCTAACTGGCCTGTGCGACCGCATTTGCGTGCTGTGGGACGGGCGCATCGTCGCCGAACTGGACGCCCGCGACGCGACCGAAGAGACGCTTCTGCTTTATTCCACTGGAGGAACCCCTGCGTGAGCAGCAAAGAGATGACCCTGAACGCAGCAGCGACGCCGCTGCGCCACCGACTGTTCGATTTCCTCTATAAATGGGGCATGCTGATCACCGTCGCCCTCCTGATTGCCGGTTTCGGCCTCGCCTCCGACAGCTTTCTGGAGCCGAACAACATCATCAATATCCTGCGATCCATCGCCATCGTGACGGTGATCGCCGTGGGCGTGTCGGTGTCGCTGACCGTCGGCGGCTTCGACCTGTCGGTCGGCTCCACCGCCTCGCTGGCCAACGCGCTGGTGATTTCACTGTTTGTCTGGTACGGCATGAACAGCGTCGAGGCGATTGCCCTGACGCTGGCGCTCTGTACGCTGATCGGCCTGTTCAACGCCTTTCTGATCGTGATCCTGCGCATCCCCGATATGCTGGCGACCCTCGCCACACTGTTTATTATCCAGGGCGTGGCGATGACCTACAGCTTCGGCGGCTCGATCACGGAAAATATGGTGATGCCGAGCGGCGATATGGCGGAAGGCGCGATCCCGGCGGGCTTCGGCCTGCTCGGCCAGGTGCCGGTGATCGTCATTATTATGCTGGTGGTGACCGCGGCGGCGCAGCTGGCGCTGTCGCTCACCACCCACGGCCGCCGCATGTATGCGCTGGGCGGCAACCCGGAAGCGGCGCGCCTCTCCGGCATCCGCACCACGCGCTACCGCGTGCTGGCCTACGTTATCGCCTCGCTGCTGGCGGGCCTGGGCGGCATTCTGCTCGCCTCGCGTATCGGCTCGTCACAGGTTAACGCCGGCGGCGGCTACCTGATGGACGCCGTGGCCGCCGCCTGGATCGGCCTGTCGCTGGCCGGCTCCGGCAAACCTAACGCGCTCGGCACGCTGGTGGGCGCGGTGCTGCTCGGCGTGCTGCAAAACGGCCTGGTGATGCTCTCTGTTCCCTATTACGCCATGGATATTATTAAAGGACTGGTGCTGGCTCTGGCACTGGCGATGACCTACGTTCAGCGCCGCTAACGCTGATTAACCTGGAAAATGACAATGAAAAAAATATCGCTTTCTCTGCTGACCCTCAGCCTGCTTTCTGCCAGCGCCTTTGCCGACACCGTTGCGCCGGTGCCTGCGCCCATCGCCAGTCATGAAGGGCCGGTGCGCATCGCGGTGATCCGCAACCTGGGCTCTGACGACAACACCACGCAGTTTGTCGCGGGCGCCATTCAGGAGGGCCGCAAGCTGGGCTTTAAGGTCAGCACCTTTCTCAGCAACGGCGATGACGCGCGCTTTCAGGACTTCGTTAATCAGGCGATCAGCCAGAAGTATGACGGCATTATTCTGTCGCACGGCAAAGCGCCCTACGCCAGCGGACTGGTGAAGCGCGTCGCCGACGCGGGCATTAAAGTGTCGGTGTTTGACACGCCGGTCGATACGCCGATCCCGGGCGTGACCGTGACCGCGCAGGATGACGCCTCGCTGGCGCAGTCGTCGCTCGGCCAGCTGATCAAGGACTTCAACGGCAAGGCGAATATCGTCAAGCTGTGGGTCGCCGGTTTCCCGGCGATGGAGCGCCGTCAGGTGGTGTATGAGAAGCTGCTGAAGGAGAATCCGGGCATTCATCAGCTGGAGTCGATCGGCGCGGTCTCTTCTGACGTGCAGGGCGATACCGCCAACAAGATTGGCGCCATCCTCGCCAAATACCCGAAAGGCAAGATCGATGCGATCTGGGGCGCGTGGGACGCCTTCAGCCAGGGCGCCTATAAGGCGCTGCAGGAGAACGGCCGCACCGAGATCAAACTCTACAGCATCGACGTTTCCAATCAGGATTTGCAGCTGATGCGCGAGAAGAACAGCCCGTGGGTGCAGACCGTGGCGGTCGATCCGAAAACCATCGGCGCGGTGAATATGCGTCTGGTGGCGAACAAGATCGCCGGCGAGGCGACGCCCGCCAGCTACGATTTTAAAGGCGCGTCTATCTCTCAGCAGCAGCTGAACAGCCAGCAGGGCGCGATTAACGTGGCGTCGCTGAATAAGATCGTGCCCGGCTGGGGCGGCAATAACGACTTCGTCGCGCCGTGGTTCGCCACGCTGGAAGCGAAATATAAGAAATAAAGCAGAAAGCGGCCTGAAGGCTAATGCCTGTCACTTAAGGTCATTTTCAGGTAAGGCCGCTGTTTTCTTAAAATGGCGGCCTTTGTTTTATGCGCGTGCCGGTGCGGGCCAGCAGCCTGGTGCCGCTCAGAGGCGGGCATTTCGCAGCGCTGAACAGAGTGAGTCTGCCAGGAGAGCCCGCAGGGATGCAGGCGAAAGGTGGGGCTGGAACAGGGATGTTCCATCCCCACCGGTCCGTCAGGCAGACGAATGGCGTGAAGGGACCGCGTCAGCGGCGCGAGGACCGCCCGCCCCTGAGCGGCACCAGACTGCGTTATCACCACAAGCATTAGCCTGAAGACCGCTTTTTTACCCTATTGCGCCGCCCATCTTCAGCGTCGCGGCGATATTCCTGGCCGCCAGCCGCAGGTTGTTTTCCGCGTTGGCCAGCGCCTCCTCCAGCGTGCAGATGCTGTAGAGCACGCTGAACACCGCATCCAGACCGTGCTGATGCACCACGCCAACGTCCGCCGTCAGGCTGCCGGCAATGCCGATCACCGGCTTGTTGAACTGTTTCGCCACCTGCGCCACGCCAATCGGCACCTTGCCGTTGATGCTCTGGCTGTCGATGCGCCCTTCGCCGGTGATCACCAGCGCCGCGTCTTTGACCTGCTCCGCCAGCCCCAGCGCCTCGGTAACGATCTCGATGCCGCGCCGCAGATCCGCCTGGCAGAAGGCGTGCAGCGCCGCGCCCATACCGCCTGCCGCGCCGCCGCCGGGAATATGCAGCACGTCGATGTCGAGATCGCGCTGAATAATCGCCGCGTAGTGCGCCAGCGCGCGATCCAGCTGCTCCACCAGCGCCGGGGTCGCCCCTTTTTGCGGGCCGAAGATGGCCGAGGCGCCGTCGCGGCCGGTCAGCGGGTTGGTGACGTCGCACGCCACCTCGAAACGGCACTGCCGCACACGCGCGTCCAGCCCGCTAATGTCAATTTTCGCCAGCCCCGGCAGCGCGCCGCCGCCGAAGCCGATCTCTTGCTCCCCGTCGTCCAGCAGCCGCGCGCCCAGCGCCTGCATCATGCCGGCGCCGCCGTCGTTGGTGGCGCTGCCGCCGATGCCGATAATGATATGCTCAACCCCTTTGTCCAGCGCGCTCTTGATCAATTCGCCGGTGCCGAATGAGGTCGTGGTGAGAGGATCGCGCTGCGCGGCGGGCACCAGCTCCAGCCCGCTGGCGGCCGCCATCTCGATAAAAGCGGTGCGCGCGTCGCCGGAAAGGCCGTAGAACGCATCGACCGGCGCGCCGAGCGGCCCGGTGACGCGCAGATTGACGAGGCTTCCCTCTGTCGCCGCCACCATCGCCTCGACCGTGCCTTCGCCGCCGTCGGCCACCGGTATCTTCACGTAAGTAGCGTCAGGAAAGATCTCACGGAATCCCGCTTCAATCGCCGACGCCACGCCTGAGGCGGATAAACTCTCTTTGTATGAATCCGGTGCGATTACGATTTTCATAGGCAATCCAGGCGCTGTTGATGGACGATTCATCATCCATGATGACGCTGGCGGCGGTCACGCCGGACCGCCGCAGAGCGTTAACGGGTAATCTCAACCTTGGCTAATTTTTCATAATAGCAGGCGAGCGCGCTATGGTCGGCGTTGCCCTGCCCGTCGGTGCGCAGCGCCTGCATCATCTCCATCACCGCGGCGGTGAGCGGCAGATGCGCGCCGATGCCGTGCGAGGTGTCCAGCGCGTTCGCCAGGTCCTTGATGTGCAAATCGATGCGGAAGCCCGGCTTGAAGTTGCGATCCAGCACCATCGGCGCTTTGGCGTCGAGCACGGTGCTGCCCGCCAGCCCGCCGCGGATCGCCTGATAGACCAGTTCAGGATTGACGCCCGCTTTGGTCGCCAGCGACAGCGCTTCCGACATCGCCGCGATGTTAAGCGCCACGATCACCTGATTCGCCAGCTTGGTGACGTTGCCCGCGCCGATATCGCCGGTGTGCACCACCGAACCCGCCATCGCCTTCATGATGTCGTAGCACTGGTCGAAGATCGCTTTGTCGCCGCCCACCATCACGGAGAGCGTGCCTTCGATCGCTTTCGGCTCGCCGCCGCTCACCGGCGCGTCGAGCATCCTGATGCCCTTCTCCGCCAGCGCGTCATGCACTTCGCGGCTGGCGAGCGGCGCGATAGAACTCATATCAATCACGATCAGGCCCGGCTTCGCGCCGTCGATAATGCCGTTTTCGCCGAGGCAGACCTCTTTCACCTGCGGCGAGTTAGGCACCATCGTAATAATTACGTCGACCTGCTCCGCCACCGCTTTCGGCGATGTCGCCACGGTGGCGCCCAGCTCAACTAATTCCGCTTCGTTGCTGGCGTTGTGATCGCGCACCACCAGCGAGTAACCGGCTTTCACCAGGTTTTTACTCATCGGTTTGCCCATAATGCCGAGGCCGATAAATCCAATTTTCATTGCCTTTCCTCTCTGTCAGTTACTGCTTAAATTTGTCGCACAGCGCCTGGGTGGCGTGGCGGAATACCCCTAAATCGCTGCCCACGGCAACGAAGCTGGCGCCCCATTCCAGATAGCGGCGCGCGTCTGCTTCGACCGGCGCAAGAATGCCGCTCGGCTTGCCCGCCGCCTTCGCGCGCTCAAACACATGCTTGATCACCTTCAGCACTTCCGGGTGTGCAGGCTGGCCGAGATAACCGAGCGCCGCGGAGAGATCCCCCGGGCCGACAAAGATGCCGTCGACGCCCTCAACCGCCGCGATGGCGTCGATATTGTCCACCGCCTGCTGGGTTTCGATCTGCACCAGCAGCGTGATGTTGTCGTTCACCGTGCTGTTGTAGTCCGGCAGCGTGCCGTACATGTTGCTGCGGTGCGACACCGAAACGCCGCGAATGCCGGCGGGCGGATAACGGGTAGACGCCACGGCGCGCACCGCTTCCTCTTCGGTTTCCACAAACGGGATCAGGAAGTTGTAGAAGCCGATATCCAGCAGGCGCTTGATGATCACCGGCTCGTTGCACGGCGGACGCACCACCGGCGCGCTGACGCTGCCCTTGAGCGCCATCAGCTGCGGCACAAAGGTGGTGATATCGTTGGGCGCGTGTTCGCCGTCCAGCACCAGCCAGTCGAAACCGGCCAGGCCGAGCACTTCAGTGGTAATCGGGTTCGCCAGCGCGCACCAGCTGCCGATCAGGGTTTCGCCCGCCAGCAGGCGTTGGCGAAAGGCGTTCGGCCAGGCTCTGTTACTCATCATCTCTTCTCCCGTTACAGCCGCTCCCCGCAGGGAGCGAAAAAGTTAGCGCACCAGACAGGGACGCTTATTGTCGAAGGTCCAGTTCGGCACGAGGAACTGCATCGCCTGCGCATCGTCGCGCGCGCCCAGCCCATGTTTCTGATAGAGCGCATTGGCCTGCATCACCTGATCCATATCCAGCTCGACGCCGAGGCCCGGCTTCTGCGGCACCTGCACCATGCCGCCTTTAATTTGCAGCGGCTCTTTGGTCAGGCGCTGATTGCCTTCCTGCCAGATCCAGTGGGTATCGATGGCGGTAATGGCGCCCGGCGCGGCGGCCGCGACGTGGGTGAACATCGCCAGCGAGACGTCGAAGTGGTTGTTGGAGTGCGAGCCCCAGGTGAGGCCGAAGTCGTGACACATCTGCGCCACGCGCACCGATCCCTGCATGGTCCAGAAGTGCGGGTCGGCCAGCGGGATATCGACCGACTGCAGCGACAGCGTGTGGCCCATCTGGCGCCAGTCAGTGGCGATCATATTGGTGGCGGTCGGCAGGCCGGTGGCGCGGCGGAACTCCGCCATCACTTCGCGGCCGGAATAGCCCTGCTCCGCGCCGCACGGATCTTCCGCATAGGCCAGCACCCCTTTCAGCTGCTTGCCGAGCAGGATCGCCTCGTTGAGCGACCAGGCGCCATTGGGATCGAGGGTAATACGCGCCTCCGGGAAGCGTTTCGCCAGCGCCGTCACCGCTTCCGCCTCTTCGCCGCCGCGCAGCACGCCGCCCTTGAGCTTGAAGTCGTTAAAGCCGTACTTGTCGTACGCCGCCTCGGCCAGCCGCACCACCGCGTCCGGCGTCAGTGCCTCTTCGTGGCGCAGGCGATACCAGTCGCAGCGTTCATCTTCCTGACTCTGGTAAGGCAGCGCGGTTTTCTTACGATCGCCGATGTAGAACAGGTAGCCGAGCATCTCGACGCGGTCGCGCTGCTGACCGTCGCCCAGCAGCGTGGCGACGTTGACCTGCAGATGCTGGCCCAGCAGGTCGAGCAGCGCCGCCTCAATGCCGGTCACCACATGGATGGTGGTGCGCAGGTCAAAGGTCTGGCTGCCGCGCCCCGACGAATCGCGATCGGCGAAGGTGCTGCGCACCAGGCTGAGCACGTTTTTGTACTCGCCGACCGTTTTGCCGATCACCAGCGACGCCGCGTCCTCCAGCGTCTGACGAATTCTCTCACCGCCGGGAATTTCGCCGACGCCGGTGTGGCCTGCGTTGTCCTTGATAATCACGATGTTGCGGGTGAAAAAAGGCGCGTGCGCGCCGCTCAGGTTGAGCAACATGCTGTCATATCCGGCTACCGGAATAACCTGCATCGCTGTGACTTTCGGTGTCGAACTCATTTCCTGCTCCTTACACTGTGGCGCGGCCAAATGCCGGGCGCTTGCGGTCGAAGGTCCAACCGGGAACCAGATACTGCATGGCGGTGGCGTCGTTGCGCGCGCCCGCCGGCAGCGATGTATAAAGATCGTTGGCCTGGCGCAGCCGATCCCAGTCCAGCTCAATGCCGAGACCCGGCGCGTCGGGCACGGCGATTTTGCCGTTGCGGATCTGCAGCGGCTGTTTGGTCAGACGCTGGTCGCCCTCCTGCCAGATCCAGTGGGTGTCGATGGCGGTCGGTTTGCCCGGCGCGGCGGCGCCGACGTGGGTAAACATCGCCAGCGAAATATCGAAGTGGTTGTTGGAGTGACAGCCCCAGGTCAGCCCCCAGTCGTCGCAGAGCTGCGCCACGCGCACCGCGCCGCTCAGCGTCCAGAAGTGCGGATCGGCCAGCGGGATATCGACCGCGTTGAGCATCACCGCATGGTTCATCTCGCGCCAGTTGGTGGCGATCATATTGGTGGCGACCGGCAGCCCGGTGGCGCGGCGGAACTCCGCCATCACCTCGCGCCCGGAATAGCCCTGCTCGGCGCCGCACGGATCTTCTGCATAGGTCAGCACGTCGCCCATGCCTTTGCAGAGGCGGATCGCCTCGTCCAGATGCCAGGCGCCATTGGGATCGACAGTGATGCGCGCGTCCGGGAAGCGCCTCTTAAGCGCCACGGCGGAGGCGATCTCCTGCTCGCCCGGCAGCACGCCGCCTTTGAGTTTGAAATCCTTAAAGCCGTATTTGTCCTGCGCCGCCTCGGCCAGCCGCACCACCGCGTCCGGCGTCAGCGCCTGCTGGTGGCGCAGGCGATACCAGTCATGGCCGCCCTTTTCGCCGCTCTGATAGGGCAGATCGGTTTTTTCCCGGTCGCCGATATAGAAGAGATAGCCCAGCACCGTCACCTCGTCGCGCTGTTGGCCGGGGCCGAGCAGCTCCGCCACCGGCACGCCAAGCGCCTGACCGAGCAAATCGAGCAGCGCCGCCTCCAGCGCCGCCACGGCGTTGACGCGCAGCTCAAAGGTCCAGGCGCCTTTGCCGAAGGTGTCGAAATCGGCGGTCTGGTTGCCTTTGTGCACCTGCTGCACCAGCCGGTTCATGCGCGCCACCTGCTGCCCTTTCACCTGCGGGATCGCCTCCACCAGCGTCTGATAGATGGTGTCGCCGCCTGGCGCTTCGCCAACGCCGGTATGGCCGGCGCTGTCGGTCAGCACCACGATATTGCGGGTAAAGCAGGCGTTATGCGCGCCGCCGATATTCAGCAGCATGCTGTCGTATCCGGCGACGGGGATCACCTGCATCTCGGTGATAACCGGTGAACTTTGCGTGTTCATACTCTCTCCTCAGGTCCGGTGCTTCAGTTCGATACGTTTGATGTCACCCGCGATCACCAGGAAGCTAAACGCGGCGACAAACGCATGGATGCCGACATAGATCAGCGCGCCTTCAAACGAGCCGCTGGTGGCGATGATGTAGCCGATAGCGATAGGCGTCACGATGCCGGAGAGGTTGCCGAACATATTGAACAGGCCGCCGCTCAGGCCGCTGATCTCTTTCGGCGCGGTATCCGCCATTACCGCCCAGCCCAGCGCGCCGATGCCTTTGCCGAAGAAGGCGAGCGCCATAAAGAACACCACCACCCACTCCGTGTCGCTGTAGTTACACATCACCATGCTGATAGAGAGCAGCATGCCGAGCACGATCGGCGTTTTACGCGCGATATTGAGCGAGCCGGTTTTTCGCATCAGGTAGTCGGAGATGACGCCGCCAAGCACGCCGCCAAGGAAGCCGCACACCGCCGGAATCGAGGCGATCATCCCCGCTTTCAGGATCGACATGCCGCGCGCCTGCACCAGATAGACCGGGAACCAGGTGATAAAGAAGTAGGTCAGCGCGTTGACGCAGTACTGGCCGAGATAGATGCCCAGCATCATGCGCGAGGAGAGCAGCTGCTTGATCTGGAACCACTTCTCATTCCAGCTCACTTTGTGCTCCGCCTTTTTCGCATCCATATTGATCAGCGCGCCGCCCTGCGCCATATACTCCAGCTCCGCTTTATTGACGCCGGGATGGTCGTTGGGATCGTGGATCACCTTCAGCCAGATAAAGCTGAGAATGATGCCGAGACCGCCCATAAACCAGAACACGTGCGCCCAGCCCACTTCCGCCACCAGCCAGCCCATAATCGGCGCAAAGATCACCGTGGCGAAATATTGCGCGGAGTTGAAAATCGCCACGGCGGTGCCGCGCTCCTGTGCCGGGAACCAGGCGGCCACAATGCGGCTGTTGCCCGGGAAGGAAGGCGCTTCCGCCAGGCCGACCATAAAGCGCAGCAGAAACAGCGAAACGATGATGCCGAAGCCGCTGAAGATATCGACGAAGCCCTGCAGCAGGGTAAAGAGCGACCAGGTAAAGATGCTCCAGAAGTAGACGCGTTTCGAGCCGAAGCGGTCCAGCAGCCAGCCGCCGGGGATCTGCCCGATGACGTAGGCCCAGGAAAACGCCGAGAAGATGTAGCCCAGACCGACAGAGTCGAGGCCGATATCTTTCGACATGGCGGAACCGGCGATGGAAATAGTGGCGCGGTCGCCGTAGTTGAACGAGGTGACGATAAACAGCATCACCACGATCCAGTAGCGGGCGTTGGTGCGCTTCTGCACCGCTTCCGCCGTCTGGCTGTAACTATTCATGATGCACTCCTGAAATATAGCGTTCGCTACATTCGCTCTGACTGCATACACATCGCGTTGGGTATCAGAGAGAAGTCGGGTTAAACACGGCGATTTTTTTATAGGGGCAAACCGATAGTGCGTCGTGACGAATAACCTAACGTCGAATAACGAAAGCCAGTATAGGAAGGGCAAAAGCGGGAGGCACTGGAAGAACGCCTGACAATTTCCTTTGATTGACAGCGATTATCTGGCAGTTGCACAGCCGACTGCGGCGCGCTTCACGGAACCCGGTTTTTTGGCATCAAAATGCTTAAGAAATAAGCAGCGGGCGGGCGCTTTGTGAGACTCTTCACTTGCTTTTGGAAAAGCGAACCAAAAAGCGGTGATTTCTCGCCTTAATGCCGTTCAGTTGCACAATGCGGCGGGCAAATCCCCTCCATATACTAAAGCTGGCAAATTCGATGTGCGTCTCTGAGAACGATAACGCGCCGCCACGTACGGCGCATGACTGGAAGGTGAGCGATGAACCCCATGACCAAAGAGCCGCCGCTCTGCATCAAAGTCCATGAAAACGACAATGTCGCAATCGTGGTCAACAACCAGGGACTGCCGGCCGGCACACAATTTCCCGACGGGCTGACGCTGACGGAGCATGTGCCGCAAGGACACAAAGTCGCGCTGGCCGCTATTGCGCAGGGCGCGGCTATTCTGCGCTACGGCGAAGTGATCGGCTATGCCCTGCGCGATATCCCCCAGGGCAGCTGGATTGACGAGTCGCTGGTGGCGCTGCCCGAGGCACCGCCGCTCGCCAGCCTGCCGCTGGCGACCAACGTGCCGCCCGATCTGCCGCCGCTGGAGGGCTACACCTTCGAAGGCTACCGCAACGCCGACGGCAGCGTCGGCACGCGCAACCTGCTTGGCATCACCACCAGCGTGCACTGCGTCGCGGGCGTGGTGGACTATGTGGTGCAGATTATTGAGCGCGATCTGCTGCCCCGCTACCCCAACGTCGACGGCGTGGTGGCGCTGAACCATCTTTACGGCTGCGGCGTGGCGATTAACGCGCCGGCGGCGGTGGTGCCGATCCGCACCATTCACAACCTGGCGCTCAACGCCAACTTCGGCGGCGAAATCATGGTGGTGAGCCTCGGCTGCGAAAAATTACAGCCGGAACGGCTGCTGACCGGCACCGACGACGTGCAGGCGATTTCGCTGGATGATAATGACATCGTGCGGCTGCAGGATGAGCGCCATATCGGCTTTGGCGCCATGGTGGAGGAGATCCTCAGCGTGGCGAAAAGGCACCTTGAGCGGCTCAACCAGCGTCAGCGCGAAACCTGCCCCGCCTCGGCGCTGATGGTCGGCATGCAGTGCGGCGGCAGCGACGCCTTTTCCGGCGTGACGGCGAACCCCGCGGTGGGCTTCGCCTCCGATCTGCTGGTGCGCTGCGGCGCCACGGTGATGTTCTCGGAAGTGACCGAAGTGCGCGATGCGATCCACCTGCTGACGCCGCGCGTGGTCGATGAAACGGTCGGCAAGCGGCTGCTGGAAGAGATGGCGTGGTATGACGACTATCTCGATCAGGGTAAAACCGACCGTAGCGCCAACCCTTCGCCCGGCAATAAAAAAGGCGGGCTGGCGAACGTGGTGGAAAAAGCGCTGGGATCGATCGCCAAGTCGGGGCGCAGCCCGATTGTCGAAGTGCTGTCGCCGGGCCAGCGTCCAACGCGGCGCGGGCTGATCTACGCCGCGACGCCCGCCAGCGACTTTGTCTGCGGCACGCAGCAGATGGCGTCGGGCATTACGCTGCAGGTTTTTACCACTGGACGCGGCACGCCTTACGGACTGGCGGCGATCCCGGTGATCAAGATGGCGACGCGCAACGCGCTGGCCGAGCGCTGGCACGATCTGATGGATATTAACGCTGGCACCATCGCCACCGGCGAAGAGACCATTGAACAGGTCGGCTGGCGGCTGTTCAACCTGATTCTGGATATCGCCAGCGGCCGCCAGCAAACCTGGTCGGATCGCTGGGGCATTCGCAATCAGCTGGCGGTGTTTAACCCGGCGCCGGTGACCTGATGCGCCACGCGCGCGGCAGGCACGCCGCGCGCGATGGGCTTAAAGCGCTTTGCCCCAGGCTTCCACCCACGGCGAGGTGACCGACTCTGGTTCGGGATGCTCGGTGGCGTCCACCAGCAGCACCTCGCCGACGCGCGTTGCGCTCTGCTCCTGCAGCAGCGCGTCAAAGGTTTTTCCCGCGCCGCAGAAGTGGTCGTAGCTGCTGTCGCCCAGCGCGATAACGCCGTAGCGCAGCGTCGGCTGATAACCCAGCTTATCTTTGACATCCTGATAGAGTCGGGCGATGTTGTCCGGAAAATTGCCCTGCCCGGTGGTCGAGGTGATCACCAGCGCCACGTCGCCGCCGTAGCCTTGCCACTGCGCCAGAGTCGGATCGTCATAGAGCGCGACCTCGTGTCCCTGCGCCTGTAAAATCGGCTGCGCCTCTTCCGCCACCAACAGCGCGTTGCCGTATACCGTACCTACAAAAATGCCAATCTTCGCCATATGCCTGCTCCTTAAGCTGAAGTGCTATCCTCGCCCGCCGCGTCGGCAAACTCAAGTCCCGCGGCGGCGAACGCCGCCTGCCAGCCGAACTGCTGCGCCAGCTGGTGCCATACCGCATCCAGCCCGGCGCGGATCACCAGCGGCTTGCCGGTGATGGGATGCGTCAGCGCCAGGCTGCTGGCGTGCAGCATCAGCCGATCGGCGCCGAACTGCTGCGCCGCGCCGCGATTTTGCCGCAGATCGCCGTGGGTGGTGTCGCCGATAATCGGATGCCGCAGATGCGCCATATGGCGCCGCAGCTGATGCTTGCGGCCGGTGCGCGGCGAGAGCTGCAGCAGGCTGTAGCGCGCGCTGGCGTAGCGGCCGATCGCCACCGGCATTTCCGCCCAGGCCAGCGCCTGATAATCGGTCACCGCCGGCTGCGCGGTGCGCGCTTGCGTGGCGAACTTATCGGCGATTTTGTCCAGCTCTTCCACCAGCGGATAGTCGAGCGTGCCGCTCTCCTGCAGCCAGCCGCGCGTCACCGCGTGGTAGGTTTTCTGCATCTGATGCTGTTCGAACTGCTGCGACAGCAGCCGCCCTACCTCGCTGGAGAGGCCCATCAGCAGCACGCCGGAGGTGGGACGGTCGAGGCGATGCGCGGTAAAGACGTGCTGGCCGATCTGGTCACGCACCGTCTGCATCACCACCACTTTCTCTTTGCGATCCAGCCAGCTGCGGTGCACCAGCCAGCCGGCGGGCTTGTTGACCGCCACCAGCCACTCATCCTGATAGATAATCTCCAGCATCAGGCGCGATCGTCCATAAACAGCGCGTCGAGCTGGGTCAGACTGCGCAGGATCGGCGCATGGCCTGGCGTCGCGGCGGCCAGCGCGACTTCAAAATAGGGCGCGATGGCGAAGTTTTGCGGCAGCGGCTGCTGCGCGGCAATAAGCGCCCGCAGGCGCGGGATCAGCACCCACTGCAGCCACTCAAGCGGCTCCAGGGTATCGAGGCAGAAAGGCTGATCGCTGGCGAGCGCGCTGGCGGAGGGGGGCGTCTCCTGCCAGTGTTGATGATCGCGCAGCAGCGTTTCGAGCTGCTCCAGCCGTTGTAACAGTAAAGGGGTCATACGCCACCTCCAGCGAGCGGTAAATTCGGGCGGCAAGCATACCACCGCCGGACGCGGGCGCAAAAAAAGGGAGCACTGTTAAAACAGTGCTCCCGGTTCGTTTGCAGCTTTCCCGCTACGCTGATGCTCCCTGCTCATCCGTGACAACTTTTCCTGCGCGCCATCCTGCGCTTATCATCCTGATAATTCCTTTGGCATCCAGGCCCGCCACCCATCATGTGCGGCTCTCGTTCTCCTTCCTGGAGGTGTCCCTGACTCTCTCCTGAGTATCCTGCTTCATCCTGAAGCCTTCCATGTGACGTAAACTCCGTTACGGTCCCGCCTCCTGGCATGACGTATCCTGACGCTATCTTTAATCCTCTGGCTTCCTGCCAACTGCTGACTATTCTGGCAGAGGCAGCTGAATAAACAAGGTACTAAAAAGCGTTACGCTATTTGTTTATAGACCAAATTTAGGACTATCGCCATTAAGTCGATGATTCACAATATTTTTACATTGCAGACTTCTGGATGTCCCTGGATTAAAATGCCAATCTCTCACAAAGCATGTAAGAGATATCGCACAATACTGACAGCCAATGTCTGCAAATCAGCCAGTAACCGGTTGTAAATTCGTAAGAAATATCTGAATGTTTTGCGCTAAAACCTCACGCTTTTTGCTGCCAGGCTGTTCGAGAATGATTTCGCCGCTCAGGTTGCAGAGCGAGACGATCTCCTGCTCTGACTCGGTGGCGGCAATAAACAGCGTCGGCGTCTGCTTCAGGCGGCGCTTCATAATCAAATGACCGATTAAATTTTCCTGCAGCCGGACAAAGTCCTCTTCGCTCCAGACCTGCAGCAGCGACAGCTCGCGCTGCTCAAAGCGCGCCGCCATATCGCCGGCGAACTGCGCGGTGTAAAACGCGGCGACATCCGGCTGCAGCTGAAGATCCAGCGCGCGCTCAACCGCCTCCAGCGTCGCGGGCAACGTAAAGGGCTGCGGCTGCCACCAGACTTCGTCCGCCTGGGTGGCGACGATGCAGGGCGACGGCACGCCGTAAAGCGCCTGGCTGGCGGGCGCATGGCCGGTGCGCTGTTGCCAGGCATTGCAGTAGCGGGTGGTAAATTCGCGCAGGGCGTCCACAGTCTGTTGCATCACTCTTTTTCTCACGTCTGATGGGTTACACTGATCCACTTTGTTTTGTCTCACGGGTAACCGCTATGTCTTTATATGAAAAGGATCAGGCGCTGAGCAGCCTGACCCTGGGCAAACCCACAGCCTACCACGATAAGTACGATCCCAGCCTGCTGCAGGCGGTGCCGCGCAGTCTGAACCGGACGCCGCTGGGGCTGCAGTCCGATTCGCTGCCCTTTAGCGGCGCGGATATCTGGACCCTGTACGAACTCTCCTGGCTTAACAGCAAGGGCGTGCCGCAGGTCGCGCTGGGCGAGGTGGTGCTCAACGCCACCAGCGAACATCTTATCGAGTCGAAGAGCTTTAAGCTCTACCTTAACAGCTTTAACCAGACGCGTTTCGCCGACTGGGGCGAGGTGCGCCAGACGCTGGAGCGCGATCTCGGTGCCTGCGCGCAGGGCGAGGTCAGCGTGGCGCTGTTCCGTCTGAGCGAACTGGAAGGCCAGCCTATCGGTCAGTTTAGCGGCTCCTGCATCGACGAGCAGGATATTGAAATTAGCGACTACCGCTTTAATGCCGACTATCTGGCCAAGGCGGCGGGCAGCGAGGTGGTTGAAGAGACGCTGGTTAGCCATCTGCTGAAATCCAACTGTTTGATCACCAACCAGCCTGACTGGGGATCGGTGATGATCCGCTACAAAGGCCCGCGCATCGATCGCGAGGCGCTGCTGCGCTATCTGATCTCTTTCCGCCAGCACAATGAGTTTCACGAGCAGTGCGTGGAGCGCATTTTCAACGACCTGCTGCGTTTCTGTCGCCCTGAGCAGCTGACAGTCTATGCGCGCTACACGCGCCGTGGCGGGCTGGATATTAATCCCTGGCGCAGCAACGTGCCCTTCCGTCCCGGCTTTTCCCGACTGGTGCGCCAGTAGCTTTGCGAGGCCTCTCGCAGCCTGCGCGTCAGGGGTTGCGTTCCCCTTGAGCATTCGCGGTCGACAAGGCACTCTGTTGAAGGCGGCGATCGGAGGATTGCCGACCAGGGATTTTCGCCACCGCGACAGCGGTGTCATCAGTCACCCAGGCGGGTGTAAAGGAGTTCATTTGATTACGCATATCAGCCCTCTTGGCTCGATGGATTTGTTGTCTCAGCTGGAAGTCGACATGCTCAAGCGCACGGCGAGCAGCGACCTTTACCAGCTGTTTCGCAACTGCTCGCTCGCCGTCTTGAATTCAGGCAGCCAGACCGACAGCAGCCACGAACTGCTTTCCCGCTTTGAGAATTTCGACATCAACGTGCTGCGCCGCGAGCGCGGCGTTAAGCTGGAACTGATCAATCCGCCGGAAGAGGCCTTTGTCGACGGGCGCATCATCCGCTCGCTGCAGGCCAACCTGTTCGCCGTGCTGCGCGACATTCTGTTCGTTAACGGCCAGCTGGCGATTGCCGGGATGGAAGAGGCGCCGCCGGATGATTCGGCGCATATCACCAACCAGGTTTTCTCTATTCTGCGCAACGCCCGCGCGCTGCACATCGGGGAGTACCCGAACACCGTGGTCTGCTGGGGCGGTCACTCAATCAATGCGGTGGAGTATCAGTACTGCCGCAACGTCGGCACCCAGCTCGGCCTGCGCGAGCTGAATATCTGCACCGGCTGTGGGCCGGGGGTCATGGAAGCGCCGATGAAAGGCGCGGCGGTGGGCCATGCGCAGCAGCGCTACCGCGACAGCCGCTTTATCGGGCTGACCGAGCCGTCGATCATCGCCGCCGAGCCGCCGAATCCGCTGGTGAACGAACTGATCATCATGCCGGATATCGAAAAGCGGCTCGAGGCGTTTGTGCGCATCGCGCACGGCATCATTATCTTCCCGGGCGGCGTCGGCACGGCGGAAGAGCTGCTCTATCTGCTGGGGATTATGATGAACCCGCAGAACCACGAGCAGGTGCTGCCGCTGATCCTCACCGGGCCGCGCGAGAGCGCTGACTACTTCCACGTGCTGGACGACTTTATCGTCAACACGCTGGGCGAAGCGGCGCGCAAGCACTATACCATCGTTATTGACGATGCCGCCGAAGTGGCGCGCCTGATGAAAAAAGCGATGCCGCAGGTGAAAGAGTATCGTCGGGAAACCGGCGACGCCTACAGCTTCAACTGGTCGATTCGCATCTCGCCCGACCTGCAGAAGCCCTTTCTGCCGACCCATGAGAACATGGCCAACCTCAATCTCTACACCAGCCAGCCGGCAGAGCAGCTGGCGGCGGACCTGCGACGCGCCTTCTCCGGCATCGTCGCCGGCAACGTGAAAGAGATTGGCATCCGCGAAATCCGTGAAAAAGGCCCGTTTAAACTGCACGGCGAGCCGGACATTATGCGCCGCATGGATGAGCTGCTGCAGGGGTTCGTCGCCCAGCACCGCATGAAGCTGCCGGGCACCGCCTATATCCCCTGCTACGAAATCATTAAATAAACGCAAGGAAGGCAGCCCGCAGGGGCTGCCGTTTAGCCTATGTCATTTCACCTTCTTATCGTAGACGCGCTCAATCTGATACGCCGTCTGCACGCCGTGCAGGGATCGCCCTGCGTCGAAGGGTGCGTCGCGGCGCTGCGCCAGCTGCTGGGGCATACGCAGCCGACGCACGTCGTGGCGGTTTTCGACAGCGAACAGCGCCATCAGGGCTGGCGTCATCAGCTGCTGCCAGACTATAAAAGCGGCCGGCCGCCGATGCCGGAGGATCTACAGGCCGAGCTGCCCGCGCTGCAGGAGGCGTTTCGCCGCGCGGGCGTCAGCTGCTGGACCGCCGAGGCGGATGAAGCGGATGACCTGGCGGCGACGCTGGCGGTCAAAATGGCGCAGGCGGGCCATCAGGCGACCATCGTCTCGACCGATAAAGGCTATTGCCAGCTGCTGGCGCCGCAGATCCGCATTCGCGACTACTTTCAGAAGCGCTGGCTCGATCTGCCGTTTATCGAAAGCGAATTCGGCGTCGCGCCGCAGCGGCTGCCCGACTACTGGGGGCTGTGCGGCATCAGCAGCAGCAAGATCCCCGGTGTGGCAGGCATCGGCCCGAAAAGCGCGAAAACGCTGCTGCAAACCTTTGGTTCGCTGGAGGCGATCTATGCGCAGCTTGAAGCAGTGCCGGAGAAGTGGCGCGCGAAGCTGACGGCAGGACGCGAGTCAGCGCTGATCAGCCGACAGGTGTCGATGCTGAAACAGGATTTGGTGCTGCAGGGGAATTTAAAAACGCTGCGTTATGCAGGCCAGGCGGCGCAGCGCCCGGCCTGAGACGCTTAACGTTCGTCGCGGCGGCCTGGAATGGCGCCCCAGATGCGGCGAATATGCACCGTGACCTCTTCGCGGTCGTGGTAGAGCTGGCGGGCGCGGATCTGGGCATTGATGCCCTGCGTCTTCAGCGCCTCGTCGATCATCGCCAGATTCTGCGTCACCTCTTCGTAACGTTTTTTCATCGGCAGCTTGAGGTTGAAGATCGCTTCGCGGCACCAGCCGTTGACCAGCCATTCGGTCATCAGGCTGGCAACGCGCACCGGCTTCTCGACCATGTCGCACACCAGCCAGTCATTGTTGTTGCGCGTCGGGCGAAACTTAAAGCCATCTTCGCGACAGTGCGTTACCTGCCCGGTGTCCATCAGGCTCGGCGCCATTGGGCCGTTGTCTACCGCATAAACCCACATGCTGCGCTTCACCAGCTGATAGGTCCAGCCGCCGGGACAGGCGCCGAGATCGACCGCATGCATGCCGCCCGCCAGACGCTCGTCCCACTCGTCGGCGGGAATAAAGACGTGAAACGCCTCTTCCAGCTTCAGGGTCGAGCGGCTCGGCGCGTCAGCCGGGAACTTCAGGCGCGGAATGCCCATATAGAACGGCGAATGGTTGCCGACCACCGAATAGCCGACATAGCAGGCGCCAGGCGCGATAAAGAAGACGTGCACCACCGGACGCTTCGGGCTTTCGTAGTTGAGCAGGATCCCGGCGTCGCGCAGGCTGGCGCGCAGCGGCACGGTGAACTTGCGGCAGAATTTGGTCAGCTCTTTCGCGTCGTTGGTGTCCGGCACCTCGACGCGCAGTTCACCGCCCTTCTCCACCACGCCGGTCAGCATGCCGACAATCGGCGTAATGCGGTCGTCCGGCGGCAGGTCTTTCAACAGCTCGCCGACCACCAGCATCTGGCGGGCAAAGATCAGCGTCTCAAACGGCAGCTCGCGCGCCAGCCGATCGGCGTCTTCGTGCTGATAACACTCGAACAGCACGTAGCCGCTGTTCTCTTTCACCCGCGGGAAACCATAGATCTCACGCTCGGCGGCGTGGGCCGCGATTTCCGCCGCGCACTCTTTTTCAAAACCGGGACGGCAATAGAGTAAAACTTTATTCATGGCGATCTGCCTTTCGTTTCAGACGCAGCGCGCCAATCAACATCAGGAACCAGCCGACCAGGAAGCAGAGCCCACCGATCGGCGTAACGAAAACCCAAAACTTCAGATGCGACAGCGCCAGACAATAAAGGCTGCCGCTAAACAGCACGATGCCGAGGGCGAGAAATGCGCTGCTCCAGTAAAACCAGAGGTTGGCGCGGCGCAGCATCGCCGCGCCTAAACCGATCACCGCCAGCGTATGGTACGCCTGGTACTCCAGCCCGGTGTGGATCCAGGCCATTTCGGCCGGACCGAGCGAGCGGCTTAATACGTGCGCGCCAAAAGCGCCAAACGCCACCAGCAAAAATCCGCTGATGGCGGCAAAGATAAACATGGCACGACTGGACATCTGACTATCCTCAAGGTGCATCTGTACTTCACTCTACAGAAATCTATTATTTAGTGGTCGTAACGAAAGCGAAATTTTTCTTGTTCGCTGGCGGCTTTCGCGAGGATCCACTGTCGAAAGGCGGCTATTTTACCCAGTTCTGCCTGGCTGTCATGACAAACCAGATAAAAAGCGTTTTTACTGACTAAGACGTCGTTAAAGGGACAGATCAGGCGGCCGGCTTCGATCTCGCTCTGCGCCATCACATTATTCGCCAGCGCAACGCCCTGACCGTGGATCGCCGCCTGCAATACCATGGCGCTGTGGCTGAAAATCGGCCCCTGCTGCACGTTGATATGCTGCAAGCCTAGCTGGCGGATATAGGATTGCCAGTCGCGGCGCGAGGCGTCGTGCAGCAGCGTGAAGCGCGCCAGATCCAGCGGCGTTTTCAACGGGTTATCGCCGGTCATCAGCGCGGGCGAACAGACCGGCAGCAGATACTCGGCATAGAGTTTCTCCACCCGCAGCCCCGGCCAGTTGCCGCGGCCGTAGAAGATCGCTACGTCGACGTCGTCCGCCAGTTTCTCTTCGTCGCGGTCCACCGCCTGGATGCGCACGTCGATGCCCGGATAAGCCATATTAAAGCTGGAGAGGCGCGGCACCAGCCACTGAATGGCGAAGCTGGGCAGCAGGCTCACGGTCAGGGCGCCTTTGGCGCTGCGCGCCTGCAGCTTGCGCGTCGCATCGTTCAGGGCGGTGAAAATCTCTTTGATATCGAGATAGTAGCTTTGTCCCTCTTCCGTGAGTAAAAGCGAACGATTCCTCCGGCGAAACAGCTTTAACCCCAGAAAATCTTCCAGCGATTTTATCTGATGGCTTACAGCTGCCTGGGTGACAAACAGCTCTTCAGCCGCTTTGGTAAAGCTAAGATGACGCGCCGCGGCGTCAAACACGCGGAGTGCATTAAGAGGAGGAAGGCGTTTCGACATGGTTTTCCGTGCTCGGATCAGGGGCAAAACACGTGCGCTTATAAAAAGCGGTCACATATTAGTTTTAGTAATCCGAGGCATTATAAATTGTCCGTTGAGGAAGCTCCAGCAAATACCTATAGTTGCCGCACTTCCTGAGCCGGAACGAAAAGATTTCAGGATTTGTGAGTGAGTTCGCAGATTTCCGGAGAGCTTTTGGCTTGTGGTCGTGATGTTGTGTTTGCATTTTGATCTGACGCTTGCAGATCAAGCTTTTAATTCCTGTAGATTTACCCTGTCTGTCCATAGTGATTTTGAATAGCACCGCAAATTGCGGTGCTTTTTTTTTGCCTGCAGCCAGCGAATTGCCGCTTACTGCATCTCGACCATCTCTTTAACGTCAGCGCGGTTGATCTGCTGCTTGTTGCCGTTAGCGTCTTTATAGCTGATCATACCGGTGTCGCTGTCTACGGAAGGCTTGCCTTCAGAAACAATGGTGCGACCATCGTTGGTATGCATGACATAATTGCTTGAACACGCGGCCAGAGTAAAAGCCATGGCGCAGATGGCCAGCACTGCTGAAAGTTTTTTCATTTTCTATCTCCTTGCAGATTGATTGCATCAAACCGCCCGCGTTGGCTAACCGGTAGTCAAATCGACTAAAGAAGGTTGCTCCTTGTGCGGGTTTTGGTTTAAACCTTGCATTAATCAGCATAACGCGCTTTTACAGCTTTGCCAGCAGAGAGCCAGGCTTTTGATCTGGTCCACTTTATTTGTATGACGAGACAAAGCATGACCGCATTCAACCCCTCCGCATTTCGCCAGCAGTTTCCGGCGCTGAGCGACGCCGGTGTTTATCTCGACAGCGCCGCCACGACGCTTAAGCCGCAGGTCGTGATCGACACCGCCCAGCAGTTTTACAGCCTGAGCGCCGGCACGGTGCATCGCAGCCAGTACGGCGCGGCGCGCCAGCTCACCGAACGCTATGAGCAGGCGCGAGATCAGGTGGCGCGCCTGCTGAATGCGGCGCATGGCCACCAGATCGTCTGGACGCGCGGCACCACCGAGGCGATCAATCTGGTTGCCAACGGCTGGCTGCTGCCGCGTCTGCAGGCGGGCGACGAGATTGTGGTGAGCGAAGCGGAGCATCACGCTAATCTGGTGCCCTGGCTCATGGCGGCGCAGGCGCGCGGCGCGAAGGTGGTGAAGTGGCCCATCGGCGCGGATCGCCTGCCCGATATCGCGCTGCTGCCGTCGCTGCTCAGCGCGCGCACCCGCCTGCTGGCCGTAGGGCAGATGTCTAACGTTACCGGCGGCTGTCCCGATCTGGCGCAGGCGATCGCGCTGGCGCACGGCGTCGGCGCGAAAGTGATGGTGGACGGGGCGCAGGGCGTGGCGCACTGCCCGCCCGACGTGCAGGCGCTCGATATCGACTTCTACGCCTTCTCCGCGCACAAGCTCTACGGCCCGACCGGCATTGGCGCGCTGTATGGCAAAGCCGAGCTGCTGGAGGAGATGACGCCGTGGCAAGGCGGCGGCAAGATGCTGACCCAGGTCGATTTCAACGGTTTTACGCCGCAGCCCGCGCCCTGGCGTTTTGAAGCCGGCACGCCCAACGTGGCGGGCGTGGTGGGATTGAGCGCCGCGCTCAGCTGGCTTGAGCAGCACGACCGACTCAAGGCGGAGATGTGGAGCCAGCAGCTCGCCAGCCTGGCGGAAGAGCAGCTAGGCGAGTTCCCGGGATTCCGCAGCTATCGCGTTGGCCGCTCAAGCGTGCTGGCGTTCGATTTCGCCGGCGTACACCACAGCGACATCGTGACGCTGCTGGCGGAACAGGGCATCGCGCTGCGCGCGGGCCAGCACTGCGCGCAGCCGCTGATGGCGGCGCTGGGCGTGAGCGGCACGCTGCGCGTCTCGTTCGCGCCCTATAATAATCTGCAGGATGTGGATGCGCTGACGCGCGCCATCTATACCGCGCTCGACCTGCTGTCGGAGGAGGAAGCATGAGTCAAACCCTGGCGGGTCCGCACCCGTTCGGCGATCTGATCACCCTTGACGGGCTGAAAGAGAAATTCGCCCATTTTCAGCAGTGGGAGGATCGCTATCGCCAGTTAATCCAGCTCAGCCGTCAGCTGCCCGCGCTGCCGGAGGCGCTGAAAACGCAAGAGATTGAGCTGACCGGCTGCGAAAACCGCGTCTGGCTCGGCAGCCAGCTGCGCCACGACGGCACGCTGCACTTTTACGGCGACAGCGAAGGTCGCATCGTGCGGGGGTTACTGGCGGTGCTGCTGACCGCCGTGGAAGGGAGAACGCCGCAGGCGCTGCTGGCGGACGATCCGCTGCGGCTGTTTGACGAACTCGGCCTGCGCGCCCAGCTCAGCGCCTCGCGCAGCAGCGGCCTGAAGGCGTTGGCGGAGGCGGTGCATCAGCAGGCCGCGCGCGCAGCGCAGCCCTGAGTCGTTACGCCGCCTGACGCGCCGCGCGCGCCAGATATTTCTTCAGCGCATGGGAAACGGCGACAAAACCGAAGGTAGCGGTCACCATGGTAGCGGCGCCGAATCCCGCTTCGCAGTCCATTCTTTTCGGCCCTTCGGCGGTGCTGCGCGCGGCGCAGACGCTGCCGTCCGGCTGCGGATACATCAGCGCTTCGGTTGAGAAGACGCAGTCGATGCCCAGCTTGCCTTTGCTGTTTTTCACTACGCCAAGCGCCTTCAGCCGCTCGCGCAGCTTCGCTGCCAGCGGATCCTGAATCGTCTTCGCCAGATCGGCGACCTGAATCTGCGTCGGATCGATCTGGCCGCCCGCGCCACCGGTGGTGATCAACGGGATCTTGTTGCGGCGGCACCAGGCGATCAGCGCCGCTTTGGGGCGCACGCTGTCGATGGCGTCGATCACGTAGTCATAGCCCGCTGCCATCAGCTCGGCGGTGTTGTCCGGCGTGATGAAGTCGTCGATGCAGATCACCTCACAGTCGGGATTGATGGCGCGCAGCCGCTCGGCCATCACCTCGGTTTTCGCCTTGCCAACGTTGCCATTCAGGGCGTGGATCTGGCGATTGGTATTGGTGATGCAGACATCATCCATATCGATCAGGGTAATTTTGCCGATGCCGGTGCGCACCAGCGCTTCCGCCGCCCAGGATCCCACGCCGCCGATGCCGATGACGCAGAAGTGCGCCGCGGCGAAACGCGTCAGCGCATCCTGCCCATAGAGACGTGCCGTGCCGCCAAAACGCTGACGCCAGGCCTCGTTAACCACACTCATAATCAACCTTGTCGCGACATGCGGGCCGTGCGGCCCGCAGAGAAATCAGTTTGAACCCAGTAACAGCGAGCCATTATCACCGTTTTGCGGGCTGCTGAACAGCGGCTGCCCGGCGCCCGGCGCGGCTTTCAGCACCCAGACGCGGCCATAGTGGTTATAGAAGCCCGCAAGGTGCGCCGCATCAGGCCCGATGCCCTGATAGATATCGAAGTGCTGGCCCTTGATGGCGCCGCCGACGTCCAGCGCCACCATCAGGCGCATCTCATATTTGCCGTTGAACTTGCCCTTTTCATTCAGCTGCGGCACCTCCGCCAGCAGCGCGGTGCCTGCCGGGATCAGCGAACGGTCCGACGCCACCGAGGCTTTCGCCACCAGCGGCACCGCGCTGGCGCCGCGCACCGGCGTATAGGGTTCCGGCTTAAAGAAGACGAACGACGGGTTGGTTTCCAGCAGCGCGCGCACCTCCTGTTCGGAGTGGGACGCCGCCCAGTCGCGGATCGCCTGCATCGACATATCTTCGCGCTTGACCTCGCCGCGATCGATCAGCTCTTTACCGATGCTGTGATAGGCCCAGCCGTTTTTGCCGCCGTAGCCGAAGAAGGTCATCGGCCGACCGTCGCCGTAATCCACGTAGCCGCTGCCCTGCACGTCCATAATAAAGTTATCGATCAGCGAATTGCTCCAGCCAATCACGTAGCGCTCATCCAGACCGCCACTATAGATAGAGGCGCGGCTCGGCAGCTTTGCCCCGCGCTTGCGCGGCGGCATGCGGTAGATGGGGTACTGGAATTCCCCCTGGCGCGTGTAGCGCGCCTGCACCACCGGCGTGTAGTAGCCAGTAAACTGCACGTTGCCGTAGTTATCGGTGCCTTCCATCTGGAAGGCGTTCAGGCCGAACTGACGCAGCTGGCGCGTGTCGGCGCCCGCCATCAGCCAGCTCTCAATCGCGCTATAGGTGCCGGTGTGGCGTCCATAGAGGGCGGACGAGGCGGACTGGATCTGCCGCACCTGCTCACCGAAATCTCTGCCGTTGACCGGTCGTCCTTTGGCATTCGGCTGGTTAACCAGCGCCAGCGGCTGTTCCAGCTTGCCATCTTTATACTGCTGCCCGCGATCGGTCGGTTTCGAGCTACAACCCGCCAGCAGCGCAAACAGTGCACCCGTCAGTGCATACTTCGCCCAGTGTCCTTTATTCATCGCCGTCTCTTTTATTCATCAGTGTTCGCCCCGCGACGATAGCAAAGCGTCTGGCAGATTGAAATCGGCCTGCCCTTTCCGCAGGCGCGGCTGTGCGATATTTAGCCAGATGGAGAAAATATTCAGCAAACAATCCCTAATTTGGCGCTTCGCACGAAAAAGGGGTTGCATCATCGGCGCCAGGAGGTATAGTGCGCATCCACGGACGCGGGATGGAGCAGCCTGGTAGCTCGTCGGGCTCATAACCCGAAGGTCGTCGGTTCAAATCCGGCTCCCGCAACCAACTCTTCTGTTGAAGAGACAATGTGAAAAAAGACGCAATGCGCACTACGGACGCGGGATGGAGCAGCCTGGTAGCTCGTCGGGCTCATAACCCGAAGGTCGTCGGTTCAAATCCGGCTCCCGCAACCAACTCTTCTGCTGAAGAGACAATGTGAAAAAGACGCAATGCGCACTACGGACGCGGGATGGAGCAGCCTGGTAGCTCGTCGGGCTCATAACCCGAAGGTCGTCGGTTCAAATCCGGCTCCCGCAACCAACATTTAAGCACCTGAAAGGGTGCTTTTTTGTTTTTGTGCCTTGTGAAACCGGGACGGCCTGCGCCATCCCCTCGCCTCTTTTAGCGTCGCGCCCCGCCCTTGTCGAAGTAAGCCTTTATGCCGTGAAAAATTGCCTCGGCCACCTGCTGCTGGTAGCGGCTGGTGCGTAGCTTGCGCTCTTCTTCTACGTTGCTGATAAAGGCGGTCTCCACCAGAATCGACGGAATATCGGGCGCCTTCAGCACCGCGAAACCCGCCTGGTCGACGGTGCGTTTGTGCAGATGGTTGATGCGCCCCATCCGATGCAGCACCTCTTTACCGAAGTTCAGGCTGTCATGAATGGTCTGGCGCTGCACCATATCGAACATGGTGTGGTCGAGGTAGCGGTCGCCGCTCTTGCTGACGCCGCCGATCAGATCCGACTCGTTCTGCGTCTGCGCCAGAAAGCGCGCCGCCGCCGAGGTGGCGCCTTTGGTGGAGAGCGCGAACACCGAGGAGCCGCGCGCGCTGCGGCTGGTAAAGGCGTCGGCGTGAATCGAGACAAACAGATCGGCGCGCTGCTTGCGCGCTTTCGCCACCCGCACCCGCAGCGGAATAAAGACATCTTCGTTGCGCGTCATATAGGCCTTCATATTCGGCTCTTTATCTATCAGCGCCTTAAGCCGTCGCCCCATCTTCAGCACGATATCTTTTTCGCGCGTTTTGTATTTGCCGTGCGCGCCGGGATCCTCGCCGCCGTGTCCCGGATCGATCATGATGATCATTGGCCGATCGCGTCCCGCCTTGCCGGGCAGCGGCGCAGTCGCCGGCTCGTTGCGCTCCAGGTCGCCCTGGTTGTAATCCTTGAGCAGCGCCAGCAGCGGATCGTCTTCAGCCGTGTCCTGGCTCGGATAGAGATCCACCACCAGTCGGTGCTTGATCCCGGCCACCGGCGCCAGGGTAAAGGTTTTCGGCGCGACGTTGCGCTTCAGCTCCAGCACGATACGCACGGTACTGGCGTCAAACTGCCCGACCCGCGCGCTTTTGATAAAGGGATCGTTAACCTGCACCAGCTTGTCGACGCCCTTTAGCACCGGGTTGAGGTGCATATTCTGGATATCGACCACCAGCCGATCCGGATGCGAGAGCGCAAACTGCTTATAGTGAAGCGGCACGCTGGACTCCAGCGTCATACGTGAATAGGTCGATGAGGGCCAGATGCGCACCGCTACGATATGGTTTTTCGCTGCCAGGCCAGCGCGGCTGACGCTCAGCAGCAGTAGTGCGCCGCTACCCTGCAGGAGCCTTCTGCGGGAAAACAAGGGATTTGATTCTGACATGCCGCTCCAGCTGCTCTGTTCTGTCTAAAAAACCGCCATCTTCATAAACGGCGGTGAAAACTTTAGCCCATCACTTTGGGGAAGTCATTCAGGAATTGCCAAATGATGCAGTCTCTTAGCAGCGAGTGCACCCAAAAAAACGTAAATTTACGTCAGGTTTAATCCTTGCAAAAAAGACGCTAAAAGAATAAAAATACAGAAATTACGAATAAACATTCATTGAGGGTTTGCCGTGAAGGAACGTAGTACTGAGCTGGTTCAGGGTTTTCGCCACACCGTTCCCTATATTAATGCCCATCGGGACAAGACCTTTGTCATCATGCTGGGCGGCGAAGCCATCGAACATCAGAATTTCTCCAGCATCGTCAACGATATCGGTCTGCTGCACAGCCTCGGCATTCGTCTGGTGGTGGTGTACGGCGCGCGTCCGCAGATCGACGCCAGCCTGGCCGCACACCAGCTGGAGCCGGTTTACCACAAGTACACCCGCGTGACCGACGCGCAGTCGCTGGAGCTGGTGAAGCAGGCGGCGGGACGGCTGCAGCTGGATATCACGGCGCGACTCTCAATGAGCCTGAACAACACGCCGCTGCAGGGCGCGCATATCAACGTGGTGAGCGGCAACTTTATTATCGCTCAGCCGCTCGGCGTGGATGACGGCGTCGACTACTGCCACAGCGGACGAATTCGCCGCATCGACGAAGAGGCGATCCATCGTCAGCTGGATAACAATGCGATTGTGCTGCTCGGCCCGGTGGCGGTTTCCGTCACCGGCGAGAGTTTTAACCTGACGTCGGAAGAGGTCGCCACCCAGCTGGCGATCAAGCTGAAGGCGGAAAAGATGATCGGCTTCTGCTCTGAACAGGGCGTCACCCGGCGCGACGGCGCGATTATCTCTGAGCTGTTTCCCAACGACGCGCAGGCGCGCATCGACGAGATGGAGAGCGACGGCGACTATCTTTCCGGCACGGTGCGCTTCCTGCGCGGCGCGGTTAAGGCCTGCCGCAGCGGCGTGCGCCGCAGTCATCTCATTAGCTATCAGGAAGATGGCGCGCTGCTGCAGGAGCTGTTTTCACGCGACGGCATCGGCACGCAGATCGTTATGGAGTCGAGCGAGCAGATCCGCCGCGCCACCATTAACGATATCGGCGGCATTCTGGAGCTGATCCGTCCGCTGGAGCAGCAGGGTATTCTGGTGCGTCGCTCGCGCGAGCAGCTGGAGATGGAGATCGATAAGTTCACCATTATCATTCGCGACAATCTCACCATCGCCTGCGCGGCGCTCTATCCCTTTATGGATGAGAAGATTGGCGAAATGGCCTGCGTGGCGGTGCATCCCGACTATCGCAGCTCGTCGCGCGGCGAGATGCTGCTGCAGCGCGTGGCGCTGCAGGCGCGGCAGATGGGGCTGGAGAAGCTGTTCGTGCTGACGACGCGCAGCATTCACTGGTTTCAGGAGCGCGGCTTTACGCCGGTGGATATTGAGTCGCTGCCGGAGAGCAAAAAGCAGATGTACAACTATCAGCGGCGCTCAAAGGTGCTGATGGCGGACCTGACCTGAGTCAGGCCAGACAGCACCGTCGCTGATGCGCGGGCGGCATGGGCCGTGGAGCAAAGCGTCCTGCGCCAGGGACAAAAACGCCGGGAGCGTTTTTGAACAACGCGGCGCGTTGGCCCGTTAACGGGCGCACCTCAAGGATGAGGTGCGTATTGGCGCAGGCCGAGCGGGCAAGGATGCGCAAGCGACTTTGCGTAACGGTCCATGCCGCCCGCGTTCGCTCCTGATGCGTCCTTTATACCAGACTTAACCTTTCCACCAGCCCGCTGCGGCGCTGGGTTTGCAGCTGCACCGCGCGCTGAAACACCGCAGGTTCGCTGTAGAGCGTCAGCCGCTTGCGCGCGCGGGTAATGGCGGTGTAGACCAGCTCGCGCGTCAGCACCGGCGAGAACTGGGCCGGCATCACCAGCGCGGTGTGCTCGAACTCCGACCCCTGCGACTTATGCACCGTCATCGCCCAGGCGGTATCGTGCGGCGGCAGGCGACTCGGCTGCACCGCTTTTACGGAGCCGTCCGGCAGCGGGAAAAAGACCTTGAGCTGATTTTCCGCGTCGCGCAGCGTAATGCCGATATCGCCGTTAAACAGCCCCAGCGCGCTGTCGTTGCGCGTCACCATCACCGGTCTGCCCGCATACCAGCGGCTGCCGATGGCGGGACGACGAATGCGCTGCAGCTGCACCAGACGCTGCTCGATGCGCTGATTCAGCCCCTGCACGCCAAACGGCCCGTCGCGCAGCGCGCACAGCAGCTGAAAGCGGCTAAACGCCAGCAGGATCTCCTCAACCGGCGCACGCGCCTGCACCAGCTTCAGGAAAGGCCGGTAGCCTTCCGCGACGGCGTCGAGCATGGTCTGATAGGCCTCGCCGCTCTGCAGCGCCTGAAAATCGATATCCTCGAAGGCGGCGTTAATCACCTTCTCGACTTCGCGCGCGTCGCCCAGGTTAACCGCCCGCGCCAGCTGTCCGATCCCTGACGAGGCGTCAAAGCGGTAACTCTTGCGCAGCAGGCAGATGCTGTCGCGCACGTCAGGCGCGCGCGCGTCATCCGCGCCGTCCAGCGCACACTGCGTCAGCGCCACCAGCTGCTGCGCGCGCGCCAGGCTGTAGCCCGCTTCGGCACAGCGGCAGATATCGCCCAGCACGGCGCCCGCTTCCACCGACGCCAGCTGATCGCGATCGCCGAGGAAAATAACGCGCGCATGATCGGGCAGCGCCGCGATCAGCTTCGCCATCATCGACAGATCGACCATGGACGCCTCGTCCACCACCAGCACGTCAAGATGCAGCCGGTTGGCGGCGTGGTAGCGCAGCCGCTGGGTATCGGGCTGCGCGCCGAGCAGACGATGCAGCGTCGTCGCTTCGCTGGGGAAACGCGCCCGCTCCTCGTCGCTGACCGACAGCGCCTGCAGCGCCTGGCCGAGCGACTCGGTCAGACGCGCCGCCGCTTTGCCGGTCGGCGCCGCCAGCTGAATGCGCAGGCTGTTGTGGCTCAGGCGGATCATCGCCGCCAGCAGCTTCGCCACGGTGGTGGTTTTGCCGGTGCCGGGCCCGCCGGAGATCACCGCCGTTTTGCGCGTCAGCGCCACGGCCGCGGCGATTTTTTGCCAGTCATCGGGACCATCGCCAAACAGCGCGCTCAGCACGTTTTGCGCGGCGGCGATATCCATCTCCGCCATCTCCGCCTGCAGCGTGAAAAAGCGCGCCACCTGACCTTCGCTCTGCCACAGGCGATGCAGGTAGAGCCGCTCATGATTAAGCACCAGCGGCGTGGCAATGCCGCCGTCGCTCAACGCCGGCCAGTCGGCCAGCGCGGTTTTCCAGCACGCCGGCGCGCCCGCCGCGCGCCACAGCGCCTGCGCCAGCTCCGGGTGACGCCCGGCGAAGAGTTTTTCGCCCTCCAGATGCGTCAGCGGCAGGCAGACATGGCCGTCGCCCGCTTCGGCGCTGACGCAGGCGGCCGCCAGCAGCCACGCCGGCTGCGACGTGTCGGCCAGCAGCCGCGCAAACTGCAGATCGAGCGGCCGTAGCAGACGCTTCTCAACCGCCTGATCGAGCAATGGCATGATTTCCGTCATACTTCCTCCTCTTCCGCCCGGCGAAACAGCGCGTCCAGCCCGGCGACAAACTCAGCCGAAGGGCGCGCGGTAAAGATGCCGTTTTCCGGCGAACTGCCGTCGACGCCGCGCAGAAACAGATAAAACACGCCGCCAAAGTGGCGCTGATAGTCGTAACCCGGCAGGCGATGCTGCAGATAGCGATGCAGCGCCAGCGTATAGAGCTGATACTGCAGGTCATAGCGATGATCGACCATCGCCTGCGCCATCGCCTGCGGCGTATAGGCCGCTTCGCTGTCGCCTAGCCAGTTGGACTTGTAATCCAGCAGATAATATTGACCGTTCCAGCGAAACACCAGATCGATAAAGCCTTTCAGCATCCCCTGCACCTGATGGAACTCCAGCCGCGGCGCGCGCGCCGACAGCGCATCGTGCTGGCGCATCAGCGCATCCAGCTGTGCCGCATTAAGCATGCGCTCCAGCGGCAGATAAAAGGCCATCTCCACCAGCCGGTCCTGGTTCTGCAGCGCGCCGAGCATCAGGCCGTCGCTATTGAGCGGCGTGTGCAGCACGCGCGCGATCCAGGCCTCCAGCACCGGCAGCCAGTGCTGCCCATAGCCGTTCTGTTCCAGCTGCGTCTCCAGCAGCGTCCGATCCGGCGGCCGGGTGAAATCGATAGACTCAAACAGGCCGTGCAGAAAGGTGCCCGGCGCCGCGCCGCGCGGAAAGTGGTGCGGCGTCAGCTGGTTTTCCGCCTCGCCGCCCTCTTCGCCCGCCGCGTCGATATCGAAAGTGGGCATCGCCTCCAGCAGCGGCGAGCTGCTGTGCTGCTGCAGCCCGGAGTAGCTGGTGACGCGCCAGGCGTCGCGCAGGTCGCGCGTCACCTCGCGGCTGCTGAGCGCCTCGTCGGGCGGTGTCCTTTCGCGCCAGTTTTCGCCGGGGATAAGATCGTCGCTCACTATGTCAGTATCGCCATCCGCCAGCGTGTCGAGGCAGGCGCGCAGGCGGCTGGCGTCACCGCCCTCTCCCCGCTGCACCAGATAGCCCAGCGCGCTTTTATGCAGATCGCTGTCGCCCTCTTTTTTGCGTGCGCCCTTGAACAGCGGCGCGATGCCGACGCTGCAGTGAAACACCGAGCGCGTCAGGGCGACGTAGAGCAGCCGCAGATCTTCCGCCAGCCGCTCCTGCTCGGCAAGCGCCATGCTCTGCTCGTCGCCCTGCACGTCGAGCAGCGTCGCAAAGCTCTCGCGGTCGTGGTAGAGCGCGCTGGACGCCTCGCGAAAGCCAGCGGCGAACGGCAGCCACACCAGCGGATACTGCAGCCCTTTGGATTTATGGATGGTCACGATCTGCACCAGATGGCGATCGCTCTCCAGCCGCAGCTGCTGCTCCGCCGACTGGCTGTTGGGCCGGGCGATCTGCTGGGCGAGAAAGCGCACCAGCGCATGGGGGCTGTCGAGCTGGGTCGACGCCTCCTGCAGCAGCTCGCCGAGGTGCATCAGATCGGTGAGCCTGCGCTCGCCGTTCTCCGACGCCAGCATGTTTTCCGCCAGCTGCCGCCGGTTCATCACGTCGCGCAGCATCGGCAGCACGCCGCGCTGATGCCACAGCTGCTGCCAGGCGGCGAACTGCTCGACCAGCGCGTCCCACTCGCGCTCGTTCTGACTCAGGGTTTCCAGCGTGGCGGCGTCGATGGCGAAGATAGAGGTGGCCAGCGCGCTGCGCAGCAGCCGCTCCTGCTCCGGCGCCTGCACCGCCTGCAGCAGCCAGAGCAGCTCGCGCGCCTCCGGCGTGGTGTAGACGCTGTCGCGGTTGGAGAGGTAAACCGACGGAATCGACAGCCCGTTGAGCGCGTCGCGCACCAGGCCCGCTTCGTTGCGGCTGCGCACCAGCACGGTGATATCGGAGGCCTGAACGGGACGCAAATCGTCGCCTTTGCCCAGCAGCGCCCGCCCCTGCTGTCCGGCCACCAGCCAGCGGCTGATATCGGCGGCGCACTGCTGCGCCATAAACTGCTGATAGTCGCTGACGCCGACGCCATCGCCGGGCTGCAGCCAGAAACGCAGCGCCGCCTGCGGCTGGGCGTCTTTCACCAGCGTCAGCTGCTGGTTCGGCTCTGCGGGCTTCACCGGCAGAAACGGAATAGCCGAGAAGAGAAACGGCGAATCCATACGGGCGAACAGGCGGTTCACGCTCTGCACCATGCCGGGCGACGAGCGCCAGTTGGTGTCAAGCGTATAGTGGGCCGCGACCTCGCTGCGGGCGCGCAGATAGGTAAAGATATCCGCGCCGCGAAAAGCGTAGATCGCCTGCTTGGGATCGCCGATCAGCAGCAGCGCCAGCTCAGGCTGGTGGAGATAGAGCGTGCGGAAAATGCGGTACTGCTGCGGATCGGTGTCCTGAAACTCATCGATCAGCGCCACCGGATAGCGGGCGCGAATGGTGTCGGCCAGCAGCGCGCCGCCCGGCTGCTGCAGCGCCTCGTCGAGCCGGCTCAGCAGATCGTCGAAGCCGAGCAGCGCGCGCAGCCGCTTCTCTTTGCGCACCGCGTCGCGCACTTCCACCAGCGCGCGGGCGATAATTAAATCGCGCAGGGAGAGCGGCTCGGCGAGGAAGGCTTCTACCGCCTGAAACAGCGGATGCTGCGGCGGCTCGCCCTTTTTGGTTTTTTCCAGCAGTACGTTCTGGGCGAAGCGCTCCAGCTCTTTGGGAAAGAGGTAGTCGGTGGTGTCGCTGTTGGCCCACTGGGTGACCTTCGCCACCCAGAGCGGCAGGTATTTGCTGCTGTAGCTGCGCTTATCGACGCCAGACTGGCTGACGATGCCTTCGACTTCGTCGCTGACCGCCTGCCACTGCTGCTTGATCGCCGCGATGCGCGCCAGATTGGCGGCATGCCGGGTCGCCAGGGTTTCGTCGTCGGTCGGCGGCCGTTTCAGCCGCGGCGATTCCCCCTGCAGCCAGGGCCGCAGCGTGGTCAACAGGCTCTCCGGCCCGTTCCACTCCGCGACGATGACGCGCGCGACGTCCAGCGTCAGCGGATAGCAGTGACGCCGCCAGAAGTCCGCCGTCGCCTGCTTAAACAGCGCCGCCTCATCTTCTATCAGCTCCTGCTCAAACAGCATGCCCGACTCGAACGCGTTCAGGTTAAGCATGCGCTGACAGAAGCCGTGGATAGTGAATATCGCCGCTTCGTCCATCTGCCGCTCCGCCGCCAGCAGCAGCGCTGCGGCCTGCGAAAGATCCTCAATCTGCTCCAGCAGCTGCGTCAGCACTGGATTGCCGCTGGCGCCGCGCACGCACGCCAGCCGCAGCTCATGAATGTTCTCGCGGATGCGCCCGCGCAGTTCCGCGGTGGCGGCCTCGGTAAAGGTCACCACCAGAATCTCTTCAACCGACAGCGGGCGGCTGTAGCTGTTTTCGCCGCCCAACCCCAACAGCAGGCGCAGGTAGAGCACGCCGATAGTAAAGGTTTTGCCGGTGCCCGCCGAAGCCTCGATCAGACGCTCGCCGCGCAGCGGCAGCGTCAAAGGATTCAGCGACTCAGGGTAATTCATTGCGTCTCACTCTTAACCGGTAGCGACTGCTGCAGTTTCGCCACCTCATTCCAGGTTTTCCATCCGGGCAGCGGCGCGAACGCCAGCTTGTCGGCGCTGTTGCCCGCAATCTGCGAGGTCATCGCCATGCCCTCTTTCTGCATCACGGCGCGATGGAAGAAGTCCGCCAGCGCGTCCGGCGTCAGCTTCTGGATCTCCTCTATCACTTTCTGCCGCGTATCGAAGGCGTAGTTCTGGCGATCAAAGTCGCGGCTGTAGCGCGACGCCTCTTCATCGAGGGTTTGCGGTCGCTGTTTCAGCTGGTTGATCATCGCCTGCTGATACTGAACGAAGTCGCTCTGCGGCATGGCGCGCAGTCGCTTCTCCGCCTGCGGGTAGAAGGCCTGATAGCGCTGCAGCAGGTAGGCGGGCTGCTTGCTGTTGCTCTGCAGCAGGAAGCCGATGCCCCACTGACGGCCGACCGGCATCTGGAAAGCGAACACCGCATAGCCCAGCTGCTCTTCGGTGCGCAGCTGATTGTAGAACCAGGGCTGCACGATCTGGCTCAGCATCGAGCTGTTGGCCATGCTCTGATATTCGCCATAGCCGAGCGGCACATAGAGCGCCGCCAGCGCCGAGTCGGTGCTGCTGCCCGCTTTTTGCAGGTTGGCCTTCACCGGTTTGGCGAAAGAGACATAGTTATTACGCCAGAGCTGCGTGCCCTGGGTCTGCATCTGCTGCTTCAGCTCGCGACCCAGCTGGATCACGCTGTCCGCGCTGAGGTTGCCCACCGCCAGCAGTTCAGGGGTCGCATGATGGATCAGATTGTCGCGATACGCCACCACCTCATCGAGGGTAATCGCTTTCACCAGCGCGCGGCGCGTCTCGCGCTGCGTATAGGGCAGCTGCGACAGCATCTGCATCGGCTGGATCGCCAGCTCGAACGCCTTGCCTTTGTCCGCCGCGTCCAGCTGATCCAGATACCAGGATTTCGCCTGCTCCAGCTGCTGCGCCGTCGGCTGGAAGGTGGCGTAGCCTTCCACCAGTTTTTTCAGCAGCGTCGGCAGCCGCTGGGTAAAGCCGCTGGCGCTGAACACCAGCCCGTCGTTTTCGCTGGTAGAGAAGCTGATGCCGCCCACCGACGCCTGCGAGTTAAGCTCGTCCAGCGCCAGGCTGGAGAGATAGTCGTTCAGGCCGAACAGCACCTGCTGGCGCGCGTCGCCGATCGCTTCCTGATTGCGCAGCGCCAGCATCACCGAGGCTTTCGGCTCGCTGGCGTAATAGCGGCTCGGCATCCAGTAGATCGGCATGCCGCCGTCGTTGGGCAGCGCGACCGGATGGCTGTAGCTTTTGCCGTCCGACGGGATCAGGGTGAAGTCGTCAGGAATATAGGGATTCAGCGTCGGCATCGCCAGCTGGATCTGGCTGGCGCGCTGCTGCCAGTCGGCGAAGGTCTGCTCGCTGATGCGATCGACCTGATAGGGCGCGTTAACAAAGTAGGCCTCTTTGTTGTGCGGCTCCTGCGGGCTGATGTACCAGATGCGCGCATGCTGCGGCGTCATCTCGTCGAGGCGCGCCTTGATAGCAGCGGCGTCATACTCATCGGCCAGATAAGGCGCGTCCAGCGTGTGCTCCACCGGCACGCGCAGCATGGTATCCGCCAGCCACTCGATATAATCCATATCGCGCGTGATAGAGGGATAGCGAAAATCGAGCGCCAGCACGTGGGAGACTTCGTCAAAATAGCGTTTGTCGACGCCCTGCTCGCGCAGCATGGCGATATAGCTGAAGATCGCCGCTACCACTTCGTCGCGCTGCGCCAGCCCTTTATCGGTGAGCGAGGCGGTGATGGCGAACACGCCGCTGCTGCGTTCGCTCATCGGATCGGCACCGGCGTTGACGCCGTCGGCCAGCCCCTGCTTTTGCAGCCAGTCGGCCAGGGTGTTTTTGCTGCGGTTGCCGATCAGGTAGCCGATCAGCGTATCGCTCTTGCTGCGGAAGCGATCGCTGTTATTGGCGATGCGGAACTCAATCTTCAGCTGCTTGCGCGGCTGCGCCGGCACGTAGTGGATAATGATCCCCTGCTGCGCCTCGGTCACCACCGGCGCGTCGATAGCCGGAACCGTCGCGTCGTGGTTGGCGATACGCCCAAAGGTGTTGGCGGCGATCTGCGCCATCTCCGGCAGCGGTTTATTGCTGTAGAGCACCGCCTTCATCAGATTGGCGGAGTAGTGGGTATGGTAGAAGGTGGAGAGCGCCTCCAGCAGCTTGCTGTCCGGCTTATCCTTCAGCGTATCGAGGTTGCCGCCGGAGAAGCGCGAACCGGGATGCGCCGGGTTGAGCGTCTCCGCGCCGACCTGCGCCATACGCAGCCCGTCGCGCGAGCGCGCCATCGTCAGCTCGGCGTTGACGGCGTTGCGTTCGCGATCGGCGTTGACCGGATCGAGCAGCGGCGCGGCAATGGCGTCCGCCATACGATCCACCGCCGGCTCCAGCGCGCTGTTTTCCACCTCAAGGTAGAAGGCGGTGCGATAGGAGGCGGTGCTGGCGTTGTGGCTGCCGCCATGCTTTTTCAGGAACTCCGCCAGGTTATCGGGCTGCGGATAGCGCTGCGATCCCATCAGCACCATATGCTCGAGAAAGTGCGCCAGGCCGAGCTGCTGGTCCGGATCGTCCAGCGAGCCGATCGGCAGCGTGAGCGCCGCCAGCGATTTCGGCGCCTGCGCGTCGGAAACCAGCAGCACCGTCAGACCGTTGGCCAGCTTGATCGCCTGATACTGACGCGGGTCTTTTTCGCTTTTGCGAATGGTTTCATTGATCGGCTCCCAGCCCGTCGCCGCCTGCGCCAGCGAGGCGCAGGTCGCCAGGCTCAGCATCAGCGCCGCTATCCAGCAAGCGTATCTACGCATGTAAACCCCTTCTGTTACCCTTGGAACCGCGCTGCCAGGCAGACGCAGCCGAAAATAGTGCAAACTGACGTAACCTTGTTATATGCCGTTGACGCGTCAGATCTCGTCGAACCGCTTGCTATTCATCATCCAGGTGAGCCTGCAGCACCGGCAGATACCAGCGCTGCGCAGCCTCAACGATGTCGTTGAGCTGCTCTTCATTTAATACCCGGCACAGCCGTTGCAGATAGGGATCGCCGCCCTCGCCCTCCTGCTGATAGCCGCCGGTCCAGGCCTGCAGCAGGCGGTTGCGCGCCTTGACCTGCGTCGTTTCATCCAGCAGCAGCTGCCGCGTTTTTTTGTCGTAACTCGCCGTCAGCCAGGCGCCGCCGCTTTTATTCAGCAGCAGCAGCGGGCGCGCCATGCCCTGCTTATAGCCCTGCATATAGCGCGTCAGCAGCGCCTCCGCCTCTGGCTGCGCCACCGCCGCAAAGCGCCAGCGGCTGTTCTCTCTGCCCATCATGCGGCTTTCGCCGCTGCCGCCCAACGCGCAGTAAATCAGGTGCTCCAGCCAGAGCAGCAGGCCGTCGTTCATATTGAGCACGCCGGGACGCCAGCGCAGCAGGCCGTCGCGCTGCACCTGGGTCAGCCAGCCGGTCAGCACAACGCCGTCGAGCGGCAGATTGACCTCCCAGCTCTCGCCTTCGCTGCGCTGGTCGATGACCGCCGCCGCCACCTCCTGCATCTCCTCCTGCTGCGCCTGCCAGAACAACTCGCCGAAGGCGCCGTAAGGCAAATTGCCCGCCGCACGATGCAGGGCGAAAAGTCGCTGCGTATCCTCGCCTTCTACCAGCGCGTTCAGCAGCTCGGCGTTGATCTGGTAGCGCTCCAGACTGTCGAGCGCGAAAGGCTCGTTGTCGGACAGCTCGGTCTCCTCCAGCCAGAAGGTGACGCCGAGCCGCTGATGAAACCAGGCGCGCGCCGGATGACGCCAGAAGCGCAGAAACTGCTCGCAGGAGACCGATTCAATCGCCGGCAGCGGCAGCGGCTGCACAAAGTCGGGCTGCGCCTCGCCTTTGCCCTGCGCGGCGGGCAGCCATTCGCGCGCAAAGCTGTGGCAGCGCGACTGCGGATGAAAGTTCTCCGCCGCGAACGGCATGCGGCTGTGCAGATGCTGAATATGGCGCTGCACGCGCTGCGCGCTCTCATCCAGCTCCTGCGCCTCGTCGCCCGGCAGGCAGAAGCTCTGACCGATATAATCCAGCAGCTCTGTGACCAGCACGGAAGGATAGCGTTCCGTATTATCCTGAATGGCCCGTCCGATATAGCTGATATAGAGCCGATCCTGTGCCGACAGCAGCGCCTCGAGAAACAGATAGCGGTCGTCGTCGCGTCGGCTGCGATCGCCTTTGCGCGTCTGCTGCTGCATCAGGTCAAAGCCCGGCGCCGGCAGCGTGCGCGGATACACCCCATCGTTCATGCCGAGCAGGCAGACCACGCGGAACGGGATCGATCGCATCGGCATCAGCGTGCAGAAGTTAATCTGTCCGGCGAGAAAGCGCTGGCTGATGCGCTGCTGATCGAGGCGTGCGCGCAGATCGTCGCGCAGCAGCGTCACCGGGATCGCCGCCTGATAGCGCGCGGCCTGACCATATTCGATCAGCTGTTTCCACTGCTCTTCCACCAGCAGCAGCGCCGCTTCCGCTTCGGCGTCGCCGTGGAAAAAGTCGTTGATCATCTCGCGGCAGAGCGGCAGCCAGCCCTCCAGCGGGCGGGGTTCGCTGAGCCGCGCGCGCCAGTGGTTGAGGCGCATCAGCAGCTCTGCCAGATGGCCGGCCAGTTCGCCCACCAGACCGCTCGACTCGTCGTAGGGCAAAATGCCCTGCCAGTCACCGTGATGGCTCTCCATCGCATAGCCCAGCAGCATGCGCTCCAGGCCAAATCGCCAGGTGTGCTGGCCCGTAACCGGCAGCGACAGCGCCTCGGCGCTGTCGTCGTCCAGCCCCCAGCGCACGCCGGACTCATCCACCCAGCGACGCAGCAGGCGCAGCCCGCTCTCATCCACCGAGAAGCGGTTCGCCAGCGCCGGCACCTCCAGCAGCGCCAGCACATCCTCGGCCGCGAAGCGGCTGTCCGGCAGCGCCAGCAGGCTCAGGAAGGCGAAAATGGCCGGGTGCGCCTGGCTGGCGCGGCGGTCGGAGATCGAGAACGGCAGATAGCGATCGGCGGGCGCGTTGGCGAAGACCGCCTGAATAAAGGGGGCGTAGCTGTCGATATCGGCCACCATCACGATAATATCGCGCGGCTTGAGCGAAGGATCCGCCTCCATCATCGCCAGCAGGTGATCCTGCAGCACTTCCACCTCGCGCTGGGCGCTGTGGCAGATCTGCACGCTGATCGAACGATCGTCGGGATCGAGCGGGCGCTTGTTGCCGCTCCAGGCCAGCTCCGCCGCGTTCAGCCCCAGCACCGCCCTGTCCTGCAGATTCAGCAGGTCGTGCTGCATCGCGTGCAGCAGGTTATCTTCCTCGACCTCGACAAAGGCGTCGACGTCATCCGCCTCGTCCATCTGGCTCAGCAAAAAGAGGTTGTCACGCCCCAGCTTGCCCCAGGAGGCGAGCAGCGGGTTGCTGAGCTGCTGTTCGCCTTCGGCGTTAAAACGCGCGGGCGCCTCCTGCGGATCGCTGAACAGGTCGCGCGCCTCGTCGCTGTCAAGACGACGACGCTGACGGCTTTGCAGCTTCGCCAGAAAGGCGTAATCCTGAATATCGCCCCAGTAATCGCGGCACGGATTGGTGAACAGCAGATGAATATCGATATGGCGGCCCAGCGCCTGCAGCGCCTGCAGATAGACTGGCGGCAAGGCGGAGATGCCGCAGATAAAAACGCGCTTCGGCAGGCTGGCGGGCGTCTGCTCGGCCCGCTCCAGCGTGTGAATAAAGCGCGCGTAAAGGTTGGCGCGGTGCCACTTCGGCTGGCCCAGCGCCTCGGTGTAGGCCACCAGATCGCGCCAGAGCGCCGACTGCCACAGCTGCGCGTCGCCTAATCCTTCCACCAGCTCGCCTTGCTCCCAGCGGTTCAGCCAGTCGGCGCGATAGACCAGATACTGGTCAAAGAGATCGGCGACGCGGGAGCAGAGCTGGAACAGCTTGCGCTTGTCGCTGTCGTCGTGCAGGTAGTGGCGCAGCGAGAGGAACGCCTCCTGGGTCAGCAGCTCCGGCAGGCGATGCATCAGTTTCCAGCTCATGCTGGCTTTGGTAAAGGCACTCTCCGCAGGGATCTCCGGCAGCACGCGCACGAACATATCCCAGATAAACGAGGCGGGGAGCGGAAAGTCGATATTGGCGGCGATGCCGAACGTTTGCGCCAGCTCCATTTGCAGCCACTGCGCCATGCCGGGACTCTGCACCAGCACGGTTTCGGCGGAAAAAGGATCGCTGAGGGGGTCATGTTCTATCACCGCTGCCGCGAGAATCTTCAGAACATCGAGCTGGTTTGAGTGATAAACGTGAAACATGCAAACTCCTGTGGTGATACTCTCTGGCGCGGCAAAGCGGCAGACTGGTCACTCTACCGCGTATCGTCGGGGATGCCCAGCGTACGCCGGGCTCTTTTGCCCCTCAGCAGCGTAAACGCGTCAGCGCGGCGTGCGCCTGATGCGGCCCGCTGACCTCGACGCGCTCCAGCGTACAGCCTGCGACACTGGCGCTGCGCTGCAGCGAGGCGCGCCAGCCCTCAACGTCGTGACCCATCAGGCGCTGCGCCGCGACGCGCACCGCGGCCCGCTGCTGCCACTGCTGGCTAAAGCTCAGCGTCAGCGCCCGATGATACTGCAGCAGCGCGCTGACGCTGGTCGCCATCAGCAGCAGCGCAAACAGCACCTCCGGCAGGCTAAAGCCGCGCGGCTCACAGGCAGCCCTGCGCCGTCGCCAGCGGGCAGTAGTCGATCCAGCCGTGCGGCAGCGGTCTGAGCCGCGCGCCCTCCTGCGCCACCCAGCGCCACAGCGCCAGGTCACCGGCCGTCGCACGGCCTTTAAGCAACATCCGCTCATCGTCCACCTTCTGTAAACAGCTCTCCCAGCCCTGCTGCCGATCCTGCTGACAGCCCGGCGTCTCTGGCCAGCTTAGCGTCAGGCCCCACTGCAGCGCCGACTGCGCCGCCCAGAAAGCGCGATAGTGCTGCCGCTCATCCGCCACCAGCGACATTCCCTGCTCCAGCCGCTCCCGGCTGGCGTGCAGCGTCAGGCTGCCGATGAGCAGGATGGTCAGCACCATGCCCAGCGCGCTGTGTCCGTGTTGATTCACAGGTTTTCGCCCTCTACCCAGCTCTCCAGGGTTTCCAGCGTCTTGCCGGCGCGCCCGACCAGACGCAGTTTGACCAGCCTGCCCGCGCGTTCGACGCTGAACTGCTCAATAGCAAGAAAAGCGGGATCGGTCAGCCGCTCCCAGCCTGTTGCGCCGCACGCCGCCACGCCGCGCTGGGTTTCCAGCTGCTTTTGCCGCAGGCGAAAGCCGTAGTAGTCGCTTTCGGCGTGCGCGACGCCTTCCCATTTGCCGTTGCTGTTGTCGTCCCAGCGCAGCAGCAGGCAGTCGGCGGAGAGGCTGAGCGCGCCGGCGCCGCAGTCGCCGTTGCAGTAGCCGGCGCGGCGCACCGCCTTTTCCAGCGTTTGCATCAGCTGCTGCAGCTCTTCCCGCAGCTGAACCCGCTGCAGCAGACGCAGGTTTTCGCCCGCCAGCAGCGGCAAAAAGCGCCCTGCGCTCAGCATCAGCACCGCGCTGAGGGCCATCGCCACCAGCATCTCCAGCAGGCTGAACCCGGCGTTTTCTAGTCGCATCCCTGCTCCTCCGGTTCACAAAGGCGAATGCGCGCGCGGGCGGAAATGACCAGCCGCAGCGTGCCGCTGGCGTTGCCGAACGCCAGGCTGCCCGCTTTCGCCACGTTACGTCGGCCGTAAAAGCCCGGCTCGCCGCGCAGGCTAAGCATCTTCACGCCGGGATAAGGCGCCACGAACCGCAGCCGGCTGCCGCGTAAGCAGCCTGCCGCCGGTTTTGCGCCGCTGCCGAGGCACCAGCGATCGCCCGCTATCAGCCACAGCGCGCGATCCTGGTTCTGCCAGTTCGCCTGGGCGCGCAGCCGCTGGAGAAAGCCCTGCAGCAGCTGCGCCGTGTCGCGCAGCTGCTGTCGCTGCTGCCAGCGCTGCCAGCCGTGGAGCGCGCCGAGGCTGAGTATGCCGACGATAACCAGCACCAGCAGCAGCTCCGGCAGCGTAAAGCCGTGGTCTGTTTCTTTTTTCATCGCGTCACTCTGCCGCGATGCGTCCGCCGCCGCCAGCGGCGCGAGCCAGCGGTGCGCGCCGCTTTCCAGTAAAAAAAGGGGAGTTACAGCGGGCAGCAAAAGAGTGGGAGCGCGCGCGCAGAAAAGGGATAAAAAAAGCCCCGGCGAGCAGGGCTATGCCGGGGCTGGATGATTGCAGGTCGCGAGGTTACACCGCGACCGGCGCCTTGATGGCGGGATGAGGATCGTAGCCTTCGATCTCGAAATCCTCGAAGCGATAGTCGAAGAGAGAATCAGGCTTGCGTTTGATCACCAGCGTCGGCAGCGCGCGCGGCTCGCGCGTCAGCTGCAGGCGTGCCTGCTCCAGATGGTTGCTGTAGAGGTGGGTGTCGCCGCCGGTCCAGACGAAATCGCCAACCTGCAGATCGCACTGCTGCGCCACCATATGCACCAGCAGCGCGTAGCTGGCGATATTGAACGGCAGGCCGAGGAAGATATCGCAGGAGCGCTGATAGAGCTGGCAGGAGAGTTTGCCGTCCGCTACGTAGAACTGGAAGAAGGCATGGCACGGCGCCAGCGCCATCTGGTCCAGCTCGCCGACGTTCCACGCCGAGACGATAATGCGGCGTGAGTCGGGGTCGCGTTTTAGCTGTTCGATCACCTTCGCTATCTGGTCGATCTCTTCGCCGCGCGCGTTGCCCCAGCTGCGCCACTGTTTGCCGTAGACCGGGCCGAGATCGCCGTTTTCATCCGCCCACTCGTCCCAGATGGTGACCTTGTTCTCGGTCAGGTAGCCGATATTGGTTTCGCCCTTCAGGAACCACAGCAGCTCATGAATAATTGAGCGCAGGTGCACCTTTTTCGTGGTCACCAGCGGAAAACCCTCTTGCAGGTTGAAACGCATCTGGTGGCCGAAAATCGACAGCGTGCCGGTGCCGGTACGATCCGATTTTGGCGTGCCGTGGTTCAGCACATGTTGCATCAGGTCCAGATACTGTTTCATTTTACCTCACGAGTCTGCTGCTGCGGACGACGACGATACGCCCAGATCATCATAATAATGCCGGCCAGGATCATCGGAATAGAGAGGATCTGGCCCATGCTGACGCCGCCTTCGAACAGGCCGAGCTGCGCGTCCGGCTGGCGGAAGAATTCCACAATAATACGAAACGCGCCGTAGCCGATCAGGAACAGGCCCGAGACGCTGCCCATCGGGCGCGGCTTGCGGATAAACAGGTTGAGAATAATAAACAGCACCACCCCTTCCAGCATCAGCTCATAGAGCTGAGAGGGATGACGCGGCAGTACGCCGTAGCTGTTCAGCAGATCCTGATAGCGCGGGTTATTCACCGCCAGCGCCACATCTTCGCTGCGCGAGCCGGGGAAGAGCATGGCGTATTTAAAGTCAGGCGCCACGCGGCCCCACAGCTCGCCGTTGATAAAGTTGCCGAGACGGCCGGCGCCGAGGCCGAACGGGATCAGCGGCGCGATAAAGTCGGAGACCTGGAAAAAGGTGCGTCTGGTGCGGCGCGCGAAAATCAGCATCACCACGATAACGCCGATCAGGCCGCCGTGGAACGACATGCCGCCATCCCAGACTTTAAACAGGTAGAGCGGATTGTCCAGAAACAGCGGCAGGTTGTAGAACAGCACGTAGCCGATGCGGCCGCCGAGGAAGACGCCGAGGAAACCGGCATAGAGCAGGTTTTCCACCTCTTCTTTTTTCCAGCCGCTGCCGGGTTTGTTGGCGCGGCGCACCGCCAGCCACATGGCAAAAATAAAGCCGACGAGGTACATCAGTCCGTACCAGTGCAGCGAAACCGGTCCGACAGAGAAGATCACCGGATCGAACTGCGGAAATGCGATATAGCCGTTATTCATCATTCACCATTCAATTTTCAGCCCTGAAAAAGGGGCGCCAGGCGGATATGTTAAAAGGCTGCGCATGATAGCACAGCCTGGTTTTTTACAGAGCAGCGTAAATGTAAACGAGGATAACGCCTAGCGCCCGCCGCGGATCAGGCCGCCCAGTCCGCGCCGCTCCATAAAGGCAGCCACCAGATGGCGCACTTCCGACGCGGTGTGGGCGCCAAGGCCCTGCTCGCTCAGCTTTTGCGTCTCTTCTTTATCCAGATGGCGCAGCAGGTATTTTACCCGCGGCACGTTCTTGCCGTTCATGCTGAGGTGGTGATAGCCCAGCCCCACCAGCAGCGCGACGCACATCGGATCGCCCGCCATTTCACCACAAAGACAGAGTTCGAGATTCGCCAGACGGGCTTCGGTGGCGATCGCCTGCAGCGCGCGCAGCATCGCAGGATGCAGCGGATCGTACAGGTTGGCGACGCGCGTGTTGTTGCGATCCACCGCCATCAGATACTGGGTCAGGTCGTTGGTGCCGACCGAGACGAAATCGACGCGCGACTGCAGCTGCGGGATCATAAACAGCATCGACGGCACTTCGATCATCACGCCGACGCGCGGCTTGGGAATAACGTAGCCCAGCATCTCTTCCACTTCGCGTCCGGCGCGCTGGATCAAGCGCACCGCGTCGTCGATCTCGTCGATATGGCTGATCATCGGCAGCAGAATGCTGAGGTTGCCGGAGGCGGCGTTGGCGCGCAGCATGGCGCGCACCTGCACCAGAAAAATCTCTGGCTGATCGAGCGTCAGGCGAATGCCGCGCCAGCCAAGGCAGGGATTCTCTTCGCTGATCGGCATATAGGGCAGCTGCTTGTCGGCGCCGACGTCGAGCGTGCGCAGCGTCACCGGCTTGTTGTGAAACAGCTGCAGCATGCCCTGATACTGCGCCACCTGCTCCTCTTCCGAGGGGAAGCCGCTCTGCAGCATAAAGGGAATTTCGGTGCGGTAGAGGCCGATGCCGTCGACCCAGCTGTCGAGCGTCTGCTCGTGCTCCGGGCTGAGGCCGGCGTTGAGCATCACCTGAATGCGCTCGCCGCTTTTCAGCTCGCCGGGCTGATCGACTACCCCTTCCGCCATTTTGCTCAGCGCGTTCTCTTCGCTGATCAGGCGCTGATACTCCTGCACCAGCACCGGCTCGGGATCGATCAGCAGTTCGCCGCGGTAGCCGTCGACAATCAGCAGGCGTTTATTAAGCTGCGCCGGCAGGATATCCGCGCCCATCACCGTGGGAATGCCCATGGCGCGCGTCAGGATGGCGGCGTGCGAGTTGGCCGCGCCGTCGCGCACCACGATGCCCGCCAGCCGCTCGTGCGGCAGCTCCGCCAGCGTGGTGGCGGTCAGCTCGTCGGCCACCAGCACAAAGCGCTCCGGCCAAGCGTTGGTGCCGACCAGCGAGTCGTCAAGGTGGAACAAGAGACGCTGGCCGAGCACGCGCAGGTCGCCCGCGCGCTCGCGCAGGTAGTTATCGCTCAGGCTGGCGAACTGGGCGGCGAACTTTTCGATCACCTTTTTGACCGCCCATTCGGCGACCGATCCCTGCTCGATCTCGGCAAAGAGATCTTTTTTCAGGCGGGCGTCGGTCAGCAGGTGGGAGTAGAGATCGAAGATTGCCGCGCTCTCTTTCTGCACGCCGGCGGCGAAGCGTTTGCTGAAGCGGCGAAATTCGCTGGCGGCTTCGCTCATCGCCACCACCAGCCGTTCGCGTTCGCGCTGAGTGTCGAGCGTCGAGGCGGCGGAGACCTGATCGAGCAGCGGCTGGGTTTCATCGACCCAGCCAGGCGCGACGGCGACGCCGGGCGCGGCGGCGATAGCGCGCACCCGCGTCTGGCGGAACTGGCCGAACAGCTGGCCGAGCTGCGACTGCGACAGCAGCGTCGCCATCTGCGTCGCCAGCGTGACGAGGAAAGACTCTTCGCTTTCGTCGAACTGGCGATGCTCGCGCTGCTGCACCACCAGCACGCCCAGCAGCTGACGGCGGCTGATGATCGGCACGCCGAGGAAAGAGCGATAGCGCTCTTCCTTTACCGCGGGAATATATTTGAAGCTGGGGTGGCTTTGCGCATCCGCCAGGTTGATCGGCTCGGCGAGACGTCCCACCAAACCGACAATCCCTTCGTCGAACGCCAGCGTAACGGTGCGGCCGCGCGGTTTTTTCAGGCCGCGCGTGGCCATCAGGTAGTAGCAATGGTGATCGTGATCCGCCAGGTAAACAGAGCACACTTCCGTGTCCATCGCCAGGCAGATCTCATTGACCAGAATGTCGAGCGCGTCGTTGAGACGCGGCGCGCTCGCCACCTTTTCGACTATTTCGCGCAACTGAGTGAGCATAAGGGCGTGGCCTATCCTCTTTTCCGTCGATGGGCTGGCGCGCTGCGCTGCTGCCCTGCACTCTCCTGCATCGACATCACCACGCCAGCGAATTCCTTCATCACGCGACGATAGACATCGCGCTTAAAGGAGACAACCTGACGCACCGGATACCAGAAGCTCACCCAGCGCCAGCCGTCGAACTCCGGCGTGCTACTGTGTTGCACATTGATATCCGCGTCACTGCTCATCAACTGCAGAAGAAACCACTTTTGTTTCTGGCCGATACAGACCGGCTTCGTGTCCCAACGCACCAAACGTTTTGGCAATTTGTAGCGCAACCAGTTTCGGGTAGATGCAAGTATTCGAACATCTTTACGGTGTAAACCCACTTCTTCGAACAGTTCGCGATACATCGCCTGTTCGGCGGTTTCACCGGGATTGATGCCTCCCTGAGGAAACTGCCAGGAGTGCTGTCCAAAGCGCCTGGCCCACAACACTTGTCCTTGCCTGTTACAGATTACGATACCAACATTCGGGCGGTAGCCATCATCATCGATCACTGGACTACCTCAAAGCTAAATTTGAATAGCCTGATTGTTTCACACTCCTTACAGGCGGTAAACCACTGGATTCGCGGGGAGAACGCCGCCTTAACCCTGGATAACTCACAGGGTATCCAGAGTTATAAACAATGGAGCGCATAAAGCGCCGATCTTATTCACGTTTTCTGTGGATAGCGTTGTGCAGAACGCGGGAATTAGCTGAATAAACTTTTTCGCGCCCTGCCGGCCCCATGCACAATATAGCTTTTTTTATCATTGTAAAACAGGCGATTAAACCACTCTTATTCAGAATACCGCCGCCTGAATAGCTTTTCCCGACGCCAGAAAATTCGCAGCTGGTTAAAGATCAAGCGACGCCGTTTTTATCCACAGACAATGGAGTAAACTTGGTCGCCTGTGACCAGAAAAGCCGCATCAGGCCCAAAGTCAAGGCTGTAAATCGAACCAGTAACCCTGTTACGCCCGGGTTATCCCACCGATCTGTGGATAACTTAGACGAAGATCCTGTTCATTGTTGCCGGCAGTCAGGGATAACCCGTGAATTCCGTCAGCGGCGAAAAAGCGTTGAGGTTAAAAAAGCATGATGAATCATGCTATTATCGTTTCCCTTTCTTGCAGTGCTGCTGTGGACAACGTTCTGCGGGAAAAAACTGTCTATTTTTTGACCAGATGAGTGGCCATCATGATCCAGCTCCCCTCCCCGCCTGAAAACGAAGCGATTCTGCTGGCGCGCGCTCATGCGCTGGCAGGCGAAACGCTGGCCGCGCTGGCGCAGCGGGCCGATCTGCCAATCCCGGCCGACCTGCGCCGTGATAAAGGCTGGGTCGGTATGCTGCTGGAGCGCTATCTCGGCGCCAGCGCGGGCAGCAAAGCGGAGCAGGATTTTGCGCATCTCGGCATCGAACTCAAAACCATTCCCATCGACGCGCAGGGCAAACCGCTGGAGACCACCTTTGTTTGCGTGGCGCCGCTGACCGGCAATAGCGGCGTTACCTGGGAAACCAGCCATGTGCGCCACAAGCTGGCGCGGGTGCTGTGGATCCCGGTCGAGGGCGACCGCGCAATCCCGCTGGCGCAGCGCCGCGTTGGCGCGCCGCTGCTGTGGAGCCCGGATGAAGAAGAGGAGCGGATGCTGCGTCAGGACTGGGAAGAGCTGATGGATATGATTGTACTGGGCCAGGTGGAGCGCATTACCGCGCGCCACGGCGCCTGGCTGCAGATTCGGCCCAAAGCCGCCAACAGCCGGGCGCTGACGGAGGGCATCGGCGAACAGGGCGAACCCATTATGACGCTGCCGCGCGGCTTTTATCTGAAGAAAAGCTTTACCGCCCCGCTGCTGGCGCGCCATTTTTTACTGTAAGTGCCTTGAATTGAATGCGTATAATCGCCGTTTACTTTTCGTTTAACATTGAGAGTGCGCATGTTTGAGTGGATAACCGATCCCAACGCCTGGCTGGCGCTGGGCACGCTGACCATCCTCGAAGTGGTTCTGGGCATTGATAATATTATCTTTTTATCGCTGGTGGTCGCTAAGCTACCTAAACATCAGCAGGCGAGCGCCCGCCGTCTGGGTCTGATGGGCGCGATGGTGATGCGCCTCTGCCTGCTGGCCTCTATCGCCTGGGTCGCGCGTCTGACCCATCCGCTGTTTACCCTGTTCGACCACGCGTTCTCCTGGCGCGACCTGATCCTGCTGGGCGGCGGCCTGTTCCTGCTGTGGAAATCGAGCATGGAGATCCATGAAACCATCGAAGGAGGCGAAGAGGAGCACAAGACCAACGTGCACTCTTTTCTCGGCGCCATCGTGCAGATCATGCTGCTGGACATTATCTTCAGCCTCGACTCGGTGATCACCGCCGTTGGCCTCTCCGATCATCTGTTTATTATGATGGCGGCGGTGGTGATTGCGGTGCTGATGATGATGTTCGCCGCGCGCGCCATCGGCGAGTTCGTCGATCGTCATCCGTCGATCAAAATGCTGGCGCTGTCGTTCCTGATTCTGGTGGGCTTTACCCTGATCCTCGAAAGCTTCGCGGTGCATGTACCAAAAGGTTACATTTATTTCGCCATGTTCTTCTCGATGGCGGTTGAGTGCCTGAACCTGATGCGCAGTAAGAAAAACAGGGCGTAAGAAAGTCAAGGGCGGCTATAGCCGCCCGTTTATTTTCAGATTCATGCGATAACGCAAAGCGTCAAAACGATTTATTACTACACTTTTTGCAGTTAATGCTGCGCGCCCCTGGCTGGCGACGCGGCCCACTGGCTGACGGGAGTGAGAGGAATAAGCGTGATGAAAGAGTTGGCAGGCGTAGCAGTGTTGATTTTTGCCGCCGTAACGCTGAGCGGGTGCAGTTCAGATTATGTGATGGCGACAAAAGATGGACAGATGATCATGACGGAAGGCAAGCCGACCATCGATAAAGAAACCGGCCTGGTGAAATACACCGATCAATCCGGTCATGAAGTACAGATCAACGGCGACGAAGTGTCGACCATCATTGAGCGTTAAGTGCCATTTCAGGTCACCTGGCCGGCGATTTGCGTGGACAGGTGATTTCCCCGATTTTCCCCACTTCCTTCCCCGCTGATTCACGCGTTATAGTCCCACAGGACACACCATTACATTCCATAAGAATAAGGAAGACGGCTATGCATTATCACCGTATCCCCCATAGCACGCTGGAAGTCAGTCAGCTGGGGCTAGGAACCATGACGTTTGGTGAACAGAACAGCGAAGCCGACGCCCATGAACAGCTCGATTACGCCCTCGCCAGCGGCATTAACCTGATCGATACCGCGGAGATGTATCCCGTGCCGCCGCGTCCGGAAACCCAGGGATTAACAGAGCAGTATATCGGCAGCTGGCTGAAGAAGCGCGGCAGCCGCGACAAGGTGATCCTCGCCAGCAAGGTGGCCGGGCCGGTGCGCGGGGCCGACGCCTCGATCCGCCCGCATCAGGCGCTGGACCGCAAGAATATCCGCGAGGCGCTGGACGCCAGCCTGAAGCGTCTCAATACCGACTACCTCGACCTTTATCAGCTGCACTGGCCACAGCGGCAGACCAACTACTTCGGCAAGCTGGGCTATCAATATAGCGAACTGACCAATCCGGTGACGCTGCTGGAGACGCTGGAGGCGCTGACCGAGCAGGTGCGCGCCGGCAAGATCCGCTATATCGGCGTGTCGAACGAAACCGCCTGGGGCGTGATGCGCTATCTGCAGCTGGCGGAGAAGCACGAGCTGCCGCGCATCGTGACCATTCAGAATCCCTATAGCCTGCTAAATCGCAGTTTTGAAGTGGGGCTGGCCGAAATCAGCCAGCACGAAGGGGTTGAGCTGCTGGCTTACTCCAGCCTCGCCTTCGGCACGCTGAGCGGCAAGTATCTTAACGGCGCGAAACCGGCCGGCGCGCGCAATACGCTGTTTAGCCGCTTTACGCGCTACAGCGGCGAGCAGTCGCAGCAGGCGATCGCGGCCTATGTGGCGCTGGCGCAGAAGCATCAGCTGGATCCGTCGCAGATGGCGCTGGCCTATGTGCGTCAGCAGCCGTTCGTCGCCAGCACCCTGCTGGGCGCCACCACGATGGAGCAGCTGAAGATCAATATCGACAGCTTTAACCTGACGCTGGACGCCGACGTGCTGGAAGGGATCGAGGCGATTCACCGCCGCTATACCTATCCGGCGCCTTAAGGGGGTGAGCGGTTGTTGCGAGTGGGTTTAGTGAGGTGGGCGTAGGCTGTTTGTCAGGTATTTGCGCTGCCAGCCTGGCCCGATCGCAAAGTCGCTCAAGGCATCCCTGCGCGCTCGGCCCGCGGCATCCCTGCCGCGGGACGCTTTGCTCTTCGGCCCAGGCTGGCAGCGCCTTGATTTTAGCGTTGCCTGTTAGCTAACGATTAGGTTTCGTTTGCAGCTACAGCCCCAACAGCAGCTGCCGCTCAAGCTGCGGATCCAGCAGCGTAACGTGCAGCCCCACCAGCCGCACGCCGCGTCCGGCGCGCCGCTCGTCCCAGGTTTTGCGCGCCACCGCGATTAAATCCTCTTTGTTCAGCTCCGGCCAGATATGCTCCTGCGTCGTCAGCTGAAAATCGTTGAACTTGAGCTTCACCCCCTGGCGCGCGATCTGCCGGTCGGGCCGCACCTGAGTCAGCCGCCGCTCCAGCTCTGCATAGAGAAAGTCGATAATCTCCAGGCACGCCTCCCAGCTGTGAATATCCTCCGCCAGCGTGCGCTCGACGCCAACCGACTTGCGCTCGCGCTCCACCACCACGCCGCGCTCGTCGATGCCGTGGCTGCGCTCCCAGAGCACGCGACCAAACTTGCCGAAGCGCTTGAGCAGCTGCGCCACGTCCGCTTTCTGCACGTCGGCGCAGGTGTGCAGCCCCATCTCCTCCAGCTTTTTCGTCGCCACTTTGCCGACGCCAGGGATTTTCGCCAGCGGCAGCGACAGCAAAAAGCCCGACATCTCCTGCGGCGTAATCACGTACTGCCCGTTCGGCTTGTTGAGGTCGGAGGCGATTTTGGCGAGAAACTTAATCGGCGCGATCCCTGCCGACGCGGTCAGCCCGGTTTCGCGCAGGATGGTGTCGCGAATGTCGCGGGCGATCAGCGTGGCGGAGCCGTGACAGTGCGGGCTGTCGGTAACGTCGAGATAGGCTTCGTCCAGCGACAGCGGTTCAATTAGCGGGGTATAGCGCAGAAAAATGTCGCGGATCTGCTGCGAGGCCTCTTTATAGGCGTCGAAACGCCCCGGCAGCAGTTTAAGGTGCGGACAAAGCTTCAGCGCCATCGCGGTGGGCATCGCGCTGCGCACGCCGAAGGTGCGTGCCGGGTAGTTGGCCGTACTGATCACGCCGCGTCGTTCACGGCTGCCGCCAATGGCGATGGGGATATCGCGCAACGCCGGGTTGTCGCGCATCTCCACCGCTGCATAGAAGCAGTCCATATCGACATGTATGATTTTCACGCTGGTTCGCCGTCAGAGTTTCGTCTGCCCTAATGATACTGTATAGATGTACAGACGCAAAAGGCGCACATCCTGTCCTGCTTCTCTGCCGCCACTAAAGTTTACAAATTTCTGGCCGTCAACCCTTGAGGAAAGCGTGAATTTACCCGGCGGCGTCTTGATAAAAAAACAGACAATGCTAATGTTGCGCTGCGGTAGCGGAGTTTTCCGATAATGCAAGTCTGAGACGCGTCTCGCGTCACCGTTCTTCCTCACTCAAGGTACACACAGCATGGGCAAAATCGCACTTCTGTTTGCGATGATTTTGATGCCAGCCCTCAGCATGGCAATGACTCCCGAGCCGACGCAGCAGATGTCGACGCCGGTAAGCAAAGAATTAAAGAAACAGTTACTCGGCACGCCGATTTATATTCAGATTTTTAAGGAAGAACGCACGCTGGAGCTGTACGGCAAAATCGGCAACGAATTTCGCCTGCTCGACACCTACCGCATCTGTAACTTTTCCGGCGGCCTCGGTCCGAAACGCCGCGAAGGGGATTTTAAAAGCCCGGAAGGCTTCTACAGCGTCAGGCTCAACCAGCTGAAGCCGGACAGCCGCTTTTATCGCGCCATCAACGTCGGCTTTCCTAACCAGTACGATCGCGATCACGCCTATACCGGCAACTACCTGATGATCCACGGCAACTGCAAATCGATCGGCTGCTACGCCATGACCGACGCCTATATGGATGAGATCTTTACCTACGTCAACGCGGCGCTGCGCAACGGCCAGCCGCAGGTAGAGATCAGCATCTTTCCGTTCCGCATGACCGACAGCAACATGCAGCGCCACCGCTACTCGACCTACGCCAGCTTCTGGCGCGAGCTGCAGCCGGGCTATGCCTGGTTTGCGAAATACCATCAGCCGCCGACGGTCAACGTCGCCAGCGGCAGCTATGTGATGAACAGCAGCCCGGTTATCGTCAATCCCGAAGCCGCCTCTAAATCATTCCTGGCGCTCACCAAGGCAGAATAACGCCCACTCACCTGGCACAATCCGGTGCCAGGTTTCATTTCCCGTCAGCGGCTGCGTCGCAATCACCGTCACTACGTCGTTGGCGGTGGTGTGCTGCTGGAAGTCAATCTCGACGTCCTGATCGAGCAGCTGCGCTTTGCCGAAGGGCGCGCGGCGCGTGATCCAGTAGAGATTGGTTGAGCAGAAGGCCATCAGATAGCGCCCGTCCGACAGCAGCATATTAAACACCCCTTTCTGCCGCAGCTCACTCGCCAGCTCCGCCACATAGCGAAACACCGCCGGCCAGTTGGCGGGCGTGCGCGGATAGCGCGTCGCCAGCTTGTGCAGGATCCAGCAGAACGCCTTTTCGCTGTCGGTTTCGCCCACCGGACGAAAATGGCCGGTTTCCAGCTGGCGATAGCCTTTTAGCTGGCCGTTGTGCGCGTAGGTCCAGTTGCGTCCCCACAGCTCGCGGGTAAAGGGATGGGTGTTTTCCAGCGACACCGGCCCGCGATTCGCCTGGCGAATATGCGCCACCACCGAATGGGACTTGATGGGGTACTCCTGCACCAGCCGCGCGATGGGCGAGTTATAGCTCGGCAGCGGATCTTTAAAGGTGCGGCATCCGCGATCTTCATAAAAGGTGATGCCCCAGCCATCTTTATGCGGGCCGGTTCCGCCGCCGCGCTGCACCAGGCCGGTAAAACTGAAACAGATATCGGTTGGAACGTTAGCGCTCATCCCGAGCAATTCGCACATAGCTACCGCCTTAGTCAGAAATGCCGCCAGCCTGCTGCCCGGCGGCCAGCGCCTTTACTTCACCATCTCTTTTTCAATCAGCAGCATCAGGATATGGATCACTTTGATGTGGATCTCCTGAATGCGGTCGGCGTAGCCGAAGTGCGGCACGCGGATCTCGATATCCGCCGAGCCTGCCATCTTGCCGCCATCTTTGCCGGTCAGGGCGATCACCTTCATGCCCTGCGCGCGCGCCGCCTCAATCGCCTTGATGATATTGGCCGAGTTGCCGGAGGTCGACAGCCCCAGCAGCACATCGCCCGGACGCCCCACCGCCTCGATATAGCGCGAGAAGACGTAGTCGTAGCCGAAGTCGTTGCTGACGCAGGAGAGATGGCTGACGTCGGAGATGGCGATAGCCGGATAGCCCGGACGGTTTTCGCGATAGCGGCCGGTCAGCTCTTCGGCAAAATGCATCGCGTCGCAGTGCGAGCCGCCGTTGCCGCAGGAGAGCACTTTTCCGCCCGCCTTAAAGCTGTCGGCCAGCAGCACCGCCGCGCGCTGAATCGCGTGAATATTGGCTTCGTCGCTGAGGAAGTTATTAAGCGTATCCGCTGCTTCATTCAGCTCGGAGCGAATGATGTCCTGGTACATAGGGATGTCCTTGTAGGTAAAAGAGTGACGCTACAAGTTTAACGGAATGGCGGGTTGCCGCAAAGCGCGCGCCGCGCGGTTCTTCCGCGGCGCTGGCGCAGGGATTTTGTGAGTCAGGTTGTAATTGCGATGTAAACGAATTGCTAATTATCGCCCGCTGTCATACACCTCTAGCATAACAGGTCAGACCTCTTACTACTTACGGAGCCGTGATTATGATGGTTGTGTCGATCGTTGCGACGCTGGTGCTCATCAGCGCCCTGTTTTATCACCGCGTTTCCCTGGCGGCGAGCAGCGCGATTTTGCTGCTGTGGACCGCCGGCTGGAGCGCAGCGCACCTCTGGACGCCCTGGCTGCTGCTGCCGCTGGCGCTGATCCTGCTGCCGCTTAACCTCGCTTCGATGCGTCGTTCGCTGTTTTCAAAGCCGATGCTGCAGCGTTTTCAACAGGTGATGCCGCCGATGTCACGCACGGAGAAAGAGGCGATCGACGCCGGCACCACCTGGTGGGAAGGCGATCTGTTTCAGGGCAAGCCGGACTGGCAGAAGCTGCATAACTATCCGCAGCCGCGCCTGACGCCACAAGAGCAGGCGTTTCTCGACGGCCCGGTGGAAGAGGCGTGCCGCATGGCCAACGACTTCGCCATCACCCATGAGATGGCGGATCTGCCGCCGGAGCTGTGGGCATATCTGAAAGAGCAGCGCTTTTTCGCCATGATCATCAAGAAAGAGTATGGCGGCCTCGAGTTTTCCGCCTACGCGCAGGCGCGCGTGCTGCAAAAGCTGGCGGGCGTCTCCGGCATTCTGGCGATTACCGTCGGCGTGCCTAACTCGCTCGGCCCAGGGGAACTGCTGCAGCACTACGGCACTGACCAGCAGAAGGATCACTATCTGCCGCGCCTGGCGCGCGGCGACGAAATCCCCTGTTTCGCCCTGACCAGCCCGGAAGCGGGCTCCGACGCCGGCGCCATCCCCGATACCGGCGTGGTCTGCATGGGCGAGTGGCAGGGCAAGCAGGTGCTGGGCATGCGCCTGACCTGGAACAAACGCTATATCACGCTGGCGCCGGTGGCGACGGTGCTGGGGCTCGCCTTTAAGCTCTCCGATCCCGATCGCCTGCTGGGCGACACCGAGTCGCTGGGCATTACCTGCGCGCTGATCCCCACCAGCACGCCGGGCGTTGAAATCGGCAAGCGTCACTTCCCGCTTAACGTGCCGTTCCAGAACGGCCCGACGCGCGGCAAGGATATTTTCGTGCCGATCGACTTTATTATCGGCGGGCCGCAGATGGCGGGTCAGGGCTGGAGGATGCTGGTGGAATGTTTGTCAGTGGGACGCGGCATTACCCTGCCCTCCAATTCCACCGGCAGCCTGAAAAGCGTGGCGCTGGCCACCGGCGCCTATGCGCATATTCGCCGTCAGTTTAAAGTCTCTATCGGCAAGATGGAGGGCATTGAGGAGCCGCTGGCGCGCATCGCCGGCAACGCCTACGTGATGGACGCCGCAGCAACGCTGATCACCACCGGCATTATGCAGGGAGAAAAACCGGCGGTGCTGTCGGCAATTGTGAAGTATCACTGCACTCATCGCGGCCAGCGCGCCATTATGGACGCCATGGATATCGCCGGCGGTAAAGGCATTATGCTCGGTAACAGTAACTTCCTCGCCCGCGCCTATCAGGGCGCGCCGATCGCCATTACGGTGGAAGGCGCCAATATTCTGACGCGCAGCATGATTATCTTTGGTCAGGGCGCGATCCGCTGTCATCCGTTCGTGCTGAAAGAGATGGCGGCGGCGGCGAGCCAGGATCTCAACGCCTTTGACGCCGCGCTGTTCAGCCATATCGGCTACGTGGGCAGCAACGCGGTGCGCAGCCTGTGGCTCGGCCTGACGGCGGGACGCAGCAGCGCCGCGCCGACGCGCGACGCCACGCGCCGCTACTACCAGCATCTCAACCGCCTGAGCGCCAACCTGGCGCTGCTGTCTGACGTCTCGATGGCGGTGCTGGGCGGCAGCCTGAAGCGACGCGAGCGTATTTCGGCGCGTCTGGGCGATGTGCTGAGCCAGCTCTATCTCGCCTCCGCGACGCTGAAGCGCTATGACGACGAAGGACGCCACGAGGCCGATCTGCCGCTGGTGCACTGGGGCGTGCAGGATGCGCTGCATCAGGCGGAGCAGGCGATGGAGGATCTGCTGCGCAACTTCCCTAATCGGCTGGCGGCGGGCGCGCTGCGCATGATGATTTTCGCCGGCGGCACGCACTGTCCGGCGCCGAGCGACCGGCTGGATCACCAGCTGGCGAAGCTGCTACAGCTTCCTTCCGCGACCCGTACGCGTCTGGGGCGCGGCCAGTATCTGACGCCGAGCGAGCATAATCCGGCGGGCCAGCTTGAGCAGGCGTTGCAGGAGGTGATGGCGGCGGAGGCGATCCACGATCGCCTGTGTAAACAGCAGAAGCAGCACTTCTCGTTCACCCGGCTGGACGCGCTGGCGCAGCAGGCGCTGAGCGCGGGCTGGATTGACGCCGCCGAGGCTGAGGTGCTGACGCGCGCCGAAGCGAGCCGTCTGCGCGCCATTAACGTCGATGAGTTTGCCGCGGATGCGCTGGCGGTGCCGGTGAAGCAGCCGGCGGTGAAGGCGGCGCGGGAGAGCGAGGCGGCGTAACAGAAAGATTTGCGTGCAAGGAGCGCGCGCGGGTGGCATAGCCCGATCGCAAAGACGCAAAAAGCGGCATCCTTGCCAGCTCGGCCCACGCCATCCATGGCGTGGGACGCTTTGCTCTTCGGTCTATGCCACCCGCGCGTTGAACATGTGTGCGGCCTGTGAAATGAGACCTCTGCCAGCCCTTACCCCGCCTGCCGAATACGCGCGAGCAGCGCCTCGGCATCCTCCACATGATCCGCCGCCAGAATCAGCGTGCGGCCCAGCGTAATGCAGCTGCGGATGCACTCGGTGCGCATCGCCTCATCCTTAATCAGCTTCATATCCGCCACGTGCGACATGCCGACGGTGCGGCGGATCAGCTCGGTGCCGCAGTAGCCGATGGTGTCAGCCCACACCTTGCGCAGAAACGCCTGCGCATAGCCGGGATACGCCAGCGCCACGTCCGCGGTTTTCTCCTGCGCCAGCGCCAGGAAACGCGCAGCAAAGGTATTCCACACCTCGCGCACGTCGTTAAGGCGACGCTCGCGACCTTCCGCCGCCTCGCGCGGGGCCAGCAGCCCCGGCAGACCGCAGTAGTTGATCAGCAGGTTGCCGAGCGCGGTGCCGACGTCAAAACCGATGGGGCCAAAATAGCCGAACTCCGCATCAATCGCCTTCAGGCTGTTGTCGGCGACGAAGATCGAGCCGCTGTGAATATCACCGTGCAGCAGCGCTTCGGCGTGGGCGAAAAAGCGGTGTTTTAGCCCTGCGACGGCGACGCGCAGCGCCTCGTCGTCGCGCAGGCTGGCGACCAGCGGCTCCAGCGCCGCCGGATAGCTGTTGCGCTCGTGGTCGGTATAGGGATCGTTAAAGAAGAGATCTTCGGTGATCTCGCACATCTCCGGGTTGATAAAGCGCGCCACCTCCGCCTTTTTCTTATGCGGATGCAGCACGAAATCAGAGGTGTGAAACAGCGTCTGCGCCAGATATTCGCCCAGCTGCGCCGCCGCCTGCGGATAGTACGCGCCCTTCACCAGCTCGCCGCGCCAGATACGGTGGCTGGAGAGATCCTCCATCACCATCACCGCCAGCGTCTCGTCGTAGTGCGTCACCTTCACGGTGTGCTGCGGACAATATTTGTAGTGCTCGACCAGGGTTTGCGCCTCGAGCCGCGCGCGATCCAGCGTCAGCGGCCAGGACTCGCCGACGCAGCGCACGTAAGGCAGCGCCTGCTTGACGATAACCCGGCTGTGGCCCTGCCGATCGAAAATCTTAAACACCAGGTTGAGATTGCCATCACCAATCTCTTGCGCCTCGACCAGCGCAGCGGGATCCTCCACGCCGCCAAAGGCGCGGGCATATTCAACGGCGTCCGCCGCGGTGAAGGTACGGTATTGCGACATTGCCATCTCTCTCCAACACAAGTCTCTGAATCGAAAACCCCGCCACGGCAGGCTAATAAGCCGTTCAGACGTCTATACATCCGTTCCGCATGTTGGCACAATACGCAATAACAACGCAACAGGGATTTCACAGACAATGCAAACACTCCGCACCACCAGCTTACAGGTTCGTGACAATCAGCTCTGGATCCTCGATCAGCAGGCGCTGCCGCAGCAAAAAAACTGGCTGCCGGCGCACGATGTGGCGCAGCTGGTTGGGCATATTCACGCCCTGCGCGTGCGCGGCGCGCCGCTGATTGGCCTTTCCGCCTCGCTGCTGCTGGCGCTGCTGGCCGAGGCGGGCGCCAGCCGCGACGCGCTGAGCCAGGCGCTGGAGGTGCTGCGCGCCGCGCGTCCGACGGCGGTCAACCTGATGAATAACCTGGACCGCATGAAGCTGGCGCTGGCGCAGCCCGATTTCGTTGCCGCGCTCAGCCAGGAGGCGCTGCGTCTGGTGGAGGAAGATCGCCAGCTGTGCGACAGCATCGCCGAGGCGGGCAGCGCGCTGGTGCAGCCCGAAAGCCGCCTGCTGACCCACTGCAACACCGGCGGGCTGGCAACGGCGGGCGTCGGCACCGCGCTGGGGGTCATTGCTCGCGCGCATCAGCAGGGCAAGGTGGCGAGCGTCTGGGTGGATGAGACGCGCCCGCTGCTGCAGGGCGGACGGTTAACCGCCTGGGAGCTAGGCGAGTTGGCGATCCCCTATCGGCTGATCGCCGATGCGATGGCGGCCAGCCTGATGGCGAGCGGCCAGGTCGACGCCATCTGGGTCGGCGCGGACCGCATCGCGGCCAACGGCGACGTGGCGAATAAAATCGGCACCTACAGCCTGGCGGTGCTGGCGCGCTACCATCAAATCCCCTTCTACGTCGCCGCGCCGCACACCACGCTGGATCGCCAGTGCGCCAGCGGCCGCGATATTCCTATCGAGCAGCGCGCCGCCAGCGAAGTAACCGGCGTGGCGGGCAGCTTCGGCAGCGTGCAGTGGGCACCGGAGAATGCGGCGGTCTACAACCCGGCGTTCGACGTGACGCCTGCGGCGCTGATCAGCGGCTGGGTGCTGGATACCGGCGTGGTGACGCCTGAAGCGGTGGCGGCGGGCGTGTTTCAGCCTTAGTCGGGCGCGCGACGCGCGCCCTGATGGCATTACGGCAGGCGCGGATAGGCGTCGGCGATGGCATCGCCGGTAAAGTGCGCCACCCAGCCCTCCTGATTATCGAAGATGCGGATGGCGGTGAAGTTCGGCGAGGATCCCATATCGAACCAGTGCGGCGTGCCCGCCGGCACTGAGATCAGATCGTTTTTCTCACACAGGATCTGATAGACCTGGCCGTCGAGATGCAGGCAGAACAGGCCCGCGCCTTCGACAAAGAACCGCACCTCATCTTCGCCGTGGGTGTGCTCGGAGAGAAACTTCTCGCGCAGCGTCTCTTTTTGCGGGTGGTCGGCGCGCATGCTGATCACGTCCCAGCTCTGATAGCCCTTCTCCGCCACCAGCCGATCGATGGCGTGCTGATAAGCCTCGATCACGTCGGCAGGCTGGGGATTGTCGCCTAAGTCGCGATCCGCCGCCCAGCGCTCAAAGCGCACATTTTTTGCATTCAGCCGCTCGCGGATCATCTCCGCATCGGTACTGTGCCACACCGGCAGCGTGGCTTCGGTATCGGTAAAAATGGTCAATGCACTCATGCTAAAACGACTCCCGAAAAGGTGTTCACCGGATGATGGCGGCTGTCGCTGTCTGCGGGGCCGCGAATTAACTGCACGGTATTCCATCCGGCTTCCGCTGCCGCATCCAGCTCCTGACGAATGTCGGAGAGGAACAGCAGCTGCTCAGCGGGCAGGCCGGTTTGGTCGGCGATAGTGCGGTAGGAAGCGACCTCGCGCTTGGCACCAACGCGCGTGTCGAAATAGCCGCTAAACAGGTCCGTAATATCACCTTCATCACTGTAGCCAAATAACAGTTTTTGCGCCGCTACCGAACCGGAAGAATAGACGTAGAGCTGAATGCCCTGCTCGCGCCAGGCGCGCAGCGCGGGCAGCACGTCAGGATAGAGATGGCCGGTAAAACGGCCGTTGACGTAGCCGTCGCGCCAGATCATCCCCTGCAGCGCTTTCAGACCGGTGGATTTGCGATCCTCATCCATAAAGCCCAGCAGGATCTGCGTCAGCGCGGCGAGATCGGCGTCGGGCTGCTGCGCCTCCGCGCGCACCGCGTCGAGCGCGGCGCGGACCTCGGGCTGATGCTGCTGCGCGCGGATAAACGCGGCGAGATGCTGGCGCGCGTAGGGAAAAAGCACCTCATGCACGAAGCGAATATCGCTGGTGGTGCCTTCAATATCGGTAACAATGGCGCGGATCATTGGGCCTCCAGCAGGCGACGTTGACGTTCGCATTCAAATAAAAACTCCAGACCTTCCAGATGGCGACGCGCTTCATTCACGTCCTGGCCCCAGCAGGTTAAGCCGTGGCCGCGCAGCAGAAAACCGTAGCGGAACGGCGTTTCCGCGGCGTATGCCTCAATGCGTCGCGCCAGCGCGTCGATATCCTGGTCGTTATCGAACAGCGGGATCGCCACGGCGTCGAGATGGCTGCGCTGGCCCGCCAGCGACTTCTGCATCTCGTAGCCCGCCAGCCGCAGCGCACTGCCTTTTTCCACGCGCGACAGCACGGTGGCGTTGACCGTATGCGTGTGCAGCACCGCGCCCGCCTCGGGAAACAGCCGGTAAATCAGCGTGTGCAACCCGGTTTCCGCCGAGGGTTTGCGCCCGGACGGTGCGCGGTTGGTGGCGATCTCCACCTGAATAAAGTCGTCGCGCGTCAGGCTGCCTTTATCCTTACCCGACTCGCTGAGCAGGCAGAAGCGGGCATCTTCGCGAACCGACATATTGCCGCCGGTGGCGGGCGCCCAGCCTTTGGCGCCGATCCAGTGGCAGGCCGCCACCAGCTGGTCGAGCGGAGAGTGTTCAGACATAGCGTTTCGGGCATCCTGTAGGTGGGTTTTAGACGTCTAAGCGTCTCGATTGCCAAATATTAACATCCTGTTTATAGTGGCTTCAACAAGGGGTTACTCCGCAATGACATTCGCGCTTAAGGCCATTAACCATGACGCAGCCCAACCTGACGCCGGAGAGCAAGCTTCCCGCCCTCGGCACCACCATTTTTACCCAGATGAGCGCACTGGCGCAGCAGCATAACGCCATCAACCTGTCGCAAGGCTTTCCCGATTTCGACGGCCCGCGCTATCTGCAGGCGCGCCTGGCGCATCACGTTAGCGAGGGCGCGAACCAGTATGCGCCGATGACCGGCGCGCTGCCGATGCGCGAGGCGATCGCCGAGAAAACCGCCGAGCTGTACGGCTATCGCCCCGACGTCAACAGCGACATCACCGTGACCGCCGGCGCGACCGAAGCGCTCTATGCGGCGATCACCGCGCTGGTGCGGCCGGGCGACGAGGTGATCTGCTTCGACCCGAGCTACGACAGCTATGCGCCCGCCGTGGAGCTGTCGGGCGGCGTGCTGAAACGCATCGCGCTGCAGCCGCCCGGTTTTCGCGTCGACTGGAAGGCGTTCGCCGCGCTGCTCTCCAGCAAAACCCGCCTGGTGATCCTCAATACGCCGCACAATCCTTCCGCCACCGTCTGGCGCAGCGCCGATTTCGCCGCGCTGTGGCAGGCGATCGCCGAGCAGGAGATCTACGTGCTGAGCGACGAGGTCTATGAGCATATCTGCTTCGACGAGGCGGGCCACGCCAGCGTGCTGGCGCATCCGCAGCTGCGTCAGCGCGCCGTCACCGTCTCCTCGTTCGGCAAAACCTTTCATATGACCGGCTGGAAGGTGGGCTACAGCGTCGCGCCCGCCGCTATCAGCGCCGAGATCCGCAAGGTGCATCAGTATCTGACCTTCTCGGTCAATACCCCGGCCCAGCTGGCGATCGCCGATATGCTGCGCCACGAGCCGTCGCACTACCGCGAACTCTCCGCCTTTTACCGCGCGCGCCGCGACCGGCTGGCGCAGGCGCTGGAGCAGAGCCGCTTCAAGGTGCTGCCGTGCGAAGGCACCTACTTTTTACTGGCGGACTACAGCGCCATCTCCGATCTCGACGACGTCAGCTTCTGCCAGTGGCTGACCAAAGAGGTGGGCGTGGCGGCGATCCCGCTGTCGGTGTTCTGCGCCGGGCCGTTTCCGCACAGGCTGATCCGCCTCTGCTTCGCCAAACAGGAGGCGACGCTCGACGCCGCTGCGGAGCGCTTATGTCAGATTTAAACATCACGGTTTTACAGGAAACCCTGCACTGGATGGACGGCGAGGCGAACCTGCGCCACTTCGACGGTGTGCTTGAGGGCATTACGGGCCGCGATCTGATTCTGCTGCCGGAGATGTTCACCACCGGCTTCGCTATGGAGGCGGCGCAGCGCTCGCTGCCGCAGGCGCAGGTGGTGGAGTGGCTGCATAAACACGCCGCGGCGAGCGACGCGCTGGTAGGCGGCAGCGCGGCGATCCAGACCGAGAAAGGCGCGGTGAATCGCTTCCTGCTGGTAGAGCCGGACGGCACGCTGCATCAGTATGACAAGCGCCACCTGTTCCGCATGGCGGACGAGCATCATCACTATCTGCCGGGCGAAGCGCGCGCGGTGCTACAGTGGCGCGGCTGGCGCATCCTGCCGCAGATCTGCTACGACCTGCGCTTCCCGGTCTTCTCCCGCAACCGCGACGACTACGATCTGGCGCTCTACGTGGCGAACTGGCCGGCGCCGCGCGCCCTGCACTGGCAGGCGCTGCTGCTGGCGCGCGCCATTGAGAATCAGGCCTATGTTGCGGGCTGCAACCGCGTCGGCAGCGACGGCAATCAGCATCACTACAGCGGCGACAGCCAGATTATTTCGCCGCAGGGCGAGATCCTCAGCGCCGCCCAGCCCGGCGCGCAGGCGCGGCTGGACGCGACGCTGTCGCTGGACACGCTGACCGCCTATCGCGAGCGCTTTCCGGCGTGGCGCGACGGCGATGCCTTTACGCTGAGCTAGCGCCGGGCAAAAAAAAGCCGCAGCGGACAGGCTGCGGCTTTCTCTTTTTTTACCCGATTAGATATCGAAGCGATCCAGATTCATCACTTTGGTCCAGGCGGCCACGAAGTCGGTAACGAACTTCTGGTGGGCGTCGCTGCTGGCGTAAACCTCTGCCAGCGCGCGCAGGATGGCGTTTGAGCCAAACACCAGGTCAGCGCGGGTGGCGTGGAACTTCACCTCGCCGCTCTGACGATCGCGCCCTTCAAACAGCTCCTCGCTCTCGTCGGTGGCGCGCCATGCGGTGCGCATATCGAGCAGGTTCGAGAAGAAGTCGGTGCTCAGCACGCCGGGACGTTCGGTGAACAGGCCGCGGTCGCTGCCGTCGAAGTTGGTTCCCAGCACGCGCAGACCACCCAGCAGTACCGTCAGCTCCGGCGCGCTCAGGGTCAGCTGCTGCGCTTTATCCAGCAGCAAAGTTTCGGTAGATGAACCGCCCTGCACGCGACGATAGTTGCGGAAACCGTCCGCCAGCGGCTGCAGCAGCGCAAAGGAGTCGACGTCAGTCTGATCCTGGCGCGCATCGACGCGGCCCGGCGTAAAGGGCACCTGCACCGCTACGCCCGCCGCCGCGGCCGCCATTTCGACACCGACGTTGCCCGCCAGCACGATAATGTCCGCCAGCGAGGCTTTGCCTGTGGTGTGCTGAATATCCTGCAGCACCGGCAGCACGTCGCGGATCACGCTGGCGTTGACCGCCCACTCTCTCTGCGGCGCCAGCGCCAGACGGGCACCGTTCGCGCCGCCGCGCTTGTCGCCGCCGCGGAAGGTCGACGCAGAGGCCCAGGCAGCGGAAACCAGCTGGCTGACGCTCAGACCAGATGCCGCGATTTTCGCCTTCAGCTCGCTGATGTCGCTCTCGCTCGGCTGATAAATCGCCGCCGGCAGCGGATCCTGCCACAGCAGATCTTCCTTCGGCACTTCCGGGCCGAGGTAGCGCGCTTTCGGCCCCATATCGCGGTGGGTCAGCTTGAACCAGGCACGGGCGAAGGCTTCGTTAAACGCCTGCGGATCGTTAAGGAAGCGACGGGAGATCTTTTCGAACTCCGGGTCGAAGCGCAGCGTCAGGTCGGTCACCAGCATGGTCGGCTTGCGCTTTTTCTCTGGATCGAACGGATCGGGAATAATCGCGTCGGCGTTGCTCGCCTCAAACTGAATGGCGCCCGCCGGGCTGTGCGTCTGCACCCACTCATATTTGAACAGGTTCTCGAAGAAGTAGTTGCTCCACTGGGTCGGGGTTTGCGTCCAGACCACTTCCAGACCCGACGTAATGGCGTCTGCGCCTGCGCCGCTGCCGTAGCTGCTGCGCCAGCCGAAGCCCTGCGCTTCAATCGGCGAGGCTTCCGGATCGACATCAAGGTGGCTGGCCGCGCCCGCGCCGTGGGTTTTACCCAGCGTATGGCCGCCGGCGATCAGCGCCACGATCTCTTCGTCGTTCATGCCCATGTTGCCAAAGGTGGCGCGAATAGCTGGCGCGGCCGAGGCCGGGTTGCCGCTCGCTTCCGGGCCCTCCGGGTTAACGTAGATCAGGCCCATTTCGGTGGCGCCGAGCGGCGCGTTGGCGAGGCTTTCCGGATGACGATGCGCCAGCCATTCGGTTTCGTGGCCCCAGTCCACATCCATATCCGGTTCCCACACGTCTTCACGTCCGGCGCCGAAGCCGAAGGTGCGGAAGCCGGCGTTTTCCAGCGAGACGTTGCCCGCGAGAATATAGAGATCGGCCCAGGAAATTTTCTGGCCATACTTCTGTTTCACCGGCCACAGCAGGCGACGCGCTTTATCCAGGCTGACGTTGTCCGGCCAGGAGTTGAGCGGCGCGAAACGCTGCTGACCACGGCCAGAGCCGCCGCGACCGTCGATGGTGCGATAGGTGCCTGCACTGTGCCATGCCATACGGATAAACAGGCCGATATAGCTGCCCCAGTCGGCCGGCCACCAGGACTGGGAATCGGTCAGCAGCGCGCGGATGTCCGCTTTCAGCGCCGAATAGTCGAGCTTGCTGAATTCGTCGCGGTAGTTGAAGTCGTCGCTGAGGGGGTTGGAACGGCTGGAGTGCTGGTTCAGCAGGTCGACGCGCAGCATGTTAGGCCACCAGTCGCGGTTGGTGGTGCCGCTGCCAGCGCCACGCGCCAGTACGCTTTTCTCTTCGGAGGCGCCGTGGTTAAACGGACATTTACCGGCGTCGGCGCCGCTCTCATTCTGATTTTTTTCTTGCGACGCGCCATGAGGGAAAGGGCATTTACCTGCGGCGTTATTGTTATCTTCGGGCGTGCTCATTATCGGCTCCGTTGGCTTTTGGTTACCCGGCTACGATAGCGTTACGCTGCGCCAAACACTATCTGGATACACCAACGGTTTTGATAGCCGCAGGCTTTCAAAATTAGCTTCCGCGATAGGTCGACCACGACCACGGCGAGATGAGAAAAGGCAGATGAAAATGGCTGCCCGCGGCGGCGATCACGAAGTCGATCTGCGCGGAGACGTAGAGCGCGTCGCGGCCATCTGCGGCAAAGTAGTCGCCGATTTCGGCCGTCAGGCGATAGTGGCCCGGCGTCAGCGGCTCCGGCGTTAGATCGCCGATGCGCCCGTCGCTGTCCGTCTCGCCGTCGGCAACCGGCAACCAGCCCTCCGGGCTGTTCTGCTCAAGGGAGATAGCGACGCCGACCGCCGGTTTGCCCAGCGCGGTGTCGAGAATATGGGTGGTGATGGTGCTCATAGCAGGCTCTCCTTCAGACGCAGCAGGGTGATCTCCCGCAGCTGCTGTAGCGCTTCGCGCGTTTCAGTGGGTTCGTCGTGTGTCAGGCGGCGCTGAAGCTGCGCCAGCATCTCTTCGCCGCTGCGCCCGCTGGCGCGGATCAGGAAGACGCGGCCGAAGCGCGCCTCATAGGCCTGATTGCCCGCCCGCATCGCCTGCTTCAGCGCCGCGTCGGCGTCGCCCATCGCGGACTGCTCCTGGCGCGACAGCGCTGCCTCTTTCTCCGCGCCGCTGGCGCGTTCGCCAATGCGCGGATGGGCCAGCAGGGCCTGCTCCAGATCGTCACGGCTCCACGCCTGCGTCAGCCGCTCCGCTTCCGCCAGCAGCGCCGCCAGCGAGGCGAAAGGCCGTGCGGCCGCCAGCGCCTGCTGCCAGCGCGGGATTGCCACGCAGTGGGCGATTGCCGCCTGCGCCGCCGACGTCGGCAGCGCGTTGAAGCTCGCGAGATTCATGGCGCGCCTCGCTGCGCCAGCTGGCACACGGCGTGCAGATAAGCGCGCACCGCCAGCGCCACGTCCTCGGTCATCACCGCTTCCGCCGGATGATGGCTGATGCCGCGTTCGTTGCGCACGAACAGCATGCCGACCGGCCAGCGCTCGGCGATGGCGATAGCGTCATGGCCCGCGCCGCTCGGCAGCGCCAGCGTGCGGCCCTGCACCGTCTCCACCGCGCTGCTCAGCGCCTGCTGCAGATCGCTGTCGCAGGCGGTGGCGCTGATGCGGTAATACTCTTCCGCCTCGAAGCGCAGGCCGCGCCGCAGCGCGATCGCCTCGCCCTGAGTCAGCAGGCTCGACAGCAGTCGCTCCAGCGGCAGATCCTGCGGGCCGCGCACGTCGAGCGACAGCGTCACCTCGCCGGGAATAACGTTGACCGCGCCGGGCGCGCAGCTCAGCGTGCCAACCGTGGCCACCAGCTGCGGATCCTGCTCGCGCGTGGTCGCCTCAATAAACACCATCCACTCCGCCGCTGCCGCCAGCGCGTCTTTACGGTGGGCCATCGGCACCGTGCCCGCGTGGCCCGCCTCGCCGCTGAAGCGGCAGCTAAGACGGCGCGCGCCGTTGATGGCGGTGACCACGCCCAGCGCCAGCCCTTCCTGCTCCAGGCAGGGCCCCTGTTCGATATGCAGTTCAAGATAGGCGACGATGTCGTTCAGGTCACGCGCCGCGCGTGGGATCGCTTCCGCGTCCAGCCCCACGTCCGCCATTGCCTGCGCCACGGTAATGCCGTTGCCGTCTGGATGTGTGGTCCAGCTCTCTGGCCAGCTGCCGGCGATGCCGCGGCTGCCGAGCAGCGTAATGCCGAAGCGCGTGCCCTCTTCGTCGCCGAAACCGACGATCTCCACCGCCAGCGGCAGGCGCCGCCGCTGCTGATGCAGCCACTGCACGGTTTCAATTGCGGTCAGCACGCCGAGCATGCCGTCGTAGCGGCCGGCGTTGCGCACCGTATCGAGATGCGAACCGAGCAGCAGCGCGGGCGCGCCCGCGCTTGCGCCGTCGTAGCGGCCGCAGATATTGCCGACCTCATCCTGCCAGACGCGCATGCCGGCCTGCGCCATCCACTCGCCAACCTGCGCGTTGGCGCGCAGATGCTGCGGCGAAAGATAGACGCGCGTCAGCTGATCGGGCGATTCGCTGATCGCCGCCAGCGCGTCGCAGCGCGCCATCACGCGTTCGGCGGCGAGCTGCGCCTCAACGGCGTTCATCATCATGCCTCGCTCCCGTAGCGATCCCAGGCCGCCTGCATCGCCGCGCCCTGGGTCGCGCGGAAGCCGACGTGCGTCAGCACCGCCTCCAGCGCCGCCAGCGTGGTCATCACGCAATCTTTACGCGCGTTGTAGCCCATGGTGCCGATGCGCCATACCTTGCCGTGCAGCGGCCCGAACGAGGTGCCGATCTCGATGCCGAAATCCTCCAGCATCAGCGCGCGCACCTGGTCGCCGTTGACGCCCTGCGGGATCACCACGCCGAGCACGTTGTTCATCTTGTGCTTCAGGTCGCCGAAGGTTTCCAGCCCCATGCCCTGAATGCCCTTCAGCAGCGCCTCGCCGTGCAGCTTGTGGCGCGCGATGCCTGCGTCCAGCCCTTCCTGCAGGATCAGCCGTGCGCACTCGCGCGCGCCGAACAGCGCGCTGGTCGCCTCGGTATGGTGGTTGAGGCGCTCCGGCCCCCAGTAGTCCATGATCATGCCGAGATCGAAATAGTTGGAGTAGATCATCTCCTCGTCGCCGTCCTGATGCGCGGCGGTGCGGATCCCCTCTTCCACGCATTTGCGGCGGCGGATCGCCGCTTCCATCTGCGGGCTGAGGGTGATCGGCGAGGTGCCGGACGGGCCGCCGAGGCATTTCTGCATCCCGGCCGACACCGCATCCAGCCCCCAGGCGTCGGTTTCCAGCGCGTTGCCGCCGAGCGACGCGGTGGCGTCGGTGTAGAACAGCACGCCGTACTTCTGGCAGATGGCGCCCAGCTCCGCCAGCGGTTGCAGCATGGTGGTGGAGGTGTCGCCCTGCACCGTCAGCAGCAGGCGCGGCTTCACGCGCTTAATGGCGTCCTCGATCTGATCCGGCGTAAACACCTCGCCCCAGGGCACCTCAATGGTGTGCACCTCGGCGCGGCAGCGGCGGGCGATCTCGCACAGCAGATGGCCAAAGCGGCCGAATACCGGCACCAGCACCCGATCGCCGGGACGGATCGCCGACAGCAGGATCGCCTCGATCCCGGCGCGCGAGGTGCCGTCGATCAGCAGCGTCCAGCGGTTTTCGGTGCGGAAGACGCCGCGATAAAGCGCCATTACCTCGTTCATATAGTGGGTCATCGCCGGATCGTACTGGCCGATCAGCTGGCTCGACATGGCGCGCAGCACGCGCGGATCGGCGTTGATCGGGCCAGGGCCCATCAGCAGGCGCTGCGGCGGATTGATTTGCGGGTAGCGGTTTTCCATGTTGATTTCCTGTCTAAATTAGAGTCGCACCGAGGAGATGAACTGCTTCAGCTCCGGCGTCTGCGGCGCGGCGAACAGGGTTTTGCTGCTGCCCTGCTCCCAGACGCGCCCCTGATGCATAAAGACCACGCGGTCGCCGACGTCGCGGGCGAAGTTCATCTCATGGGTGACGAGGATTAGCGTCATGCCTTCGGCGGCGAGCTGCTCCAGCACTTTTAGCACCTCGCCCACCAGTTCGGGGTCAAGCGCCGAGGTGATCTCGTCGCACAGCAGCACTTTCGGGTTCATCGCCAGCGCGCGGGCAATGGCGACGCGCTGCTGCTGGCCGCCGGAGAGGTTCGCCGGGGAGTAGTCGAGGCGCTCGCCGAGGCCAACTTTTTCCAGCATCTGCGTCGCCAGCGCGCGGCACTCCGCCTCGCTTTTCTTCAGCACGCGGCGCGGCGCCAGCATCACGTTCTCCAGCGCGGTCATATGCGGAAAAAGGTTGAAGTTCTGGAACACCATGCCGACCGAGCGGCTGATGTCGCGCGCCTGAGAATCGCGGTCGGTGATGGTCATGCCGCCCAGCTTGATGCTCCCTTCCTGATAGCCTTCCAGCCCGTTCATGCAGCGCAGCAGTGTGCTTTTGCCCGATCCGCTGCGGCCGATTATCGAGATCACTTCGCCCATCTCGATATCGAGATCGACGCCTTTCAGCACGTGATTGTCGCCGTAGTACTTCTGCACCTGATTAATGGTGATGAGCGGCATGGAATTTTTTCTCCAGATACTGGCTGTAGCGGGACAGCGGATAACACATCAGGAAGTAGCCCAGCGCGACCAGGCCAAACACCTTAAAAGGTTGATACGTCACGTTGTTCAAAATGGTGCCGGCTTTGGTCAGTTCGATAAAGCCGATAATTGAGGCGAGCGCGGTGCCTTTGATCACCTGTACGGCGAAGCCCACCGTCGGCGCGATGGCGATGCGGATCGCCTGCGGCGCGATTACCCGGCACAGCGTCTGGCCAAAGCTGAGGCCGAGGCAGCGCGACGCCTCCCACTGCCCTTTCGGCAGCGCGCGAATGCTGCCGAACCAGATATCGAGCAGAAAGGCGCTGGTGTAGAAGGTTAACGCCAGCGAGGCCGCCGTCCAGGGCGCGACGTCGATGCCGAACAGCCCGACACCAAAGAAGGCGAGAAACAGCTGCATCAGCAGCGGCGTGCCCTGAAACAGCTCGGTGTAGCCGCGGATCAGCCGCGTCAGCCACTTACGCTGCAGCAGGCGCAGAAAGAGCAGCGGCAGCGTCACCAGCGTGCCGCCGACAAAGGCGGTCAGCGACAGCAGCAGCGTCCAGCGCGCCGCCAGCAGCAGGTTGCGCAGAATATCCCAGTCGGTAAAGGTGCTCATCATGCCTGCGCTCCCAACCATTTACGCCCCACCGCCAGCAGCACCTGGCGCATGGCGATCGACAACAGCAGATAGATCAGCGTGGTCACCAGATAGACCTCGAAGCTTAAAAAGGTGCGCGACTGGATCAGGTTGGCGGCGAAGGTCAGCTCTTCATAGGAGACCTGCGACACCACCGACGAGCCGAGCATCACGATAATGCACTGGCTCACCAGCGCCGGATAGATGCGCTGCAGCGACGGCGGCAGCACCACGCGCAGAAAGGTTTGCGCGCGCGTCAGCCCCAGCACGCGTCCCGCTTCCCACTGCCCTTTCGGCGTCACCTGAATGCCTGCGCGGATAATTTCGGTGCTGTAGGCGCCGAGGTTAATCAGCATCGCCAGCAGCGCCGCCTCGCCCGCCGTCAGCTTCAGGCCCAGATTGGGCAGGCCGAACACGATAAAAAAGAGCTGCACCACGAACGGGGTGTTGCGGATAATCTCCACGTACAGCCCCCAGAGGCGGCTGGCCCAGCCCGGCTGGCCGCTGCGCAGCGCCGCGCCGAGGATCCCCAGCCCGACGCCGCCGACGGTAGCCAGCAGCGTCAGTTGAATCGTGACCCACAGGCCGGCGAGCAGCTCCGGCCAGTAGGGCAGGAGCGCAGGAAAGTTAAGTTGCCCGAGCATAGCTGGCCCTTATGCGCCGAGGCTGGCGGGCAGCGGCGCTTTCAGCCACTCTTCCGACAGCTTGTTCAGCGTGCCGTCTTTGATGCCCTGCTCGATCAGCGCGTCCACCTTCGCCTTCAGCGCCGGCTCATCTTTTTTCAGGCCGATATAGCAGGGCGAATCCTTCAGCATAAACTGCGCCACCGGCGCTTTTTGCGGGTTCTGCCGCGCAATCGCCGCCACCACCAGGTTGCCGGTCGCCACGTACTGCACCTGGCCAGAGAGGTAGGCCGACAGCGTGGTGTTGTTGTCTTCGTAGCGCTTCACCTGCGCCTCTTTCGGCGCCAGGCTGCTCAGCACCATATCCTCCACCGCGCCGCGCGTGACGCCGATGCTCTTGCCGCTCAGCGCCGCCGCGTCTTTCAACGTCTCGCCTTTCGGGCCGAAGACGCCGAGGAAGAACGGTGCATAGGCGCGGCTGAAGTCGATCACTTTTTCACGCTCCGGGTTTTTCCCCATGCTGGAGATCACCAGATCGACCTTATCGGTTTGCAGATAGGGCACGCGGTTGGCGCTGGTGACCGGCACCAGCTGCAACTTAAGTTTCATCTGTTTCGCGAGGTATTTCGCCGTGTCGATATCGTAGCCCTGCGGCTGCAGATCGGTGCCGACCGATCCAAACGGCGGGAAGTCCTGCGGCACCGCCACGCGCAGCACGCCGCGCTTCTCGATATCCTGCAGCTGATCCGCCAGCGCGCTGCCGGTCTGAACCATCAGTAAGGCCGCCGCTGCAACCGCCATTAACGTTTTTTTCATTATGCACCCCGGTAAGTTGACCTGAAACAAAAGATTCTTGTTTATGTGATTTGCAACTAATGTGCCAACCCCGGCGCTGGCAAGCGCGCCGGGAAAAAGGGGGTTATTTCGCCTTACAGGCGGCTTCCCGACGACGGCAGCGAGAGATCATAATGAGGCAAAGCACCAAAATGGTGCTCTTTAGCGGTGCTCCAGCTCGTCTAACTGCTGGTAGAGATCGGCGATCTGATGAATGCGCTGACGGCCTTGCGACAGCATTTCATGCAGCAGCGCGTTGGCCAGCAGGTTAATCAAACTCATCGCCGAGGCGTAGCTGTCGAAGGCGGAGACGCTGTCGAGCGGCGCGCAGAGCTGCCAGCGCGCCAGCCCAGTCACCGACTGCGCCTGCGGCTCGCACAGCGCCAGCAGCGGGATCTGACGCTGCTGCAGCAGCTGCATCAGCGGACGGATCAGACGCGTGCGGCGGCGAAACGCCATCACCACCACCATATCCTCGGGGGTGATATCCACCACCTCTTCCGCCAGCGTCTGGCCCGGCTGCGGCAGGATAATCACGTCGCGGCGCGCCTGCAGCAATTGCTGGCGCAGGTGCAGCGCCAGCGGCCAGGAGTTGCGCATGCCGATAATGAAAATGCGTTTCGCCTGCGTCATCTGCTGCACCGCCTCGCCAAACTGCTGCGCGTCGAGCGTGTTGACCCACTGCGTCAGGTTTGCCATCTCCTGCTTGTAGTGGCGCGCCAGCAGCGTGTTGCCCTGCACCGCGTCGCGATTGTCGGTCAGCGGCATGCCGCTCTGGCGCAGGGTGCGCAGCTCGTCGCGCATATCTTTATATTTGTCGTAGCCCAGCCGCCGGAACAAGCGGCTGACGGTGGCCTTTGACACGCCGCTGAGCCTTGCCAGCTCGGCGCTGTTATAGCTGATCAGATCGTCGAAATGGTCAAAGACGAAATCCGCAATGCGCTGCTCCTGCGGCGACAGCTGCGGATAGTGGCTTCTGAGTCGTTCATCAAGCTGTTTCATGCGTCGTCCTGTAACTTTTGTTTCAGCAGAAGCTAGCATAATTCGATCCAGGTTACCGCCGCACCGCGCCCGCGCAAAAAACTGGAACGGCTCTTGCTTGAGAGTTCCCTCCTCTACCCGATGAAAAGAGTGATTATGATCCAGAGTAATATGGCTCCGCTCGGCATGGCGGTGGCGCCGCATCACCTGGCGAGCGAGAGCGCGCTGGCGGTGCTGCGCGACGGCGGCAATGCGATTGAGGCGATGGTCGCCGCCGCTGCCACTATCGCCGTGGTCTATCCCCATATGAACGGTCTCGGCGGCGACGGCTTCTGGCTGGTACTGCCGCCCAACGGCGATCCGGTTGCTATCGACGCCAGCGGCGCGGCAGGCTCGCTGGCAACTATCGATTTCTATCGCGGCGAACGCGCCATTCCGCATCGCGGACCGGCCGCCGCGCTGACGGTGGCCGGCACGGTCAGCGGCTGGCAGGAGGCGCTGACGCTCTCCGGCGAGCTGGGCGGCGAGCCGCTGCCGCTGCCGCGCCTGCTGCGCGACGCGATCCGCTACGCCGCCGACGGTATTCCGGTGACCGCCTCGCAGGCGGCCGCCACCGCCGAGAAGCAGCATGAGCTGGCGCATCAGCCCGGCTTCGCCGCCACCTTTCTGCCGGACGGCGACGCGCCGCGTCCCGGCAGCCGCTTTACCCAGCCGGCGCTGGCGCAGACGCTGAGTCTGCTGAGCGAGCAGGGCCTCGACAGCTTCTATCGCGGCGAGCTGGCGCACCATCTGGCGCGCGAAATGGTGGCGCTCGGCATGCCGGTGACGCTGGCAGATCTGCAGCAGCAGCGCGCGCGTCGCTGCACGCCGCTGCACGTGGCGCACAGCGAAGGCGACCTGTGGAATATCGCGCCGCCAACGCAGGGGCTGGTGTCGCTGGCGATCCTCGGCGTGACCGACCATCTGGCGATGGCGCAGGCTGACGAAGCGCAGACGGTGCACCGCATCGTGGAGGCGACGAAAAAAGCCTTTGCGCTGCGCGACGCCCATCTCACCGATCCGCGCCATATGCGCTGCGAGGCGCAGTCGCTGCTGACCCAGGATCACTTCGCCACGCTGGCGAGCCAGGTGAGCGAGACGCAGGCCGCGCCCTGGGGAACCGGGCGTGGTCCCGGCGACACGGTGTGGATGGGCGTGATGGACAGCAGCGGCCTCGCCGTCTCCTTTATTCAAAGCATCTACCACGAGTTCGGCAGCGGCGTGGTGATCCCCGGCACCGGCATTACCTGGCAGAATCGCGGCGCGGCCTTCAGCCTCGACGCGGATCACCTGCTGGCGCTGGCACCGGGCAAGCAGCCGTTCCATACCCTCAATCCCGCCGCCGCGCGCCTGAAAGATGGCCGCACCCTGGTCTACGGCGCGATGGGCGGCGATGGCCAGCCGCAAACCCAGGCGGCGATCTTTACCCGCCATGTGATTCAGGGCATGCCGCTGCAGCAGGCGGTGAGCGCGCCGCGCTGGCTGCTGGGACGCACCTGGGGCAACGCCTCCGACTCGCTCAAGCTGGAGGGCCGCTTTGCGCCGGAGAGCGTCGCCAGGCTGCGTCAGCTGGGGCACGAGGTCGAGCTGCTGCCCGACTTCAGCGAAGCGGTAGGACACGCCGGCGCCATCGTGCGCCACAACAACGGCATGCTGGAAGGCGCATGCGATCCGCGCAGCAACGGCAGCGCGAGCGGTTTCTGACAGGAGAAAAAAGATGGAGCAGACAACAGACTGGGCGCGCTATCTGGCGCAGATGGAGCAGCTGCTGGCGCTGGAGCTGGACGAGGCGCGCCGCGCCGAGCTGGTGATTCAGCTAGCGCGCATCGCTACGCTGGCGGCGCCGCTGATGGCCTTCCCGCTTGACGACCGGCTGGAAGTGGCGGGAGTGTTTCATCCATGAACCTCAGCGAATTTTCTATCCAGGCGCTGCAGCAGGCGATTCAGCGCGGCGATCTCAGCGCGCGCGAGGTGGCGCAGCACTCTCTGCAAGGGATTAAGCGCCAGCGAGCGATTAACGCCTGGACCGAGATCACCACAGAACGCATGCTGCGCGAGGCGGACGCCATCGACGCGCAGCGGCGACGCGGCGAGGATCTGCCGCCGCTGGCGGGCGTGCCCTACGCGGTGAAGAACCTGTTCGACGTGGCGGACCACACCACGCTGGCGGGCGCCGCCCTGTTTCAGGATCGACCGGCGGCGACGCAGGACGCCTGGGCGGTCAGCCGCCTGAGCCGCGCCGGCGCGCTACTCTCCGGCATGCTGAATATGGACGCCTATGCCTACGGATTCACCACCGAGAACAGCCATTTCGGCGCCACGCGCAACCCGCACGACATGACGCGGGTCGCCGGCGGCTCGTCGGGCGGCTCTGCGGCGGCGGTCGCGGCCGGACTGGCGCACTTCTCGCTCGGCACCGACACCAACGGCTCGATTCGCGTGCCCGCGTCGCTGTGCGGCATCTTCGGCCTGAAGCCGACCTTTGGCCGGCTGTCGCGCAGCGGCAGTCATCCCTTTGTCGCCAGCCTCGATCATATTGGCCCTTTCGCGCGCCGCGTCGAGGATCTGGCGCTGGTGTATGACATGCTGCAGGGGCATGACCCGCAGGACGCATTCCAGGCGAATCGCCCCGCCGATCCGGCGCAGCTCGGGCTGGAAGAGCGCGGCCAGCGCTGTGCGCTGCTGGGCGGCTTTTTCTCTACCTGGTGCGACGACGACGCGCGCGACGCGCTGGCACAGGCCGCGCGGGCGCTGGATATTCAGGATGAGGTAACGCTGCCGGAAGCGGAGCTGGCGCGCTCGGCGGCCTTTATCCTGACCGCCTGCGAGGGCGGCAACCACTATCTGCCCGCGCTGCGCGCCTCGCCTGAGCGGTTCGAACCCGCCTCGCGCGAGCGGCTGCTGGCGGGCGCGATGCTGCCTGCCGCCTGGTATGTGCAGGCGCAGCGCTTCCGCCGCCACTTTCAGCAGCAGGTGCTGCCGCTGTTCAGTCGGTTCGACGTGCTGATCGCCCCCGCGACGCCCTGCGCCGCGCCGCTGATCGGTCAGGAGACAATCGCGGTCAACGGCACGCATCTGCCGACGCGCGCCAGTATGGGCATGCTGACGCAGCCGATCTCCTTCCTTGGCCTGCCGGTGTGCAGCGTGCCGCTGGCGACGAAAAGCGGTCTGCCGATTGGGCTACAGCTGATCGCCGCGCCCTTTAACGAAGCTGCTGCGCTGCGCGTCGCCTTTGCGCTGGAGCAGCAGGGTATAACCTCTCTGGGTAAACCGAATGAACAGTGAAGAGATTAATCTGCCGCACGTGGTGGCGGAGGTGACCGCCGCCTTTTATCGCTACGAGCAGGCGCTGGTGAGCAATGATATCGAGACGCTGGACACGCTCTTCTGGCACGACGAACGCACCGTGCGCCTCGGCGCGGGCGAGAACCTCTACGGCATCGAGCAGATCCGCGCCTTTCGCGCCCAGCGTCCCGCCGCCGGGCTGGCGCGCACCCTGCGCAACAGCGTTATCACCACCTTCGGCGACGACTTTGCGGTTTGCAGCACCGAGTTCACGCGTGACGGCACGACAAAAATCGGCCGCCAGCAGCAGAGCTGGGTCAGGCTGCCTCAGGGCTGGCGCATTGTCGCCGCGCAGGTCAGTTTGATGAGCGAAGGCTAGCCTGACGCTGCGCCGCAATGGTTTCAGCCTGCTGCAGCAGCTGCTGGAGATCGTCTTCGTCAATATCCAGCAGCTGGCCGCTTTCCAGCGCCTGATGCAGGTCGTCGCGGGTAATCGGCACCGCCAGCGTGACCGGCTCCGGCTTCGCCTCGGTGGCGGCCAGCGGATGCGGGTAGCGCCGCCCCGCCAGGTTGTTGAAGAGGATCGCCAGCAGCGCCAGGCAGAGGGAGTTAAGCAGCACCGGCGTCAGAATATAGTGGTAGCCCAGCTGATGAACGCTGCCGCCGCCGAGGATCGCGGTCAGCGCCACCGCGCCGCTGGGCGGATGCAGGCAGCGCAGCTGAAACATCGCGGCGATGGCGAGGCAGGCGGCGACACCGCAGGCCAGCGGCGCATAGGAGATGGTCATGGCGGCGGTCACGCCGATCGCCGCCGCCACCATATTGCCGCCGACAATCGACCAGGGCTGGGCCAGCGGGCTGTTGGGCAGGCCAAACAGCAGCACGGCGGAGGCGCCCATTGGCGCGACAAACCAGAGATTAACCTCTCCCAGCAGCCAGTGGCTGATCAGGCTGGTAATGGTCAGCCCAAGCCCGGCGCCGACGCTGGCGATAACTATCTGTTTTTTCGCGACCGGCAGCGGATGCGGCCAGAAGCGGGCAAGAAACGTGCGCAGCGCGCCTCTCCTTTTCGCCTGCGGCGATGTAGTCATGTTCACGACGCTTAGTCATAAGAAAAAATTATGGAAGCGGCGATTGTCGCTGATTGATTTGGCGTGAACAACCACCGCTTTTATCCGGCGTTGAGGATTCGGAATAATACGCAGGGCTGGCGCGCGGCCAGCCCATCCGGCTAGTTGACGACCGGGTTCTTTTTCAGCGACAGCGCTGAGAGAAAAGCGTCGTCGAGCTGCAGATGCTGCGCCACCAGCTCGCGCGGCGTGCTGGCGAGCCACTGGTTCAGGGAGATATCGGCGTAGTAATCGCTTTTGAACAGCTCCAGAAAGCGCAGCGGCCCGCTGCCGGTGTTCTCGATATAGTGTCCCATGGCGAAAGGCACATAGCCGACGTCGCCCGCCCGATAATCAAAGGTTCTCGCCTGGCCAGACGAGGCGAACACGCCCATGCGTCCCTCGCCTTCCAGATAGTATTGCCACTCGTCGTTATTGGGATGCCAGTGCAGTTCGCGCATGCCGCCTGGCGCAATCTCCACCAGCGCGGCGGCAATGGTTTTCGACACCGGAAAAGTCGAGGAGTCGGTAATGCGCACCGTGCCACCCGGCGCGTTGATGGGCGCCTGCGCCAGCATACGATGGGTGAAGCGGCGTTTCGATTTCGGCGCGCCCTGAATAGCGTCCGAGGCCAGGCTGCCCGGCACCTTGCCAGCGAAAATATACTCATCGTCCGGCGACGGAAGTTTTGCAAAGGTTGAGACAGGCACGCTGAAGTTTTTCGCCAGAATGTCAGGCGGAATATGTTTGAACCAGTCCGACAGCAGGAAGGTGCTGTCTTCGTCAAAGCCGCCGCTGTCGAAGGCAAGCAAAAACTCGCAGCCGTCCGGCCCCAGCCCCTGAATCGAGTGCGGAATGCCTGGCGGAAAGTACCAGAGGTCGCCGACGCCGATATCGTCGACGAACCAGCCGCCGTCGCTGTCAAAGGCGGTCACGCGCGCATTGCCGAAGGTCATATAGGCCCATTCGCCCTCTTTATGCCAGTGCAGCTCGCGGATGCCGCCGGCGTTGAGGCGCATATCGACGCCGGCGATGGTAGTGGAGATGCCCAGCTCGCGCTGCGTCACCTGACGCGTCCAGCCGCCGCTGCCCTTGCGCACGTGGGCGTCGCTGAACGAGAAGCGCAGGTTGGGCAGCGTGCCGCTGTCGGTGGCGGGCGGATTGACGATATCGGGATTTTGCCCCTCGCGCGCGGCATCGTGCGGGCCGGGATCGCGCGGCGTGTTGGCGGGCCATGAGGCGATGGCGTCGTGGGCGTGCACCTGGCCTGCCGCCAGCGCCACTGTGCCACCGGCCGCGAACGCCATAAAATGCCTTCTGGAGAGTTTGCTCATCAAAGCGGTTCCTTATTCCGTGATTAACCCGGAATATCTATACGCGCAAAGCGGAAATCCGGCGGCAGGCAAGATGTAACAGCGCGCTAAGCGGCGCAGAACCTCACGCAGGTTAATTAATTTTGTTGCGCAAATATTTTTATTTCATTTAAACATTGTTAAAAGAAGCCGCCAGACGCGGCGTTACGTCGCGCACGAATGGCTAACGGTTGAGGAGATGCATTAATTTTCCTGCTCAATAACCGCTTACAGTTTTCCTTGACGCGCGGCAGCGGCAGCCGCGCGTCCGCCTGTCAGGGTTGCGGCGCAGGATGGGTGGCAATCCAGTGATCGGCGATCTGCTGGCGCGTGCAGATCCAGACGTCGCTATGCTGCTGGATATGATCAAGGAAGTTCTGCAGGGCTTTGAATTTCCCCGGCCGTCCCAGCAAACGGCAGTGCATGCCCACCGACATCATCTTCGGCTGGGTTTCGCCCTCTTCGTAAAGCACGTCGAAGGTGTCGCGCAGGTAGGTGAAAAACTGCTCGGCGGTATTAAAGCCCTGCGGCGTGGCGAAGCGCATATCGTTGCACTCCAGCGTGTAGGGGATGATCAGATGCGGCTTCACCGTGCCGTCCTGACGGGTAACCTGCGTCCAGAACGGCAGATCGTCGCCGTAGTAGTCGCTGTCGTAGCTGAAGCCGCCCTGCTCCACTACCAGCCGCCGCGTGTTAGGGCTGTCGCGTCCGGTGTACCAGCCGGTCGGCGCTTTGCCGAACAGGTCGGTGAGCACGTCGACCGCCTGCTGCATATGCTGGCGCTCGGTTTTGGCGTCCATCGCCTGATAGTGGATCCAGCGCCAGCCGTGACTGACCACGTCATAGTCAGCCTGTTTGATCGCCTCAACAATTTCTGGATGACGCGCCAGCGCCATCGCCACGCCGAACACCGTCAGCGGCAGGCCGCGTTTCTGAAACTCGCGGTGAATGCGCCAGAAGCCGGCGCGCGAACCATATTCATACAGCGAATCCATCGACATATGGCGATCGGGATAGCTTGCCGCGCCGATGATATCGGAAAGAAACTGCTCGGAGCCGGCGTCGCCGTGCAGCACGTTGTTCTCCGCGCCCTCTTCATAGTTGAGCACGAACTGCACCGCTACCCGCGCCTTGTTGGGCCAGGCGGCGTGCGGCGGCGTCGCGCCGTAGCCGATCAGATCGCGCGGATAGTTTTTGTTGAAGCTGTACTCTTTCTTCTCTGCACTATCCATTGAGAAAGTCCTGTGAGGTTAAGGCAAGGTTTGGTTAGTTTAGATGCTGAAACGCCTCTGAGAGAGGTTTGGCGATCGGCCGCGCGAGATCGCCATGCTTGCTGGTGCCGAAGCCAAGCGCTACCAGCGCCTCGACCATCTTCACCGCCGCACTGACGCCGTCGATCACCGGCATCCCCAGCTCCTGCGTCAGTTCGCGCGCCAGCGTCGCCATGCCGCCGCAGCCCAGCACAATCGCGCCGCTGCCATCCTGCAGCTTCGCCTGCAAACACTGTTCGCGCACCTTTTCCTGCGCCAGGCCTGAACCATCCTCCAGCGCCAGCACCGGCAGATCGATGGCGTGCAGCGCGGCGCAGTGGTGGGTAAAGCCGTACTGCTGCAGCAGATGGCGCGCGATGATCAGCGTGCGCGGCAGCGTGGTAACAATAGAAAAGCGCGTCGCCACCAGCGTCGCGGTATGCATCGCCGCTTCGGCGATGCCGATCACCGGCCCGGTGGCCAGTTCGCGCGCCGCCAGCAGGCCAGGATCGCCGAAGCAGGCAATGACGTGGCCGCTGACGCCCTGCTCTCTGCCGCGTTTAACCTGCTCCAGCACGCCAATCGCCGCGATAGCCTCGTCGAAGTGGCCTTCGATAGAGGGCACGCCCTGCGACGGCGAGACCGCGATAATATCGGTGCCTGGCGACGCCGCCGCGCGCGCCGCCGCGCCGATGGTTTCCGTCATCGCCTGGCTGGTGTTGGGGTTGATCACCTGGATCAGGCTCATGATGTCACCTCTTTATGACGGGCAAATAACCGGGAGAAATCGGGCAGCGTTTCGCCGCTGCGCTCAAAATGCAGGCTGGAGACGATATGGTCGAAGTGATGCTGCAGCGCCTGGGTGAGCGCCGGCAGATCGCCTTCGCGCAGATGGGCCACCAGCCGGTCGTGATCGTCGCAGCGGCAGCCCTGCTGCCAGGGCGCGCCCCAGGCGGCGATCACCAGCGAAGAGCGCTGCGTCAGGCGCGTCACCAGCTCGGTCAGCACCTGGTTGCCCGCAATCGCCTGCAGTTCGATATGAAAGGCGGCAGAGAGGCGAATGGCCGCAGCGCCGTCGCGATCCTCATGCGCCTGCTGCTCCTGCGCGATGCGCTGCGTCAGTGCCGCCAGATGCGGCGGCTGCAGATGCGCCAGCACCGCCGGCAGATTGGCGCACTCGATTAGCGCGCGGGTGCGAAAGATATCGCGCGCTTCGTCGACGCCGGGCGTGGTCACCTGTGCACCGCGCCTGGGCAACAGCGTCACCATCTGCACTGCGGCGAGGCGCTGCAGCACTTTGCGAATGCCGGTGCGGCTGACGCCGAACACCTCCGCCAGCGCCTCTTCCGGCAGTTTGCTGCCCGGCGGCAGCTGATGCTCCACAATGGCGTCTATCAGCGCCTGATAGATAAGCTCGTCTTTATCTCCGGCATCGGCGGCCGTGCTGTGGCCTGTATCACTTCTCATCATCGGCTCCCTCAGGTCGTTCTCTCCGCACATCGTATACGTGAACGCAAAATTTTGTATACAAGATTTCGATTCTGGCCTGGATCCTGCAACAGCCTCTCTGTTGCTTTGACCCCTAAACGTCGTTATGAGGAGCAGGTTTCATGCCAAACCAATCTAACAGCCCTTCTGCCTCCGCAGAGGCGCGCTATAGCCCACGGCTGACTAATGCGGATCTGGCGCCGACGCGCCAGCAAAACTGGAGCTGGTACAACATCTTCTCTTTCTGGATGTCGGATGTGCACAGCATGGGCGGCTACGTGGTGGCGGCCAGCTTTTTCACCCTCGGGCTGGCGAGCTGGCAGGTGCTGATTTGCCTGCTGGCGGGGATTTGCATCGTGCAGATCTGCGCCAATCTGGTGGCGAAGCCGAGCCAGATGGCGGGCGTGCCCTATGCGGTGATCTGCCGCCAGGCGTTCGGCGTCTTCGGCGCCAATATTCCGGCGGTGATCCGCGGTCTGATCGCCTTCGCCTGGTATGGCATCCAGACCTATCTGGCGGCGAATGCGCTGATGCTGGTGCTGCTGAAATTCTTTCCGTCACTGGCGTCGATGACCCACGCCAGCTGGCTGGGGCTTTCGCTGCTCGGCTGGTGTTGCTTTGGGGTGATGTGGCTGCTGCAGGCGATGGTGTTCTGGCACGGCATGGCCGCCATCAAGCGCTTTATCGACGTGGCGGGCCCCGCTGTTTATGTGGTGATGGTGGCGCTGGCGGGCTGGATTGTATACAAGACGGGTTTCGATGGCATTTCCTTTACCCTGGCGAGCAAGTCGCTGACGGCGGGAGAACAGGGCTGGCAGATGATCACCGCCACCGCGCTGGTGGTCTCCTATTTTTCCGGTCCGCTGCTTAACTTCGGCGACTTCTCGCGCTACGGCAAAAGCATGGGGGAAATTCGCCGCGGCAACCGCTGGGGCCTGCCGTTTAACTTTTTGCTCTTCTCGGTGGTGACGGTGGTGATCGTTTCTGGCACCCAGTCGCTGTTCGGCAAAATGATCACCGATCCGATTGAGACGGTGAGCATGGTCGGCAACGATCTGGCGGTGGCGATTGGGCTGTTGACCATGATCACCGCCACCATCGGCATCAATATCGTGGCCAACTTTGTCTCGCCCGCCTTCGATTTCTCTAACTGCTCGCCGCAGAAAATTAGCTTTCGCACCGGCGGGATGATCGCCGCCGTCGGCTCGGTGCTGCTGACGCCGTGGAATCTGTTTCAGTCGCCGGAGCTGATCCACTATACGCTGGACGTGCTGGGCGCCTTTATCGGGCCGCTGTTCGGCATCCTGCTGGCGGATTTCTATCTGATCAAGCGCAGTCGCGTGTTTGTCGACGATCTGTTCGATGCCACGCCGCAGGGGCGCTACTGGTATCGCGGCGGCTTTAACCCGAAGGCGATCGCCGCGCTGCTGCCATCGGTCGCCATCGGCTTGTTGATTAGCTTTATTCCCGCGCTGCACGAGGTCGCTAACTTCAGCTGGTTTATTGGCGCGGCGCTGGGCGGCGGATGCTACCGCTATCTGGCGCGTCATGAGCGCGAGACGCACGCGGCGCGCGGCTTCGCCGGCGGCGTGGCAATGCAGGAAAAATAGGAACGGAAACAGCAAAAGGCCGATTCATTGCTGAATCGGCCTTTCTGAAGAGTTGGCGGTGCGGACGGGACTCGAACCCGCGACCCCCGGCGTGACAGGCCGGTATTCTAACCGACTGAACTACCGCACCGCGCTGTGTTCCCCGTCGGGAACGAGGCGCATATTAATGAGCCGCCGTATCCCCGTCAACGCTTTTTAGCGCCGCCGCGCGCGTTTGCTGTTTTTTTACGCTTAACGCTGATTTAACCGGCGAAACCGCCTGTCAGCCGCGCCACAGACAGCTGCCGCCCTTTTTCATCACCAGGTCGAGGCGCGACTCATGCGCCATCACCTCTTCGTCCGACGCCGCCACCACGCGCAGCGCGGAAGCGGGACGCGCGATGCGCTGGATGGTTTCGCCTGCGTTCTGCTGCGAGCGCTCACCCTCCAGCGAAAATGCCAGCGACGTTTGACCGCCGGTCATGGTCAGGAAGACTTCCGCCAGGATTTCCGCATCGAGCAGCGCGCCGTGCAGCGTTCGCTTGCTGTTGTCGATCTCGTAGCGCGAGCAGAGCGCGTCCAGGCTGTTGCGCTTGCCGGGGAACATTTTGCGCGCCATCGCCAGGCTGTCGGTGATGCGGCAGAAGGTTTCCGTCTTTTCAATGCCGCGCTTCAGCATGGAAAATTCGTAATCCATAAAGCCAATATCGAACGAGGCGTTGTGGATCACCAGCTCGGCGCCGCGAATATAGTCGAGGAACTCATCGGCGATATCGGCGAAGGTTGGCTTGTCGGCCAGGAACTCATCCGCGATGCCGTGCACGCCAAACGCTTCTGGATCCACCAGCCGATCGGGCCGCAGATACATATGGAAGTTGTTGCCGGTCAGGCGACGGTTCACCACCTCCACCGCACCGATTTCAATGATGCGGTGACCTTCATAGTGCACACCGATCATGTTCATGCCGGTGGTTTCAGTATCGAGAACGATCTGGCGGTTATTTGCAGTGCTCATAGGATTCGTTTTATGTCAGACTTGGCGTTTTTATCAGAAGGGAGTCTACCAGAGATGCGCAAGCAGGTAGAAATATTCACCGACGGATCCTGCCTCGGCAATCCCGGTCCCGGCGGCTACGGCGCCATCCTGCGCTACGGTCAGCACGAAAAACTGTTCAGCGCCGGCTATCGGCTCACCACCAACAACCGTATGGAGCTAATGGCGGCAATCGTGGCGCTGGAAGCGCTGAAAGAGCCGTGCCATGTGGTGCTCAGCACCGACAGCCAGTATGTGCGCCAGGGCATTACCAGCTGGATCCATAACTGGAAAAAACGCGGCTGGAAAACCGCGGATAAAAAGCCGGTGAAAAATGTCGATCTCTGGCAGCGCCTCGACAGCGCGCTGGCGGGGCATGAGATCCAGTGGGAATGGGTCAAAGGCCACGCCGGCCATCCGGAAAACGAACGCTGCGACGAGCTGGCGCGCAGCGCGGCGTCGCGCCCGCAGTCAGAGGATATCGGCTATCAGGTCGCGTCCTGATCGTTGGTCGCGCGGAACTGCCGCGTGGCGTTGACCGCCGGACGCAGCTGCGCCTTGCTCAGCGACTTTTTCGCTTTGGTCGGCGTCAGCGGGAAAGTGCGCTTGCGCGCCACAACGATATTCAGGCAGCCCAGCGCCGGCAGATGCGCGCTGATCACCTTGCCGCCCTGCTGATGCCAGGGCACCACCTGAAAGCGGGTGCGGAACATCACTTCGTAATTAAGCAGGTTCAGCCAGTCCAGCAGGCGCATCTGGCTAAACATGCGGCCGCTCCACGGCGCTTTACGCTGGATGCCGGGCACCATTTTGCTGATGCCCAGCAGCGAAAAGGGGTTGAAGCCGCTGATGATCATCCAGCCGTCGTCAATCAGCACGCGATCCACTTCGCGCAGCACGCGGTGCGGATCCTGGCTCCAGGCGAGCGTATGCGCCAGCAGGCAGGCGTCGATCGACTTCGACTCAAACGGCAGCTGCGTCGCCTGCGCCAGCACCTGCAGCAGGTCGCCTTCGCTGCCGACATTCACCTGATGCGAAATAGCGCAGTGCTCGGTATTGATTTCTGCACTAAGGTTGCCAATCTTAAGCATATGAAAGCCATATAGCTTTCCGAGGTAAGGCTGCAGTTGCTGAGTCAGGGCGTCGCGAAAATAGTCTCCCCACGGCATATCGCGCCAGGAGTGCGGCGCGGTCAGAATCTGGCGAGTTTTAGCGGGCTTCATGCTTTACCATCTTCCTTTTCTAACGGCCTGCGAGAGGTGATTATGAATCTTACCAGTATTCCTGCACTGCAGGATAACTACATCTGGACGCTGAACGACGACGCGGGCAACTGCCTGATTGTCGATCCGGGCGAAGCGCAACCGGTGCTGGAAAAAGTCTACGCGAACGGCTGGACGCCCGTCGCCATTTTATTAACCCACCACCATCAGGATCACGTTGGCGGCGTGGCGACCCTGCTGGAGAAATTCCCGGCGATCCCGGTTTTTGGTCCACAGGAAACCGAGAGTAAGGGCGCAACCGAGATCGTCAGCGAAGGCGACACCTTCTCTTTGCTGGGCCTGACCTTTAGCGTGCTGCACACGCCTGGTCATACTTTAGGACATATCTCATATTACAGTTCGCCTTATCTTTTCTGTGGAGACACAATGTTTTCAGGCGGCTGCGGACGGCTTTTTGAGGGCACCGCTGAGCAAATGTATGAGTCTTTTCAAAAACTTGACCAGCTCCCCGGCGATACGCTGGTCTGCTGCGCGCATGAGTACACTTTATCTAACCTGAAGTTTGCTGCGGCTATTCTGCCTCATGACCCGGGTATTATGGCCGAATATCAGAAAATTAAGGACTTACGTGCCAAAAATGGCATTACTTTGCCCACAAAACTGGCGCACGAACGGCAAATAAATTTATTTCTCCGCACGCAAGACCCTGATTTACAAAGGGCGTTGAACATAAATTTAACACCTGAGCATATATGGCAACCATTTGCCCTGTTACGTGAGAAGAAAGACCAATTTTGATCTTACGGGTTGTGTTGTGACAGGGGGTCACGTATAGTTGCTCGTCTTTTAAGCGAACTATTGACACACACATGAAGGCTAAAGCGATATTACTCGCCTCGGTCTTGCTGGTGGGATGTCAGGCATCACGGAATGACGCCAATATCCCCGAACAGCATGCACAGAGTCTGTCTTCAGCTGGTCAAGGTGAAAATGGAAAGTACGGTGATCGAATGTTGTCGCCGCGATGGCAGGAAGATGGAACTGGCCTCGCAGAAGATACCGATCTCTGGAGTTTCATTAGTGACGAGTTGAAGATGGGGATACCGGAAAACAGCCGGATCCGCGAACAGAAACAAAAGTACTTAAAAAATAAGAGCTATCTCCACGATGTAACATTACGGGCAGAGCCGTACATGTACTGGATAGTCGAGCAGATACATAAACGTAAAATGCCGATGGAACTGGTACTGCTACCCATAGTGGAGAGCGCTTTTGACCCCCATGCAACCTCATCCGCCAATGCCGCCGGCATCTGGCAGATCGTTGCAACAACGGGCAAAAATTATGGTTTGAAACAGAACCAGTGGTACGACGGGCGCCGCGATGTGGTGGCCTCGACCAAAGTTGCGCTGGATATGATGCAACGCCTGAACAAGATGTTTGACGGAGACTGGTTACTGACCGTCGCGGCCTATAACAGCGGTGAAGGGCGTGTGCTGAAAGCGATGAAACAGAATAAGGCGCGCGGTAAGCCGACCGACTTCTGGAATTTATCGCTGCCGCGCGAAACCACGGTCTACGTGCCGAAAATGTTGGCCTTAAGCGAGCTGCTCAAGAACAACAAGCGCTACGGTATTAAACTGCCGACCACCGACGAAAGCCGCGCGCTGGCGCGTGTCGAAGTCGGTCAGCAGATGCAGTTGACGCAGGCTGCCGAAATGGCGGGAATGTCGCTCAGCAAGCTTAAGAGCTTCAATACCGGCTATAAGAAAGGGGCCACCGCGCCAAACGGACCACAGTACATTTTAGTGCCTAAGTCCCACGTGGCGCAGCTGCGCAGTTCGCTCGCTTCCGGCGACATCGCAGCGGTTCAGCCGACGCAGCTGGCGAAAAACAGCGCGTCAGGCAGCAGCTATAAAGTACGACGCGGCGATACGCTTTCGGGCATCGCCAGCAAACTGGGCGTTAGCGTAGCCACGCTAAAACAGCAGAACCATCTGCAAGGCGCCAGCATTCGTCCCGGTCAGACGCTGACCGCCGGCGACAGCGGCACCAGCCTGGCTGATAATAGCAACAGCATCACCTATCGCGTGCGTAAAGGTGATTCTCTTGCCAGCATTGCACGCCGCCACGGCGTTGATATCAAAGACGTGATGCGATGGAATACGGTCCTGAGCAGCACTAAAGATATCCAGCCCGGCGACAGGCTAACGCTCTTTGTAAATAATAGCGCATCGCCCGATACCTGATGCGTCGAAAAGGCCAACAATTGTTGGCCTTTTTCATTTCTGTTCGCTTCTCTTCCCCTTCTCTTACACAACAGCCTGCGTGTTAAAGCGCGTGACAGCGATCAATTATTAATCACAAAATACTTGTATGGCAGACGATGCCGTTCCATGTTAACAACCTTGTATTTTCGTGTAGCCATAGTGTTTCTTCTGGCGCGGTTGCGCGAAGGTTACTCTATGCCGCCTGCGGCACCCTTTTCGCCTTTGAGGCCAACATGACAGGGTAAGGTAATGAGCGATAGCCTGGATCAGCCGTTAAAAACAGCACAGCAGCCGGTGAGCGAGGAGCAGCAGAGCGCGCCTCCAGCGAAGCGCGGCTTTTTGCCGCGCGCCCATCCGCTTTCATGGTGGATGCTGGTGATCACCACGCTGGCAATACTGATGAATTCCATTGACCGTATTATTCTGCCCACGCTGCTGCCTGCCATTATGAAAGATTTCAATATTAGTGAGGTCGAGGCGGGTTGGATCAATTCGCTCAGCTTTATCGGCACGCTGACGGGCGCGGTGCTGTTCGGTTTGCTGTCTGACTATATTGGCACCGGTTATCGCCGCTGCTACAGCTGGTGTCTGGCGGTGCTGGTGGAGATCGTCTCCGGCGTCGCCACCGCCTTCTGCAAGACGCTGGGCGCCTTTCAGCTGCTGCGCGTCTTTATGGGTATGGGAACCGGCGGCTCGGAGCCGATTAACGTGGCGCTGCTGGGAGAGTGGTGGCAAAAAGAGAATCGCGGGTTCGCCATCGGCGTCCACCATACCGGCTTTCCGCTGGGACAGTTTATTGGCCCGGTGCTGATCGCCGCGATCCTGATGTTTGGCGACTGGCGTCAGGCGTTTCTGTTTATTCCGCTGATCGGGCTGGTCATTGTGGTGATGCAGCTGGCGCTCGGCACCAAAAAGAATCACGACAAGGTATTCCGCTGGATCGATGATAATCGCCTCACCCGCCCTATTGCGCCGCAGCCGCAGTCGTCCAGCCTGACCTCTTCCTTTAGCTGCCTGAAAAATCGCAACTGCCTGATGGCGATAGCGCTGGTATTCGGCTTTACCTGGGCGGAGATGGGCATTGCTAACTTTCTGACGCTGCAGCTGACGCGCGAGGTCGGGCTCGATCTCTCTACCGCCGCGATTATTTCCGGCGCATCGGGCATTACCGGCTGGATTGGGCAGATCCTGTGGGGAAGTTTCTCCGACGTGCGAGGACGCAAATCGTCGCTAGGTTTTATCATTGCCGGCTGGATCGTCGCCTGCGCGCTCTGCACCTTTATCCATTCCGCCGCGCTGGCCTGGGGGATCCTGATTTTCTGGGGGCTGTTTCGCAACTCTCCCTACCCTGTCGCCTATGCGCTGCTGATCGATTCCGCGCCCCATGCCGCAGCCTCCAGTATGGGCCTGATGATCGGTCTCGCCGTAGGGATTGCCGGCATCCTGGTGGCGCCGGTAAGCGGCTGGATTATTCACAGCTGGGGATTCGGCGTTCATTATGCGGTGATCGTCACGGTGCTGCTGCTTTCCTGCGTGCCGCTGCTGCTGATTAAAGAAACCGTAAACGTTAAGCGAGGATAAGATGACCGCACTCTGGACAGCATTACGCAACAGCGACGTCGTCGAGCTGAACCATCTATACCAGCCGCTGATGCCGGTATGGCCGACCCATCCTGCGTTTTTACTCGGCGAGAATGAAAGCTATGCGGGCGGAGACGGCAACTATAACTGTCAGCTGGTTATGGGAGATCACTGCGGCACTCACGTCGACTCCCCTTCTCACTTTATACCGGATGGCAAGACGATTGAGCAGGTGGATGTGCGTCAGCTAATTGGCCGCGGCGTGCTGATCGATGTGCGCCACGTGGCTGCCAGGGCGACCTTCGGCGTTGAGGAGATTGGCCGCTGGGAGCGCGAGCATGGCGCCATTGGTGAGGACGATATCGTTATCTTCCATACCGGCTGGGATGCAAAATGGGCGCGTCGCCCCGACCAGGGCGCCTTTCTGTCGGACTGGCCTGGGCTTTCTGCTGAAGGCGCGGCCAGCCTGATTGCTAAAGGCGTTAACGTATTCGGAACGGATGCGCTGTCGCTTGACGCCTTCGGCAGTGAAACGAACCCGGTGCATCAGTTGCTGCTGGGCAACGATAAGCTGATTATCGAAAACCTGGCTAATCTGGCGCGTCTGCCGCCCTGCTTCACCTTTATCGCCCTGCCGCTGCGCATCGAGAAGGGCTCAGCGTCGCCGGTGCGCGCTATCGCCCTGCTGACGCGCTGACTTTAGCGTGCGGCGTTGAATTCAACCAGCAGCGGGTTATGGTCCGACGCGCGCGTCACCAGCACTGAGGCCTTGCTGACGTTGATGTCGCGGTAGAAGACGAAATCAAGCGGGCGGCCAAACGCCTTGCGGCGATGATCGTCGGTGAACCGCACCTCTTTCAGCGCCATTTCGCGTGCAAAACGATAGAGCGCATGGATGCGCTGACGGCTCCAGGCGTTGAAATCGCCCGCCATAATGACCGGGCCGTTGTGATGCACGATCTGCTCGCCTATCGGTCCCAGCTGCTTGCTGTAGACATCAATGCCCAGGCTGAAATTGACCGCATGGATATTGACCACCATGAGCATCTCACCGGTTGGAAGCGGATAGGCGGTGACCAGCGCAGATTTCGCCAGACGCAGCAGCGGCTCTCGCTCGCGTAGCGGGCAGCAGTAGACCGGATGGGCCGAGGCCAGCGTCATCACGCCTGAAGGATGCTGCGGCAGCACAAAAGCGGGCACCTGATCGGCGGCGAGATAGTTGCTGGTGGCAAACTGCACCAGTTCCGGCGTGGTTTGCGCCTCTTGCAGCAGCACCAGATGCGCATCTTTGCCGAAGCCCTGTAATACCGACATCCAGTCAGCGCGCTGCTGTTTAAAGATATTCCACACCAGAACTTTAAGGTGCGCATCGGGCGTCAGCGGCGCGCCAGGCGGGAGCGCCTGACCGAGATGTAGCATGGCGCCCGGCGGAAAGATCTGTTCGACCGGTTGTCCCGCGACATATCGCATTGCATAAGTTTTCTTTCGCACGTTATTGCCCAATTCTTCCGTACCCGTTGCACCTTTCTGTTATAGGGATTTTAGTCCGGGGTTTCAATTGCTGTTCTTAATTGTCGGAATCATCGTGTGCTGACAGTGCTTTTTAACGCAAAAGAAAAAGCCCTGACTTTTCAGTCAGGGCTTATCTGTGAGGTGGCGGTGCGGACGGGACTCGAACCCGCGACCCCCGGCGTGACAGGCCGGTATTCTAACCGACTGAACTACCGCACCACCGAATACTGCTGCTACCAGCGGGGTCTCGCTGATAACCGGTGTCACCCTCGCGGGTGCATACCAATATGGATGCCTGGCAGTTCCCTACTCTCGCATGGGGAGACCCCACACTACCATCGGCGCTACGGCGTTTCACTTCTGAGTTCGGCATGGGGTCAGGTGGGACCGCCGCGCTAGTGCCGCCAG